>JANQQU010000083.1 GCA_028284905.1 Calditrichia bacterium
TCGCTTAATTGATCGATATATCTTTTTTTTCGGCTCATAATCAAAAATAATAGCTAAAACTTTTATTCAAAACTTATTTTTGTCCAAGCACTTACTTAAATAAAATAATTTGAACTTTAACTGGAAATTGTAAATTAAACAGTCTGTATCTGGATAATGTTGACTAATTGAAATAACCCGTTTTCGGGTGAATTTTCCAACGGCTCGCCGAATATTACATGAAAGGTTGCTATGGAACCACTATTTACCAATGATGCGATAGTACTGGGGATTTTACTGGCGATACTCGCCTTTGTTTTCACCACAGAATCCAGCGATAATCCCTTCTGGAAAAAGTTCTACAAATATATACCGGGGTTGTTAATGTGCTATTTCCTGCCCTCGGTGTTTAATTCTCTGGGCATTATTTCCGGAGATGTTTCCCAGCTTTATTATATCTCTTCGCGCTATCTGTTGCCGGCGAGCCTGGTGTTGTTAACGATTAGTATCGATCTGAAAGCGATTTTGAATTTGGGGCCGAAAGCGATCATTATGTTTATAACAGGTACCTTTGGCATCGTTATCGGCGGTCCGATCGCTTTGTTGGTTTTTGCTTCTTTCTTCCCCGATGTCGTTGCCGGGGATGATGTTTGGCGCGGGATGACCACAGTTGCCGGTAGCTGGATCGGCGGCGGCGCTAACCAGGCAGCAATGAAGGAAGTGTTTGAAGTAGGGGATGAGGCTTTTTCTGCATTGGTGGCAGTTGATGTGATCGTGGCGAATATCTGGATGGCTTTCCTGCTCTATGGCGCCGGTAATGCGGAAAAGTTTGATAAATGGCTCGGTGGCGATACAACCGCGATTACCGCCGTGCGGGATAAAGTTGAAGAATACCGCGCCAGCATCTCTAAAATCCCTAACCTGACTGATGCTGTTCAAGTGGTTGCTGTTGGTTTTGGGGTTACAGCAGTCGGACACTTTGGGGCAGACTTGATTGCGCCTTTTATTGAAAACAATTTTCCAATCCTGGAGCGATTTAGCTTAACGTCTAAATTCTTCTGGTTAATCGTTATTGCAACAACTGGGGGACTGATTCTCTCTTTCACACCCGTGCGTCGTCTGGAAGGCGTTGGGGCTTCGCGAATGGGAAGTCTTCTCCTTTATGTATTAATTGCCAGCATTGGAATGAAGATGAATGTCCTGGCTATTTTTGATAACCCCGGCCTGTTTTTTGTCGGGTTGCTCTGGATGGCCATTCACGCCACTTTGATGATCACCGTTGCTAAGCTGATTAAAGCACCGCTATTTTTTATGGCGGTCGGTAGCCAGGCAAATGTCGGTGGAGCGGCATCGGCACCGGTTGTTGCTTCGGCGTTTCACCCAGCATTGGCACCGGTTGGCGTGCTATTGGCTGTGCTGGGATATGCTGTGGGTACGTATGGCGCCTGGCTTTGCGGGATCACAATGCGTTACCTGCATGCATGGGCTTTCTAAAATTTAAATGAACGTCGTTAATAGCTGGTCGTTCTCTAAGCTCTTATAAGATTTAGCTATTAACGACGTTCGCATTTTTTTCTTCGCGAAATTTTCCATCCATTCATTTCCTCGAAAACATCTTTTCGGATTAAGATTTATAATTTTGTCAGATTCGACATCTCTGAATTCTCAATTTTTTATTTAAATGGTAAGGTTTTTGACGGGTGCAAAACAACGCTCCGGCGCATGTTGGTTAACAAATTGCCGGAAGATTATCTGTTGATTAAACCTACGGAGAAATTGGGAATGAGTGATGAGCAACATTCACATATTCAGGATGAAAGCTTCTTTTTAAACGCCCTGTTTGAATTGGAAAACATTTTACTCGGGGACGGCGATTTTAATACCATCTGCACCAAATTTTTGGAGCAGCTAATGGGCACCCTGCTGGTAAGCAAGGGTGGTATCCTTCTCTTAGATCCGAACAGCTACGAATTAAAGCTACATCTACATAGCGGACTCCCTCAGGACCAACTTGCCGTTGAAGTCACCCAAAGCCTGTTTGAAACCATGGTAATGCAGGGCGAAGAAATATATATCATCGAAAACCCGCCGGCTCAGCTCACTCATTTTTTCCAAAAGAACGATAATAAACTAAAAATCCTCGATTCCCATATTTGGGTACCGCTCTTTCTGCGGGGCAGCGTTTTCGGTTTTATCAGCCTGGGCAAAAAATACATGGATCAGGAATATACCGCCAATGATCTGAAAATTTTGAATATTACTGCCCGGATTATTGCCCTGTCCTTTCAAAACCAGGTGTTGTTTGATAGTATGAGACGTCAGCAAACAGATCAGACGAAGCTTACCCGGGAGATACAGGCAATTCAGGCAATGTCTTTTGTGCTGAAAATTATTCCCGGCCTAGATGAATTGCTTGATACAGTGTTGACCCAGGCATTAAAACTGCTGAATGTGCAATCCGGTTTGATCTTTCAAATCCAGCCGCATAACCCCCTGTTAAAAGTTGCTGTTTCTGAAGGGATTTCCGATGAAAATCTGCAAAATTCCCGGGTATCCCGCAATAATAGTGCTTTGTTGACCTGTTTCCAGCATCGGCGTGGGGTTATTTTAAATAACCATAACGACCGCCGCTTGAACAAGCTTACCAAGGCAGACCATCTACTGGCGGCGCCAATATTTTCCGGCAAAGAACTTTTCGCCATCATTGTAATGGCCGAACGGGATGCGGCTTTTGAAAAAGAGCAGTATGAAGAATTAGACTTGCAATTGTTGTCGTTGCTTTGCCGCCAGGCCGGCTTGGCAATTGAAAATTACAATTCCTATCAGGATGTTTCCAAACACGCACACCGGCAGCAATTTTTGATCGATAATATGGCGACCGGCATCCTCACTACAACTGTTCTGGGAGAAATTGACAGTGTGAACGATGCGATGCTTTCCCTGCTTTCCTGTGAGAAAGAAGATATCCTGAATAGTCATTTCCATACAATCTTTAGTGAAGACCCGCATATCCTCGACCTGATTCAGCAAGCCCAAATTTCCGAGAAATCTTTACATGAGCATTTTACCATCTGTCATGCGATTTCCCACGATACCCCGGTGAATATTTCCGCATCCCCTTTAAGGAATGGAGATAATAATGTCCATGGCGTTGTGGTTACTCTGGATGAAGTTCGCAATGAAAATAATCTCAAGGAAATTTTTCGGAATAAAGTGCACAGCGAAGCATTGCACGAGCTGGTCGAGGGGGAAATTCCTGTCAAACTGGATGGTGCTGCCGGGAAAGCGACGATTCTCTACTGCCAGATGAATAACCTGCCGGAGATTATCGAAGCATTAAATGCCGATGCGACTTTTCGATATGTTAATCATTTTCTTGAGAAGGCAAACCGGATTATTCTCGATGCAAAAGGCATGTGGAATAAAACAGACCCAGAGGCAATGATGGCTGCATTTGGCATGCCTTTTACCCGGGATGACGATGCTGAACGGGCGTTGCGTACTGCTATCGAAATAATGGCCATGGTAACTGCTGAAAATGAGCTGTTGGAGCAACAAGGAATTCCATTACTCGATGTTTCTATCGGTGTTGCAACCGGGGAGGTTGTGGCCGGAGGTGCGGGCGCTTCTGTTAAAAATCAGTACCTGGTATTAGGAGATACTGTTAGTATTAGCCGTCATCTCTGCGAAACTGCCAAGGCTGATGAGATATTGGTTTGCCCCTCCACCCGTGGCCGCCTGCAAGGCAATTTCAAGTTTGACCGCCTGCGAAAAACCCGGGTGCGTCAACTGGGCACCCAGATCGAAATTTATCGATATAGTGGTGAGAAACAATAGAAAATAGAAGAGGGGGCTTCGCTTTCCTTAACTATTTACCATGATTATTCTATTGTATTCCTTCCTTTCCTTGGACTATATTCAAGATAATATTCAAGCTATCTATCACTGACTCCTCATTTTGGGGGAAATTAAGGAGGTCATTGTGAAAATATATTATCATCCGCGCTTAAAGCAGTTCTCTCGCCACCTGCGGAATAATAGCACACTCAGTGAAATCAAGTACTGGAAAGCCGTAAAAGGTCGAAAAATTTATGGATATCAATTTTTGCGACAAAAACCAATCGGGCATTATATCGTTGATTTTTACTGCAGTAAATTAAAATTGGTGGTCGAAATAGATGGAAGCAGTCATATTGGTAAAGAAGAATATGATCTTAAGCGACAGAATTATCTGGAAAATCTCGGATTAACAGTTATGCGTTTTGATAATCGTGATGTTCGAGACAACCTGAATGATGTAATCCGCCAGATTGAAGAATATATTCAATCTTTTGAGGAGGGGAAAGCGGATTGATGTTGGTGATTACTTGAGTTTCGCGATTTTGTACATTCCCCTTTCCCCCTTTTCTAAGGGGAAACATTGCATAAACATGGCACGGACTTCCCCCTTAGAAAAGGGGGAGCGAGGGGGATGTACCATTACTTAGTACCAAGCAAATCACCAGAATGCTTTCCTAATCAATCAATACCCCAAAATCGGCGATAACCAGCGCTCGGCGACAGACAGTTCCATCCCTTTACGACGGGCGTAGTCTGCAACTTGGTCCCGGTCGATTCTGCCAATACCAAAATAACGTGATTCCGGATGCGCAAAATAAAAGCCACTCACAGAAGCTGCCGGCAGCATCGCAAATGATTCCGTTAAACTGACGCCGGTGCTGTCCGTTGCTTTTAGCAGCTCAAACAGAATGCCCTTCTCAGTATGATCCGGGCAGGCCGGATAGCCGGGCGCGGGACGTATCCCCCGGTAGGATTCCGCAATTAATGCTTCATTCTCAAAGTTTTCATCGGGCGCATATCCCCAATGTTCCTTCCGTGTTTTCTCATGCAGCAATTCTGCGAATGCTTCTGCCAGACGATCAGCCAGTGCCTTGGTAAGAATGGCGTTATAATCATCATGATCGGCTTCAAATTGCTGCACAAGTGCATCGATGCCAACACCGGCGGTAACAACAAATCCACCAATGTAATCCGCAACGCCACTGCTTTTCGGAGCGATAAAATCCGATAAAGCCATGTTGGCGCGGCCTTCAGCTTTTTGGCTTTGTTGGCGCAGGGTATGCAGTACGGTCAATACAGTTTCCCGCTGATCATCCGTATAAACCTCGATATCATCGCCCACGCTATTGGCCGGGTAAAATCCGATGACCGCTTTTGCTGTTAGCAGTTTTTCCGCGATGATTTTATCCAGTAATTGCTGGGCATCATCAAACAGCTTTTTAGCCTCTTTGCCATATTTCGGGCTTTCAAAGATGTTTGGATACTTCCCTTTCATTTCCCAGGCGTGGAAGAATGGGCCCCAGTCGATCCGGGAACGGATTTCTGCCAGAGAGAAGTCGTCCCAAACTTTTGTTCCCATGAATCCCGGACGAGCGATATTGGCAGCTGCCCAGTCCGTTTTGAAGTGCTGCTCGCGCGCGCGTGAGATCGGCAACAGTGCTTTTGAGCCATGACGGTTCTTGTGCGCTGCACGCAGCTGCTCATATTCCTGGCTTAACTCGGCAACATATCCCGGTTTCTGGGAGTCATTCAAGAGATTACTGACAACATTAACAC
Organism: Calditrichia bacterium; assembly: GCA_028284905.1. Classification (GTDB taxonomy): domain Bacteria; phylum Calditrichota; class Calditrichia; order RBG-13-44-9; family J075; genus JACKAP01. Next base: position 5,596 of record JANQQU010000083.1, read on the forward strand.
AGCGGGAAGCATCCAATACGTGGATTGACGGTCCGGAATATTCCGGGTCAATTTTCACCGCGGTATGTGCCCGGGATGTTGTTGCACCGCCGATAAGCAGCGGAAGATTAAAATCCTGCCGCTCCATCTCTTTCGCGATGTAAACCATTTCATCCAGTGATGGGGTGATTAAGCCGCTAATACCAATGACGTCAACATCTTCCTCCTGGGCAGCCTTCAGAATTTTATCTGCGGGCACCATCACCCCAAGGTCGACGATTTCGTAATTGTTACAGCCGAGCACGACGCCAACGATGTTCTTCCCGATATCATGCACATCGCCTTTTGCGGTAGCGAGCAATACTTTACCAGCACTGCTTTTATCGCCGGATGCTGCCTTTTCTGCTTCCATATACGGGGTTAGCTGAGCAACGGATTTTTTCATCACCCGGGCGCTTTTCACGACCTGAGGGAGAAACATTTTCCCGGAACCGAAGAGATCACCAACAACGTTCATTCCATCCATCAAAGGGCCTTCGATGACAAGCAGCGGGCGCTCATATTTCTGGCGGGCTTCCTCGGTATCTGCTTCGATGTAATCGACAATGCCTTTAACCAGCGCATGCTTTAATCTTTCTTCCACACTGCCGTTACGCCAGGCTTCGTCGGCTGTTGTCTTTTTGTCTACGGCTTTTACCGTTTCGGCAAAATCAACCAGTGTCTCCGTGGCTTCCGGATTTCGGTTGAGCAGCACATCTTCCACATAAGTAAGCAGTTGATCAGGAATCTCTTCGTAAACGGTAATCTGCCCGGCATTTACGATGCCCATATCCATACCAGCCTTAATGGCATGGTAAAGAAAGGCGGAGTGCATAGCTTCCCGCAGTGCATTGTTCCCCCGGAAGGAGAAGGAAATATTACTAACGCCGCCACTGACTTGTGCGCCCGGTAAGGTTGCCTTGATTTGCCGGGTTGCTTCGATAAAATTAACGGCATAGTTGTTATGTTCTTCGATGCCGGTGGCGACGGCAAAAATGTTTGGATCAAAGATGATATCATTAGGAGAGAAGCCGATTTCTTTTGTAAGAATGTTGTAAGCGCGGGTGCAAATTTCCACCTTACGTTCGGTGGTATCCGCCTGACCGACTTCATCAAATGCCATCACAATAACGGCAGCACCATAGCGGCGAGCAAGTGTTGCCTGATGTTTAAAGACTTCTTCGCCTTCCTTCAGGCTGATAGAATTGACAATACATTTCCCCTGGGCGCATTTCAACCCTTCCTCAATGACCGACCATTTCGAAGAGTCCAGCATTAGCGGAACACGAGAAATATCCGGCTCGGAGCCGATGAGATTGACAAACTTTTTCATCGCCGCTTCGGAATCGAGCATGCCTTCATCCATATTGATATCGATAACTTGTGCGCCGTCCTCCACTTGTTTACGGGCAACGGAGAGGGCTTCTTCGTATTTCTCCTCCAGGATCAGGCGGGCAAAGCGGCGGGAGCCGGTAACATTGCATCGCTCGCCGACATTAACAAAGTTGGAATCCGGGCGAATAACCAACGGTTCCAAACCACTAAAGGAGGGATATTCGGCTACTTCCGGTACCTGGCGAGGTTGTTTACCTTCCATCACTTTTACGAGCTCCCGGGTGAATTCCGGGGTGCTGCCGCAACAGCTGCCGATGACGTTGATAAACCCACTGTCAGCAAATTCACTAAGCAATTCGCCCATCTCCTGAGCGGTTTGATCGTAGGCGCCAAATTCGTTTGGCAAGCCGGCGTTGGGATAGCAGCTAACATACAACGGGGCAATTTTCGAAAGCGTTTCAATATAAGGGCGCATTTCGGTTGCTCCCAGGGCACAGTTGATGCCGATGCTAAGCAGCGGGAATTGTTTAACGGAAATCCAGAATGCTTCCAGTGTCTGTCCGGAAAGGGTGCGCCCACTGGCATCGACGATGGTAACGGAAAGCATTACAGGAATAAATTTGCCGGTCTCGCTAAATAGCTGATCGATGGCAAACAATGCCGCTTTACAATTAAGTGTATCAAAAACAGTCTCGACGAGCAGAATGTCGACCCCGCCATCAAGCAGACCGCGTGCTTGCTCATAATAGCCATGGCGAATTTCTTCAAAGGTAACATTGCGCAGGCCTGGTTCATTGACATCAGGGGAAAGAGAGGCCGTACGATTTGTTGGCCCAAGGGCACCGGCAATGTAACGGGGCTTTCCGGGATGCTCTTTTGCATAAGCCTCGCAGGCCTCGCGGGCAATTTGGGCGGCCTTCAGGTTCATTTCATAAACCAGATCGACCATATTGTAATCTGCCAGAGATATACCGTTGGCATTAAAGGTATTGGTTTCGATGATGTCCGCACCTGCCTCCAGGTAAGCGGTGTGGATTTCCTTGATGACATCCGGGCGGGTAATCGACAATAAATCGTTGTTCCCTTTTTGGTCGCCCGGATGATCGGCAAATCGTTCGCCACGAAAATCTTCTTCCTCAAGGCGATAGCCCTGAATCATAGTGCCCATGGCGCCATCGAGTACTAAAATGCGTTTTTTTAATTCCTGATATATTGGATGACTGTCAAATTTATTGGTCATTTTTCAGATGCTCCCGGTTAAATCATGTGATTGATAGGGAGTAATTTAATGCATGAAAACAGAAAGTCAGCATTTTTTTTTGCCGGTCGTTATTTGCGTCCGTGCATGCTGTGCACGGCGCTGTGCAGGAATTGAGATGAAGGCGGATGTTTAGCAATTTCCGGGGATATGTGCACGTTGTTTAAGTCCTTGTTTATTATAGACTTTTGTTTTTGTAGTAGAGTGGCATCATTCTTGATTTAGCTACCATAAATCATAAAATAAATGAGGAGGATTCTATGCGTGCTTTACTACAACTATTATTCGTTTTATTCCTGAGTAACATCATTTGGGCCAATGGGGTTTGCATTAAAGATGCTTCGGAGAATGTTAATCTTCGTTTAACATCGAGTGCTGTGGAAGTATCTGTGGAAAGTCAGATTGCCATAGTGAAAACGACACAGGCATTCCTGAATGATCTCAATCAGGATGCAATCGTCAAATACGGCTTTCCGCTGCCGGAGGGCGCCAGTGCAATCGCACTTCGCTGGCATCAGGAGGGCATTTGGTACGAGGCAAATATGAGTGCGGCCGCTCAGGATACGACACTTCCCGGCTCCGGGTCAACTGTGTCTCAAAATCTGGTTGATTATCTCGGTGTAGTGCCGCTGTATTTTCCGATTGAAGATGCTGTAAAAAGAGATTCTACAATAATGGTCGAACTAACTTACGTACAACTGTTGCCGTATGAGTTTGGCAATGTCGACTTTACTTATCCATCAGATTATTCACTGATTCAAGCAGAAACAGTGACGGAACAGACGCTGGATTTTCAGCTGAACTCTTTGCGAACAATTGAAAGTATTTCCTTATTAAGTGATCATAATCTGATTGAATTACTGAATTCCGGTAATAGCGCCTCGCTAAAGACAAAAGATGAAAATGATACGGCTGATGAAAATTATGTGCTGCGTTATTCACTGGCACTGGATCAGCTTGGGTTGTTCGGTTACAGCACTCAAATTCCCGACTCATTGGTGCCGGATAACGGTGGCAGTGGTTTTCTCTCTTTTATTGCTGAACCGGATCCGGGCAATACTGTTGATGTTATAGACAAAGTTTTTACCCTCATAATTGATCGTTCCGGCAGTATGAGTGGTAATAAAATTGTTCAGGCCCGGAATGCGGCCAGTTTTATCGTTGAGAATTTGAATGAAGGGGACAGGTTCAATATTGTCGACTTTTCCAGTAACATTACCAGCTTTTCATCAGAACATCTTCCCTATAATAGTACCAGCCGTAACCAGGCGCTAAATTATATCGCGAGCATCAATGCCGGCGGGGGCACCAATATATCCGGCGCCTTTGATGTTGCCGTGCCCCAATTTTCCACTGCAAACGATTCCACTGCAAATATTATTATCTTTTTTACAGATGGAGAGGCGACATCCGGAATTACCAATACAACCTCCCTGCTTAACCATGTGCAAAATCTTATTGCGATTGAGGAAAGTAATATCATGGTTTTTACATTTGGGATTGGTGCGAATGCCAATCGACAGTTACTAACACTGCTTGCCTCGCAGAATTCGGGTCTTTCCGTTTTTCTGGATGACAACGACCTTTTCGATGTTATATCCGAATTCTATCTACAAATTCGTAACCCGGTAATGCTTAATACCTCTATTAATTTTACGCCTGCGATCGTCAATGAAGTTTACCCGGAACAATTACCCAATTTGTATAAAGGACAGCAATTGATTATTAGCGGACGATATAATAGTGCGCAGCCAATTACCGTTACTTTGAGCGGCGAAGCCTTTGGGCAGTCAGTAAGTTATGATTACAATCTTGATTTATCCGGTGAAGATAATGATAACTACCGCTTCCTGACAAAGCTCTGGGCAAAGCAGAAAATTGAACATTTATTGGTTCAGTACTACAGCCTCGATCCCAATTCTGTTGCTGCGCAATTGTTGAAGGAAGAAATTGTCGGTATTAGTCTGGCTTATGGCGTGGTTAGTCCGTTTACCCGTTTTAGCGGTGGAGATCCGGTCGGTATCGAGGATGAAGAAACACTTGAGCAGCCAATTACGATTGCCCGGGATATCGAATTACTCGGTAATTATCCCAACCCGTTCAATCCCTCAACGACAATTCGCGTGCAGGTAAAAGGTGTACAAACCGGCTTGATGAAAATTAAAATCTATAATACTCTTGGACAGTTGGTGCGTGTGCTTTTCCTGAATGTAACTGGCAACGGACTTTACGAAATCACCTGGGATGGAATGACTTCAGGCGGACTACCAGCAGCTTCCGGGAATTACGTCTACATTGTCGAGTTTGAAAATTATATACTGGCGAAAAAGATGACCTTAATGAAGTAATTACGTCTGCTGGCTTAATAGCAGCAATACTTTAGTTATCCTGAATGTTGGAGACCGCCAATTCGCTTCCAGCATTCAGGATTTTATTTTTTTACCATTGATAGGAATTGATAGTGCTTTTATCAGTTCCCGGTTAAAAACTTTAAATATTTGTTTATTATTGATTTTCCTGAATTAGGATAGCTTTTCCCCCAAATTGATTCAATTTTATACGGATTAATTCCCGCACTGGCGCACAATTTTCTTCCCTTTTTCACTTATGATTTAGATGAAGCAGACGATGATAAATAAGAACTGAACGAATTTTTTCTTTTTAGCAATCAGTCAGTTTGTTGTTTGCTCGTAATGCCGAATTGAGAGGGGAGGGAGCCCTCATTGTTCGATTCTCACCGCAGTTAAATATCGTTTTACCGGAAGTTCATAGGCGACAAACAGGTGGTAATGGCAATTCATTCTGTCGATTACCTGAGCACCTTATTACCTAATTGAACTTTTCCAGGGATTAATTTCAAGTACAGGGGATGTAGCAATGAAAAAGCAAGTATGCCATAATGATGCTGGTTATTTTCCAGCTTGCCGGAGAAGAGATCAGAGAAATTTAATTTTAACCAGTATTTTTATCGTTCTGTTTACGATGCAAGGTTATGGGCAGATAACGCCATCGATAACCGATATACCGTCTACGCGGGATATTATGATCGACCTATATTCAGTCAAAAATCAAAATGATGGTGTTTTTAATACTCAGTTCATTTTAACGATTTTTCCCGCACAGTTAATCTTCATAAGCGACCGGGAGCAGTTTATTGCCAATTATGAAATCGAACTGGCAATAAAAGATGATAGCGGTGAACAGGCGGCAATACAGATCGTCCGGGACAGCATTGCCGTAGAGAATTATGATGATACGCGGTCGGATCGTTGGAAAAAATTGTATCAGTTTCCAACGACGTTGCCGGATGGGGAATACATCGCAGTGCTAATGGTCTCCGATTTGAACAGCAGGAAATCGATGCAGCGGAAGTTCTCTTTTACACTGAATAATAATCAACAACTGGTTAACTACAGCAGTGATATTCAATTAGGTTGCCGGGAGTGGATCCGAAACGAAAATGGCGGTAATTATGCTATTATGCCGGATCCTCAGCGGGTCTACGGCATTGGAAACAATAAACTGTATAGTCAATTTGATCTCTATCCATCCGAAGGGGATTCATCTTTAAATGGTTATCGTCTGATTTGTTATAACCCATCTGGAAAAGCTTCTGTATTGGCCGAAGAAAAAAACATCCCGGTTCGAAAAAAATTACCGATTATGCATACTTTCGCTACGGATACTTTGCCGCCGGGGAAATATCATCTGGCCCTGGAAGTAGCTGTAAATCAGGGAGAATATCAGGAAATTCGCCGAAAGAATTTCAGAGTATTCCAGAATCCACTCGATTTGCGCTTCCGGGAATATGCAGCCATCCTGGCGGAACTAAAATTAATTATGCCAAAGGATGATTGGCGAGCGATGAAAAAACTGCCGCAAGCCTTACGACAAAACGCATTAGATGAATTCTGGAAAGAAAAAGATCCTTCACCGGAAACAGCAAAAAATGAAGTGATGACAGAGTTCTATCGCCGGTTGAATTATGCCCGGGAAACGTTTGATAGGAAACAATCTGATGAAAAATTAAGCGATCGTAGTAAAGTGTTTGTTCGGTATGGCATGCCGGATAATATCACTCGCCAGGAAGACCGTGTTTACGGGCGATTCCTTGAGCTTTGGCAATACCAGGAAGAAAAGCTCAACGTCCTCTTTCAGGATATTATGGGATTCGGCGAATATCGTCTGCTACGCCCATATCGCCTGCTCCAGGATTAACCAACTCGTTCGTTAACTCACATTATCGTCGTACAGGAACTAGTTCCCAAAGTCCCTTTGGGAATGCAATTAGCGGCGAAACTCCAGTTTCGCGAAAAACAAATCCTAACGATTAAGCTACTGCCATTCAGGTCTCTCTATCAGCCACCAAACTACGCAATAAGGCAATATCTTCCCGGTAGCCATCCAAACCACCAGGCACCTCCAAAATCATCGGAAGATGAGAAACTCGTACATCGTTCATCAATGCCCGAAATCCTTCAATGCCAATTTCTCCCTGCCCAATACGGCTGTGCCGATCCCGCCGACTGTCAAATGGTTTCGCCGAATCATTCAGATGAAACAGGCGCAGCTTGTCCAGTCCAATAATTTCATCAAACGTTGTAATGGTCTTTTCCCAGTCTTCAGCCGTGCGCATGTCATATCCCGCAGCAAAAATATGACAGGTATCAATGCAAACCCCGAGATGGCTGGCAATGCCGCTTTGATCAAGCATATCCCGGATATGTTCGAATCGATTTCCGAGATTGGTGCCTTGCCCGGCAGTCGCCTCAAGAAGAATTTTCACATCCGGAACGGCGGAACGCTCCCACGTTTCCTTTAAACTCTTCGCGATTGTTTCAACACCGGCTGCTTCGCCACTACCAAGGTGGGATCCGGGATGGGTGAGCAGGTACGGCACTTTTAAAATGCCTGCCCGGCGCATCTCATCGCAGAAAGCAGCAATCGATTTTTCTCTTTTTGCTGGATCCGGATTGGCAAGATTGATCAAGTATGAATTATGAATAACCACGGGCTTGATTCCGGTTTCTATCTGTAATTGGAAAAATTCCGCCAATTCTTCATCTGTATATTCCCGGCCTTCCCATTGACGCTGGCTTTTTGAAAAAATCTGTACTACGTCAGCATCGATTTTTTCCCCGTTACTGATGGCGTTAAATACACCACCGGCGATGGACGTGTGTGCGCCGATCATTGTTTTGGGTTGTTTTTTCATTTTTTTGTTTTTTGCCGTTTTTGGTTTTCATCCGTAGAGAAAATTCATGAATTTTCTCTACGGAATATCATTCATTTTTTCATAAAACCAAAAATTGCGGAAAAATCATTTTCCCCAAATCCATCCTGAACGGCCATTCGGTAAATTTCCTTGCTGAGATTCGCCAACGGCATTGCAGTCCCGGATTCATAAGCGGCGATTGCGGCCATGTGCAAATCTTTCTGCATCCATTGCAGGGGAAATTCCACCGGATAGGTATCGTTGAGCAAATTCTCTTTTTTCATCGCCAGGTATGGAGGCGCCACCGGACCACCGATCAATGCATTTAAAAGCATCTCCCGGGAGAGGCCAAGGGATTCACCCAAGGCAATGCCTTCACTGAAAGCGGCCATAGAGGTCGCCAGTTGCAGGTTAACAACCATCTTTAACGCAGTACCCATCCCCTGGTTGCCAACATGGACGGTCTTCTGCCCCATCGCGGCAAACACGGGCGCAGCGGTTTCCATATCTGCTGCCTTACCTCCGGCAAAGAAAACCAATTGCGCGCCTGCTGCCTGGTTTTTCGAACCGGCAACCGGTGCATCGATGTATTGAATGTTCCGCTTGCTCGCCATTGCTGCCATCTCCCGCGCAAAGGAAGGATGAACGGTACTGCAATCGATCCATAAACTACCGGCTTTTAGCGTCGGTAGAAAGCCGTTTTCTCCTTCTGATATTTCCCTAACTGCTTCGGGATGTGCGAGCATTGTAATAAGAATATCTGCCTGCCTGGCGACTTCTGCAGGTGTGTCTGCCCAAACTGCACCAGCGGAGATAAGCGCTTCTGCTTTTTCCTTGCTACGATTATGTATGATCAAAGAATAATCATTTTTTAACAAATTGGCTGCCATCCGGCTGCCCATAATTCCCAAACCAATAAATCCGATTTTCATAGTTGGCTCCCTGATATTTTCAGATTTTAACAGATCATTATTTCTTAAAGTCATCAATATTTAATTTGATCTGAATATAAATCTGCGCCTATCAGGGATGCCTTATCATTTGTTAAGAAATCGGATTTTTCAGCAGATTTTTTTTCAGGCGGGAGAGGGATACTTCCGTTATGCCGAGAAACGAGGCGATATGATACTGGGGAATGCGTTGCAAAAGATCCGGGTGTTGCTCAACAAAATGAAGATAGCGTTCCGCAGCTGATTGTTGCAGTAAACTTCTCGCCCGTAATTCTTTTCGAACCAATAACCATTCGGCAAGCTTGCGTCCCAGCCGGTCATATAAAGGATCCTGATCAAACAATTGGGAAAAATCCCGGTAGCTGGCGGCAAGTAATGTGGTTGGTTCAAGCGTTTCAATACCATACATTACCGGTAGTTCCAGCACGGATGCAGCTAACGGACCGGCAAACATGTCCGCACTGATGAAGGCTTTATTGGATTCTCCCCCGTCCTCTGTGGGATAATAAAAACGGAGCAGTCCTTCGCTGACGAAAATCAAATCGTACACTTTATCGCCGGGCAGCAGGATGTGATGTTGCCGGGGGAGTTGACGAAGCTGGAATATCGCTGTTAGCTTCTCCCATTGCCCATCGTCAAATTCAACCCACTGTTTTAGTGCATCTCGCATTTGGCTATATTCATTTGAACTGTTTCTCAATGTTATCCTCAAAATTTTTCGATCAAAGCGTGATATCCTTTAAGCATCCCCGGCGATGTGCCGGCCAATGAAATCACGAAAACCAGCTGGCGGCCTTCCCAGCAGCTGTGTTAAGATAAATGGATTTCCGGGAAAATGAAACTGCTCATAATAGCGAAACATGGCCAGCAATGTTTCCACCTGGTATTCCCCCAATCCGTTTTCCCGGGCAGAAGCTGCCCATTCTTCCCGATCTGTAAATTGATTTTTTACCGGACGATCAAGCATCTCGCTCAGAATCTGTACGATCTCTCGCTGGGAGAAATTCTCTTTGCCGCATAATTCATAAACTGCCTGGAAATGATTTGCTTTGCCAATAATAATCGCAGCTGCTTCAGCAACATCAAGCAGGTCTACCATGTTAATGACCGTGTCGGGATTGTAGGGCAAGGGAAGGTGGCCATCCTGAAAGATCGAAGACCAATAGGCGAGGATATTCTGCATATAGGGCGCCGGTTGCAAAATGGTATAATTCAAGCCAGATTCGAATAATAATTCCTCTACACGCATCTTCTGCCAATGATGCGGCATTTTTTCCACCTGCGGATGCAGCACGGAATGGTAAACAAAATGTTCTATGCCGGACTCTCGGGCGATTGCAATAACGCTTCTCCCAATCGAGAGTTCATCCGCTGCCATATTAGGGCAGATGTGATAAATTGCCTGGCACCCGTCCATTGCCGCTGCCAGATGGGTTCTGTGTCGAATGTCGCCAATCGTTGCTTCCTTAGCGCCTGCACTATGAACCAATGGTGTATGCGCTTCCCGAAATATCATTGCACGAGTATGATGTTGGCGACCGGCGAGCGCCTGGATAATGGCAAGACCGGTTTTTCCGGCAGCACCGGTAACGAGAACTTTTTTCGTTGTCATCAAATCTCCGCTTACCACCCACATTTTTATTGATTCGCAAACCCTTCTTCAGGTCAGATTGTCATAGATATAACTAATTCAACAATTAATGACAAATTAAAGGTCTGTAGGATGAATAAAATTTTAACGATGATTGTCTTTACTGCTATGCTTATCAGCAGCCTTCATTCCCAGGAAGTCGTTCTGGCAGTAGGCTCGGCGGCGCCGGAGATTCAATTCTCCGAATACGGTAATAATACTTCCGGACTAATTAACTGGGAGAATTTCGAGGAAGATGTTGTATTGATTGATTTTTGGGCTACCTGGTGTGCCCCATGTATTAAATCAATTCCTCATCTCAATGAACTTTCAGAAACTTTTGCGGACAGTTCCGTTGCATTTATTTCGCTCACATACGAACCACCGCATATGATTGCGCCTTTTCTAAAAAAACATCCCCTGAAAACCATTGTTGCCAGCGATGCGGATTTTACAACCTTTAAAGCATATAATGCCTGGGGAATACCAATGGTTGCGATGATAAATAAAGCGCGTAAGATCGCCGGCGTTGTTCATCCAAGTGAGTTAACCGCGGATATGGTTCGGGATGTTTTGGCGGGAAAGATACCTGCAACGCCACAAGCGAAACCCTGGCCGGATCCCGCTGGTGCGGAAGAATACTTTCGATCCCTGATAAAGCCTGAACCAGACAAGGAATAATTCGGAAGCGTTATGCTACGCCAGGTATTTTACAATAATATCAATTAACTTCTGAACGCGATTATTATAAGGCGGTGCTAACAATTTAAGCGGAGAGTGCTTTACTTGTTTCAGTACCGCCCGTTCGTTGGAAAAAGCTTTAAATCCGTATACACCATGGGATTTGCCAAAGCCGCTGTTGTTTACGCCACCAAAAGGTAGATGAGGGTGGAGGTAGTGGGTAAGAATATCATTGATGCCAGTACCGCCTGCGCTGGTATTGGCAAACACTTTCTTGATGTTTTTCTTATTCCGGCTAAATATATAAAGCGCCAATGGTTTTTCACCGGATTGTATATCTGCAAATACCTGATCCATATTTTGATAAGTAAAAATAGGGAGGATCGGGCCAAAAATTTCATCCTGCATGATTAAGGACTGTGGAGAAACTTTGCTGAGCAGCGTAGGTGAGATGTAATTATCTGCCGGGTTGCTTTTGCCGCCAAACTCGACATTGGCCCCTTTGTCTACGGCATCCTTTAACATCTCAGTTAAGCGCTTGTGATGGGTGCTGTGCGCAACCCGGGCAAGATGCGGCGATTGCTCCCGCGCCTCTTCACTTTCCCCATAATATTTGATGAGCATCTGTTTAGAAGCCTCCAGGAAAGCCGGATACTTTTTCTGATGGACGTAGATATAATCGGCTGTGATACAGGTCTGGCCGCAATTGGCAAATTTCCCCCACATTATTTTCTCAGCGGCGTCTTTTGCATCAGCGGTTTCGTCAATAATGACCGGGGATTTTCCGCCTAATTCCAAAGTTACTGAAGTCAGATGTTCCGCGGCAGCTTTCATCACGATTTTACCAACTGCCGGGCTGCCGGTAAAAAAGATATGATGGAACGGCTTGGCAAGCAATGCCTGGCTGACAGTCTTATCCCCTTCAAAGATTGCTACTTCTTTTTCCGGGAAAAGGGTTTCTACCATTTCCTTGATCAAAGCTGAAGTGTGTGGGACATGTTCCGAGGGTTTCAGAATCGCACAATTACCGGCAGCGATGGCGGAAGCGAGTGGGCCGAATGTCAGATTAAAGGGATAATTCCAGGGAGAAATGATCAGGATAACCCCTTTCGGTTCGTATTGCACATAGGAACGCGTGGTCATCATTGCCAGGGTCGGCTTTACCTTCTGCGGCTTCATCCATTGTTTTAAATGCTTGATCGCATGTTTGATTTCCGTGTTGACATGCAGAATTTCAGAAAGGTCTACTTCAGCCCGCGGTTTTTTGAAATCGGCATACATCGCCTTGTAGAGATCTTCCTTTCGCCGCTCTACCATCTCCAGTAGCCGTTTTAATTTGGCAATACGCTCTTTTCGCGTCGTCTGTGCTACTGCAAAACGGTGTTGCATTTGTAGCTCAAATACCCGATCTATATCGCTTTGATAATTTTTTTGAGGGGTGGCTTTTTTCTGGGCAGCGGTTGTTGCCATGGGAATTCTCCGGCTTGATGTTAACATCTAATGCAATTTTCCGGCATTGGGATATGCAATGCCGGATTAAAGGAATATATCACTAAGCGATATATTCTGCCAGTGATTCGTTGAGATTGTTGTGATTGATGGCGAAATGAGAGTCGTCCCAAATTGCTTCGCCATCGTTAAAGAAGATCACCTGCGGGGATTGATGACGGATGCCGGTGCGATTTTGAATATCCAGCGATAACGGACGATCTTCGATGACATATACATGCCAATATTCAAATTGATCATTCTCGTTGGCAAATTCATTAAAAACACGCCAGGCGCGGGCGGAAACCGGGCAGGCAGTAGAATGCTTGAAGAGCATCACCGGGCGGTCCTGACTGGCGTTTAAAATCTTATCCAGATCTTCTCTGGATTTATATCTATGAATCATTTTCCTATCTCCAAATTTTTCAATACCGAAGCTTGCTGCATTAGAACGTAAATAGATTGATGCTGAAAATTACTGCTATCGAAGCTGATTAGATTTCACTCCGGGTTTGCAATGCTTTACCCAAAGTCAATTCATCCACAAACTCCAGAGAACCACCGAGGGGAATACCTCTGGCCAGGCGGGTGATTTTCACTCCCTGTGGCTTTATCAAGCGGGAGAGATAAATGGTCGTGGCTTCTCCTTCGGTGCTGGGATTCAGCGCGATGATAACTTCCTCGACACCTTCCAGCCGCTGCAGCAGTTCCTTGATATGCAATTCCTCCGGACCAATACCATCCAGTGGGGAAATGATGCCGCCGAGGACGTGATAGAGTCCTTTATATTCATTGGTCTTTTCCAGAAGCAGAATATTTTGAGAATCTTCCACAACGCAGATCACCTTCTGATTACGCCGGTCATCTCCGCAAATGAGGCATAACTCATCTTCCGTAAAATTAAAGCAACGGGGACAAAGCCGGATGTCTGCTTTTACCTTCATGATCGCCCGGGCCAGTTCTTCGCCTTCCTGGGGGGCAGCGTTGAGAATGTGAAATGCCAGACGGGTAGCGGTTTTCCGGCCAATACCAGGCAGTTTGCCCAATGCAGCAGCCAATTGTTGTAAAGCAGGAGGAAGTGTAATCATGATTATTTCCACACTTTAAGGTTTAGTCCGCAGCTTCTTGATTAGCTGATAGTCAGATTTTTCAGCCAGGTGAATTTTTCTCGGCAGAAAGGCCGCTATCAAAAAGCGCTGTTAATATAATGCAATCAACAGCGCTGATGTTACAAATTGAATAATCGAAAAAATTTGGAGCAGGTTAAAAATGATTAGAAGCCGGGAAGATTAAAGCCGGGAGGCAACAGGTTCATCATCGGTCCCATTACTTTCTGCATTTCCTGCTGAGAACGATTTATCGCGTTTTCCAGCGCCTGATTTGTTGCAGCAACGATAAGATCTTCCAGCATTTCTTTGTCTTCCGGATCGATAACTTCCGTTTCGATATCCACCCGAAGAATTTTGTTTTGACAATTGGCGGTTACCTTTACCATACCACCACCGGCTGTACCTTCTACGGTGATCGTCGCCAGGGACTCTTTCGCCCGTTGCATGTCGTCCTGCATTTTTTTCATCATTTCATTGATGTTCGGTAACATATATTCTCCTAATCCATGTTCTCACAATCAAAAAGTTCTATTATTTTCTTTAGCACCGGCTCTTTATCTTTCATGCTTTCAAAAACATCTTCCGGTGTTAACATCTGTTTCTCGATGCCTTTTTCTTCAAAATCTACTTTGACACAATCGATTTTAACCGCAGCCTGCATGGTGCTGCCAAGTGCGTTTTCGATCAGCTTAACATTCTTCATGATATGCCCGATATGAAAGGATGTTTTCGGATCGAAGGCAATCTGCAATTGACCATTCTCTAATTTGTAGGGAACGCCATCCTGTAAAAAAGAAGCCAACGCGATCTTTTCTTTGCGAACTGCCTCGACAACCGTTGTCCAATTTTCGGAAATATTTTCCAGGGAAAGATTGAGGGCAGGTGGCAGGTTATTCGTCTCAACCGGTGCCGGGGCTTCTACAACCGCCGTCTCTACAGCTTTTTCCGGCTGCACTGGCACTTTTTTCGGCTGCAGGTTTTTTAAGCCGGCAAATTGGTTTGCTGATATCGATGCTTTTGTTTCCTTGTCGGATTTCCCTGCGGGGGCAGCAGAGGGAAAGAGGCTCCCCTGTGGTTTACCGCTGTTGTCTACGGGAGGTGTATACCCACCGGCAGATGGTCCGCCACCGGAGGGCTTTCCGGAACCCGGTGCCGCCGGTGCACTGCCTGCGGGAGGAAGATTCTTCAGTAATTCGAGAAGCTCTTCCATGTCAACACTTAAAGGTTTATGGGCAATTTTCAGCAAAAGCAATTCCAGGATTAACTGTGGATTTTCACTGAACTTTAGAATGCTCTCATTTTGTGTCAAAATTTCCAAATACTGAATTAAATCGGCGGTTTCGAATTCAGCTGCTTTTTCCTGGTAGCGTCCTTTGATATAATCGGAGGTTTCCAGTAAGCTGGTGCCGCCAGTGGCCCGGGTCAGCATTAGGTTACGAAAATGTGCTTCCAGTCCCTGGACGAAATTCATCAAATCATGCCCTTGTTGGGAGACGCGGCCGACAAAGAGGATAATTTCGCCATCCTTTTTCTCCTTGAGCAAGTCAGTATATTCGAAATATAATTCTTCCCCGATAATCCCCAGCGAACTCTGCACTTGCTCGACAGTAATTTTTCCAGCACTAAAGGATGATAATTGATCGAGAATACTGGTCGCATCGCGCATCCCGCCATCGGCTTTGCGGGCAATGAGCGTTAAGCTTTCCGAGTCGATGTCAATTTTTTCCTGGGTCGCAATTTTTTCCAGTTGGGCGGCAATTGCTGCTGTCGGTATCCTTTTAAAATCGAAGCGCTGGCAACGGGAGAGAATTGTTAAGGGGACCCGATGAATTTCCGTTGTCGCAAAAATAAACAGCGCATGTGGCGGAGGTTCTTCCAATGTTTTCAGCAAGGCATTAAATGCTTCTTTGCTGAGCATATGGAATTCATCGATGATGTACACTTTATAAGCAGAAGAGGCCGGGGCAATGCGAACGTTCTCGCGCAGATTGCGGATTTCATCTATCCCGCGGTTACTGGCACCATCTATTTCTATAACATCGAGTTTCTGAGGATCGTCTTCTGCCGCGCCGAGCCCAAAATCCGCTTTATCCTGATTATTTACCGCTCTGGCTAACAGTCTGGCTGTAGTCGTTTTACCAACACCACGCGGACCTGCAAAAATAAAAGCATGTCCCAGGCGCCCTTCCTGCAAAGCGTTGACCAGCGTCCGGGAAACATGTTCCTGACCGACAACATCTTCGAATTTCATGGGGCGCCATTTTCTGGCCAGAACGATATAGCTCATAGAATTGCCTCGGAAATGATTTGCAGCTTCTGGCAAAATATTCAAATGCCAATCAACTTAAAATGTCAGATTGCTACTAATAATAAAAGCCAGGTAACCCCACGGCACATAGACTGACCACCTACCGTTGCTTCCTTCCGGACCTGGCGGGGTTCGGCGGGGTACTATTGCGTGGGACCTGGCTTTTATTAATATTTGAAATATCTCATTCAAACAACCTTTGAAAGTGGGAAATGTTAAGTTGATTCCCTTAATTTCAAGACTTAAAATTTAAAGCAATGCGATTCGAAAGTCAAACTGAAAAAGATTATTGAGCGAATCGTTTAGAGGAAGAACATTAATTTCTCTTTGTAATTTATATAGAAAGTATGTAAAATTCGCCCTTGTAAAACAAGTGCATTTTTTAACAATGAAAACTTGTTATACAATAGGGGATGTGTTGAGAATAAAACTGAGATCGAAAAGTTAAATTATTTTAAAATTGCAGGAGGAGTATCATGATTAACAAGATTACAGAATTACTCGGGAGTGAAGCGGATAGTCTGCTGAATCATAAATGTAAAACAATCGCCAGCGATGATTTACATCTTCCCGGTCCGGATTTTATCGATCGCGTAATGGCCGATACCGACCGGACACCGACTGTCTTAAGAAATATGCAAACGCTGTTCAACCATGGCCGTATGGGCGGCTCCGGTTATATTTCCATCTTACCGGTAGATCAGGGTATTGAGCACACCGCCGGTGCTTCCTTTGCACCAAACCCGATTTATTTTGACCCGGAAAATATTGTTAAACTCGCTATCGAAGGTGGATGTAATGCTGTTGCCTCCACATTAGGTGTTCTCGGCGCAGTTAGCCGTAAATATGCGCACAAGATTCCTTTTATTCTTAAACTCAACCACAACGAGTTATTGACATATCCGAATAAATATGATCAAATTCTTTTTGCCAACATCGATCAGGCTTTTGAAATGGGCGCGATCGCAGTTGGTGCGACAATCTACTTCGGCTCCGAGGAGAGCAGTCGTCAGATTGTAGAAATTTCCGAAGCATTCAAACATGCACATGATCTTGGTCTGGTAACCATTCTTTGGGCGTATACTCGTAATTCCGGCTTCAAGAAAGATGGCAAAGATTATCACGTCGCTGCAGACCTTACCGGTCAGGCAAACCATCTGGCAGCAACAATTGAAGCTGATATCGTGAAGCAGAAACAAGCTGAAAACAATGGTGGATTCACCGCAGTAAATTTTGCAAAATCCCACCCGAATATGTATAGCGAATTAAGCAGCGATCATCCGATTGACTTAACCCGCTACCAGGTAGCTAACTGCTACATGGGCCGGGCTGGATTGATTAATTCCGGTGGCGCTTCCGGCGATAACGATCTGGCGCAGGCGGTGAAGACTGCTGTGATTAACAAGCGTGCCGGTGGTATGGGATTAATTTCCGGACGTAAAGCATTCCAGCGTCCCATGAAAGAAGGCGCCAGCCTCCTTCATGCGATTCAGGATGTATATCTGGAAGATGCAGTAACAATTGCCTAAGGGCTTTATGGGCTTAACGCAAAAGGCCGCGGGGAAACCCTCGCGGCCTTTTCGTTTTTATGGGATGGGTTCACTGTTCTGTTACAAATTGAGCGGCGCCAAGAATTTTCATGTTACTGCTATGTTGTGCATAAGCAATGACGGTTACATCATCCGGGCCGAGGTCTGTTGGTAAATTGAGTGTCAAATTGCCTGTGCCGCTTTTTGACGGCGATATGGTGCGGAATACCCGAACTATATTTACATGGCTAAGCTGCCGCCCACCGTTTTCTCCCCGCCTTACCGCAGTACTGGCATCTTTCTCTACAACCGCAATGTTCAATTCAATATCTTGCAAATTCTTCGCTAATTGATAGCTGACAGCCAGAGACGTTTTATCCGGCGCTGGCTTCAGGGCTAAATTGATATCAATGCTTTGCTGATTGGTTAAAGCCTGTTGAACTTCCCGGCGCGCTGTACTTTCCCGGGAGCCGACAAACTCGTTGCTGCCATTGATAATCATTTGCGGTGTATAAATTCGACTGGCGCGAAACTGCCGGGCATAACGGCGTTGCCGGTCAGAATAAACGGCGCTGCTATATGGATCCTTCCAGCCGAGATAATCCCAATAATCGACATGAAAAGAGAGCGCAAACACCGCCTGTTCTTTCTCTTCCGCTTCGGAAACGAGTTTTGCTAATACCCGATCTGCCGGTGGGCAGCTGGAGCAGCCCTGGGAGGTGAATAGCTCTACAACGGCAAATCCCTCAGTGGATTGGCTATAAGCTGTTGTTGTAGTAAAAGCAAAGATCAGGAAAAGCCCTGGGAATAGGAATAATCCTGACTGAAAGTTTAAAAATGTGTTTAAAAAGCTGGTTTTCAAGTGTCCTCCACGCTGATGTTGATAAAACATATGCTTCAGTATGAAAATAAAAAAGCTGCAGCGAGAAATCCTCATAAAGAGTTCACAGGATTTTCATTTTTTGATGAATTGAAGGTTGATAGTTCTTAACAGGTATGATCAGAAAAGATAGGGGAGACAAACTTCTAGTCGGAAAATAAAGAGGCGCTGGGGAGCGGAATCCAAAGTTCGGCGGTATAGGTTTTGCCGGTTTCCGGAATGCTTTCATCCTCTATCAAACGAACAACGATGGTCGAGTGATCCGGAAAATTACTGGCTTTGGCAAACTCAATCAACTCCTGGTGTAAGTTGGGGACGGAAGGATTAATATCAAGATGCTGCCCTTCAAAAACAACCGGGTAGCGCCATTCACCAAGAAATAATGGTGATTTTACCATGGTGTTTTCTGCAACCGGAGAGGCAATTTCCAGGGATGGATTGCCCTTGCTTCGGAATATCATTAGCAAGGGACCGGTCGGCTGTAAGTGCTGATTGGAGAGCTCTTGCCGGAAAGATTGTAAGGCACTCTGAGATGTTTTTGTTTCAGCATCAAAATACATTGATACCAATGGAAAGGTATTCACTTCCTGCAAAGCAATTTTGAATTCAGCGTTTTCGCTTTCAATTGCTTGCTGTTCGGAATTATTGCAGCCAGCTAATAAAAGACTTATTAACAGCGCCGCGAGTACGGTTAAGAATCTCTTCATTTTTCCAATCGTTTTATTTCCAATTATTATTATACATAAATCATTTCGGGGAGGCAAAGGGTAAAATGATTCGGGCGAATGGAACTTATCCCCTGAAAAAACATGCAATAGTACCGTGAATAGCGCTTGAAAATGCCTGCGAATCATATTACCTTTTTGTCTAGCATTAGCATTTTGAATGAAGAAGTTACTTAATGAAAGGCTTTCCAATGCCGGCAGTTTTTAGATTCCTTTATGTTCCGTTTTTAATTCTCCTGTTCAGTTTACCGGGTTTTGGGCAAGAGATTGAGTTCCAGGCGAATTTGCAGGCGGATCGTTTGCAACCGCAGGATCAAAATATTCTGGCCGAAATTCCCCGCCGTTTGGAAGATTACGTCAATTCTTACCAATGGGCCGATGAGTATGATGAAATGCGCTTGAAGATGCGTATGAATATTGTCGTTACTACGGTTAGAACGCGTGGCTCTGAAAAAATCTTCCGGGCGCAATTCCTGGTGCAATCCAGCGCTGGCGGAAACTTTCTGGATCAAGCCTGTGAATTTCCCTACATCGAAGGGCAGAGTATGGATCATCAACGCCCGATTTTTAATTCACTGCTTTCTATCGTGGATTATTACATCTATATGCTACTCGGGGTGGAGTTGGACACATATCTCTTAAAAGGGGGCACCCGCTATTATGATCAGGCCCGAAACATTGCCGATGAAGGGCTGATTAGTCAGTATGCAACCGGATGGAAATCCCGCCTGGAAGATCAGCAGCTGATCACTGACGCAGACCACAGCTTCCTTCGCGATGCATTATTTTATTTCTACGAAGGTCTGTTTTATATTGAAGAAAAGCAGGATGATAAAAAAGCGGTAGATTACTCTGGCAAGGTTGTAGAACTCTTAAAGCAGATGAGCAGCCGCCGTCCGAATAGTAAAATTTTGAAACGGTTTCTGGATGCCCATCATAAGGAGTTCTGTGTGCTCTTTACTTATGATCAGGGCTTAAATAATTATCGGGAAATGATGCGCATTGATAACCGCCACAGTGAAGTATATGCGGAATGTATGTCAAAAGGAAAAGAGCGAACTTTTTAGTATAAAGATTATCAATCGGATTTGAAGGGAAGTTTCCGGGAAACTTCCCTTTTTTGTTGCTAAACGTTAAAACGAATCGACATAATATCCCCATCCTTGACGACATAGCTTTTGCCTTCCAGACGAAATACGCCATTGTCTTTACACTTTGCTAATGATTTGTGCGTCATAAAATCACTATAGGAAACCACCTCTGCACGAATGAAGCCGCGTTCCATATCGCTGTGGATAACCCCAGCGGCTTTTGGTGCTTCGGCGCCACTACGAACTGTCCAGGCCCGGCATTCATCTTCTCCAACAGTAAAGAAAGCGATAAGACCAAGCAAGTCGTAGGAAATGCGAATCAATTTATGGAATGCTGGCTCGACAATCCCCATCTCTTCCAGAAACATTTCCCGATCCTCTTCTGCCAGTTGCGAGATTTCTTCTTCCGCCTTCGCACAAAGCGTGAGAATCTTTACATTCTTTTTTGTCGGGAATTGTGCAGCGATTTCTTTTTCGCGGGAGATGTCCGTCTCATTAATGTTGATGGCGAAAACCACCGGTTTCAGTGAAAGGAACTGGTAACCGCGTAGCATAGTTCTTTCCTCATCACCCAGATCCAGCTCTCGCAACGGCAACTCTTCCTCCAGGGTTGCCTGGCAGCGTTCCAGCAGGGCGAGCTCTTTGGCGTGGTGGTCTTCCTTGATTTTTTTCATCTGCTTTTTCAGGCGCTCGATCCGGTTTTCAACAATGGCTAAATCCGAGAGAAGAAATTCAGCTTCAACGATTTGGATATCGCGGGTAGGATCCACGCTTTCCATCGGATGGGGGTAGAATTCATTTTCAAAAGCACGGATGATCACGCAAAGTGCGTCGGTGTTTTTTAATACCTGCAGGAACTGGGGATCAAAACCTTTGGATTGATCACCCTCCATGCCACCAACTTCAATATATTCGATTGTCGCCGGCACTTTCTTCTTCGGATTAAAAATGTCCGTCAATTCATCCAAACGGGGGTCGGGCACTTTGACAATACCGCGATGCACTTCTACTTTTCCGCCACCAAAGGCGCCGGCACTCTGACCGGTTAAGGTAGAGAATAAGGTCGTTTTTCCTGATACCGGTAATCCTACGATACCGACTTCCATGGCATTTCTCCTAAAATTTAAAATCTGTTTACACTTTCCGCCAGTGCAAAAATCACCGGATAATTCTCAGCCGCCCAATATAGAAATCTTAGGGGCAAATTCCAAACCTATTTCCTTGTCTAATTCCCGGCAGACGGCTATATTCGCAACCTGACAATCAAGCGAATATTAAGAGAAACAGGCATATCCCGTGGAAATTCCGGAAAGACTATTATTTGAGCATCATATCTGGCAAAGCGGTGTGAAAGTGCTGGCCGGTGTGGACGAAGTGGGACGCGGGCCATTGGCCGGTCCTGTCGTCGCTGCCGCTGTTGTATTTACCCCTTACGAATATGTGGAGGGTGTTCGGGATTCGAAAAAACTGTCGGAAAAAAAACGGGATGCGCTCTCCGCAGAAATTATCGAGAAGGCCCATGCTTATGCTTTTGGTATTGTCGATCATACGGAGATAGACCGGATAAATATCCGCCAGGCAACATTCAAAGCGATGCGCATTGCAATTGGCTCTTTAGGGGTAAATCCCGAATACCTGCTAATAGACGGGGAAGGATTGCCGGATAAAATCTATCCACAGGAAGCCCTGGTAAAAGGCGATGACCGCAGTTTCTCTATCGGCGCGGCTTCAATACTTGCCAAAGTGAAAAGGGATCAGATGATGAAGGAATATCATGAAGAATTCCCGCTGTATGGCTTTGATCGCCATAAAGGATACGGCACTGCCGAGCATCGCAAAATGATTCAAACGCATGGTCCCTGCACGATACACAGAAGATCTTTTTTGACGAAAATTTTAGGGGGTAAGGGGTGATCCGTGTGGGGCTACTCTTTCATCGACTTCAGAATTTCATCGATCTCTTCGGCAGTATACAGCCGCCCTTCTCCAATACCCGGACAGTCTTCCGCGGTTAGTTTCCAGCGATATGCCGATTTTACATTTTCCGGCCAAAATGGAAAGGTGCGGCATTGCGTCGGGCGCACCGGATACACTGTACACTGATCATCCTTGAGAAGGATGCAGCCTCCATCGGAAAATGATTTCAGGCGAAAACCCTCATCTTCATCGACCAGCTCAATGTATTTCTCCAGAAATTCATCTTCATCCATCCCGAGGTAATCGGCAATGTTGCTCGCCTCCTGTTCGGTTAGCTGAACATAGCCGCCCGGGTGAGAACAGCATTTTCCGCAAAATGTGCATCCAAAGTGCAGACCGTCTTTATAAAACTTACCTTTTTTCATGCTTACTTATTTTTGAAGTATAAATCTCCCGAAGCGCGTCGCCCGGCCATCTGTAATTTTAAAGATATAGATGCCGCTGGCATGATCCAACATATTTACGGGGAAATTATGCAGGCCACTATTGTAATTTTCATTTAGATTGATAATCGATTGACCGGTAATATCGTAGACAGAAAGCGTCACGTTTGCCGGAGCGTTCAGGCGAAATTGAATATTGACAGCACCGTTAAACGGATTAGGGTAGGGGCCGATTAGCTGAAAAGAAGCGAGATTCTCCAGTGGGGCATTATCATCTTGAATGCCGGTAGGAATTGCCCGTAAACTATCGATGACCTCCCGAAAAACCGCTATATCGAAGCCACCGGCAAGATATTCGACAATGCCATCCCGACCAAGAATAAGGTTCACCGGGTAATTGCTGAATCCATAATCGGCGAAAAGGCTGCCATCCCTGTCGCGTAAAATCGGATAAGTAATGCCGGTATTGTTAACAAAATTGTCGATCTGCCAGATGGAGTCCTGCACACTAATTGAGAGCACATTGACATCATCCTGCGGATAGTGTTGCCAGATCGAATCTTCCAGCAAAGGCGCTTCCTGAATACATGGGACACACCACGAGGCAAAAAAAGTGAGTAAAACAATTTTATCGGAAAAATCATCCAGGGTAAAAAGCGTACCGGTTGTATCCGGAATAGTGAAGTTCTGTGCGGGCTGGCCAACAGCTGCCTGACTATGCAGGGATTGGCCAGCAATGATGAAAAATAACAGAATTGAAAGCAGTGACGGTAATTTCATAAACTCTCCGCAGGGTAAATTTTTAAGAAAAATTAATTATGTCGGAGAGCTTTTGCCAAAGAGATAAATTACAATTTTCAACTTTTTGTGTTGTTTCTTTTCTGCTAAGGCAATATAATTAACTACTTAAGGTATGCCGTTATCATTGCTAGAAAGAATTATCCTGCAAGCAAATAGCGGCTTTTGCAGTTTTACAGCGATTGTTCCGGGAGCGTATCCAGATACGTTTTGAATTCGTTCAACTCTTCCCGAAGTGCTTCGACGATAAACCCGATGATCGCAGCATCGTCTATGTAGCCAAAAACTGCAAAGAAGTCCGGGATAATATCAAAGGGGTTGAGGAAGTAGATAATACCGGCCAGGGCCATAACAATGGCTCTCCAGGGGATTTTTCGATATGTGCCGGATTTATACGCCCTAACCATTGTTAACAGTAATTCCAGCTCGGCGAGAAATTTCTGTAACCGTTCCCGATGCGTACGTGCCTTTTTTTGTGCATCTTCGAGAATCTCGGATACTTTTGAATCCTCTTCGAATACCGCTTTGGCTTTCTCCTGCGCGGATTCGAAACCGGGAGGTGGCTGATTATTTTTTTCCATTTAGAGACAGTCCTTGTTTTTTTAAAAAGATGTTTCTAATACCAATAGATCTAACATAATTGAATTTTTGCGGAAAGGAAATGGTAGTTTTTAAATTTTAACTCATTTCCTGTTTAAATTTTACCTGGACACTGCTTGATATGGTTACGGTTCTTCGCGTTCTGGTTATGATTCTTTGTGCGATTGTTTCGTTTGGATATTTACGGGCAATCGTTTACTACTCCGGCGTATTCATGAAAACGCCGCAAATCCTTAGCTGGTTCGGATTTGGTGCATTGATATACCTGGTGTTTTGGCTTTTCTTCTTCTCGAAACGAGATAAATTCTGGAGCGTTTTTGAGCATGAATTGACCCACGTTTTGTTTGCAATTCTCTTTTTTCGGCAGGTGCATACTTTTAAAGTAGAACGGGGTAAAGGCGGGGAAGTTAAGATCACCGGCAGCAATTTTATCGTTGGATTATCGCCTTATTTTTTCCCCTTGATGGCCCTGCCGGTCGTTTTACTAAAACCATCTATCGCAATTCAGCACCAATGGATCTTAAATGGCGTATTGGGATTTACAGTGATGTTTCATGTCATCAGCTTGATGCAGGAGCTTAACCCGAAACAACCGGATATCAGCAACTACGGCTTACTGTTTTCCCTGTTTGTCATTATTGCTTTTAATATCTTCTTTCTGGGGATCTGCTATTCCTCCATGCGGGGCCTTTGGGGAGATATGAGTGGATTTCTCCAGATGGGCTATATGGAAAGTCAGCGCCTGGTAGAAAATGCCTGGCGGGTTTTTTATCATCAGTCAGTCGGCAGGTATTTCGGCGGCTAAAATTTACCTCATACCAATTTTATTCCACAGACGATTTTTCCCGTGCATAAGAAATAAGCGTGGGCAACATTCGTTCTATCTCAGCACCGATGATGTCATATGTCTTTTCGTATTCACCAATACGCTTACCATAAGGATCGCTGATACTTGCGGAAGAAATCGGGGGCGTTGCGGCGAATTCTTTCAACGTAAATATCTTATCTGCAAAATGCGGAAACACAAGCCGGATATCCAACTTGTGCTGTTCTGCCATACAGAGGACCAGATCCGCCCCATTCATTAAGTGACTGGAAATTGGTTGGGAGCGATGCGCGGATATATTCAGCCCATGGTCCGCACAGACCTGTTGACTGAATTTTGCCGCCGGAATATTTTTTTCTGCCCAGGTGCCGCAGGATGATACCGAAATAAGCCCGGAAAGGCCCTTCTGATCAATTAAATACGCCAATCGATACTCTGCCATCGGCGTACGGCATATATTTGCTGTGCAGACAAATAATACATTATACATAATCTTACCGTAGAAGATATATGAGCGTAATGTTCAGAAAGAATTCACGTTGTTATTCTTACTATAGTATAAGGACTCTGAGGAAAAAAAACAATCGGTGAACGTTTTTGCAGAGATACAGTGTTGATGGGCGACTTGCTGACAGGCTAGTGTTTCGCAGATAACTGAGCTTCCAATTCCTTTTCAATCCGTTCCGGAGTAATCTTTACCATACAGTCGAAGGTTTTGATAGGGCAGCTATTTCCACCATGGATGCCACAGGGGCGGCAGGAGAGGCCATCTATTTCGACTACGCGATCATTCTCTCCATAGGGATAAAAGCCGAAAGCCGGGATCGTCGCACCAAATATTGCGATGACCGGGGTACGTACTGAAACCGCGAGGTGTAATGGCGAACTGTCGTTTGTTACCAGGGCACGGCATTGTTTAATCAGTAAAGCAGATTGGCGCAGGGTGAATTGACCGGCGGCATCATGAACATGTGAATTATCCGCGGCGATCTTTGCAGTTGTCTCCCGGTCCTGCGCACTGCCGATGAGAATAATGTGAAAACCCTTTTTGGTCAGGCGTTCGGCTAATCCGGCAAAATGTTCCGGCAGCCAACGCTTGGTTGCCCACACTGAACCGGGCGCAAAAGCAATGCATTTTTGATCTCCGCCCAGTTTCTTCTCTGCCAACCAGTGCTGAACAGCGGTTTCATCTTCCCGGGAGAAATGCATCTCTGGAAATACCTTTTTTTCTGCATCAATGCCAAGCGGTGTTAATAAGCGGAGATTGCGGTTGATTTCATGGACATTCCTGGGATAGGGGAGTAGCGTATTAAAAAGAAAGCGACCGCTGCTTTTGTCGAACCCAATTCGCCGGGGAATTTTAGCTGCGTATACCAATCCGGCACTGCGGATAGACCGATGCGGCACCAAAGCCAGGTCGTAACGGCGGCCGCGCAGGCGCTTTATCAGGCGCAAGTAAGGTGCTATCCCTTTGTCCCGTTGACGTTTATCATAAATATACAAATTATCGATTAAGGGATTGTTTTCCAGGATGTTTTTGGATGAAGGAATCGCAATAAAATCAACTTCTGCATCCGGAAAATGCGTTTTAACCTCCTGTAGCAGCGGAAGGGTAAGAATAACATCGCCAATAAATGCGGTTTGAACGATTAATATTCGCTTTGGGGGTGATTTTTGCGCTTTCATTCGGAAAACTGGATATTTTTACGCAAAAGATTAGCAGTTTTTACCGGGTTTGCAGGAACACATACCAGTAGCAAAATAGCTGAAAACGTTGATAAATCTAGCTTTTTAAACACCTTGTGACTGCAGTCAAGAGATATTGCCATAATCACTTCTTGCATAATCTTTCTAATTTATTGTGATTTCTTAACTTAAAGGCAGTAATCATTCTTTGGGTGTTTAAGTGTATGTTATTTCTGCGTTTAAGTTCTTGTTTGCCTTGCTCTTTTTTGAGCACCATTTAAGTAAATTGGAAATATTAAAAGAGGCAAATTATTAATAATTGTTAAGTTGTCCCTAAAAAATGTTAATCCAATCAATTCTCGGTAATTGAAAAGGTATTATAATCTTCCAACACATTAATTACAGGAGGTAAGTTTATGAAATCATTGTCACAGATACGACAGGCATATGAGGAAAATTATCAAAGAATGTTAGACATTATCCAGGAAATGGGCGGCGACGAATGTATCAAACAACATCGTAAGAAGCAGTCCCAGCTATATCGCAGACTGAAAGATTTACAGCGCCACGAGCATTATCTGGATGAATTAGAGAATCGCATGATGACCCATCAAACAATGATTCACTAATCCTAAGTTTTACTGTGTTTTACCGTCCAATCAGGACTTGTATTTAGAAATAAACGTTTTAACCTGATCTTCGATTTTATCGCAGAGTGTATTTACGTCTTTGAGAAGTTGTCCTTCGTCATCTCCATCAAGCGCGAGCTTCGGAATGTCCCACCCTACCAATTCATGGTCATAATTAATTGCGGGTAATTCTTTTTTTAGTTCCTGGTTCATGAGGACGAAATAATCGAATTTTTGATTTTCGATCACCTCATATACTTTGGAAAAAGAATAGTTGGGATCTTGCCCACGTTGTTTTAACACGTCGGCAACAAGGTAGTTGACACGATCAGCTTTCAAACCAAAACTATGCACTTCAAAATGCTCACGGGCGAGTGAACGTAAGTAAACTTCGGCAATAATGCTGCGGCAAGTATTGTTGTCAGAAATAAAGCAGACGCTTTTTCTGTTACCCATTCGGGCCTCCACGGTTCTGAATGATTCGAGTTGTAACATACCTGTTTTGCGGGTGCGCAGGAATCGGCATCCCATCCAAATTTTGACGCCGGAATCGGTTATACGATTTCGGCGTTATTTTTTCAAGCCACTTACCTGACCTGCTTCTGTATCTAATTCTTCCACCGGTAAATTTCAAGTAAAAAATATCGAAAGCTGCTTTCATTTCTCATATCTCTGAAAAAAAGCAACCTGAGCGTCAAAATAACACCCAGGTTGGTAATTTTTAAAAGCAGTGCTGGATAATTTCAGGCATTATCCATTGAGATGCCTGGCGAGGGTAACCATAATCGCCTTCTGAACATGCATACGGTTTTCGGCTTCATCGAATACAATTGAATGTTTGCTCTCAATTGCTTCGTCGGTAATTTCCTCACCGCGATGCGCCGGCAGGCAGTGCATAATCAGGGCATCCGAAGTGGCATGAGAAAGCAGTTCCATGTTCAACTGATAGGGCATGAAAATCTTTTTGCGGGCTTCCGCTTCTTCTTCCTGCCCCATACTCGCCCATACGTCTGTATAAAGCACGTCTGCATCGGTTACTGCTGCAACAGGATCACTAATCAGTTCAATTTTGCTCAGGCCTTTATCCCGTGCATCCTTCAATGTTTTCGGATCCGGCTGATAATTCTGTGGACTACAGATGACCAGATGAATCGGCACCTGTCCGGCAAAGTTGATCCAGGAATGGGCAATGTTGTTGCCATCCCCGATATATACGATCTTCATGCCGTCCAGGGAGCCACGATGTTCAAGAATGGTAAAGGCATCGGCCATAATTTGGCAGGGGTGGTTATAGTCAGTCAGTCCGTTTACGACCGGCACAGAAGAATACTCAGCTAGCTCGAGGATGTCTGAATGGGCAAAGAGCCGCGCCATGATAATGTCATTATAGCGGGAAATTACCCGGCCAACATCTTTCACGGCCTCACGGGTGCCGATGCCGATATCCTGCGGTGACAGGTATAAAGCCATCCCGCCCAGTTGATAAATGCCGGTCTCGAATGAAATCCGGGTTCTGGCGCTTGGCTTAGCGAAAATCATTGCCAGGGAATAACCATCAAGAATATGATGCTTTTCACGGCGCTTCGTTTTCGCTTTCAGATCTGCGGTTAAATCAAAAATATCATTAATCTCGTCCCGGCTCCAATCGGCGATAGAAAGAAAGTCTTTCTGCATAACTACCTCCTGCTTCACATGTGCTGTATTAAAGAATAAATTTACGTAAATCTTCGTCTTCGACGATATTTTTCAAAGTTTCCCGGACAAACTCGCCGGTAATATTGATTTTATTGTCCAGCTCCGGTGCATCAAAGAGCATGTCTTCCAATAAGGTGGACATGATGGTATGCAAGCGGCGTGCACCAATATTTTCCGCTTTGCTGTTGACATAACTGGCAGTTTCGGCGATGGCGCGAATTGCATCATCCGTGAATGTAAGTTCAATATTTTCCGTCTCCATTAAGGCACTATATTGCTTGATGAGAGCGTTTTGCGGCTCAGAAAGAATCTGGATAAAATCATCTGTGGAGAGGCTGCCCAATTCTACGCGGATCGGGAAACGGCCCTGCAATTCCGGTATAAGGTCGGAGGGTTTCGCGACATGAAAAGCGCCGGAAGCGATAAACAAGATATGGTCGGTTTTGATCATGCCATACTTGGTGGCAACCGTTGTGCCTTCAACAACCGGGAGCAAATCCCGCTGAACGCCTTCCCGGGAAACATCCGGACCATGCTTGGCGCTGCCGCTGGCAATTTTGTCAATTTCATCGAGGAATACGATACCACTATTCTGCACCCGGGTAATCGCTTCCTGAACCACTTCTTCCATATCAATCAGCTTTTGTGCTTCCTGCTGGGTGAGGATCGTCAGTGCTTCCGGTATATCAACCCGGCGTTTTTTCATTTTCTTCGGCATGAAGTTTCCGAATAACTCCTGCAAGTTGATCCCCATTTCTTCCATTCCGCCCGGGGAAAAAATCTGCATTGTCGGGGAAGTATCTGCCGGCGTATCAATCTCGACAGTGCGATTATCCAGCTCACCCTTTAGCAGTTTCTGGCGAAATTTGCTGCGGGTTTGCTGATACTGGCTTTCTTTACCATCATTCTCTTCCGTGGGTGAGGTAGAGAAACCGGTTTGGGAGATCGGCGGGGGAGGTATGAGGATATCCAGTAAACGTTCCACGGCCTGCTCGTTCGCTTTCTCCTGAACGGCCTGCTGTTTTTCTTCCCGGACCATGTTGATGCCGATGTCGACCAGATCCCGCACCATACTTTCGACATCTCTGCCGACGTAGCCGACTTCCGTAAATTTGGAGGCTTCCACCTTCACAAATGGCGCGCTTGCCAGACGGGCGAGGCGACGTGAAATTTCTGTTTTACCAACACCGGTGGGGCCGATCAGGATAATATTGTTGGGCATAATTTCATCTCTAAGATTGCCTTCTACCTGCTGACGGCGCCAACGATTTCTCAGTGCAATGGCGACCGAGCGCTTGGCATTGTGTTGGCCGATAATGTATTTGTCCAGTGCTTCGACAATTTCTTTTGGGGTTAAATCTTTAAGGTCTGTTTTTCCCATGCTTTTTTACTCCGTTTCGCTAAAGTGCCCTACAAGGTTTCAATCGTAATGTGGCGGTTGGTATAGATGCAAATATCACCGGCAATTTCCAGAGACTTCCGGGTTAACTCCTCGGCATTCAGATCGGATTCAAACTTTAACGCCCGGGCAGCGGCAAGTGCGTAAGGGCCACCGGAACCAATTGCCAGGATTTGATCATCCGGCTGTAATACATCGCCGGTACCGGAAACGATCAGTGCCGTATCCTTATTAACCACTGCCAGCATTGCTTCCAGGCGACGCAGAAAGCGATCAGTGCGCCAATCTTTTGCCAATTCTACCGCAGCCTTGGTAAGATTGCCATTGTATTGTTCCAGTTTCTCTTCGAACCGTTCGAATAATGTAAATGCATCGGCGGCAGCGCCGGCAAAGCCTGCCAGAACCTGGTCGCGATACAGGCGACGGACTTTGTTGCCCTGTTGCTTCATTACCATATTACCGAAAGTTACCTGGCCATCTCCACCGAGGGCGACCTGGCCATCTTTAATGACACCGAGAATTGTTGTTGCATGAAATTTGGGAAATGAATCTGACATTGACACTCCTATGTTCCTTGAATCTTAAATTGCTCGCAAATTTACGTATTATCGCCAGTGATTACAAACAAAAGTCAAAATTTAAATCTAGCGATTTCTACCAAATTAAGTGTGAATAATGTCTAACATTTACGGGAAGATAATTGAAATGTTTTCGGGGGTAGGGGAGAAGAAGCGTGATAATGAAGCTAATACCGAATAAGTCTAATAGATGCTGGATGAAAAACGTTCTCATCCAGCATCAAGTCCTTAGCTTCGTTAAATACTGCGGCGCAGACGAGCAACGGGAATATCGAGCTGCTCGCGGTATTTGGCAACGGTCCGGCGTGCGATGGGAATACCTTCCTCATTAAGCATTTTCGCCAGCTTATCGTCGCTAAAGGGTTTCCGCGGCGGTTCGCCTTCGATGATCTCTTTCAGGCGGTCTTTGATGCGCAAGGTGCTTAATGCATCACCATCTTCGGTTTCCATACCTTCGTTAAAAAAGTATTTCAGTTCGAAGACGCCATAGTCGGTTTCGACATATTTGCCTTTGCAAACCCGGCTGACTGTGGAAATATCCATTTCGATAACTTCAGCAATATCTTTCATAATCATCGGCTTGATGTGTTCCGGCCCTTTACGAAAGAAATTCTCCTGACGTTCAACAATCGCTTCCATGGTCTTTTGCATGGTAACCTGCCGCTGACGAATTGCCTTAATAAACCATTTGGCAGAATCAATTTTGTCTTTGAGAAACTTTCGGACTTCCCGATCCACCAGTTTCTTCGGTTGGCGGAGCATCTTTTTGTAATAGTTACTGATGCGTAAACCGGGCGTTTTGTATTCATTGAGGGAAATTACCAACTCATCGTCGACCAGTTCTACGAAAAAATCCGGTATGATGTAGTTAGAACGCGCATCGCCAAAATCTCCGCCGGGTTTAGGGTTGAGTTTAGCGATTACCTCCAGCGCTGCTTTGATCTCGTCCAGGGAAATATCCAGAATATCGCCCACTTTTTCGAAACGGCGATTTACGAAATCTGTGTAAGCCTCCTTGAGGATGCGCAGGGGGATTTCATAGTCGCCTTCATTGGCCTCATGTTTTACCGCTAATTGGACCAATAAGCATTCTTGTAAGTTACGGGCGGCGATCCCCACCGGATCCAGGCGCTGGATTTGGGCCAAAATGTCTTCGACTGCTTCTGGAGAAATTTCAAAAATTTCACCGATGGATTCGACGCTAACTTCCGCGTCCAGCCAGCCATCATCGCGTAAATTATAGATGATATATTCACCGACCTGGAATTCGGACTCATCCAGCTTTAGCATATGCAATTGATTGAGAAGATGTTCTGACATCGACTCCCGATAAACTTCCGGAATATCCCGATCCTCTTCGTTCGGATCTTTCGGCAGGCGTGGTTCCGGGGGATCTTCATCGTTTGGCAGCAGGTCCTCAACGTCGATTTCTTTTTCTACTTCATCATTCAGCTTATCTTCATCACTTTTATTATTTTCTTCCAGAGTATCGAATTCTTCCTGAATCTTCTCGCTTTCTTCCTTGTTCTCATTAATCTCGACTTCTTCATCTTCTTCCTGAATATCTTCCCATTCTTCAGATTCTTCCAGGACGGGGTTCTTTTCCAATTCCATCTTGATTTTCTGTTCGAGCATGAGCATAGGTAACTGCAGCAGGGTAGATACCAGGATCTGCTGCGGTTTTAGCACCTGAGACTGTGTTTGGTATAATCCGTACCCAAGACCGGGCTTAGCCATAACCGTAAAACCTCCGTAAAATTACTTCTGTCATCAAAACTGGCACAATTTC
Organism: Calditrichia bacterium; assembly: GCA_028284905.1. GTDB lineage: Bacteria > Calditrichota > Calditrichia > RBG-13-44-9 > J075 > JACKAP01. The sequence continues at coordinate 38,173 of JANQQU010000083.1, forward strand.
TGTAATAGAAAAATAAACACTTCAAATAGCGCGAGTCAAGCAAAATCTCGCCAATAAAAATCTATTTTTAAAGCATCAAAGAATAAAAGGCTTAAATTTTTGTTTTTAATAGAAATATGAAAACAGGCAGAGGCGGATTTATCCGCCGCCTTCTTGATAGTTAACGCTAGAAGGAGATGTGAGGGAAGTCCAAAATCCTTAAAAAAGAAAGTGTAATCCAACTCGTTTCTATTAATCAATTAAACTTTTTTATTTTTTCATGCAAGCCTTTATTTTATTATCTCATTTAAAACTGAACGGAACTGTATGGATTGGTTGATTCCTTTTTGGCCTGTTTTGCCTATTATATTTATTTCGGCTTTTATTCGCTCGGCTTTAGGTTTTGGAGATGCATTAGTTGCCATGCCGTTGTTGGCAATGACAATTAGCATGACCGTAGCTACCCCATTGGTGGCAATTATCGCCAGCACCAGCGCGATGTTAATACTACTAAAAGATTGGCAAAAAGCGGATTGGCGCTCCGCCGGCCGATTAATTTTTGCTGCATTCTTTGGCACCATCGCCGGTCTTTATTCCCTGAAACATTTTCCAGAAATTTACATGAAATTTGTGTTGGGGGTGGTAATTGCAGTCTACGGCATATATAACCTGATCCGCCCAACATTTCAACCAATAAGCGGAAAGCCGCAATTAACCATGTTTTTCGGGTTTTTGTCCGGATTGCTGGGAGGGGCATATAATACCAACGGACCGCCGATTGTTATCTATGGGCGCCTCCGGGGCTGGCAACCGGAACATTTTCGGGCAACATTGCAGGGGTATTTTCTGCCTGCTGGAATGATGATTACCCTTGGGCATGGACTTTCCGGGCTTTGGACGGAAACAGTGTTCATGCTTTACCTGACATGTTTACCATTAGTGGCATTGGCTATTTGGATTGGTGGCGTTGTCAATCGACGACTGCCATATGGAAAATTCGATCGCTATCTAAACATAGCCCTGGTGATTATGGGGGTATTGCTGATATATAAAGCGTGGACTGGTTAAGTGGCTATGAGGTATGGCGATTAAAAAAGATTCGTTTATTCATATATCCAGCGTTTTGCCTTCATTTCAAAACGGGGTAGGGAGCCGGCAGAAACTGCAGCAACAGGTATGCGTAAATTTAATAAGCTTTGCAATTCGTTCTGCAACTGCCGGGCAAGATCTTCAGATGATTGACAGTCCGGAACAGGTTCAATCCGAATACTAAGCTCTTCCATCCCCTTAACGTTGCTAACGTTTACCTGGTATTCAGCAACTTCATCGAAGCGTCGGATTATTTCGCCTATCGCTGAGGGGAAGATATTTACACCGCGAATAAATAGCATGTCATCGGCACGCCCGAGTATGCCGCCCGCCAATGCGAAATCGGGGTTGGCGGAGGTGTCGGGAGAAATTAGCGCTTCCCGAACAATATCCCCGGTGCGATAACGAATTAACGGCGAGGCATTTCTGCGTAAAGTAGTAAGCACCAACTCACCACTTTCACCGGGGGATACCGGTTGATCGCCATCCAGTTCAATTATTTCCGCCAGGTATGCGTTGCCGATGATCCGCAGCCGTTCCCGTTTTTCCGGGCATTCGTAGCTAACCGGACCGACCTCTGTCATCCCATGATGATCATACACCTTTGCGCCGGGCCATAATGCTTCAATCTTTTTGTAAATGCCCGGTAAACTGCCGCCCGGCTCACCGGCAACGACGATGCGTTTAATCGATTGCTTCGAGAGATCGATGCCTGCTTCCCGGGCAACTTCTCCCAGGCGAATCGCATATGTGGGGGTGCAGCAAAGCACTGAAACCGGATTTTCCTGGATCAGTCGTAAACGAGCCAGACTACCGATGCCACCACCGGGAATGCAGAGGCAGCCCATAGCAGCGGCTGCTTCGAAAGCGGTCCAAAATCCGAGAAAGGGGCCAAAGGAAAAGGCAAAAAGAACCGTATCCCGATTTGTTACACCGCTCATCCTGTAAATTGTTTGCCAGTTTTCCAGTAAATGCTGCCAGCTTTCAGCAGTATCCAGCCAGCGGAGGGGAATGCCGGAAGTACCGCTGGTTTGGTGATAACGAATATATTCTTCCCGGGAAAAAGTAAGATTGCTGCCATAAGGAGGATGTTGCCGGAAATCTTCACTAAGCTCTGATTTGACAGTAAAAGGAATCTTCTCAAAGAATGATTGAAAATTCTTAAACTGTATGCCCGGCTGGATATTGTGATGAGAATACTTTGCGCTGTAAAAAGCATTATCGGGAAGCAATAAAGAAAAAAGAGAATTCAATTGCGATAATTGATACGCTGCTAATGCTTCCCGATTTTTAAAGTCTTTCATAATGCTAAAAAAGAATGCTAATCATTTCAATTATGATGAGTATCCCCGGACATCGCCTGTGGTGGCGCCGGTTGCTCGATCACTGTTTTTTGAGGAGGTGCCGGGTTTGGTTTGTATGCTACAACCATATATCCACCAATCGCTGCCAGTAAAATTCCTGCAATAAACTGCCAGCGCAGGCTGGCAAATCCACCTGCCGGAGGATGCATGGAAAGCGCGACAACCGCATTAACGATTGGTGCACCGGAAAATACAAGAGACATTACGACTGCCGGTGTTCCCCTGGCGCCAAATGCCAGCAGGACGCAGAATGCACCCAGTGCCCCGACAAAGCCAGCTAATAAGGACATCCACATGCCTTTGGCGGGAAACGTCCAGGTTGCACCATTGAAAATCATGATTAAAATTGGTCCAAGCACTGCGGTTAACAGATATGCGATACCTACAAAAAGAAATGCCTTATATCTGCCATTAACTGCATCTCCCATGGCGATCTGCCCACTGTGGAGGAAAATGCCGTAAAGTCCCCAGGAAATAATTGTCATAAAAACAAAAATTAACCAGGTCATACCTTGCGGACTTGTATTTTCTGCACCCATTCTATCGCTCCTTTATACCACTACTTTTATTGTTCCATTTGCCTTCTATTCTGCTCAGGAAGCAGATTTCTGCAACTCCGGGGCGACGGCTAATTTGTTGGAAATCGCATCCGGAATCTCTGCAGCTTTCATATTGCCGCTGAGCGGATCCCGCGCTACACATACCACTGCAATGCTTCCCCGGGCAACAGCCTTGTTTTTGTCGCCGCTAATTTTCCGAATATTGAACTGATAAACAAGCGATCTTTTACTTTTTTTTCGTATCTGCAGGTGAACTTCAATTTCATCTTCGAAGCGTAAAGGACCGAGAAATTCACAGTGTGCATCAATTCTCGGCCAGCCGATTGTGGATTTCGGATCTCTGGGATGGATCGAAAGTCCCAGTGAGCGGAAAAAGGCATGTTCTGTCATTTCCATGTAACGAAAGTAATTGGAAAAGTGCACAATACCAGCGGTGTCTGTCTCGGCAAACTCGACAATTTTGCGGAGTTTATATTCATGCGCCATTTATGAAAAAATCCTTATCGAAATTAATTGCTGTCAAAAATAGGTGTAATATTTTAATGCTTCTGTGTCTTGTAAAGATGCCCGCGAAATACGCTAAACACGCGAATTAGTATCAAACTTTAACGATTATTGGTGATCTGCAGAACAGTTAATTATGCGTGTTTGGCGTATTTCGCGGGCAAATTAAAATTCCCGGAAAGGAGCTAAAAGCAATGACTAAGCAACGGGTTGGGATTCATGCTGATAAGGCATGCCATAATCCAAATCCGCCGGGACATCTGCAAACTCTCCAATTGCTTCGAAAAGCCGGGTGTAATCTTTTTCGGAGTTACCAATCAGACAGTCGGTAACATCACTGGCCAGATCAGGATATTTCTTTAATAAAACCCCAAAGTTGAAAGTATCATCATAAAATGCATAGACCAGCTTGCGCATCGATTCAATTGCGTTGCGAAATTTATGGCTGTAATCTACAAACTGACCGGCAGTGTAATCTTTGACTTTTAGCGCGCCATCGACCGCTTCAGCAGCGAGTTGCCCGCCTAACAGGGCGAAATACATGCCCGATGAAAACACCGGATCGAGAAAAGCAAAAGCGTCGCCAGTTAACACCAGGCCATCCGCTGCACAGTAGCGGGAACGGTAGGAAAAATCGCCGGTAACATGATATTCTCCGAGGGATTCTCCTGTGCTGAGATGATCTTTAATCCATTGATTATTCTCAACTTCCTTCTCGAAAATCGCTTTGGCATCGCGGGTATCACGATATAAATATTCCTTATCCGCTACCACCCCAACGCTGACAACATCATCTGCCAGGGGAATATACCAGAACCAGCCTTTTTCGGGAATGTAAGCGACGGTAGTAGCACCTTCGTCATAACCTTCATCCCGCTTTGCGCCTTTGTAATAGGTCCAGATTGCTACTTTCTGCAGATTGGTATCCTTCACGCGCCAACTGTTGCGCGTCATCGAAAAGCCATTTCGGCCGGTGGCATCAATGGTGATTGGTGCTTTAAATTCATGTACATCCCCCGATTGATCCTGCGCGGTAACTCCGGTAACAACATCGTCATCTTTCAACATACTTTTTGCCTGCATACCACTAAAGACATCGGCGCCTTTTTCCCGGGCATTTGCCAGCATCATCTGATCGAACTCACTGCGCTTTACCTGCCAGGTATTGGCAGCTTCATGGTCCATGTGATCGAAGAAATAGAAAGGTTGAGAAACTTTGCCGGAAGGACTGGCAAATTGAACACTATATTTTTTCTGGAATGAAGACGCTTTCATTTTATCAATCATGCCAATTGCTTTTAGGGGGAAGTAACAATAGGGGATCAATGATTCTCCGATATGATACCGGGGAAAATGTGATTTTTCCAACAGAGCGACCTGATGGCCATTTTTAGCAAGTAATGCAGCGGCAGTGCTACCAGCCGGGCCACCACCTATAACAACAACATCATACGAAGCCATAAATCAAATCCTTTCCTTCGCTTGGTTCCAGCTTTTAGTTATGCCCCAGTTTTTCAACCTCTGTAAACCTCAAATTCTAAAATAACCGTTTTGTTAAAAATTCAAAGAAATAATAAGAAATAGTGCTGCTTTAAATTTAGTAAATATGCAAACCCCATAGGGGCAAGTGGGCAAATGAGCAAAAGTGCAGATTAACAATTCTTTTTGTTCGGGAGTCTTTACCTTTTTGGGGGTAGAATTTCCACGACTTTCACTAATATATTGCCATTTTCATGAACCAGCTGATTCACCCGCCCAAATAGCATTGGCGTTCCGTCTATCATCAGCGCCTGACGGGTTTTGTAATCCGCATTTACCCGAAAGAAAGCCCGTGGGGCACTGGTATGGGGAATATGGTTGACCTCAAGAATTTCACCGAGCGGCCGTTGGCAGGCCAGTATCTGTTCCTGGGCAGCTTGTGGATAATATTCCAGGTTGATGCGAATGGCACCAAAAAGCACCGGTAGATCATTGTTCGCCGTCAATACCACTTTGCGCAGCAAGTAATTATCCCGCAACACTTTCTTCTTCAGAGATAGATTAATTGGATGCTGATAGAACAGTTGCAGCGTGGGGGTCATATCATCATGATGAACCAACAGCGAATTTTGCGGTTCAGGTACTTCATCCCCGTCGACGCGCTCGAAGTGTGGGACCGGCTCGTTGTCCATTTTATAGAATTCATCCAGGGGGTAAGGGATTATCATCTTTTCCATGGTCGCTGATACGACAGCTTGTAGGAGAGGTTCCGAAAATATTCAGGTAGTGCTGAATTTGGGAAAAAGCGGCAAAAATTAGCTGTCTTATTCTCCTTCCCGAGATTGTTTCAAAAGCTGCCCGATTTTTCGCCAGGTAATCATCTTTACATTGTTATTTTTCAATGCCTGGCGCATTTTTTCTCCAGTAAAAACATCAAAATCCCGCTGACGCCATTTTGCCCCGTAATCGGGATGGTCGACCATTGCTGCCTGCATCTCTGCATCTTCATAGCCGAGGTGCAAAAGGATTTCCGTTACGCCCGGTTTTAGATTCTTGATGATTTCCAGATAAAAGTTCTCCCAATTTTCCTCCGTTACATCCGGTGAGGCCATTGCGAGATAATCGATGAATATATCCGATGGCCTAATCTGTGAGGTATATGTTTCCGGTAATTGATTGAATGTATCCCGCACTAACAAAACCGGCAAATTGTAATCTCGCCCCACACGTAAGTAAGCTCCAAATAAGGCCGGGGTCTGAAAAAGTGCGCCCATATGAGTATCCAGATGGGTGGGTTCAATGCCGAAAGCGAGTGCCCGTTCCACCTGAGCGCGAATCTCCTTTTCTGCTTCAACCGGATCGACAACGCTGGCAATTTTTCCGAGATTGTTATGAAGATAATTGACGCTGTCCAGTAAGGAGGGCGTTTCCGAACTGGAGGTGACGCCTCGCCAGCGGTAATGCTTCCATTCGCTGTTCAAGGTAAGATGCAAGCCGAGATCAAGATCGGGATTTTCCCGGTAGTAAGCGGCGATCTCCGAAAACCAGGGGCAAGGTACCATAATACTGCCGGAGTTCACCATACCGGATTTTAGCGCATCAATGAAGGATTTATTTGCGCTGTGGGACATGCCGAGGTCATCGGCATGAATGATTAATAATTTCGCGTCTGCGGAATAGCCGAGCCGTTCGGCGAGATTCGGTGCCTGAATGTTGTTTTTATTCTGAGCCAGTATTGAGCAGGGAATGATCAGGAAAATTAGCAGAAAAAGAATGCATAGCATAAGCTTCATCGTCTCTCCGGTCTGAATTGTTTTTCCACAAAGGTTATTCATTTGCGCAAAAATATGCAAACATTGCCCGCCATTAAGTACAACTACTCATTAAATTTGAGCATTCCCCTCTATTGTCACGCCACTGGAGAAGTTTTAATTTTTAGTCAAAAATAATCGAAGTTTATCTGTAGTAAATATTCTCTGCTTTCGGGAGGTGTGATGAGAAGCTGGATTTGTAAGAATTTTTATACCTTTGGTGTTTTGCTCTGTTTTTTAGGTTTTCACCTATCCCTTTTCGCCCAACCAATGCCGGCTGGCTATCGTTTGATTGATCTCGGGAAAGATGGTTTTGGTGACAGTCAGGCATTATCCATCAATAATCATGGACAGATCGTGGGATGGATATTTGTCGGGCAGGGATTTAACAATCTGAGGGGATTTATTTGGGAGAATGGTGAGCGGCGGCTGATTTTAAATGATGTCGAGTCGAGGGCGAGAGCGATCAATGATTCCGGTTGGGTCACCGGTATTTATGCACCAATCAGTTCGGATCAGGGTTTTTTATGGAAGGACAGTACTCTCTACGACCTGGGGACCCTCGGCGGGTATGACACTCAGCCGGTAGATATAAATGATCATGGACAGATTGTTGGGACGGATCTAACCTTTAGCGGGAAAAAACTGCCGTTCATATATCAAAATGGGAGTATCGATACTCTGCCCATCCCAACGAATTGGAATGGCTCTCAATCGATTGAAGCAACCGCAATAAACAATAACGGGCAGGTAACCGGTTATACCAGATTCAATGATGGCCTTTTCCATACATTTATTTGGGAAAACAATAATATAAACGAGCTGGGCATCGGTAATGCCCTGGTTCATGATATCAATGACCAGGGATATGCCATCGGTCGGTCCATCGAATTTGAAGGAGGGTTTCGCTGGAAAGATGGATTGATGCAGATGCTCTTTTCTGACAATGTCGGCGCATACCGAATAAATAACCATAACCGGATTATTGCTTTATATGATTTAATCTGGCAGGACGGAGTCGTTTATAATATCAATAACCTTTTGGATGAAAGCGCTAATGGCTGGTCCAGTTTGTGGCTTTATGATGTAAACGATCATGGGATGATTGTCGGCTCCGGATTTCACGATGGCAAACGAAAAGCGATAATGCTAGATCCGACGCCCATTAAGGTAAACAGCCCGAAAACGGACGACCTCTGGATCGTTGGTAAAAAAGACACGATTCGCTGGGAAGCATTGTCGAGCATTAGCACGGTTGATATTTGGTATAGTACCGATGGGGGAGAGACGCAATTTCGCCTGGCAGAAAGTTACCCGGCGGATTCCGGCTACTACGTCTGGCAAATACCGGATGAACTCTCACGTAATTGTAATATCGAAATTAATGCCAGTCTGGATTTATTGCAAAATGGGGTCAGCGGTAAATTTAGTATCAAAGATTATGAAATGACCCGGATTGTCAACGATAATTATGAAGAATTTCTACCCCAGGAAGACGGTTGGAATTTTGCTAATACCAGAGGGAACATGTGGCCGCATAGCTGGTGGGTCCAATATAATTATTTTAGCGGAGACGATCCCTACACTAACGAGCCTTATCCCGGCAATTGGGTGCTCCCGGATATTAATGCCAGACCTTTCGATTTTCCCGCCTGGCCGACTTTCGTTCGTGCTTATGGCACTGAGCAACTCTATTTCTCTCTTCCGCAGGGCATTTACCGGCCATCTGCAGTGAAAAGATGGAGAGCCAGTGTCCGGAAAAACGGCTGGGGAGGGTCTTGTAGTGGATTTGCCATTAGTAGTATTCAGGTATTTAATAATGCCGATGCCTTTAATGCCGCCAATCCGGAAATTCCCCAGTTTGTCGATTTAACGGATGTTCCCTTGAGCGGCCCTCCCCGGGCGTTGTTAAATCAACTTTGGGAACACTGGAGTGGGAAACAACATTTGCAATTCCAATTAACACAGAAAGATAAGACGCCCAGGGAAACGGTTCGGGAGATTGTCAAAATGTTTATGGATGATACTGACGATGATCAGTATCTCTATATCGGTCAACCAAACGGGGCACATGCAGTGGTGCCTTATCGGATATCCCCATATGCCCGGGATTCTGTTGAAGTATTCATTTATGATCCTAATGCCCCCGGAAATACGCAACGAAGTATTGTTGTCGATACCGTGGCAAATACCTGGCGCTACCGGCAGCGGCCGCTCTACAGCAATCCGCATAAATTTTTCCTGATGGACCCGGTGAGCAGTTATTACCAAAATGCCATATTTGAAACCAGCAATACCGGTTTGGCGGAAACAGCCGAGAACTATATGGAAATAAGTGCTGCTAGTGGAGCAAATATCTGGATCACTGATGAGAATGGTAATCAGATCGGTTATGCGGACAGCGCTAGTTTTAATGAAATCGATGATGCATTGTTATTAATCCCACCCACCGGCTATGATTCCTCCCCGGCGGGATATTATTTACCGAGTGACAGCTATTCGATTACAATGCGTAACTTTACTGACTCAAGCAGCTATCTGACGATTGTGGAAGATTCAATATTATACAGCATCTCCCGCTATAATGCGGATGTTGTTGAGAACGATGAAATCATCTATAACGATGGCCTCACAATCTATAATCCGGATGGTATTAGCAAAACCATTTATCAGGAAACAATCTTTATAAATCCGGAAAACGAGCGAGTGTTCGATGTCTTTGAAATTACCCTCGCGGAAGGCGACTCTCTGCAATTTAAGAAAATGAATGAGGAGGAGTTCGTTATTCGCAATGCCGGTACTGCCAAAACTTACAACCTGAAAGTTAAGCAGGCCAGTGCGCAGCAGGAGGCGCAATTTCGCTATAACGACCTGACCCTTGCCGCCAACAGCACCCATTTCATTCAGCCGGTATGGAGCGATTTATTAAAAGATCCGGTAACCATTCTGATTGATGAAGGCAATAATGGCACAATCGACGATTCTATAGCAATTCTTCATCAACCGGTGGGAATAGATGAACAACCGGATGATGCATTCACGCCACAGGCTTTCCAATTGTATCAAAACTATCCGAATCCCTTTAACCCGGCAACCACCATCCGTTATGATCTGCCGGAAAGAAGTGCGGTGAGGCTAGCTGTCTACAACGTCCTCGGCCAATTGGTCGCAACACTGGTGGATGATATCCAATCCGCCGGCACACACACAGTTCAATGGGACGGCAGCGAATGGGGGAGTGGGGTGTATTTCCTCCGCCTGGAAAGCGGCAAGTTTCAGGCAACCAAGAAGATGTTGTTGTTACGGTAAGACCAGTGGCAGTAGCAGGATTAATTGCCACTGCCACCATTTAGTTTGTTAAAATTAATTACGCAAAAGCTTAAAAATAGGAGGTAACATGTCAAAAAGTTATCAAGGAATATTTCAGCTTTGTACTGTTTGCATATGTTTGCTGTCATTAAGTTTGGCAATCTGGGCCCAGTCCGCACCGCTCGGGTATCGGGTGGTTGATCTTAGTAGACCGGGAGACCTCAGTAGTGAAGCCCGCTCGATCAATAATATGGGTCAGGTTGTCGGTACGGTTGATGTTGAAGGGACCGCTAATGGTAGCAGGGCTTTTGTTTGGGAAAATGGTGAAAGGCACTTTATTCTCGACAACACCTGGATGCGGGCAGAAGCAATTAACGACTCTGGGTGGGTAACCGGTAGCTATCGGCCTGATGTTCAATATCAGGGATATCTATGGAAGGATAGTTCCTTGTTCGATCTGGGACATTTAGGAGGATATGGCGTCGGTCCTACAGATATAAATGAACATGGTCAGATTGTTGGAATGGGATCCACTTCGGCGGGCAAAGTAAAGGCCTTTCTTTGGGAAAATGGTAGTATCGATAGTCTGCCGGTTCCCGCAGGTTGGAACGGTATTACCCGAGTAAAGGCAGCTGGGATTAATAACAACGGACAAATAGCCGGTGATACCGGTTTTAATGATGGCTTAGTACATACATTTATTTGGGAGAATAATAGTATTACAATGCTGGGGCTTAGCAAAGCCGAATTGCATGATATTAGCAACGATGGTTATGTGAGCGGTACTTCCTATGACTTTGGGGTCGGTTTTCGCTGGAAAGACGGACTGATGGAATCTGTGTTTCAAGATAATGCACAAGCCTGGCGAATTAATGACAATGGCCAGATTGTCGGTTTCCGGGATTCTCTCTGGCAGAACGGAACGGTTTACAATATCAATGATCTATTGGATGAATCTGCTGATGGATGGTCTAACTTAAATTTCTGGGATATTAATAACCAGGGACAGATCGTCGGCTATGGTTTACATGATGGAAAATTCAAGGCAATGATGCTCGACCCTGCAGCGGTGCGGGTCACCAGTCCGCAAGCAGACGAACTTTGGGTGGTTGGCAGAAAAGATACCATTCGCTGGGAAGCACTTTCCAGCATCAATACGATGGATATCTGGTATTCTGCTGACAGCGGCACTGCTTTTACGCAAATCGTTGCAAATTATCCGGCAGATTCCGGTTATTACGTTTGGCAGGTACCGGATGAGCTTTCCCAAAAGTGCATCGTCCAGGTGCACGCCAGCAACAATGAAAGTCAAAAGGGGGAAAGCCAGCTGTTTCGCATCAAGGATTACGAAATGACTCGAATAACCAACGACGATTACGAGGCATTTCTACCGCAGGAAGACGGCTGGGCTTTCAGTAATACATTTGGCAATATGTGGCCGCAGAGCTGGTGGCAGCAGTTCGACTATTTCAACGGGGACGATCCCTACACCAACGAGCCGTACCCGGATAGCTGGATTGGCCCGGATATTTATGCCAGTCCTCCGGTCTTTCCTTCCTGGCCGGCCTATGTGCGCGCCTTTGGTACAGAGCAGCTCTACTTTTCATTACCACAAGGCATTTACCGACCCTCGGCGGTGCAGAAATGGAAAATTCATCATAGCGGTGGCACCGATACCTGGAGAGGGGCCTGCAGTGGTTTTGCGATTAGCAGTATTCAGGCCTTTAATGATATTGATGCGTTTAGCACTGCTTACCCGGATATACCGTTGTTTTTCGATTTGCATGATGTCAATCTTGCCGGGCCACCCCGGGCATTGTTAAATCAACTTTGGATACACTGGCGGGGGCAGCAGCACAAGCAGTTTCAGCAGGGGCAACAGAATAAAACGCCCCGGGAAACAGTGCGGGAGATCGTCGATATGCTAATGGATGATTCCGATGACGACCAATATCTCTATATGGCCAGCGCCACCGGCGCGCATGCCGTTGTGCCTTACAGAGTGCTGCCTTTTCCCAGCGATTCCGTCGCCGTTTTTATTTATGATCCCAATACGCCAAACGATACACAACGCTTTATCAAAGTTGATACTGTGGCGAATACCTGGCGTTATCAGCAACGGCCGGCATACAGCGGTACGGATAAATTATACCTGATGGATCCGGTGAGCAGCTATTACCAGACGCCGATTCTACAGGCGAACAGTTCCGGGTCGGAGCAAATCTCCAGCGGTTATCTGGAAATCAATGTCAGCACCGGGGCGAATATCTGGATTAGTGATGATAACGGAAACCAGGTTGGTTATGCGGATAGCGCCAATTTTAATCAAATCAGTGATGCATTGCTGTTAATTCCCCCAACAGGCTATGCTTCGCCTCCAGAAGGGTATTATCTGCCGGGGGATAGTTATTCGATTACTATGAACAATTTTACCGATTCCACCAGTTATCTGACTATTGTCGAAGATTCGATCATCTACAGCGTCTCCCGTCAGAATGCCGATGGTGGAGAGAATGATAAATTGATTTATGATGATGGATTGACAGTCTATAATCCTGACGGCATCAGTAAAACTATCTACCAGGAAACGATATTTATTAATCCGGATAACGAACGGGTGTTCGATGTCTTTGAAGTTACCCTGGCGGAGGGAGACTCCTTGCAATTCCAGAAAATGAATGACGATGAATTCGTTATTCGCAACGCTGGCACAGCGAAAGATTATAATTTGAAGGTGAAACAGGCCAGTGCTCAACAAGAGGAAGAGTTCCGTTATAACGATTTGGTCCTTGCTGCTAATAGCACTCAGTATATTCAACCGAACTGGGGTGATCTTTTGAATGAACCGGTAACGATTCTCATAGATGAGGGCAGCGACGGCACTATTGACGATTCAATGACAATCGTCCATCAACCGGTCGGCGTGGCAGATGAGCCGGAAAACTCTGCTGTTCCCACAGCGTTTCACTTATACCAAAATTATCCCAACCCATTTAATCCGGTAACAGCTATTCGCTACGATTTACCGGAAAGAAGCATGGTAAAATTGGCGGTCTATAATTTATTGGGGCAACTAGTGACAACCCTTGTGGATGAAGCGCAGGCTGCCGGTACCCATACTGTGCAATGGGATGGCAGTGAATGGGGGAGTGGGGTTTATTTCCTCCAACTGGAAAGTAACGGCTTCCGGGAAACGAGAAAAATGTTATTACTTCGCTAGTATAAAACAAGTGGCAGTAGCACTGGGCAGTTGCAGGATTAATTTCACTGCCACTGCCACTGCCACTACCACTGCCACTAAGTACTACTTCTCGGTAATAGTAACCGATTCCATCACATCGCCCTGCTGGATGGCATCAACAACATCCATACCTTCGGTAACTTTACCGAAAACGGTATGACGATTATTCAGGTGTGGCTGAGGGCCATGAGTAATGAAGAACTGGGAGCCATTGGTGCCCGGACCAGCATTGGCCATGGAAATAACGCCGCGTTCGTGGATTAATGGATTACCATCAAATTCATCGCGGAATTTATAGCCGGGACCGCCGTTGCCACGCCCAAACGGACAACCGCCCTGAATCATAAAATTACTGATTACCCGGTGGAAATTAAGTCCATCATAAAAACCTTCGCGGGCAAGAAAGACAAAGTTGTTTACAGTTAATGGTGCATACTCAGGGCTTAGTTCGAGAACGATGTTACCCCTGTTCGTCTGAATCGTAGCGGTGTAGCTCTTGTCGGCGTCAACAGTCAAATCGGGAGGAGATTGCCATTGTTTCATAATAGGATTTCCTTTCTTTATGTAATCAATAATTTGAAGATAAGTAAGCGGACAAAGATTTTTATGTTATAAGCAGATAGCCTGTCTTTTCTCTGTATCACTTGCCCACTTGTCCCTTTGGTATTTGCAAATCTACAAATCCCAAAGGGACAAATGGGCAAGAAAGCTGGGGAGGCAGTATTTTCAATTTTTTAAGTTCCAGCCTTAATATTCTGTTTAGTTTTTTAAAACACAATGATTTCAGTGAAAACACCGAAGTGATCGCTCGCTTGAATGCCGTTTACCGGTTTATCGAGAACGACCCGGCTGCTTTTCAGTTTCAATTGGCCAAGATTGTATAACTTTTCCGGCCCCAGAAAAATATAATCGATTCGGTTGGGTAATTGTTTAGCCCAGCGTTGTAAATTTTCGTAAAGTGAAAAAGATTTATCAAAGCCTGTTTCTGGTTGATAGTGGCGAAGAAAATGTTCATTTTGCTTCGGGTGCCAGGTATATCCATATTCACTGGAATGTAATTCCGCGTAAGAGTCGATCATTGGGAGCGCTGTCAATAGCTGGATTTCCCGGGAGGTTGGCGGAGCATTAAAATCACCCATTAATATAAACGCGTTATCCCCGGCGATTTCCTCGATAAAGGCCAGGGTTTGTTTTGCTTCACTCATTCGCCATTCGACCCCTTCCCGAACTTTTTTAACCGCATCAGAGTGATCTTCCCGTAAATATTCACCGGAACTTTGCAGTTTGCGAAGCTGTAATAACACTTCCGCGGAACCAGGAGGTGAGGCATGCCAGTGTGTTGCAAAGATATAAAAGTCCCTGTCCTGGAAAGTTATTTTCATGGCAATAATCTGGGTGGCATCGCTGGTATGAAAAGAGATCGTATTACCGACAAATCCCCCGGACAGTTGCTTTCTGCCGGCAAATTCCGGCTGCAATGCTGGCTTCGCGAGAATGACATCACCTTCCCGCAAATTAAGTGGTAGCCCCAGTGCACCGATACGAATCCCACTTAGCCCGATATGATATATCCCGGTCATTCCCAGATCACGCGCGATTCTATCGGCATAATCCGGTAAAGGGTTTGCTTCATGTAAACCGATAATATCTGCATCCAGTGCTTTTAACTGGCTAATTAATGACTGGTAGCGCTGTTCCCGAATTTCGGCCGATTCATATTCACCCATCTGCCAGATGCCTTCATAATTCAACCCGGACCATACATTGATATCAACAATTTTTAGGGTATTGCCGGCAACTGTCTCTGAGTTGGATTGTGCCGAAACGATGGCAGTTAGATTGAAGAAGAGCAACAAATAAATCAATCGCATTGATAAACTCCGAAAATCCAGAATAACTTTTTGTCCGCGAAAGAATAATACCTCTTTTTTTCGGATGCAAGTGGATTTCTGGAAGAGCGAACTGAAATAGTTTGAAAATGAGTTTTCCCCTGAGTTTGAGAGAGGAAGTTTTTAAAAGATTATGAATGTCCCATAGTTATAACTCTTTGTCTCAGGAGTGTAATGCTTTTCATCCTGAAGTTGGTAAATTGTTACTGTCGGTAAGAATGATTCTTTAATTAATTTAAGCACAATTGGCGGGAATGTAGTTTTAAGTAATTTTTGTTATGATTATAAATTAGAATTATTTATAATTAGACATATTTACCCAAACTTATTCACCAGGGCCGGTTGTGTAAGTCGTTGTAAAGGAATACGTTAAAACAGAAAATGTTTTACCATTGTTCGCAATGCATTTGCATAAAACGGAGGTTTTTTCGTTCTAATGTTAACGAATCGTTTATTTCACGTCCTGACAGCTCTTTTCCTTGTTTTTATTATTTTACCCGCAACTGCACAGACTTTTGACCTGCAATTCGTTGAAGTTCAAAACGATGGTGTGAACGGGGGCGTTTACGCTGTTCGTGCAGAAATTCGTGCCCAATCCGGCAGTTTCAATGCCGGCAATGGAAACTTCGTAATGGAATATAATTCTGCTGCTTTAGATACAGGGCATGTGTCTGCAGAAGCATTAATACCCCTGTCTTTGAGTGGTTTTATTTCCGGTAGTCCTTTTATAGCATATCAAATAATGACGATTACAAAGCCATTTGGTAATACTGTTTCCCTAAATGTCGAGCTTGCTTCCGATCCACCGCTGGGGCAAGGCCTGAATATCGATACTAATTGGCTGGCTTTTGCGATTATTACTTTTACGATAACAGATGAAACCAGCACTAGTGGTATTACCTGGCGAACAGTTACACCAAGTGCGACAAATATGTTCCTCGATGACCCATTTACCCAAGCGGTTATATTGGGTAATCTAAATGGTATCGATAACGCCCTGCCGGTAGAATTGAGCGCGTTCCAGGCAACAACTGCTGAAAATGGTGTTCAGTTAAACTGGACCACCCAAAGCGAAGTGAACAATCTCGGATTTGAAGTCTATCGTTCGACAGCCGTTGATGGCGAATTTCAACAGCTGTCCAGCTATGAAACAAATACTGCCCTGGAAGGTGCCGGAAATTCCAGCAATGCCATTAACTACAGTTATTTGGATGCAACCGTT
Source organism: Calditrichia bacterium (assembly GCA_028284905.1). Lineage (GTDB taxonomy): Bacteria > Calditrichota > Calditrichia > RBG-13-44-9 > J075 > JACKAP01. The sequence continues at coordinate 54,620 of JANQQU010000083.1, forward strand.
GCTGCCGGGGCCACCTACTGGTATCAGATCGCCGATGTTGACCTGCAGGGCATTCGGACTTTTCATGGGCCTATCGAAGTTCAGGCTGCGGACAATCTGCCCACCGAATATGCCTTACGGGCGAATTATCCCAACCCCTTTAATCCCAGTACAAAAATTCAGTATGAAATTCCCCAAAATCAGCTGAACAGTCGGGTGAAACTGGTGGTTTACAATACCCTCGGTATGCAGGTGAAAACACTGGTTTCCGGTAATGTTGCGCCTGGTATTCATATTGCAGAATGGGATGGCACGAACAATAGTGGTGCATCAATGGCCTCCGGTATTTACTTTGTTAACTTGCAGGCCGGGCAGTTTTCCCAAACGCGTAAGATGGTGCTGCTCCGTTAAGCATAGTTGAAAATTATCCTCATTTATAATCCCTTCGGATTTATCTGGAGGGATTTTTTTTATTCAGCCTGATTATACAATCTTTAAGAGTTGTTTTACAGGCCACAGATATACACTGATGAACACAGATATTCTGGTTTTATTAATCTGTGAAAACCTGTTCCATCCGTGGCTATTTTTCTGTGCTGAATATTGAGCAGCGTTGTAAAAGAATTGCACATCCGCGAATCTAAACTTCTCGATAATAATATTTTTCTCCGCCCAAATGCCCATTTAACCGGCGTTTATTTTCAGAAATTGTCATTTGTGATCTGGTCTGTGCAAATATTTTACACTTCTGCTATCTTTTTCCCATGCGAGGCGCGGAGACGTGTTTATGGATAAATAATTAACGTTTTCGGTCAAACGATTCATTCCAGCCCATTTTGAATCAGTTTCCAAATTTTGTGCGTCGTTTGTGATGCAGCAATGTCTGTGGCCGTCGGGAAGCGATTCCCGGTTCGCCATGACAGGGATTGTCACAGGAAATTCAATAAGGAGATTGCCATGTCTCGAAATGGGAAAATCTTAATCAATCATATCTACTCTCTGTTGTTAGTGCTCACCTGCATTTCCGCTAGCCTGGTTGCCCGGGAAAACATCTCCCTGATTGAACAGGAAATTGCCAGCGGGAAAACTGCCGATATTCTTACATATCAAAAGCAACGTCGCTTAAATGCTGATATTGCTACCGGAAAAGTACTCCGCCACCGGTTTGTCACTATTAGTCCGCAATTGACTGCAGCGGCAGATTTTCAGGGAAAAAATCTTGCACTGGCACTTTTTAGTGATGTCAATTTCCTCAGTGATACTATTTCCAGCAAGCGCCACTCCGCTAAGGAAATGACCCTGCAAGCGAATTTGAAATCCCAGCCGGGCAGCCTGGTGATCAATCTGCATAATGGGGTTTTGAATGGCGTCGTCCGCACTGCATCTGCGCTTTATCGAATCGAGCCGGCCGCAGAGGATGTCTATTTGGTAAAGGAAATTGCAATGTCTGCACTGGCCGGGGAATGTGATGCCCGGATAGTCGAGGGATTACCAAAAGGCGTAATTGAGAAAACCCGTGCGGGACAGTCAGCAAACGACAGCAGTACGATTGATATCATGGTTGTCTACACACCAGCGGCTGCTTTGACTGCGCCGGATATCGATTCGGAAATTCGTCTGGCAATCAGCGAGTTGAATATGACCTTTGCGCTTAGCGGCGTTCGTCATCGCGCCCGTTTGGTTTACAGCTCGGAAGTCAACTACACTGAAAGTGGTGATTTGAATACTGATCTCGATCGCATTAAGGAATATGGCGATGGCCACATGGATGTGGTTCATGTGATGCGCGATGTTTTTGGGGCGGATGTGGTTAGTCTCTGGACCAATGGCGGCGGTAACGGGGCCGGATATGTTATGCAAACCCCCGATCCATCCTTCGAGAGTCTTGCTTTCCACGCGATTCGCTGGGATAATGCAGTTAATAATTTCACGTTTGCGCATGAGCTGGGGCATAATCTTGGCGCAGCGCATGACCGGGAAAATGCCGTTATCGCCGGCAGCGCTTCTTATGCACATGGATATCAGGATCCCGCCGGCAGCTGGCGAACGATTATGGCTTACAGCGATGGATGCAGCTGTTCCCGCATCAGCTATTGGTCCAATCCGGAAAAATTCCACCCCGGCGATGGTAGTTTAATGGGTGTTGCCAGCAGCGATTCATTAGGAGCGGATAACCGACGGGTGCTTAACCAAAACGGATCGATTGTCGCAGCATTTCGCAGTGGGGCGACGATTCCTTTTCTAGCGGTATCTCCGGAAAATGCGCAGATGGCCCATATCGCCGGCAGCAAAAACCTGGCTGTGCAGAACATCGGCGCCGGCAGTATGAATTGGAGCGCGGTAGTGACGAGTGGGGGAGAGTGGTTAACGATTTCCGCAGGTGCCAGTGGTGCAGACAGTGGTAACATCGTTATGGATTTCCCGGAGAATACGGCCTATACTCCGCGAACCGCAGCTGTCTCCATCAACGCGCCCGGCGTTGCCAACAGCCCGCAAACGATTTACGTGACGCAGCACGGCGTTATTGATTATGCCACCTTGCCATACACAAACGGATTTGAGTCCGGCACCTGGGAAAATTGCTGGCGCACCGATAGTGATCACCCCAATGGCGATATTGCTATCGATGGCGAAATTAACCCATTTGCCGGTAATTACAGTTTGAAAATGGCCGCCAGTGTAATTGGACCGATGGTCACCAATGATGCGCGCCTCCATTTGAATCTCGCCGGGGAGAAAAATGTTATCCTGGAATTTCAATGGATGCACAGTAATGAGGAAACACATCTTAAAGACGGCGTATTCTTTTCTGATGATGCCGGGGAAAGCTTTCAACTGGTGCAGGATTTTCAGTCGCTTTCTTATCCAGCGAATAACTGGATTCCTTTCTCCCTGAATGTGGACTCATTGGCAATTGTGCATGGCCTGACGCTTAGCGAACATTTCGTCGTTAAATTCCAACAATATGATAATTTCCCTTTTGGATCGGATGGATTTGCCATAGACGATATTGCCGTTTACAGCAAATCGCTTCTGGTAGATGCGCAGGTCTGGCTCTCCGGTGCTTACAAGGCTGCCGGCGATAGCATGAGTACCACGCTTGCGGCAAAATCCGTGCTGCCATTAAACCAACCCTATGGCGATCCTTCCTGGGGATACAATGGTAGTGAAGCTGTTAGCGAAATTCCGGCTGATATCGTCGATTGGGTGTTGCTGGAACTACGTAGCTCACCGGCGCCGGAAAGCATTGTTACCCGCCGGGCCGGATTGTTACGCAAGGATGGCCGCGTGGTAGATCTGGACGGCGAATCTCCCTTATGTTTTAACGCTGATGCCGGCAATTATTATCTGGTTGTCTATCATTATAATCATCTGCCGGTGATGAGTAGTTCTTCCTTAATTTTATCCGCTGCTACAGCAGTTTTAGCAGATCTTTCCTCAGATACTGCAAGTGCTTACGGAACAAACGCTTTGCAACTATTGGAAACAGGCGTTTACGGGATGATAACCGGAGATGCAAATGGTGACGGTATCGTTAACGTTGATGACCGGGAAGATGTCTGGCGCAGCGAAAACGGCATACCCTGGGAATATTTCAATAATGCCGACTTTAACCTCGATGGCGGTGTCGATGCACTTGATATCAATATTCACTGGCGATCTGCCCTCGGGATGCAGCGACAAGTGCCTTAATCTTAGAATAATGGCAATAGGTAGAAGCTGTTGGTAGAAAAGCAAATGTCGCCCGGAGGAACAGCTGAGGCTAATCGTTGATCTTTCTTCGAACAACGAACAACGAACAACGAACAACGGCTTCTACATTGGCTATTTTTTACTTTTATAATTGGCCGATACTGTTTATAATGAAGCTCTACAGGTTGTTAAAATCCTGAAAATTTTATCCACCGTCACAAACAATGCACTGTGTGAGTACACGCAACGCAATGGGTGGTAAAAATTGTAAAATGCTGATAGCCGGTGGCGGATATATGCATAAGAGCAGTTGCCGGACTAATAAATAGCATTGTTTAAGGAATTGGGAAAAGTTGTATGATTAATCGATTCAAAATTGGCTGCTGCCAACTACTGGTGCTGCTTCTGCTTTTTGCGGCGGATATCTATGCACAATCCCCACTGGTGGGAGAAAGTGTAAGCGTTTTGGAAGCGGAGTCGATCATGAAACCGGGGGTTTTTGATCGCATGGAAATGGACCGGTCGAATGGTGTTATCATTCGGGAAAGATATGCCAGAATAAACCGGGCGCTTATTGATAAATCTAATATTATTATCAATTTATTTGAAGATTATTCTCCGGAAGGCGATTTTCGAAATATGACAGTGCGCAGCTTAAAAGATATTAGCTGGTCCGGAAAGCTTGCAGAAAACCCCCTGAGCAATATTGATCTGGTGATCCGTGGCGAAAATATTACCGGTGATATTCGGGACGGCGCTAGTTATTTTCAAATTCGTCCTGTCGGGGACGGAATGCATTGGATTGGGGAAATCGATCCTTCCCAATTGCCCGATGTTTGTGAAACGGAAGACGTCGGTGAAAATGATTTTACACCGGACAAACATTTAAAACCTAACCGGGGATTAAAGCTGGATATTCCTTCTGAGAACATCCTGCCGACAGAAGGAGTGATAATCGATGTGCTGGTGGTTTATACCGATGATGCCGCTGCTGCCTCCAGTGATATTTCCGCAGAAGTTCAGCTGATGATCGATGTTACGAACAATGCCTTGGCCGCCAGTGGTATCTCTCCACGGGTGAGGCTTATCCATAGTGCGGAATTAGAATATGCGGAAAGCAATAGCTCCGCGACGGATCTGGATCGCCTGGAAGATGACGATGATGGATTTATGGATCAGGCCCATACTTTACGGGAATCTTACGGGGCGGATCTGGTTACCCTGATAGTAGAAAGCCTTAGTGGCGGCGCCTGCGGACGGGCAAATCTTAGCGTAACATCATCCGGTAATTCAAACTGGGCGTTTGGCGTGGTGCGAAGAAGCTGTGCCGTCGGTAATTTAAGCTTTCCCCACGAAATTGGCCATAATCTCGGTTGCCGGCATGACTGGTATGTCGATGGCACAAACAACAGCCCATTTACCTATAATCATGGATATAAGGTTGTTGCGGAAGGCTGGCGGACAATTATGTCCTATAATAACGAATGTACAGCCGGAGGCACCAGCTGTACCCGCCTGGCTTATTTCTCCAATCCCGATACGCTTCATCCAACAACCAGCACACCAATGGGGATTGCCGAAGGAAATGCCAGCGCTGCTGATAATCGTAAAACCTGGAATAATATGGGGAGTGTCATCGCCGCTTATCGCAGTAATTCGGCCTCTCCAGTGATAAATATTGGAAATGCCAGTGTGCGGGAAGGAGATGCTGGCTCGGTTAATCTTGATTTCGAAGTATACCTTTCCGAAGCCCCAACCGTGCAGGTTAAAGTTGCCTATTACACGGCAGACAGCACAGCGACATCCAGCGGGGATTATACCGCCGTAAGTAGCGATACGGTAACCTTTGTAATTGGGGATTCCACAGAAACAGTTTCGATCAGCGTTAATGGCGATATTACCAACGAATCAGACGAATATCTAAAAGTGATTTTGACAGATCCGACGAACGGGGTTATTTCCGATAGCCTGGGGGTTGGCACCATCATCGATGATGAGAATATCGGAGAAATTGCCGTAAACCCGGCATCTTTTTCGGTAAGTGTCCTGGCAGACAGCAGCCTGGTCGATTCGATAACGATCGAGAATATCGGCGATGCCAGCCTGACATATACTATGAAAGAAAGGGCTGCTGCCACAAAGCAGAAAACCGGAAAAGTTAAATCTGCCGGCAGTCGCTCCTGGCGGCCGTTGCCCTTTGCAAAAGAGGGAGAAATGCCAGCACTTTCTGATGATAGAACCGACCTGATTACCGGCAATGCTGGCAGCTTGCCCCTGGAGACCACCCAGTTTACCGATTCACTGGTGTTTGAAGATTATACCAGCGGGGATTGGTATACTAGTGTAGGTTATGGCTCCCAAACCCCATTTTATGTCGGCGTAAAATTTACGACTTCCGGCCCATTCACCTTATCGCATGTTCATACCCGCTATCGCACTTACAACAGCACTTCGGATATTTATGTCAGTATTCGCGATGATAATAGCGGCGCTCCCGGTACGGAATTACAGCGGGATACGCTCAGTGCGGCGGAATGGCGGCATTATTATTCCGAATGGGAATTGATTGCGCTTTCTTCAACAGTATCTTTTGGGAGCAGTGAAGATTTTTGGATTACCCTGGAATTTCAGGATGTTCAATGGCCAATGAACATCACAGATTCCCTGGTAAATGTTGATAGTCGAGCGTCTTTTTCCCCTAACGGCAGCACCTGGTATGATATTCATGGCTCATATCCCGGTGATGTCTGGATTATCCGTGCATTGGAACAGTTTGATTTGGACTGGCTTTCTTTGGGAGGAAATGGTGGAAGCCTTTCTGCCGGCGATTCCACTAAGATCGCTGTAACATTCGATGCAAGCGGTTTGAATGTCGGTGCCTACAATGGAGAATTGAGTGTAAGCAGCAATGATCCTTTTAATTCCGATATTACCGTGCCATTGACATTCAATGTTCTCGGGCCTTTGTCTGTAAATGCGAAGGTTATTCTTGAAGGGCCTTATGATAGCACCGGTAGCAGTATGAATACTTATCTCGGGGAAAATGACCTACTGCCGCTCAGCCAGCCCTACAGCGGAGGTGATTGGAGCTACGGTGGTAGTGAAAGCGTTTCTACAATACCGACCGGTGTGGTAGATTGGGTCTTGCTGTCGCTGAGAAGTGAAAGTAATGCGGAATCACTCATCGCTTCCCGTGCTGCCTTTTTGAAGAATGACGGGAGTGTTGTGGATACCAATGGCGTTAGTACCGTTTCCTTTCCCGGAATTGCTCATGGCGACTATTACATCTGTGTATATCATCGCAATCACCTGGGAGTGATGAGTAAAAACAAAGTGACTTTGAATAGCAGTAGTACGCTTTATGATTTCAGTTTATCCGGGAATGCTTATGGCACTGCACCCACAAAGCAGGTTGGCAGCAGTGGGCCTTACTGCCTGCGTTCCGGCGATGGCAACAGCGATGGAGGGGTGGATGCGCTGGATAAAAATTTGATCTGGCGTGACGAAAACGGGTCGGTTTGGTCTTACAGTAAAAAGGGCGATCTTAATCTTGATGGTGGTATTGATGCCCTCGATCTGAATCTGCATTGGCGACCGGATAATGGCGCGGCCAGTCAAATTCCCGGTAACGCTTCGGAAAATACCGCCGGAAATGAAGGTTCCGGGCAGCAAAAAAATTTGAAACGAAATTGAAAATGTACGACCTGGATCACAGTAAGAAACGCTAAAAATGAAGAATATTCATTTTATTGCATAAAATTTAGTAAATATACACCCTGGGAGGGTTGGTCGGTATTTTTATTAATTGGCTAAACCCTATGTTCTAAATATTGAAATTTTGGTCGAATTATAGTATTTTTAATACTGACAGTCGTCAGCTCATCTTAGTCCGATGAGTTGAAAGAGATAAACGGACTTGGTCTCTGACATCTGCCTATGGGGATAGGGTTAGTTCTTGGTGATACGGCTTTCGTATACCGGTACTACGAAGCGTGTAATATGCTTCGGCAAGAACAATTATCGTAGGAGGCAATTATGGAATCTCGTAAATGCACAGGCATTTGGATGACCATTGTTTTAGTTAGCGCACTCTGTTTTGGGAGTGTTTATGGTCAGCAACTAAGTGATTCTAATCCCGCTAAGTTTCGTAGCAACCAGCATCCATCTCCAGCTCAGTTGCAATCTCAGCTCGCGGCAGCACAGCAAGTCAAATTGGCGCTGCAACCGTATCAGGAAAAGTTCAGCAGCGATTTACTGGGATTACTTTATCCTGAAACCCTTCCAATTGGTACTTCACTGGAAAATCATCTGCGCAGTATGCAGACCCTTGAGGATCTGCAATCTCCGGATGCATTAATAACGCAGGTTTCCCAAATACAAGATATCGCCGTCGATGTTTACGTTTATCTTCAGGATAACGTATCATTGGCATTGGTTGATGCTTATGCGGATGAAATCAGCCATCGGGTAGAAAACGATAATCTGGTTGTCGCCCGGGTGAAGATCGCCCGTCTGGAAAGCCTGGCCCAACGTGCCGAGGTGCGGCGAATCGAAACTGTTGCCTCACCAGTCCATGCAACTGGTTCCGTAACTTCGGAAGGAGATGCCATTCACCGGGCAGATGTCGCTCGCAGCATTTATGGGCAGGGGGGCAGTGGTGTTACCGTCGGCATCATATCCGATGGAGTGGATAATCGGGCTTCTGCACAAAGTAGTGGCGACCTCCCCGCTGACGGCAGCGGCTTGACGGTACTTTCCAACAATCAGGGGGGCGACGAAGGAACTGCGATTCTGGAAATCGTTCATGACCTCGCCCCGGATGCAAATTTACTTTTCCATGATAATGGCGGTAGTAACCCCGGTTTTCGCGATGCAGTGGATGAATTGGTTGCTGCCGGCGCGGATATTATCATTGATGACGTTCAATGGCTTGGCCAACCACTGTTTGAAGACGGTGTCGTCGCATCCCACATTACTGATGTTGTCGCTAACAACGATGTGGTCTATGTAACCGCAGCGGGAAATGGCGGAAATACTCATTACCAGGGAGAATTTACGCCATTACTAGGCGCATCAAATATACACGATTTTAGTGGCGCTGGAATAGGGGAGCCATATCTATATATCAATTTGGACGATGGTGAGGGCATTCGCGTGGTTATGCAATGGGATGAACCATTTGGCGCTGCCGCCAGTGATTATGATGTCTATCTCTACAGCTTTACTACGAATGAATTGGTTGCCAGCAGCACCAACCTCCAAAGTGGCAGCGAAAACCCCTTCGAACGATTCAGCTACCGCGCAAATGCAAGCACGGCTGGAGATTTTGCCGTTGTAGCGATGCAAACCTCCGGTGATGCGCATACACTTGAAGTAAACCTCTATGAAGTTTTTGGAGCGGCTGTTTATATCAACAATATCGTTCCCGGCGATGCGGTTTGGGGACACGCCGCTGTCGAAGACGTCGTTACCGTTGGGGCAATTGACGCTGCAGATCCCGGAAATGATAATCTGCGCAGCTATTCTTCCCAGGGGCCCTCGACAATCATGTTCCCGCCAGCGGTTCGTAGTAAGCCGGATATCTCTGCTGTCGATGGTGTTTCGGTAACCGGGGCCGGTGGATTTCCCAGCACTTTTATCGGCACCAGTGCTGCTGCCGCTCATATCGCTGCGATTGCAGCCCAACTACGCGGGCAGTTCCCCGATAGCAGCAGCGCAGACATTCGTCGAATGTTGCTCACTTCCGCGGTAGATTTAGGGGATACCGGAACCGATCCATTATTTGGGGCCGGGCGCTCGGATGCATTTCAATCAATTATTGATAATTTGCTGGTTGCAGCACCGCAAATCAATCCTCCCGGAGGTATATTTACGGAAACACAATTTGTCGAAATGTCGACAAATACTGCCGAATCGGTGATCTATTATACGCTGAATGGGGAAGACCCGGAAGAAACGGATTCTCTCTATACCGGCCCGATTGAAATTGACGAATCGAAGATTCTAAAAGCCCGGGCATTTCGCAGCAATTATACCCCGAGTCCGATAATTACCGAAGGGTATCAAATTTTTCGCGATATCGGCGTAAATATTAAAGTCTTTTTATCCGGCCCCTTCGACGCTACAGGCGATACGATGAGCACCACATTGGCTAACCTGGGGCTTTTACCGGTCGAGCAGCCGTTTAATGTCGCGCCCTGGAATTACGCCGGCGCCGAAAATGTGAGTAGTATTCCGGCAGATGTAGTTGATTGGATATTAATTGAAATGCGGGGAGAAGCCGATGGACCTGCTACCGGGCGCCGGGCGGCATTCTTGCTGAAAGACGGTATGATTGTAGACCTGGATGGCAGCAGCGCCGTTGGATTTGAATTTGAAGCAGATGCGGATGGAAATTACATGATTGTTTATCATCGCAATCACCTGGCAATCATGTCCAGCCAACCGATGTTGCTCAGCGAAAATACCCCGCTCTATGATTTCTCCATTCAGGAAGATCAGGCCTTTGGTTTTAATCCGATGTCCGAAGTTTCGCCGGGAATTTTTGCACTCTATCCCGGTGATGGTAACCTGGACGGCGGGGTAGATGCGTTGGATAAGAACCTTATCTGGCGCCTGCAAAATGGTATGACCTGGTCTTATGACAGTCTGGGAGATTTTAACCTGGATGGCGGTATTGATGCCCTGGATCTGAACATTTTATGGCGCCCCAACAATGGAAAAGCCAGTCAAGTTCCTTAATAAGATTGTCGATAATAATTTTTGAGTGACGTTTTATAGCAATGGATGGTTTAAGAAGAGAGTAAAAAATGGTAATGATTTTTGTAACAGCATGGAGGGTGTAATGAAAAAAGTAACTGTATTTACATTAATGTTTTTCCTGTTAGGGATAACGGCCAGTTTGATGGCGAATCCGCAATACAACTTACGATTCGAGTTGCAGAAAAATGACGGACATGTCGGTGGAAACTTCGAAGTGAAAGTTCAAATGAATGCCGATATCCAGGACATTGCCCTGGGGACGAGTAATTTTGTTTTCACTTATAATACGGAAGCTCTGGAAACACCGGTAATGGTGAAAGGTCCGGATTTTAACAGTGGCATTTATCAGCCGACGACGCTTGGGGAGCCGGTGCCGGGCAGGTTATCGATAAATATCGAGCTTGCAGCACCTTCCCAGGGAGTCAATATTAGCACGGATTTTATCGATCTTGCCACTATTGCTTTTAAAATCGCTGATTCCAGTGCAAATGCTGCCCTGGCATGGCGGGTGGAAATTCCTAATGCTACTGTTGTTTTTGCCGATGATGAGCAATCGATTCTCAAAGCCGGTCAATTAAGCGGAATGGATATCGTATTGCCGATTGCAGATGGTCCGGGCAATGAAGGGGAAATAATTAAGGACTTCATTGTTTTTCAGAACTATCCCAATCCCTTTAATCCTGTGACGCATATTAAATACGGATTGCCGAAGCAGGATGAAGTAACCGTCGCAGTATATAATGTACAGGGACAATTGGTGCAGACCTTATTCCAGGGAACGCAGGCAGCCGGATATCATATTCTTGGCTTCGATGGTGCAGACATCGCCAGTGGCGTTTATTTCTATCGTGTGCAGACCAGCGGACAGCATGTCGTAAAAAAGATGCTATTAATGAAGTAACGTTTTTGAATTGCAGGTTCTAATCGGACCGTAATTTATCTCCAATAAAATTTAGGTCTGAAAACATTTAAAGGAGCAATCAGCTAATTGATTGCTCCTTTTTTTCACTGCATGCTATAAATCTACTCCCGGATCTTTCTCCATTAAATCCATTGAGATTCATAATTCAACCCGCATATGATCTGAAGTGTTATTGAACAAGTGCTCTCTCCTGATCGCGGTTGCCGCCTAATAGCTGTACGAATTTCAGAAATCCTTTCGATAAACAGAAAAAAATGTTTATTTTTTGCAAATTTTACAAAAATAGGGTCAAGAAGTTATTGCAAAATCGAAACGATGAGATGGAGTTAAGATGAAGATAGTAAAAGGGCTGTGTGGAATTTTGTTGATACTTTTTGCATTGGCGGCATGCAGCGGCGAATCAGGGGCTGATAAAGAATCTGCCGAATATGAAGATTTATATATCCTGCCAGGTGAAGATCATCTGAAGAACCTGCGTATGTTAACAACCGACGGCGAAAATGCCGAAGCTTATTGGGGATTCACCGAAAAAATGCTCTCATTCCAGTCAAAAGTTGATGGACTGGAGTGTGATCAGATCTTTGTGATGAATCGCGATGGCAGTGGCAAGAAAATGGTCTCTAACGGGAAAGGGAGAACCACCTGTGCATTTCTTATGCCCGGAGATTCAGCAGTAATTTATGCTTCAACTCATTTGGATAATGATGCCTGTCCGCCGCCGCCCGATCGTTCCCGCGGATATGTCTGGCAGTTATACGACAGTTTTGATATCTTCGTATCTAATTTGGATGGAGAGATCGTTCAGCAATTAACCGATTCTCCCGGCTACGATGCAGAAGCGGTGGTATCACCCAATGGCGATAAAATCGTATTTACTTCTACCCGCGATGGCGACCCGGAAATTTACATTATGGACATCGATGGCAGTAATCAAACCCGCCTGACCCACGAAAAAGGCTATGATGGCGGCCCGTTCTTTTCTCCGGATGGCAAACAAATCGTTTTCCGTGCCAGTCGCCCGAAAACACCGGAGGCGTTGGCGGATTATGATGATCTGGTAAATCTTGGTTATGTTCGCCCCACTGCTTTAGAAGTTTATGTTATGGATGTCGATGGTAAAAATATGACCCAGGTGACCGATTTCGGAAAAGCCAGCTTTGCACCATACTTTCATCCGGACGGACAGCGGATTATTTTTTCTTCCAATATTAATAGCGAGACAGGCCGTAACTTTGATCTTTTTATGGTAAATATCGACGGCAGCGGTTTGAAGCAAATTACCCATAATGAGACATTTGACGGATTCCCCATGTTTACCCGCGATGGCAAACATCTGGTGTTTGCATCTAACCGGGCGAATAAAAAACGGGGCGATACCAATGTGTTTATCGCAGACTGGATAGACTAATACGACAATATTGATTCGGGAGCAGCTATGATTTTGAGACTTCTCAGCAGAATACTAATACTTCTTATAATCATGGGTGCCCCGCTGTTTTCCCAGGCACCCGAATCTCCGGAGGCGGTCTTCGGTTTCAAAATGGGTGAAGACCGCAAGCTGGTTAATTGGGAACAAATTACTTCCTATTTACAATCCCTCGATGCAGCATCCGATCGCATTAAAGTTGTCGAACTGGGGCAAACTACCCTGGAACGCACGATGTTGATGGCAATTATTTCCAGTACGGAAACGATTGCCGATCTGGATAAATATCGCCGCATACAGGCACAGCTTGCCCGACCGTATGAATTGAGCGAGACAGATGCTGCCGCGCTAATCGAAGAAGGCAAGACAGTCTGCCTGATTACCATGAATATCCACTCCAATGAGATTGCTGCCAGTCAGGAGTCGTTAGAGCTGGCCCATCAGCTCGCCACCGCGGATGATGCAGACACTCGCCATATTCTCGACAATGTTATTTTTCTCATGGTGCCATCACTCAATCCCGATGGGCAGGATATGATCACCAAATGGTATCAAAGCACCGTCGGTACCGCGTATGAGGGCAGTAGAATGCCCTATAAATATCATTACTATGCGGATCATGATAACAATCGGGACTGGTTCTTTTTTAGCCTGCAGGAGAGCCGCCTGATGGCTGATGTGCTATACAAGGAGTGGTATCCGGAAATCGTTATGGATCAGCACCAGATGGGCAGTACTCGCGCCCGTTTCTTTTTACCGCCGTATAGCGATCCGGTCAATCCGAATGTGCCTCCTTCCCTCATGGCGAATTTGAATATGGCTGGTAAACACATGCTGGCGGAAATGCATGATCAGGGATTCAAGGGGCTGGTATCCGGGACAATTTTCAACGCCTATTTTGAAGGCACCATGTCGAAAACGCCACTCTGGCATAATCGCATCGGTATCCTTACCGAAGCTGCCAGCGTGCGCTACGCCTCTCCAATGTATTTTCCACGAACCAGTCTGGGCGGGATGGGTATCGATTTGCCGGAGTACAAGCAACAAACCAACTTCCTCGATCCCTGGCCGGGAGGATGGTGGCGATTGCGGGATATCGTTGAATATCAAAAAGCTGCGGCGCTTTCTCTGCTCAGGTTGTCTGCAACGTATCGGCAGAAATTCAAAACCAATTTCTATCAATTGAACAAGCGGGCGATTGAAGTAAAACCGGAAGATCATCCCTTGTTTTACCTGATGCCGCAAGATCAGCACGATCCCGGCAATATGCTGGAGATGCTTAAACGGCTGCGTATCGCCAATGTGGAGGTCTATCAGGCCGAAAAGGATTTTCAGATGGATGGCCGGGATTATCACAAGGGTGATTTCATTATTCCGTTGGCGCAGCCGACCCGCGCATACATTAAAGATTTGATGGAAGTACAGCGCTACCCGAATTTGCGGGAATACCCCGGAGGCCCGCCACGTCAGCCGTATGACGTTACTGGCTGGACCTTGCCAATGCAAATGGGAATTACAGCCTTGCCGGGAGAAAAACCGCTGACCACATCCTATCAGAAAGTGGATTCACTGCGGCTGGATATCGACACTTCCCTGGTACAATCCGGCTGGATGGCAATCGAACGCCGTAATACCAATAGTTACCGCCTGGTGAATAATCTGCAGAGGAACAACCTTGATATCCTTGCGCTGAATGAGGAATTACAAGGCTACGATGCCGGCACTTTTATGGTGTGGTGCGACGAAAAAAATCGCGAAATGCTTCAGCAAAAAAGCCTGAAGTATAATGTGCAATTATCACCGCTGCTGCCGGATGAGAGTATGCTGAAAATCCCTGCCAGCAAAATTCGCCCGGCGCGTATCGGGGTTTATCAACCCTGGATTTCCTGGGCATATGATGAAGGCTGGCTCCGCTGGGTGCTCGATGAATTCGACTATGAATATGAAACGCTGCATAACGATCAGATGCGCGGGAAGTATAATCTCAACAAAAACCTCGACGTGATTATTTTCGGCAGCCAGAGAGCGAATAGTATCGTTAATGGCCGCAATATCGATCAACGTCCCGGTGAACCGGCAGTTCGGGAGAATTATACCGGTGGTATTAGCGCCAGCGGCGTGCAGCGCTTGAAGAATTTTATCGAGCAGGGTGGCACCGCGCTTTTCTTTGGTGATGCCTGTAATCTGGCGATCGACAAACTGAAATTACCGGTGACAAATGCGTTGAGGAATTACAAGCGGGATGACTATTTTATCCCCGGCAGTATTTTGGAAATGTCTCTTGATACCGGTGTGCCATTAACCTACGGCATGGAGAAGAAGGCGCATGTTTACATCAACAATCAAATCGCCCTGAAACTACGGCCTTATCCACGGGAAATTCGTGAGATTGGTTTTTATAACAGCCATCATTTGCTCAAGAGCGGCTGGGCAGTGGGTGTTGATAAGTTAGACGGTTTGGTAGGGCTGGCAGAAATTCCGTTAGGAAAAGGGAAGGTGATTCTCTATGCCTTCCGCCCGCAGCATCGTAGCCAGACGTATGGCACTTTTAAGCTGATCTTTAATGCATTGTATCAGTAGAAGACGTATTGCCTTACAAACAATTAAATCTAAAAAAAGATCAGGCTGATTGTCGTCATCGCGAGGAGTACAGCGACGAAGCGATCTTCATATTACATGCACCTTAAGATTGCTTTGGCAAAAAGCGCCTCGCAATGACAAGATTGAATAGCTTTTCAAGTTTAACGCTATCCGAAAATCAACTGGCTATAAATATTTTGCCCTACAGGGCATTCGATTTGTTTGTAAAAAAGTTTTGAGAAGACAAGTCCCGTAGGGACGACATATTTATAGCTAAAGCGAACCCCAAAAACATTCCAGTCCCATAGGGGCGGTATATGTTCTTGCATGCAAGCTAGTGTGTTAAACTATTGTCCCAATTAGCTCTTTTGTAGCAAGAGCAGTCTCTTCCCAGACCTAATTCTGTGAAGTTTCCTGCCGAAAGATGGTGCCTTCGTGGTTGCCTTTGTAGGTATTGTTCGTCAGGGCCGGTTCGGACTTCTTCAGTATACTGATGCCATAGCCCCGGTTACCGGTGCAAATGTTATTGGTCAGTAAGCCGCCCGGTTCATTGAGGAGCAGACTGATACCATCGCCGCTGTTTTGGCTAATTTCATTGCTGTTGACCATCGGCTGGGCTTTGTCCATAATCTCGATACCGTCCCCCTGATTATTGAGGATTTTGTTCGCGGTAAGGGTTGGTTTGGCCCGATCGACGATCTTAATGCCACCATATTTATTCCCGAGAATTTTGTTCTTGCGCAGAACGCCCTGCGCAGCATCCTTATATTGCAAACCGCCAAGGCCATTTCCTTTGATGATATTATCTTCCAGTGAAGGGCGCGACTCGCCTTGCAGGGATACACCGAAATCTTTATTGTCTAGTATTTCATTGCTCTTAATGGTGCCGTTAAAGTTGCTCGCCTTAAAAAACAGCCCATTGGATTTGTTAAGCAAGATGCGATTTCCGGAAATTTTCGGCTGAGCCATATCATAAATAGCGATGCCATTCCCACGATTTTCCTGGATAAGATTATCTTTGATCACCGGCCGTGCCTCACCGCGAATCTGCACCCCAATCGTGTTGTTGCGCAGCTCGTTGTCGACAAATACCGGCTTGGCACGATCTTTAACATAAAGCGCGGTATAGTTGCCGGTAAAACGCGATTCGGTAATAGTACCGCTGCTATTTCCCTTAAAGTAAAGAGCGCTGCCGCTGGTTTGATCATCCTTGCTGTAACGGGCATCTTTGAATGAGCATTGGCTAATGTTGACAGTCGCACCGGTTACACGAATAATATTCGTCGCTTTTTTCCCCTGATACTCAAATCCGACACCGGATAATGTAAAGCGGACGCCTTCCTTCACAGAAATGACCGATGAGATATTATCGCCGATAATCAGGGTATGATTTGGCCCGGCACCTTTCAAATGCACAGATTTTTTGATAATCAGTGGCTCATTTAAAGTGTAGATCCCCTGGGCCAGATTGATGGTGCTATTAGTCGGAGAGCGATCGATCAAAGACTGCAGGTTATCCCGGGAACTTGCCGCAACTGTTTTTGTGCGTGGAGGCGGTGGTGTTTTCCGCGCCGGTCTGGATGTTTTCTGGGCTAATAACTGATTCAATTCATCGAGCTTGTCAGCGATGTAAGGATCGTCAGGCGCATCTGTGAGAAGCCCTTCATAAATAGAACGGGCATCACTATACTGTTTAATTTCAAAGAGAGAATCGGCGCTTTCCAGTTTGGCAAGAAAAGACATTTGCTCTGCTTCGAGAACTGCTTCCAAATCACTGAGATGGTTTTGACTAACGGTGATTTTTCTGGTGAGAGAAGTATCATCCGGCTGAATTGCCAGCGCAGATTGATAGCTGCGAATCGCTTCCATAAAACGGCCGTCATTGAAAGAAATATCGCCATCCTGCACAAATTGGGTGTATAAGGCGGCCTGCTCGGCTTTGTTATTAAAATAATTCATGACAAATATACCAACGATTAAGACCAGAATAACTGCACTGGCGACGACGGCAATTCGCCGACCGAGAGATTTACCGGGCTCTTCAAAGACATAAGTATCCGGCGGTGCTTCCGGTAATACCGATTCCTGCTCACTAATAGCGGAGGGCAAAAATTTCCGGCGGCAATTTTTACACTCGATTGCCTGATCTTTTTGCGTCGACAGATATTCGTTGATCGCATTACAGATGGGGCAGGGGATTGATTCACTATACGCCTCAGCCTCAGCGGGTTTATCTTCCGGAATTATATCGGTAAGATCATCTTCCGGGATATCAACGACTGCCGGTTCTACAGCAGGAAAAGTATTGTTTTCCTGGGGCTGTTCGATAACTGTTGGAGGTTCTTCGACGAACTTTTCGGTTTCTTCGATATCGATAGCCGGTGCTTCCGGCGCTGTCATTGTTTCTTCCGGCGCTTCCGTTGCAGCCAGTGTTTCTTCAATGCTCGGTAAAATATCTTCCGGTAAAACATCTTCCGTTAATTCCGGGGCATTCTCATCCGAAAGGCGATCGAAAATATGATCGGGCATCTTGCTATCGGCCGGTGTGGCCCGGCGTGCTGGTTCGGCATCGGGATCTGTATCGCCTTTTTTCTTTGGTGAGGCGCTCTGGAGCAGATCGAAAACGCGATCGGGGATAGAAATGTCTGAAAGATCTTCTTTAATCTCTCCGATGTCATCATCCGAGGGAGGTGCAACTTTTTCTTCAGTGACTGGTGCATCGGGGAAGTCCGTTAATACTGCATCCTCTTTTTCTACCGGTTCCGCTGATGCCTCAACGCTTTCATCTTCCGGGGCCAGTTCGTCCGGACCCATCGCCGGTTCGCCGGCTAAATGCTGGGTTTTATCAATGCGGGGAATCGTCGTCTGCTTCGCCGATGCTTCCGCTGGCGCCTCGGGAACTTCATCCGGGAAAGATGGTACCGCTGGTGGTGCTTCTTTGCTGTCGAAAGGCGCCAAAACTTCATCCGGGGCAGTATCCTGATCAACCAGGGGCGGCCGTGGTGTTGTGGCTATTTCCGGTGCATCGAGCGGTTTATCCAGTTTGGTCCCGCAGACCAGGCAAGTGGCCACGGTGCCGAGGTCGCTGGTTAGCACTTCGTTGACAGCATCGCAGGTGCTACACTTTATCTTGGCGAAGCTGTCAATGGGGAGCGGCGGTTTCCGCTTTGTTTTAAAGGCTTTTTGGCTGCCTTTGGGAATCTTTGCTTTCTTCCGCTTGGACGGCGGTGCTGTCCGGCCTTCAATCCGTTCTTCAACGCCATCGACGGTCAGCGGACGGTGGCAGCCAAAACAGGTTGCGGTGCCCGCTTCCAGGTCGGTTGTCAATACTTCATTCGCAGTTTCGCAGAATGAACAATGCACTTTTTTGAAAGGATCAATCGCTTCCGATTCAGTGCGGCGCTCTTTCTCATACCAGGTTTTTAGAATCGCTTCCTTGAAGGAACGCATCGATTGAAAGCGCTCGGAAGGATGCACGGATAACGCCCGGACAATATGTTTACCGACATCCGGGGATAACTCCCGATTAAACTGAGACGGGGGCACCAGGGTGTCATGCTTCATTCGGGCGATAGAATCCGGAACGATTTGTCCGGTGAGACCACGATAAAGTGTCGCGGCAAGCGAATAGATATCGGACCAGGGGCCGGAGGCATTGATATTGTTGCTAAGCTCCTGAGAAGAGTAGCCCTGGCGAATGATCGAGCGCAATATTTTCCAGCGACGGGCAACCACGTAATTGGTGCCGCTGAAGTTGATCAGTTTACCAACGCCATTTTTATCGATAAGGATATTGCCGGGGTATATATCAAAGTGGAGCAATCCACGCGCATGGATTTTCTCCAGAGCGGTCATCAGCGGGGTGAGAATTTTGATGATTTGGCTAAAGGAGAGGCTTCCGCCATGCTGCTGCAGATATTCGCTCAGGGTAATGCCGTCGACAAATTCCATTACCCGGTAGGCGGTGCTGTTTTCCCGAAAGAAATCGAAAGTATGCGCCAGTCCCGGCTGCGGGTGAATGCGCTGCAGCACGGCGGTTTCTTCCGAAAATTTGCTTAGACTGTAACTGAAATCCGGCTGATATTCGATGTCATTGATAACGATATTGGCATTGCCGGGAAATCGGCTGATGATATCCTTTGGCAGAAATTCCTTAATTACCCGTTTCTCTTTCGCTTCGATATCATAGGCGAGATAGGTAATCCCGAATTTTCCCTGACTGATCACCATGCCAACCAAATACTGCTGGTTTAGCAGGGTGCGGGGCGGGAGATGATAAGGAGAGGCAGGGGTTGATGTCTCTTTCCAGCTGCAATAAGGGCAATCGGCTGAAATCCCCTTTTCAGACATGCATCCCATGCATAGGTGCTCAAATTGCATTATTACCTCTATCAAAGGCGGCTGAAGTATCCGCGCTGTTAATGCCAGTAACCGGCGTTTTTGCTACACCGGAAAGGTCATTTGCATTCTTTATTAGCTGCAAGTCAACTTATTATAAACATTTGTGAACCAATACCCAATGATCTGGATGTTTATTCACCGGCCACAATATTACAAATGTTCTCAGCGGTACTTATCAGAAACGACACAATTTAAGCAATTTCTTTTTTAAAGAGTATAAATAACTGTAGATATTGCTGCTAAACAAGGAAAAATAGGGGAAAAGGGAGCATTTTGTCTATGATCCCGGGCAATTTCCGAAAAAGATGAATATGCCGGTCAAAAAAGCGCTTCAGAATAGATTCCCAAAACAGTTAGGAATACCGAAGATATTTAGGAAATTGCCGAATGTCTGTTTCGGGAAAAACAAAAATATTTTTATTTGATTTCCGGAAAAAAGCATACTACTTTTGGCGCGGACATCACTGATGCGTGGGTGGTGGAATTGGCAGACACGCTAGATTTAGGATCTAGTGCCGCAAGGCGTGAGGGTTCGAGTCCCTCCCCGCGTACTTAAAGAAAAAACAAGAGTTTACAGACTCTTGTTTTTTCTTTTTGCAGGGCTTCAAAAATCTAAGTTGTTCTGATTTGAATGTCATTCTGCTTCCAGGCCTTATTTTTTCTCTTTTAGAGCACCCTTCCTACCCAAAACCTGATTCAATATGAATGAAATATTTCCAAGCGATCTATTTTTGTTGGAATCTTATAATTTATAATTGGCAATTAAGAATCTGCTTCTGCTTCCGTTACCTCGGTGAAAGCACGCTTTAAACTGGCAATGCTTATTCGCCCTTGTTTCTTCTTGCTTTCCCCAGAGTGCAGCTGCCAGGTGACATGGCTGGACCCCGAATAGCCGGTGATTTTGATAATGCGGTCCGGTCTTCCCGCAGTTTTTACTTTATCTTTCCAGAGAGTGGCGTTCATAATTTCTCCATTGGTTTGGATTAACTTTGCTCCAACTTAAATTCTACTGTGGTGGTGTGGCTGTAAGCCAGCCTAAGATTGCGATAACCCTGATGCTATTAAGGAGCAGCTGATCAGCCTCTGGCATCAGGGTTCGGCGGTAGTACAGAATAAATGTATTGCAACATAAATTAAATCAGAGAGGAAGGAATATCAAACGACAGAAAAAAAATATTTCTGGCCTAGATTCCGGTGGAAATTTTGTAGGGATAAGGTGGTCATATGATACCTTGATAAAGCACTTGGCCAAAGAAATCGCCGATCGTCTGATCAGTTTTTGCCATTTCAAGAAGCCGGCGGTAAAGCTGATTGCCTCATTCAGGTTGATGGAATGGCTTTGTAAGTTTTGTGAATGATGCAATTGAGCTACTTGGCAAAATCGGACTGTAACATTTAGGATCTAGTGCCGTAAGGCATGAAGGGGCGAGTCCCTAACCTCGTACTGAGAATGAAGACAAGGGGTTTTGAGCCTTGTCTTTGTTTTTTAGAGATTGCACGAATAAGCTTGTTGGTTATTTTCTATTGATTTTATTTCGTTAATTTTAATCTTCTGATTCGGTCAAACTATCGAAAAATCCCTTTTGATCAAGATCATCCTTACTGAACCATTTATACTCCATTTCGTCCGCTTTTTTCCAATAAGCTACAAAATATTGAAAAACAACTCGGCTATCAGCGTCTTTAAGTAATACAGGGGTGACATAAGGTGTTCGAAGGCGCCTTGCAAAATAAATACTTACGATTGGTTCGAAATTTTTGACTAAAATTGTCATATGTCGATTATGTTCCCACCACGCCAATTCTCTGATTTTTCCTATTTTTTTTCCATATCTCTTTTCAATATCTTTTTTATAGGCGCCATCTGCTATTACTAATGAAAGCACTTTATTTTTTTGGTGATTTTTAATTAATTTTTCAATATTGTCTTGTAATAACCACTCGCCAGTTTCAGCACTTACAAGCATAAAATCCCACTGAGTGTTTTTAATTAATTTTTCGGTAATATATCGGAACCCTGTTTCAGTGTATATGACAGAAGGCTTGTTGTAAATTTTGTTATAATCTTTTTCCTCTGTAATACTCATTTCTATTTCAGTCTCTTCATAAAGACGGTTCAAAACTTCAACAAAAAGAGGAAAGTTGTTTTGAATATTTCGAGTAGCATCATCGCTTTGAAGGAATTTTGAAATACGTTTAACAAAATCTTTCACATTATTTTTAAAATCGTTCTTAATTACAATACCCACTTCCGGAACCCCGGCGTCATTCATCGTACGATCAGGAATTTTCAATCTTAGTGTGTCCCTGGAATATCCAATTTCTTCAAGCCCGAGATCCTGGCATAATTCAAAGAGCGTTTTATGATTCGGATCGTCTTTGGAATACAAATCATAATATTCACCGCACCGGTCATTCAGGAGCACGCTCATGTTAAGGAGCCCCTTCCCTTTTGCTGTTGAGAGCGCTATTTCTACTAAAGTTCGATCATGTAGGTAACGACGTCTTTGAGCTTTACTTCTTTCATTGGACTTAAAATCTAATGGAGCAAAGAGATTATAAATTAGCTCATGTCTTTCTACGCCTCTGGGTTTATGATGCTTATAAGAATTGACAACATTCTTCCATAAATCCTGTAATTTAAGACTTAAATCTTTTTGACCCCCTTCGACAGGGATTAAATATTGATTCCTTGTGCCGGGACTTTCAGGCGCTGATTCGTTTTCATCTGTATATTCTAAGTCAGGTTTGGGAATTGGTATACCTAGAGAAATGTAAAATATATCAAAATTGCTTTTCTTTTTCCGAATGATTTCATTGAATTCTGCGCTTTGCATATTAAAACCAATAACTAAAAGAGTAACATTCGGACCCGATAAAAGTGACTCAATCAATCCTCTTATATCAATTGGAATTCCAAAGTAATCTTTTCGAGTAAATCGCAAAGTAGATTTGTGGCTAACGGTTCCGTGAGGTTTTATATAAATAGGAAGACCATATATACCTTCACTATTCAAATTAGGACAGTCTCCATCTGTTAGTACATTTACATATTCTCCAGGCTTCAGCTCATCAGCTATTGACTGATCTAAAAGCTCATCAAAATTGAAATTGATAATTGCATCTATAAATCGATGTTTGAACAAATGAGCTAATATTTCATTGCTCAAAATCGGATGGTATCTCTTGTTATAGAGCTTGGCTATATAGTTCCGGACTTCTTTAGCCTTCGAATTTACATCACTTAAAGCAAGCATTACAGTTTCAAATTCGTTTTTATTTAGGCGACTCACTTGCTCAAGCTCTTCTAAACGTGCATTAAAGACTCTCTGATCCCATGCACGATTTACAAACATCTCATTTTTTAAGAGTGTAACGGCTCTTGATGCTAAGGGGAGGCCAGCCTCGACACTGGCACCAGCTCCAATAACTGCAATGACTTTTCTTCGACTACTCGTTTGTATTGAATCATGATTATTTATTATTGATGATTGTTCTTCAGCAGCTAAATCGATTTTTAATTGGTTCTTTACAAGCCTTGAGGCGAGGTT
Source organism: Calditrichia bacterium (assembly GCA_028284905.1). GTDB lineage: Bacteria > Calditrichota > Calditrichia > RBG-13-44-9 > J075 > JACKAP01. Next base: position 77,934 of record JANQQU010000083.1, read on the forward strand.
TTTGATAATATTATGATTAGCGTTTGCCATATTCCCTCCAACACATATAAAGATTCTTTAAAGTAGAATTAAACTAAGTTGTTCTATATGCAACTGCATTGCGTTTTAGTTGCGCTAATAAACAATATTCTAGACTTCATAATATTAGGGAGTGGCTAATCCATGATACAGAACCATTTACGGGGTTGCACGGATAATATGTTCTAAAGGGAAGCCGCGGTTTATTTTAACTTGTTGCATTGTGAAATCGATTCGAAAATATTGATCTTAGAATGTATAGAAAGCCTGGTTGACTTAAGTTTTATGCAAAAATCTACTGACTACGATTTGTTGCATAAGACTGTCAATTGTATGATACGCTAGGTTATTGAATATTTATTTCATGGCATTAATCATTATCTCGCAAGTACAGATATTGTATCGGTAAGGGGCTTGCCTAATTTAGCTTTTGTCGTCATGGTTATGAATATTCTCTCTCCGATAGTAACATCTCCTGTATCTGCAGCATAATTTACTGCTGCCACACTACTGCTATCACTAATCCCAATACCAAAATTTGTGAATCTTCCCATACCATATATTGTATCGAGTGCGGCATTAATTTGGAAAGCATTAAATTTAACTTTTATGCCTTGGCTAACATTTCCTTCGCCAACATTTCGCTTTAAGTGAGCTCGAATTGTTGCGATGGTAGTACCGGCTGAATCAACAAAACCAGATGATGTTTCGCCCATTAAGCTGGAGGCAAATGCTGTATCAACAGATATTGAGATTAATTTTTCGATATCATCAACTTTGGCAGATACCAATCCGACTCCAGGTAAAGTTTCTACCCGAAGTACAGCAGTCGCAACTAAAGCTGTATCATTATCTTCTACCTCCTCAGCTTTAATACTAATTTCTTGTTTGTTCTCAATACTTAAGAATTGCCCATAATTGGTTTTGAGCATTATGGATTTAGTGCTCGCATCTTTAGGGATTTTTACTGTAAACGTAGTCGTTTGAACACCATTTGCTATAAGATTCTCATTATCATTGTTGGACAAATCAAGTGTGAAGTCGATTTTTTCAGGATATTTTGTTATTCCACAGTTTAAGATTAACATTGAGATTAATGTTAAAAAAATATACACCGTGAAATTGGTTTTTTTCTGGACGAAGTACATACTTTCTCCATAGTTGCAAATTTCATATCAATTGTTAGATTTCAATGCCTAACACTTTTAAGACAGGACCAATTACTTCCGCAACGTCTAAATCAAATGTAATATTCCAAAAAAAGTCTCTGACTCTTCGTTTTTTGTCTATCAGTGGGTTTTTATCTTTGATCTTATAAAATATTACACCTGTGCCGACTCGAAGATTATCAAAGAATCTTGGCCGCAAACTGTTGATTGGTACAATCCCTCGGTAACCGATCCCTACGACAGGATTTCCGCCATTAAAAGCATCATCTATTTCATCATCTGAGCTAAGATTGGTTATTGTAACACCTGCAAAGAGGCTAAATCGTTTTAGGAATGCACCATCTACACCTTTGTATTTAGAGAGAGGTAAATCTTCGTTAACAGGCGAAAAATATAAGTGAAAAGAAGGATACAAAAATTGATAATTTCTTTCGGATATTATTTTGCCATAACCGATTTCAAAATTCAAATAACGTTTAGGAGACACATCAGGAATCACATTTTCAATGGCAAATGTTTTCTTTGGGTGATTATAAACCAGTGCTTTGTGTTTAAAAATTTTTCGAACTTCATTTGCTATCGTGGTAAGTTGGTTCTCTTGTTTAAGTCTTAATTCATATAGATTATTAATGGGATTAATAATTCTTGATATAATATTATTCTTATCACTTCCGGAGAAAAAGGACTCATTAATAGCATCCAAGAAATCATCATCAATAATTCTACCAAAAAATTCTAAAAGTAATCTGAATTCTCGATAATTTACATTTGGATTTTCATTGATACCATTTCGATCAAATGAAGCTTTTCGTTTAATAACATCTATAAACCCTTTGGAATTATTCACTCTAAAGAGCGTGTCAATTAATTGAGCAATTTCAAATAAAGTATATTGCTCAATGAAACTTGCCGGCTGATGGTCCAAGATTGATAAGGATTTAGTTTTAGAAATTTCTTTGTTATCATTTGTAATTAAATGGTATAATAGTAAGTTAGATTGAAGTGTTTTAGACCAAATATGATCAAATGTGGCGCTTGATAATTGAATATGCCCCTGAGTAGCGAGACTATTAATTTTTTGTTTAAATCTATCAAAAAAGGTTTTGGAAGAATAGTAAAAATTGTGTTCAAATTTTCTTTCATTTTCCTTGATTTGATCGTTTAAATCTTTTGCATCTTTGACTTTTTTCTCAATGACTTTCCAAAAAGATTCAAATGTATCGTTATTTAGCGATATTTTATTTTCACATTTTATATTATTCTTTACAAGCTCGTACCAATCAAATAAATCCCTTTTAGTATGACCAAAATTGAAGTCATTGTTTTTTAAACTTTTAACCACCGCACTAGATATCTTTTTCTCTAAATTCTTATTATCATCAGAACTGTAAAAAGTAAATTCGAATTTATAATTTAGATATGGATTTAGTGGACCCACTTTTAATTTAAAGTTCTTATCATCCCCTGTAGTTCTATTCCATATTGATTCACCGTTCCGGAAGTTGCCTTCTTTTGGAGCAAAACCTAAAGGTAATGGTTTCAAAAATTTTTCATCAAACCATCTGACTTTTACTTTTTGAATTTTTTTATCTACATTACTACTGATGAAGAACTCTGAATCAAATGGAACTTTTTCCAAAAAATTTCCAGAGCCCAAATCAATCTTGACCTCCTTTATTTCCTGAGCATAAATGCTGTTAAACAAAAAAGCGGTTAGCAGAATTAAGCTATATAGACATCCTTTTAAGCGCATAACTATTACCTACCCACTGTCTAAAATTATGAGTATTAGAATTACTGGAAATACTTTCCGTCCTGCTGAATTAACTTGTTTTGCTTTCGTTTAAAATAGCAGCAGCCAATTTTGACATCGCTTAAAGCCTTAGCCTGGCCCTATACCTTTTCTAAAAGCAACATGCAAGAGCTAGCAAGGCTGTGTAGAATGGAAAATTTTTTTATAAATAAGTGCTTGGACAAAAATAAGTTTTGAATAAAAGTTTTAGCTATTATTTTTGATTATGAGCCGAAAAAAAAGATATATCGATCAATTAAGCGAAACA
>JANQQU010000089.1 GCA_028284905.1 Calditrichia bacterium
GCAGGAAGATGACAACAACGATAACACAGTTGATGTTTTCGCTCCTGATGACGATGATGAGTTCCAATATGATCTTACAGTCGGCCCTGCCGGCTCCGGTGCAGACATCATTAGTGGCGGTGGCTGGCAGTTGGTTTCTATTCCCCTGGCAGACTTTTTTGATGACAATTCTATCTTCCAGGGAAACGATGTATATGATCCATTCCTCAGCGGCAACGGTCAGTTAATTAATGTGGTTTTTGCCTATGAGGTTGACGGTGGTGAGACAATTGAACTCCGCACCGACAATTGGTTTTTTAGCTGTGTAGATGGGTTCTGCAGTAGCTTGCAAACGGCCAGTGACATTATCAACGGAAATTTTTATCCGACCGAAGCAGCAAGTGATATCGCTGCTGCAGTTGCAGATCTGAATGCTGCCGTGATCGATTGCGAAAACAATGATGTGCAGGAAGCATATGAAGATCTCGAAGATGCCATGAACGAACTAATGGATGCCGCCGAAAATGGTGCGGATGTTAACGATGAAATTGAATACCTGCTCTTAGTCGCCGGAAGCGATGTCAATGGAGAATATGCAGATGCCTATAAATATAATGGCATCCCGGAGGTTGATAATTACATCAATAAAGCCAATGATTTTATTGCAGATGCCGCCGTCGTGGCTTCTGAAGGTGATTATAATTTGGCCATTCGCCGTCTTGCCAGTGCTCGCAAGGAGTTGCAGCGTGCCATCCTTACCGGCAGAATCCTCACACTGGATAGTTTAATTGAAGATGATCTCTCTACTATTGCCGCCGGAATTCAGGACTTAATTGACAATGGTGGTTTTAGCAGTGATGCAGATGCTGAGCTACAGGACGCAATCGACGAATTAAACGATGCGTATGCTGATTTCAGTGCTGGCAATGCCCGTAACGGCTTCAATGACTTGCAGGATGCCGTAGAGCAACTGCAGGACGCAGAAGCAGATGGCGCCAGCGCCACCGACGAGATTGACGCGATTGTCAACCTGGCGAAAGTACTCGCTGAAATGAAAATTAGCGAAGCGCAGGATTTTGCCGGTAACCCGGAAACAGATAGCCGATTGGCTGCTGCACAGGCAGATATGAGCGATGCCGCTGATGAGATCGCCGATGGCAACCCCGATCGCGCCGTGAAAGAGTATCGTGATGCCTGGGAAGATGCCCGCATTGCCCAGGAGCATGGGCGTGGTCTTCGTAAGGTCGACGATGAGGTGACTACCGGTCTGACACCGGAGACATTCAGCCTGGCACAGAATTATCCCAATCCGTTTAACCCATCTACCAATATCGCCTTTCAGATTGCCGATCCGGAATTTGTCGAACTAAAGGTTTATGACATCTCCGGCCGATTGGTGAAGACGTTGGTGAATGAAAATCGCGCAGCCGGCAACTACACAGAGCAGTGGGATGGCACGAGCAGCATCGGCCAAAAAGTCGGTAGTGGCATTTATTTCTATCAGATCAAAGCTGGTGAATTCCAGCAGATCAAGAAAATGATGCTGATTAAATAATTTTCAGATGCACGGGAAAACTTAATTCCCGGATATTTTTCAAAACCCGTAGGAGAATTCGTGAATTCTTCTACGGGTTTTCTTTTGCCCCACCATAGATTTTCAAAACTCTAACAGGTATTGATTATTTCAGATTTTCAATTTTCGCCTGCAGCTCGGCAATCTGCTTTTGCTGTTGCTGCACTACTTTTGTTAATACGGCGACAATATCCATCGGACTAAGGCTTTTTCGATTATTCGTCGCAACCAGATCGGGCACGTCTTCCGCGATAAAACCGACATACTCCTCATCCGGTTCGGATCGATAGTTGTATTTCTTCGGCTGCAGATCCTGCAAAGCTGCCATCGCCTCATCGCTATCCAAATCGCGGATATTTTCCTTGTAATCCCGTGAAGACGCATTGGTCCAGGTACCACCAATAGTAACGTGGGCGCCGCTGGCCATTTCCAGCGGAAATCCCGGTAGTGGCACACCAATGCCGACTCTTCCCGAACCTTTGATAACAAAAGGGGTAGCGTCCCCATCCTGGTCATCTACACGAAAAGGATCACCAAGCGGTTCAACAACATGAAGCCGACTGGAGGCGCCAATTTTACCTATGCCAACATTTCCTGTGGTTTGGTTAATTGTCAAATCTGCGTCACCGCTGGCCATTAGATAAAGATCACTACTGGCAATTACTTTAAAAGGCTCTTCTCCATCGGTTAGTCCGATTTGGCCTTTTCGAAAACCACTGCGATAAAATTCAATCAATGGCTCATCATTGACGTTATTAGCATCGGAATCCGCTTCTATCCGTAAAATTGCATCACCAATCTTTCGGCTGATATGCACATCCGTCTCCGGCGCCGTGGTTCCGATTCCCAGGTCGATTCCATCAAAGGTCATAGCAGCACTCAATCCGCTCGGTTGGCGGGTATGAAAGTTCACCAGGGAATTGCTGGTTGCGTCGGCAATCTCGTTAAAGGAAGTTTCAATCCGGAAAGCGGTTCTTTCCAGCGCATCCGTATTCAGTCTATGCACCAGGCGAACCACATTGCTTGAATCTGCCGTGGCGGTATTGGCATGCCGAATAGTTGTTGCGGCGCCGGCTTGATTGTCTTCTATATGCATAATTGCAACCGGTAAAGAAGTGCCGATACCGATATTGGTGCCGGGAGTCCCCAGGACCATGCTATTGCTGCTACCGACAACTGCATTCGCCCCGATTGCAGTGGCGTTGGTTAAATCACCGGCCGAAACATCGGCATTGTATCCGAGCGTAGTATTCAGGGTGCCGTCAATATTGCCATCAAGACCTAATGCGCCGACAGCCGTATTCTGGCTTCCCAACTGAGTACTGAAAAGCGCAGCTCTTCCCAGCGCGGTATTATTATCGCCACTTTGATTACCGACGAGTGCTGTAGAACCAACGGCTGTATTACCAATGCCTGTGTCGTTGCTGGTAAGGGCCGATTGCCCGACCGCAGTATTTTCATTACCACTATTATTTTGCTTTAAGGCAAAGGCCCCGAAAGCAGTATTACTATTGCCGCCGGCATTTAGTTTAAGCGATTCCTCTCCGGCACCAGTATTTCCAATCCCGCTCATCGTCAGGTTCCCGGCATTCCCTCCGGCGAAGAAATTATTCGTCCCAAAACTGTGAAGAAAAGGTTTAGCATCGGAATAAATGATACCTGTGCTTGCTGTCGTTGCCGGTAAACGAAAATTCCCGGTAATTTCCAACTGTTCCGAAGGCGTGGATGTGCCAAGACCAATATTACCGTTTGCTTCAATCCAAAGACGGGCAATACCATCGGTAACCAACCCCAGGTCAAAAGCATTCGTGTTGCCCAGGGATCGATTATAGGGAGCCGCCTCACCTCCTTCACTGAAATCCCCGCTGGATAATCCGGTTAATCCGGATCCATCCCCGATGAATGCTGCAGCTGTAATCGTCGCATCAGTTTCAACCTGGGTTACATTGGCATCACCGAGGCGGATCTTATTGCTGGCATCGACGACTGCATTGGCACCAATCGCGGTGGCATTGGTTAAATCGCTGGCGGCAACATCGGCATTGGCACCGAGGGCAGTATTTCCTGATCCGGTAATATTAGCAAGTAGCGCAGAATCACCGACTGCGGTATTTTCATCACCATTTGTATTCGCCAATAACGCGTTGAATCCTGCAGCAGTGTTTCCGGAACCATAACTGTTGGCGCCTAGTGCATTCGCCCCAACTGCCAGATTAGTATTGCCGGTAATAAGGTTGCTAAGTGCGTTTAAGCCAATCCCGGTATTATTGCCGGTACCGGCCATGGTTAAATTGCCGGCATTTTTTCCGGCAAAAATATTATTGTTACCAAAATTATGAATAAAGCGGTTGATACCGAAAAATATAATGCCTCCATTTGCCGTCGTTTCCGGTAGCCGGAAATTACCGGAAATCTCCAGCCGCTCATTGGGAATTGCAACACCAATACCGACGGTGCCATTATCATTAATCTTCATTAAAGTAGTTGCACTGCTATTTACAAAACTGAAACCGCTCGAGCTGCCACTTTCAATGACCCCGCCATCATTAGCCCTACTGCCGGAATTGCTATTATTCGCCAGGGTTTGTGACTGCCGGGAGTTGCTTGCGCTATCGCTACTGCGCTGCTTGCTATCTTGCGCCCAGGCAGTTTGAAGTAGAAAAATAATTAAAATATTGAGGAGTGAATATTGCTTGATAAACTGCATCGTTAATACCTCCGTTCTTGGTATGGATGTAATTTTACCTGCTGATCTGAAAATGTTTGAAAACGAAATTTTCCTTTGAAATTCTTCCGCAGCAATTTATCCGCTGCTCAATTCAAGGTAGCGAATTGCGCTTTGCGCTGGCAAATACAGGGGGGACATTCTTTTGCACAATTGGGACGTTTAGGGGATTTCGGGGTGAATGGGACCACCGCTTGGGGCTCGCGCCCCGAGCTAATTATAGACCGCCCTTGCAGGGCTAATATGAAATTTTCTGACAATCTAAGGTCCGCAGGACCGGTTCTAATTAGACCGGAGCATACAGCTCCGGGCCAATACCATCACGTTTTTTTCGAAACAAATTCCGATGGGGGTTTCCCGTATTCTTTGCGGAAGGAACGGGAAAAATAGGCGAGATTATTAAAGCCGACAGCGTAGGCGATTTCCGATATTGTACCGGCTCCTTTTTCCATCATCTGTTTCGCACGCTTCAGGCGAAAAGAGCGAACAAAGTCTGTCGGTGTTTGCCCGGTGAGGGCGCGAATTTTACGAAGCAGTTGGCGCCTGCTCATGGCAAGATCGCTGCTGAGCTTCTCTACATTAAAATCTTCTTCGGCAAGATTTTCCTCAACAATAGCTACCAGTTTCTGCAGAAACTGTTCTTCTACAGAAGTTACCGCGATTTCTTTCGGTTGCAGAATCCCTTCTTTCCGGTATCGTTCACGTAGATTACGGCGCAATTCGATCAAATTATTGACCCGGGTACGTAACTCTTTGGAGTTGAATGGCTTGGTGAGATAATCATCAGCGCCGGTTTCCAGCCCGGCCAGTTTATCCTCTTCCCCGGCCCGGGCAGTAAGCAAAATAACCGGAACATGACTGGTTTTTTCATTGGTTTTCAGCGTTTCACATAGTTGGTAGCCGTCCATTTCCGGCATCATTACATCACTAATGATCAGGTCGGGAATGTTCTCAACGGCAGCGGCAACGCCGGCTTTACCATCCTCAGCTTCAATAATCTGAAAATCTTTTTCCAGGGTTCGACGAATGTATCTACGGACGTCCGGGTAATCGTCTACGATTAGGATGATTTCGGAATTTTGGAATTCGGAATTCGGAATTCGGAATTCGGATTTTCGATTTAGGTCTACCTCTTCGGGAATTTCTGATTGCTCCTTTAAAGAATTCGGAATGTCGAACGTCGAATGCGGAATGTCAATTTGGGAAGATTCCTCTAATTCCGCATTCCGCATTCCCAATTCCGCATTCGAATCATTCGCAATTTGATCCGAGTCCAGATGTGAATTTCCCAGCGGCAGGCGAATGGTGAAGACCGTCCCCTTCCCTTCTTTACTTTCGGCCTTGATTTCCCCATGATGTAAAGCAATCAGTTCCTTCGTCAGCGCCAGACCAATGCCACTGCCTTCGTATGCCCTGGTGGCGGAACTGTCAACCTGATAGAAACGATCAAAGATGTGTGGCAAGCGATTCGCGGGAATGCCGATGCCGGAATCCTTAATAGTTATCAGTAAACAGTTATCAGTGATCAGTTTTTTATCCCTTGATTGATCACTGTTCACTGATAACTGTACACTGATCTTCCCTCCATCCGGCGTAAATTTAAAGGCATTCGAAAGTAAGTTGGCAAACACCTTCTCCATTTTGTCAGGATCAAAATAAGCATTCGCCAACAATCCTTCCTGATTCTCTACGCTATCAAATTGCAAGTCGATATTCTTTCGATGGGCGAGGGAAGCGAATGACATGACAATCCCCTTCAAAAATGCCAGGAGATCTCCCCGGGAGGCTTTCAATTCCATTTTCCCGGATTCCAGGCGGGAAAGATCCAGCAACTGATTTATCAGTCCCATAAGGCGGTTGGCATTTCTTTCCATAATTCGTAATTCATCGCGGGTAGTGGCATCGGGGATTTTCGCAAGAACATCTTCCAAAGGGCCGAGAATGAGCGTTAATGGGGTACGAAATTCATGGGAAATATTAGCAAAAAATTGAGATTTAAGCTGATCCAGCTCCTGCAGTTTTTCGGCCTGCTTACGAATTTTGACGGTTCTTTCGGAAACAATCGCTTCCAGCTCCCGGGTCTTCCTTTCCAGGTGGCGAACCCGGTATTTTACAACCAGCGCAATAAACGCAACACCTAGAATCCCATACAATAAGTAAGCCCACCAGCTCAAATGCCAGGGCGGCAGAATTGTGAAGTTAAAAGCATCTTCAGAGCTCAGCTGACCATAAATATTCTTTGCGCGAACCCGAAAAGTGTAGTCCCCGGCCGATAATGCCGTATAATCTTTTTTCGCCTCTTTCGTCCACCCGGACCATTTTTTATCGAATCCTTTAAGTTGATACTGAAAATGATTGGCGGAAACATCATCATAACTGGTAGCGCTAAACTCAAATCTGAGCGTATTATTGGCAAAAGCCAATTCTGGCACAGCAGAATTTCCTGCTATGTTATCATCCGGCGGGGTTCCCCCATAAATCAGAGAATCTCCGTTGACAACCATTCTCCGAACCAGCGCATTATATTCGTCGCTATAATCTTTTCCGAAATGGGAGGTGTAACGGCTAACCCCCTCGGCCCCGCCAAACCAAACCACACCATTTTCTTCCGGATAAACAGCGATTAAATTTCCCAGGCGCTTCAAACGTATGAATGGATTTTCTTCCCAGTTGTAAGAGCCGTCCGGTTGCAATAGCGCTCTGCCGACCAAAGATTTGTTCGCATGGTTACCACGCACCCAGATATTATTACGATGATCAACGGCAATCAATGTAATACGGCATAATGAGTCGGCCAACATCTGCCCGAAGGTTGTATCCGGTAAAAAGAGTTGCCGGTCAGCATCAAAGCTTCGCAGACCTTTGTAACTGGTAAAAAAAACCCGGCCGGCGACACGAAAAGGCATAATTACACTGGAGGGTAAACCATGTGCCTCGTCGAAACGGGTAATCTCCATCCCGGGCGACGCGTCGAGCGCATTAGAAGCCTGAAAATCGATGTTCAGCTTTATCACGCCATCCACCCGGCTCCCCATCCAAACTGCACCATCGTCATCCTCGGCAATACCATATACCGGAAATGTTAAATCGCGGAATCGCTCAACCGCTTGCCATTGATTATCCCGAAAGCGCAGGGCAGCGAGCCCTCTTTCTCCCCCAACAAAGATCCAGGAAGCATCCTGCCGGGAGCGATAGAGCAGCCGGGGGGATATATTTTCCAAATCCGCCCCTTTTACTTTTACCGCTCCGCTTTCATAAATATGATAAATACCATTCAAGGCAGCGGCAATGAGATGATCTCCAGTTGACAGCAACGCCCATGTATGCACTGCAATGCCCGGGATCGGCTCAAAGACCGGAGGCAAATTTTTCCGGGTCTGCAGCGTAAATACACCACGGTTCGTCGTTGCATAGAGTCTGCCCTGATGCCGTACAATAGCGGTCGCCTGGGATTCTATTCCCAATCGCTTGTCATAATAGGTAAGCGATGAAGGCATCTCTGCACGCGCCAATCCTTTCCCAAATGTGAACCATACTCCCTTCTGGTTATCGGGATAAATGTAATAGACTTCATCGTCCTGTAATCCATTCGCCTTGTTGAGCAGTTGGCAGAACCGACCATTTTTATCAATAACAACCGCGCCCGCCCGCAGGGTGCCGAGGATAATCAGGTCGTCGGACAGATTTGCCCCGGCATACAGTTTATTACTTTTTAGAAATTCATTAATATCGCTTGCGAATGGGTAAAAACGGTTGCCATCATAACGGTATAGTCCCCGGTGCCGGGTGCCGATAATGATCTGATTTTCATCGATCCGATTCATTACCGTGATAGATTTCGTGGCAAAAATTTCGCTACCGGGAATCAACTGCAGGGAATCGCCGGCCATGCGCATTAACCCGGCGTTTTTTTCCCTGATATAAATCGTATCGTCTACCCGGAAGGCTTTGCCAAAACTCGTTGCGGGCTGCCAAATGCGCATTTCCCCATCTGCCCAGATAAAAAGATATTTGTTGGTACGAAATACCACACTGTTGTTGACAACAAATGCATCTCGTACATTTGAGAAATCCCAGTTTTGCTCAGGTATTTCCTCCATCAAAGAGACGTAAGTTAATTGACCACTGGCGTCCGGAACAAGGTATCCCAATTCCCCGATCGATCCGACATACACCCGCCCATTCAGGTAAGCGAGCGACCAAACAATTCGCTCCCCTTTTATACGAATCAGTGACCATGATTGACCATCCCAAATTAACACCCCCATATTATTGCCGAAGTACATTACGCCGCGCTCATCCTGGACAATCACCCAATTTTGATTTCCAGCGCCATAATCTCTGGCGCCATAATTTTCAATCGTTGGAATACCATGCTCTTGCCAAAACTCCTTAGGAAGGGAAGTTTCTTGCGCAGTAACAAAGAGGGATAGCAGCAGTCCTATAAAGAGGTGCGCCCGAAAACAATCGATAAATTTGAAGGCTGGTAATTTCAAACTGAAATCTCTGACGGTTAATTTACCTGATATGATTATAAGAAAACTCGATTTAATAAAAAAGGCGATGCTGTGCATCACCTCCTACCAGTAATCTCTCCGCACCCATGCAAATAATCCTTTATTAAGTTAACACGCTCGCAAAATGGGTGTTTTTGTCATTTTTACAAGAAAATGACAAATTTTTGCAAGGAATCGCCAAGAAATCACCCCGTGGATTTCACGAACTTATCTCAGGCTTTATGAACAAGCAGAAATCGTCATAGGATTAAAAAGGAGATAAGTCATGCAAAGATATCATCAAGCCCTTTTGGCGCTTCAAAAATGTTTTATGCTAATAGTCATTTTTTCCGGAACGGCAATGGCGCAAACACAGTACTGGGAGCAAGTCAATGGCCCCCGGGGTGGCACTGCCATCGATATTAATTATTATTCGGATACAGGCATGCTGGCAATTATGTCCGGCCCAACATTGTATCATTCCACCAATGGCGGAGAAGAATGGACGCAACTAACCCTTCCGGTTGATTTCGAATTAAGAGAGGCAGCAGCGGATCCATCCGGGAATATCTGGATTGAAGATTTTAGCGCGAATCTTCACAGAAGCACAGACGGCGGGGAAAACTGGGATTTTGTTGTTCAGATTCCCGGTACTACCGTCGGTATAATAACTTCTCTTTTTAATGGTAGCGACACACTATTTTTTGCCGGCAGGCATGGCTTTTACCGTTCATTTGATGGTGGGACAAACTGGCAGCTCTTTCAGGCCGGAAAATTCTTCCTGCATACTTATCAACTGAGCAACGGTGATTTGGCCGCTTATATTTATGACTGGCGATCCAGCACCCAGCAAATCTTCATTTATACCTCCAGCGATAACGGGGCAACCTGGCAACCGACCACGGCCCTGGAAAACAATCCGGTGACTTATTTCGCCGCTGATGGTGACGGGATATTTTATGCCTCCCTTTTAGATCAGGCAAAAGTATACCGCAGTTCCGATAATGGTGTTAGCTGGGAAGGGTTCTCGCAGGGGTTACCGGCAGATTTTTCGATTGAAAGAGTTGTCTGTTCAGATATTCCCGGTGATAACAATATATTTCTGTATGGACGTGATGGCAATTTCAATTATCAATTCTATCATTCCACTAACAGCGGGGAAAGCTGGACGGCGGTTTCTAACGCCTTACAGCAGCAGAATGTGCGGGTATTAAAAATGAACCCGACCGGGCAACTTTTCGCCGGACTGGAAAGCGGCATTTTTAAGTCTGCGGATAATGCAGCAACCTGGACGGAAATGAATCAGGGTATTATTTCCACCGGTGTAGAAGCGATGGCTGTCGATGCAAATAACCGCTTGCATGCCATCGTTAGCGGCCAGGGCATTCTCAGTTCTGATGATCAGGGCGCGAGCTGGCAAAAACGATTTGAGACCAATCTCTTTCTAACCGATTTGAAAATTGCCGCGAACGGCATGATGTTCTCCACCATCTTCTTTGGCAACAAGCTCCTGCGTTCCACCGACCAGGGGGCCAGCTGGGAAGATATTATTTCCAATATGCCTGCAAACAGCACGGTATACAGTCTCGATATTCTTCCTAATGGGGATCTGATAGCCGGAGGCGCCAATCAAGTGCTGCGCAGTAGTAATAATGGTGATACCTGGACGTTTATGTCCAATATTCCCAACCCGCAGCCGGGCTATTATATCACTTACGCTGTTCAAACCAATGCGAATGGTGATATCTTTTTATTTCCCTCTACATTTACCCCGGAAGGTATTTACCGCTCTACCGATGGCGGCAACAGTTGGCAGGAAATTGCCAATGATATTTCCAGCCAGATATCAACATTCTATATCGAGGATGACGGGACAATCCTGGCGGGAATGTCGGTTTATGGTGTTCCCAATAATGGCCCCTATCTTTATAAATCCACCGATAATGGAGATACCTGGAGCGCCAGTGATACCGGCATCCAGCTGGAGGATCAAGCGAAAGTCACTGCGATCATCAATGTTGCGGGTATTTACTATGTCGGTACAACTAAAAATGTCTATCGTTCAATCAATAATGGGGAGAGCTGGGTATCGGTGAAAAATGGTTTGACCTTTACTTCCGTCTCCGGGGGGATTAAAGCATTTGCCGTCGATAACGACGGACAGGTATTTGCCAGCAATCTGGGATTCGGCATTTACCGCGGATTAAACGCTTTAACACCGATTGAGAGCCAGTCTCCGGAAATACCCGGCAATTTCTCCCTGGCACAGAATTATCCCAATCCGTTTAACCCGAGCACGAGCATCGCATTTCAAATTGGCAAAACCGGATTGGTTGCATTGAAAATTTTCGATGCCAGCGGCAGATTGGTGAAAACGTTGGTTAATGAAAATCGCGCTGCCGGTAATTATACCGAGCGCTGGGATGGCCGCAATAACAGCGGACAGATGGCAAGCAGCGGCATTTATTTCTACCAGATCAATGCCGGGTCATTCCAACAGGTGAAAAAAATGATTTTGCTGAAATAAACCACCACCCCGCAGGAGAATTCACGAATTCTCCTACGGCATTGCAAAAACATTTGGTAGCAACCCGGTAGGAGAATTCATGAATTCTCCTACTACGATATATCCAACATCATTTAATCGATACAACAAAGGCGTTAACACAAAAGGCCGGATTCAAATAAATCCGGCCTTTTGTTTGAATCATGTAATGAACGCTATCGAATAATTGATCGACATTCATCTAAATACCTAAAGCGATTACTTGAGCATCAGCATCTTTTTCACTTCCTGATAGTCTCTGCTTTGCAGTTGATAGAAATACATACCACTAACCACTTTCAGACCATTTTCATCGGTGCCGTCCCAGGTAAAATTGTGACTGCCAGCGCTGAAGCTGCCGTTTGCCAGGGTACGAACCAGCTGACCGTGGATGTTGTAAATGCGTAATGACACCGTCGCATCTTCCGGTAAGGCAAAACGGATGGTCGTGGTCGGGTTAAACGGATTCGGGAAGTTCTGGCTCAGTTCATAGCCATCCGGTAGCAGGCTGCCTTCATCGGCATTGAGGTCCTCTTTATAAATGGCCCGTGCTCTTGCACTGGCTTCTGCCGGGGTCATCAGGGATTGATGATTGACCACGACCGCCGTTTTCTGAACATCGACGGCGCGGGCACAAACCGCCCCTTTAAAGAAGCTGCGCTTCTGGAAGCGCACTTCCGCATCCGGCGCAATTAAATTACAGCCGTTAAAAACCACATCATCGCGTACTTTGATGCTGCCATCGTCAGTAGACCAGACCGTTACTTTTTCGGTGGGATTCGCCCCATCAAATGCGTTGAAAACTGAATTGCGGATAAAGCTCAGTTCACCATCGACATAAATGTTCACTTCCCCGAGAGAAGCGTCGACATTCATCGTTGCTCTTTTCCCTAATTCCAGGGATGCGAAGTAATAATCGCCCGAGCTGCCGTCGTGCGCGAGATTGATCGTAGCATCATCACGGACTTTAACGCCGGCATAAGCACCGGGGTCGAGATCACTTGTTTCATCCTTTTTCACCTCCACAGCTTCGCTGCCGGTGCTGAAGGCGGCAATGGCCGGCAGGTCTACCATATCGACCGCGTCGACCGTGGCAGTGCCGCTAATGTTGCTGGCGCTCGCCCCGCCTTTATAATCGAACGCCGGGGCAGTGGCATCGCCATCGATCATGGATTGGCGGTGTATGACGATTTCGTTGTAAACAGCGGCATTACCAATTTGCATGCTGCGTCTTTTGTATTCCGCATCGCCGTTGGAATGGACATCGCCTTCTACATAAGCATCTTTTTGCAGGGTAACTTCTTCCGCGGCCAGGATGGTAAAAGGATGTTGAGATTGTCTTGGCTGCAAAACAGCAGGCGCGAAAGCAACCCCGAGAGCACTAGAAATTGAAGCACCGGTAATCGAGGTAATAAACGCCAAAGTGCTGGCGTCATAAACATCCAGGGAAGCGTTTTCAGAAACATACAATTTACTTTGATCCGGACTGAGGGCAATTTGATCTACCCCGAAACTGGCAGGTCTAGCGCCCACAGATATCGTCGCTAATGGTGTGGCGCTTAATTCCCCGGTAGCGGCATTATAGCCGAACATATCGATACTCCCTGGGTTCAAACTTCGTACATAAACCCGGTCCCCGGCAGCATTAACGACGGCGCAAAACCCATTATTTCCGGAAAGTGATCGACTTTCTGCGAGGGTTAAGCCAGGAAGAGTATAAGAGATCAAATTTCCGGGACTGTAATTCACAACAATGCCATGATTCCCACCTGGAATAAAATAAACGTTCATCGGAAGAGTTGAACCTAAAGACAGCACTTCACCTGTATTGGTCAGGTTCCCGGCACCATCAATAGTAAACCGTCGCACATTACCAGCGTTAGAAGAAGCCAGCACAGAGCCATTGTTGTCAACATCCACTGAGAGAAAAGAATTTCCCAAAGCAATAGTACTAATCTCTGTACGGGTAGCAATATCTATTAATGAGACTGGATTATTACCACCAGCGCCGTCAGTTACTAACAAATATTTCCCATCGGGAGACGTCGCGAGATCTTCCGCGAGTATTGAAACAGGGATCGGGTTTATTCCCGTAGCCAAGCTAAGTGTTGCCATATCGATGACATAAACGTTGAAGGAAAAATCCGTTACAAATCCCAGCGAACCATCCGGAGTTATCGCACAGTCAAATTGTTGCCTATTTCCCGGGATCGCTACCGAGCCTAAAACCACGTCCGTATCAGCGTCAAAAATCGTTACCAGGCCTGTGCCGCCATTATTAGCTAACAGGCCAACAGTTTGCGCGCCGGCAGTTGTAAAACCGAGTGTTACCATTAGTAAAACCAGCACTGCGGCCAGCTTACTCAATTTGTGAGTCGTCATTTTTGCTTGCATAAAACTCTCCTCGTTATGCGTTCATGGTGTATAAAGTAATTCGATTAATGCCCGTGCACCTGTCAAATTGTAATATCATACGTATCCGGAATTTGGCAAAACGGCCTGCCCATTCTCGCTCCATTCCTGTTCCTGGTCAAGCATTTTAATTGCAGAATGTCAGCAGGTACACTGCTTTCAGCAATTTTCCCTAATCGCTTATGCGGTTAGGGGAAACAGCAGAAATTCAGGCAGAATTTTCGCTATTTAGCAATTTGAGATTTAACTGTACTGAACAATTCAAACGGCCGGATGCTTCAATCGGAATTTTAGTGTGGCGATTTTTGGTGGTGGCACCTGAGGAATGGCGGTTACGCGCCTGATTAAGGGTTGCTGTGAATTAACGGGCTGGGCAGCATCTTTCCTTAAACAATAAACGCCATTGCCGGCAGGGCAAAAAGTCAACTAAAATTCAATCATTTTCATCGCAACAAAACCAGAGGTAGTATTAACTCGGGTTGGCTTTTTGTTTTTCGAAGAACCGGGTAAAGGTATGTTTTATAATAGCATGAAGGTTTTTAAAGGCCGTTGATAAAAGTCACCAGCTTACTACTTAACTAAATTTTTCACTTAAATTTTTGGCAGTGTTAACATGTAATGCTGAAAATTGTACATGCTGTCATTGCGAGGCGCTTTTGCCGAAGCAATCTCCAAAAGTGCATACAACGAAGGGATCGCTTCGGCAAAAAAGCCTCGCGATGACAAAGCTGATATCATTACATGTTGAACACTATCAAATTTTTCAATTCATATTTTCTGCCCCGCGAAGGATTTTCGAAACATTTTCCAGCAAGATTTGGTAGCATTAGCAACGACTTATTACCCAATGGTTTCATCACCAACCCCCGGGAGTGCCATGCTATCTAATTATATCAAGATCGCTTTGCGGAATTTATGGAAACATAAGAATTATGCGCTAATAAATACGGTCAGCCTTTGTTTGGGCATCACCTGTTTTATCCTGATTTTTCTCTACGTCCGGCACGAACTGGGCTACGACAAATATCATCATGATGCGGAAAATATTTATCGCCTGGAAATGCAGAACTGGGCGGCCACGCCCCTCTCTGTGGCGCCGTATATGCTGGCACATTATCCCGAGGTGGAGGCAGCGGTGCGCTTTTACCGGCCTTCCAATCCGCAAACCTTCCGCCAGGATGATCGCGCCTTTACCGAACCGGGGCTGCTTTTTGCTGATTCCACAGTGTTCGAGATGTTTAATTACACGCTACTGGAAGGCGATCCGAAAACAGTCTTAACCCGTCCAAACACCCTGGTCATCACTGAAGACATGGCCCGGAAATATTTCCCGGACAGTAATACGCCAGCTGGATACCGCAACCCTTTAGGAGAAAAGCTGCAGATCAATGATGATGAGTTTCAGATCAGTGGTTTAATGGCAAACGTTCCTTACCAATCCCATTTTCGCTTCGACTTTCTTACGTCTTTCGCCTCGCTAAAATTCCCGGCGGAGAATTTCCGAATTCAATGGCGCATCTCTATCGTTTACACCTATCTGCGGCTCAATCCCAATGTAAATCTTGTTGAGCTGCAAGAGAAAGTATGTCGCATGTACGAAGAACGGGTAGAGGCAGATTCCGGTCAATATCAGGCGAACTTAAATCCTTTGCTCGATATCCATCTGCATTCGAATGCGGAAAAAGAGTTGTCGGCAAACAGCAGTATCGCCTATATCTACATCTTTACCAGCGTGGCCATTTTTGTGCTGTTGGTTGCCTGCATCAACTTTATGAATCTTGCCACCGCCAGTTCGATCAGCCGGGCGAAAGAAGTGGGTATGCGAAAAGTGCTTGGTGCGAAACGTCCGCAATTGATTTTACAATTCCTGGGAGAGTCTTTCCTGCTCACCTTTATCGCCCTGCTACTGGCGATGCTGCTGGTAGCGTTGCTGCTGCCGCACTTCCGTGATCTATCCGGACTGCCACTCACCGCTAATTATTGGGAAGATGGTGTATTGCTCCCACTGCTCCTGGGAGTTTTGACCATCGTCAGTTTATTTGCAGGCAGCTATCCCGCTTTTTACTTATCCCGCTATCAACCAGTGAAGGTCTTAAAAACAGCCCGTTTTAAAGAATCAGTCAACTCTGGTGTCAACTGGCTGCGAAAAGGGTTGGTGGTTTTTCAATTTGTCGTCTCGATTGTCTTGATTATCGGCTCCGGCATTATCGTCAGTCAACTGGATCATATTCGGGATATGGATTTGGGGATGAACAAGGACCAGGTGTTGGTGGCGAGTATGAATCAGGAAGTGCGGGAAAATTATCAGACGCTGAAAAATGAGCTGCTGGCGCATCCGGAAATTTCCCATGTCACCGCTTCCTTTAGCGTGCCCAGCAAACGAATCATCGTCGAATATCTGCTTCCCGAAGCAACCCCGGAAGATGGATACGCCACCCGCCTGATGCTGGTTGATTTTGATTATGTCGCTACTTATGGGCTGAACCTCCTGGAAGGTCATGGATTTTCCCGGGAACTGCTGGGCGATTCTGCGACCGCCTTCATTTTAAATGAAAGGGCAAAAGCGCTATTCGGCTGGGAAGATGCATTGCATAAACAAATTAAGTTCCCCGCCTTTGAAGCTGAAGGCAATGTTGTCGGGGTTGTTAAGGATTTCAATTTTGCCTCTTTACACTCGGAAGTAGAACCGCTGGTCATCTTGTTGGTGCCTAATACCGGCATGAAGCAGCACCTCTCCATTCGCTTCGAAGCCGGTAAAGTAGATGAGGCGTTGAATACCTTAAAAAGCACCTGGGCGAAGCTTTATCCCATGCATACCCTCGATTACTTTTTTCAGGATGACAATTTCGCCCGAATGTATCAGGCGGAAAGCAAGATGAAAGAGATTGTCAGCTATTTTACGATTCTCGCTATCATCATCGCCTGTTTGGGATTATTTGGCCTTGCTTCTTTTACGGTCGTTCAACGCACCGGGGAAATTGGCATTCGCAAAGTGCACGGTGCATCGGCGATTGGCATTGTTGGATTGCTGTCTAAGGAATTTATTCTGTTGGTGCTCGTGGCCAATATCATCACCTGGCCGATTGCCTGGTATGCGATGGATCAGTGGTTGGCAAATTTTGCCTATCGGGTAGATATCTCCTGGTCGATATTTGCCCTCGCCGGCGGCCTGGCATTAACGATTGCCTTGCTGACTGTCAGCACACAAGTCATCCGTACAGCATTCGCTAACCCGATAGAAAGTTTACGGCATGAATAAGTACAGTTGACAGTTATCAGTGAACAGTTATCAGTTATCAATAAGCTGAGAGTAAAGATAGCTGATCACTGTCTACTCTAGTTATTTTGTTTTTTTATTCTGTTGGTTTTAAGGATCTTGAATAGGATTTTTGAGATTTCATCTGCAGCATTATAGAGGCGATGAAAGGTTGTTGTTTCGATGTAATCAGTATCTTTTAACAGGGATAGCCAATATTTGGTTTCCAGGCTCTCTTTATAAGCAATGGATATTTTGTAGAAAAAATCGGCTGGAGAAATAGCACCGTTTGCTTCTGCAATGTTAGCACCCACGGATGTGCCACTTCGCAATATCTGTTTTGCCAGAACAAATTCTTTCTTTTCTACTATTAGATATTTGTAAAGTTTGACGATTTCTATGGCAAATGGATAAGCCTTCTCATTAAATATTTTACTCTTAACCATATCGTCCCCCTGTTCAGACAGTAATTGTTCTAATCTCCTTCCTTTTAAACCACCCAACCTAATATTACCACAAGGTAGCAATATTCAGAAAATTTCGTTAATTACCATCAGCGACAACTGTTCACTGATAACTGATAACTGTTCACTGATAACTGTCAAGTCCTATTCATATCGCAAAGATTTAACCGGATTGGCAATCGCCGCCCGAAAAACCTGATTAATAATGGTCAGCAGCGCAATCGCCAGGGTAATGCCTCCAGCAGCGATAAATACCCAAACGGACAAATCGATTCGGTAGGCAAAATTTTGCAGCCATTCGCTCATCGCGAAATACGCCAGTGGCCAGGCAACCAGATTAGCGACCAGAATGAGCAGCAGAAAATCCCTTGATAGTAAACCAACTATACCGGCAATATTTGCGCCGAGTACTTTCCGGATACCGATTTCCTTGGTGCGTTGCTGTACGATAAGCGCGACCAGTCCGTATAAACCGAGTCCGGCGATGACCAATGCGACCACAGAGAAAATCGTAATCAGCAAAGAGAAATTCTGTTCGGCGTTATACATTCGGGCAACGTGGGCATCCAGAAAGGTGAAATGAAACGGCTGCTCGCTGGCGACCATCTGCCAGTCTCTTTCCAGCGACGCCAACGTTTCCGCCACATTTCCTGCCCGTACTTTTATATAGACGTTTTCCACCAGATCGGTCATAAACATCGCCAGCGGCTGTATTTCGCTGTGCAAAGATGCGAAATGAAAATCCGCAACAACGCCGATTATTTCCCCATCTACCAGGCGCCCGATACGCATCTTTTTCCCCACCGGATTTTCAAAACCGAGCAGCTGTGCCGCTTTTTCATTGATTACGATACTTTCCGTGCGGTCTGTCGCAAAAGCTTCGTCGAAGGTTCTGCCTTGTAGCTGTTCGATATCCAGCAACTCGTAAAAGTTGTAGCCAACGCCATAGATGTTTGCCACTAAAGGTTCATCATCTTCCTGCCGCCCCTCCGGGAAAATTGGCTGAGAGCCATTGTCTCCGTCCATCATTCCTGAACTGGCACTGACGGCAATTACCCGTGGATTATCTAACAAGCGCTCCTGCAGACGGCTAAAACGCACATCAGAGCCATCCCGCTGCATATGAAGCGCAATCACCTGTTCGTCATTAAACCCAAGATCTTTCTGACTGATAAAATCTACTTGCTGACTCATAATTATCGTAGAGGCAATTAAAGCAATCGCGATACAGAACTGGAAAACCAGCAATGCTTTTCGCACCACACGTCCGCTGGCGCTGGCTTGAAACTTCCCTTTCAATACCTGCACCGGGCGAAAGCGGGAGATAATTAATGCGGGATAGCTACCGGCAATTACACCGACGATAATCGCAGTGGCCAGTCCGTAAAGATAAAGCGCCAGATAATCTGCACTGCTATTCAGCAGCGCTATACCAAAGTATTCGTTCAGCCAGGAAAATATTTGTTCCATAAATGCTGCAGCAAGCAGGTAACTGATAACCGCGACTAAAATTGATTCTCCTAAAAACTGGCCCAGTAAGCTATTCTGGCGGGCGCCGATAGTTTTTCGGATGCCGACTTCTTTCCCCCGGGAAAACGAGAGTGCAGTGGCAATATTGATGTAATTCGCAGCAGCCAGCAGCAGGATAAAGATCCCCACAACCAGCAGGCTATAAGGCAGCATGGGATTCGCCCCGGCAACATCGGTATTTTTTGGCTCCCCGAGATAAATTTCTTGCAGCGGCTGTAAACTCAGCGTGAACCGCCCGGCACGTTCGGGCATATGTCGCTCCAGGAAACCAGCCAGTTTATCCTGCATGGCTTCAGAATTAGTATTATCACTCAGCTTGAGATAGGTGTGAAATGAAATCCAGGCCCAACTCTCCAGAGTCACCGGATAACCGGTCGGCACACGAAAAGTGGAGAAAGAGACCAGTGCATCGAAGCGTAAATGAGAATTTTTTGGTAGTTCGGCGAGAACGCCGGTAACCTGGAGCGCAACTTCATTATTCAGGGTAATCGTTTCCTGCAGTGGATTGCTGTCACCAAAATATTTTTCCGCCATTCCCGCAGTTAATACAACGCTATTTGGTTGAAAGAGCGCCGCCTGCGGATCTCCGTATTTCAGCGGAAAATCGAAGAAATTAAAGAAGGATGAATCCGCATAAACAATATCGTCTTCGAAGAAACTTTTCTCATTGTAGTTTAAAATATCATTCTCGGAAAAACGCAAGCGCAAGAAGGCCTCTGCTTCCGGATAATCCGCTACCAGCGCTGGTCCCATGGGAGGACTGGACGTCGGCAAATGCCGTCCGCCCTCTCCGCGCACCGGACGTTCATCATAATTTAAGCGATAGATATTGTCTGCATTGGGATGAAAGCTATCGTATCCCAATTCGTAACTCGAATAGAGGAAAATTACCAAACTACAGGCAAGGCCCAGTGCCAGGCCAAAAATATTAATAGCAGTAAACCCTTTGTAACGCAACAGGCTTCGCAGGGAAATTTTCAGAAAGTTTTTAAGCATCATTCACTCCGCTGGTATTATTGCTACGGTTCTCTCAAAAATCAATGATATAACAACGAAAGAGACTATTATCCGACTCCGTTTAATCTGAATATTCAAGAACCGTACCATTGCGGAAAAGGTACTTAAAACAGCCATTATTGTAAAATAAATGCAGGGAGATGTCCGTTAGTAAGCATTAGGTGTTCAAAAATGGACATCCAATTCAGCCGATTGATTATCACAATATCGCCAGCTTCTGATGTTATTTATTCGGCCGCTTATTCATGGCCATAATCTATTCTCTTGCCGGGAGATATCCTTCCTGAGCAATTACTTTCGGCGTTTTTTTCTCCTGCGCTTGTTCCAGAATATAAATATTTTTACCGCCATTATTAGCCCCGGCGGCTATTCCGGCCATACAAATTGCTGAACCGCCAGCTATGCCGACAAGCACAGTCTCCAGACCGCTATAATCCAGGAAACCATCATTGTCCTGGCTATTAGCGATCGCCACCGATGCCCCCAAAACCAATAGTCCGCCGGCAAAACCGACCAAGAATCCTTCTCCCGCACCTCTAACGCGATCCGGGGTAGTAACAGATAGAACAGCCTCGCGGGGAAGTGCCGTTTTCATTTCGCTGCTCTCATCCAAATAACGCAAAGAATCTGCTGCGATATGAATATTCTTTCCCCATATTTTTGCATTGGCAGTTTTAATCATCGCTGATTTGTTCTCCAGTCGCTGATTTACTTCTGCCATTTCATCGGGAGAGGCAGTGCTGGCAATATACTGCCGGTGGGCACAGCCGGAAATCATCAGGAAAAGTACTGTCATGCAAAAAAGTTTTCGGATAAATAAACTTAGCGCATTCATTTTTGCTCCTTCCTGTTTATATCTTTTCGAGACATATAATCTCCAGGCTATAAGCTAAACTCATAGATATTTAATTTTCCTTCCTGCTCAAATAAATTCTAATCTCCCCAATAGGCGATTCTCAGATACCCGTTTCCCTCTCCTAAACTGAATGCCGGATCGTCACCGAAAGACAAAAATCCATAACTACTGGCGGAAAAATCTGCTTCCCAACCAGAATTCCCTACAGGTTCAAAGTGAATCCACCCCTTCCATGCATCTGCCGCCAACCACTCTTCCGCTTCGCTAAAATATGTATTCGTAAGGTGATAGATGCCGTGCTGAGAAATCGAATAAGTGGTATCAAGAATAGGGTGATATACATCTACCTGCATTCTGAATGAGCGATCGGTATTTAGCTTTAAAAAGCTTGTTTCCAATGCTGAAACCATCTGTCCACTATTGGCGTTGGGCTCGGTCACATAGGCTGTCAATCGCTTATATTCTTTGCAAAGAAATTCGTTAAGGGGAGGATATTCCGGTCGCCCTGGATAGTCTCTGCAATTGCTAGCTAACACCATGAATAAAAGATAAGCTATTAGCAAAAAGCGCTGCTTCAGGTAATTATTTACAATCATGATAACCTCCATTTGCCAATCGGACATCTTCCAAGTCTATTTACTTTATAGATGGCAAATAGTTAGCCAAGCGTAAAAAATGGCCTTAATTCTAAAATTTACAACATTCAAGTGCAAAAGGAAAAATGAATGGATGAACAGATGGAGTATGGTTTTATCGACAGGTGTATAATAAAGAGTACTGAGGAGGGTGGTTTATTTCTCTGGCTTGCGGGCAATAAAGAGCTCACGATCGAATTGATCCTGAAAGGTGGTAACTGTAAAGCCTGTGTCTTTTAATAAGCTTATCCAGGTATCCCGGGGAAAAAGGCCAAAAGTGTGAGTATCGTGATAAACCCGGGTAGCATCGCCTTTTTTACGGATCATAATGGCGAATTCCATTTTGCAGGTAGTGTCATTCGGATCAGGGGCATGATTCCACTCCAGGTAACGCACGCTGCCAGCGTCGCCATCATGCCCCCCTTTACTGGTGCCCGGTTGATAATTTTCCCGGGTGCAATCCGGTGCCAGCAATACCACGCCTCCATTCCGGCAATGTAGATAGGCGCTTTCAATTGCCTGCTGCAAGTCATTCTCGCTTAGCATATACATAATGGCGTCATGAATAAAAACCGCATCAAATTCCCTGTTCAGACGCACTGAACGCATATCGCCCTGCAGGTGTTCACAATCGGGATTCAATTCCTCACTAACCTTGAGCATTTCTGGGGATAGATCCACTAAGGTCATCCGGAAATCCTTTTTCAGGAACAGGGTATTATTCCCTCCGCCGCTACCGAGCTCCAACATTGTTTTTACTGACATTCGCGCATTTTCCAGGATCAGTTTGCGAAAGACTGCCGCTTCCGCTTCATAATCGGCTGGTGCAGAAAATAACGGCCACCATTCAGCCAGCTCTGAATAGAGTTTATTGAAAGAAACAGGTAAGGATTTACTCATGAGTTTTACGAATTATTAGATTAACAAGACACTTTTTTATCCATGGATGACAGCAAAAGTTTCTCAGGGGCTCTGCGCCGGTATTTGGGTCGCGCTACCATTATTTGGCCGCCACTGCAGATTTACATCCAGGGCATCGATTCCGCCATCAATATTAAAATCACCCAGGGTTGTATAAGTCCAGGTGCCGCCATTTTCTACCCGCCAAACATCGTTTTTATCCAGGGCATCTACCCCGCCATCGCTGTTTCCGTCTCCGGCAGCCATTGCAAAAACGCCGGCCTCCATCATTCGCTGAGGATTTGTCCCATATGCCTGTCCCTGGGCAGTAGAAAAATCATATAACGGACTGTTGCTACTCAAGACCTGCCGGGTGGCACTCATAATGCCGAGGTGATTCCGCTGACGAACGATAATAAAAAACGTGTCTTCCGGAACGCTGATGAAGCGTATTGTCTTACTATCATTTGTATCCACCACGCGGCCATCCGCTTTTAAAAATGCGGCCCGGCTGGCGACTGTCGGTCCATCCGTAGTTTCGCGAAGTTCCAGCAGTAACCAATCCACCGTGCTATCCGGTAGACTCGCAACAGACTCTGTTCCGGCATAATTCCAGGGAGAACCACTATAAGGCTGCGACAACGGCAATAGGGTGTTTTCGCCTAAATAATCATTCATCAAATCCGTTGTGGTATCGTAGGGGCCCTGGAGAAACAGCTTCAGATTAACACTAATATAAGTCACGATAGTCATTATACCATCATTGCCGTTGACTGTCAGGTTGGAGAAATCGGCAGCAGTTGCGGAAAGTACACTGAATTCAAGATCGACATCGGTGCTATCGGCGACGCCATTGTTAACCAGAAAACGTAAGGTTACCAGCACGCCATCCTGGGTAATATTGCCATCACCAAAGTTTACGAATGCAATTCGGATGCTATCGGAAGTTATATCATTAACGCTGAAAGATGCGCCGGGTATAATTGTGCCAGCGCTAAAATCATGAAATGTCAGTGCGCTTCCCTGTGCTTTAAGCGCAGCGCCCAGCGAAGAGATATCATCACCACCGCGGCTTAGGTTAAGCGTTACTGTCACCGTATCACCGGGTGATGCTGATGCAACCGTTGTAACGTCAAGCGTTACGGCTGCCTGCAAAGGGGCAACTGTTAGCAAAAAGCAAAAAATTATATTCCGGCAATGAGTAAAAAAGGTTGCCTGGGATTTCCTCATATGAGATCTCCATTCCACACAATAATTAATCACTGATTTATTTCAAGAGCATCATTTTAAAAGTTCTGCTGAATTGCCCGGTTTGACCAACTGCCTCCAACCGGTAAAAGTAAATGCCACTGGCAACCGGTTTTTCCTGAAAATCCCGGCCTTGCCAGGCGACTTCATAATATCCCGGCGATTGCGTTACATTTTTTACCAGCGTGGCAATTTTCTGCCCCAGTGTATTATAAATCGCCAGCGATACCCGGGCATTTTCCGGCAATTGATAACGGATGGTGGTCACCGGATTAAACGGATTCGGATAGTTCTGCGCCAAATCGTATGTTTCCGGCAGTTCCGTTACCTTCAGCAGTTTTGTTTCCCCGCTAGCGGCAACGGTAGCAAATTTCCCACCACTATTTTTTCCAGCCGTTTTGTTATCCAGCAGCGGATTGATTACCGATGCACTTACATTGCGGATCGTAATTGGAATTTCACTCTGGGGCGTAATATCGGCAGATAAACGCCCGTGGATTTTCACCAAATTACCGCCGTGTGTGATGCCGGCTGAAGTCGTGGTAAATCCTCCCAGCCTCAGAACAGTCTCATTCATCATACTTTCTGCTGTCGGATCGTCTTGCATTTCCGAAGATATCAAATTGTAGCCTTTTTGAAATCCTTCCTGGGGTAAAATATCACTCCAGGCAACATCCACAACAGAAAATTGTGAGGCATTGAAGACAATATCCACCCCGAAAGCTTGCAGGGATTGCTGCATTGCCGGGCCCCCCACCCAAACGTGCCAGGAAATCTCCCCATTACGCGGTGAAACCGTTCCTGCGCTGATCTTAAAAAATATCTTATATGCTTCGGATGCTCCAGCGGATTTTGCCAACGTACTGGGATTTACCAGCGGCGTGGGAGGATTCCAGTCCAGATTGACATCCCCTTTTAAAACCGCAATAAAATCCTGATCCCACTGGCTAGCGGAAAGATTATTGTAGGACAATAATGATGGCGCGTTTGCCCAGGCAGCATTGTTTGCATCGATATTATAATTTGCCGGAAATACCCGCCAGTCATCAATAGGGAAGCTGCTGATGACCTCCAAATAACGATTAAAGATGAGTAATGCATCCGCAGGGTCGATGGCTAAAGAGCTGTCAACATCGCCGGCCAAATTCTGTATGCCATTCAGGGTGTTATTACCGAGAAAAGCATCGAACGCCAGCAAGGCATCGGTGGGATTGATAATAGTGCTGTTTCCCCCATCAGCCTTATCCAGCCAGAGATTATAATCGCTGCCATTGTTCAAATCCATAAAGGAAAACTGCCCACTGCTATTACTGGTTGTCGACTGCGTCGCAGCAGAAACTTCTTCCAGATAGGCAGCTAAATTTTCGACAGGTTTACTATTATCAGCCCCGCCCCCGACACTTCCGTAGTTTACCTTTCCACCAATGCCCAGGCTGTTAACAACTGTTAAATGCACTGGAACAGCAACGGTGGCATTTTCCGGGTCATTACTGTTGATATTCAATAATGCCGTATAGATGCCATCGGATAATCCTTCGGAAAAAGTTTTAACGGTTAAGTTGCTGTTATTCTGTGGATCCGTGCTGCCACTGGCAGGCGCGACACTTAGCCAGGGAACGATATCATTAAAAGCATCGGAGATATTGACATCATCGACAAACCAGCCGGGATTTGAATTGGCAATGCCATCATCCGTATCAAAATAAAAACGAATTTGCAATTGTTCGCCGACGTAAGCAGAGAGGTCCAGATTGGTGTTTACCCAGCCCCCGCTGTTGCCGGAAGGAGCTGCACCGCGGCCACCGCGCAAGGAAGTCCAATTAGAGCCGCCATCTGTAGAAGCGTCGACCATGCAATAATCCCAACCGGATTCAGTATCATAATTTTCCGCAAAACTTAAAGTCACCGGTGCTACGACACTACTTAAATCGACAACTGGCGAAATCAGCGCGGTATTAATTTGA
Organism: Calditrichia bacterium; assembly: GCA_028284905.1. Taxonomy (GTDB): domain Bacteria; phylum Calditrichota; class Calditrichia; order RBG-13-44-9; family J075; genus JACKAP01. Next base: position 25,601 of record JANQQU010000089.1, read on the forward strand.
CTGCCGGTATTATAATTTCCCTGCCCAACAACCCCACACCACCAGCTCGTCGTTGCGCTATTTGCATTTGTCGTCGTTTGATGCCAGAGGTCATCGCTGCTGCCTCCAATCAATTCGGTTGTCCAGCCATTGGTGCCACTTTCCATATCGTCATTAAAGAGCACGGTTTCCAATCCACTCACCTGGCTTACTGTAACGCGATAGTTGTCATTTGCTACAGGCCGCTGTTTGCGATGCCGTTTTTCATTTGCCGGCGGTATATTCGATGCTGCTTCTACGACCGACCAATCGAGTGTTTGTCCGCCGGCTGCGACTGTATTACTTATAGTCAGGATAGTTTCCCCACTATCGCCATTGGAAAGTGTAAATGGTAAAGAATCCGGTGCTACATTAATGGCCGGCGGTATCTCTGTGGTCATCGAAACGTCATCAATCAGCCAATGATCGAACTGACTGCTGCTACTTTGCGTACCGATGTTACGGAAGCGGAACTGGAAACCATTGTAGAAAAAAGTGGCACCGCTACCGGCATTTTCCGATGCGATATCGATATTTTCCTCCACAAAAGGCACCTGGGTTGTGCCCGGCCAGCCACGCACTTTCTTCCACTGCCCCAAGCTATTGAGAAAGTCCACAGCTAAACTATCACCCGTTTCCGGCGCATTCCCACTACCCTGCGGTTGATAGGAAAATTTCAGTTTTACATTATCATTCTCAAGGCCGGAAAGATTTATCGGCCGAACGGTAACCGTCTCACCACCACTTGGCAATCCATCCAGACTTAATACATTCGGAGAAGAAGGCGGGTTTATCCCGACAGTATTTACTTCAGCTGTAGTATTGATCCAGATTGCCGGGTTCGGGTCCGGTGTTGTTGGGAACTCGTCGCTAAATGGAATAATAAGCGGCGGAGAGGCTGTAGCACTGGCAACGCTCTCATTCAGCGGATTTTCGTTGTCAATCGCGGTAAGATGGTAAGAATGCAGACCAGTGTTTCCGGTGAAAATCGCCGAATCATTTTTAGCGGAATCCCCACTCGTTCGCGCGAACATTTGTAAGAAGATGCCATCTTCATACAAGCGAATACCGGCAAGATCATCCATTGGGGTATCGTCGATATTTTTTGCCGGATTGGTCCAGAATATTTCCAGAGTGTTTGCTTCCGTTGTCGATTCCTGAATACTGACATTGGTTGGTGCCTGTGGTTCTGCGGCACCGCCGGCCGTCCAGCCGGCATCGACACCTCCACTGAGGCTATCGTCATTATCTTTTGTATATATCGTATATTTGTATTCCTGCCCGTCGGTTAAACCATTGTCAGTATAACTTTCCGCGCCACTGCTTCTCGAAGTAACAAATACATCATCCCGATAGATTTCGATGGTAAAGTTGGTTAGTGGCTCGCCATTGAAATAGGTCGTTGGATCCGTCCAGGTCAATTGCATGCCAGTGGGACTTGTATAATCGCTGTAGGCGAGAAAATTTTCCGGCGGATTGGGATCATCAGCATCCGCAGGCGGTTGCAGGGCGGATTCCCAAAGCCCACGGCCATAAGTCGCCGCGCGTAATTTGCCACTGGCTTCATGCACCTCGAGCTCGGAAACAATGACATTCGGTAAGCCATCATTGTATAATTCCCAATCATTTTTATTGTTATCACGATAATAAATGCCGATATCCGAGCCAATATAAACTGCGTCATTGCTGTTTGGCTGATAGGCTACGCAGTTCACCGGTAAGTTCGGAAGCGTTCCGGAGATATTGCTCCAGTTTGCACCACCATCAGTAGAGTTGAAAACTTTATTACCGGATGAGTAACCGGAAAATGTTACCCAGACTTTTAAGGGATCATCCCGCGCAATTGCAATATAAGATATGGCAGCGCTACTCGTTGGCAAGCCGCTACTAATGTTATTCCAGCTGCTGCCGCCATTCGTCGTTCTCCGCAGCGTTGATGTTGTTGCGGTATAAATGTAATTGTTATTCGAAGGGGCAACTGCCAGCGATCGCAGTGTGGAAGATCCTCCAAATGATGAGATGGTTGACCAGGAGGAACCGCGGTTTTCCGATTTCCAAACATTCACAAAACCGGCATAAAGCGTTTGAGAATCATTTGGGTCCATAACAAACGGGGTTACCCAATATCCATTTTCGCTAATGCCGCTGGTGATGCTGCTAAAGGATGCACCGCCATTCAGCGATCTTCGCAGGCCGCCATTTTGAATACATGCATACATTGTTTGCGGATTATTGTAGTCGATCATCGCTTCCATGCCATCCGCGCCGAGCACGTGAGTCCAAGCACCGTCAAAGCGCATGGTGCCATTATCCTGTGCTCCGGCGATAACCAAGCTGTCGTCCCCAGGATATCCTCCCATGCGATAGAACTGCGTATTGGCGATACCGGCACTGAGATCCGTCCAACTGCTACCGCCATTGGTTGTTTCGAAAATACCACCGTCGCAACCGGCGAGCAGGCGATTGTTGTAGAATTCCAGGGTATGAATATCCGCATGCACATAAGGAATGCTGGTGGTAAAGTAGTACCAATAAGCATTGATGGTCCAACTGGTTCCCCCATTAGTGGACTTCCAGATATTGATTCCACCAACATAGACATCTTCCGCATCAGTGGGATCCACGGCAATTGCCAGATCGTACCAGCTCTGTCCCCCACTGGTGGCACCGGTTTCAGAATAACCGAGGATATTGGGCGATGTCGAGCGGGTTGTAAACGAAACACCGCTGTTGCTCGATCTATACAAGCCCTCGAAACCGGAATCGGATGAGCTTCCTCCCAGCAAATAAACGTAATTGCTGTTATCCGGGGAGACGGCGATTGCCAGTCGGTTGACTGCCGTGGGAATTCCGGATGTAACTTGAGTGAAGCTGTCTCCGGTATTCGTCGAGCGATAAAATGTTGTGCCGCAAACATAGACCGTCGATGGATCGCCCGGCTTGAATTCCATATCTTTAAAGTTGCCGGATTGAGTGAGGTTCCAGCTGCTCCCGCTGTCAGTCGACTTATAAACGCCCACATTCGTGGCCGCGAGAAGAATCGTGGAATTGGAAGGATGAATCAACAACTTACTTATCTGGCGAAACTGCGTCACCGTCCAGTTTAGCCCGGTTGGGCTCCAGTTGGCACCTCCATCAACCGACTTCAATACCCCGATGCTATAAGTATCCGATCCATCGCCATCCCCGGTGCCAATGTAGATGGTGTTCGAGTTCGCCGGATCTATCGCAATGGCAGAAACGCCCAACACAGTTAGATCATCCGTACTGGTTTCCCAGTTATTCCCGCCATCTGTCGATTTCCAGAAACCGCCGGATGGCGCACCGACATAAATGATATTACTATTTGCCGGATCCACAGCAGTAACGTTTACTCGCCCAATTCCCGGATTATAACTGACGGTTGTCCAGTCGTACGGCCCCAGTGGCGTCCAGTTTGCGGCATTATCAACCGGTAAATCGTATTTGGCCTGATATGTCTGAAATTCCCGGGCGGCCTGGTTCGGCGCAAAACGTTCTCCGCTGGGATAAACCCGTGGCTCCATGAAATATTCCCAGCGTTTAAAGGGCTTCCAACCCGCACCCTTCGGAATTTCTTTCCCTTGCCAATATTCCTGAAACTCCCGTTGAACTTCATAAAAGTTCACATTGGGATCTTCCATCTTCTTTACCCATTCCTGCGCAAACATCATGCTGCTTAGCAATGAGAAGATTAATATATAGTATGCAATTTTGATTTTCATTCCAGCCTCACGCATCTGGTGTTGCTCCAAGAAATGTTTTGTTTGTTTAATATACAGCAGTTGAACACACTTCCCTACAAATATACTAACGCAGATACAACTCCCCCAAATAATTGACTGACGAATTTACAAAAACCGGATTGTTTTAGGAGTTTCCCTAGTGTTCTCGCTTCATCACAGATTTTTCAATTCATCACAAATTTATTATTATCTTCGGGCATCCTTAGTAATAACTTTAAAGCAGAAAGACGTTTTTAAATCGAAATCTTTAATAAGATTTAAATTTATCGTAGTATCTAACAGATAATGCTGAAAATTGCTCTTGCTGTCATCGCGAGGAGTGCAGCGACGAAGCGATCTCTTTGTCCCCTGCAACTTTGAGATTGCTTCTCCCGGCGATCCGGGATCGCAATGACATATCAAGTAACATTGCCTATTTAACACTACTCAAATTTTGGTGCGAACTAATTTCAATTGAGGACTCACATGCAAAGATACTCACTTAACCTTTCAGCTTTTTATGTTACGATAATTTGGGGAATTTTCAGCATCCTTCCAATCCTGGCCCAGCCTGTTAAAATTACCTATATCGCCAATGAGGGCGTTATGATCAGCGCCGGAGAACAGCAAGTGCTGATAGATGCGATTCACAAGGAATATTATCCACAATATCTGGCGACAGATGAAACGATTTTGAAGAAGATGTTTGCCAAAACACCCCCATTCGCCAGTGTTGATGTTGTATTGGCTTCACACATCCACCGTGATCATTTTCATGGAAAAACGGTTGCTGATTATTTGAAAAAGATTGACTCAGCCGATTTCTTTGCCACCGCCCAGGTTATCGATAGCGTTCGGCTATTTTTAAAGGACACGGAGATTAATGAAAAAAGGATCATTTCCGCCGGCTATAAGACCGGGGAAAAATCTGTGTACGAGAAGAATGACATCCGGATAACGAATTTCAAAATTGATCACGGATCAGAGCGGTTTTCCTGGATAGAAAACAGTGGGCACCTGATTGAAATTGAAGGGAAGAAGATTTTACACATTGGGGATCCGGCATTTGGGGCGAAAGATATTGAGGCGGCTGGCCTTGTCGCAGAGAAGATTGATCTCGCGATTCTCCCCTACTGGTTTTTGATCAACGAAAATGGGCGTTCAGTGATCGAACAGTGGATTCAACCCCGGCAGATTATTGCCGCGCATATTCCGCCCGCCCGCAACGCGGATGCGGCTGCAGAGATAAAAAAGCACTATCCGGCAGCGGTTATTTTTACCGAGCCAATGAAGGATTTCCTTATTCTCCAATGAATCCACTAACGATAATGCCGGCACAGATGCACCAGAAAACCAGCATGAGATCCACTTGTAAATTCATGAATGTTGCCAATACCATGTAAACACAGGCACTTTTTAATCCGGTGGTTAGCTGCAGGGAGAGTCTTTCCGACATGTTTTACCTTTCGAGTGTTGAAAAAATATATCAAGATTCGAAAGGTAGTTTCTTATCAGCACGGGCTGGTGATGCCGACAACAGATTTTCCGAGAAGAACTCTGTTGTCGATTCAAATCTATATTGGAGATTGCCTTTTAGGCCGGACAGTTAATGGAAGCGCTCAATTCCGAGAAAACCGATATCATGCTCACTGGCGCCGTTTAATGCCAGTGATGAGATAATCTCCCCGACAACCGGGGCAAATTTGTATCCATGCCCGGAAAATCCACAGGCAATGGTAATACCATCAATTTCCGGATGCTGATCGATAATAAAATGATGATCCGGAGAAATGGTATACATGCAAAATTTATATGCCAATGGCTTCGTATTTAAATCCGGCAGATAATTTTCCAGTAGTACATTCATGTTAGTTGTTTCTTCATTGGTAAGCGGCATATTCCTTTCGAAGGGATCGGTCAGCTTCAACGGCACATCATGCTCCCCCAGCTTCAGGCCGCTTTCATTGATTGCCGGGCAACCATAATAGCAATAGGGGCTGTTCTCATCGTTGATGACAAAAGAGGGAAATTGATCCGGGTAGTATGGGGCCATATCTTTGCAGTCATGCCAAAAAATTCCCCTTCGCCAAATCTCCAGGGGAATATTCAATTTCGCCATCATATCCACCGCCCAGGCACCGGTTGTAAAAACAATTTTCTCTGTCGTAATTAGGCGTTTGCTGGTTTTCAACAAGAAGTTATCCTCAAATTTTTCCCAGCCTAAAAGCACTTCTTCCCCATAGAAGACCGCGCCGTTTTCCAGAGCTGCCGATATATGACTGTGCACCCCTTTTTCAACATACACGATGCCGCCTTCCGGGTCGAGAAATCCGGCAAAATCATCCGGTAAGTGAAATTGTGGAAAACGATCTTGCAGCGCCTGTCGATCCAAATATTGATTATTTACATCATACTTGTCCGCACCCTCCTGCACTTTGGAGAGGTAATCCCCCTCTGAACTTCCGCAGACCAGAAACCCGCAAAGATTTAACAAAGTTTCTCCACTCACCATTTCCAGGTTTTTCCAAAGTTCGTAAGAGCGATTCAACAAAGGTATGTAGTCTGGTGCTTCCGGATATGCTTTTCGAATCACCCGGGTATCGCCGTGAGAACTGCCTTCTCCATGCCCCGCCGCAAACTGCTCGATCCCGCAAACCTTTGCCCCACTTTTCGCCAGGTGATAAAGCGCAGCACTCCCCATGCCCCCTACACCGATAACAGCAATGTCAAAATTTTCCATAAATTGATTTCGTTATGGGTTGATCGTTTATCGTTTATTGTTAACCAAATTTATGTGTTTATGCATTATTCGATATTCAACTATGTGCTTAGAGTTGCCCATTTGCCCATTTGCAAACTTATCTACTCCCCTGCCCACATTTCTAAAATTCTTTCTATGCGATTGATGACCGTGAACATTTGCAGGTTGAGATGCGTAGATTTATTTTGTATTATTACAGCCTTAAAATGAAGGATATTAATGGAAAACGGGCAATTATACAATCAAAACGAGGATTTTCATCCGGCACCTCCTCCCCCACTGCCACCGTTAACTTTTAAACAAACCCGCGTGCATATTTTCCTGTTTATCATCACGATATTTGCTACGATGATGGTCGGCGCGGCAAATCTAGGGTATCCCTGGGAATCTATGGCAGATGACTTTATGATCATATTCCTGGGGTGGGAATATTCTCTGGCGGTACTCTTCATTCTAACCTGCCATGAGATGGGCCATTATCTCGCTGCCCGCTGGCACCGGCTGAATGTTACGCTGCCTTTCTACATCCCACTCCCGATTCCTTATCTATTCCATTTTGGGACGATGGGCGCATTTATTCGCATTAAGTCTCCCATTCCAAATCGCATCGCATTGATGGATGTCGCTGTGGCAGGTCCACTTGCCGGATTCGTCGCCACGCTTATCTGCCTCATTTACGGATATGCAACTTTACCCGATGCCGAAACTGTAAATGCATTTATTGAAACAGTACATATGCGCGCCGGCATCTTGCCGGATATGGATTTAAATTTTACTCTGACAATGGGCAACTCCCTGCTTTTTTATTTCTTTAACGAAATTATTGGCGGGGGTTATGTGCCAATGAGTGAAATCTATCATTTTCCCTACATCTTTGCCGGCTGGATCGGTTTCTTTATCACTGCGTTAAATCTTATCCCGATCGGACAGTTGGATGGCGGGCATATCGTTTACGCGCTTTTTGGACAAAAGGCCAGACAAATAAATTATGCCGCATATGCTGCATTGGGCCTTCTCACCGTCTACCTTATCATGACACTCGGCGTTATCGGTTCTTTCTGGATATTGTGGATGGTTATACTTAAATTTATTGGGCTGCGGCATCCTCCAACCCTTTATGATGCCATTCGAATTCCCGCCGAGCGCAGCAAACTGGGATGGGCCTGTATTGCTATTTTTGTTTTGTGTTTTATTCCATTACCGATCTACATAGCCTAAGGACGAATGAATGATTTTGTGGACGATCGCAATTGTTTTAACAGTTATTTTCCTTGCCCTGCTACTCTTAACCTTGTTACGCAAAGTGCAGTTCGATGCCATTCACCAAAACTTTCTCGATATTGAAGATGCGCTTGGTGGACAGGTAATACGCAACGGATTTGCCATGCGGCCGCGCTTTGCCGGTCAATTCGGCAAAAATGATTATTCAATTTCCATCACCACAGAGGGCGGCAAGAAAAAGGAAGATCGCAAATACTATATCTGCGTTTCCTTTCAGGCAGATTCGCCGATAAGTTTCAGTGTTATGTCTGCAAACTGGCTCGGTGATAAAGCTGCCGATCAGGATGATGAGCGTTTTATCGTTCCGATTATGAATAAAAAATATATGCTGGAAACAGCGAATCAGCAGCGAATGGATCAGCTCAATCTAAAAAAAGTAGAGAAAGTAATACGTCAGCTGGAACCGTTTGCCTATATTTTGGTAGGACCGAAGCGCATCTTACTGGAGCGTATTTCCGAGAATGTTATCCAGGATACGAAGATAGAACATCTCCAACCATTACTGGAAGGCATTGATGCCGTTACTAAAATGGTTAAATCGGTTAAGTAGAACATTTCCATAAATTAAGCATCTCTTAATAAGCGGACAGAAAAGAATGGCAAAAAACGCCGACAAATTTCGCGCAGGCTATGTAACTCTGCTCGGTTTACCCAACACCGGTAAATCCACATTACTGAATCAATTACTCGCTCACAAAATTTCTATCGTCACCCACTTACCGCAGACGACCCGAAAAAATGTTACCGGTATTCTAAATGGTCCCGATTACCAGATTGTCTTTATCGATACGCCGGGCATCCTTAAACCGCGCTATAATCTCCAGCGGGAAATGATGAAGAACGTCACCGGTGCGATCGCTGATGCAGATGTCCTTCTCTACATGGTTGATATCAACGATAAACGCCAGAGTCCGAAGGATGTGCAGCATCAGCTGGCCGGAGCAAAAGAGAAGCCGGTCATTCTCCTCATGAACAAGATCGACCTGGTGAAGAATAAGAAAGATTTGCTTCCTTACATGAGTACTTATGCCGCTTTGTACCCCTTTAAAACGATTATTCCAATCTCTGCCGAGAAAAATGATGGCATGGATTTAATCGTGAAGGAATTAATACCGGCGATGCCATTTAGCCCGCCATATTATCCCACAGACTATATTAGTGATCAGCAGGAAAGATTTTTTGTCGCGGAGATTATCCGGGAAAAAATCTTCAAATTATTCAAACAGGAAGTGCCTTACTCCTGCCATGTAGAGATAGAAGCATTCCAGGAACGGCCGGGGGAAAAAGATTATATCCGTGCAGCCGTCATCACTGAGCGCACTACCCAGAAGTCGATTCTTATCGGTAAGCAGGGCGAATCGTTGAAAAAAGTGGGAGAGTATGCTCGGGAAGATATCGAAAGATTTCTCGACCGCCCGGTCTATTTGGAGCTGTTTGTAAAAGTAACCCAGGATTGGCGAAAAAAAGATCAGCAGCTACGCGATATGGGATATAGTCAATGAATCATTCCCGCTTGTTGCTGTTCGATATTGACGGCACTTTAATCAGCTCCGGGGGGCGTGGAAAAAATGCGATGTTGGCTGCCATCGGCGCATTATTTGGCAAAACGCCGGAAAACTTTTCATTTAAAGATTTTGCCGGTTCCACAGATCCGCTGATTGTTCGGACACTTATTCAAAAAAATGGTATTCAATCCGTTGATCCGGACACAACATATGAAAAAGTTTTGCCGCATTATATTGCTTTCCTAGAGAGGGAACTGAATGATCACCCGGAACCGGTGAAAGTATTACCAGGCGTAAAAAAATTGTTGGACTTACTACAATTGGATCAGCAGTGCTGCCTCGGTCTGGTTACCGGTAACATTGCCGAAGGGGCGAAAATGAAATTGCAGTCGGCAGGGTTGACAGATTATTTCTCCATCGGTGCATATGGCAGTGACGCGGCGAATCGAAACTTGTTGCCGCCGGTAGCAGTGGAAAGGGCCACTCGCAAATTCGATCGCCAATTTTCTCCGGAAAACATCTGGGTAATTGGTGATACTCCCCGGGACATTGCCTGTGCAAAAGCGAATGAATTCCGTAGCCTTGCAGTCGCTACCGGCGGATGGTCCACGGCACAATTGCAAGCACATCAACCTGACGTAACATTGCCGGACCTCTCCGATAGTCAAAAAGTTTTGCAGTTACTAAAGAACTAGTTACTGGTGAGAATGAGAAATGAAAGAGTTATACGAACAGTTTATCGGTCATAAAAAACTGATATCAATACTTGTTCTATTTACCGCTTTTCAATTTTTTCCAATCCAATTGGCCGCGCGTAATTATTCTTCATGGTTTTATCTGTACGAAATTACCTTGTTGTACGCCGTAACCAGCGCTGCAATGAACATTTTCAGTCATGATGATCTAAGCACCATGCTTCGGGATTATGCAGTTATTCTCATTCTGTTTTCAGTTATTAACACCGCTATTTTCTTTACCTACCCAATAGTTACTCAATTTTCCGAGCTACATGAACAGTACCTGGCGGTTATCAATCAGGAGCTATTTGTAAACGTGCAACACCTGCCCTTTTTTCACTTACTCGGCACAGATATCATATTAACGATTTGCATGTTGATTCAACGAAATCGCATTCGCGCTACCCGTACGGCTTAACAGAAAGAGGATCGTTTTAATATGCCTTTTACTGTTGCACACCCGGTAGCAATTCTCCCACTACAGCGTTATCTCCGGCCATACCTTGCTTTTTCCGCATTAATTATCGGTAGCATGATCCCGGATATCGATCACTTTATTCCGCTGTATTTTCTAAACATCTTTACACATACCGTACCGGGCATCTTTTCTGCGGCAGTGCCACTGGGTTTGCTATTTTTCTGGATATTTCAACATCATTTGAAACGCCCGGCAATTTACCTGATGCCCCGCTATATTCAGTCCCGCCTGGTCCAATTCGAAACACCATTATCTTTACGAAAGAACTTCTTTAAAGTAATCTTTAGCCTTATGATGGGCGCGTTTACCCACATACTTTGGGATGGATTTACCCACTTAAATGGCATTGGTGTAAAACTATTTCCGATACTTCAATACTCAGTATTCCAAATTTCCGGCTATGACGGGGCGATTTACAAAATCCTTCAACATGGCGGATCCATCGCTGGGCTTTTCATTCTTGCTTATTCTATAATGGCCTGGCTAAAGACGCAGCAGCCACGGCCACTCAGGCAGCAGGTTCATCTGTCAGATAAAAAGAAAGGACTTTTTTGGCTGGGTATTTCTCTTTTTTCGCTGCTAACCGGTTTAGCAGTCGCTTTCTACTTCAATGGTTTTCCCGAGGAATATAATCATTTCCGGCTTTTTACCAGATCTTATGTTGTCGGCACAATGGCAAGTTTTGCTGTGATGTATCTGCTAATAGGCTTTAGTTGGAAATTACTCCCCATTTCCGCAGTCTCCCGCTTGCCCAAGAAAAAACGCTGAACCACATCGTTCTTCCCTTTTCTGCCGAACTTATTTTCATCAACTTCCACGATCTTGCTTAACATCTATTAATTTCAGCATTTTCTGGGAAATTTACGTTGATTTAGGCAGGGGGCGTTCCTATATTTTCTTCCCAAAATACAATGATTAAACGAACGACATCAGGCATGCAAAAACTTCCGGTTCAGCTAACATACTCCCCACATCGATATTTTTTCTACTCCGGGCAAAATTTATGGAAAATTATGACTGATTATATTCAGGAATTTTTCCCCACGCACAGCTGTTTCGTCATTGCCGATGATACCGTTGCTGGTCTTTATGGCAATCGCCTGCAGCAGGCTTTTACCGATCTGCAATCTTTTCGGGGAATCCTGGAGTTTCCCGCCGGGGAAGCCAGCAAGAATCGCCAACATAAGGATGCACTGGAAGATCAGCTCCTGGTAGAAAAAGCCGGCAGGGATTCTCTCATTATCGCAATGGGCGGCGGTGTTACCGGGGACATGGCCGGATATATCGCTGCCACCCTCCATCGTGGCCTCCCGCTGATTCATTTGCCCACCAGCCTGCTCGCCCAGGTAGACAGCAGCGTTGGCGGAAAAGTCGGTATTAACCACCCCAGCGGGAAAAACCTCATTGGCGCATTCTACCAGCCCCAGGCCGTTTTTGCTGATATGGATTTCTTGAAAACACTTTCCGACGAAGAGTTCTTTAACGGCATGGGGGAAGTCATTAAATATGCGGTGATTCTTGATGATGAACTTTGGCAAATATTGGAAGACGAGTCTGCCGCTATCATCGATCGGGATCCGGTTCTGCTTCAGGAAGTGGTGACGCGATGTGCAGCATTAAAGATTCAGGTTGTCGAAGCAGATGAAAAAGAATCCTCGTATCGCAGTATTCTCAACTATGGCCATACTGTGGGGCACGCCATTGAGCAGCTTGGGCAGTATAAACTGAAACATGGCTTCGCGATTGCCGCCGGTATGCGCATTGCAGCCAAACTGTCCGAAAGCGTGTTGGGCTATCCGGCATCCCGTGTGGAACGCCTCAACAAGCTTCTGGATACCTACCATCTCAACCAGGTGGATTACCGCGATTACAATTTTGAAGCCATTTGGGAATGTCTGAAAACAGATAAGAAATCCCGACAGCAAAAACCAAAATTCTCTCTGATGAATAAAGATAACCAACCAGAGTTGTTGTATCCCATTGAAAAAGCGGAGTTGCACGATGTCTTCTTCGGCGAATAAATTATGCATTAGCCTGATGCCCACTTCCCTCCCCCAGTTAAAAGAGTGGATTCCGGAATCACAAGATGGTGACTTGATAGAAGTGCGCATCGATCATCTGCCGAAAACAAATATGAAGAGTCTGCGCAAGATGACCGATCAACCCCTGATCGTAACGTTGCGCAGCGAAGATGAAGGCGGTTTCTGGCAAGGAGATGCGGCGAGCTGTCAGAAAATTTATCAGTCTGCCTGTAATGCCGGCATTGATTATATCGATGTGGAACTTCAAACCGCGGAAGCAATTCTGGATGGTCTGAAGAAAAAGGAAACCGGTATCGTTCTTTCCCGGCACATCCGCACCAATAGCCTGCAAAAGCTAAAGCATACCCTGGCCCAAATGCTGAAAATTCCTGCGGATGTTTACAAACTCATTTTTACAGCTACCGCGCTAAAAGACAACCTTGCAGCTCTTGCCTTGATCAATGAAGCACAAACCCAGGAAGTGCCTTTTGTTATCCACGCCATGGGCGATGCTGGTAAAAATTCCCGCCTGATTGGCGCGATTAAAGGGAATGCCTGGACATATGTCGCCCGGGAATTTAACGAAACAACCGCTTCCGGACAGATAACTATTCATGAAGCAGAGCATTATTATAACCTGAAAAATAAGCGGCCAAACACCCGCCTCCTCGGTTTAACCGGATCACCAATATCCCAAAGCAAAGGCTGGCGTTTACATAATCAGCTCTTTCGGGAAAAACTCGATCCTAAATCCGAAGAAGATTATCTTTACCTGAATTACCCGGCCGAGGATTTCCAGGAGTTCTGGGAGGCATGGCAGCTACATCTTCATGGATTAAGTGTGACTATTCCTCACAAAGAGTCCGTGGTAGATATACTCGATGAAATTACTACAGAAGTAAAGATATCCGGCACCTGCAATACTATTGTTCGCAGTAACAATGGATGGAAAGGGTATAATACCGACTTAATGGCAATTGAAATTTTACTGCGCCAGCATCGGGAAAAAATTCGGGATGGCGGGCTGGTTATCGGCACCGGCGCAACCGCGCGCAGTGCGTTGGCTGCACTCAAGCGACTGGAAGTAAATCCGATTTTTATCGTTGGGCGTAATGAAGAACGGGGCCGCTATCTGAATAGCTTGTATGGTGCCGAATATCTATTGGAAGATGAGATTCATTACGCTACCGCCTCAGTTATCATTCAAACCACACCGGTGGGAATGGTGCCTTATACAGATCAGCATCCTCCCGGCACATCCCTCTTCCGCAAAAACCGCATTGTCATGGATGTTATCTACAATCCGTTAGAAACGAAATTCCTCAGCATTGCCCGGGAACGCGGTTGCATTACCATCAATGGCATGGAAATGTTTCTCCTGCAAGCGGCAAAGCAATTTGAAGTATTTACCGGCACGCCACTCACTCCGGAAGAGATTCAAAACGTCTGGAACACTATTAGTTGAAACGGCTCAATCGCATTGTTTTAATCGGGTTTCGCGGGGTTGGTAAAACAACCGTGGGGAAGGCGCTTGCCCCGCGCATGAGCTGGCCCTATTTTTCCACTGATGAAGCGATTGTAGCGCAAATTGGTATGCCGATCAATACATTTGTGGAAGCAAATGGCTGGCCGCCGTTTCGCGCCGTAGAGCAACAAGTTATTGCAGATTTACATGACAAATCCAATTTGATAATCGATACCGGTGGTGGTGTCATTGAGTATCCGGAGAATATGGCAATACTCTGCAAAAACAGCTTGACCATTTGGGTGGATGCCGCGCTTCAGGATATTTTTCAACGCCTGGAAAAAAGTGGCGACCGGCCGCTGTTAAATGACACCGATCTTCGCCGGGACATAGAGAGCAACTATCGCCGCCGTGCTGATTTATACCGGCAATACGCCCAATTTTACGTAAATACATCCCGTGATAATATCGATTCGATTATTGACACAATTTTAGAAAGATGGCAGGCAGACGTTTCCTGATTAACGCTTTCTGAAATTAGAACATCTCACTATCTTCAATAAACTCCATGCTTGCAATACTGGAAATAATTATCGTAAGGAATAAGATGGTTTCGGCATTCTTCAGCATCCTTCTTTCAATCATTTTGGTTAGCAGCCAAAGTGTTGCCCAATCCCAGGCGGATACAATCTGGCAGCAAATTGACGAAGGATTGCACATCGCCAGTTTTTCCGTTCAGGAGAACCCATTAACCGGGGATGGCCGTATTCAGATTATCCGTATAAACCCCGCAAACTATCAACTGACGATTTTAAGCGCAGCCAATGCTCAGCACGGTAATTTAACCGCGGATGCCTGGTGCAAAAAATATCAACTGGTCGCTGCAATAAACGCCGGCATGTTTCAAACCGATTATCAGTCCAATGTTGGCTATATGAAGCATTATGCGTATGTGAATAATGGCAGGAAAAATGCTTATCAATCCGTTGCCGCATTTAATCCCGTGGACAGCAGCGATGCAGCGTTCCGTATCTTTGATCTCGATACAGTCCCGTTTACCGAGATTACCGCTGCCTACCAGAGCGTTATTCAAAATCTGCGGCTGATTAAA
This sequence comes from Calditrichia bacterium, assembly GCA_028284905.1. GTDB lineage: Bacteria > Calditrichota > Calditrichia > RBG-13-44-9 > J075 > JACKAP01. Next base: position 40,721 of record JANQQU010000089.1, read on the forward strand.
CGGCCGGGCGAAAACCGCTGGTCCCGCCAGGAAAAACGCTGGAGCGAAGCGGCTTTAGGGGAAGATGAACAGGGGAATATCCTTTTGATATTTTCCCGCACGCCTTTCAGTATGCACGAGTTTAACAAGATCCTCCTGGGGCTGCCAATCAACCTGCAATGCGCACAGCACCTGGAAGGCGGACCGGAAGCCTCCCTGTATTTTTCTCATCAGAATGTTGAAATATCCGAAATGGGTAGTTATGAAACCGGCTTTAACGAATCAGACAACAACCGTCATTTCTGGAAATTACCGAATGTGATTGGCGTTTTAAAGAAGTAAGAATGGTTCGAAGTATTTAATGCTATTCCGTAGTTAAATGATAAATACTTTGCGGGGGGATCATCGTATCAAAAATCTCTTCGTTGTGGGAAATCATCAAAATGCCTTTCCCTTCCTTTTGCTTTTGTTGCAGGGCAGCAATCACCTTGCTGATACTGAGAAAATCCAGTCCGTTCAGGGGTTCATCCATAATAATCAGATCGGTATCGAGAATAAGCGTGCGCAGCAAATTAAGGCGCTGTTTCTGGCCACCACTCAACAGTTTTACCGGTTTGTTCAAAAATGACTCATCGATTTTAAAATCGAACAACCGCTTCAGCTGTTCGCGAATAAAAGCAGCCGTAATCGGCGTTTTCGATGGTAATCCGGCAAACACTTCTTCTACCGTGGCATTTAGATTGAGCGCTTCATCTGCGTGTTGAAAGACCATTCCGATCTTTTTTGCCCAAATGTGTTTTCGCCAGGCAGCAACCGGCGTATCATCATTAATTTTCTTTTCATCGATGATCATCTTTAGCCCTTTGCATTGCTGCAGCCCCATAATAATTTTTGCCAGCGTCGTTTTGCCAACCCCGCTTGCTGCTTTTACATAAATCATCTCACCCCGATGAATGCGAAGCTCACCGCTGCTCTTTTCATCCATTTTCTTTTGGTTCGCTTCGTTGATGATGCGCATTCGCTTGCCAAAGATTTCGTAACCGCCCTTTACCCGTAACAGCACATCACTTTTCCCGGCAGTAATGGTTTTGGCAGTCTTTTCACCCTTCAACCATTCCAGGTATGCTTCCGGGGCAAAGTCGTTCATCTGCAAGCCATCATCACTGCGCGTCAATTCTTTAAAGGTCACGCTTTTCTTCAGATCTTTATGGGACTGGTATATTTCACTGATAATCGAATAATCGTGGGTAATCAGCATCGCCGTAAATGGCTGTTCCCGGAAGGCATCAAACAGCAGTGAGAGAAAACGGTTCCGGAAATGATTGTCCAGACTGCCACTCGGTTCATCAAAGATAAACAGGCTATCGCCGGCGATCCCACGCTGCTGCATTTGCTTCAGTTTCTTAAAAGCCATTGCCAGCAAAATACGCTGCTTCTCTCCCCCGCTCGGGCGATAAGGCTGGGGATAGACCGGCAAAAGTTTCCGAAAAGGCTGGTCATCTTCGCTATCCCATAAATGCCGTAATATTGCTTCCTCATCATCGCTGGATTTTAAGCTACCTTCGCGAATTTGCGTTTTCAGCGTCAATAAGGGATTGAGATGCGTGGAAGGCTCCTGAAAAACAAAAAAGCCATTTTGCTGAATCAAGCGGGTATTCGTTGCCTGCAAATAATTACGGTATGTCTTCCCATTCATGTTCACATCCAAACGAGCGGGATCCAGCAATCCATATACCGCTTTGGAAAGAATTGACTTCCCGATACCGGATTCACCAAAGAGAAAGGTGATTTTCTGGCGGGGAATCTCGAAATGATCAATCGAGATAAAGGTGTTGCCATGTTTTGCGATTTCGATATCGTATTTGAAAGTCATAATCTGTTATTTGATTTTTTGTCAGCCAGGTATTTAGCTATCATTTGCAAATGGGCAAATGGGCAAATGGGCAATTAATAGAGAAGAATAACTGGCTTAATGATCGTCTAAATATTTTTTGTCCAATTTCTTTTTTACAACTCATTTCTTCTGGCAAAACCGTTGGAGATTTTATAAATACATAACAGGGTAAAAACAATCAGAAATGCGACGGTGATTCCCTGTAAATGCTCAAAAAATAATTTCGGAAAATATCCGGGATGGGTAATGAAATACCCAATGGCGAGAATGTCCTGCTTACTATCAATTTTCGCCAGCAGGCTACCCAATGTTACCGGCAGATTCACTGCGCTGACGCTGGTGGAAAGCCCAACTGAAACAATAAAATCGATACTGCATAGCAGAAAAACGGTGATACCAAAAACAGCGATTAGCTTATTAAAAATATGAGCAACGCTATTTTTCCAGAGTATTTCCCGGTTCACAATTTGCCATTCGGGAATACCGCATACCAGCATGGCATTGTAAAAATCCCGGCGGCGAAAGTAAGTAATCCGTTCCCGCACAAGGTCGCTAATTTCAATAAAAACAAAGAGACTGATAACAAAGGCAATAATAATCATGATATAAAAAGTGCTGCTGAGCGAACCGTCCTGGATCATCACAGTGATGATAATGTATCCAACCAGAATGCCAACAATCTGCGGCACGGAACGGATAATATTCAGGAAAAATGTCACCGTCAGGTAAGGAATTTTGCTGGTCGCTTTTTCCAGAAAATAGCTGCCAACCCCGCTGATCCAACCGAGCATTGCAGAAAACACGATTACCAATGAAGAGATAAAAAAAGTATTCAGCAAGCCACTCTGCACTTTCGCCTGTGCGGGTTTGTTGAGAAAGAGAAGATTCCATCCCCAGAGCAGGAGCAACCCTCCCAGCCAGATGAGCAGCCAGAGCTTATCTTTTTCCCGGTAAAGTTTCATCATGCCTCCGCTCCTTCCTCGTTGGCATAACGGCGGGCATCCCGGGCAATCCAGCTATCAGTGAATATTTCCGTGGCTTTTACTACCAGAAAAATCCCCAGCACAATTACCAGCACAACATCAAAGCGGCGATAAAGAATATTCTGCATCAACTCGTAGCAGAGATGTCCCTGAATATTTAGAGCCATTTCGATAATGACCAGACCGGAAATCAAAAATGACGCCTGTTCCTTAATTGCCGCTAGATACTGTTGGTGAGCGTTGATATAAATATGTTCAAATACATGTCCCGGGAACGCTTTTCGCAGGGCAAAAATATTTTTTAGTGGAATGCCGGACTTTTCATTGGTGCTGTAATCATTATGGAGATTTTTCACCACGGCGGTCTCCACATATCCTTTCCGGCTTTCCCCAACCAGGAAGGTGAAAAACTTTTGAGCGTAGGTAATCAACAGGCCATTGGAAATTACCCCGAGCAGCACCATAAAGAAGAAGCTATCCGTATCGAAGCGGGTCTTGAAAGAATAGGCAATAACATAGGCCGGTGAAAAAAGAATAAAATAGAGCAGCCCTTTTGCACAGGCTTTTCCAAGATAAACAAATATTTTTAGCGGGTTTATCGCTACCTTTTTCTCTTTGTTGCGCAGGGCTTGTAAATATGTCCATAGCTCAGCCAGGTAGGATTCCCGCTCCTGTTTCATGCGGGTAAAGCGAAAAATGGCCAGGGTTTGCACACCATAGTAGGTAATGCCCATCACCAACACATAGACCAAAATAAAACTGAGCAGCATGCCAAAAATTTCCAGCAGCTTACTACCATCGAGCGCACTGCCCGGCGTTTTCGAAGAGATTGACGCAGCGGTTTCCCCGGCCAGGTAGCGCTGAATTTCCAGCACCAGCGCTTCATTGTTTCCCTGGTTTTCCGGGAAATAAATATCGAGTGTCTCTTTCAACAATGCCCGCTGTTGGGGATCGCGAAAATCCACGCTGCCCGCCGGGGGCAAGTATTGCTGCAAGGCAGTATTGCGGGCATCGACAGCTTGCCGGGAATCAACACCGAAATTGATAATCATCCCGATAAAAACGGCAGTAACCACCAGGATGCTTAAAAGATGTTCGTTACGTTTGCTCTGCATTTTCAACTTTGTTATTCAGATTATCGCTTCGGTCGAATTTCAAGCACATTCTCTTTTTGCGTAGCATTGTAGCCGCTACCGAGCAAAATATTTTCAATGTCGTTTACCAAATAGCGGGAGCTCTCAGCCAGGTCTGTTTGATAAATGGCAGGCTGCAGCACACAATCCAACCCCTCATCTGTCTCGAGAATTTGCCATTTTGGCAATTCACGGGTTTGCCCGCGCAGACTATTGTAATGAGTAAACAACACTTGCAGTTGCCGGTTTACGGCTTCGACGTTGGCGCGTATCCGGTCAATCCTTTCCGGAGATAGACCAGTTGTCGACATCGTCTCTGCTTTATCCGGGTAATACCAGGATATGTTTTCCCGCTGGCTATTAAGAAAAGCCCAACCGTAATCTTTTTTCCCGTCCAGGGTTTCAACGTAATAGAAGGACTGCTTTTTCGGATGAGAAAACCAGCGGCGCAGGCGGGTGTTTTCTGCTAAATAATAATGGCGGGATGCCGGCGTTTTTTCAAATGTTGCGACTTTTACCAGGAATAGCCGGTTGGGCACTTTTACTGCGACGGTATCGCCAATAAAGAGGCGTTCGGAAAAATATTCCTGCTGACCGGCCCGATCACCATTGATTAAACCAGATTCGTCTTTCAATAAATAATAGCGTTGATGGTCTATCTCCAGATGCATACAGGCGGTAAAATTATCGCTCAGGAAACCATCACTTTCCAGCACTCGCAATGGTTGATAAGGCAAAAACCGGCGCTGGTCACGCTCTTCAATCTGTTGCTCATATTTATTATAGATACGAAGCACGCCGGGATGTTCGACAACCAGATAATCGCTGATCTCTCCCGGGGACTGTCCGTAAAGCATCGGGAACATGAGCATGCCGAAAATGCAGCTGATGAAATAGGGTATTTTTTTCAATGGATATATTTTTCTGCGCTGAATGTTTTTGCTGTTCCGGCATCGGAACAATCATTGGAAAATTTCTTAGCCCATCCAGAAACCTTTTCGATGGGAAATGCCCAGGGCTTTCTTACATTTCGAGCAAAAGTATAAATAACGACGCCCGAAGTTACTCTTCAGCTCCTTAAACCAGACTTCTGCCAGCGGCTCATTACAGTGCGGGCAGAGTGGGGTTTCATCAAACTTCTCTTTCAGATTGATCATCGCTTAGTCCTCTTTTTTGACGATGGATTTTGCCGGGGAGATGATATTTCGTTTCACTAATTCTTTAATTAATGCCCGATTAAAACGGCGAACCCCTTCAGGATTCAGATGATCACTATCTTCAAAATGCAAATAGCTGTCGAGAACATTATACTTATTAAAATCCAGATATGGAACATCGTATAAACTTGCGATACTATTTATTGTTTTTTCTACTTCCTCATAGTTGCTGATTTGAGCCAAATAAGCTTGCGGCACTGGTTGCGTCACCAGGATTGCACGCGCATTCTTTTGAGATACCAGTTTTAGTATTTTATGGACGTAAGATATTTGCAGATCGAGTAATTCAACTTCCCGCATTTCCTCCGGTGCAAATTCGGTTTGATAATTCGGATGCTGCATATCTACCGGCATAATCTTCGGCTTCGACTGGGAGTATTCAACATAACCACCCGCTACATATGCTTCTCCGGAAAAATCTTTTTGCTTCACCGGGGGGGCGATACCAGTGACATGCTGCACCCATTTTTCAACGATCTTGTTATATGCGTGAGGGCTATTGATTGCAAATGCCATTTCCACCAATTCCTGGGAAAATGGGGTATTTGTCGCCAAATCATAAAAACTTTCCAGCCCATCCCGATCCAGAACCCCGGTATACAATTCGAGAATAACCCATTTCGGGTTTACATCGTCGATGTGTTTCTTTAACAAATAATAACTGTTTAGCGGCGTCTGGTTGGGAGAGCCCATGTTAAAGGTCTTCAAACCATAATCTGCATACAAACGATTATCGAAAGTACGGTAGGCATGGGAAGAACCGAGAAAAAGAATGTCGACATCACCATAGTGTTGAATTTCCTGAAAGCGCTGGAAGGAATGACCGAATCCTCCGGCAACCACCGGATTCCGAGTGGAAAGGTCCATCAGCGATTTATTCTGAAAACGGATGTTCAAAAAAACAAACACCAGCACCAGGTATATAACCGGTATACTGAGGAAAAATTTGATTATCCGTGACATGTCTTTTCTCCGATAGACTAAAACTGGAAATAAATGAACTCGGTATGTTCAAATACCCCGAAAAAAATAATGCTAAACAAAATAACATAATCGAAAACTAATTTTAGTGACCCAGCGCGTTTATAAGTTTGTAAACTTTCCGGTTTAATTTTGGTTTCAAACCAATCTACTACTACCAGGAATAAAATTGATAAACAGGCGATGATAAACTCGCCCCACCCGAGATTTTCAATATTTATATCGAGAAATCCCGCCCAGCTTAAATCCAACATGGTCATTTGTTGCAGAATAAAGAATGCATCTCCGATAGAATTCGCCCGGAAGAATACCCAGGCGAGCAGTACAAAATGAAAGGTGATTATCACACTAATCGTTCTCTTTAGCGCGGGCACACGATCTATCCGAAAAAAAGCACGGATGCGTTTCCGAATATCTGCAGTAATTATCGAAATAAACAGATAGGCGCCATGAAGCCCTCCCCAGAGCACGAATGTCCAGTTGGCCCCATGCCAGAGGCCGCTTACCAGGAAAACTGCCATCAGGTTATAATACCAGCGCCACTTTGCCACCCGATTCCCTCCGAGGGGAATATAGAGATAGTCCTTGAACCAGGTGGAAAGGGAAATATGCCAGCGCTTCCAGAATTCCGAAATCGATTTGGAAAAATAGGGTTGGCGAAAATTAAGCATCAGGTCATACCCCATTACGCGGGCAGTACCTATGGCGATGTCGGAATAACCGGAAAAATCGCAATAGATCTGAAAGGCAAAGAAGTATGTGGCTACCAGTAAAGTGAGGCCGGAATGTTCGCCGGGATAATTAAAGGCTTCATTGACATAAATTGCCAAGCGGTCCGCAATCACCAGCTTCTTAAAAAATCCCCAAAGCATCAGGCGCAATCCGGAAACAACCCGCTCATACTGAAAGGTAACCGGCTTTTCAAACTGCGGTAATAATCGCACTGACCGCTCGATCGGGCCAGCCACCAACTGGGGAAAAAATGCAACATAGAGTGCAAAACGACCGAGGTGATATTCCGGCGTTTTCTCTCCCCGATAAACATCGATAGAGTAGCTGAGACTTTGGAATGTGTAGAAAGAAATGCCCACCGGCAACAGCCAGTCGAAGAGCGGCGTTTCGTAAAATATATTCAGCTGTTCCAGCCCAGCTCGCAGGGATGTGCTAAAAAAATTCGCGTATTTAAATGAAAAAAGAATACCCAGGTTTGCCAGTAAACTGAGGTAAAGATATTTCTTCCGCTTGCGCTGCTCAGCAACTTTGCCCATCTGAATACCGGCAAAGTAATCTATCAGCGTGGAGATGATAATCAATACCAGGTATTCCGCTTTCCAGCACATGTAAAAATAGTAGCTGGCCGCCAGCAGAAAGGCCCAGCGGAATCGGTGTGGCATTATAAAGAAGAGAATGATCACTGTCGGGAAAAAGACAGCAAATTCAAAAGAATTAAATAACATTGCAATCCTTGGCAAATGCGAGCCGGCATTTATCCCTGCCGCCAGGCGTGAACATGAAAAACAAGATAGAATAATTCGTCATGTTCACGCTAACGGATAGGATAAACTATTTAACGATCGCGTTTTTCATCCCACTTTTCAATCGTTGACAGTTGCGAGGCGACCCCATAAAGATCGATCGTGCGGGCATCAAATTGAGTGCTAAAGTATGCCAGCGAAGGCAGGGAGAACAACCAGGCGCCCAGCGCCAGCGATTGCTCGGAGTCCGCTGCAAACTGGGCATAGAACTGCTTATCCCCGACATAATTGGCATACATGAATCCATACATATTTTCCAGAAATTTCAGAACATCCTGCTGGTCCGGCCCCAATGCGGCGGCGTCCAACCGGCAAAAGTTGTTAGCAGCCTGTAGCGATGCGGCCGTTGCCCGAGTTTCCCCGGCATTATTGGTTTCTGTTTGCAGATTAATCTTCTGAACAGAGAGATCGGGCTGGCGAAGGAAAATGTTGTAAAGATCGAAGAGAAATGTGCTTTTGTAACCATCAATCGCGATCAGCAAAGCATCATAATCGCCACTCTTGATCACTTCATTATCTACAGCAAGTGCGCGGATTTTATTTTTGGAGATAGCCGGATCGTTAAAGATTTCCAACAATTCGCTATACTCTTCCCGGTGACCATGGTTAATGCTGGCAACCAGCTTAACGCTGTCCGGCAGCACTGCCAGATTCGCCGCAGGACGCTCTTTATTGACCACAACGATATCTTCTTCCACATAATAGCTGGAAGAGGGAAAAACGCTGTAATTGAGATAATCGTTGTAGTTATCATTATTGCCGCGATAGTCGGTGATATGCCGCTGCTGCGGGGTGTTTACCTTAAAGAAACGATTGAGAATTGCCCGGTTATCGATCAGGTTGCGCAGTTCCCGGCGTTGCTCCCGGTTTAACCGCTGGGTATTGAAGAGCACTGCAAAAAATGTCGTGCTGATATTTGACTTCACAAAAAAGTCTTCCTCATCCTGTAAGATCGGGGAAAGACCGCCAAACGGGGTATCCAGTAAAACATTGATATTAGTGTTTTTCAATTCGGTAGTAAAAGTGCTGTTATCAACAAACGGCTTTAACATCACATTGGCCAGTTTGGCGGTACTGGAAGGCGTGTAATAATAGCTGGTAACTTCCGTATCGCCATTCACCGCCAGATACGGACCGCTACCGACCAGGTAGTTTTCTGCCGTCAGCGGAGAGTTGGCCGGAATAATCTTGAAGGAAAGAATTTCCTTTACATCGGTTTCCGTCCAGATGCGATCATCCTTAAACTGAAAACGAATTTCATTATTATTGTCCGGACCTTCAAAGTCAAAAGATTTTAGTGCCTGGGAAACCAGCACGTAATCCGGCGAAAGACTGCCCAACTGCTCGATGCGCCGCAATGTAAAGTTCAGATCCTCAGCGCTAAAGAATTTCCCTTCCGCTTCGCTGATTTTCACCACATCATCTTCATTGGTGACGGTATAGCTGCTGTGCCATTTTTTATCCGGTTTCAGGCGAACAATGATTTCATTATCCGGACGGATATCGATCAGCTCACCAAGGCCATCCTCATAAACGATGCCGCTGGCATTCGCGGAAATATTAAACAGACCTTCGAAAAGCACTTCATCCAGTTTATCGGATAACGCCACGGCATGGGGTAAATGTGGATCAATCTGCGGCTGTTGATGGGCAATAAAGGGAATAACAATCTGGTTAGACAAATCCTTGCGCAATACAAACCACAATGCCACCAGTAATACGATCAATCCAGCTACTCCGGCGATAATATACTTGTGCGTGCGTGTGAGAGTCATGAGAGGTCCTTGTATTTAAGTTTTACAATCAAATGATTACGCTTTCTTCGGCCGGCGAAGTTTTAATGTGATAGAATTATCCGCCGGCGAAGCGAATTTGTCTCTTAATTTTTCTTTAAAATCGGTCGTTGGGACATAACGCTCACTTCCAATACCTTGAAGGCGTCATGACTAAAACGCACCTCCAGAATATTATTGCCGGTCTTCTTCATCTGAACCGGGGTAATCTGGCAGGTATAGTCGTTATCGCGCGTCGGTGCAGCGATCGTAAATCGGCCTTCGTTTTTCAGCACATTGCCATTCATGGTAATGCGATCATACCATTTCTGGCTACCAGCGGAATTAGCTACTTCCCGCGGCAGCTTGATGTTCACATCAAATACCGGGAATTGCGCATCCGAGGGAATCTGAATATTCATTTTAAAAACGTATTCATTGCTGGCCTGCTGGGCATCGTTTACCGGCAGCACATACACTTTCCGGTATTGCTTTGCTTTGGTAATCCACTTCGGTACGAGCGGGTCGCACTCGGCTATAAGATTTTTGATCTTTTTGTTGTCACCTTTGTAATACTTTCCGTGAATCGCTACCGCTTTCCCTTTTGCGACACCTTCCGCACGGGTATCCCGCACAAAATCCTTGTAGAGATTTTCAATCGAATTGCGGGGGAAGCTGTCATACTTGAAGCCATCAAGATATTGCTGCACTTTGTTGTTGTATTGTTCGACCATCAGTGCACCGCCAGCCGAGTAGGACATGACGTGAACCGGTGTAAAAGCCGGATCGTTATATAAGGCTTCGACATTTTGGAAAGCGTTTTTATTGGCATCGATAAACGCATTGATGCGCTCCCGGGAAGCCCGTTCGATTGCGGATACCAACTTGTTTTCGGCATCTTTCTGAATGCGTTGTTTCCGGGAAGCGATCGCAGAATAGTTGATAAAATTGCGATCTTCCGCCAACTGCCGCAGCCGTTGCTCTGCCAATGCCCACTGACGATTATCCAGGGCCTTATCAATTTCACCGGACTGCTGATCCAGGGATCGCTGATCGAGATTTGCGTATTGCTTTATCAGGAAATCCAACTGGCGATTGTTGTTCAGCAATTGCACGATACCACGGAAATCCCCGCGGGCACGCAGGCGATTGATTTGCGGGACAATCTGCCCGGCACGCTGAAAATTGCGCTGTGCCGTGCTAACGTCCTGATTAACCGCACGGGATTGTTGATTGAGTTTCCGCACCGCTTCCGTATTGGAAAATTCCCCATAGGAACTACCAGAAGTGCTGGGCAGTGAGGAAGATAGGCGATTCAGTTTTGGCATCAGCCCGGAATAGAAATTGTCGGAGGGCCAGTCGCCGCTGTTTTCGATCTGCTTCATCACATCGGATAGACCGCTGCGGGCGGATGCCAGCGCTTCGGCATTTTGATTGAATTCCCGGGTAAAGCGGGCGACACTGTTAAACTGACTATCGTTTCCGGCGCCGCTTTCATCGTATAACTTTTCTAAATCGTCTACCGGAATCGCGACCGGAGAAACATCGCGCTTCTGACGAATCTGGTTAGCGAGATACGGGCTAAGCTCCGCAAGGCGGGTTCGCATCACTGCTTTCGCTTCGCTGACCACATTTTCCGGATAGCGATTCTGATTCGCAAAGAAATCGTTGTAAGTATCCAGAGACGCCAGAAAATTACTGTTGTTCGAGCGGGTATCTTTTTCCTGCTTAAAATAGTTCAAGGTAGCCTGATAGTCTTCGTGGAAAGCAAGCTCGGATTCCAATTCGGATTTTAACCCCTGGTAATCCAGATATGCTTTATCGTCGGAATTTCGGATAGATGAAGGGAAGATGGATTCAATCTCCAGCAATTCCCCCTGAATCGCTTTCAGGTTATCATTCTTGCGGCGTAAATCACTCAGCTCATCTTCCAGGCGAATATCGCTTAAACGAACGCCATTGCCAAGATTATCATAATTCTCCCGCTCAACCTTATTACGGGCAAGAATCGTCTGGAATTTGGCATTCCGGGTCTCAAACTCAAATCGCCAGATCGGCATATAGCGATAGTCCATATCCAGGCCCATCTCCCGGGAAACATCTTCGATCACCCAGGTAAAGGTCTGCACGGTGCGATCCAGCTTGTAGACGAGTAAATCATCGCTGGCATCGGTTTCGTCGGAAATTTTAATATCCCCTTTTCCCTTGGTGAACTGGCGGGTGAGGTGGGAATTAAGTGCATCCTGACCGGCGACTTTTAATACCAAATAAAAGTTTTCTTCCTGAACTGCCGGAAATTCCATGTAGTATTTCTTTCCGGACTCTAACTGAAAATATTTCTCTTTGTCCAGAATACGAATATAATCCGATTCCCGGGCGAGGACCTCCGGTTTCGGTTTCAACATCTTGTATTTTCCGCAGGATGCCAGAAAGACAAGTATCAGGGTGGCAGCTATTTTAAGTTTCATTATTCATCCCTTCATTCAATCCATCGCGCATTTGTATTTTTAAAAGCTTATATGCAAAAATTATACTATAGGTTATTTTACAATATAATGTTTCATATTGTCAGTGTTTATCAGCATAGTAAGAAGGTATGTTCCGGGGTTTCGTTTACATTGATGGTTAAAAAGTGTGCATAATATGCAAAGATATATTATCGTAAGCCATCCGCAAATCTATACCTATTTTTTTTTTCGGGCAATAATCAATTAAAATATCCTATCCTTCCTATGTTCCAGCCGCGTTAATATATCATCTTCCCGATTAAATGCATTGATATTTTGCACTTCTCATGATGAAAGCCACTTTTTTAGAAGCATCCCTCCTAAACAGCTAGTTGCCGGACCATCACCTCACCATAAAACAACGCTATTACTTTATTTTTAATAAGATTAGATCGATTACCAGATGTTATAATTTTTCGAACTTTTCTCAATTTTCATCTATTTTCAGTGATGCAAAACCACTTAAACCAGGAGAAATATTCAGAAACATAAACACATCAAAAACAAAAGCTTATTGCTAAGCATTTTTTTCACATTGGATGGATATTTATTAAAAAGCATAAATATTAAGATGAGCCATGAAACACAACAATTTTCCGGTTTTTAAATATCTTAATTTTGGAAGTTGGGTAACTCTCGTCTGGAAAAGCAGGCAAACTGATTTTTTATCAGTGACATTACCTTCCACTACTGGTCTTAAAAAATGACAGGGATTGTCGAGAACTTCGGCAAGATCATAATGCCGGAATGTATTCAGTTTCGATAACATAATTATTCATTTCGGGTTCATTCACCTGACATATAGCCCGAAAGACACATTTATCCAAATAAATGCATTACCGAAACGACCGGTATCAGGATTTACCGGTTATTCGAATCAAGGAACGATTCATCCGGGTCAGTTTCGGCTTAGTATATATAAACCCGTTAGTAGGAAAGGATCGTATCATGCAGCAATTACAACTCAGCAATATTGGCAGCATCTCAAGACGCTTCTTACAAAATTTTACTAAAAAGACCCACGGCAACGGTGGCACATTTTGGGATTTACGGGAGAATATCGAATGGCAGCATCAGTTAGTAATGGAAGCCTGTAATAATCAAATGCTATCTCCGGAAGTATATAGTGCTGTTTTCAAAATCCTCATCGAGATTTATGTTGCAGACAATCGTGAGCAAGCGGAAGAATTTCTTCTAGACATCGAGCCGCATGGCGAAATCAGTGATTTAACTGCCTGGCTGGCCGCTGCTCCGGAAAATGTCACCTATCTCTCAACCGTTATGAAGGAAGATAATATCCGAGATGCAGAAGCAGCGTTAGCAAAAGCGCACAAGCGTTATCTCGTCGATATCGGCACAAATCTCATCGACGCCCTGGAGCAGTATATCGCCCGGGAAGTTGTCTTATTCAATTAAGCGAGTCTATTCATTATTATATATCGAAACGGGCGTTTGCAGCTGTTGGCAGACGCCCGTTTTGTTTTTAAAAGTTCAGGGTTCAAAGTTCCGCGTTCAAAGTTATGCTTTTCCCCTACCTTCAACTCTGAACTTTGAACACTGAACTTCGAACTTTCAAAAATTGAGCCCCTCGTGATAACTTTGTAATATTTTCTTATTATACTCTTTCTGAATATTAGAAATTGATAAAGGTAATTGAAACGAGGAAAATTTGATGCGACAGCTGACCCCCTTTTTTTTAATCATTTTATTGCTTACCGGCAGCCTGGCTGCGGAAAACACCCCAGAAGACTTTTTTGGTAATGTTGATAAATTCCTTTCCCGCAATGTTTCTGCCGGCCTGGTAGATTATCAGGGCATCGCGAACAACTCCGGGCAACTGGATCAATTGGTAAAAGCGCTTGCTGAAATAGATTTAAGTCAACTTTCTGATCCCGCAGTTGAAAAAGCATTCTGGATTAACGCATATAATATTTTGGTAATCGATGCCGTTGTTGCCGGCTACCCCCTGAAATCCCCCCAGGACGTCGGTGGCTTTTTTGACAGAAACAAACACGTCGTTGGCGGCGAAGAGATGACCTTAAACGACCTGGAACGTAAGAAGCTTCTCGATAAGTTTCAGGATCCCCGCCTCCACTTCGTACTTGTCTGTGCAGCGGTGGGTTGCCCGCAATTAGTGCCAAATGCTTATACGCCCCGGGCATTATCCCGCCTGATCGATGAACGGACACGGATTACGCTCAACAATAGCTTTTATGTTAATGTTAACAAAGATGCGAAATCCGTCGGTGTTTCCGAACTGTTTAAATGGTATAAGGATGAATTCACTGAGAATGGCACTTCGATCATTCAATACATCAATCAATTCCGCCGGATGAATATACCGGAGGATTATCAGGTTACCTATATTACTTACGATTGGTCTTTGAATGATAAGGCCCGGGAAAAGATGAGCGCCAGTGGTGCCGCTGCGACGGAGAATTTACAGGCATATACGCCTTCCACTTTGCTCCGTAGAGGTCAGATTGAATTTAAACAATTCAACAATCTTTATACCCAAACTGCCTTCTTTAATGGCGATGGCGAACGTCAGGATCAGGGAAGCCGCAGTAATTTTTTCACCAGCATTAATAATTTCCTGGTCGGTATTTCTCCTCGCCTGAATGTCGGTGCGGATCTCCTCTTTAAAGCCGTCCGAAACGACAGCGAGGATAGTTCTCCCTTTGCAACTTTCAAATTTGCCAGCGATAATAACAGCCGGGTAGTATTATCCCACATTGGTCCGAAAATTAAAGCCACTCCTTTCGCTTCCCTCTCCAGTTTTGCTGTGCAGACCAGCTTACTCCTCCCCCTGGCCAGCGATCTGGACGGTAGCGAGAGCGATGCTTCTCCCTTCGTAGATTTTGATGATCTGCAGTGGTGGACGCAGTTCTTTTATGATCATAGTCTGAATGACAAGTTTCTGCTTTACCTGGAATCCGGCCTCTTTTTCCGCTTCGGTTCCGATTTCGAAGATTTTTATACCCCGGTAAAAGCGCTGGTTAATTATTATCCTTCTGGAAAATGGACATTTTACTTTCCGCTGGAATTCACCCCTTTCTGGGATGTTAATCCGAGTGAAGGCAACAGCATTTGGAGTGGCTACTACGGTCAGGTCGGTGCAGGTTTAAAATACCAGTTAACCCCTAGTGTAGAACTGGAATCATTATATACCAACTTTTTATTTGGCGAGAATCAGGGTGCCGGACAAACTTTCAATCTTGGCTTTCGCTTGATTCGTTAATCGTGTATCCGCCATTATTTAATTGATGATCACAATTTCCTGCCGTATCTTTACACCGTATGAAGGCAAAACTTATAGTTATCTGCTGCTTGATTTTTCAGGCAGCAGTTTTTTCGAACACAGAGACTATTCAGGATATCCGTTTCGAAGGATTGCAAAAAACCCGTCCCTCGTACCTGATGCAATTCCTGGAATCGCGCGTTGGCGAAGTGCCAGATTCCCTGGTTATCCGCCGGGATGTTCAGGTATTACGAAACTTACAGCTTTTCCTGGAAATAGATGCGGAGCTGACGATGTCTGCTTCCGGATATCAACTGGTTTTTCAGTGCCAGGAATTAATCACGCTGTTACCAATCATCAACTTTGGCGGTGTTAGCAACAACTTCTGGTTTCAGTTAGGTGGCGCCGACTATAATTGGCGCGGAGAAGGGAATACACTTGGCGGCTATTATCGCTACTATGATCGACATTCCTTCGCATTCTATTCCCAATTACCATATTTATTTAACAGGCACTGGGGACTCGGCTTCGAAGCGGCCAACTTTTCCACAACCGAGCCAGCTTATTTTGAAGATGTTGTCGCAGTTTACGACGTAGACCATCGGGTATTGATGGGATCGATCAATTTTAACCCCGATTTTCGTAACAGCATTACCTTGAGTGCTGGTTACCTGGATGAGCAATACAAAAAAAATCCGCTTGAGAATGCACCTGGTTCACCTGGCCCGGATGATGTTAGTTTCGATAAAATGCTCTATAAACTGGCACTCCAACATCGTTACATCGACTATTTTGGCATTCGCTTGAATGGGTTCGCCAACGAGACCAATATCGAAACGGTGAAAACCGGTGGGGAAAAGGAATTATTCTGGAAAGTGCTTAATGTTTCCCGCTGGTTTGCACACCTGGGTAAAAAAGGCAATTTGGCAATGCGGTTTCGGGCGGGTATTTCCACGAATAAAGACTCCCCTTTCGTCCCCTTCCTGCTCGATAGTTATTTGACCGTGCGTGGATCCGGAAACCGTGTCGCTCGCGGCACAGCGGAATTTACTTTAAACGCTGAATATCGTCATACCCTTAAGCGCGGTCAAATGGGCGCTTTTCAATGGGTCTTCTTTAGCGACATCTCCGCCTGGCGGCCTGCGGCGCAGGCACTTTCCACCGCATTTCGGGAAGAAAACAATGTTACCTTTTTCGGCAGTGGTTTTCGGGTGCAGATTCGCCGCCTGAACAATTTCATCTTTCGGATCGATTATGGATTTAGTGTTACTGAAGAAAAAGGACGGGGATTTGTTATTGGCGCCGGGCAGTATTTTTAGATTAAGTTTAAAGTTGGAAGTTCAGCGTTCAAAGCTAAAGATATAAGTCAACGCTGAACTTAATTCCTCAAAAAGAGTGATATTCCCAAAACCAATCGATGCTCATTGAAGTTGCTGGTGGCAGCATTAAAGAGGCGTGTAAAGCGGTAACTAAAACGTATGGCACTTTTCCGGGAAATCATTGTTCGCATGGCAACTGCCCCTTCCAGCGGATACCAATGTTTCTGGAAACTTCCCACCCATTCCTGCCGAATGCCGCTCCCTGCCGAAAAGATCAAATGAATCGGGCTGTTTTCCAGCGGTTGCTGCCAGGAAATTCTGCCGAGTAATGTCAGTTGATCCGCAGATCGCACATGGGCATAGTCCATCTCCACTTCCCCGGCAAACATGCCATCTCCAATTTTATGCCAGATTTGCGACAAACGAAGCCCCAGGGCCATCGTAGTGATATCATCCGTGGCAGTCAGGGTACCTCCCACCCCGAGAATAATTGCACCATTACGCAATGACGGAAATGTTTGTAAACTATCGTTATTCCCATAAATGGGTGTTATTATCAACAAGAACAGCCACATCAACATCCGCAGTCGTTTGCTATTGCAAAAGAATCTATTCATTCAGTTTCCAGGCCTTATGCATTTCGTTTTCCGCAGGTTTTCCATGCGGTGTGTAATCCTGGTTAAAACTGCCGCCATCACCATTAGCCAGCCAATTCCACCAATACATGCCTTCTATCCAGCTAATTTCCCGGGTCGCTTCAAAAGCTGCCCAGTAGAGATCCGCCTGTTCCGCCAGGTCAATTTCCGCAACTGTTGTAAAATCGGGAGGATTCATTCCCGCACCATCGATGCTGCGATAACCAATTTCCGTAAGCAGGATATTTTTCCCGGTTTCCCCTTGCAGCTGTGCCAGGCGATCCAGCCAGGGCTGCCAGCCTTTCAGGATTTCAAAGCGATCGGCATCTTTTCGGCTGCTGACCGGGAAGTAAAAATTTACCCCGATATAATCGAGCAGTTCCCAAAACGGCACAATTGCCGCCTCGTCCCAGGACGCAGCATAAATCAAATCTCCGTCAAAACGATTGCGAATACTATCAATCAGTGCTTCCCAGTGAAGCGGGAAGTCCAATGTGTTGCCGAGTTCAGTTGCCAAAATACATTGTTTCAGCTGTTTTTCGGCAGCGACTTCAAGATATGGGGAAATAAATGTAAGATAGGAGGCAAACCATTCATCCGGATTATCGGGGCGAATTAATCCGCTCCAGCCTCCAAACTCCAGGTTCACATGAAACTTCAGGGTCACATCCAGGCCTTGCTGCAAAGCCATATCAATACAGTTGGAAATTGCATTTACCCTTGGCGTCCGGAGATTCATAGCATATACATCGTTGCTGCTATGGCTATTCTGGTAGCCGGTAATTACAATCGCCAGATGATTGGCGCCGGCATTCATGATCTGCCCTAGCTGTGCGGCAGCAGTAGAAGTACTGTAGCCATCTGCCGTCCAATCCGCAAAGGTAACGCCGCGAAACGGCTTTAAGGCTGGGCGTTCATCCTGGGTAGGCAAGCGGTCACAATTATTTATAAACATTAAGCTTACCAACAACATTGCCAACAAAAGCAATCCGCGCGAACCCGAACTTTTTTTATTCGCTAGTGACCAATCTTTTTCTCGAAGGTCAAAATTCTTGAATATGGTATATATGATATTTTTGCCGATTTTATTCATTTTTTATGCTGCAAACAGTAACAGTAAGCGCTATTTCCGGATTTAGTAAATACTTCAGGAATATTTAGAGAATTAATTCTGCCTTGCTGCCTCTTTATACTCGTCAGGCATAAATGTGATCCTGGGAAAATTTAAAGGCGAACAATTTTTCGCAGAAAGTTCAGCAACAGTTCCCGGTTCTCATAAAAATAAATTGCACCGGAAATTACTGTAAGGGCTGTTACGATAAGCATCGGTATGCCGATATAATCAAGGTATTGGGCAGTATATTTGCCCCCCTCAGGAGGAAAGTAGTGATGTATGTTTATAACGATCAGTATCAGAAAGATGGTTATCATTTGCGCGAAGGTTTTCCATTTCGCCAAAACATGGGTAATAATCGGCTTCCCTACCTGCAGGGCAAATATGCGATTGGCGGTAATAATGCCATCCCGTATTGCAATCACCCAAACCATCCAGGGCATTACGTAGTCCAAAATGGCGAAAGCGACCAACGCAGAGGTTACCAGCACTTTATCGGCCAACGGATCCATGAATTGGCCCAAGCGGGTAATTACCCCGAATTTTCGGGCATACCAGCCATCGTACCAATCGGTAATAGCTGCAATGGTAAATATTGCCGATGCCAACATTTGCTCAAATGGCTTCGTTTTCAGGATCAGAAAAATAAACAGGGGGGTCAGCAATATGCGTAAAATCGTTAGCTGGTTCGGAATCGTTAACCGCATGACACCTTCTGGTTTTATCAAAGCGAAAAAGTTAATACGTAATCTCGCTCAATTGAAACTGTTTTTAAAAAGAAATCCAGCGCTTCTTAAATTATTAAATAATGAAGTGAACAGAAACACAATTTCAAGCATCAAATCTTGCTATTTTTGGTTTGTTGAAGACATGCAAGTATTAAAAACGCACTGTTTAAGCGTAAATTCGGTGTTCAAAAATAAGGATCTGAGTGAAAAAACGGCCGCATTTCATCTGTGAGTTGAATCATAGGCAGGTATAGGCGGTTAACTATATTAAAAATCAAAGATGTAGTTTACATGGCGGAGCTACATCCAACCTGTTTCATTGAAATTCAGCTACTCAGATTTCTTAATTTCTATCGTTATAGAGGCGTAAAGTATTATGTTTCAGGCAAAAATTGATGGTACCGTTGATTTGTTAAAAAAATCACCATCGGGAGAAAATGTCGCATTACTGGGGATTAGCCGCGTGGCAGCCCAGGTATATGCAAACCTGTCCCAAATCACTGATCCGGGCGAGAATGTTATCGGATATATTAATGTCGATCCCGTTGACAAAAGCAGCAACGGATTTTCTCTGCCCCGGCAGTTAGGTGGACTAGATAATTTTCAGGAGATTATTAAGACGTACGGAATAAAAAGGGTTGTATTAACTGTAGAACCAAGCGATATTGAACGGTTACAAAACTTGATTCAGCGTTGCGAGGCTGAAAAAGTTGAATATTCCCTGCTTCCGAAGACGTATATTGTTGGCAATGGCAAAAGCCAGGAATCCCAAGAAGAACCGGAAAGGCCGGAATTGAACGTACCCCCGGAAATATGGATTCAACGTCCCCTGGATCTGCTCATCTCCCTGATGTTATTTCTTTTGTTTCTGCCCTCGTGGGTTTTTATTGCAATTGCAATCAAGTTAGAATCCAAGGGAGGCATTTTATATTCGCAGGAACGAGTTGGTCTTGACGAGCACACATTTCGCATTTACAAATTCCGCAGTATGTATACCGATGCGGAAAAACGCGGTGTGCCTCAGTTAGCGACCCAAAACGACCCGCGAATCACGAAAGTAGGGTTGATTCTCCGAAAAACCCGATTGGATGAATTACCACAACTGGTAAATATCATCCGGGGTGACATGAGCCTTATCGGCCCCCGTCCGGAGCGTCCTTTCTTCGTGGAAAAATACAGCGATGACATGCCAAATTATAAGGACCGGTTGAAAGTAAAACCGGGATTAACCGGCCATGCTCAGGTAGAAACCGGGTATGATGAAAGCATTGAAGATGTAAGGATTAAACTGCAGCACGACCTGTATTATATTGAAAATCGTCATTCATATAAACTTTATTGGAAAATATGGCTGAAAACGGTTTGGGTGGTGCTGACAGCGAAAGGACAATAACCCTTTGGACACAGCTACCAATATTCTGTCATTTGATATTGAAGATTGGTTCCATCCGGAAATTTTTGCCGGTAAGTTCCCGCAATCGGGATGGGACCAATTAGAGAGCCGCGTAAAAGAGGAAACAGAATTGATTCTGAATTTTCTTTCTCGCAAGAAGCTAAAAGCAACTTTCTTTTTTCTCGGCTGGGTCGCGGAAAAGTATCCTGATTTAGTTGTGCAGACAGCAAAGGCAGGACACGAAATCGCTTCCCATGGATATTCCCATTCGATGATTACGAAAATGACCCCTACCGAATTCCGAGCCGACCTGCGTAAATCCCTGGACATTTTAAATGCTTTATCCGATCACCCGGTGATCGGATTTCGTGCACCAACCTTTTCGGTAACCAAGCAGACCCTTTGGGCCTTACCGATTATGTATGAAGAGGGCATCCGTTACGATTCGTCGGTTTTTCCGATTTATCATGACCGTTACGGCATCCCGGATGCACCGCGTAAGCCCTATGTGATTTATGAACAAGGGGATAAGAAAATAATTGAATATCCAATGACGACCGTTTCATTAGGGAAATACAACTTACCCTGTGGTGGTGGCGGCTATTTTCGATTATATCCTTTATCCTTAACAATGCAGCTGATGAAGAAATGCCAGCGAGAAGGACGCTCGATTATGTTTTACGCCCATCCCTGGGAATTTGACCCGGAAATCCCGAAAGTCGACCTGGATTATATGGGGAAATTTCGCCACTATTCCGGCATCAGTAAGTTTTTACGGCGGTTAGACAAAGTTACGGATCACTTTCCGTTTACGTCTTTCCGCGATTCAGTATTGAGTCATAAATTATGTGCCTAAAAGCAAGCTGTATTTTTGATGCGTTGCATCACAGACAGATTTAGTACAGACAATATCTTGCTTTCCGACTTTTTAATGGGATAATTTGTCCCACGTCGTTTTTTTTTACGTTTTTTTGTCTTATACATGCTTTACAATTTAAAGTGCGGGCCAAACCGCCAGTAATTAAACCAGAAACCGAATAAAAAAATAAAGTTTCAACAACGAAAATGAAAACTATGAGTGAGCAAGAAGGAATTAAAATTCAAACGGCAGTCGTCGATGAAACAACCCATGTAATGGTTGTTGAAATCAGCGGTTATGTCGATCAAGCCAATTGCCACGTGTTGCAGAAAACCATTACGGATTGTTTGGAGCATCAGTTTTACAATCTGGTTTTCAATTTGCAGAATCTGGTTTACATGAGCAGTGCTGGCTGGGGCGTATTAATTGGTGAAATCAAGCGCTTTCGGGAAAATGGCGGTGATATCAAACTGGCTAACATGGGTCCGGAAATTTATGAGATATACCAGATGCTGGAATTCTATCACATAATTTCCGAATATGCTTCTGTTGATGAAGCCCTGCAGAGCATGAATCTGAATGGCAGCGTACCGAAGGTTGAGAAGCAAGTTTTCAACCCGGAGCCGGAGCCCACACCGGAGCCTCCGAAACCAACGCCAGCCCCTCCCCCGCCGCCGATTGAAACACCTCCGCCTGCACCGGAACCGGCACCAGAACCAATTAAGACACCGATTCCCATGCCAGAACCGGAGTCGGAAGCGACACCTGAGGAGCCGACTGAAGAAGTAACACCGGAACCGGAAAAACCGGAAGATATTGACAATAATAATTTTGATTTCTTTCAGCAGCAAAAAAATGAAGATGTACATGAGATTTTAAACGATCCGCCAGCCTCTAAACCCAAGAAGGATGACGATATCGTCTTTGAAGAAGAAATCAACATTAATATAGACGGCATTCTGGCCAACGAAGGTATTTCCAAATCTACCCAGAAGAGCAATAAGTCTAATTATATCGAATTTGATCCGGAAAAGTACAACCGGAAAACCAATATTAAAGTAATGCCCTTGCCGGATAAAATCCGTGACATTGTTGCCAACGATCCTTCGCGGACGCCCTGGCAGATTCGGAAAATCTTACGGCTTGATGAATATGGAAATGTTAAAATCAGTTTCTTCAAATTAAGATCCATTTTGAAGACCCTGGAATTAGATACAAAAGAAAAAAGATATCGATTTTATCGATCTGCCTAAAAAGCGTAAACTTGTTTGGAGGTTCACAGTGTTTGTAAATTTGAGAAATCGAAATGTCGGATCAGTTATTCTTCCCATTTTGTTGTTGTTATTGATGAGTGTAATGGGATTAGCCGATGAAAAGGCGTTGACAGGCACAGGCGAAGATGAGAATGGAAGCTCAGATTTTTTACAACAAGGCAGTAGGCAGTCTGGTTTGGTTTTTATCCCCGGTGATGCAGTCTCTATTTCCACATTACCGGACTCTTCCTCGTTTTTGAATAATGTATTTCCGATTGATGATCGCGGTTTTGTAGAATTACCGATCTATGGAAAAATCAAAATCTCGCATATGACTGCCGATCAGTTGGTAACATATCTGAGAGATCAGTTCGAGGAACAATTGATCTACAATGATATTCAGGTAAAGCCAATGATTCGTATCAGCGTATTGGGCGGTATTCCGCTGCCTGGCTTTTATTATGTTGATCCCGATCATTCTCTCTGGGAAGTTATGCGTCTTGTTGGCGGCACCCAGGATGAAGATGGTTTACGGGATATGCGCTGGAAACGCAGTGGTGAGAATATCGAGGACGACCTGATTCCTTCCCTGCAAAGCGGAATTTCCCTGAAGCGGATGGGATTTCGTTCCGGAGATCAAATTTGGGTAAGAACGCCCAACAAACCAGGCACGCTGGAAAAAGTTCGCGGTTACCTGAACTTAATTACCGCCACGGCATCTGCAGCAACCCTGATCATTACATATCAAATTGCATTGAAAGACCGTTAATTTTTAAATCCCCAAGGAGCTACCTGGAAGGGGTTCGGAATCTGATGAGATATTCTTTAGTGAAATCAAACTAATTCCGCAAAACTCAGGATGAATTAAAGACATATAAGAGGACAGCAATGAATATCAGCAGCAACGGGCAAAGAAAGTTGAACAACAGCTTTGCTGAGAATGAGAATGAAGTAAAACGGTATCTGCGGATAGCCAAGAAACGGAAATGGGTCATTATTATTACATTTCTGACCGTCTTTTTCGGATGGCTGGGCTATGTAATTGTTTTTGGCAGCTCTCCGACCTATTCGGCTACAGCATTGCTGCATTTTCAAAATTCCGGTAAAGACCTCGTCATTGGTGGTGAGGGTGGTTCAAAGACAAACGAAAGTAAGGCCACCTGGCTGGAGACCAATCGCCTGATCGGTCAAGTGGTTGAAGAATTACAGCTAAATCTATCCATGGCAACAGAAAATGTCAGCCGGGAGCATTTCTTCACTTATGTCGATGTTAATTCGGAAAGTGTCGGCGGTATTTACCGGGTAGTTCCCGGAGCTGAGAAATACGATTTGATGTATTTCCTGAAATCTGAAGAAGAGCCGGGCGAAATTTTAATGTCTTTCCTTCCTGAAGACACCGTCCAGATTAACAACATTACTTTTCAGGTAAACCAGGAATACATTCAGAATTCCCCGCATGAGACGATTTCCTTTAAAGTTCGCAATGCGGATCTGGCGATTAAAACGCTGAAGAGCCGTATTTCCTACGGCTGGCTCGATCGTAAGACAAAGAATAATCTGAAAATTTCTGCAACGGACAAGTCCCCCACCCGGGCGGCTCAGATTACCAATGTTGTCGCAGACAAATTTGTTTACTTCGACTCCTATGTTAAAAATCTGAAAAACTACGAAACCCTGGAAAACCTGGAAAAGCAGCTGGAAGTTGCCAAAATTGATCTGGATAATTCCAACCGCCAGTTACAGATATTCCGGGAAAGAAACCCAACCGTTCAGGATGTAAACACCACCGCAACCATTACTGCGGATGAGCAAAGTAAAAATACGATTCAATTACGCATTGATGACTTGAATCGTTTAGCTACCAAGGCAGCAGCATCCGCCGATTTTGAAGATAAAATCGATTATCATAAAGAACTCGTTTCCTATTTGATTGCTGAAGGCGTTCCTTCTGCGACAGTATTTGACGGAGAGTTTATTGCACTCAAACAAAAACGCGATGAGTTGTTAACCCGTTATCGCAACAACAGCAAACACCCGAATGTGCAGGCAAATACTGCCCAGTTTGCGCCGCTGTTCCCGAAAATCACATCCGCCAGTGCAGAGCATATCAATAAACTGCAAAGCCAGATTAACGGATTGAACAACAAGATTAATAGAGTGCGCAGAAATTTGGCAACCCTGCCGGAAAAGCAGCGTCGCCTCTCGGAATTAGTTGTTGATCAAGGTGTAAAAAGCCAGCTGTATGAATCACTGCTTTCCAAATTCAACCAGGCAAAGATCAAAACGGAAGTTGAAGTTGGTGACGTTTTCGTTTTCGATAAAGCCACCGTTCCTCCGCTGCAAAGCAGTAGCGGCCTGATCCTTCAAAAATCGTTGCTAGGTCTGTTGATCGGCCTCGGCCTCGGTATTGCACTGGCAATTGTTCTGGAATTTTTTGATAAAACTGTCCAGACCGCGGAAGACCTGGAAAGTAAACTGAAACTGCCGGTTATCGGCACCATTCCGGTAATTCAGGGTGGCGAAGATATGCCGGAGAATATCAAGGACATAAAGGGTAAACGGGATACCAAGTTAATTACCCTGGACTATTCTCCAACGCTGGAATCGGAATCTTACCGAGATATCCGTACGAAACTACTCTTTATGAATCAGAACCGGAATTTATCATCATTCCTGCTGACTAGTTTACGTCCCAGTGAAGGAAAATCGCTGACATCATCCAATTTGGCAATCACTTTTGCCCAGCAAAAAATCTCTACCCTGTTAATCGACGCAGACTTACGTCGGGGCGTTCTGCATAATGTTTATGGCAACAAAAAGAAGCCCGGCCTGGGAGATTTCCTGATCTCGAAAGCAACAGTCGATTACGAAAACGTTAATAAACTGATCCAGAAGACAATCATTCCGAATCTTTATTTGATTACGACCGGTTCTCCGATTCCGAATCCGACAGAGATGCTCGGTTCGGAAAGAATGATTAATCTTCTTAACGTTCTAAAGTCTCGTTTCGGTATGGTAATTCTGGATACCGCTCCTTTCCAGGCCAGCTCCGATTCTGCGATTCTTTCTTCTGCCGTTGGTGGCGTGGTTGTGGTTGTTCGGGCGGATTATACCAACATTGAACAGCTCAATCAGAAAATCCATGAATACCCGAACATCCAGGAAAACATTCTTGGCCTGGTATTAAACATGGTTAAGATGGACATGAAAAAAGAACGCTATCAGTACTCTTATTATAACTATTAATATTTTCAGTATTCCTCCGGGAAGTTTGAACACTTCCCGGAGTTCTTTCCAGCACCAATTTCGATCAAACTTATTCCATTACATGGTCAGAATCACTAAATTCTTTAGGCACATTCCGAAATATTTAATACCCGGATAGCGTGTTCAGATGAGGGGATATAATCTTGAAAGAAAAAGAAATCTTCCTTATACTAGTGACGATACTTTAGCGGAATATTTTATTGATCTATTTCAATTGAGGATTTGAGGATGAGTATTTATTTGATTACCGGATGTGCAGGTTTTATTGCCTCCAAAGTTGCAGAAAAACTCCTGAAAGACGGCCATCAGGTTGTCGGTATAGATGATATCAATGATTATTATGATCCCCGTTTAAAAGAATGGCGACTGAAGCAACTCCAGCAGTTGGAAGGATTCACATTCTACAAGGATGACGTTCGTAATCGCGCTGCCATCGAGCCACTGTTTCAAAAATATCAATTTGCAGCCGTTTTTAATCTCGCCGCCCGTGCCGGTGTGCGCGCCAGTGTGGAGAATCCCTGGATTTATTATCAAACAAACACTGAAGGCACCCTGAATCTGCTCGAATGCTGCCGCACTTATGATGTGAAGAAGTTTATGCTCGCTTCCACCTCGAGTATTTATGGCAATAGCGAGATTCCTTTCAATGTTGCGAAAAAAACAGACCTGCCGCTCTCTCCCTATGCAGCATCGAAGAAAGCTGCCGAGGCACTTGCCCATTCATATCACTACCTCTATGGCATTGATGTGTTCATTCCCCGTTATTTCACCGTATACGGACCGGCAGGACGCCCGGACATGTCTTACTTTAACTTCATGCTGAAAATCGATAACAATCGCCCTATTGACGTTTTTGGAGATGGATCGCAATCGCGCGATTTCACCTTTGTCGATGATGTTGCCGAAGCAACGATTCGTGGGCTGGCACTGGAAGGATATAATATCTATAATGTTGGCAACGACGAACCAACCGGCCTGATGGAGATGATCAAGATCATCGAAAGACTGATGGAAAAGCCGGTAAATATCAACTTTCACCCACGCCACCCGGCCGATAATCTGAAAACCTGGGCAGACCTGACACATACAGAAAAATTGCTTAACTGGAAACCGGGTACTCCTATAGAAACCGGCTTGGCAAAAGTACTTGCCTGGTATAAAGAAAACCGGGATTGGGTCAAACACCTTAACGTGTAAATCAAAAATGAATAACCTTAAAATTGAAAGCTGGGATACGCCCCCTCAGGGTTGGTCCCAGTATGTTGAGAACCATCCTGAAGGCAAACTTTACCACCTCCCGGAATGGAACGACGTCGTGAACAGATCCCTGGGCCGCAGCGCCCGCTATATAACGCTGAAGCGTGCTGACAAAATTTGTGGCGTTCTCCCCCTGACCGAGTTCACTTCAAAAATTTTCGGCCGTTTCGCGGTTTCCCAACCGTTTATTAACTATGGTGGGCCATTACTGGATGATGATTCCCTGCTCGCTCCGCTGGCTGAATATCTCGCAGGCGTGCGTAAGGAAAATGACTACAAGCATGTAGAATTACGGATGGATCGGCAGTATGAGACTGCCCTCCCGGTTAAGCAACATAAAGTTACGTTTTTTATGGACTTGCCGGAAGATCCGGATGAACTGATGAAGTCTTTTAAGTCCAAATTACGTAGCCAGATCAAGCGGCCGATTAAAGAAGAGATGACCGCCAAATCCGGCGGACTGGATCTGCTTGATACGTTCTACCATGTATTCACCGTCAACATGCGGGAATTGGGCACCCCTCCCCTGCCGAAGTCGTTCTTTCGGGAGATATTAAAACAGTTTCCCGATCTGGCAACGATCGTTGCAGTTTTCACTAAATCCGGTGAAGCTGCAGCCGCATCTTTCCTGATTAAGTATCGCGATATTGTGGAAATTCCCTGGGCATCTTCTATCCGGAAATTTAATCGTTTTAGTCCGAACATGCTCCTTTACTGGGAATCTTTTCGCACATCGATTGAGAATGGCGGAAAAGTTTTCGACTTCGGCCGTTGCTCCCCGGAAGGCGGCACCTATCGTTTCAAGAAACAATGGAAATCCCGGGAACATCCACTGTTCTGGTATTACGTACTGCCGAACGGTGAAGACCTGCCTGAATTAAATCCGGATAACGCTAAATTTTCCCTGGCGATTAAAACCTGGACGAAGTTGCCCCTCAGCGTTACTAAAATTGTTGGACCGCAAATCATTAAGAATATTCCCTAGACGCATGAAAAAGATTAAAATCGCTCACTTGCTACACATTGTGGGCCCCGCCGGCAAAGAACAGGGTGTCCTGAAAATTGTCAACCGGATGGATAAAACAAAGTTCGATGTAGACATTATCGTCATGAAAGACGTTCGCTATCCGGAACTCCTGGATCTGGAGAACTTCAACATTATTCGCCTGGAAAGTATTCAGGGCAATAGCCTCAAGCTGGTGCCGCAATTAGCAGAAGTGCTCAAGCGCGAAAAATATGATGTCATTTATACCCATTCCTGGAATACTTTACTGGAAGGCTACCTTGCCGCAAAATGGGCCGGCACACCAGTAAAAATTCATGGAGAACACGGCACTTTCGAACGATCTTCCCTAAAGGATAAGCTCCAACGATTATTATGGGGAAAGTTTGATGCCGTAACCGTCGTTGTCGGCGATCTCGAGGCGAAACTTCGTAATATTTTCAATTATGGCAAAAACAACATCGCCATTGTCTATAATGGCACCGACCATACCAAGTTTTATCCCTCGGAGAAATTCCGGCATAGCTTCCGCAAAGCACATCAGCTTGAAGATGTCTTTCTTATCGGCACGGTCGGCCGCTTCCATCCTGTAAAAGATCATTTTACCCTGATCAAAGGCTTTGCCACTTTTGCGAAAGATCTGAAAGATGTCAAACTGGCGCTCGTCGGAGGTGGTGGCGCTACCGGTGAATCTTACAAACGCAAATATGAAGCGCTGATTGCGGAGCTTGGTATTGAAGATAAAGTCATTTTTATTCCCCCGACCTCCCACCCGGAACAAATGCTCAATATGTTCGATGTATTCGTCTTAAGTTCAATCAGTGAGGGCTGCTCCAATGTTATTCTGGAAGCGATGTCCTGCGGAATTCCGGTTGTCGCGACAGACACCGGCGGCAATCCGGAGCTGGTCAAGGAAAACCATAATGGCATGCTCTTTCCGGTCGGCGATGCTGATGAGCTGGCGAAAAAGCTCCACCATCTCTATAAAGATAAAGCACTTCGGGAGAATTTCTCGAAAATCGGTCTCGATATTATTAAAAAACAGTTTACAATTGAAAAGACCGTAAATAATTATGAACAACTGTTCATCAACTTATACAATGCCAAAACTAACGGCAGCCGTGCCTGAGGATAATTTACCGGCATTTATTTTAGTTCTGAGTATCAAATTTTTGTAAGGGCGTCTTTGTGGGCGAAATCATTATCGCGCCTGAAGGATGCCCTAATCTTTATTAGTCAGCTTGATCGCTGGCACGGTCATTGTCCTTACAAAAATTTACATTCAGCAGTTAAGACGTTATTAATCCAGAGAATCTCATGCTGTTTAATTCATTTGAATTTACGCTTTTTTTTCCGATAGTCGTATTTACATTTTTCCTGCTTCCCCATCGTTTTCGTTGGGCATTCCTACTCGGTGCCAGCTACTACTTCTATATGTGCTGGAAGGCGGAATATCTCGTATTGATTATTATCTCCACCCTGATCGACTACTTTGCCGGTATTCAAATGGGCAAAATTTCCGAACAGGCAAAAAGGAAAAAATACCTTTATCTCAGTTTGCTGGCAAATCTGGGTATTCTATTCTCATTTAAATACGCAAATTTCTTCAGCGAATCCATGCGGATTGCGCTTCAGCAATTTAATATTTTCTATGAAATGCCCCTCTTCGATTGGCTGCTACCGGTGGGCATTTCATTCTATACATTTCAGAGCCTCAGCTACTCTATTGATGTTTATCGGGGAGAGAAAACCCCGGAGCATCATCTCGGTAAATTTGCCTTGTATGTTGCCTTTTTCCCGCAATTGGTCGCCGGTCCGATCGAGCGCTCCGTGCGCCTGTTACCGCAATTCGACAAACCGGTTTCCTTCGATTATGACCGCGTTGTTTCCGGATTACGCCTGATGCTCTGGGGATTTTTCAAGAAGCTGGTGATTGCCGACCGCGTTGCGATCTACGTAAACGAGGCGTATAATCATCCCGCCGAGTATCAGGGCCTGGTATTGATTATCGCGACCTACTTTTTCGCAGTGCAAATCTACTGCGATTTTTCCGGCTACTCCGATATCGCGATCGGTGCGGCCAGAGTAATGGGCTACGATTTAATGACGAATTTCCGGCAGCCCTACTTCTCCCGCTCTATCAGCGAATTCTGGCGGCGCTGGCATATTTCGCTTTCTACCTGGTTTAAAGATTATTTGTATATTCCCCTTGGGGGCAACCGGGTGGATAAATACCGTTGGTATTTCAATTTGTTTATGGTATTCCTCATAAGCGGTCTTTGGCATGGGGCCAACTGGACTTTCGTCTTTTGGGGCGCTTTACATGGGTTCTACCTGGTGTTCGCAATTGTATCTACGAATTTCCGGGATAGCCTGGCAAAACTAAGTGGTCTGGCCAGCCTCCCCTGGCTACGGAATGCGCTTAAAGTTTTCGTCACCTATCACCTGGTTTGGTTTGCCTGGATATTCTTTCGGGCCAACTCCATCGGCGATGCATTCCTGATTATCGAGCGGATGCTCATGCTGGATTTTTCCGGTGATGCCCTGGGCAATATTAGCCTGGCACTTGGCACGGGAGAATTCTTAATCGCGCTCGCTTTTATCGCTTTTATGGAAATGGTTCATTTATTCCAGACCCGAATCAGCCTCCAACAATGGTTTACAGCGCGCCCACTGTATTTTCGCTGGTTAGTTTATTACACGCTGTTGTTAAGCATCACCTTGTTTGGTGTATTTAGCCGCAGTGAATTTATTTACTTCCAATTTTAAGCTTTGATAAAATGAGAATATTCAGCCGTTTAGTCACATTCATTGTTGTGTTTTTAATCGCCTATTTTGGCGGCGCTGTGCTGCTTTCTGTCATTAACATCGGTAATCGACCGTTGATGAAAATTGCTACGCGCAACCCGGTCATTCCCGGCGATTTCGGATTCACCCTTCCCCGCTTTCAGGAAATTAACCAGCATCAGAATATAGATATCGTTTTTGTCGGCTCATCCCATTGTTATCGCACTTATGATACGCGTATTTTTGCGTCGAATGGCCTCCGGGCTTTTAATATGGGCACCACCGGACAAACCCCGCTAAACAGCTATTATCTCCTGAAGGCGTATCTGGAAAAATTGAATCCCCAGGTGGTTGTTTTCGATCTGAATTACCGGGTGATGAACCGGGATGGACTGGAAAGTTTTTATGACCTCTCAACCAATGCGCCCTACAATTCCGGATTTTGGGGAATGGCATTGTCGATTGGTAATCCCCATGCATTTAACGAAGCAATATCATCCTGGATACTCGATCTGCTGAACAAAGCCCCACAGTATACGCAAAAGGATCGGGATGGAGAAGCTTACACTCCCGGTGGATATGTAGAATTCACCGACTATCTTGAGGTCAATGAAGCGGATTTTTTACAGCCCTGGGAAGAGCCATCAGGCGGGTATCAGCCACAGGAAATTGAATTAAACCGCAGCCAGTTAGCATATATTGCCCGCATAATCGAATTGGTTAAATCCCATGGTGCTAAAATCGTGTTGCTGACAAAGCCGGAACCGCAGGAGAATTTGAAAGTAGTCGCCAACTACGATGAGATATCTACTGATTTTGCATCAATAGCGGCTAAATATGACATCCCGTTTTGGGATTATAACAAAATTGCCCATCCACTGAAAACTGAAAAACATTACCATGACAAAGAGTATCTCAACCCATTTGGCGTTAACATTTTTAATGCGCTGTTGCTCCGGCAATTACAAACCGAAGGATTTCTCCCGGAAAATCTCAGTCGTGCAAAATAACTGGTAAGAGAATCTTTCGCTTATTTCTTCATTGTTTATGCCGGACCAATACAAATACAGAAACGCCTTTCCATTTTTTTGATGCCCGGCAAAGTTTTTCGGCAAATCATGTCTAATATCATTTTCTGTATGAAAGAAATTACACACTTTGAGGCTCATACGAATAGCAGCAACGGCAGTTTAATGGATTTATGAATATGGAACGCTCCTTAAGATTGGAAATACTCAGAAGAATATCATGAAATTATTGACAGACCTGCAAGTTTACACCACCCGCGTACGCCGCTTTCTGGAAGATCACAAAGTTGTGAATCGCCCGGCTTTTGAAAAAGACCGTTTCCGTTTTTACGAAGATTTATGGCGAAAGACCGCCGCTGATATGGGTTGCCAGATCGAAGACTTTGGCAATGGTTATTTCAAAATTTACAATCAGGATAACTGGACCTTCGTTTTGGAAGCAAAAGTAATGCTGGACGATCACCTTAGCCTGCGAATGGCCGGCAATAAGCCATTGGTGCACCGCATGCTCACCGAGGGGAATTTTCCTATTCAGGATTACTGCGAATACGGCATTCATAGCTTAAACAAGGCTATGGATTTTATCAAAGCAAAAGGGAAGCCCTGTGTCGTTAAACCGGCTGCCGGGAGTGGTGCTGGTAATGGCATCACTACCAAAATCACCAATTACAAACAATTAAAGAAAGCGTCCGTTTGGGCGGCGACCTTCTCGCCACGACTGTTAATTGAAGAAGAGATTCCCGGGGATTCCTACCGTCTGATGTATCTTGGAGGGAAATTTCTTGACGCCGTCCGCCGCAATCCTCCGGTAGTTACCGGCGATGGGAAAACAACGATTAAAAAGCTGATGCAAATCGAGAACAAACGCCGGCTGGACAGCGATAAAATAATTGCTTTATCCCCAATGTTAATCGATTTTGAGTGCCGTCTTTGCCTCAAGAAGATGGGTATTACCCTGAACTATATTCCCCAGCACCGGGAAGAAATCCCACTAAAAACGGTTTGCAATCAGAATACATCCGCAGAGAACGAATCGGTTACCCGGGAAGTGCACTCCTCAATTATCAAATATGGGGAAGAGATCTCGAAAATGTTCCGCCTGGATTTGGTCGGTGTAGATCTGATTACCCCGGATGTTTCCCAGCCACTGGAGAAAGTAGGCGGGGTTATTAATGAGATCAACACCAATCCCGGTATCCACCATCATTACCTCATCAACAATCCGGATAAAGGCGTGCCGGTTGCGCAACGCATCCTCGAATACATTTTAGCAAAGCAGCAATAAAACAGATACGATTGTGGAATTTAAGATGACTAAAAAGAAAAAACCTCCGGTCGTTATTTTAGGCGGCTCATCCAATGCACTGGCAGTTGCCCGCACATTGGGTAAACGTGGCATTGATATCTACCTTGCGGTGATGGAGAGAAATTGTGCGACATTCACCCGTTATGCGAAAAAGGTATACCCGATTCATGATAAGAAAAAGATAGCGGAGAACTGGCGCGATCTGCTGCTTTCCGGCCAGCATGCCTATCTACATGGCAGCGTCGTATTTCCCTGTAATGATGACGCCCTGGAATTTATCGCCAACCATAGAAAAGAATTGCAAACACATTACATTCTCGACGAATCCGACCCGGAATTTGTATTGAACATGCTCAACAAACGACGGACCCTGGAGCTCTCCGAGAAGATTGGCATCCCCTATCCAAAATTTGCCGCGATTGAATCTCGCGAAGATATCGAAAAAATAGATAAAGACATCCAGTTTCCGCTGATTGTCAAACCACAGCATTCTCATCTTTTTCAGAAAGCATTTAACGGGGAAAAGCTCTTCTTCGTTAATAACTGGGATGAACTTCATCAACGCCTGGCGCAGGTTTTGGAGAATGATCTGAAAGTCATTCTCAACGAGATGATTCCCGGACCGGATACGCAATTAGCCAGTTATTATACTTATATCGATAAAAATGACAACCTGCTTTTTCATTTCACCAAAAAAGTGATTCGCCGCTTTCCGAAAAACAACGGACAAGGCTGCTACCATGCAACAGAGTGGAATCCGGAAGTTGCGGAAGTTGGTTTGCGCTTTTTTAAGGGCGCCGGATTACGTGGGCTTGGTAACGTGGAATTCAAGAAAGATCTGCGCGATGGGCAATGGAAAATTATTGAGTGTAATGCGCGTTTCACCGCGGCTCATGAGCAATTGATTCGTTGCGGCATGGATACTTCGTTAATCGTCTACAATCACCTTGTTGGTTTACCGGTACCGAAGATCGATACTTTCCAAGAAAATGTCACCCTCTGGTTCCCCCGGCGTGATTACCTGGCATATAAAGAACTAAAGCAGCTGGGCGAACTCTCTTTTGGCGGCTGGCTGAAAAGTATCGCCAAGCCCCAGGTATTACCGCATTTTCGCTTTCTGGACCCGATGCCGACAATATCACCATTTATTGACTCTGTTAAAAACCGGCTTTTCGGTTGAGTGTTTTCACCTGCCGCCCTGAGAAATTTAACCATTCCGGCAGCTCATTAATCATAACAAAAGCTTTTAGAGTGGGACAGGCAGGTATATTTCATTTTATTTTGTCTTGTCGCTATTGAATCATTTAATCACAACAACAGAGGGTGAAATATTTAAATTGCGTGCCTTGAATCATGGATTCTTACCATTTTTTGTTCTAAAATATACCTATCCATGCGTCCCGGGTAGAAAAAAACTGCCCTAGATAGAACGTCGCCGGAAATTTGCTGGAGAATTCGGCGCCCAAGTAGTTATTGTCTAAGCCAAACTGATGGATCATTATGAGCGTTACCGCGATATTTTTTCTGATTTTTTACGTCGGCGGGTTATTGTTAACCTTTCGCAACCCCTATTATGGTGTCTTAACCTACATGTTCGAATGGCATTATCATCCGCCTTATTATTGGTGGGGAGATGAAGTACCGGATTTCGTCGGAGGCCGTTGGTCCTTTGCTATCGCATTGGCAACATTGGTCAGCTGGATTATACATCGCCGTAAACTGGCGCCTTTACATGAACCAAAATACACCACAAGTATCTGGTTATTATTTATAATTTTAAATATGCTTTGGGTCTCTGTGGGTGTGGCGATTCTTCCCGACGTCAGCATGGACAAAACCAACGAAATTTTCAAAGTATGGATTAGCTTCCTCCTGATAACTACCTTGATTCGCACCTTCAAGGATTATGAGTTAATGGTCTGGCTATTATTACTTTGGGCGACCTATTGGGGATTTACCTCCTGGCAAGTTGGGGGGAACCGCGATATCGGGGTAATGGCGCCGAACACTACCGAGGAAAATGCGGTTTCGGCGCATATAATTGCCATAATGCCATTCTTCGGAGTTTACTTCCTGAAAGGCAATCGCTGGGGGAAAGGCCTGGCAGTCGTCGGCATCGTCTTTGCGATTAACCTGCTGATTCTGGCGAATAGCCGTGCGGCGCTGGTCGGTCTGGCCGCTATTGCACTGGCATCTATCTTCCTTTTTAAAGGCAAGATTCGTTTCGCTGCAATTCTCGGCATACTCGTTGTAGGATTTCTCTTTAGTCAATTAGGTAATGAAACCTTTGCTGAACGACAATCTACCCAAACTTATGATGATGGCTCTGCAACCAGCCGATTACACCTTTGGGCCGGTGGATGGGAAATGTGGAAGGACCATCCCTTCGGGGTTGGCGGTGGAGGGTTTATAGATCTCTCCATGGAATACGTTCCGGAAATACATAGTCCGAAATCCCAGCACAATACTTTCGTAGCGGTTTTTACCGACTGGGGCTTCTTCGGGCTTATTTTCTACCTGGGCTTCCTGGGACACACCTTTTTTATACTAGCGAGGATAAAGAGTGAGGCGAAGCGAATGCCAATGCTCAAAAAATTTGGGCCTGAAGCCACAGCCGTACAGCTAGCGCTGATCGGTCTTTGTGGCGCCGGTTTGTTCCATAGTCGCCAATATGCAGAAATTGTCTACTGGCTCTGTTCTTTTTCCCTGATGCTGCAAAATATAATGAAAACTGAAGTTGAAATGATGAAGCGGGAGCTGGATAAACCGATTAAAACCGATGATTTTCCGGAAACGGCAACGTCGCTCCTCCAAAACCCGGTAACATAATGAAACGACTATTAATTGTATCGACAAATTTTCCGCCATCGATATCGATTGGCACCCAGCGGATTCTGCGAATATCCAAGTATCTGGATCCTTCACAGTGGCAGGTATCTGTCCTGACCTTAAAGGAACATTACTATCCTGATATGAGTCATCGCACCGATGATGATAAAGGTGATATCCTTAATAAATTAAATATCCACCGCGCCGGTAAAATTGACCCGGTTGAAAGCATGCTGAAGCTCCGGGAATCTATTAGTGGCAATGGCAAGCAGAATAACAGCGGCATCGCCAAAGCAGCTCCCAAGAAAAAAGAATCGGAAAAAAATGGCAAGGCGAATTATTCCGAAAAAATCAAGGCAAAACAGAAGCAATCCTTCTGGTCGCAAATAAAAGATTTTGCGACTGGCATTATGCAATTTCCCGATAAAAACGTCACATTCTTTCCCCTGGCGCTGATGCGCGGATATCGGATTATCAAAAAAGAGAAAGTCGATGTTATTTTCTCCAGTTCCCCTCCGCACAGTATGCACCTGATCACCGTTTGGCTGAAAAAGCTAACCGGTAAAAAACTGGTGGTCGATTTCCGTGATCCCTGGGCCCGTTCCCCCTGGCATGATGAAGAGCGGGAATTGAACAAGTTTGAGCAGTGGAAGCATGATAAAATTGTTTCCCTGGAAAAATGGGTTGTCGAACATGCCGACAAGGTGGTTCTGGTAACCAAAGAGATGCGTGACGATTATGTCCGTCATTATGATTATTTACCGGCAGATAAATTTATCTGGTTTTCCAATGGCTATGATCCCGATACGGTTCAACCCAATGCTATGTATCGCAATGGAAAAACCGAAGCACCGGAAAAGGTTAAATTTATTCATGCCGGTTCGTTGTACAAATATCGCGACCCTACCACTATCCTGAAGGCATTGAAGCTACTGGTGGATAAGAAAGAAATCGATCGTTCCAGAATTGAGTTTCTCTTCATCGGGGGCATCAATACCGACCAGGCACATATTCCTGATATGACCAAAGAAATGGGCATCGATGACATGGTTAATTTTATGCCACCGGTCAGCTATAATTCAGTGATGGAGTATATGGTCGCCAGTCACATCCCGATTCTCCTGCAGCCGGTGACCCGCCTGCAGCTACCGGGGAAATTTTTCGATTATCTCTGCCTGCAAAAGCCAATACTGGCTGTGGCAGAGCCGGAAAGTGCGACGAAACATATGGTCGAAGAGCATTTTGGCATCTTCGGTGATGTGAACAAAGTGGAAGATGTTGCCAAAGCGATCAAGTTTCTCTACGACAATCCGTTCTACAACTTCAATACAATCGAAGAGAAACGCGAAAAGTTCAACATGGCGAAATCCATTCACACTTTCCAGGAAATACTGAACGTTTAATATTTGAATTGAAAGCGGAAAATCTGAACAATGCAGCAGTATAAAGCTTTGGTTCTCGGCGTTGACGAACGTAGTGCATTAACCGTCGTTCGTTCTTTGGGCAGACATGACATCACGGTTCATTTAGGGCGGGATATCCCATTTTCGCCGGCACAACTATCAAAATATGTTTCGGAAGTTGTCCAATTCCCCAACGCCGGGCATGATCCTGACGAGTGGGTGCAGGCGCTAATCGCCCACTTGCAAAAAGAAACATACGACCTTGTTATTCCAACTGTCGATAAATACCTGGTACCGGTCATGCAACACCGGGAAACCCTGGAGAAGCTTGCCAAATTCGCCATTCCGGACGAGCGGGGATTCGAATACACCTACCGAAAGAGCAAAACCCTGGAACTGGCGAAACAAGTCGGCGCCCCCATTCCGAAAACCATTCAGGTAGACAGTATCGATCAACTCCCGGAAGTTGAAGCAAACTTCGAATTCCCCCTGATCGTCAAACCGGTTTCCTCAAAAGTTTTTATCAACAATATCCGTTATGATATGAATGTGGAACTGGCGAAAAGCCGGGAAGATCTGGAACGTCGGCTTACCCGTATCCTCCAGTTCTGTCCGGTATTAATTCAGTCATTCCACGGGGGCATTGGTGTCGGACAGGAATTCCTAATGCGCGATGGCGAGGTGATTGCTGCTTTTCAGCACGACCGGGTTCACGAACCGCTGGGCGGTGGTGGCAGCAGCTACCGGAAAAGCGCGCCACTAATTCCGGAATTGTATGAAGCCTCAGTAAAAATGCTGAAGGAAATTAAATGGACCGGCGTGGCGATGGTGGAATACAAATACGATTACGAAAAGAAATCCGGTATTCTCATCGAAATTAACGGCCGCTTTTGGGGCTCCGTGCCTTTGCCGGTAGCAGCAGGCGTCGATTTCCCGGCATTGCTTTTCGATATGCTGGTAAAGGATAAAGTGCCCGCAAAGCCACCGGCGTACAAATACAATGTTTATTGCCGTAACTTCCCGAAAGATTTTGAATGGTTCAAAGCCAATTTGCGTGCTGACAAAAAGAACCCCTTTTTAATGACTCGCCCGCTGCCAAAAGTGTTTGGCGAGGTCTTTAATTTACTGCTATTGCGGGAACATTATGACACTTTAGTGATGGATGATCCCCGTCCCGGTTTTAAGGTTATTGGCGGCTATATCGGTGAACAATTCCGGGGCGCGTTTGATAAACTTTATACCGCCGGTATTAAACTCAATTACCGCTTTAATGGTTTAACGCGGCGCAGTAAAGTCCGCCGTATCGAAAAACTGGTTAAAGCGAATCCTTATGTTTCCTTTGTTTGCAAAGGCAATATCTGCCGCAGCCCATTTGCCGATTACTATCTGCAGCAATTAATTAGCAAGGGCGCTTCCAAAGATATCCGGGTGGAATCATACGGCTTAATCGAACGGGTTAACCGCCCCAGCCCGGAGCTGGCGGTGGAAGCGGCAAAGTCATTCGAAATTGATATGTCCGTGCATCGCTCCAAATTACTCACCCAGGGCATCGTTGATCGTTCCGGGGTGTTGTTCATTATGGACATCGAACTTTACAAACGGGTACGTGCCTTGTATCCTTCTGCGAAAGATAAATTATTCTTTCTCGGTGTGCTCCAGAATAGCGCCGATAAACCGATAGAAATCGATGATCCTTATGGAAAAGGTATCGATAAATTCAAATTTGTTTTTAAACAAATTATCCAATCCGTGGATAAGCTGTCACGGTTGGCCGGGAGCTGATTTTTTGAGAGAAAAATAGCAGTTCTGGGAATCTAAGATATAGTGGGTGTAATTTTATTTTAATCATCCCGGATAAATTAGATTCCAAACCAGTGTCTTTTATGGAAGAATCAGCAATGGCAAAGAATGTTGGCTCGCAGGCAAAAGAAGGTGTTTTTTGGACTTTCTTATTTGACGCGATAGAAGTGGTTTTCAGCTTCATCGTGGGCATTGTGTTAGCCAGAGTACTCGGCCCGGCGGTATACGGAATTATGGGAATGGTATCAATTGCCACCCAGTTTGCCCGGCGTCTTGGGAATTTCGGTTTCAGCACTGTGCTCGTTCAGCTGAAGGAAGTTCGAAACGAGCATTACGATACGGTCTATTACATTAATATTCTCTTAATGAGTATCGTTGGTGCGGTTATCATTTTTTCAGCCCCGGCAGTGGCGCGTTTCTTTGATACAGATGTTCTCAATTCGATTCTGCCCATTGTTGCGCTGGATTTTTTATTGAAGGCCTTCGCCAGTGTGCCGCAGGCGATTCTGAAAAGGGAGATGCGATTTAAAGAACTTGGAATGGCCCAATCGGTCGGGAAATTCACCGGGATTTCCTGTCAGCTGGTTTTAGCACTTACCGGTTATGGTATATGGTCTTTGGTCATTGGCGCGGTTGTCGGTAGCTTCGCCTATCGCAGCGCGGTTATCTTCTTTTCCCGGAAAGTAGCAGATTGGCGGCCGGGATTACGCTTTAGTAAAGTTGCTTTAAAGGAATGCTTTTCTTTTGGTGCATGGATTTATGTCAGTAGCTTCATCAGCTTTGGGATTAACAAAGTTGACTATATTTTAATCGGCCGTTTTTTGGGCGATGCGATGCTCGGCGCTTATGAGAAAGCCTTCGAGTTAATGAGCCTCCCCCGAAAGAAGCTGGTGCGAAAAGTGAACAGCGTGTTGTTTTCCAGCTATTCACGTATTCAGGATGATAATCAACGGGTTGCCAGTGCGTTTTTACAGGTGGTAAGTTATCTGGCCTTTATTACCTATCCGCTTATGACCTGGCTATTTTTTGTCGCGCCATCATTAATTTCGATTGTTTATGGCAGCGACTGGCTGGCAGTTATCGTACCTTTGCAAATTATGTGTATCGCAGGAGTGATTGACTCCTATACGCTAATTTTTCAACCGTTGATGAAGGCAAAAGGACTGGTAGGCAATCATGCCCGCCGGGATTTTTTCTACCTGGCAGTTCTGATAATCGCCGTATGGCTGGGCATACAATCCGGCAAGGGAATTATCGGCGTTGCCAGTGGCGTAGCGATGGTATCTTTTATCCGTTTAGGAATGATGATGCAATTAGCGACGCGCCATCTCCCGATTACAGTCCTGCAGTTCATTCGGGCCCAGCGGTCGGCGGCTGTTTACGTCTGCATACAGATTGCAATTTTACTGGCTGTACAATATTTCGCCAGGCCTTATTTCCACGTGGATTCCTGGGAGATGTTAGCAAGCGTAACGATACTATCTCCAATCCTGTTTTTCGGCGCACATAAAATTATCCGCTTTCAGGATGTGG
Organism: Calditrichia bacterium; assembly: GCA_028284905.1. Classification (GTDB taxonomy): domain Bacteria; phylum Calditrichota; class Calditrichia; order RBG-13-44-9; family J075; genus JACKAP01. The sequence continues at coordinate 81,477 of JANQQU010000089.1, forward strand.
AAACGATCTGGAAAGACATTGCCAAAGACACAGGAAAATTGATGCGCAAAGTGCCACTATTGAAAAAGTTGGCGGCCCGTTAACAAAGAAAATATTAGAAAAGATTATACAACATGGCAGAGAATCAAAAACCGAAGAAGAAGAAAAAGAAAGAACAGGATGTTGCCTCCCAGGGTAAGCAGGGGGTATTCTGGACGGCGCTTTTTCAAAGCATAGAATCCGTTTTGCGATTCGCCAGCAGCATCGTTCTTGCCCGGGTGCTTTTCCCGGAAGATTTTGGATTGATGGGACTTGCCTCTATCGTCATCCAGCTGGCGCGCCGCCTGACCAACTTTGGTTTTAGCACCGTTCTGGTTCAGCTGAAGGAAGTTAAGCGGGAGCATTATGATACCGTTTTTATCATGAATTTTACCCTGATGGCCGGACTGGCAGCGCTGCTCTTTTTCGGCGCCCCATATTATGGGCAATTCTTCGAAAGCGAAAACTTTCTCGATAGCAGTGAACTCCAACTGATCATTATGTGGCTGTCCTTCGATTTTCTCATTAAAGGACTTTCCAGCGTCCCGCAGGCGATCCTGAAGCGCCAGATGAAATTCAAAGAATTGGGGCTTTCCCACACTATTGGTAAGTTTGTTTCCCTGGGTTCTACCGTTGCTCTTGCATTGCTCGGTTTCGGCGTTTGGTCATTGGTTTATGGCGTACTGCTTGGTAGCCTTACCATCAAACTGCAAGTCATCTTTTATGCCCGCTGGTTACCGACATTCCGCTTCCGTTGGTGGGCGTTTAAAGATTCATTTTCCTTCGGTCTCTGGTTATATGTTGGTGCCTACATCAGCTATGGCATCAATAAAGTAGATTATTTCATTATCGGAAAATTCCTTGGTCCGGCAATGCTCGGTTTTTACGAGCGCGCCTTCGATTTGATGAGCCTGCCGCGCAAGCGCATCGTCCGCAAAGTAAACAGCGTATTTTTTGCGACCTATTCCCGCTTACAGGATGATAACCCTCGTTTGGTTCGCGGGCTGCTGCAAGTCACCCGCTATCTTTCGATCATATCGTATCCGTTTATGATTTGGATGTTTTTTGCTGCACCGGCACTCATCACTAATCTCTACGGAGATAAATGGCTACCGACAGTGCTTCCGTTGCAGATCATGTGCATCAGCGGTATTCTCGATTCCTTTACCCTGATTTTCCAGCCGCTGCTGAAAGCAAAAGGCTGGGTAGGCAACAAAGCCCGGCGCGATATGCTTTACCTGGTTATTCTCGCCGGCAGCGTTTATGCTTTATTGCCCTGGGGCATTGTCGGGGTTGCCGGTGGGGTTGCGGTTGCCTCTATTATTCGCCTTGGCATTATGCTGCAACTCACCGTTAAACGCTTGCCGATGACGGTATTACAATTTTTCGGCGCGATGCGTTCCGCTATTGTCTATGGCGCGATTCAGGCATCTGTCATTTACGGCGCACAAATACTTTGCCGCCCATATTTCGCAGATACCTCGATTCCGATGTTTATCCTGGTCAGCGTCCTCTCCGCAATCACCTTTTTCGGGGCGCATATGATTATCCGCTTTAAGGATCTTGAAGAAATTTTCCAGGACTTTTTTAAGGAACTGCGCAAATTTGCGCGCAAATTGCCCGTGGTTAAGAAGCTTGGTATTTTACAACCGGCGAAAAAATAACGAAAAATCTTTAATCGAAATATTATGGCAAAAGAAGACTTAAACAGACTCATCGCAGAAATTCCCGGGGAAGAGTGGGAATCGACATTGTCCATTGGCAACTTTAAAGGAACCGAGCAATTGCGGGTGTTTACCCGTCCCTTTTCCTATATCTCCCGTACGCGGATCAGCGGCGATCAGGGCGATCGGATCGTTTATGTCAAGCTATACCGAAACCGCAGCAATCGCACGCACGAGCGCTGCATGGAAAAAATTGTCGAAGATTACCGAGTTGCCCGTTTTTGGTATGACAAGTTCGCCGACTCCCAGCAATACCAAGTTGTCCGGCCGACAATGGTTATTCCGGAAAAGTACCTCTTTGTTACTGAGGAGAGTAAGGGCGAGAACCTCTTCAATCTGATTCTGAAAAATGCCAAATGGATGCCTTCTTCCGCAAATATGGATATGCTCTGCAAACACCTCCGCAATGTTGGCGGCTGGCTCGGCTATAAGAAAACGATCATGACCGATCCGGCAGATCGCTACAATCTGATGGATCTGAAAGAATACATGGATGTCCGCCTGAAAATCCTGCTGGAAACGCCCACGATCGGCATCGATGAAGTTTATCGGAAACGCATTCTCGATTTTGTTGATGAAAGCGTTGAACAAATTCCGAACAGCGATTTACTGATGAGTACCAGTCACAGCGATTTTAATCCCGGCAACATTCTCGTCAATGACGCGACAGTAACCGTGCTCGATTTCGGGCGACTGGTCAAAGAGTGTTTTCTCCTTGATGCCAGCAAACTCCATTTTCAGCTATGGCTGCTCACGCTGAAGCCGATTTACCGACCGGGAACGATTCGTCACCTGCAAAGCGCCCTTTGGGAAGGTTTTGGGGATCCCGGCATTGAACAACGAATGATCTTCCGTTTAATCATGATCAGAAACATTCTCACTCATTTAACCGGGCAGTCGAAGTTTAAAAATCTCAGTTTCAAGGAAAAATCTTATAATCGCTGGGTAATTCATCGGGAAATGAAGCTACTGATGCAGTTGCTAAACAGCGGCAATTTATCCAATTAAAAATGTGTTAACAGAAATGAAACCAACTGCCAAATACATCCTTTTAATATGCCTGACGCTGATAATGACATCACTCCCATTAGCGGCTCAGAACAAAATAATTGCGCTCATACCGGAATTTAAGATTAACCCGATTTCCGGCGAACTGGTCGGTGATGGGGAAAACCTGGCCACTCTGCAAAAGCGTTTTAACTTATTGGACAAACAGAACAAAATGCAGTTGGAGGCAGTTAGCGGAGAAACAGCGGTATTTCAGTTGATATTGCCAGCAGATAATGCCCTGCGTCTGCTTCCCCTGACAGATGAAAACATCGATTTTCGTATTTATCAAGCCGGCACTGTTCGTGGTCCGGAAACGAAAGAAGGTCAGGCTTTGCCGGACATCCTCTTCCCACTGCAAGCCAGTGCAGATGGGGAATATGCACCCTGGCGCAACAACGACTTAATCCCGGCAAACAGCCGCTATTTTCTTTTTTGGATAGAATTAGTCACAGCTTCTTTAAACACTGATCAAACCATCCCGGCGAAACTTAAAATCCGTAGCAACGGCAATGAACAGGAAATATTGATCAATCTGATCGTCGATGCGGAAAAACTCCCTCCTGCCCCACTGATGATCGACTTCAATGAATATGGGGACAAGTATCTGCAGGTATTTCGGAAGCACGGCTCGCCGGCAGAACTTCATCAAGTAGAAGCATCCGTTTTTCAGCTTGCTGCTGAGCATTACGGTAGCATGAATCCACTTCCTTACAAAAGCCAGCAAGGAAAACCCCGCGATGGCATGGTGCCGGTTATGGTGAACAACGACCCGCTCAATCCGCAGCTGGACTGGCGGGAATATGATGCCCGTTTCGGCAAATTCCTTGATGGCAGCGCTTTTCCCGATGGGCAACCGATCGATCATCTTTATTTGCCCTTTAATCCCTACTGGCCGGCGGACTTTCGGCTGTATATTTCCGATCGGGAACGCTACGAAGCGATTTGGATAGCAACGGCAAAAGCCTTTATCGCACATTTCCGGGAAAAAGGATGGACGGAAACCACTTTCCAGGTCTATTGCAATCAAAAGCCGAATAAAGGCGGCGGGGTTCCCTGGCATCTTGATGAGCCGAAAAGCGTGAAGGATTATGAAGGATTGCGCTATTATCATGACTTAGCGAAACGTGCCTTTGCCGGTGCTGACGATTTAAAAATCCGCTTCCGGATCGACATTTCGCATTTCTACTGCAACCAGCATGAAGGGCGGCAGGACAAAGATTTTCGCGTCAATGGCGGTGGCGAGATTTTAGCCCCGGTTGATATCTGGGTCATTTCCCGTCATTCTATGTACGATGCTGCGGCGATCAAACAGGCGAAAAAACTGCAAGCGCAAGGAAAAGAGGTTTGGGTATATGCCGAAACGCCCAAGCTGAAAGAAAGCGGCCAAAGAAGCATTCAGCGTATTTATCATAGCTGGAAGCATCAATTCGACGGTGTGTTAATCTGGCGGACATTCGCTCGAAAACTTCACAAAAGAAAAGGCTCGGAATATATTTTATATGCTATTGACAGTGCCGGTGAAAAGGGCGTTTATCCCTCAATCCGCCTGAAACAATTCAAACGGGCATTCGAAGATGTCCGCCTGTTTGAACTGGCCATTGAGAAAGGCCACCTTGAGCGGGAAGCGGTGCAGGAAATAGCAGAGAAATATGCCGAAGGCAACCTTGAGGACATTTGGCAATATCGCACCACTTTACACAAGATTTTACTGGAAGAGCAAAAAATGGGGAAGAACTAGTTATGCGGGATGCTATAAAAGACGTCGCATTTAATGGATTGGGCCATCTCGGCGTCTATAAACGCCGCCGCCAGGCAAATATTGATAAGGCAATCGTGCTAACCTATCATGGTATTGTGCCGGAGATTCCAGCAGGTGCGCCAACATTTGAATACCGGAATTTCGTTACTACCAGTCAGTTTGAAGAACAAATTCAATTTCTCCTGCGGAACTATCGTCCGTTAAAAGCTGCTGACTTGTATACGCCGGGTGTGAGTGTAGAGGGCGGATTTTTAATCACTTTTGATGATGGTTTTCGCAATAACTATCAATATGCCATGCCTATTCTGAAACAATACGGCATACAGGGATGCTTCTTCATAACTACGAATCTAATCGGTACCCGGGAACTACTCTGGACAGAGCAGGTTACCCTGATGCTGGAACGCACTAAAAAGCCCGCTGTCACCCTGGAACTTGATGCACCGCAAACTTTTTCCCTCGCCGATCCACAACAACGGGAGGAGGCCTCCAGGGGGATTCGTAAACATTTAAAGCTCATGTCCTCGGCCCGCTTGCGGAAAGTAATGCAGCAAATGAAATCCCAACTGGATGACGTTCCGCTCACCGTCGGCAAGACAGAAGAAGAGCGCTATTTGTTTATGACCTGGGACGAAGTGCGCGAGATGGTCGCCAATGACCAGTTAATTGGCGCCCATACCCACAATCATCCAATGCTGGCAACGTTAACCGAAGAAGAAAGCTGGCAGGAATTAAGCTTGTGTAAGGAAGCGATCGAGAAGGAAACCGAACAGCCTTGCTTGACGATGAGCTATCCCAATGGGGAACGGGAGAATTATAATCAAATGAATATCGAGCATCTAAAAAAGCTGGGTTTTAAATGCGCTTTTACCCAGGTGCCACTTTACAATGATGAGAAGACCGATCTCTTTCAATTGCACCGGGTAAACATCAGCCTGAAAATGTCCTTAAAAGTATTTGAAGCAACGCTCTGTGGTGTCATTTAACGCACCGGCAAAAATACTTGCCCTGGCGAGTATTCATTAAGAATTTTCAAATTATTATTAACGACTGAAATAAAATTACTATGCTTAGTAAATCTACCAGCACTTTACCGCCCCTGATGACCGCAGACTATACGGATGATTACCGCTGTCCGCTTTGCTGTTCCTCTTTGGAAAAAGTGCAGAAAACATTGAAGTGCACATCCTGCAAAACGGCTTTTCCTTTCCAGGAAAATCAAATTCCCGATTTTGCCTTATCGCGAAATTTTTACTATGCGGATATTCCAAAAAGCGCGATGCAACCATTACTGACGCAGGGAAAAACGATTGGTTGGAAAGCTGCGCTGGCAAGCGCTCTGGATACTCTACCGTTAAAAATGCGCCGTAGTATTATTCAGGTTTTATTTAATGAAGGCCGAGCTGCCTGGAAATTTCTGCTGGATATCGCCCCCGGCAAAAGAGTGCTCGATTGCGGCGCCGGCTCCGGCATCCTCTCCATCGCATTAGCGCGGAGCTTCCAGGAGGTTGTTAGTTTTGATCTGACCGGTGAACAACTGCAATTGGTAAAAATGCGAGCGGCGGCTAACGGCGTTAATAACATTAGCTGCGTACGCGGCGGGGATACGCCATATCTCCCCTTCCCGGAGAATCATTTTGATGCGGTGATGCTGAACGGTGTATTGGAATGGCTGCCGGAATCCCGCCAGGGAAATCCCCGCACCATCCAGCTGGCATTCCTGAAGGAAGTAGAACGTATACTGAAACCGGGCGGAGAATGTATTATCGGTATCGAAAATCGATACAGCTACGAAAACTTTCTGGGAAAAACCGAAGGACAATCTGCCCTTGCCTACAGTTCTCTGATGCCCCGAAAAGTAGCGAATTTGTATTCTCTGAAAAAGAATGGAAAACCATACCGCACATACACTTACTCGCTTCGCGGATATAAGAAACTCTTTAAAACCGCTGGGTTGAAACCAGCAAAATATTTTTCCCCCTACCCTTCTTTTCGGCGCTTTTCACAAATGCTTAGTCTTTCTCATCATGGCAAAGTGAACAGCCGGTTTTTCGGGGGAAATCCCAATTCGAAACGCACCCGTTTGATGAACAGCAGTCAGTTTCTTAAGCTCTTCACCCCGTCCTTCTTTATTTTAGCGAACAAGCAAAAGAGCACCGAATCTTTTCTGGATCGATTGCTCCCGAAGGTTAGCCGGGAACTCAACGAGCGCCTCTCCCTGCAAGGCGGCAGCTGGGGCATCCATTCCTTTCTGGTCGCATCTGGCAATAAAGTATTGTTGATGATTGAGTACGATGGTGACGGCAAGGAAAGCCACGCTAAAAAAATGGTCATCAATATTCCCATGAATCCCTACGCCAATGAGCGCTTACGGGAAAATGCAGCGATTCTTGATAACTTGCACAACAGCGGGAAAATACCGGCGGAAATGCTTAAACAGATCCCCAGAAATGTACTCAGCGGAGAAATGGATGGGGAATATTATTATGTGGAGGAAATGCTTGATGGCGTTCCCGGGGAAGGGCTGCCAATCCCCCGCAAAGATCAGAAAAAACTGATTCGCGCAGCGTTTGACGGGCTCGTCGCCTTACATCAGGCAGATTGCAGTAATACGACTATTGATGATCAACTTTTCGAAGAACACTTTGCCCGCCCCTTGCGGGAAGTTGCCAGTTTTTTCGGTAGCAGAGAAGAACAGCAAAAAATTGACGGACTGATCGGCAAACTTCAGAAAATGCTGGTAGGGAAAGCGCTGCCAATGGTATGGCGCCATGGAGATTTTTCTCTGAAGAATCTACTCTTCGACACGGATAAGATGACGCTTTCCGGTATGATCGACTGGGATCTTTCCGAGCAGCACAGCTTACCGCTGATTGATGTGCTGCAACTGCTCATCCGGACCAAAATGACCGGCGAACGGACTTCCTTCAAAAAAACCTTGATGAAGTACCTCTACCCCGCAAACTTTAGCGGCTTTGAAGCGGAACTGATTGAAGAATACCTTGCAACTTTCAACATTGATTCGGCATTGATAAAACCGATATCGATCATTTATTGGATTAGCCGCATTCAGCCGCATGTCGGCTCTTTCAAGGATCTCGATGTCGTCTGGGTGCAGGATAACTTCAAGGAGATGCTCAGCTACATCGACGACTTCACCAACGAACCTAATTAACAAAAAAGGCCGGAATCATCCGGCCCTTCCACTTATGCCAAAGGCATTCCAGAGCAAAAACCAGAGTGTCGAAGACATCTCCAGGTACCCCCAGCGCATCATCACAAAAACCTACCAGCTCCACACCGATGGAAAGAATACAGATATCGCCAAAAATATCCCGGCCATAACCATCAGAATCACAAATAGCGGAAACATGAACCGCAACCAGGCGGTGTAGGGAATCTTCGCCAGGCTAAGCATCGCCATTAGCACGCCGGATGTCGGAATGATCGCGTTCGAGAAACCATCACCGCAGGTAAAGGCAAAAACGGCGGTTTGCCGGGTTATCCCGAGCACATCAGCTAATGGGGCCATCAATGGCATAGTAACCGCTGCCTGTCCGGAGCCGGAAGGCACCAGGAAGTTGAGCATAGATTGAAATATTAACATACCTTCTGCAGCAACATAGTTCGGGAAGTTCCTTAAGACCGAAGCGGCTGAATAAATCAGCGTATCCATCACCTGTCCATCCTGCAACACCACTTCTATCCCCCGGGCAAAGCCAACCACCAAAGCCGCCACAACCATCTCGTCCATTCCCTTAACGAACGATTTTGCGGCTTCATCCATCGGCATTCGGGAAATCAGCACAGCCGCGATGCCCATCAGGATAAATCCGCCGGACATTTCCGCCATCCACCAGCCTTTGTAATTTACCGCCAGCAAAATACCGGCAAAAATCACGACACAGACAACCAATGTGGCGACGTGTGTACCTTTCAATTCAATCTCTTCAAAGTCGATTTCTTCTGCTTTAAAGTCTTCACCCTTCAGTAAAGACGATGCGGGATCCTTTTTAATTTTCGCACCGTAGCGAAGCAAGTAAGCAATACTAATCGTCAGGCAAACGACCAGAAAAAGTATACGATATGGCAATGTGCCGTTGAGCGGCAACTCGGCAATTCCCTGGGCAATGTTAACAGTAAACGGATTTGTGGTTGCTGCAGCAAACCCAACAAAAGAAGCGAGAATGATAATAGATAATCCGAAAATACGATCGTATCCCATTTCCCGGGAAATAATCAGAAACAGGGGCACCAGTGGAATAAATTCCTCTCCCATGCCCAGGGTGGAACTGCCAATAGCGATAGCGATCATTAGTACGATTGTCAGGGCGATGGTATTATCGCCGAATTCCTTCAGCATTTTCTGAATCACGGCAATCACCATTCCGGTGTGCTGTAAAATGCCCAGAACACCGCCAATAATGAAAATAAAGAAGATAATATCTGCAGATTTCTCCATGCCCCGCGGAATTGCGCTAAGGAATTGTTGAAAGCTAACCGGCGAGGCTTTCCCCTCGACTGCTTCCTCCATAAAAATTCCTGAAAGGGTAATATTTTTCTCTTTTTCCTGGTAAGTATCCGGCACAACAACAGTGCGGGTGCTACCTTCAATTTGTCGAGTTTCCCGCTTATATTCTCCGGATGGAATCACATAGGTAAGAATACTACAAAAAAGCACCATTCCCAGTAGCAGAATAAACACATGGGGAATTTTAAGTCGCTCCAAAAAAGATGTCGCCACAGCACAGCCTCCTCATACATTGCAATGATAAATTGCCCCGAATCGGGTTGTTGCAAAAAAGCAAGGAACAAACTAAGGGTTTGCCGGGAAAATGTCAATACCCTACTTGGGGGAAGCGAAAGTTAAGGAATCAGGAAAAATGGGTGGGAATTTACTCTCGTTCCCGGGAATTCCGGGAACGAGAGGAGAACTTGAAAATCGAAAAAATCAATCAATGTTATCAGGCATATTCATTGATTGGACCGTATAGATGAAAAAAGCCGTTCATCAGAACGCCATTCACATCTTCGGCAGCGTTTGCCACGCCACCATTCAGCAATAATTCGCCAATCTCGCGGGAATTTTTTAAATAAGCACTGGCCAATGTTGCGCCATTGCCATTATCCGCGCTCATTGCTGCAAAGTAGGACTTGAGCTGTGCATCACGATCCTCGGCCTTCAGTAATGCCTTCCAGGGTGCGTGGCCTTCCGGTTTATCCCCAATCCAGCGATCTGCTTTCCCCTGCCAGTCTCCCGAAGAGAAAGGCACATAACTTTCCTTGACCAGGTCGTAAACCCCAACCGGGCGGCCATTTTCGTATTTCAGAAAACCATTCTTTTGGCTGCCGTCGGAATATTGCCCGCCTTTCACATCTTTGCTGACCAGAATGTCAATCAGATCGCTATGCAGTACTTCTCCGGGGAAATGCGGTGCCATAATTTTCAGAATACTTTGGAAGATATCCAGCCCAACATAATCGATCAGCTGAAAAATCCCCATCGGACGCAACAGCAGATCTTGACTGACCTGATTGACGATATAAACCGCTTCTATAAAAGACATTTCCTGGCTAAGACGTTGTGCTTCGCGAATGCCATGTAAACCATCGCGCATAAAGTGTCCGTTGCCGATAAAACCGGCGACATCATTGGAAGGAATAATAATTTTCCCAAGCCGCTTCCCAATTTCCCGGGAAAGTTCCGGAAGGTCCGCTGCAATGTTTTCCGGAATGATTAATTCCACCAGGCGCTGAACTGCCGGAGGATTATAGAAGTGGAAGCCGATAATTCGTCCGCCCAGGCCAACTTTTTCATCGAGCTCTTTAATCGGGATGGAAGAGGTGTTGCTAAAGAAATAAGTGGTATCCGCACAGGCTTCTTTCAACTGATTAAAGACGCGGATTTTCAAATCGAGGTTTTCCAGAATTGCTTCGAACACCATGTGGGAACTGCCAACGGCTGCCAGATCCGTTACCGGATTTAAAATGGATGCCTGGGCAGCAACAAACGCTTCGGCAATGGCTGTCGGATCGTCCATTCCGGGGAATAACGCGGCAATTTTCTCCGCTTTCTTTTCAGCAAAACGCTTCCCCTGTTTCTCCAAGTAAGCCTGTAGTCCGTTTAGCGCATCCGGATTTACGTCCATTAAGGTTAATTGATAATTTCGCCCGGCATTTTCCGGGTTTAATTTTGCAAGGGTCATCTCCCTTGCCAGCAGCAAAGAAATTCCGCTGCCCATTTTGCCGCCGGCCCCCAGAACAGCAACATGTTCCAAACGATCATTCAAATTCATGAGAATCTCCTGTAAGTTTATTCCTTTTTTGCCGGTGCCGCTGTTCGCAATTCTACACCATCTACGAGAACTATCACCTGCCAATATCAATCGCACCGGACCTTCAATTTAAAGGGTAGATCGCCCGGATTCAATCCTTTAACTTTTTTTCAGGAATCTACAGGAAAGCATAAATAAGTGTTACTACTGCTGCAGTGCTAAACGATTGTATGTGAACTTTCCTTGCCTGCTTTCGAATCGCTGCATCGACATCATTTTCTTTCACACGGGATATTTTCTCATCCATATGACGCAAACCTTGCGCCGCCATCATTACTCATGTTTGATGATGGGCTTGAAAAACCCCGCTCAATCCTCCAAGTAAAGGCAGAAACAGCGCCAGTTGCCAATAGAGCGGCGCATCGATATATTTGAGATAGATGCCTAAAACAATCGTTAGCGCAATTCCCGCAATTCCCCCAAACAAACGAAGCCGGCGTTGCTTTCGGCCAATATTCGGAATACATACTGCCGCCTGATTTGTGGTTGTCATTTTTACTCCGGATTAATTTCAACTTTCTCATAAGTGGTAAAACAAAATATTTTGATAAAAAGGGTAGCACTCAAAATATCAAGACTGAACACTCAGCTTCCCTTTGCCCATTTGCAAATTTACAAATGGGCAAAGGGTTCGGTGAAAAACTTGCGACCTGGTTATTACCTAAATTTTTTGTCCAAGCACTTACCTTGTTTATTTTATTCAAATATTTCCCATAATTCAAATGCATTCCCAAGTCTATAATAAACTCTCTTAGAATACAGTGCTTTATACGTTTCGCAATCTGCATAATGAATCTCGCCCTTGAGCGCCTAACCAGTCGCTACTGCTCGTTGCCGGCTCAACCACCAAAAGCTCTCAAAGGAATAAATAATCAAGGCAATCCAAATGATAGAAAACCCAATCATCTTTTCGCTGGAGAAAGGCTCGTTATAGAGGAACACCCCGATCATAAATTGCATCGATGGGGCGATATATTGTAATAATCCTACCAGCGACAGCGGAATCTTGCGCGCGCCATAAGCAAAGAGTAATAACGGCACAGCGGTAATAATGCCACTAAGTAGTAATAAAGTCATGGTAAAATTATCAATCGTCGTAAAGGCAGCCATCTCATTATAGCTGAGAAAAAACAGGTATATCAGGGACGGTAGAAAAAGGCTGGCCATTTCGATGCTCAATCCTTCCAGGGAGCTCAGACGGGCAGTTTTGCGAATCAATCCGTATGTCCCGAAAGACAGTGCTAATCCCAGGGCGATCCAGGGTAAACGGCCATAGCTAACCGTTAAATATGCCACGCCAAGAAACGCCAGTGCTACCGCGCCCCATTGCACCATTCTCATCCGCTCTTTCAGAAAGATGACGCCCAAGAGCACGTTTACCAGGGGATTGATGAAATATCCCAAACTCGCTTCAACAATAAAATTGTTATTGACTGCCCAAATAAAGATTAGCCAGTTTAGTCCTAATATGGTACCGGAACCAACAAAGGTTGCAACTGTCCCGGGATTTCGTTTCAGTAGTTTTACCCAATCCCAACGCCGCAACACAGTTAACAGTATAATCAGTATGATTAACGACCATACTACCCGGTGCCCAAGAATTTCCATCGCCGGAATTGCGCTTAACGCTTTCCAGTATATTGGAAAAACGCCCCATAACAGGTAAGCACTCATTGCTGCCAGTATGCCATTTTTCATTTTGCCCCTATCCGGTCTATCACCTGCTCAGTAACCCTACAGCTACTAACCTGCTCAGCATATGGTTTATTTTACATTTCCAGCTGTGAGCGTATTGCAAGTAGCAATTGTTTCCGCAGAATATAGGCCCGGAATAGAATATTTACGCGAAAAAATATACTTTTATTCTGTGCGATGGGTCATCTGCCCCGTAATCCTGGCTTCTAATTTGAACCATATCTGTTACTTATTTTCCTGCCCGTACGAATCATCGGGATTGATGATTACGGGTAAACAACTTGCACTTCCCTACTGAGATACCTCCCGGGGAGCGATCTGTCTTTTGTAAACCACCTTCTGAAAAGTTCTCGGGTAACAGGGAAACGCATTCCAGGCTTCAGGAAAATATCTATCTATTTAAACCCATACATTAACCACGGAGAGGTAAAATGTTGGCGCAAATTCATACCACCCGTATGTTTCTCTTAATCATTTTTCTTTCATCTGCTCTATTCGGGCAGGCGACCTATACCTGGACGTCTGACAATAGTGGATGGAATTCATCCCTCAACTGGTCCCCGAGTGGCGTTCCCGGCCCCAGCGACACAGCTATTGTAAATTCCGGCCTGGTTATTCTTGATGACCATATTACTGTCGGCGGACTGGTTATGACCGATGGTAACATCACCGGAACTAACAGCCTGACTGTTAACGGTAAAATGCGTTGGGAAGGGGGTATAATCGAACCGGGCGATTCGCTTTACATTCCTTTTGGGTCAGAATTAAATTTAAGTGGTAGTAGTTCCGTATTGCTGGATGGACGCCCCATATCCAATGCTGGGGATATCAATTGGACGGGCACAGGTAATATTAGGGTAAAAAATGGTGCGGTAATCAATAATAGACTGGGCGGTGATTTTAACATTGAAACCGATGCTGAGATAGAATTCTCGATACCTTCCGGCGGAACAATCGTGAATCGCGGCGTTATAACGAAGCTTTTCTCTTTCGGTACCACACCTGTCGAAATTGCCCTGGAAAATACGGGTAATATAGTTGTCATCAGCGGGACGCTGGAGTTTAAAGGGGGAACAAATGCTTCCTTATGTACATTTGCGACGAACAACAACGGCGACATTGCTTTCCGGGAAGGCACCCATACCTGGGATAATGTAAATTTTACCGGAGGTGGCGCGGCGCTCATCAATGATGCCGAAGTAACCGTTAACAGCGGCGGTTTAACCTTGCAAAGCGGAATGTCTCTAATCCTTGATGGTGGAGATGGTTTAATTACCGGCAGCGGCGACGCGTTGATTAATGGTGTTTTTGACTGGCGGCGCGGCACCGTTGCCGGCAGTGGCAGCTTTCTCATAAACGGCGAAATTCAAATTGGCGGCACCAACACCAAAACACTGGATGGTCGCACTATTACAAATGTCGGCGCTGCTAGCTGGCTGGAAAGCGGCACCTGGCGATTCATTAACAACGCCACATTTATTAATGATACCAGTGCGACGCTGGACATTCAAGTTGATGCATTGCTGGACTTCCTGGATAATGGTGGCGGCACTTTCGTAAATCATGGCATTCTAACGAAAAGCGCGGGTAGCGGCAATAGCACTTTCGATGTTCCTTTTAACAACAACGGCACTGTCAATATCAACTCCGGGAACCTGGCACTAACCCGTGGTGGCGCCAGTAATAATAGTAGTTACAATTTGTCGGCCAATACAGCGTTGAATTTCAGTGGGGGCACACACGATATCAATGATGCCACATTCGATGGCGATGGCTCTGTTCAGATTACCAGCAACACGGTCAATTTTAATGGTTCACAAAATCTCATTCAACCCACTTGTACCCTCTCAGTGACAGGTGGAGTAATGTCCGGTAATGGGCTGGTTACTGTTTCCGGGCCGATGACCTGGTCTGGCGGCACGATTACAGGAAACGGCAGTTTTGTTAGCAGTGGTCATTTGGATTTAGATGGCACCTCTACAAAAACCATCGATGGAAAAACATTGACGATTAACGGCACTGCCACCTGGGCGAATTCCGGGAAAATTGGCATTAGAAACAGCGGTGTATTGAGTATCGCTAATGGCGGGTATTTTGAGATCCAAAATGATAGCGATTTCGATTTTGTATCACCGAGTGGCGGCACCATAGAAAACAATGGCACCATCCGTAAAATCAGCAGCGGTACAACCGGTGTCGAAATGGATTTCACCAACAATGGTTTACTGGATGTGCAAAGTGGTACGTTTGAATTTCAGGAAAATACCACCAGCACGAATGGCAACTACCGCGCTTCATCCTTGGGAGAAATCATTTTCAATGAAGAAATTCACACATTTGATGGCACAACATTCTCCGGCAACGGCGGCTTTTCTGAATTCGATAACGGTACTGTCAATGTTAATGGTAACGGCATTACTGTCGCAGACACAGCGCTGTTAGTTGTTAATGGCTCCAATACTCTGATCGATGGCAGTGGCGCGATTATCATTAACGGGTTGCTGCAGTGGGAACGCGGCACAATTGCCGGTAGTGGTGGCATTACTATTAACGGCACCCTGGAAACAGTCGGTGGCAGTTCGCGAACACTGGATGCCAATAACCTGACAAACAACAATCTCTTTAAATGGAATAATACCGGTGCTTTACGCCTGACAAACGGCGCCAACTTTCTGAATACTGTAAATGGCACACTGGAATTTTTGACTGATGGCGTTTTGGATCATCTCGACCCATCCGGCGGCACATTGAATAACCAGGGAAGCATCACGAAGACCAGTGGAATTGGCAAATCAATTATCGATCTCGAAACGACCAATTCCGGCAATGTGACAATCAATAGCGGCACACTGGAATTTACCCGCGGCGGCAACAGCAGCCAGGGAACGATTTTCAACATAGCGCCTGATGCGACGCTGGAATTCGACGGAGGCATTTTTATGCTCGATGCCGTAACCTTCAATGGTGGCACGGTGCTGCAAAGTAGCAATACATTAAGCATCGAGAGTAGCGGCGCGACGGTTAGCCCGGACTGCCATTTCATCATTAATGGCGGTACTCTGCAAGGTGATGGACTTTTTGCTGTTACCGGCATTTTCGACTGGCGGCGCGGCAATCTTGGTGGTACTGGAATAATACTCGTCGATGGCATGATGGACATTAATGGCGATAATGCGAAAACCCTGGATGGCAAGACCCTGATGAACAAGGCGACGGCGCTCTGGCGGGGCAATGGTGAGCTCCGGTTCCGGGATAATGCCCATCTAATCAATGACACCTTAGGAACGCTTGAGATTCAAAATAATCGCCCGTTCATTTATTCCAATCCAGGCGGCGGCATTATGACTAACCACGGCAGCATCACAAAAACAGATGCTAACGGCACTACCCGTTTCGAAATAGATTTTTTCAATTACGGCACCCTGGATATTACCAATACCGACGTCGCTTTCGAGGAAGCATTTGTTAATCATCCGAATGGGAGGGTGCGCGGCAGCGGCACGCTGGATATGTCCGATGCGGCTTTCCAAAACGATGGCGACTTTGAGCCTGGCGAAGGCACCGCTTCTCTGAGTTTTATCGGCGACTTTCATCAAACTGCCAGCAGTGTCCTCGATATTGAAATTGGGGGTATGACCGCTGGTAGTGATCATGATGAGTTTGTCGTATTGGATTCCGTCAGCCTGGCTGGCACTATTAACCTCACCACCGTAAATGGATTCGCACCGGCAATCGGTGATTCCTTTGTTGTAGTTACGCACAATGGCCGGGTTGGTCAATTTGCCAATATTACCAGCTCAATTCCCGGTGGCGGAGAGGCGTTCCAGGTAGCCTATTATCCAAATCAGGTCGTCGTAAAAACTGTTCGCTCCAATAATCTTCCCATCCTGGGTACTGATATCCGCACCATTCTCGAAGATGATTCCACCACGCTCAATGTGCTGAGTAATGACAGTGATCCGGATGGAGACCCCTTAACCATCGCGGACATCATTCAATCCGCGAACGGTGTGGCAACTTTAACTGGCGACAGTACCATCAAATATATTCCCAATGAGAATTTCTTTGGTGCAGACACCTTTTATTATGTCGTCAACGATGGTTTCGGTGCGATGGTGAATGGCACGGTAATTATGAATGTGGTCGGTGTTAATGATCTTGTCGATATTAGCGGCATTCCCGACACGCTTTCATTTGGAACGAATCAAAATGTGACCCTGGATGTTTGGAACGCGGTAAGTGATCCGGAAACGGCGGATTCATTATTATCCTATAGCTTCCAATCGTCAAACAATTCAGTAAGCGCGGATTTTAATGCATTAACTGGCATACTAACACTGGCCGCCCAAAACAACTTCCAGGGCACAATCAGTTTGAATGTGGAAATAACCGACGAGGATAATGCCACTGCTCAAAAATCCGTAACAGTGATCGTCACCGGCCCGGTTGGTGTAGAACCAGTACCGCAGGCTGCATTACCGGAAAAATTCGAATTAGCACAAAATTATCCTAACCCGTTTAACCCGGAAACGCGCATCCGTTTCCAATTGCCGGAAGCCGCGGATGTCCAGCTAATTGTCTACAATATGCTCGGGCAACAGGTACGGGTATTGGTAAATACCCATCTGGCGCCGGGATTTTATGAAAGCACTTGGGATGGGCGAAATGACTACGGTGTTCAATTGGCCAGCGGTGTCTATATCTATCGGCTTGTAATGCCGACCTTCCAGAAGACGCTGAAAATGACTCTGATACGCTAAATTTTTAAATGCCGGTGTTTAAATTTCCATTAATACCGGCATTCTTTTTATCGCGGATGTGATTATTGCATATAATTTTACCGTTCACGAATCCTTAAAAAAACTTTGTGCGATGAATCATTCTCATCGAACAGTCATTCGCTACATTTCCAAACGGACATATTTTGCCGTTCTTTAACAAGTTATATGGAAGTAGTATCGTTATTTTCCGGATGAAAATAAAACTCCCCCAACTATTCTCTTAACGATACTGATATCGCCTCCGAGAGCGTGGAAGCGATTGCCTGTAGTTGAATAATCCCCGGGCATATGGGCAGGTATGTGCTGTACCGGGAATAATGGCTATAAAACTGAATTATTACGATACAAAACCAAAGATCTCATAACCAAGCATGAAAGGGAGAAACTCTATGCATGTTTCCACAAAAACAAATGTATTCGCAACTTTACTGTTGTTGATAGCATTATCACTCCCGGCTTTTAGCCAAACGACTTACACCTGGAGTGGTAGTGATACGACCTGGAGTACTGCGAGTGCCTGGAGCCCCAGCGGCGTTCCCGGCGCCACTGATACGGTTGTCATCAGCTCCGGTATTATTAATACGGATTCCGATGTATCCGTTGGTGGCATTTTACAATCGGGCGGTATTTTTCGCGGCACTAACGCGTTAACCGTAACCGGTCGCTATAACTGGACCGGCGGTCGCCTGGAAGGTAGCGGTAGTCTTTCCGTTTCTTCCGGTGCAGCATTTACGATTGGTAGTTTAGCGTTGAAAATCATTGATGGATGGACGCTTACAAACAACACCAGCGCAACCTGGAGCGATGATGGCGATATCCGCGTTCAGGGCGGTGGTAGCTTTAGCAATGCCTCCGGCGCTACTTTCACCATTCAAAATGCAGCCGCATTTGACATTTCTTCCGGCGGTGGTAGTGTTGTTAACAACGGTACTTTCACAAAAACAGCTAGTGGACAAACTGTCATTGAGTTGCCATTTACCAATAACGGCAGCTTTAATGTAAACAGCGGTTCCCTGCAAATGACCGGTGGCACTTCTCATAATGGCGCAACCTATACTACCGGTGTTAGCACGTCAGTCGAATTTCGTGATAACAATCATACCCTCACGGACGTTGCCCTGGAAGGTAGTGGTGCTGTAAACTTTACCACTGGTGCAATCGGCACCGTTGGCGGAACAAATGGTTTAACCAGCGCCGCTGGCGTTAGTCTTTCCATGACTGGCAGCGATACCAAACTGGATGGTTCCGGACCGATTACCGTCAATGGTAGTTTGGATTGGAATCGCGAAGAGATTGCTGGTTCCGGTAATTTGACCATTAATGGCACCATGACTATTAGTGGCGGTAGTTCCCGGACACTGAGCGGAAGAACACTGGTTAACAATGGTACCGTTACCTGGACAGGCGGTGGAAACTTACGCCTGACTTCCAATGCAAACATCAACAATGTTGCCGGATCTACCTTCGAAGTACAAACTGATGGTATTCTGGATTTTCTCGATCCCAATGGCGGTACGTTCACCAATGCGGGAACATTTACCAGAAGCGCCGGTAGCGGAAACTTCATCTTTGATGTCGCATTTGATAATTCCGGTACTTTAAATCTGAATTCCGGAAATATCCGCCTCACCCGTGGTGGAAATAGCAATAGCGGTACGTATTCCATCCAACCCGGTCGTATGTTGGAATTCGACGGCAGCACCCACACTTTAGATAACATGACTTTCCCCAATAGCGGCACCATTCAAATTTCCAGCAATACCGTAAGTATTAATGGTGCTGGTATAACTATTGGCGCTACAACTGTTTTAAACCTGAATGCCGGTATCCTGAACGGAAACGGCCCGATTAATGTCGATGGTACCCTGAACTGGAATGGCGGTATTCTCTCCGGATCCGGTTTATTAAGCAACAATAATGTTATGAACATTAGCGGGAATAATGACAAAACGATCGACACCCGCTCTTTAACCAATAATGGCACCATCAACTGGACCGGCACTGGCGCAGTTGAGCTGGATAACGGAACGGTATTCACGAATGCCGGTACTGGTATTCTCAACATGCAGGATAATAATGAGCTGGACTTTGTCTTCCCCACCGGTGGTTCTTTTATCAACAATGGTGTTGTTAACCGAAGCAGTGGTTTTGGTGAAGCGCTGTTCGATGTACCGGTAGAAAATAATGGTACGATCAACCTGCAAACCGGCACGATGAGCATCGCCCGGGGTAGCAACGGTGCTGCAGCGATTTTCGATGTTTCCGCCGGAACAACCCTGGAATTCAGTGATAACTCCCATACATATGATGGCATCACCTTGAATGGAAATGGCACTGTTCAGGCACGGGACGAAGCCACGATGACTTTCAACGGCACTGGCCTCAATATTACCAGTGGCATCACTTTCGAAACATTTGCCGGTGGAACAACCATTGGTGGCACCGGACCGGTTCTCGTAGACGGAACATACAACTGGAATCGCGGCACCATTACCGGAACAGCCGCCTTTACTGTAAACGGTTTGTTAAGCCTCAGTGGTACCAGCAGCCGTGATCTTGATGGTAGAACATTGACCATTAACAGTACAATGCAATGGACTGAAGCCAGCGTGCTTCGTATGGCCAACAGTGCGCTTATCGATATTCTATTTGGTTCAACTTTAGATTTAAAAGCAGATGGTAGCATCGATTTTCTTAATCCGAGTGGTGGTACGATTATCAACCTTGGTACTCTCAAGAAAAGCGGTGGCTTAGGAAACTCATTTATCGATGTTGCTATTACCAACCCCGGCGATCTGGACGTATCCACTGGGACAATGCGTCTTACCCGCGGCGGCGACCATACCGGCTCGACCTTTAATACCGGCGCGAATAGCACAATCGAATTTGATGGTGGTGCTCATACTCTGGATAACACCGAAGTTACCGGTAGCGGTAGCCTGCAAGTTTCCAGCAATGTTATTACTGTCAATGCCGGCGGCCTCTCCATGGCTGCAGGCACCAACCTGAACCTGGATGCCGGTACTATCACTGGTAGCGGTGAGATCGAAACAGGTTCGCTGACCTGGAACAAAGCGACGATTTCTGGTAGTGGCAATTTAACTGCCGCCACCGGCCTTACCATCTTCGGTGCAGATGCTCGTCTGCTCAGTGGCCGTAACCTGATTAGTAAAGGTGCTGGTGTATGGTCTGGCAGTGGTAATTTCCGCCTTTCTAACAACGCACAATTTGTTAACGATACAACCGCTTCTTTGGATCTGCAGAGTGACGCAAACTTCCAGTTTTTCTCTCCCAATGGTGGTACTGTCGTTAACAATGGTACTTACACCAAGAGTGTAGACGGACTGGGCAGCTCCCTGGTGCCGGTAGATTTTACTAACAATGGCACCCTGAATGTAGCGGCCGGTACGATGGTCTTCTCAACAGTGCTTAACAACACGACGACCGGCACCCTTGCGGGTAATGGCACAATCAATGTTACTGGCGCTACCTTTACCAATAATGGAAACACAGCACCGGGCGCTTCTGCCGGCGCGCTGAATATTACTGGTAATTTCGCACCCAGTGCAACTTCGAATCTGAATATCGAACTTGGTGGCACTACCCCGGGAACCGAATATGACCAACTGAATGTTTCCCAAACCGCAACACTGGATGGGATAGTAAACGTTTCGTTGATCAACAACTTCGCTCCGCAGGTGGGTGATGAATTCCAGATTCTCAATTATGGCGCAAGAGTCGGACAATTCCCGACCATTAACGATCCGAGTGTCGATGTCCGTTTTATTCCGATCTACAGTCCCACCGGACTTAGCTTGCGGGTAATTCAAACCAACGTTTCCCCGGTTGCTAATGCCGATAGTGCAACTATCAACGAAGATAATACTGTTGATATCAATGTGCTCGCGAATGACTTTGACGGCAATGGCGATCCAATGACCATTTCCAGTTTCACCCAGCCGGTAAATGGCTCTGTTTCCCAGGTGGGCGACAGCCTGCTGCGTTACCAGCCCCTTGAAAATGATTTTGGCATCCAGAATTTTACCTACAAAATTAGTGATGGTAATTCTGAAGACAGCTCAACCGTTAAAGTGACGATCAATGCTGTGAATGACAATCCGGTAATCAGCCCGGCTATTCCGGATGTTGTTTTCAAGGAAGACAGCACTGCATCTTTGGATCTCGATTCCTATGCAACTGACGTAGAAAGTGATACTTCCGAACTGGTTTGGGATGCTGTCGTTATCGATGCTCAGGCCGGAACAGGTGTTCCTGCACCGGATCAGGGTGAAAAAGGCGGCGCTTCAGGTGTTATTGAAGTGGATGTCACCGACCTCACCGTATCTATCGATCCGGTCAGCCATGTCGCAGATTTCAGTTCCACTGCAGACACCAGCGGTATCTTCACAGTTGTATTCACTGTTGGCGATCCGCAAGAAGGCACCGACACAGATACTATCACTGTTACCGTTACCGGCGAAAATGACCCGCATTTCGTTTCCAATCCGATCGCGGATGTCGCTTATGACGAAGACAGTGGTCCACGCACCGTAGTCAGCAGTATGGACAGCGTTTACAGCGATCCTGATCCCGATCAGGTATTAAGCTACAGCGCTTCTTCCGACACTTCTGCCATTCAGGCAAGCGTCGTTAACGACAGCCTGCGGGTAAACTTTACCGAAAACTTTAATGGCAGTGGTGTGGTAACTGTTTCTGCGAATGACGGCAGCGGATTAATCATCGACGATCAGTTCACCGTAACGGTAAACCCGATTAACGATGCACCAATGGTCTTCCCGTCAATTCCCAATATTATTTTTCAGGAAGACAGCTCTTCAACCCTCGATCTGGATGGGTTCAGCCAGGATGTTGATAATGATACTACGGAAATGACCTGGGCTGCCGATGTTATCGCTGCAGCGAATATAGAGGTTGACGTTACAGATCTTATCATTTCCATCGATCCGGTCACTCACGTTGCTACTTTTAGCGCCACTCCGGATAGCACTGGTATCTTCACGGTTGTATTCACCGTCGAGGATCCGGCAGGATTAAGTGACACCGACACCATGACTGTCACTGTCGATGATCAGCCCTCTCCCTCTGTATTGAACCCGATCGCAGATCAGGTTTATGACGAAGATAGCGGCCCGCGTGCAGTAGTTGCGGATTTGGATAGCGTATTTTTTAATCCGTTTCCGAGCATTCCGTTAACCTTCGCCGCAGAATCGAATAATCCTGACATCCAGGTGAATGTCACCAACAATACTCTGGAAGTTGATTTTACCGAAAATTATCATGGTGCAGGTCTTGTCACTGTTACAGCCACCGGCGATGATGGCGCAGAGGTTATCGACGATTTTAACATTACCGTATCATCAGTCAATGACATTCCGGTGCTTAGCGGCTTACCGGCATCTATCACCTTTGCCGGAGACAGCACTGCCGAACTGCACATTTGGGATTTTGTCAGTGACATCGAAACAGCGGACTCGTTGATGAGTTATCAGTTCGATGCTTCTAACGATTCCCTGGCCCGGAATTATGATGCAAACACCGGTGTGCTCACCCTGTTTGCCCAGTCCGGATTTGCCGGTACTATCGACCTCGGTGTTGTTGTGGACGATGGTGATGGCGGTGTAGTTGGAGATACAATCGCGGTTACCGTTACCGCATTGGTAGGATTGGAACCGGTAGCAGGCAATGTTCCGTTGGAATATGAACTGTCCCAGAACTATCCGAATCCTTTTAATCCGAGTACAACGATCAACTTTCAGTTGCCGGAAGCAAGCAGCGTTCAGTTAACCGTATATAGTGTGCTGGGCCAAAAAATCCGCACGCTGGTTAACGATCAATTGCCGGCTGGCTTCCATCAGGCAGTTTGGGATGGTCTCAGCGATCAGGGATTCCAGCTTTCCAGTGGTATCTATATTTACCGCCTGGAAACCCCGGCATTCCAGAAATTCCGCAAGATGATCCTGCTGAAATAAGGAATTGTAAACATAGCCGCTAACCCGGCTGTTAAGTATTTGAAATAAAATGCCCCCGTTCTTTGTCGATATCGACTGGATCGGGGGCATCCTTTTTGCAGTGCAGTCTCATACGGGTACGGCTATTCTCTCAGGCGATACCCAAAACAATGCTGGATTTACTGCATTTTTTTTGTAGATTGATGTTTACTAATTACTTCCGTTCAACCATGCGGCTTTCGAGATATGGCAACGACCTCCTCAGATGATCTTAAAACCCTTCAGCAGGAAAATCAGTCTCTCAAAGAGAAACTGGAAGACTACGAGCAACTTTATAAAGTTCTGGAGACCGTCAGCTCTTTTATTAAGGTAGATGACGTCATCGAGCACATCACTGAGGAAGCTTTGGCACTTTGTCAGGCAGATCAGGGTGCGATATTATTGTTCGACCCGGCAGGCAAGAATGAAGCAAAAACGCTCATCCGGCAATCCTCTTCCCGCGATATTAAACTCGACCACTTTCTCAACATGATGCTCGCCGGCTGGGTAACGAACAATAACCGTCCCCTGCTCTCCTCCAATCTGGAAGAAGCTGTCGGCAAAGAATTCATAAAAGATCAATATACTGATATCAGCTCCGTGATCAGTATGCCATTGATGCTGCAAGGAAAAATGATTGGCGTTCTGAATCTTATTCGCCTGCAGGCAAAGGCAGAATTCTCCGAGCGGGAACTTCATTTACTGAATATTCTCGGGGCGATCTTTGGGCAGTATATTCATAACGCGAAACTGCATCACGAGGTTTTTAATGAGACCCTTCGCCTGCGTAAAGAGGTGCAGGATAAGTATGCGTTTCATGGCATTGTTGGCCAGAGTCCTCAGCTCAAATCCGTATTTGCGATTCTGGAGCGGGTAACGCCAACCGATGCCCGGGTATTAATCCAGGGAGAAAGCGGCACAGGAAAGGAACTGATCGCCAAGGTGCTACATTACAGTGGTCCCCGCAAGGATAAACCCTTTGTTGCGATCGACTGCGGCGCCCTGCCGGCCACTTTGCTGGAAGGTGAGTTGTTCGGTTATTTAAAAGGATCTTTCACCGGCGCAAACCGCGATAAGAAAGGGCTGTTTGAAGTCGCCAACGGCGGCACCCTTTTCCTCGATGAAATTGTTAGCATGCCCCTGGAAATTCAGAGTAAATTTTTACGGGCGATTCAGGAGAGCGAAATTCGCCCGCTGGGTAGCACTCAGGTTCGTAAAGTAGACGTGCGAATCCTCTCCGCCGCCAGCAGCAATCTGCGAGAAAAGCTTGAGTCCGGTGAATTTCGACAGGACCTGTTCTACCGGCTGAATGTCGTTACCGTTCAATTGCCGCCGCTGCGAAATCGCAAGGGAGACATTGCCATTCTCGCCAATCACTTTTTAGGAAAAATGACCGGGCGGCATAATAAACCGATCAAAGGATTTAAGCCGGAAACGATGGCGCATCTGGAAGCTTACAGCTGGCCAGGAAATGTGCGGGAGCTGGAAAATATTGTCGAACGGATGGTTATTCTTACCGAGGAAGAACAAGATTATATCCCGGTCGATCTATTACCATTTGAGATTCGTCCGCAAACATTTTCGGAACCGGCAGAGTCCCCCGCTTTAATGCCGGCACCTCAGAATATCAAACATAAAAAAGCCAATTATGAGAAGGCGATTCTGCTCGAAGCATTGGCAAACAATAAGTGGAACCAATCCGCGGCAGCAAGGGAGCTAGGAATTTCCGAACGCACGGTGCGCTACCAGATGAAAAAATACAATATCCAGAAACCAGGCTAGAAACTTCTCCCCCGCTCTTATTCAACGATGCTGCCTCGCCATTTTCGACGAAGTGGTCGCCAGTCTTGTCGATTCGTATGTGTCATATCCCTCAATAAAATGTTCATGGGCAGCAATTTAGTAGCTTCAATCGTATTGGCACTAAATTCGCTTAAGAAATAGAGCGAAAGCGAATTTGCCTAACCGGGCGCTCTTTTGAATGCATTTTCCGGTTAAAAAGGTTAGATTTAGATGTGATTGTCGCATCAGAGCACTTTTTAAGGGCTAAATCGCTTAAATTCAGGGAAGTAGTTGGAACAAATAAGTGCATCGATTGTACAAATCCAGGCAGGTAAAAGGCCGGAAAAAAATTTCGCGCTTTTAGTTTATTAAAAATTTAATATATTTTACGGGCAATATTCTAATGTAGCCGGAGAATTCTCAAAAACCGGCCTCAAAATAATCGAGAGAAAAAAAATGATATTTAATGGGCATACCGCCAAACGCAAGCTACAGTGGAAATATATTATTATCACTGTTACACTGGTTTTGGGGAGTGCAGCGTTACTAATTGATCTCTTGCCGGAATACTATGAAATTACTTTATTCGGCCTCTATTCCATTCCTTCGCACATGCTAATTTCGCCATTTCCGCACGAACCTTACTTGTTGTTTATTTCAAAGTACTTTTCCCCGCTAACAATTAGTCTTGTAGCTACCCTGGGCTGCTGTATCGCAGGATTTATGGATTATTTACTGCTGATGCCTCTGGTCAACCATCGTTCCCTGCGACCCAAATTTGAAAAGAGCAATTTTTATCAGAAGGCGAATTCGTTTTTCAAGAAATCCCCTTTCTTGTTTTTAGTTGGTGCAGCGCTTTCTCCGGTACCGTTTTATCCTATCAAATTCATCAGCATCGCAGCGAATTATCCGCTATGGCGCTATCAATTAGCATTAATCGTTGGCAGAACACCGCGCTTTTTTCTGCTCGCTTTGCTGGGGCAAGCATTACAGGTGCCGACCTGGGTTCTCGCGACCTTGCTCGTCGTATTGATTTCACTCCCCTTTATCCAGAAGCTGAAGCGCAAAAAAGAGACTCCGGAAATAGAAGATGTTATTCCGGTGCCGACCCCCGCAGATGATGAAATTTTTATGCCTACTTATAAGAATATTCTTGAGGTAGATGAAGAGAGCGAAGGTTATCGGCGGCGCGTCGCTAATTCCTGATTCGCACTCAAATTTGGTTTTTAAAAGGCTGTCGAGATTATTCGGCAGCCTTTTTTATTTACGGCAACGCCGTTGATAAAATGGTTGAATTTCAGCGGAAAATATATCACATTAAAGGAGTTCTGCTTCATCTCAGATTAAGGATATGCTAACAAGAGGTAATATCTATGCCTACCCAGGTTAACAAACGCCTGAAGAGTTATCAGACCCGCCTTAAGACCCTGAAAGAAAAATATAGCGGTGATGCCCTTAAGCTTGTTGATAAAAGGGTGATCAAGGAAATGACCCGCCTGGAAAAAAAGGTCGGCGATATGAAGGAAATGATTGAAATTTTTGAAGATGATTTTTGCGAACGATTTCCGGAGTTGCCAGACCCGAAAAAGCAGGAAGCAAAGCCAGGTGGCATTACGCCCGAACAAATTACCCTGCTGGTTTTTCTGGTATTATTTGTCGTTGCGGCAGTCGCGCTGGTTATTATGCTTAACATGAATGGGAGTTAATGATAGTTTTCTCGCAGACAATTAGTGCTTCTTCTCAATGTCTTATTTCTAACTGATTTTCCGGTAGCAATATTTAACTTTGCTGTTTTTATTTATCTGAAAAAATCTTGTATTCATTATTTTCTTTTGGAAAAATAGGATTCCTTCCACAATTTTCTCTCGTATTTCCTTTTAATTACAATTACTAACTATCTGCGGAAATTTCTGCAATCGCCTGGCAGTCGATTCTTCATTACGAATCTACAGAGAATGGAAGAGTGGAATGAACAGCATTAAGCAGTTAGCTTCCTGGAAAATACGTAATTTTATTTTACCAGACAGCACAACCCACTTAAAGATCGGGCAACTTTTTAGTACATATAAACTTACCCTCAACGTAGAACAAATCTCTTTTCCGAATAAAGTGTTAAAACATCCAGTACGGGTTTTACATTTATCAGATTTTCATGCATCATCAGCAGTGCCGCTCTCTTTTATAGAGAAGGCTATTCGCCGGGGAATAGAACTCGCCCCGGATCTCATCTGTATTACCGGAGATTTTGTGACCGGTATGCCATATAAATATCAGGAATATCAGCAGATATTAGCCTTATTACCTGCAGCTGCGCCGACATTTTCCTGCTTTGGCAATCACGATGGCTGTGACCATAACTTTGAGACCCAAAGCTATTATGATAAATTAGGGGTTGGACAGTTGCTAATTGACAGCGGCATTCATAATTTGTACAATGAAAGTCAGAATATAATAATTGGCAATCAGGAGATTAATATTGCCGGTTTGTCGGATTTAAAAAGCCATGGCATGTGCACAGAGCAAACATTGCCCAGTAGAGGAGATGGCCCGGAAATTCCAATTGTGTTGATGGCCCATAATCCCGATACAAAGGATAAGATAGTTAACTTCGACTGGGATCTAATGCTAAGCGGCCATACTCACGGCGGGCAAATAAAGTTACCTCTTTGGGGCACTCCTTTTGCACCGGTGGTAGATAAGCGGTTTATTGAGGGCCTAAAGCAATGGGACGACCGTTGGATACACGTTACCCGTGGTATCGGCAATGTCCATGGCATTCGGATTAATTGCCCGCCACAAATCAGTTTACTGGAGTTAATTTGAAATTATTGTCCCGACGTCAATTTATTGGCACACTATTCGGTATGGGAATCGGCAGCGCCGCTTACGCCCGTTTTATTGAACCGGAGTGGTTGGAATTCAGCGAAGTTACTGTGTCCCTGCAAACCAATCCTGAAAATCCCCCGCTAAAGCTCCTCCACCTTTCCGATCTGCACGCCTCGGAGCTGGTCAGTTTTGAATATCTTGATTATGCCATTCGTCAATCATTGACCTATCAGCCGGACCTGATTTGCATCACCGGAGACTTTATTTCCTACGATTTTCCCGACATCGATCAATATAAATCACTGTTAAGACAACTTTCAGCCGCTGCCCCGACATTCGCAGTATTTGGAAATCATGACGGGGGGCGCTGGCTGGCGAAACGTGGCGGTGCCAGCGATATTACTGTTGTTCAGAATATTCTGCTAGGCAGCGACATTATTCCGTTGGTCAATGAAAAAGAATCCATCAGGATCCGTGGGCGGGAATTGGTAATTGCCGGCCTGGGCGATTTGTGGGCAGGTATGTTTTCCCCGGAAAAAATTTTTCAGGGGAATTATGCCGATGAAAACCAAACTATTATCCTGCTTTCTCACAACCCGGACACGAAAGATTTACTCCGGAATTACCACTGGCATTTGATGCTTTCCGGTCATACGCATGGTGGCCAGATTCGTATACCATTGGTTGGTGCTCCTTTTGCCCCGGTCAAGGACAAACGATATGTCGAAGGTTTACATCAATGGGAAAACCATTGGCTACATATTACCCGGGGCGTTGGCAACGTTCGGGGAATTCGTTTTAATTGCCGGCCACAAGTGTCCTTGCTGACCCTTTTGTAAATATCACATATATTCGATCCTTCTCTCCAAAACCTTCCTGAAAGCAATATCTAGTTAAATTGGGGGTAGTGTTAGAGAAGTAATGCTGAAAATTGACCTTGCTGTCATCGCGAGGCGTTTTTTGCCGAAGCGATCCCTTTCGGGCATGCAATTTTGGAGATTGCTTCGGCAAAAAACGCCTCGCAATGACAGATCTGATAGCATTAAATGTTTAACAATACTCAAAATTTTCTTTAGTTTTTAGTTTTTACTACACTTAAGCGACCTAAAACGGTAGTTTCCAGTAATTCTTTTCTAAATATGCTTGGTGGCTGTCACCTGCTGTGGTTTTAATCAACCGATGAATTCTTTGTGCCTTATTTCTCAAACACATACATCGCCAAACCGTAAGTCAAATCAAAACAAATACTTAAAACAAATTTCTATAAAAACCTATCGGAGATAGAATTTATTTTTATCAAACCTTATCCTAACCTGCGAATCGACAAAAAAGCCCCTTAATTACTGTAAAACAAAAACTTACAACAGTTAAAATTCATAGATATTCTTTCCGTGGCGCAGCTCAGGTGTACCTTTATGCAAAATTCCTTATCTTTAACAGCCAACAATAAAGAAGGCATCTTGATAAAAAGTTTCACCCTAAAAGAAGATTAAACATCATGATACAATATGCATCTGAATATAATGGCCATTACGAAGAGCGCTCCGTTCTGGAGAAGCCGTCCTTTATTAAGAAGGAACATCTCATCCTTTTAAATGCACTCGAAGAATCCGCAGCTTTAAACATGTTTATTTCAGTGCCTTATTTACTGGAAAATGATCCAGAATTGAGTGCGGATCAGGCTCAGCAAGTTTTGATTTACTGGCTGAAAAGCTATAACGAAACATCATCATTTATTGGCAACCTGTAAGTCGGGCAGACTAATAATGCAAATTCAACCGACGGTATTACCTTTTCCCGGCATTTTCTCTAAAGGAAAATGTCTGATGAATAAATTGCCCCGGCAACGGCAGTTTTTCCCTGCAACAGGGACTGGCAATTTTTTCATGATAAAATCTCCTCAATATGGAGTGGCAGGGATGCTGCTCCGGGACGCATCACCATCCGGCATGTTTCCCGGTGTAGTATTCAGGCAGCAAAATGTCCGGGCAGGACAAAAACTAAGCTCATACTCATCTCATCTCTACAACAGATACAATTCCGGTAGTGGAATGCGGCTAATAAACCGCTGTCAGTAAATCCATTACTTACCTTTTCTAAAATTAGCGCCATCCGGGACGGATGGCGCTAATTTCTCAAATTTCCCTAAATTTTTCCTTTCTCCTCTACTCTTAAGCCAGTATTATGCAGCTTTTTGTATAAGCTTTCAATGCTGTGTAATATATTTACATCAAAACAAAAATTGTTTTCGAAAACCCCTATAAAACAAGGCTTTCAGTTTTGGCAAACTGTTTGCTTATATCTCCCCCTGAAAACGTATAATGAGGGAGATAACCCAAATGAATAGAGAATTTCGGCAAACATTAATAAAGTATGTAATTGCTCTAATACTTATATTTTTCGGCACTTTACCGGTAAAAGCACAACTTGCTTCCGGGGCACAATTTCTTCGAATGAACATTGGTAGTGAAGCACAGGGAATGGGTAATGCTTATACAGCTGTCGCACTCTCCGCAAATGGTATGCATCACAACCCGGCTGGTATGGGTTTCGGCATTAACCGCGAACTAATGTTTTTTCATTCACAATGGTTTCAAGACATATCCGTAGAGAATGTCACCTTTATGTATCCCTTTACCACTCGCTGGTCGCTGGGAACGTCCCTGTCCTTCCTGCACATGCCGGAACTGACCCGCTACGAAGTCGACCCCACAACCGGTGGACCGATCGAAACCGGCACATTCAGAGTATATAACCTGGTAGCGACTACTGGTATCGGTTTTCGTATTTCCGACAATGTTTCCATGGGAACGAATGTCAAATTTTTTCAGGAGCAGTTGGAAAATGTAACGGCCAGCGGCGTCGCTTTTGATGTTGGTTTACTAACACGTATTCCCAACACCGGTCTTAGGCTCGGTGCAGCCGTTCAGCATATTGGTCCGCCGGTGAAATATATCGAAAAAAGCGAAACGTTGCCGCTCACCTATAAAGCCGGGATGGCGCTGAAACTTCCCGGTAGCAATAGCACTATTGCTGTAGACGTTGCTAAAACCGAAGGCGAGGAATTACAGGTTCTTCCCGGTATCGAATGGGGATTGTCCGACAATTTCTTCATGCGTGGTGGATATCAGTTTGATCAATTGAGCGAGGCCGATGGCTTTACAGCTGGATTTGGCTTGCAACTGATGGACAATCACAAGATTAATTATGTTTATGTGCCATACGGAGATCTTGGTGATACCCACCGGGCAGAAGTTGTTTTCCATCTTGGTTCACCGAGTAACGGAAAATCTACTTACGAAATGGCCAACAACAACACGACCCCGAGCCGGCGTGCCCGGGATATTATTAATACCCGTGGAAAAAGACGCAGCGCTACAGCAGAGCGGCCGCGAACAACACAGCGGCAGCCGGCAGCCAGCACCTCAACTAATCGCAGTGGTGCAGAAACAGAAGTTATGCAATCAATCGTACTCCATGGTGTTAAACCTGCTGCCCCGGGCGCATTACAATTAACGGCGCTTGATAACGACAAGATGAAGCTGACCTGGCAGCCTGTTGCAGATGGCAATGCAACCTATCACATCTATGCCAAGCCTGCCAGTGGTGCTAAATGGATTCGCATAACACCGCAACCGATCTCCAATAATTACCAGGTGTTCACAAAAACCAGATCCGGCGTTAACCTGATGTTTGTAGTGACAACCTTACTCGGCGACCAGGAAAGTGATTTTTCCAATACTGCCAGCATGAACGAATCGGACAGCTTCTCCAGCCGATTGGAGCAAGTATCCAGCAACGCAAATAATACAGCATCTGTGAATCGAAACACAACCTCCACGTTGGCCAGCCAGCAGCGCCCGGAAACACCTACCGGTGTCAATATCACCGAGCTGAATGGCAATCGTATTAAATTAACCTGGGATGCCTCTATTGCGCCGAACATAGGTTACCATATCTATGCGAAGGCAAATGGCAGTAACAAGTGGATTAAGATTACCCACGAGCCGATCAAAGAGAATTATCGTGTTTTTACCAAACGAAGAGAGAATGTTAATCTGATTTTTGTCGTAACGGCGGTTAATAATATCGATGAAAGTGATTTCTCCCGCCCGGCTTATCTGGACATGAACTAAAGAATAATTCTTAAATTTCGTAAAAAAGGTCGATCATCACGGTCGACCTTTTTTTTTTCATTAAATTTTTCATCGATTGCTCTATGTACGCCCGCGAAATGGGCGTTTGGGGATTAAATAGTTGAAAAAAATTACAAATTTATCTAATATTGACCAGAGATATCCAAAAAATGGTTTAAAATATAGATTTTTTTTGTGATGAAGCCCTCTGATATTAGGAATGACGGAGCAGGTATAATATTAGAGAAAAATGAATATCTTAAAAACGAGGAGGAAAGATGAGCAAAAACGGTCGAGTGATGGTTGTGGATGATGAAGAAAACATCCGGGAAGTGCTTTCTAACTATCTGGACTCCCTCGGTTATGAAGTTGTAACTGCAAGTGACGGCGAAGACGCTTTGCGCAAGTTTGAAATTGGTGGTTACGATTTAATCATTTCCGACCTTTTAATGCCAACGATCGATGGATTGGAATTGTTGAAAGCCGTACGGGAGAAAGACCGGGATGTAATCTTTTTAATGATTACCGGCTATCCTTCAATTGAAACTGCAGTAGATGCCATTAAGCAAGGCGCTTACGATTACATCACCAAACCTTTTCATATGGAAGATGTAAAAATTCGTATCGAACGTTCTTTCGAGAAAAAGAACCTGCGCGACAGATTAAGCACCATCCAGGGGTTTGTCTGGGCATTGCTGTTTTCGATTCCGGTATGGTTGATCCTGGGAATCATTCTCGCTAAGCTGCTAAAATAAAAGCGGTTTGGCAGAAGTTGTAAGAATTTTGAAAATGTCTAATAAGCGGGAATTGATTTCGATTCACCGCTTTACAGGCATAACATCCGTGCGTACTTTATTTATAATTCGAACGCCCGATATTCCTCTTCTGAAATCTTCAAATCATAATCAATTTCAGTAATTTGCTCGTACGTCAAGCCGTATAATCGATAGACCATCGTATCGATGCGATTACTCAGCGCATTGATACGATCATTAAGATGCGCTGCCGGTTGTCGGCTTTCCGCAAACTTTGGCAACCAGACGGATTGCTCTGCCTCGGAAAGCCGGATTTGCGATTTTTTCAAGGCGCTTAGAAAACCCGGCCACTCCAGCAAATACCAGTTCTGCAGTCTTCGTGGGACAACCTCCAATCCCAAACCTGTTTGCATCTCTTTTACAAATTGATCGCGCAGTAAAATCAGTTCCTGATAACGGTTGAGTATATCCCGGGTAACCTTGATAAACGGTTCCTGTTGTTTTTTCGCTAATCCGCGCACTGGGATTCGGGCTGTTATCGCATTATCAAAATGCATGGTTCGGATCGATTTTCCAAAAATGAAGCAGTAGGCATACCAGTTTATCAATTTCGAATTTAACAGACACCAGATATACTCAGGGGCATAGTTCTCGAAAATATTGATCTGATTGATCGTGTCGAGAATTACCAGGCGCAAGTCCTCCGGAATACAAGCAATAATTTGAATATGGTCTACCGGCTTCTGAATGTGCGCGACAATATTCTGTACAAGCACACTATTGCCTAACACTGCTGCCTGCGGATAGCTCAGTCCGGGCTTGTCAATAAACCCTTTAATTCCTCGCACCCCAAAACGCTGCACCTCTGCCCCGCCAATCACCTCCAGTTCACCAGAATCCCCCAGCGATTTCTGCAGTGGAGCGCCCCGCCGGTTCGTGGCGATTTCGTTCAGCATAAAAGCGTTACTACCCATCATGCGGGCAATATCGATTTCTACATTGGTTACCCCGTTTAAAATAAGGGCAAACTGCTTCGCATCCATTTTCCGGATATTCGCAATCGGATCAATCTCATCCCCATTAAGGACAGATGATTGATAGTTTTTGAAACGTTTTCCCTTGTTGACAGAGATGATCACCTGTTCCAGCTTTACTTCTTTCCAAACCTTTCCACAGTCGACCAATCCATAAAGGTTATCCCAAAGATATTCCCGAATACGCAAATAGTTTGAAGCATAGGTAAATGCCTTTGGAATAATGAAGTTAAGGTATCCATCCGGCTTCAATAAATCCATGGATCGCTTAATAAAAAGTATCGCTGTATCGGTGGAACCGATTTTATATTTCTCTTTAAAATGATTTTGCTGCTGCTTAATGAGCTTTGCTCCGTAGGGCGGATTGCCCACGACAACATCAAAACCTCCATCACGAATGACGGTCGGGAAGTTTTCCCGCCAGTCGAAGGCTAGCCCGGATATTTCCTGGTTATCGATCAGCGAATTGCCGCAGAGAATATTTTTATCCAGCGCAGTAAGTTCGCTATGCTTATTAGCGGTTTTCAACCATAAAGAAAGCTTGGTAATTTCCACGGATTCCGGGTTCAAGTCCACGCCGTAGATATTGTTGGTCAGAATATGCCGGTCCAGATCGAAAAGATCCCGCTGCCCTAATTTAATGCGGGCCAGTTCATCATTAACACGTTGCCCTTCCGCCTGCAAAAAATCGAATACCTGGTTAAGAAAAGCACCGGAGCCACAGGCCGGATCCAACACACGAATATTGATCAATTTCTTCTTATACGCTTCCCAAAAATTGATATGTGCCCGGACGTTGGCATTACAGCGCAACACGTTTTTAGCATTTATTTTGATACTTTGATAGTCACTCTCAGTCAGTTTCGGCAGCCGGGAAAAACCCAATTCTTTTTTGCGCTCTTCCAGCCATTGCCCAATCGCCCCATGGACCATATAGCGGGTAATGTGCTCCGGTGTATAAAAAACCCCGTCTTTCTTACGCTTCCCTGCTTTGACATCATAGCGCTGCTGGCGAATTTCTGCCTTAATCTCCTCAATATCGGAAATCGACTGTTCGAAAATGTGGCCAAGGATATTAACATTCAGCTCGCTGGCAAAATCATACTCCGCCAGCTTTAGCAGGTGCGCCAGCATGGCATCGCGAATGACCAGCGCATCCATCTCCCTGTCCCGGGCAAAAAGGCCGCCGTTAAACTTGTTAATTTCCAGTGCCGGATTTCCCTTGTCGATACTTTGAAAAAGCTTCTTCACTTCCCCCCAAAGATCACCGTTTTCCCCACCGCGATTGGCCTGATATTGCTCCAGGACGCGCCGAAAGGTGCTGGAAGGGATGAGTTGCATGTCTTCGCAAAAACAAACAAAAATAAAGCGATCGAGCAGCTTCTGGGTTTTATTAAAGAGCAGTATTTCGTCTTTGGCGGGATTGTTTTCTTTCAGATGCGCAAAGAGGTTAAGACGGGCCTTTTTGTAATCAACATAAAATTCCTTTTCGATGATCGCTACCTCCGGGAAATTTTCGCATGACGCGGTCTGGCTGGCACTGGACAATCTAATTTCAGGCAAATTACCAGTACTGAAGCCAACTGATAATTTCGCTACAAATATATCCGAATTTGTATAGCGCTGCAAACAGTTTGTGCAGGAATGATTTTGCGAAAGTCCCCAATAGCTACTATATTGACGAAAAAAATTGGGTTTGGGAATGGTTATCACAACACATCAGGATCATGAGCTCGCCCGCGAACAAGTTGCGGAAATCCTCAAGCTCATGAATGGCATTTGGGATCCTCCGGATATATCGCTGGAAGAACAAATCGAAAAGTTTTTCGATCACCAGAAAACGACCCCGGATTGGTATCTTGCCCGGCGCTATATTGCCTGGGACGGAGAAAAACCGCTGGCCCATGCCTTAACCTTTTCCCGCAAGATTTATATCGGAGAAAAACCATTGACAGTGCTTGCCCTCGCCGGTGTTTGCAGTTCACCGGAAGTCCGGGGTCAGGGATTGGGCAAAACCATTGTGGAATGTGCATTCTCAAGAATTCACAGTGGCGAGTTTGAGGTTTCGTTATTCCAAACGGATGTGGCGGAATTCTATAACAAACTCGGTGGGCGCGTTATCAGCAATAAATTTTGCAATCGCAAAAACGTTGATGATCCGGAGGCCTGGCCCTGGTGGGGAGAGGAAGTAATGATTTATCCCGGTACTTTCCCCTGGCCGGAAGAGACGATTGATTTAAATGGCAATGGTTATTAATAAATGATTTTGTCGAATTTACTGCTAACTAAGTTAACAGGAGTATAAAAGGAATTATCAGTTTTTTGAACGCTTATGTAAGTAAATTTTTCTGCCCACACATTCTAAAGACCACTTAAACCCAATATTTACAGGGCTAAAATTATCCGCAACATTCACATCATTCATCTTATGCCGAAACTGGCAAACTGTTTGCACCTTTCGTAAGTGTTTTTGAAATAGAAAGGATTGAACAATGAAACGACAAATTATTCTGATAACCTTGATGACGACCTTTATATTGGGCGATGCTATTGCCCAAAACAATTCACGTAAACCACGCAAACAGCAATTACACAACAATTACGAAACCGAAGAATCGACACCTTTCGAGTATTATGAAAATGACCGGGATTATAATAATGAGGATACCCGGGAGAATTTTGATACACCTTACGATGCCTATCACCAAAATCGCGGTGACAGAGAGAATCAACGCTATCGCAGCCGTAAGAATATTGCGGTAGAGATTTACTATCCCAGCCATAGCCGGAAGACCAGAAAGCGTAATTCTCATCAGCGCCGTGGCGTATCAATGATACCATATTTAAACGAGCGACCGATCGGGAAGTCCAATTATATACTGCTGGCGGCTGAAGATATAGTCCTGAATGCGCCGGAGTTGACGCAGGGTGCTATTTTTGCAAATGATGATATTCATTTCAATCGCGGCCACTTTTCCGTTCACAATGGCAAATTGATCGCTGGTGATGATGTAGAAATTTTTCGCGGCAACACCATTGATGGACGCGTGTTTGCCGGCGGCGAAATCGAAAGCCGTGGCGAAATAAATGGCCGCACCCGGGAGAATAGCTGGATAGGACCGGTAAGCTTTCCGGCACTACGAAATTTCCGGGCCGGGCGGGACAATGTCATTGTCCGCGGACAGCGCCGAAATGAGTTAAAACCGGGTCGCTATGGCAATATTTCTGTCCGGCCGGGCAGCGTTCTAAAGCTGACCAGCGGCGTCTACTTCTTCCGGCAGCTTTATGTCGGAGACAACAGTCAACTGCGCATCGATACCCGCCGTGGACCAGTAGTGATAAATGTAGTGGAAAACATCTTTTTCGGTCGCAATGCGCAAATAAGCAGCTCGCAGGGGAAAGCCGGCAGCGATCAGATTTACTTTAACTCTCTGCAACGGCGGGAACTACGCATCGAAAGCAACGCGCAACTGATGGGAACGATTGTAGCACCATATGCAAAAGTATTCGGCTTACGGGATGTGCGTTTTCATGGCACTATTTGCGCGAGAGATATTCGTTTTAAGCGGGGTGCACATTTAACCGCACATCAATTAAAACAGCGCCGCTAAAAGCACATTTTTCAAGCAATCAAGCAGCTCATTACAGAAGCCAGTCCAAACGAGGGCTGGCTTTTATTTTAGGGATATCTGTTTCTTCATCAATCCCCCTGCAGTCTCTCCAGCCGTAGCTTTCCATAGCTGGACATTCCCCGAAAAAACAGTATACCGGAAAAAACAGTTGCCCCACAAAACAAGAGCAAATTCAATGACATTGGTATGATAAAAAGCGCCGCGATAAACTGCACGGCAATGGAAAGGTAAAGGAAGCCTGCAACGAAGAGGCGGGAACGATTTCGGATAAAAAAGGCGCCCAATGGTGCCCCAATCACCACTACCGGGACGCAAACGAACCAGTATTCCCATGCCTCCGGCGCCATCCCTTTACTAACGCCTTCATTCCAAATTACGCCCCACAAAGCATTCATTCCCATTAATACCACCGAAGTTGGTGTGGCAATTTTTTCATCAATGCGGAATGCCAGGACGAGCAAGGCGAAGGTGACGATATCGAGACCACTCCCGGTAATACCGCTTATGATGCCGCCGATGATACCGGCAAGCAACAATATCAAGGCATGGCGAGCGGCAAAGTTTTGAATGAATGGATGCACCTGACGTTCTTTAATTCGATTCATCCAAAATAATGCCATGGCAAAACTGAGCCAGCTGCTGACAAAAAAAATCTTTGTATAAGCTGGCGGCAGCGCGCCGGAAATTACCTCCAGCCCGATAATCATCCCAACCATTCCCCCTAATCCGCTCCATATTATTGCCCGGGCACTGACCGGCACCTTCAGACAAAAGATGGTAAACGAAGCGGCCATCATGCCAACGGCTTGAATACAAAGGGAAAAATCCCGGGCGATGCGCGGTTCGATTTTGAAGAGTAAGGTCATTACCGGAAACGCAACAGCGCCTCCCCCTTCGCTGGTTGCCCCGGCGATAAATGATCCGAAAATCATCGTTACCGTCATATACCATTTTTCCAGGAAGAGATGCTGAATATCTACCGAGCGAATCAGAATAAGCCAGCCCATCCAGCAGAATAATGCCCCGATAATTATCGGATACCGCGTAATTCGGAAATTATTATTCAACATCACTCGAGAGATATTGATAGTCCGGTGTTAACTCTCCGGCATGCGCAATAATTGATTTCCGGAAATCCGCAGCGACCTCCAGCGACGCGAAGGATTTATCGAAATCGACTGCGGCAAGATTCGGTAAATAAAACATCAATGCATTCCCAAAAAAGTCAGATGCTTCCCGAGGAAGTTCCGTGGGAAGAATATCTACGGCCATAACCACTGGTCCATTTCCTTCAACGCCATCATACGTTTCTTCACTGGTAGGATCGAAGACATATACTGGATTATTAGACTTGGTGGACTTCACCGTCATCTCAATCGAGCCATCGATATCACAGGTGATATCACCAATCACTCTTAGACGTAGAGAATTATTTTTCTGATACAGCGCTTTGAGATATGATTTTGTAATCAGCCGGGGGCATTCCGGCGTCCAGTAGATACCGTTCACGACCATGCTCAAATAAGGCACATATTGCTCAAAAATGCCTTTGTATTTTTCCGGATGGGTGAAGTAATCCTGCAAATCAAAATCTGCGGATGGGTCTTTCGGCGCAAACATGTCCTTCTCATAAAACTCTACCCGGTAAAGTGCATTTGCAGAATGTTCTCCATTTTCAACAAAATCTGCCAGGTTTTCCGGGGCAATAGTAACTGTCGGCAGCAGTTCATAAATTTGCTGAGCGGCTTTGGATACCTGGCCATATCCGGTAAATCCACAAACCAAAGGTGTGACTTCTTTTGGTAATCCTTCCTCCCGAATACGATTCCCGACGGCCTTCACTGCATCCATTGCTGCCTGAAGATTATCATATTGATAGGCTGGTTTAATCTCTGCCAGAGGCGTTTTAAATCCTTCTGCAGCCAGGCGTTGCCCCATCGTCCAGAGCGAATTTAACATACCGGCATATCCGGCAAAGTTCCCGAAAAATATTTGCCGGCGGCCATCGCGATTGGTAACCACTTCATAATCCAGCAAGGTTATTTTTCGATCCAGAATCGTTTTTAGCATCGGCATATTGTATGGTTGGGCTTTAATAGTATGCGAAAAAAAGCAGTAAGCGGGTCCGGGTTGCAAATCGTCCAGCGGAATTTCTTTAACGCCAAAAACAATATTGCAATTACTTAGGTCCTCACTAATCTCTGCGCCGGCAGCCTGATATTCCGCTTCCGTAAAAACGCGCTGCGCGCTGGGTTCGACAACTACCCGTAAAGCATAATTGTCGATCAATTTACCAACCTGGGCCGGTGTTAAAGGTGCTCGCCGTTCCGTGTCATACTTATTTTCCTTCCGAATGCCGATGCAGTTTTTCATGTGCTGGTTCCTTTCTCGCTGGAATTTTAATCGTTTTTCAGTCTACTCAAAATATAAATGATACCTGTTCAATAGGAAGTAATTTCTAAATTGTTCAGGGAATTATAGCAACAAAAT
Source organism: Calditrichia bacterium (assembly GCA_028284905.1). Classification (GTDB taxonomy): domain Bacteria; phylum Calditrichota; class Calditrichia; order RBG-13-44-9; family J075; genus JACKAP01. Next base: position 121,502 of record JANQQU010000089.1, read on the forward strand.
AATGTCAGGTTTTCCTTTTGCTTTCACCTTGCGATTCCCCGGTTCTTTAATTATTTTCCCAACCGTTATTTGCGAAGAAAAAAGAAAAGATTATTAAAGAAAAATCATATAACTGAAAGCTGGTTTTTTAAAAAGGAGATGAGCGATGACGATGATAGTTGGCATTAATGGGAGAGAAATTCTAGACAGTCGGGGGAATCCCACTGTAGAAGTTGATGTATACCTTGAAAGCGGTGTGATTGGCACTGCTGCTGTACCTTCCGGCGCTTCCACCGGAGAGCATGAAGCGGTTGAGTTGCGTGATGGCGATAAGGAACGCTATATGGGCAAAGGCGTTCTGAAAGCAGTGCAGAATGTCAATGACATTATTGCGGAAAGCCTGGTTGGTATGGATGCTACCGAGCAGGTGGCGATTGACAACATGATGCTGTCTCTTGATGGCACGGACAACAAAGGCAAGCTTGGTGCAAATGCAATCCTCGGCGTTTCCATGGCGGTTGCGAAGGCTGCGGCGGAAGCCCTTGGTTTACCTCTATATCAATATCTTGGTGGCTTTAACGCGAAGACCTTGCCGGTGCCGATGATGAATATTATCAATGGCGGCGAGCATGCCGATAACAGCGTCGATTTACAGGAATTCATGATTATGCCGGTTAACGCCATTTCTTTCCGGGAAGCGTTGCGGATGGGTGCAGAAGTATTCCATAACCTCAAAAAAGTACTCGCAGGCAAGAACTACAATACGGCTGTTGGTGACGAGGGTGGTTTTGCACCGGATCTGAAGTCCAATGAAGAAGCATTGCAGGTAATCACCGAAGCTGTAGAGAAAGCCGGCTATCGCCCCGGTGAAGATATCTTCTACGCGCTGGATGTTGCTTCCAGTGAGTTGTATGAAAAAGCCAGTGGTAAATACAATCTTGCTTCAGAAAATCGCATGCTCAGTTCAGAAGAGATTGTTGACTTCTATGCGGACCTGGTCAGCAAATATCCGATCATTTCCATCGAAGATGGTATGGACGAGAATGACTGGGATGGCTGGAAGTTACTGACCGACAAACTCGGTGATAAAGTTCAGCTGGTTGGCGACGACCTTTTTGTAACGAACACCAAACGCCTCAAGCAAGGTATTGATCAGGGCATTGGTAACTCTGTGCTGGTAAAAGTAAATCAGATCGGCTCCCTCACAGAAACATTTGATTGCGTGGATATGGCGCATCGCGCCCGCTACACCTCGGTTATTTCTCACCGTTCCGGGGAAACTGAAGATGCAACCATTGCGGACATCGCTGTAGCAACAAACGCCGGGCAAATCAAAACCGGTTCGGCCTCTCGTAGCGATCGTATTGCAAAGTATAACCAGCTCCTGCGTATTGAGGAAATGCTTGGTGATACTGCTATTTATAATGGCAAAAACGTCCTGAGATAAGACTTTCAAACCTTATCGTATTTAGATTTATAAAAGCCGCATTCCATTTCCCCGGAATGCGGCTTTTTCTTTCCTGAGCAAATTTCCCTGCAAAATTTCCCTTTTCAGGGTTATCTCCGATAACTCCGTAATTAATACAAGAAGTCTGATAAAGGCTTCCAAACATCTTGCAAGATGAACCCGGTGGCAATTGCTGCCTGTTAAGCACTTGGTTTTTATCCATTAAATATTGCTGTTTCACTAATCTAAAGGGTTTATCATGACTTATTCAATCAGCAAACTCGCAAGTTCATTTTTTGCATTTTTACTATTGGCTCTTCTAATTTCTTGCAGCAGCGACTCCACAACGCCAGAAGCTAATGACGCTTCAGATTTTATTGGCGATTGGCAAATTACTGCCTTTGGAATGACGGAAAAAGCCAACACCAATAATCAGGTCGATTTATTTTCGGTCATCAATAATTTCAATGGCAATGTTCAGTTTTCGGAAAACGGGCGCTATGAATTCCGCTTTGGCATGGATACGACGATTTTTCAACAAGAATTGGGACAGTATAATATCGATGGTGAAAGCTTGCTGTTAACCGAAGACGGCAGTTCGGAAAACACTGTTATCACATATGCCTTCTCAAATAATCAGAGAACACTTCAACTTCAGGATGAAAATTCATCATTCGACTTTAACGGCGACAGCTTCGATGAACCGGCTATCGCCAACATCACTTTGAGCAAATCCAACTAATACTTCAAACCAATTTTCCCTCATTAATCTTCAGCAATTTTTGGAATCATGATATTCCGAAGGTTAACGATCTATGTTTAATTGAACCATGAAGGAGTCAATTATGCACCAATACGCTTGGCACCTCAGTTTAATGATACTTTCAACATCACTGACGTTTCATATGAATGCACAAATCAATCCTGTCCCGAATCCGGATTTTGAAGTATGGTCTGACGGGCAACCGGAAAACTGGTTTGGCTTATATATTTCCCAAAGCACGGATAGTTACAGCGGCTCATACGCCGTGCATGGGCAAGTCGACAGTGATTCATTTCCGGTTATTGTCTGGACGAAAAACGGCGCGATGGATGGTTTTGTAGTAAATCAACAATACAGCTTCTTTACAGGGTATTACCGCTTTCAGCCGGTGGGCAATGATCGCTTCCGAACCAATGTTGCTATGTGGCGAGATGGCCAGGCTGCAGCATTGGCATTTTCATTTCTTGAACCATCGGCTAATTACCAGCAATTTATGCTGCCGATTAACTATGCGACGACTGTGGCACCGGATTGCTGTATCATTACTTTTCAAATATGGGGAGATGAGAACAATCCAAACCAGCCGAATGCCGGTACCCAATTTCACATCGACAACCTAAGTTTGGGATACGTCGATGCATTGATTGATGAGAATCCCGGTTTGCCGGAACAAATCAACTTATATCAGAACTATCCGAATCCATTCAACCCTTCAACGACATTCGAATTCAGTTTACCACTTTCGATGCCGGTAAAGTTAGCAGTTTATAATACACTCGGCCAGGAAGTCGCCATCATTGTAAACGAAAAGCTGGCGGCAGGCAATCATGCAATATCCTGGCATGCTCAAGGACTTCCCGGAGGAATATATTTTTATCGTCTTTATGGAGAAAATTTTTCCAGGACACGAAAACTGGTTCTGCTAAAATAGGATTTCTCAAATCAACAGAGAGCCTTCCGCAATGTGGTAGGCTCTCTAAATTTTTCCATTTTCACTCAACTTCGCGGCACCAATCACGGACTTTTTCCACACCGTTTCCGCTCCTTTTATTACATTTATCTTCAAATCCTGTAAAAATAAAAAAGCCAGTGCCAAAAATGATAAATCAGCACTTGATTATCCAGCGCGGGTCGACCTATATTCAGCCCTATGCTAACTTTCCAGACAATCTATTCTGACTATTACAGCAATTTTAGTATTCGCTATTCATTTGCGTACAATTCCCGGATGACTCTTAACGCTCCCGGAATTCTAAGATAAATTAAACGATCCATTTTATTGGGATGATCCTGACGCTCCATGGCAAAGCGACCTTTTTCGACCAGAAACAAAAGAGATAAGACACTTACGGTAAGCTACCGTTATTTTCCCTTGTGGATATTTATACTGATTGTTATTCTGGTTTTATTCGTCTTCTTAACCGGCAGTCGCTCCATTTTCCGATTATATGATTTACACAAACAGCATAATGAGCTTTTACAGCAGAAAGAAACGCTGGAGTCCGAAAACGAGCAACTATTAGAGCAGATTGAAAAGCTCCAGGAAGATTTGGATTATATCGAGAAAGTTGCCAGGGAAAAATATAATCTGAAGCGAGAAGGCGAAGATATTTACAAGATTGTCCCGGAAAAAGAGAATGACCCTGAAGACGATCAATAACGCTTCCGGGAGTTTAACTGTCGACTAAAACACTTTTCATTCGTTATCAAATTTATCATTGTCCTCAGCCATAGGAATCCATCCTGGATGAGAATAAACGTCCACTCCCCTACTTTAATTGTAATGCTTTGCTGGCTTTCATTTTTTTCTTTTGCTCAGCAACCTCCATCTAATGCCAAGGAAACGCCTCCAAACATATACCTGGTCGATTTAAAAAAAGAATTTTCCAGTTGGTTATGGTTTGCGCAACTGAAATCTACTGTCAAAACCGGAGAAAAATCAGCCTTAGCACTTTCAGACAATTTTTACAGCAGCCTTTTTCGCAGCTCGTCTGAAGACAAGTGGCGGGATGACAATTTTTTTCATCTTTTCTGGCATTTGGCACCCACGGAGAAATTTGCAACACGCTCCTTTTTAACTTCGAAAATTCTCGCCGATGAAAACACCGGACGAAGTTTTAACAAACATCTCCTCGCCCAGAAATTTTTCTACAATCCACATCCGAAGATACAATTGCAACCGGCGCTCGGTGTCGCCTTCGAAGAGGCGTTTGATATTCAGGATCAGGGTTGGTATGCCAGCGTTGGCGTCGATATCAGTAAACTGGATATGGGCGGCTATCTAAATTATACTGATTTAAATAGTACCATACGTGGCTTCCCCGGCCGCAAAAACCAGGACCACTCTTTTTTTACAGCATGGAATAAAAAATTTTCCCAGTATGCAACCGACTCATTGCGAATTGGATTTCAACTGCTGGAAAATCGTTATTTTATCTCCTCCGGGATGGAAGAAGTTTTTATCAATTCCCGCTTCCTCTACAATGAGCTTCAATACCGTTTGACCAATTCCTCTTTTCTGAAAGTATTAACAAATTTTAAAAACCGCTCGGTTGACCAACGGACACCGACCCCATTTGCAGAGAATCCCGATAGTATACGCTTAAATTTACGCGAAGAACTCGTTCTGGAGAATGAATTTGAACATTTAATTTACAAGCCAAAATTTCGTATCCAAAATAAGGTGTTATTTTCGCAAATCCGTAATGACAACAGTGGTTTTGATACGGATATCAACACTTTACAAACCGCTTTTAGTTCGACTTTACAATGGCTCCCCAGTTCATCCGGTTTGTTCTGGGGGAAATTTTCTTTTACCAAATTTGAATACAACACGCCAAATGTAACCAACCAGGGAGGATTGCTGGCATCATTGAGTGACCGGGAGGATCGCGATGAACAGGGATTTATTATCGATGGGGGTTACCGGCATCGTTTCAGCCCTTTTTTTAGCGCAACTATAAAAGGCAATATTCATCTGTATCATCAAATATACATCCGTTCCGGTCGCAGTCAGAATAACAACTGGAATCGCATTTATCAAATGAGCACTTTATTAAATCATGAGCTTAGCGACGCTGTATCTCATATACAACAATTCAAGGTTCTGGCAGACTACACCACATTTGATTTTGAATCTGTTTTGGGACAAGTTCGAAGCTTTGTTTTTCGCAAGTTTATTTACGACGACACTTTAAACATCGCTTTAACCGGCAATCTTGATGTTAATAGTATCTACCGACTGGAGAAACAGGATAATGGCACATTTTTTCAGGAAGATTTCACTCAATTGGTTACCAAGGAACTGACTGCACACTTCTTTAATTTAAATGTTTCGCATAAAAATTTTCTGGGATTAAGGGTTAGCAGTGGCGTTGCTTTCTTCATTCGCGACGAATGGCAATTTGATGCAATGCGGGAACGGCGCCAGGTACGGAAATTCCGCAGTATTACCCCCCGGCTAACAGTTACCTATCCTGCCGGCAGCAGATTATTGCTCTTTATGTCATACGCTCCGAATCGCTCTACGAATGCAACTCGTAATATCAATGCCGATAACTTTTCGGAAACAATACAGTTTTTTACCCGTGGCAGCCTGAAACTGAGATATACATTTTAAGGTAATGTCATTGAGGAGAGAGTCTGGCTAATCTTGAACCGATATTTAGCTTGATTAGCGAAGCAAGAAATAAAGCAATAGGGTAAGAACTGTTGTAATACCGAGAATCGCTTTGGCCCAGAAGTGAGTTCGGAAAATCGGCAGCTTCCAGGCTGGTGAAGTTACTTCATCCAGCACATCTGCACCAGCGAGCATCTTTTCCACAATAGCCAGCGTTTCCTTTCGTAATACCGATATTGATGCTTCGGCAAATGCCTCGGACGCTCTGTCCGGAAAACCGATATATCCTTGCCGGCCTTTTTCAAATGCATAATTCCGCCGCGTTAGCCGCTCTTTTAACGTCGCGGTAGAACCGTTCAAGGTTTTGTAAACCGGATCGACAAGTTCCGGCTTTAGCTTGAGCATCATGGAAGTTTCCCATTGACCGGCGTGCAAATCATTAACAAAATCTTTCCGGTGTTCTGCTGAAAGCGGCTTTGGTAAAGCGCTATCAATCTCATCCATAAACTCGCCACTCAGGAATCTGTATGCCAATTTACCAGTGATTGAGACTGCTTTGCACTTGAACTTGCGGGACACTTTTCTGGCTGCTTCCTCCAATGCGACGACATGTCCGCCACCGCCATGCCCATTAACGATAATGAAATTGGTAAATCCGTATTTGGCGAGAGAAGACAGTGCATCTACCAAAAGATCCCGGATAACACTTTGCCGAATGGTAATCGTTCCGGTATTATCCAAAACACAGCAGCCCAGTGGAATTAATGGATGCTTAACCACCGGATGCTCCGGCCATTTTCGGCAAATATCCTCTGCCAGTTGATCGGCAAAGTACTTGGCTGTGAATGCATCTACGCCCAATGGCAAATGTGGGCCATGTTCCTCTATTGGGCTAATCGGGAAAACGAAAACTGTTTTTTTCCGATCCAACTCGTCCAATTGCGGAAAGGAGAGATTTTCCAGGTTGATAACTTTTCCGGTGATTTGCTGCGTCACAGTTTTCTTTCCAAAATTTTTCTACCCATTCATGATTTTCAATCGTTTAACAGGGCGAAAAATATAAGGCAAAGAAAAGCATTACGCAATGCATTAGGACAATTCAGATTTTCTACAGAACTTGCCTGGCAGGACGATATAGATCCAACCTATCAAGTATCCCCTGAATAGACAGTGATGCTGCTGCAACAGTTGATGCAGCAACACACACTGTTCTTTGTTCGCTCCACCGGTCCCCCGGTTTCTTAATCTTTCTGGTAAGTCATTTCGTCCATCCGCTTCTTCAACTGCTCATTCGATTTCTGTAAAGCAAGCAGATACAATGTCAACTCTTCAACTTTCTGCAATAACTTCACTTGCATCTCTCCCAATGGAATACCTTCTACACGAATCTTCGTTTCGGACGGCATGCCGGGCAATCTTTTTTCTTCATCGATAAACAATTCCAGTGCTTGTAATGACATCAGTGAATAATCGTCTGCGAAAACAAAATCGGCCCAGTTATCAGTATGCACCCGTATTTCCCGCGCGCCGATGGTACCTTCCACGGCCAACCGGTATTCACCGGGATCACTGGTGCCAATCCCAATATTACCTTCCGGTGTCACCAGCAATTTTGTGCTGCCATCTACCCGAAAGCGAATTTCAGCATCATCATTAAGCACATTAAGGATGGCATTATCACCATCATAATACAGTTGTAAAGCATCTGAGGAACTGCTGCCATTCTGAATACGTAGCTTGCCATAAATATGCAAACGATCATCCGGATCTGTGGTCCCGATACCCAACTTTGTTAGCTGAGTACTCAGATAGGCGCTATCCCCGTCTTTGATCCATAGCGATTTTGATTGGCTCCACCCCAGACTACTCAGGCAGAAAATCATTCCAACCATAATAATACACCACTTATTGTTCATTTTGCCCCCTTCATATCATAAGGATTTGATCTTTAAGTTTTTTTACTAATGATGAATGCATCTACTGTGCCACTAGCAACAGAGGTTTATTTTGGGTGGATTTCAGGGCATTCGTTTTGGAGAAGCCGCAAGATTTTTTGCATTCTCTCGGTTTCTGAATTCCCCTATGCATTTGTTTATTAAATACATATGCCCATGCAAAAACATTGACTAATTGATTATGAAATTTTGCGGTTACTGTCATCAGCAAAGCATAAACAACAATTTTCAAAAAATAGAGCGGCAGCGTTTACAGACGTAACAAATCCATTTTCTTCCCGTTCTATTTCGGGCGCATCCATTACCGTAAAGGCAGGTTATTATGTTTAAAAGTTATCTAAAAATCGCTCTCAGAAATATCGTTCGGCAAAAAGGATATTCATTAATCAACATTACCGGGCTAACCATCGGACTTGTTATTTCCCTGGTAATTGCCTTTTATGTCATCGACGATCTTACGTTTGACCGCTTCCATCCTGAACCGGAAAATATCTATCGTGCATTAACATTGGAAAATACCAATAGCGGCACGATGACCTATTCGATTACTGCCGGCCCCATATTACCGGCGGCGAAGGAAAATATTCCGGAAGTTGTTGCTGCCACCCGGGCATTCGCCATTGGTACTCCCTTCGTCGCGGCCGGAAGCGTGCCTTTCGCGGAAATGAATGCTGACAATTCTATCAGCTTACGGGGTTTTATGACCGAACCGGGATTCTTCGATGTTTTTGGTTTTAAGATTATTCGCGGGGACCGGGAAGCGGCCATGGTAGATCCGAATGGGGTTTTATTAACTCCGGATGCCGCCGTCGCTTTATTCGGTGAGGAAGATCCTATCGGTAAACGATTAACTTTGCCAGGTGTGCAGGAGCCGTTCGTCATTGGCATTGTAGAAGCACCCCCAACGAATTCTCATATCCAATATCAATTTATTCGCCCATTGCGGGTAGAAAACAATCCACTCTGGTGGGATTCCTGGGAAAATTTTATGCTCCAGGGATATTTCCGGCTTTCCCCGGGTGCGGATCAGGCAACAGTAGAAGAGAAACTGGTTAACCTCGCCCGCGCCAACGGTATGCCGGAAATTAATACCCCGAAGCTCCAGCCCTTGCTCGATGTTCACCTTGGTTCCGCCCATCATCGCTATGACGGATCCAATCGCGGAAAAAATGACAAGACCGTTGTTTATGCACTTGCAGTTATCGGCTTGTTAATTATTGCCGTCGCAGTTATTAATTTTATCAATCTCTCCAGCGCGAGGGCATCCCGGCGGGCCCGGGAAGTGGGCATGCGAAAAGTCGTCGGGTCCAATAAAATTCAGCTGATAATGCAGTTCCTGGGAGAATCGATCATTATCACTGTCATTGCGATGATATTTTCTCTCTTCATTCTGCAATTTACCCTGCCGCAAATAAACAACCTGCTCGGGAAGCAGCTGGAAATCAGTTTCTTTGACAATCCATTGCTATTACTCGGAATGCTTGGCTTTGCGATTTTTGTTGGCGTAATGTCCGGCCTCTATCCGGCTTTTATCCTTTCCGCTTTTAAGCCGGTTACCGTGCTGAAAGGGGAATTCAATAAAAGTGGTGTCGGGGCAACCATTCGCAAAGTATTGGTGCTTTGCCAGTTCGCTATTACGATTTCCCTGATTGTTGCGGTATTAATGATTCGCGAACAAATCATCTATCTGAAAAGTATGGATCTCGGTTACACCCGCGACCAGGTCGTGACAATTTTTACCCCGAACAACAATAACGCCGATCAGCTCTTTAATGATCGGGCCTCGACTTTACCAGGTGTTGCTGCTATTGGCCGCTCCAGTGGTGTTTTAGGTGGCGATTTTATTCGCTACGAAGTCATCCCGGAAGGTAGTACCCGCGAAGATGGTCAGATGTTTCAGCAGCTGGCAATTGACGATAACTTCTTTGCATCGCTGGAAATCGAGTTTGCGGAAGGCCGCCCCTTCTCGCTGGATTTCCCTTCTGATTCATCGGAAGCAGTCATTGTTAATCAAACCGCAGCGCGGAAGGCTGGCTGGGATAACCCCATTGGCAAACGGCTGGAAATGGTGGAGATTGACGGATCGATTACAGCAAAATATGTGGTTGGTGTCGTAAAAGATTTTCACTTTGCCAGCGCCCGGCAAAAAATTGAGCCGCTGTTCTTTCAATACAACCCGGGCAATACATTCCTTTCCATTACCCGGCTTTCCGGGGGACAAATTCCGGAAACGCTGGAAGCGCTTGGGGATGTTTACACCGCGGCATATCCCAACCGGACCTTTAATTATCAATTCCTCGATGATCTCTTCGATCAGCAATTTGACAACGATCGGGCCTTTGCCGTCAACATCGCTTACTTTTCCGGCATCGCGATATTTATTGCCTGCCTGGGATTAATCGGCCTGGTGGCCTTTACTGTCGGCCAACGCAGGGGCGAAATCGCCATCCGGAAAGTGCTTGGTTCCGGGGAAAGCCGGCTCTTCTTCCTGCTGGCGAAAGACTTCCTGAAATGGGTGCTTATTGCCAACCTGATCGCCTGGCCGTTAAGCTATCTCGGTATCGGTCTCTGGCTGGACGGATTCGCTTATAGAGTATCCCTGCGAATCATGCCATTTATTTATGCCGGACTGGCGGCAGTGATTATTGCTTTATTGACGATATCATTCCAGACGATACGGGCGGCGCGCGCCAATCCGGCGGATAGTCTGCGTACGCAGTAAAATCTGATGAAAGGGCGTGGCCTCAGTTAGCAGTGGCAGTGGCAGTGGCAAGAGAATTAATTGCTATTGCTGCTGCTTTTCTGCCTTCTTTCAAAATACAATTTCAGTAACTGATGTTACGCGATAATGAGAAAAAAGGCAGTTTTTTACCGTTATCGTCGCCCGCCCCCGAAGGGATTCCTTTGGAACAGGGATGAATCCACTGGCTCATTATCGTAAGCCCGATAAATCGGGCAAGTCTTTGCGTCACTTTTGACGCCTGATAATGAGCCCGGTCCCAAAGGGATTCCTTCGGAAGGATTCATCCCGGGGTGGATGGTTTTTATCGCCCGTGCGTAACATCAGTTAGTAATTCAATAATATACCCGTAGACTATGAGTTAAGCATGCTGACCTTGTGGCTGGTTTCTCTTTACCAGCCACCAGTAACCAGTAACAAAATGCAAGAGAACTTCCTACATATTATTAAGCTTACCATTAGAATTTAAGGAATCATATTCCACCCAATATTTTGATATCCGAAAATTATTTGTAAATTGATCCATTCGAAAGGATATCGAACGCTTCCCGGCTATCTCATTTGAGGAATGAGTATAGCATCTGACTATTGAATCAATGGAAAATTAGTTATTAACAACAAGCTCTGGTAGCTTTTTACCTGTTTGTTCATAAATTTATTTTCAATATTTGTCGACACATTGCAAAGCAATTAATGAGACCGGCTCAACGGTGTTTTATTACAAATGAAAACGCCGAATTAATTGTTGATTGTTTAATATTCGCCAAGTGAGGAAAAAATGAATAGGAAATCTATGCTATTTCGTTTATGCTTTATTTTTTTGGTCGGCAGTAATTTATCGGTGTATTCACAAAACGAAAGTCAGAGGGGCAGTGAATCACAATATATTAGCACTTTAGATTTTACGCTTTCAGTTGGAGACAATTATCATTCGAATACCCAGCAAGTAACCTTGAGTACGGATTTTACTCAGTATAAGATGATAACCAAATTATCACTTTATTATTGTGGAACAGAGAATTTCGATGAAGCCATACCCGTTAAGATTAATCCCGCACGATCGCAAGCGCTTTACGCCTGGGAATATGGCCAGAAAAAGCACGTCATTTTTCATCCCAATACTCCGGGCAATATTACAGCATCCCCACTTAGTCCCGCGACAAATACTTTTATGGCCGGGGATTTTGCTGAAGATAACAATTCCTATTATGCAATCGATCATGATGTCGATTCATTATTGACTGTAGACATCTTCACCGGGCAAGAAAATTTAGTCGCCCCGATTGTAACACCGTATCTTGGTAAAAAAATTACCGGCATGGCCTATGATCACTCTGCCCAAACGATGTATGTAGTTAGCACCGACTCAGTAAAGAATTCCTGGTTATATACAATTGACTTAAACGATGGCAATTTATCCCTTATCGGTGCAATTGGATTTCCATCCATCGCTAATTTAGGTGATGCTCATCAGACTACATCGCGAGGTGGAAGTTTATATGGGATTGATGTCAATTCGAATCAATTGATTAGTATCTCTAAGACATCTGGACAAGGTACTATTGTTGGTAGTATACAAACAAATATTACCGGACTTATGCATGGAATGGACTATGATGCAACCCGACACAAAATGTATGTCACCATTACTCGACCGGGGAAAAGGAATGCAGAAGTCGGAGAAGTTAATTTAACAAGTGGCGCTGTCCAGAATTTAAAAGCAGTTGGGAATGCATCTCACCTAAGTTATGCTGCTGTTCATCCTTTTGAAGAACCGCGGGAAAGAACGGTTTGTATTCCTCCGCCAGACCCTGATCCCATGGATCCTGCCCCAGGTGATTCAACGTATTACAAACCATGGATAAACAAGCGACACTCAGACTCTGGGAATCCATTAATACTTAATGTAGATGTTCGTACATCTTTAGGAGAGCAGGTAATTAAAAGTAATAAAACCCATTATTATCAACTTCGTATAGACAGAAAAGCAAAGACAGACGACCATGGTTGGAAAGATACAGAATGGGTATATTGGGGAACAATAGATATAACGATAGAGCCATCCGGTTCCAGTGGAGGTTAATCAATAGTTAAATCCCATAAAAAATTGGTTCCAAACCTGGGGAGTAATCAAATCAGAACAAGGCTTATAAAAGTCTTACTGTTTACGGTAGCCTTCTTTTTTTTGCTGATAAATTGCGAACAGCTTGAGGAACCGCCCAAAACACTGAGCAACTGCAGAGAGAATTTAGAGATTGATAATCTGGAGGAGCATCTATCAGTAACGGCACTGCTCGATTCTGCAAATATGTGGTATGCGCAATCAAATTATGATTGCGCATTACCTTATTTTAGAAAAGCTTTGAATAAGTATAAAAATCAGCAATGGGCAAAAGAAGATACTACTATTTGGCCTTCATATTTTTTAGCCATTAAACGTACCGCTTATATCCTAACGATAAAAGATAGCATCGAAGCGACCAGATCCTTGCTAAATCAAGCTATCTCGTCAGGAATTAAACATCTAGGGGCTAACCATTCCGATATTGCCTACTTATACAATGATCTCGCAATCTGCGCCCTGCGGCAAAATAAGAGTCAGAAAGCGTTAGCGATTGCCCTACAGGCAGATTCGCTGCTTCGCCAAACCCAGATAAATGACAGTACAATATTTAGTAGAATCAATAGTATACTGGGGCTTATTTATCAACAAAAAGGGTATTTTAATAACGCCCTGGATCATCTCCTTAAATCACTTAAAATTCTTCAAAAAATAGATGATGCCGACTCTCTGAAAGTTGCTGCGAATTATCACAATCTTGCTTCGATATATGATGAAAAAGGTGATTACAAACGTGCATTAAACTACTATCAACAATCATTGAAATTAAAAAAACGACGATTTGGCGAAGGCCATATCAGTGTAATTAATACCTACCAGAATATCGGTGTAACGTTGGACTTAAAAGGCGATATCGACCAAAGTCTGGCCTATTACCAAAAGGCGCTTGATTTAATGGATAAATACGCCATCAACAACAATCGCTTGAAAGCGAAGCTTTATCACAATATTGCGATTATTTATAAAGATAAAGGCAACTATCAAGCGGCTTTAAATTACCATCAATTGGCCCTGACTATGAAAACCGGCCGTGATAACATTACCAATTCCTATATCGGCATCGCCAATGTCTATTTTCAGATGGGCGATTATAATCAGGCAGAAAAATATTATTTTAAGACGCAAAAAAATTTGGAGGATTCATCCGATACGCCCAATTATCCTTTATTGGCAATCGCCCATCAGGAATTCGGTAAATTCTACCTTCATACAGATAGTCTCAAACATGCTGCACAACATTTTCAAACAGCGATTGACCTGCAGAAAAGTTACCTGGGAGAAAGGCATCCACTGCTTGCGGAAAGCTATGTAAGGATGGCGGAAATTGCTGGCAAACAAGAAAATGTAAGCGCCGCTCTTGATTCTATTTCTGCCGCATTTATGGCAAATAATATCGAAAATATCCAGAATCCTGTTCCCTTTTTGTCCAGAAAAGCAATGTCCAGGAAAATCCTTCTGGAAACTTTTTATCGAATGGGAATTATTCTTTCTGAGAATGCCAGCAAAAATGATGATATCCACTTAATGAAAAAGGCTATCCTTCCCCTTCGCAAGGCAGTTGCACTGATTGAAGAAATTTATCATGATTATCGTCAGGAAGGTTCCCGCCTTTTTCTCCGCGAGAAATCTCAGAAAATTTTTGAAGCGGCGATTCACTGCGCACTCAATCTCTATAAGGATAGCAGTAATAAAAAATATGCGGAAGAAGCATTCCAATTAATGGAACGCGGAAAGGCCAGTTTATTACGACAATCTTTTCAGGACTCCCAAGCGAAGCATTTTGCCGGCATCGCCGATTCCCTCTTGCAGCAAGAAGACGATATTAAGATCGACCTCGCTTACTATGAGACCGAACTGCAAAAGGAACAGCGCAAGGCACATCCGGATGAAAAAAAACTGCGGGACTTCCAGGCCAAACAATTTGATTTAAAACAATCCTATGATGCTTTGATCGCTGAATTAGAGGAAAAGAATCCGGCTTATTTTCAACTTAAACATCGTAAGGATGAACTCTCATTAGCAGATTTGCAATCCACGCTTCCATCCCATAGCGTGCTGGTTTCTTATTTCGAAGCAGAGAAACACCTGATCATTGCAACGGTTACCGCAAAAAGGCTTCTGGTACGTTCAGTAGCGAAACCCCTTGAATTTGATAAATCCGTTGCCACCTTTATAAAGTCCCTACGAACTGAGTTTCATCAACGGGCTTATTTAAAGCATGGCCAGGAATTGTATCAATGCTTAATTGCCCCGATCGAAGATGTGCTCGCCGCTCATAAAGGGGTGATTTTTATACCGGACGGCGTATTGCATTATATCCCCTTTGAAGCCTTGATTGATCCCGCCCTCCTGACATCGACACCAGAAAATGAAATCGCATTTTCAAAGCTGCCATATTTGATTAAAAATTTCGATATATCCTATCATTATTCGGCTGCTCTGTACCGCCAAACGTTGTTAAGTGGCAAGGAAAAAACAGTTAGCAATAAAGGATTTATCGGATTTGCGCCAATCATTTGGCCGGAGAGTGAGGGAGAAAAAGATCAGCTGATGGCATCTGCAGAGATCCAACCGGACAACATCCGTAGTGCTTACCGGCAGTCCCACTTTCCGCTCCCCTTCACCCGCCTGGAAATAGATTCGATAGCCTTCGCTTTTCGGGCACGGGGTCATCAGGCAAAAACATTGTTTTTCGATAAAGCATCGGAGGGCGCATTCAAGCGCAGCACCGGCAACTTTCGCTACGTGCACCTTTCGACACATAGCAAAGCAGATGCAAACTTACCGGCGCTATCGAATGTTGCCTTTTTTCCTTCCCCGGACTCATTATCGGTTTTATCAGATCAAAGTGAGACCAAGCAAAATCATCAAAAACAGGATGATGGCTTTCTGTACAGCGCCGAAACCTACAATCTTGATCTTAATGCAGATCTTTTGGTTTTAAGCGGCTGTGAAAGCGGCCTGGGGAAATTAACCCGAGGGGAAGGTTTAATGTCGCTTACCAGAGGATTCCTCTATGCGGGTGCGAATAACATCGTTGTCTCCCTCTGGAAAGTGTATGACAAAGAAACCAGTGCCTTAATGATTAATTTTTACCGGGAAGTTTTGAAGGAACGCTCTTATTCTACCGCCCTTCGACAGGCAAAATTAAAATTGCTGGAAAATGAAGATACGGCTTTTCCCAGCTATTGGAGTGGCTTTGTGCTCATCGGAAACTAGGGCGCAAAGAAAAATGGGCGGCGATAATAGAATCGGCCGATATGCAGTTGGTCGGTTTCATCCAACAATACCCAGTAGTAGAGCCCGGGCGTCAGCACCTCTTGTAGACGATATTCGCTGCCACTAATCTGCCGTCGGAAGATTTCCTGACGCTGGTTATCAAAAATCAGCAATTCGTAATTGCCAACCGCAACAGCATTTTTAAATTCCCAACGAAAAAGCACCTCCCCGCTTACGTTTGCATCATTGACAGGCGTCAGGGTTAAATCCGATGTCGTAGAGCGTTGAAACTGGGAAATCCGTGATTCCAGAAAACCGTGCGGCGTAAAATTTTCCCCGTAGGTTTGCCCGATTTGGTAATCCTGATATAAAAATGGGGCAAAGGTCAGCAACCCAAGAAAAACAGCCGTTAGCGCCAATCGTCCGTACGCCGGACGAAATTCTCCGGATGGCAATTCAAAACTAAACCATTTTTTGAAGCGATGATACCAGGGCGTTGCCGGCTTCTCGAAAGCGCTCGCTCCCTCCTGCCGGATGACCGCAACACCTGTTTCCAGTAATTTCAAGGCGTTATAGCAGGTTTGGCAATCGAAATAGTGGGTTTCAAAATCCAGCATTTCCGTATCGCTCATCTCCCCGCTCAGATAGCGGACGATCAAATCATCGCGGTTTTTTATTTCACAAGACATCTTTTCCTCATTTACTAAAACTGCCTAAATATATCTTTGATTCAGCAGCGTATATATTGAGTAAAAATTTCATATTAAACGTTAAATTTCCCCTACGATTTCCCCTGTAAACATTTCAACAACAACTTTAGGGCATAATTAATTCTTTCGCTCACCCGGCGCCGTTCCATATCGAGCATTTCGGCAATATCCCCAATAGATAAATCCTGGTGAAAGCGCAAGGTAAGTGCGGTTGCATAATTGGTATTCAATTGAGCGAGACAAGCTTTTACCCGGAACTGCTGCTCCCGGGAAATCATCAGGTTTAGTGGCTTGGCAGCAACCGCCGGCTCGGGATGATCGTCCGGGGAACCGGGATCAAAATATTTTCGTTCCTGTTTTTTCTTCCGGAAATACATCGCTATAGTATTATAAACAATCCCGGCGATAAAGGCGCCGAGTGATTTCCCTTTCTCCGGATCAAAACTGCCCTTACGCAACGAAAGTAATATTCCTTCATTAATTTTCGCAAGTGTATCCGCCTGGTTTTCCTCCGATTCCCGGTGCATCCGTACTCGCACCATCGTTCGGATCTCATCCTGAAAACGGCGAAATACAGCCTCTTCCGCAGACTTGTCCCCACTCTTAATCTGTTCAACCCATTCAATTTCAGAATGTTGAGCCACAATCAACGCCCTTTCAGGAATCCCCAGTGCTATTGTTTTTTGTGAGATTGACTGAATGTAAAACTTTTTTTCAATATATCCAATTGGGCAGCAAAGGGATAGATGTGGGCGCGCCACAATAGCAACATCCCAATAAAATGGCAGTGAATTTTCCCAACGAAAGCACTGCCCGAAAAACAATTCCCTAACTGTCTTAAAGGAGTTTTCCATGAAACAGATGAATCGAATTTTTGTAATTGCAGTTATCTCTTTGTTAATCAGCAGTTTACTGAATGCACAGGATACCACCCTGGTGGTTTCGGAATCCGGCAATGTTGGTGTTGGCACTACCAACCCGACAGAACTACTGCATCTCCAGCAAGCAAATAAACCGACACTTAAGTTACAATCCGCAGGAGATGTTGCCGGTAGATTATCTTTTCGCCAGGCCAATGAAACCGGCGTGGATATCTTTTACAACAGTGTTGATGATGGTCTGTCTTTCGAAACATTTGGGGGCGGCGCCTCTTTGGGTATTCCTCTCTATCTAAAACAAAACAATGGCAATGTTGGCATTGGCACAACTGCACCTGCCAGTAAGCTGGAAGTCGCAGGCATGGTTCACGCTAGCAGCGGTGGGTTTAAATTCCCGGATGGCACTACCCAGGAAACAGCAACAAAGTTTATGAAATTCACCATAAATCTCGGTGCAACCGTTCCGGCAATTCAAGGCGGTAGAGCCTGGACGACGATTGGCCCGATAAACGGACTGGAGCCGGGTGCTACTGTCGTTGTTTCACCCAGCGAATTATTGCCACTCGGTGTCGTTCTCAACTATGCGTTGGTATCTGCCGAGAATCAAGTTCGTATACTTTGGATCAACGCTACATCGAATGAAATTACTGTGCCAGACATGGATTATTATTTTACCGTATTCAATCCAGATAATCTTTCGGCGCCTAATAAAGTTAATCCTTCGAATATCTCTGTTATCAGTCAATCAACGGATTAATAAAAACGAAGAATATTCGGTATTGCAGTTTTTTTCTTTCAATAAGAAGACAATGCTGATAGCGAATAGAACGAAGGAGATAAAATGAATTCAACATACTTTTCTTTAGCACGCTTCAATATCGCAGTATTGATCTTATTCGGCAGCTTGTTTCACACTGCAATTGCCCAGAGTTTAATCGTGCAAGACACAACGATTACAACTGTGGCATCGTTTACAGCTGAGAATATTATCGCCGGGCCGAATGTGGTAGTAGAGAATGGCGGTGTTGCAACCTTTACTGCCCGCAACAGCAAAATCACCAACCGTTTTTATGTCGTCGCCGGTGGGAAATTTCAAGTGATTAGCAGCAGCACTCCGGTGGGCGTAGAGCCGGACAACGTCGGAGATCCCGCAGTGCCCAATCTGCCCACAGCATTCGCCCTGGCGCAAAATTATCCGAATCCGTTTAACCCGAGCACCAGCATCCGATTTTCTCTGCCGGCAACGGAAACGGTGCGTTTGAAAATCTATAATGCCCGGGGGCAATTAGTAAGAACCCTTATCGACGGCACCCGGGCGGCTGGCCATTACACCCTGAAGTGGCATGCAATTACCGACAATGGCCAACAGGTTAGCAGTGGTATCTATTTCTATCGGCTTGATGCCGGTAAGTTTACCCAAATCAGGAAGATGGTGCTATTGAGATAATCACCCCTTTACCGCTATTATCTTACTCCGCTTACAAATAATTAATTGTAAGCGGGGTTTTTGATTCTTTCGCAACGTATATTTGAATTAAGAAACAGTTCATTTATATTGAATTCGGACATCAAAGAAGGAAGAATGTATGGCGGCCTATCCCGGAGATCTAGTAACTTTTTCCATTAAAAGTAATGGCAGCGAAATTCCAGACACTTACCAGGTTCTGAATGTCTTTGTTAAGGAAAAAATTAATGGTATTCCTTATGCGGTTATTACCCTTCATGATGGGGATCCATCCAGGGAAAATTTTCCCATCGCCAATCATTCAACTTTCGCACCGGGCAGTAAAATTCAGATTGATGCTGGCTATGATGCCAGAAATACAACCATCTTCAAGGGCATCGTCGCTAAAAATTCGATCATCACAAATTCGAAAGTGGGCAGTGTTTTAAAAGTATCCTGTAGCGTAACTGCGCTAAGGCTGGCTCGTTCCGTGCAAAATAGATCTTTTACAAATAAAACAGACGCGGATATTATCACTCAGCTCTGTCACGATCAGGGTCTAATAATCAGCATACCGGCAACCAACTTAATCCATGAGAAAGTATCGCAGAATAAAATCAGCGATTGGGCATTCATTCTGGAACGGGCGGCAGAAAATGGTTTGCTGGTTACTGCTGCTGACGATGAAATAACTGTCGCAAAACCGGCCATTCATGGCGCGCCTGTTCTGAAGATTGTTTACGGTGACAACCTTTATGAAATGAAACTGACGCTGGATGCCAGCGAGCAATTTGTTTCGACGACAATATTTGGTGAAGATCCTGATGGTAATGACCTTGAGATACAATCCCGGGAAGTTGACGCGAACTCCCAGGGCAACATCAGCGTGCAAAGACTGGCGGAAACCATCGACGACAATACCAAACGGCTGTATGCGGATCAGCCGGCCAGCAAAACAGCCTTGCAAAACCAGGCCAACGCTGCGCTGCTTTTTTCCCGGCTAAGCCGCTTTTACGGCTATGTAAAATGTGCCGGCACTGCTTTGGTGAAACCAAATTCACTGATCAATTTAGCTGGGCTCGGGGCAAGGTATAATGGTGACGCATTCGTCAGCGGTGTTAAGCATTTCATTGGGGATGGCAATTGGTTCACCCGCATAGAAATTGGCTATCCGAAAAACAGATAGCCGGAAATTCCTCACAGACAAATTACTGAGTTATGTGCTCCGCAAACAAATTGCAACTTCCTGCACTAAAAAACGGTAGTCTCTCCGAGCGATGCGCACAATTAGCAGAAATGGACGGACCTTATGAAAACCCCATTCAGTAATTTTTCCCCGCCTTTTTTCCAGTTATATTTCCGGTATTATTTTTAGTTGGCATTTCCAAACGCGAACCTGAAACCAATGCACAGTTAATTTCGGAAATGCTTTCAGCATCTCTTCGGTCTCTCATTCATCCATACAGCAGAAAATTATTCTGGAGGAAAAGTATGTCTAATTGTCGTACGAATAAGTCTATACATCATTTCAAAAAATATATTGGTCTTACCTGCCTATTCTTTTTTGGCCTGATCATTCAGACCTTAAACGGGCAGAAGTTGGTGCAAACCAAACAATATTCAAATACCCTCTATGGGGTCGATATCGACCCGAAAGGCACCCGGGCATTTATTGCCGGGAAAGATTCGCTGGCAAGAGTCGTCAGTCTTTCCGGTGAAGAATTGCAGGTTTTCAACGGCCATGAACATGCGATCTCATCAATAAAATATCTCCCCACACAGAATACAGTTTTAACTGGCAGTTATGATAACAGCGCAATTTTGTGGGACATGAATGGAGAGATTCTCAGCAGGTTCATCGGACACAAAAATGCCGTTATCAACATTGATGCGACGGATAAACTGGTCGCAACGGCAAGCCGGGATAAAACAGCTAAAATTTGGGATCATAAAGGTCAATTATTGCTAACCCTTACGGGACACTATAAGCAGCTGAATAGTATTCAATTTTTGGAGCAAAAAGGCTGGATTTTAACTGGAGGGGATGATGCAACGGTGAAGATTTGGAGTTTCAAAGGAGAGCTATTAACAAGCTCGGTGCGGCTGGATGCTGGCGTGCGGGCTATCGGGGTTGCACCTGGTGAACAACACATTTACGCCGGATTGCGGGATGGGACAATTTCCATACTGGATTTTCAAGGCAATTTGGAGGGAACCTTTGATCCGCATAATGAGATGGTCAGCGAAATTATTGTTCTGGCCCATGAGAACCTGCTTATTTCCTGCGCTGGCGATAGAAAGATTGTCTTCTCTCATCTGAATGGAAAATTCGTCCGCTCTATCGAAGCGCATCAGTCTTATGTTGCTGGCATCGCTCATGCCGGTAATATGCTGCTCTCCGCAAGCGGGGATAATAGCCTGAAAGTATGGCGGTTAGAATAAATGGAAGGAGTAACTATGCGTTTATATCATCAAAAAAATTATTGCGCACTGGCACTAGTGCTGCTGTTTACAATAAATAGTTTTGCCCAGATTTCTGCGGATGAGCAACAAAAATTAGAGGCAGTTGTTTTGTCCTATCATCAGGGATTTATCAGTGGCGATAGCGCGCAGACTGCCGGGGTGCTTTCCGATGGTATTATGATGTTCAATGGCAATGCCTCGGACGATCCGCTCGATTGGCAGGCGCATCTTTATTTTACCGGCGATACCTTGCACCAATGGGTTAAAGATATGATTACTTATGCCAGCCCGCATGAAAATAAAATAGTGTTCCTCAATACGCATATCCGTAACGGCGCAGCAGTCGTCGTAACAGCGGAAACCGGCAGCAACAAATTTCGCAGTTGGAAAGATGAGAAAGTCGTGTATCTTTTAGGAAAAACAGGCGGGCGCTGGAAACTGACCGGATTTTTTATTCGGGACGCAAAAAATCCGGAGTAGCCTCAGCAGTAGAGAAATTGAGGAAATTATGGCAGAGAAATCTACGATACCGTTATTCTGGTTTCGCTGGTTGTATGCAGTGGTTGTCGGGGTGATGTTATTCGGTATTTTTATGTTTCTGACACCGGGTTGGGCGAAGGCATTTTTCAGCACTTTATTTTACGCCGATGCAGCGTTGATCGATACCCGTTTTAATGCTGAAGGCGTCCGATATATTGAGCTCATGCACGGGGTCACCGGCGCGGTGATCCTGGGATGGGCAGTGGCGCTCTTCCTGGTGCTGAAAGGGCCTTTCCAGCGCGCTGAGCGGGAAGGCTGGCTTATTTTTGCAATCTCCCTGGCAATTTGGTATGTGCCGGATACTATCGTTTCCCTGGCATCGGGTTTCTGGCAAAACGCCTTACTGAATCTGGTCTTTGCCGTCTTATTTGCCATTCCACTGGCAGCGACTTACCAGTATTTTCCGAAAAGGAAATGACAATCTGAACCTTCCGGTTACACCACATTTTCATCTGCGCTGGCGAGTTTATAAAACTCGCCGGCATTGGCTAGCAGTTTTTCGGCGTTCCCCGCTTCCGCTACCCGACCGTTTTTCATCACGATGATCTGATCCGCCCCCTGGATCGTAGACAGCCGATGGGCGATGATGATCACTGTCCGCCCGGCGCTAAGTTCACGAATCGCTTTATGAATTCGCTGCTCGGTGACGGTATCAAGAGAGCTGGTGGCTTCGTCGAGAATGAGAATTTCCGGATCGCGGATAATCGCGCGGGCAATGGCCAGCCGCTGCCGCTGTCCGCCGGAAAGTTGCACACCGCGCTCCCCGATCATCGTCTCATAACCATCCGGCATCTCCATAATAAATTCATGAGCACCGGCTTTTTTCGCGGCAGCAATTACAGCATCATCCGATGGCCGCTCTTCTAATCCGAATGCAATATTATAATTGACGCTATTGTTAAACAGATAAGTATCCTGACTAACAATGCCGATCCGGGCATGATAGGTGGCGATTTGAAAGTTGCTTAATGATTGACCATCGATAGTGATTTCCCCCTGACAAGGGTCGTAAAGCCGTTGTAACAATCCGACAATCGTTGACTTTCCAGACCCGGAATCGCCGACAATCGCCGTTGTTTTCCCAGCCGGGAACACCACGTTGACATTCTTTAAAATATCCGGCTTTTCGGCATCATAATGAAAGCCGACATTGCGCAGGCGAATTTCTTCCTGCAATTTCCGGTAAGTTTTATTCCCGTCCGGCAGAATCGTTTTGTCGTGTTCTTGTAGTAAATCATATACCAAACCGACATAGGACCAGCGACTGTTAATCTCCCCCCGTTGGGAGTTCAAGTGTTTCACCAGGGGCACCATTCGGAGCAGGATATAAACGAATGGGAGCATTTCCGCCAGCATCAACGGCGTATTCATATCATACATATGCATCGCTCCCCAGAACAAGACTGCGATGGCTAAAGAAGCCACGATATCCGTTAAAGGATTCAGTGAGAACACCCGGAAATTCCGTTTGAATTCCGCCTGGCGGACAGCGTTAACATTATCGATCAACTGATCACCTTGTGCCGCTTCCTGGCTATAGGATTTAATGATGGCGATGCCCCCTAAGACCTCATGAATCACCCGCATCAAACCACGTTCAGAACTTGCAGAGGCTTCTCCGATCGCCCGAAAGGTTCGGGTATAATACACGATCAAACCGATAAACACACTGCCGATCGCGAAAGTTAGCAGAGTCAGTTCCCAGGAGAGCAGAAAGAGCATGCTAAACAAAACCAGCAATGTTAATGCATTCGCAAAAAACTCGATCGCCATGCGCAGCAGAAAATCTACTTTTGATGTATTGTTAATGGTTTTTTCGATCAATTCGCCGGGACTGGTGCGATGATGATAATCGATACTCACCCGCATCAACAACCGAACGATGCTTTCCCGGAGATCTGCCACTGCCCGGGAAGACAACCAGTATCCCAATCGGATAGACAAGGTCATAAACAAATTCTTAAGCACAATAGCGCCAATGACCAGACTGATAACCGCCAGTATTTGCCCATCACCGGAATAGCCGCTAAACACATTCAACAGCCATTGAAAGATCTCCGGTAAGCCTTCGGTATCTTCCATTTGCTGCAAGTTGCTTAATAGCGGCACCAGCAGTCCGATAGAAATACCGTCGAACCCGGATGCCAATACAGAAAACCCGATGATCGACAATACGATCAGGCGATAGGGCTTTAGCAGGGAATAAAGAAAAACGACTTTCGGATAACGATTCACTATAAAATCCAATAATTATTTTTGATGAAGTATTTCCAGGTTGGGCATCCCCCAGCACTCGTAGCCCATATCATAGGCCATAATGCCCAGGCCTTCCGTTTCCATTTCCCCCTGGAATTGATTATCACGAATTTTTCCGGGAATTTTATTCAGCCCCTTGATCGCCTCCCGGTTATTAGCAAAGAAAAAGTTGGCGGGGCGAATCAGCTTGCTTTTCTTGCCATAGAGATATGGCGGGAACACCAGACCATCCCGATGGACATCAGCTTTAATCAACAACATTGTCCCGCCAACGGCATGCAATTTAACCAAATCCCCTTCCTGACGAAGATCTTCCAGATGCAGCTTCTTTTTATCCCGCCAGGCATTGCGATCATAACTTTTCCCGCCATATTCCAGCACACAATTGGGATGGACAATTTCCTTCCCGCTTGCTAATAATTGCTCGATGATATCCGTCGGATAATCAATCACATCAACATCGAGCCAGAGCACCCAGTCCTCATCATCCAACGCCCGGAAGAGGAGATGATTGCGGCTTTTCGCGAGCACTTCCCGCCGTTTATATTGAATGTGCCCGGCCCAGCGAGGCGTTCCTTCAGGAATCTGAAAATTAAAATCTTTCTTCCAGATGCCCACCCGGCGATACTGCTTTTGCAAAACCGGTAAATGATCTTCCAGCATTTTAAAAGTGTCATCCGTACTATCCCCTTCTAGAATTCCCAGTGAGATATTTTGATGCGGGAAGCTTAGTTTTTCCAGATTTTTGAAATAAACGGCTAAAGACCCGGCGGCATTTTTTACCGGGGTCAGGAGAAGAATTTTTGTTTGATTTTCCATGGGATTGCCTTCAACTGTTTTCGGCGAATCATCCGAAAATATTTTTCGATTCGTTTATTTTTTTCGTTGGTCGTATCTGCAGTATTTTCAACTAATTCGTTTATCTCTTGCAGGCGCTTCCGAATCTGCCTGCCAATCGTTTCCGGTGCCAGTTGTCTACGGATATCCCTGCTCGCGCGCTGGCCAATTTTCATAGCTGAAGCTTTTTGCTCATAAACAAATCGCATCGCTTCTGCTGCTTTGCCCACATCCGGTTCTGCCCAACGGGTTCCTCTTTTGTAAACACCGCTGGTTTCAGCTAAGGTGGTTATCTCATAGTCAATCGGAAAAGTATTTTCGGCATCCATAAAATCGATATTCCCGGAATAATTTGTTGCTATTACCGGCTTGCCATAGTACATCGCTTCGACGATTGTTAACCCATAACCTTCAGAGCGGTGGAGGGAGACATAACAATCACAGTTTTTGATTAATCCACTCAGTGCCTCCCGCGATACATCTTCATTGATAAAGCTGATTCCCGGATGATTATCCGCGATCGTTTCCAGCGATTGCTTTTGAAAGGGTTGCAAATTTCGGGATTTTATTAACAGACCGACACCGGATTCTTCCTTTCCGAATGATTGGCAAAATGCTTTGATAACTGCCTGAGGATTTTTTCTCTGGTAATTGCTGTATTCATCAAAAACAAAGAGAAAGAGCCACTTATCTTCCGGCAGATGCAGATCTTTGCGTTGCAGGGTCGATGGCGTGAAGTTATTGCAGAAACGAAATACTTTTACGGGTAGGTTTGTGCAGCGTCGGATTGCCGCTGCAACATATTGGCTGCCTGTCCAAATTTCATCAAACAGATTTAACGCGGGCAACCAGTTTTCCGGGATTTCCGGTGTTTCCCAGCTCCAGTAGCCAATATTATATCTACTCTGAAAATAGCCGGGATTAAAAAGTTTTTGAGCATGAGCATCTTTAAGTATTAATTTTTCTAATATATCGGGATTGGTACAAACAAGATTAATCGGGTAGGGATTAACCCTTTCCACCGGCTCCGGCGATTCATTCCTTGCCTCGCTTGCTTGGGATAGATTATTGAGATACAAGGGAATTTCTGCCGTTTTCATTGCTGCGACTGTCGCTTTGGCGGCTTCTCCCAAACCAAAGGTCGCTGATAGATGGCCGGCGACATTTACGCCCGGAATCTCATTTGTTGTCGTTTTTAGTTTTGTCAAAATATTATTGAAGAAATTTAGCGCCTGATTCGTTGCAGTAATCTATGAGGAATGAATTTGCGGATACTATATGATGCGTCTTTAGCAGGCATCGGCCATCGCAATGGCAGTATTTCCGGACTAATACGCACCGCTGAAAATTTATTGTTTGCTTTGCTAAAAAATGGCACTGCCGAAATTACCCTTTGTAGCAGTCTGTCCTATGAAATATGGCGCTACAGCCGGCAATATTTAACAGTGAATGAATCAACAACTCACTTAAATTTTGTCCGAGATTCGCTTTTCCGGAACAACCGCTTTGAAAAACTGCAGCAGACAATTTTCCCGGCAAATTCTTCTCAAGCAAATTTAAGTATTAGCAACAGGCTTCTGAAACGTGCATTCGGAATGAATTTTCGTCCTTTCCGGAAAAAAGATCTAATTGGGCAGGACATTTATCATTCCCCTTACCATGCACTACCGAAATTGCTCCGCCAGGTAGCTCATATCCAACCGGTACTAACTGTGCATGATATAATACCGATGATTCATCCGGAGTATTTTGGCCTTCCGAGAAACTACCGTAGCAAACATTTCGATAAGGAATATAATCTCTTAGAATCATTAAAAAGCCTGGACAACGAAACCTGGATTCACTGCCCTTCCCTCTCAACACGCAACGATCTCTGTAATTTTTTAGGGAAGCAGATCGATCCGAAAAAAATCGCCGTCGTTCCCTGGGCCGCCTCCCCACAATTCTATCCCTGCCGGGATCCGCGGAAATTCGCAACCATTCGGAAGCAGTATCAAATTCCGGAGGGGCAATACATACTTAGCTTAAGCACATTGGAGCCGCGCAAGAACATCGTTCAGGTCATTCGCAGTTTTGCACAGTTACTGGCGCAGGAGAATTTACCGGATTTTTACCTGGTATTAGCCGGTGCAAAAGGCTGGCAATATCAACCGATTTTTCAGGAATTGAGCAAATTTGATGGGTTACAGGAACGGATTATTTTTACCGGATATGTCGCGGATGATGACCTTGCTACACTTTACAGCAATGCCCGGGTATTTGTCTATCCTTCTCATTATGAAGGTTTTGGCTTACCACCGCTGGAGGCAATGCAGTGCGGCACGCCGGTTATCACCGCTAACACTTCTTCGTTGCCGGAAGTAGTTGGCGATGCCGGTATTCTGCTGCCACCTGATGATCTAAACGGACTTTCCGAGAACATTTTGAAGATATGCACCACCCAATCTTTATATCAGCGCTTATCTGAAAAAAGCAAGCTGAGAGCTGCGCAATTCAGCTGGGAAAAATGTGCTGAGGACACCTATGCCGCTTACCGCCTGGCGTTGAAACACTGAGCTTTTTTCCCTACTATCTCGCCCAATAATTCAATCGAGCCAATGAGATAAATCTCGTTGAATCAGCGCTTGCAGTTTCTCAATATCTTCGCGAAAAATAGCTCGATTTAACGCTTTGCACTCATCGCCATCTAACACTTCTTTTTTTACCCAACGATCAAAATATCGATTCCGTGCGGACTCCATCCGGTTTCCAAGATCTTTGCTGCCCCGAAGATGGATTTGACGCATTAAACGATGATTGAGACTTTTCATCACCAGGCGATGGGCAATGCGGGAGCGTGGCACACCGGACCGATTCGGTTGGCCGACTATTTCCGGTTGAAAGGCAGTATCGACAGCTAAAAATTGATACAGAGATTTCATCAACGCTTGCGGGTTGGCAGCAAAATCCTCATATAAAATCACCCGGATATTCTTCTCCTCCAACACTGCCAAAAAGTTATTCAGGTGCGGTGCATATAAGCTATTATGCAATGGCGGGGGCATTGTGCGTTCAGCCAGCGCTTTTCGCACAAATGTTTGAAATTCTCCCTTTTTTCCGCCATCACGAATATCCATCATATAATGGGAATGCATTCGTTCTGCGGGATTGCGCAGTATAATAATAATTTTTGCATCAGGGCAATAATGTGCGATGCGTTCCGCAACCCGCCGATGATAGATGTAATGGGGCGTTGCATCCCCGATTACCGTTTCACTTTGCCAATGGCGGAAGAGTGCCTGATAGTCATCTATAGTTGTCAGAAAATAATTTTGCTGACGTTTATGACGGTCTTCCAAATCAAAAAGCGCCCCGTCTACCGCAAAGAATCCCGGTTCCTTGGATGGGGTCATAAAGATATCCGGATGCTGCCGTAAGTAAGCGTATACAGCGGTCGTGCCAGCCCTCGGCACACCTGCCAGAAAAAGGTTCGGCCAAATAATTTTCGAAAGATCATTTCGCATTTATTACTCAGCTACTTTCTTCTCTAGTCTATAGATCCGCCAACGATCGACACTTTTTCTCAATTGATAATCATAGCCGGCATTTAGACTACCCAGCAGGCTTTCCAGTCTGTCTCCATTACTGGATTCTCCTGATGGCAATTGCCAATATCGCTTCACTGCCGGCTGATCCAACACAATCCAATCCGGCGGCGCAGCGGTGATTTCTGCCATCACAGTGTCGACATTTACCGGAAGATAAATGGCCAGCCAGCCGAAAAAATGCTCCCAGTGAATTTTGTGGACAGGCTGTAATTTTGAGCAGTAATAGATGTAAGCACTGTTATGGCCGGCGGCAAACAAAGTTGCATCTTTGCCACTTTCGGATTCGATGATTTGGGCAACCCTGTTCATTGCGGCCTGTTCACCATCATCATCTCCCAATGCCGATGCCGTCACCGATAGCTGCAGAAAAATCACCAATAGCAACGGCATTGCCAGCCAGCGAACGGCAGCGGGAGACACATCCTGTAGCCGGCGTAGAATCAGCAATGCTCCAATCGCAAAAGCCGGTATCAACTGTTGATGATAGTGGGAGAACTGTTTCATTGGCAACAGCACGGCGATTAATGAAACAAGCAATAAAGCGGCCATAAACAAACGCCACTGCCAGCTCTTTCCGATAAAAATTGCCAACAATGGTATGAACAGCAGCAGATCCGAGCCTAATGCGGAAAAATGAAATACCAGCACATTGCGAATCACATGAGTCTGCGATAACACCCGCTCGATGAAAGCACTTAAAAGACCGCCACTCGGATGATTTGCAGCGGCAATCGGCGCATTTTCCACCGTGGGGATACTGGCGGTTACGCCTCCATACTTTAGGGCGCGATTGAACAGTGCGTCCAGGTATGATTGCCAGTCGCTCACCAGTAACATCAATGCGAACATGGTCAAAAAAGCAATAGCACTCCCGAGAGCAAGCGCTGAGGCGCTCCGCCATTTTTCCCGTCGCAGTTCGGGAGAAGAAAGCAATGCCAGCATGGGAAGTCCCAGAAAGAGGATGCCGGTTTGCCGGGCATGGAAGGCCCAAATTGCTGCCAGCCCGCAGGCCAGCCACATTCCCGGAGAAATTTTCCCATCGCGGCAAATGCGGTACCCCGCGAGCGCCAGGATCATCGTAAATCCGTTGACAACATCTTCTGAGCCGCCCCAGATAAAGTCTCCCCGGGTTAAGGGCATCCAGAGGATGATTATCGTGACCGTCAGGCGAATCCACCGCTTTTCTCCCTTTAAAAGAAGAAAAGCCACGATTGCAAAGCCAGCGGTCCAGATAAATGTGAATATTTGCTGAACGAGATAATTGCCCGGTGCCAGCCATTGCGCAGGAAAATAAAACATCAGGGCCAGCGGCGGTTTGTTATCCCAGGCGTCACTGTACAGCGCTGCACCACCGGCAACCCGCTGAGCGACATCGCCCATTACAAATGCATCGTGATCAACAATTTTACCGCTGCCGACAACATAAGCAGCAAGAGCAACAACAAGCGCGCCGAAAAGCCAGAATCCTTCTTTTTGCCAGATGTTACTCATGCACTTTTATCGATATTGATGCCATTCTTCCGATCGATGATCGCCTGACACAATCGTTCAAAAGGCGGTATATTTTGAATCCGATAGTATTCCTGATACTTCTCCCGGCAGGGTTGTTTTCTCCAGGCATGATAGGCGTTGTAGGCATCA
The DNA here is from genome assembly GCA_028284905.1 of Calditrichia bacterium. Lineage (GTDB taxonomy): Bacteria > Calditrichota > Calditrichia > RBG-13-44-9 > J075 > JACKAP01. The sequence continues at coordinate 151,702 of JANQQU010000089.1, forward strand.
TCATCCTCGTTCAATTCCAGGAGGAATTCCGCTAGCTCTTTCGGTCCGCTAAAATCAGCCGCATTGACGAAACAATGATCACCCGGTGCAAAATCATCGGCATTCGGTGCCCCCATGTAAACCGGCACACATCCCACCTGTAAAGGATCAAAGAACTTTTCCGTCAGATAATCCTTTTCGATAGAATTTTCATAAGCGAGGTTGAATTTGTAATCGGATATTACCCGCAGCTTGGTCTCCGCACCATTATCATCGGGTAACGGGCGATTTCGCAAAAAACGGCCGTAGCTATGCACATCGATATGTTTTACCAACTCCTCGACATAAGTATTCCGTCCGCTCTTCTCCCCGAGGTATGAAAAAAACATTGCAATCAAATTATCCCGGGTTTTCGGTTTCGGGCGATTGGTGATCAAATCATCGAAATTGGGAAAATAATAGGGTGTCCAGACGTCTGATTCGCGGCGATAACTCATCATCATATTAAATTGACTCATGAATTTTTCATCACGAAGAATCGGGTACTGCACACCCGACTCCATAAACCAGGCGACGGAAAGCTGCCCGGGATCCAGACGCAGTTTGTAGGGCCGGCGCAGGGTTGGCAAATGATAAACCACCGCGGTAGCATCCCGCCGGAATCGTTGATCGGTAGTAATCGCACAACCGGCTGGCAAGTTTAATTTATCCAGATGTAAAGGCATGTTAAACATGCTGTTATAAACAACAACCAATGTGTCCGTTGCGCCAGTGGTGGGATTTCCCATTCGTAAATTCCGGCTACTCTCTGCCGCGCTAAAACGGCGTTCCAGCTGCCATTTTAATTCCCTGGAAATCCGACGGACCCGGCCAAAGAGATAACGGGTACCATCGCGGCGAATTCCTAAAATCCCACCAACTATTCCCCCAAGCAAAGTGGTGACAGTTAGGACGGCGATTGTGGTTTGTCCATCGTCGGGAAGCGTTACCAGCCAGGGAATTGAGCTAAAAAAGAAACGATTTAAAATAGCCCCGAGGAAAAAGCCGGCAATGGCGCCATTCACCGTATAGCGCAAACGAGTTGAGCGAATACGGGTCTGAGCAACGATCAGCGCCAATATTGTTATTGTACATTCAATTAAAAAAGCAGTATTCAGATGAACCTCGAACGTTATCAGGTTGTTAGATTAGTATGAACCGAGTGGCGTTATCCCTGCTGCTGACTGCGAAGCACTTTTTTTGCTGCGGATTGCTCCGGTTTACGAAAGCGCCGGGTAATCCTCCCGGCCATGTAAAACAAATAGCCGGAAACCAGTGACGATCCGAAGACAGCGGTTTTCCATAAACCAAAACGATGATCGCGTATACAGCGCAAGGCTAATTGGATATTGTCCGGCAGCTGCAGTGGGCGGTAGGCACTGGCATTCTTATAAGTCTCGGAATACTGCCCGCATTCGTAAAGTTTGTAAAGGTGATGGCCAAAACGCGTCACCTCATCGTGTATGACTTTCGCCTCCGGGGCATAGACGATACCGGCATCCGCCCGGACGGCGAGCAGATTATGAATGACCTCAGTATCGCCAACAATCGGCATGCCGGAAAAGAGTCCGGTTTCAGCAAAAACCCGCGAATGGACAGCCATATTTCCGGCATGCCCGTAATAATATTCGCTGCGACGAGATTCTAAAATGCTTAGCATTTTGGTATGATAATATTCTTCGTGGCATTTCAACGCTAACGGTGTGGGAGAGGGATACAGCAAACTGCCAATGACGATATCGGCTCGGGTATTCTGAATATTTTCATAGTAGCAACTAAGCCAGTCCGCTGCAGCGATGCAGTCTGCATCAGTAAAGATAATATATTCCCCTTTTGCTGCCTCAATACCGCGGTTCCGGGCAATATACGGATCTTTGCGGATTTCATTCAGCAGCGTTACCGGATATTGACGAACAATCTCTGCGGAACGATCCTCCGATCCGTTATCAATAAATATCAACTCAAAATCATTTTTAGCAAACTCTTGATTTAACAACGCTTGCAAACATTTTTCAATTCGCTTTTCTTCATTAAGAAAAGGTACTACGATGGAAAAAAACATTAATGCCCTTTTTGTATCGATGTAATTTCAAAACGCAGCAAGTAAAGGATCCATAAACCAAATACTGCTGTTTTTAATGCGATTAATCCCGGAAACCATAAGTGATGTTTCTCTTCCAGATAATAAATTATCGGAAAATAAATGTAGGTAATGAGGTCCAGGATGATAATACCGGCAATTTCTCCGGGAGACCTTGCCAAAAGAATGAGGAAGGGAAAAATCCAGAGTATCCATTGCGGGGAATAGAATTTGGCAAAAAGGATAAATCCAAGAATCGATAATGCCGACCAGCGAATGACTTTTTCCCAATTGTCGATGCCGACAAATACACAGACACCTGCGATTGTAAACTGCAGCAAAAAGAAAAATTTCTGTAGAATCGTATCAATGATAATTTCTGGCGTTCCCAGCAACTTCAGCGCTACCGCGATCAGATGAAAAAGACTTTCTGCATTTCCCCCCCGGGAAAGATGAAACCGGTAAGGAATCATAAATCCGTCCCAGCCGATAGCAATAATTGTTGGCAAAATAATCAGCAGGCCGGTTATACCATAGCAGGCGGTTGCACGTAAAATCACTTTTTTATCGGTATTCCACAAATAGCTGATAAACACCGGCAATAACACTATAGCATACCACTTTGTCGCGGTGGCGATTCCCAACACGATGAAGGCGGTATAGATCATTCTTCGCGACAGAAATATCAGGCTAACCACTGTCAGCAGCGCCGGCAGGATATCGTAGCGATTATGAACAAAATACCAACTAGCCGGTAGCAGGAGTAAAAAAGCTAACCAGCGTTTATCGCTGCGTTCGCCGTAAAGTAAATAGATGGTAACAGAAAGGAACAACGCCATTAACAGGGAAAACATTTGCCGGTATCCTGCTTTGGCATTATCGAGATTTATGCTTAGCTGATCCCGTTCGAGATTGATAATATGCGGCAGCGCAAAAAACCAGGTTGCAATCTGCGGATATTCCGAGAATACGTCCCGATAGGGTTGGGCTGCGCTATTTACCCACTCTCCCCGCTGGAAGTAAATATCAATATCATGATGATCATTCACAGAGGGATATGGCCCAAACGCCGTTGCCATTAAAGAAGTAATGACCAAAAGCCCAGTTAGCAAACCAGCCTGCAATGGGGTTAGTTTTTTTCTTCTCGGGAGGTATTCTTCGTTCAATGCCGGATTCAAATTTTCAATGGTTACTTTTTATTTATGCCCGCACCGCGGATACCATGGTGGCCATTTTCCCGACGAGCACCTCAAGCGTATACTTTTTCTGAAATAACGCCAGGGCATTGTGGCTCAATGCACGAGCTGTATTTGCATCATTCATCAATCGGCAACATTGCCGGGTAAATGCATCTGCCGAATCGGCAATCAGCAGCTCTTTTTCGTGCGTTGCTGCAATTCCTTCTGCCCCAATACTTGTCGAAATCACCGGGCGTTGATAACAGAATGCCTCGAGTACTTTTATTCGCGTACCACCTCCGGCGCGGAGCGGCACAACAACACAATTTGCCTGCTGGTAATAGGGAGAAAGATCCGGGACAAATCCATGAAAATGACAATCGGTTAATTTTTGGTATTGTGCTACACCGTCCCATTTGCCGGAGCCAACAATATGAAACTCAATTTTCCGACTGGCATTTGCCCGAACTTGCGGCAGTATTTGCTCAATAAAAAATCTCAGTCCATCCCGATTGGGGTAATAGTTGAGATTCCCGACAAAGAGCAGTCGAAAGGTGTCATTAAGTTCAGGCGGCGTTATCGCTGCGACCGATCGGAGCACATTGGGGAAAACAGAAATTTTTTGCCCCGGATAATCCCTTTTCAAGATTTCACGATCTTCTTCCGAACAAACTGCGATGTTATCAAATTGGGGAATAAATGTTTCTTCCTGCTGCTGAGAAATCATTGCCTGATTCTCTGCCTCAATGGCCAGACGGGTTTCCCCGTTTGAGCGATACAATTCTGCCATTCGTCTGCCGGTGATTGATTCGATATCATCCAAATCGAGTATCTTTTCCCGGAGAGAAGGCTTATTGAAACAACTTTTCAGCAACGGGGCCATATAGAGGCGAAAGACATAAAGGAACGGAAACTGATGCTCATCATAAATTTTTTCGGCTGCTCTGGCGAACCGAATGGAGTGTGTTAAGATTTTGAAAATATTCTCTTTATGAACCCACCTTTTCGCTCTGGCAATTAACCGCTCCTTTTCCGAAATGGGAATAATATCGATGTTGTGGCAGTAAGGCAGAAGCGCATCCGACAACTTTTTCCTACCGGGATCATAAATCGGGATTACCAACAGGTGAACAGAAAAATATGCCGAAAGCGCTTCCAGTATTACCCCGGCGCGCATCGCTAAACCGTATTCACTAACAGCCGGGAAAACCGGAGTGACATACAATAGGGTTGGTTTATTGCTTTCGCTTCGTTGATTCATCTTTTTCGTTTATCCGGCTTCTGTAGCCCCAAATATTCTGCGGCCATCTGCGCATATTTCCGGCTAATAGATGGTATGGAGATATTTCTTTTCCGGGTATGATCGATTATTTGCCCATAGCGTGAATCCGGATATTTTTCTTCTCCGCCGTTCCCCCACTGACTGGGATCCCGATGAGCTGTCAGTTGGTATTTCTTACTGAGTAAACTAAAAATTGATTGGTCATGCCGATGGCCGACAAACCCGGGATAATTTGGCAACCCCATTTCATTGGGAATGTCGGTAAGAATTCTGATATCGCTGGCATAGCTCAGATAGTCATTGACAAATGCCATACTCATTGCAGATTTCCGGATTAGCATAAAGGAGGCTTGTCGCTGCGAAGTAGCCGAATATGCTGCCGTATCGCAGTCCATTAATACAAAAGCATCCCGCTTCGTAAAAAGTTTTTCAGATAAGCCAACATCGAAGGGAAGAATATCCTGACCGGTATTTTTGATTACCTGTATCATTGGGTCAATTGAATCGATAAAACAGGCGCCGGCATCGCTGTAGAAGAGAAAATCCCCATCACTGAGTTTCTCTAAAGTTCTCAGAATAAAATATGGTTTCCAGAGCCAGTAACCGGCCCCTCTGCTGCGCGTAAGTGTCCAGTGATTTTCCGCTAAAAAGCTGGCATCAATGTCCGAAAATTGATATGCGAATACTTGCTGAAAACCAGCGGTCCTTAGCCCGGACTGTGAATTCAGTTTCTGACTTTTTGCGAATAATCCATCCGCGTAATTGATAAGCACTTTTCTCATTGGCTGGTAAAGAGCGAAGATTTTCAGGGGGCTTTTGATATCGCTTAAACGATATTGTGTGGTGGATAGCGAAACGATTTTCAGACCTTAGCGACATTTTAACGAACTGCAGAAATCGATCGGTCAAATTGGATTGTTTGACAGTAACGACTATGCTAAAAACCTATTTCCCACAGCTCCGCCAGGTCAATCCACGGAATGAATCTATCTGGTAACTAACTAAGGGGTTTTTTAATGCTGCCATTTTTTAACCTCAATGGGGTAAAATATTGATTTTATAGGCGATTGGATTTATTTGAATCACAGATTTTCCTGTGGGGAAATAATTGCTATTATTAAATTCATCCCCTACAATTGCTTGACAATATCCCGGAGCATTCGCTCAATTTTTTCAGTCGGAGAATGCTCGAATTTTCGCGATTCCCGGACAATATTTCGAACTTCTCCACTCTCACCTTCCAGAAAACGCAATGTGATAACAGTTCTCCCTCGGCGCTGCTCCCATAAATCTTTGTTTAATAGTCTTTCGCTATCAATAATTCCCATAACGATACAATCTGCATTGAGGGTATCTGCCAGCGCCAGCAGCTCATTTTTTCCCAGAAAATAAAGATTATTAATCCCAGCCTGATTGAGACAGGCATTTATCTGACTACGATCAACAACTGCCATCTGCTTTTCGCTAAAGAGATAAGTTGTCAACTGATCTGCAGCAACATGACCAACCCGGGCGGATATTCCCGCACCACGAACGGTAAACGGCAGCACCGCAACTCTTTCGATTTTCTTTGTAACAAGTGATTGGCTTCCGGCGCATTGCATAAAAAATGCTACGGACATCAAACAAAGAGCGCATCGAAAAAATATTACCGAGCTTCGATATGAACCATAGAGCATCGAGTCCTCCTGTTTTTCAATTTCTATTGCATGATTATCAACATATTAATCCAGCGAGACCTGAATAATTTTCCCTGTTTCAGACACTTCAAATGTGCTGAAAACGCCATCACCATCATTATCGACAACAGACACTGCCCGGGCAGTATATCCCTGCAGATTTGCATCGAGAATGCCAATTTTATAGCGGGCATTTCCCCCACTGGTGATAAGCGCTTGTTGTTCGAAACCAATTTCAGCTAAAGTTTTCCCAAAACGGTCATTTCCATAGCGATAGGTTTGCTGCAAAGTATGGAGATGCTTTAGCTGCAATCGCGCCTCGGTTTCCTTGGTACGATCGATGACCGCAGTGAATTTCGGCAAGGCCAGCAATACCAGAATACCAATGATAACAATGACTACTAAAATTTCTGTCAATGAAAAGCCGTCATCTTTGGCTAACATTTCCCGGAACATAATTCCCCCTTTCGATAAAGCGAACAGTAAGAGATTTAACTTCTTAGAAACCGCTCAGCGCAGCTCCTCACTAAAACATCACGGTGCTCAGGTTAAACAATGGCAGATAAATGGAAATCAGAATAATACCGATGATTCCCCCAAGAAAAACAATCATCACCGGCTCGATAACTGATGCCAGCGTTTCAATTGAACTATCGATTTCTTTTTCATAATAGTCAGCGATGCGTAAAAGCATAGACGGCAGCTCTGCCGTTTCTTCACCGACGGCAATCATGCGAATGACCATCATTGGAAAGATTTTGGACTGTTGTAAAGCACTGGTCAGATTCCCCCCTTTTTGGGCGGATGAATGCATCATCCCAATATCAGCTGCAACCAGATGATTGGCTGCAGCTTGCCGGGTGATATCCAATGCCCCCAACAACGGAATTCGGCTTTCTAATAATGTTCCCAGTGTACGGCAGAAGCGTGCGATATGGTTTTTACGAACTAAAGCACCGATAAAAGGAATCATTAATAACAGTCTTTCGAAAAAATGGCGCAGTTTATCGCTTTTTTGTATGCGTCGGTATAGTAAAAACATCATGAGGAAAATGGCAGGGAATCCCCACATATACTGGCCAATCCAGCTGCTGATGGCAATTAGGATCCGGGTTGGCATCGGTAGTGTTGCATCAAAATCCGCAAAAATTTCTGCGAATGCCGGAATCACAAATTGCATGATAAACATTAATGCCATCAACGCTACGGCAATGACCAGTGCCGGATAGGTCATTGCCTGCAGCAGCTTTCGCTTTAGGTCGGCGATTTTTTCCAGGTAGGCAGCCACGCGCCCCAGCATTTCCGGCAGTTTACCGGTCATCTCCCCTACCGCAATTAACTGGCAATAGAATTCATTGAATATTGACGGGTAGCTGCGTAAGATTTCATGAAGAGCAGCGCCTGAATTCAGACGATTTGCAACTTGCACCAATAGCTCAGGAAATTTCTGATGAGAATGCTGCCGGGCGAGAATATGAATACTATCAACCAATTGCATCCCGGCATTAAGCATAATTCCCAAATCGCGAGTAAACTGAAGGAGTACTTTTCCCGGCACCCGTTTGATTTGAGAATTTTCAGACGAATGTTCATCCCGAAAATCAGCGGCTTCCGAAATAGAAATGGAACGCAATTTTCCTCCTGTTAATTGAAAGATTTGCTTAAAACTCGTGTAAAAAAAATGAACCCGATCATCACTTTTTTACTTCATCAATTCCAAGACACTTTCCGCACCTTGTCTAAAAAGATGTATTTGCGAGGTACTAATTTTGACAACCCGAAAGTTTTCCAAAGTATCGCCAATCGCACAAATTTGTGTCGTCCCATCCGGCATCTCTATAATCGCCAGTGGCTGCTGAAGATCGTCTAAAAATCCGCGATAAATTATTGACGGCAATTTTTCCGTCACTTTCCGCAAAGTGCTTCGCGGGCTTCTTTTCCGTTTTTTGGGTCTGTAAGGCTGAAAGGGATTTCGCATACCATTCAATCGACTCAGAATGCTACTATCACTCAACGCAATTGACCTGGCTGGTAATTCTGATAGTTGAATATCATCGCTGACCTTTACTGTTGCTCCCGAAGCGCTGCCATTTAAGAGCTGATCAAATACTGCCCCCCAGACAAGCAGAGATATTCCTGCCAGGAAAATAATCAGCGTTTTATTATGCCTGTTTTTATTCATCAACGCACTCCTGGTGGTTGGCCCAATTAATTAAGCGAACTTGGAACATTTTCTTTTCGTAAATAACAGTGTATCGTTAATTGACTCTCCACCAGCGAACGCCGTTTTTCCGGCGATTTAATAGAGATTTTATCTATCCGGCAACCTGGAATCTGCCTTTCCAGACGGTAAAGAAATTGAATTAACGGAGCGAATTCCGCCTGTATTTTCAGGGTAATTTTTAAGATTTCGAAATTGCCTTCAGATTCAATCGGATGAGGACTTAACTGAACCAACTGAATTCGGCAGCGCTTTACAAAATCGTTTATTTGCGCATATAATTTTCCTGATTCTTCCCGGTTAGCATATTTTTCCAGATCCGTTTGAATGTTTCTTTCCAGATAGGCAATCTTTGCCCGCTTCTTCTGAATTTCCTGCTTTATCTGCTGGGAGGTTATATCTGCCGCTTCCCGATAAAGCAGCGAAGATGCCAACTGGTAATTACTCTCTAATAAAGGGACAAGTGCTATGGTGCCTATTATTCCCAGCAGCAGCCAGCTGCCCCATAATCCATATTGCCAATTAAAGCTGCGCATCCAATCGAATCCGAAATTGTGTTAGTTCCTGATAGGGCAATTGCCATTTCCGCTTAATTTTCCCTGATTCAAGCAGAGAGATATCAAGCAGTGTAACATTTTTCGAAAATCCCAATTCTTCCAGCAATTGCATCCATTGGGAAACAACTTCTGCTGCCGGTGATAAACCGGCGATCTGAATACTTATTTTTTCTTCCCCGGCCGGTAATATTTCAGCGGATGTTAACCAAATCTCTTGCGGCAGAGATTCCGCAATCTGAAAAAGATAATTTGCACTGTTACTTTCCCGTTGAACCGGGACACTGAATTCCGGTATTTTCTCCTGTAGCAGCGTATAATTTACATTCAGAGAATCCCTTTCCCGGATCAAAGGCTGCAAGGATGTTTCCCGAAAATTTTCCGCCTGCATCGCTCGCTTCAGCATGCCTTCGGTAATTGAGAAAGTCAGGAGGATGAGCATCAACATTCCACCGAATAGTAGCACGCTTTTTTTCAGGAGATGCTGGTAATATGCTTCATTCCGTCGTTCTTTCGATTTCCCATCGAGCATATCAAATTTATCTTCCCGGTTAACGAACGGATTGAGGCAAGCAGCAGCTGTTGAGAGATACGAATTCTGTGGGAAAGGCAGTTCCTGGTGAAAAGGTTGCAGACCTTCGTTTTCAAAAAATGTTACCAATCCAGCATCGGTACCCTCGTTTCTGCTGATTAAATAATGATATTCTTCCGACCCGCGATCCTCTCCAAATACCGTATTCATTGAAGCACGAACTTCCCTTTCGAATGCTGTTCCATTATCAACTTTCCCGCTATAAAGCGCTGTAAATTTCCCAGCTCTATAAAACAACATTAAAACATCTGCATTACAGAGGTCTACTAAGACGCCGCTAAATTTAGCATTACTGACCGTTAACAGATTATCCAACACCGTGTTTCCGGCAATAATCTGGAATGCTTCTACTTGATTTAATTCCTGCCGGTATTTTTCCAATACATGCCGATGCTGTAACAATACCAACAGGGTCAGTTCTGTGTCTGTTGCCTCCAGTATTTTGTAATGCAGGCTAAATCTTTCCGCGGAAATTCCCGGTAACAAAAAACGATTCGCATGTTGAAATAAATAGCCGGGAATCTCATTTACGCGCATCAGCGGTATTGTCACCTTCTTAAGCAAAGTTGAAGTTTGCGGAAGAAGAATCGTTGTAAAATGAGGCTTAATGCCCAACGTTTTCTTCACAGTTAATATTTGCTTTCCCAGGTGCATATTATCCTTGAGCGGGAGATTGGTAACAGTCTTAATTTGATATCGGGCAAGCCAGCGGCGGCAGACAACAAAGTTTAAACTATCAGCATTTATTTTCACCGCCAGGCTAACATCTCCGGCATGCAGGAATTGGTAGATTTTTTCCACAATGGTCATCAAACGAACACTCATGGCAACATCCAGTTATCGCTATAGGACAGGTGGGGCGTCACATAAATAATCAGCTCGCTCTTGGATTTATTAACATTACGGCTGCTAAAGAGTTTTCCCAGCAGCGGCAAACGGCCGAGCAGCGGGAAGCGCCGGGTTGATTCGGTTTCCCGCTCTTCAATCAATCCTCCGAGAACGATGGTTTCCCCATCGCGCAATCGCACGGTAGAGGTTAATGATCGGCTGCGGATATTTGGTGGTAATCCCGCTTCATTCTCGCCATCAACGGTATTAAACTCGGGATGAATTTCCACGGTAATTTCTCCGGAAGCGCTGACCCATGGGGTGATTTCCAGAGAGATGTTAATATCCACAGTTTCAAAGCGTTCCGTGGTAGCGATGTAGGGCAGATTTTGATTCACATTGCCACCAAGCGGTGTTTCCGTATCCAGCTTAAAATAGCGGGTTTCCCCGATTTTCAATTGGGCCGGATGCCCATTCAAGGTTGAGATCTGAGGCTTGGAGCGAATATCGACCTTCTCCAATTTTTCCAATGCGGCAATCTGCAGATAAAAATCTTCCGGGAGCTTGCCAATATTCACCCCGGAAAAATATTTGCCCAGTGAAGTCAGGTAATCATTTAGCTCTCCACCACTAAACAAATGGCGAATCTCTGGTAGCCAGCGGGTGGCGTCAACATTTCCGCTGGAATCCTCATCTACCGGCGTACCTTCGCCGGCAGAGAGCGTTAGTTCAGAAACATCCGTATCGTTAAAATCCACCACCAACACTTCAAAGAAAATTTGCGGGATTGGTTGATCCAGTTCGTGAATAATTTCTGCCACTTCAGACAAAACATCCCCGGCACCGGTAACAAGCAACGCGTTATGCTCCCGAATGATCTTCATTTCCGCATTACGAACGGCCTGTTTCGGCAAAACATCGAGAATGCCATCCACTTTTAAATGCTTTAATTTCAACAAACGGGAACTGCTCAGCCCCTGATTATTTTTCCCGCCAATCAAATACACGTTTCGGGATTTTTTAAAGGTGAATTCGCTACTCAACAAGATCAGGTTTAGTCCTTCCTCCAGACTCACATTTGCCATCCGCGCATTCACTTTTCCCTTTGCTTCTCCCAGCACAATAAAATCTGCAGCGCTCTGCCGGGAAATTTCACTCAAGACATCCCCCAGGGAGATATTTTGCACATCAATCGACAGGCCATTCTGGTTATAATCTATCCAGAAAGTACCTTTAGCACCTTTTGCTGTTGTTGGGGAATAACCATCGACAGCGCGAACAAAATATCCATGTGCTGCTTTTTTCAGGAGGAACCCATTCGCCCGAAACAACTCTTTGAGACCTGTTTCAAATGGTGCATTTTTCAGATTCCCGGAAATATGTCCATTTACTGCCTTATCACAGAGTACCGTTTGTCCGCTCACCCGGGCTATCTCGGCAACAACTTCGCGAACGTCTTCTCTGTGAACATTCAGCGATAGTTTACCGTCGTGATATTCGATGTCCCAAATCTTCGGTGCTGGTAAGGGGGCCGGCGCATTAACGATTTTGTAAATTTCACCATACTTTTTTATCGACAGTTGATTGTCATTAACGATATAATTCAGCGCATCTTCCAAACTGATATCAGATAAATTGAGGGTGAGGCGCTTATCGACATCATTGGCAATCAATAGGTTAACCTGATATTTTTTTGCCAGCATTCGAATAACATCCCGAACATCCGCATCGCGAACATTCAGCGAACTAAGGCGTTGCTGGAAGGCCGCTACAGGTGGCGTTTTCTCCTCGCCGATTAATGGATGGCAAATTAGCACCAGGCAAATGAACGCCAGTTGACCGGCGCGCCTCCATCGGGAAAAGCAGATATGTTTTTTCCAGAAATTCAAATTTTTCCTTTCTCTAATAAAGCAGGTCGACCGAACGGATAGTTCCCCCAACTACCCGGGCGATCGTGACCTGTTTTATGCAAATTGTCAATCCCGGACTTTTTTCAGAAAAATTTTTCGATTTTTTTACTGCCCGGAAATATCAACCGGAAATTCGCTGAACGTGTCGGGCGACAGACGCCTTTACATCAGCAAAAACTAGCGGATAAAATCATCCACCAGATATGCAATAAAACAGCCGATACCAATAAACGGCGCGAAAGGAATCTTGCTTTTCCTGTTTTTCGGAAATATCAGTGCTACGATTAATGCGATTGAGGCAGCGAAAAACAATCCCAGCCAGACCATCTGCCAGCTGAGAAAGAAACCGCATACCGCAACAAGCTTAACATCCCCCATCCCTAATGCTTCTCTACCGGCAAACCAATCGCCCCAAAAACGCAATAGGAGCATACCGGCAAGGCCGCTAAAGAATCCTCCGAAACTAGTTGTCCACAGGAGAACACCTGCAAGTGCATTCAGCAAAACTCCGCCAAGTAACATGATTAGCAGAATAGCGTTGGGGACAATTAAAGATTGGAGGTCGATTACCGCGATTGTCAATAGACCATAAAAGAAGAGAAGAAAAAAGACTTTGTCCGGCCAGGTTGGTTCCGCCCAATAAATAGTCAGCGTTAACAGACCTACAAGCGCCTCAATGATTGGATAACGCATTGAAATTGGCTGTTGACAATGAGAGCAATTCCCCCTTAGTAGCAGAAAACTGAACAGCGGTAAATTTTCCCACCAGCGAAGTGAATGTCGACATGCCGGGCAAAAGGAGCGTCGCGGCATCAACAAGGAAATACCGGCAGGAATGCGAAATGTGCAACAGCCGATAAAGCTGCCAAATACAAGTCCGGATATAATGATCAATAAGACTTCCATAATCCCCTCTCATAAAATTTTCTCTAATTTTCTAAAAAGCATCTCATTCCGACAATTATAGAGCAAACAGCTAAGAAGTTTTCGACTTCACGATCCGCAACAGGTAAAATCAGTAGTTTAAGTCTAAATTGACAGCGCCGGGGGAAATTTGGAAAATTCAGTTAAAAAAACATTTTGGCAGGAAGAAGGCTCCGCGCTGGTAACGGTATTGTTTATTGCTGTCATTTTCAGCACAACTCTGCTGATTTTATTGAGCTTACTGCAGCAACACAGTATTTTTCTTCATCGGAAAGCATCTTTTCTCGCTGCCAAATATCAGGCAGAAGGTGGGCTATTTAAAGCGCTTGATTATCTCAACAATTTACCGCAAAGCGAATATCCGTTTCAGAGTGATACACTAACGATACAACTTTCCGGGAAAGACAGCGCGGTAAGCACATATCGCATTTGGGGCGGCTATCTTTCATTGACATCCTCAACCGAAAAACGAAATGTCCGTTATGATTTTTCAACACTGGCTGGTCGCGATGAGGCAAACTGGCAACAGTATGCTTTGCTGCTTAATCCGGAGAATTTTTCACTGACTGTCACTGGCGACACTCGCCTGGCAGGAGATGTCATTACTGGCCCCGCCGGTGTTCGCAAAGCTGCTTTCCGGGGGCGCCCTTACAGCGGCAATCAACCGGTATATGGCAAAATTATTAAAACCGGGCAGGATCTTCGTCCTATTCCCAATCGCCAATATTTAGATCGACTTTATCATCATTTTCGATGGCAATTTACCGGGAAGAAAATACCCGCTTTAGAAACGGTGATCGAAAAAAACTCCCTTCAGGTAGACCTTAACAAAAATGGGAGGGCCGGAATTTATTTCGCCACTGCGCAACTGCTGCAGCTGCGTCCCTGGCAAATCCGGGGACCGGGCACTATCATTTTAACCGAACCGCTTTCTCTTGATCACCCTATTCAATTTTTGCAGCAAGCGAACCTGTTATCCCGGGCGTCAATATTACTCGGAAATGCTGTAGAGCTCCGGAAAGCGCTTGTTTATTCCGAGCAAGAAATCGTTCTCAACAATAGTCAACAATTCAACGGACAACTTTTTTCCGAAACTGCGATTACTCTTGATAATACTCAAACTTCATCACCATCTCTGGTAACTGTTTATGCGAAAAACGGAAACGCCAATCTGAAAATCAAAAACCACTCCCGGGTAGACGGCAGCCTTTTTTTTCTTCATCAGGACAGCAGTTTAGCGGGTGGTTATTCAAACGGGAAGATTTATATTGAATCTACCGCACACATCGATGGACTGGTTTACAGCGATCATCTCTTAACCCTGGAAGGAAGCGTTGCCGGAACAGTAATAACCGATCGCTTTCACTTTTACTATTCACCAACAGATTATTTTAACTGGATTAACGGCGGTAAAATTATCCGCGCTGAAAGGAAAAGGAATTTCCCAATGCCCTTATTTTTTAAACAGAAAACCAACAAGCTGGTTGCATTGAATCATGAATAAGAACCCATTCAACGATATTGCCCGGGAGGAAGCTGGTTATACTTTAGTAGAAGTGCTGACAGCATTGGTAATACTTTTCATCGTTTTTTTGCCGGTTAGCAGATTATGCAGTCAGCTGTTATCCAGCCCAACTAATCGGGATCGTATCGTTGCTATTAATCTGGCAGAAGCGGCCATGAATCGAACAACGCTTAGCAAGAAATATCAAACCGGGCAATGGACGGAAAAACGGCAGAATCACAGCTATGTTGTCGACCAAAAAGTAGACCGGGAAGGAGAAGCATTGGTGCGAATCGAAATATCTGTTTTTTCTAAGCAGGAAGAACAACCACTGGTAACAGTCTATACATTTCGGCCCGTTTTGGGAGAGGATCAATGAAAGCGTTCATCAGAGACATATCGCTTAAAAATCCACGGAGAAAAATTCGGGGATTATTACAAGAGACATCCGGTTACACGCTTTTTGAATTGATTGTTGCTTTACAGCTGGCCTTTATCATAATCGGGATGATTTACCTCGCCTATGGTTTATTTCAGCAGCAAATGGAAAGATGGCAGGCTAAAATAAACCGGGAAGCTGCATTCAGCCAATTCTCTCACGTTTTAACTTTAACGTTCGACCCGGCAGAAAAAATACTGCTGGCTACGCCGGATAAATTTATTGCGCAATCTGCAGAAGGCGACAGCATCACAATAGAACTTCGGGATAATATCTATATTAACCAGCGTCCATTACTCGAGGCAGGCTGGATTTCACTGGAGAAAGGACACTTCAGTTTTTATGATAAAAATCTGAGCGAAAAAGAGTTTTTTCCCGGACAGGCAATTACGCCAGACAAATTCGACCAGATTCGCGCTTTAACGGTTAATTTACAATTGTCAACACAGATTGGCTCATTTCAGGAAAAACTCTTCTTTCAGCTGCCGGCAAACCGCTAGTCATTGCAATTTGCCCATCGTTCCTAAGTGTTTGTATTTATAGCGCCGATGCAATATATTACCGAACGATACTTGTTTTTCAATATGATTTAAACAGCGAACGCCCTTACTGAAACGGATTGAAGGGGATATGAAGGAATCGGCGCAAATATCCGAAATAGATTTGGTTGCCAGAATTAAAGATGGCGATCCGGCAGCAGAAAGCGAACTGATTAAGCGTTTTAAAGTGATTGAAAGAATCGAGGTTATGATTCGTGCCCGTATCTATACGAATCGGGAAGACCAGGACGATTTAATCAATGATGTGCTGTTATCGGTTGTAACGAACTTACGGCGGGGCATGTATAATCCGGAAAAGGGTGCCCTTGGCTCATATTTATGGGGAATTGTCCGTAACAAACTTCGCGATTTTATGAAACCGAATGCTGCCCGGGAGCGCAATATGGCTGCCCTGGAGCCGAATCTTGTCGACTTTCATGAGTCCGCGCTTGTAAAGAATGAGCGTAAAAATATGTTAAGAACGCTGGTTAAACAATTGGACTGGAAATATCAGGAAATTCTGATACTCAGATATTATGAAGACCTCTCAATCGATGACATCGCCGCACAGCTGGGACTGACGGCAATGCAGGTATATAACCGTATTCACTACGCCCTTGCATTAATGCGGGAAGGCTTCAAAAAAATGTAGTTTCGGATTGGAAAGAAAAGAGCAAAAAATGACCGCAAAAAAGAACAATGTATGCCCGGAAAATCTCGAAGCAAAAATCGATAATTATCTTTCCAGAAAAATGCCGGAAAGTGAAATCGACGCTTTCGAAGAACATTACTTTAATTGTGATAGCTGTTTCGAAGAGCTTCAACTGAGGGAACAATTGAAAGGCATCCTGGAATCTGAAGCTGAAACCCTTGTGCCGGCATATTTTCAAAAAGCGGATAAAACCGCTGTGTCTTCGCAACCGGTGCAATCTTTTGCCGGTCAGGTTAATCAACCGATTAAAATGTTTCCGGAAGAACGGGATACGAAATGGTCTTATTTGTCCGGTGTAGCAGCAGTCATCCTCCTGCTTCTGGCGACTTACATCTATCTGAACCCTGGTCCGGATGATCCGATGCAGGCGCGCATTCCGGAAACTGTCAATAATGAATACTTCTCCAGCGCCTCTGAAGATAATTTTCAACCATTTGCCCAGTTGGAGCAACGGATGAACAACTTGCGGGATGGATCCGCGCAAATCATCATATTATCCGCCCCTTCAGAAACCGCCGAGAATGGAAATCTGAATTTCCTCTGGAGAAACCACGGGGAAAACGCCCCCCTGGATTTTCATATTCTCAACAATCGCGGTAATAAATTATATACTTACAAAATTGAACAAAACAACTTTACCTTTACCGAATCACTTGATCCTGGCCGATATTATTGGGTGCTGGAGTCCTCCCGGGAAACGCTGCACATCGGCTACTTTTTAATAACCCAATAAATTTTTAAAGCTATTATCCGCGCATTGAATTTTTCCAAGGCAGATGCCAGCGATTAATTAGGTATCTGCCAAATCCTTCCTTAGCGTAATCCTTTTATTTACAACCACCTACCCTGCAGCCAACATTGCTCTCCCAAAGTATTAGATAGTTTTTTTTTAACTTTTCAAAAAAAAACCGGAATTGTGTAATAAATGATTGCAGAAAAGTAAAGTATTTAACAAAGGTCGAATTACAATGGGCACATTATTTAATGAACAAGCTGGACAGGCTTGCCCGGAAAATCGATTGGCATTGATCGACGATTATCTGGACGGCAAGCTTGACGAAGCTACAATGAAAGCATTCGAAACACATTTTTTTCAGTGTGACGATTGCCTGCAATCCCTGCAATACCAATCCGAGTTAAAAAATCTTATTAAGGACGAAACCCCGGCGTTATTTCCCAACTATCAGTCACGAGGGAATAATCCTACAGCAGAGGTTTTGCCACTCGTCCCCTCGCTTCCCCTGCGGAGTTTTGCGAACTGGGCATATCTTTCCGCTGCGGCTGTTTTGCTATCCCTGGTACTCTTTAATCTTTCCTCATTTTTGGGCAAGCATAAGGGGATCGATTTACCTTTGCCGGACAACATCAGCGCGGAGCAGGTAGCGGCTCGCTATGGTGAGAACTTTATCTCCTTGCCATCCCTGGAAGATGAGGTGACTACCCGATCAACCGACCCCCTCGTTGAGGTTTTTCCTCCCAATGAAAGCGTGGTTACATTTCCGTTGCGCTTCAGGTGGCGATTATCATCTACAGCTGCCGGGGAGTTTCAATCCTATAAATTCAGTCTGATGGACAATCGCCGCAAGGTGTTGGACCAACAAATAATCAGCGACAGGGAATACTTCCTAAAAAGCCGTTTGATACCGGGATTATATTACTGGACTTTAAGCAGCGACTCCCACATATTCCATACGGGCAAATTTTGGGTCTTGCCACAATAATTGATCCGCGGATTTAATCTTATTTGGAATAACTTATGTCCAACCCTGCCGTTTCGGCGATTGTGCTTGCTGCCGGTTTTTCCAGTCGAATGGGAGATGAAAACAAGCTATTACTCCCATTCGGCCAACATTCTGTTTTGCAGGAAACGCTTTCGCAATTATGCGCGAGTAATGTCGCCGAGGTTATACTGGTATCCGGTTTTCAATCATCCACCGTCTTAAATAGCCTGGACACTTCCCGTATTACCATTACGTCCTGCAAGAACTATTATGAAGGAATGACGCGTTCGATTCAGCAGGGTGTGCGAGCAGTAGCAGACACCAGCGAAGGCTATATGATCTGCCTGGGAGATATGCCTTTGATTCAAAAAGCGGAATATAATTTGTTGATAGAAGCGTTTGGCAAGGCATATCGAAATAGTCCACAAACCATTATTTTAGCGGAATCCCAGGGGCGGCGCGGGCAGCCTGTCACATTTTCTACACATTATCGAGAAGCGATTCTGAATCACCAGGAGATGAATGGGTGTAAGGGAATCATCGAGGATAATTATGGAAATGTTACAACGGTGGAAATGGCCGGGGATAGTATTCTTTGCGACATTGATACGATAGCGGATTATCGGAATATCTTAAAGAGTAGGCGCTAGTCGTAAATCTTCACCTTTTATCCTGCTATCTTTTAAATCCCCACATAAACCGCTCGCTACCGATACCGCTGATTAAGAGCCGCTCCTTGCGGTTACTGAGAAATTGGCTAGTCCAGTCCGTAAATCCACCATCAGCAAGAAAAAACGCATCACCTTCCCGGTTTCTCGCATTTATTTGAAAGCCAACTTCCAGATAATACCCGCGTCCACTGGTTCGCTCCCGGTCAAATTGGATTTTAACATCAGGGTAAAGTTTTGATAATGGCTGCATCAGCTTTTCTTCGAGCAACGCCTCTCGTTTGCTGTTAAAGGGCATTATCATCACCTCGATGTCTTTCGCCGGGCGTCCGACAACTGTCCCCTTTTTCAACAAGTTCAGATAAAAAATAATATGTTCGCTGAGGTTGTTTAATTCAAACTTAAATCCACCTTCATCACGCCCGGCACTGCATAATCCAAACACCATAAAATGCGGAAAAGCGCCAGGGAATTCCATCAGTTGCGGACGCATCAGGCGATGGCTACTGGCATACTTTATAACTTCGCGACTCTTGGGATTTTCCAACAACAAACGACGACGCTGCCGGGCACACTCCAGCGCCATAACGTTGGTGTTGTCCGAACAAACTTCCGTGTTTCGCACAGTCACAACACTGTTGATTTGATCGACAGTTGCGACGATCGAATTCGCCCCCAGCGGGGCAACCGGAGAAAGCTCCACAGCCCTGAATCCCTTTGGCAATAAACCAAATGCCAGTTGTTCAAAAGCTAATCGCTCTACCGGAGAATTGCTGGCCATTTGCACAAAGCGGTTTTGCTGATATTGATTAAAGAGATCCCTGGCAGACATCTTTTCCGTCCGTTGACGATAAACCGCCAATAACAGGGACTGCAGGTCGGAGAGGCTCAGTCTATTCGTCAGGGCCTCCATTATATCCGGGATGCCTGAACGAGCGATGATTCGTTGAAGAATTTTGTCTGTTTTCATATTCAATGAAAGGATTAACGATACTCTTCGCGCACCGGCGCAAAGACGTCCAGTATCCGGCAATCCGTGATTGCTTTTCCGGAGTGAATTGCGTTGGATGGAATAACCGCCACTTCCCCTGGCGTCAGGATGCGTTTTTCTCCTTCGACCGTTAATTCGAATTCACCCTCCAGCACATTAGCGACCTGCTCATGATAGTGGGAATGAGACGGCAGCTCACTGCCTGCGGAAATATCCCAAAAGGCGAAGGTCATCTGCTCGGTATGAATAAATCTTCCCCGAAATCCAGGTAGCAATTCTTTGTCTTTGATCGACTGTAGTGGAATAAAAGGCATCGTTCTCCTCTAGGCTATTAAAGGCTTTTTATCTGCTAAAATGTTTTTGTATTCGGCAATTTATTACTCAGATGTATCAACGCCGTTTTCATATTTCGCGATCCATTGATAAACGGCGCTTTCGATTTCTTCGGGTGAAGTTGTCTTGAGAGACTCAAGCGGATTTTGCCAATCTTTATTCACAATAACGTTTGCGCCATAAATACGATGATACCAACCGACATCGATCAGCAGATTGTCATTGTTATCATGATACAGCTGAAGAATATCTTCGGTTTTTTCCGCTGCTGCTAACCAGCCTTTCTTCGCGGTAAACCCGTATGGATCGAAAGCAATTTGCCACCTGCTAATGCTCGCTGGTATAGCTTTATTCCTGATCATTCTTTAGACCTATTTTGTCATACATTTTTTTAAGGTTAGAGATTATGATTTGCTTTCTGTTACTGTAAAGAGCCATTACCCCCCGGCACGTTTTACCGGAAAACCTTCTTTTTGCAGGTGAGCAACGATTTTATCGCAGTGGTCGCCCTGGATGATAATTGCGCCATCCTTTAGCGTTCCCCCGGTGCCGCAAAGCTGTTTCAGGCCGCGGGCAAAATCTTTCAACTCAGCGCCTTCGAAGGGTGCATTGTAGATGGCTGTGACTGTTTTCCCGCCGCGCCCTTTCATCTCCCGGCGCACACGTATCACACCATCCTGTTTAAATTGCGGTGGCGCTGCAGTATTTTTCTTTCTTTTCGACTTCTTACCCGGTTTTTGTGATTCGTTCACTCGGCCACTTTCCGTCGAGTAAACCAGGTTGGTATTTTTCCGTGCCATATTGCCTCAATTTTTCTAATTAGTTTTCCAGGAGCGTAACAGTAACATTTTCCAGAACGATTTCCGAGGCTTTTTTAAGTTTTCCCGCCTGAAAAAGCGTATCAAAAGTAGCGAGGTCAACACCCGGTTGCGGTCCCTTGTAATTGTGGTAATCAGCAAAAATAATGTTATTTACCTCCCGCTGATTAAACGCCTCCCGAAAGCGAGTGCCACCACCATCTGTATGGAACTCGTACGCCAGGTAATCCATGGTATTTTTCTCCTGATGAATCCAGTAAACAAATACATCTTCATAATCCTTGCCGCCATCTTCCTGACGAAAGGTGACTTCAATCTCATGATATTTTTCATCGCGGATGATTCCGGTGCCGAGATATCGTTTCTGTACCGCCGGGTCATTTAAGGCGTAAGGCAGCAAAGCAAAGTAAATCACGGAGTTTACGGAATTTGCATATTTACTTTGCCACTCTTCACTGAGATCAATCTTCTCATTATTCACTTCTCGGAAAAAACCTTCGTTGGTCAGATGATCATTCACACGGCCGCTGCTATCGCTGAAAATCCGTTGGTAATGGAAAATTCCCCCGCTACGCTCGCTTACATAATGACGATCCCGGAAATCGAAATTGATTCGGCTGGCGAGGTAATGCTTCCCGCCATGCGCTTCAATTGCCCGATCAATAATTGTTTGAGCATCGGTAGTTTCAGTTTCGCCGTAAAGTGCTGAGCCTGCAAAAATTAAAATCAATAAAAACAATAGATTGCACATCTTGCAATGGAAGGACATATTAACTCCTGAGAATTCCGAAAATATCAATATTGAAATCGTTACAACGTTTTACTTATTCCATCCTTCCTACGACCAGGTGAGGAATTTGATCCAGCTGCCAGTCGATTACCAGTCCTTTTGCCGTTCGTACAGCATTTTTCCGAGAGTAAATTTTCTCAACCAGGTACAAGGCCGGTTCATAGCTAAGGGCGCCGCCGACAGATGTAATATATTTTCCATCAACCACAAAATTGACATCGAAACGTACATCAATTTCCGGATAACGCGCCTGCAGGCTATCGCGATCACCGGGAAAGGTGGTTGCCGACAATCCGTTTAAAACCCCGGTCTCCGCCAGCGGGAAAGCGCCGTCACATAACGTAACGACATAGCGGGCTTCTTCACTTGTTTTCCGGATCCAATCCATATAAACTTTATTTTCCAAATCGCTGCTCATACTGGTTTCTGTGCTGGGAATGAGCAGTATATCTGTGGATGGTACATTTTCAAATGAATAATGCGGGGTAATTGTGATGCCTTCCGAGGTGACGAACGGCTTGCCATCCGGCGTAACGACAAAGCAGTTAACGTAATTATTTTTGTCCCGGTAGATCGTATGTTGCAGTATGTCATAGGGCGCCATTAACTCGGAATTATAGACGCCATCCAGGCAAACGAAAGCGGCATTCAGTATCTTTCCATCGCTGGATTCAGGGATATCTTTCAGGGAAGCATTCAGCTTTTCCGCGCCGTCCATATCATAGTACCAGCCAGCGAAAACCATTAAAGAGAATAACAGAATCCCCTGAATAAGCATCATTAGCTTTTTCATGACATATCCCTCTCTGTTTCAAAAAAATTAACTGCCGGCGGCCTGATATTTCCAGGTCGCATTTACATCGCAAATATTTTTTGCGGATCCCCGTCGCGAGTATGCGTGAGCTACTTTTCCCCCGTGGCGGAAAAAATATACGCTCTGCCGGGCAGTATCACAAATTTTCCGCTAAATTTTGTATCCAAACTATCCGATATACATCAAAACCCTGAAATAGAAATTCGTTTCATTTCACTTTACAGATAGAATTCTATTTTATATATTTGATAGTTGTAGTATGAATTAAAACGAATTAAACGCATTTTACATAAATACGAGGGTTTTTCATGATTGGCATGGAAATCGATGTGAAGATTAGCGATAAAGCAGTTGAGCAAATTCGCAAGCTTCAGCAAGTAGAGGGCAAAGAAGGTTACGGCCTGCGTGTTGGGGTTAAGTCTGGCGGATGCTCCGGGCTGAGCTATTTTATGGAATTTAAAGAAGCGCCGTTGGCGAATGATAATGTCCTGGAATTTGGCGATGTGAAAATTTTTGTCGATGTATTCAGCGGCATGTATTTAAACGGCAGTGAACTGGATTATACCGATGGCCTGAATGGCTCCGGTTTCGAGTGGATCAATCCCAATGCAGGACGCACTTGTGGTTGTGGCCAATCCTTTTCGGCGTAAATCAGGAGAACTGAAATGAGCGAAGTAAAAGTAAGAACGCCGAAAACCAAAACACTGGATATCATGGATTTTCTCGAAGGGGGCATTTTAAGAGAAAAGAGCTTTCGGGAAAAAATAGCGGCCATCGATTGGCAAGCCGACTACCAAGATGCCAAGGTGATCATCACCGGTTGTGACAAAGTGCCGATTCCTACCTGGGCTTACCTGGTGCTTGCAGCCAACCTGGCCCCTCATGCCAAAAGAATTTTCTGGGGAGAACCCTGTAGCGCAGTTCCAATCTACGTTCGCCCCTCTTAAGTTTAAAAAAAGGCAGATCGATTTTACGGTCTGCCTTTTTAATGATATTATCTGCAAAACTCTCCCGCAATTTTCCTCAATATAATTCCCACCGATTCAATCCATGCGCTTTATCACCGCTGCCCGCTTTTAATCGGACATTTTACATCCTGGCATCTGAATTAATCACTCCTTAATTGAAGGCAGCATAATGACCGCAACCTCCACTTTACATGACATTCTTTTATCCACCGGTAAAATGGTACTGTTACAATTTAATTCCCAGGGAAAGCTGGAAAGTATTTCTCCGGCCGGGGCAAATTTTTATGGATGGATAGATAGCAATCTAGACAAATTCAATCTCACCAATCATTTCCTCAATCAAAATGAAATTAGTGCCGAAACGTTTCGGGAGATGCTAAAAAGCGATTCGCAAAAGGAGCGGCTGCTTTCCTGGCAAACGCCAGATGGTGAAACAACACCGCCATTGCCGGTTACCTGGCTCCGGCCGGGAGAAAGTGGCAACGAAGGCATTGCTGCGCTGGTAAAACTTGAAAGGAATTCCGCGGCAAGTAAAAATGACTTCATGGATAAAATTCTTCAGCAGCAAGCCCATTTCCTTCCCGGCTTCATTCACAATCTAAATACACCATTAGGCACAATGTTCGGACGTGCTGAACTACTGCGCTTCAAGTATCCTGATTTAGCGGATTTAGGAGAGATCATCGATACCGGCTATCAACTGCAGCAAACCATTAGCGGCTTTAACAAAAAGATTAACCGGGAGCGATATCAGGAAACGATCGACATTTCCATCAATCAATTTCTGGAAGAAAGCAAAACCCATCTGCGAAGTGATCTGTTTTTCAAACACCATGTCGAATGCCAGCTGAATTTATCAGATGAGCTTCCTCCCTATTCCGGAAGTTATGCAGCACTCAGTGGTTTATTTATGGAGGCATATCTATTCCTGCACCGCTTTGTCGATGAAGATAAGAATTATCAGGGATCGGTTCGTAGTAGCACTGAAGCGGGGACAATATTAATTGATTTCGAAATTACTGGTGAATCAGCGAATTTGCCAAATGGCGCCGGAAAAATAACGCTCGAAACCGGCAAAGCTAACAAACCTAACGATGATGCTGCGGAATACGGTCTCGATCTGAATTTCTTTCATACCTGTTTAACGCATTTACCCGGTAAACTTTCCCTCGATTTAGGCGAAGAGAATCTATCTTTTCAGATATCTTTATACTCGCAGTAGAATAATGATATTTGCCGAGATTGAATGATATTGCGATATTAGTGAGTAAGTTTTTACTGAATCGGTAAAAGCCAAACAAACACTTGCTTAGACAGCAATTATATGCCTAAATTTATGTTTAACATGAATATCTTTATCGCTTTTCATCAGAGTGAAAAAAGCGAAGATAGCGCTGTTCAGATATTCATCATCGTCATAAAGATTCAATGCAACCGGTAAATTCGAGAGACTAGGGTTAATGACGCGGAAAAAATGGCCTGCCGAAGTTGAAGAGAAGCTGAAAAACCTCCCCACCAATCCCGGTGTTTATCTCTATCGCAATGAAAAGGAAAAAGTTATTTACGTTGGCAAGGCCAAGAATCTGCGTAATCGGGTGCGTTCCTATTTTCAAAGCAGCAGAAATCTGGACCGGAAAACCCAACGTCTGGTAAAGCAGATTCGGCGCATTGATACAATTCTGGTCGATTCCGAAGTTGAAGCGCTCATCCTGGAAGCGAATCTCATTAAAGAACATAAACCCCGTTATAATGTTTTTCTACGGGATGATAAATCCTATCCCTACATCCGCATCACCAAAGAGCCTTTTCCCCAGGTATTTGTTACCCGGAAAATTATTAAAGACGGCTCCAAATATCTTGGGCCGTATACCGATGTGAAGCATCTTCGGCACATCATGAAAACGGTAAACAAGATATTCCCGATTCGCTCCTGTAAGTATTATATCGATGACAAAAGCATTGCCGCCGGAAAAGTGAAGGTCTGCCTCGATTATCACATCAAACGCTGCCAGGGTCCTTGTGAGGGACTGGTTGGCCAGGAAGAATACCAGGCAATGATCCGCCAGGTCGAACAATTCCTAAAGGGTAAAACCCGCAATCTTATTACCGAGTTGACCGAGCAGATGGAAATCCAGGCCGAAGCAATGAATTTTGAAGGCGCTGCCCGCCTGCGTGACCAGATCCAGATGATCGAGAGCTACGGCTTCGTCCCGCAAAAAGTCGTTTTACGGGATTTTGAGGATCGGGATGTGGTCGCTTTGGCCCACGAAGATGAAGATGCCTGCGCGGTTGTTTTCAAAATCCGCGATGGGAAAGTTATCGGCCGGCAACACTTTTATTTGAAAGGTGTGGAAGAAAAAGAAAACACGGAAATACTACAAACTTTTCTCCAGCAATATTATCTCAATCCGGATGAATGTCCGCAGCAAATTCTTCTCCCTTTTGGCCTCGGCGATCAGCACGAACTTTTAGAAAAGTGGCTAAGTGAATCCAGTCAACAGAAAGTAGAGCTGCAGGTTCCGCAAATCGGCGAGAAACGCAAACTGGTGATGCTTTGCCAGAAAAACGCCAAGTTTTTGCTGGACGAGTTAAAAATCCAGAAATTCGAGCAAAAGGATCATATTTCCTATAATGTCAAAGAATTACAAAAGCATCTCGGCTTAAAAAATCCTCCCCGGCGTATCGAAGGGTTTGACATTTCCAATATCCAGGGAAAAGATGCGGTCGCCTCGATGGTCTGCTTCGTTAATGGCCGTCCGAAGAAGAGCGAATACCGCATCTTCAAAATACGCTCCAAGGATACGCCCGACGATTTCATGATGATGAATGAAGCGGTTTTCCGCCGGTATAAAAGACGCCTGGCCGAAAAGGCGGAGATGCCCGATCTGATCTTAATCGATGGTGGTAAAGGACAGCTAAGCAGCGCGGTTGCTGCATTGCGGGAATTAGATATTGATCCGGCCGAACAGCCGATCGTCGGATTGGCGAAGCGACTGGAAGAGGTTTTTGTGCCGGGCAGCAGTGATCCGATTATCATCTCCAAACGTTCTTCCGGCTTAAAATTATTGCAGCAAACCCGGGATGAAGCGCATCGCTTTGCAATCACCCATTTCCGGAAGCAGCATAAAAAAACAACCCTGAAATCGCCACTGGATGATATTCCCGGCATTGGACCTTCCCGCAAGCAGAAATTGCTGAAAACATTCGGATCATTGAAACGAATCAAGGAAGCTTCGCAGCAGGAATTACAGGAAAAAGGGAAATTACCGGCAAATGTTGCAGAAACACTGTTTCAGGCATTGCAAGGGTAGTAAATATGCAAATGAGCAAATGGGCAAATGGGCAAGTGAGCAACTCTGAGCTCTAAACTTTGAACTTTTCTAATTTTTTAATATGGCCGAAAAAAACCAATATTTGTATCTCAATTTTAAACGGAACCGCGAGCGGTTGACGGATCATCTGCATCGTATCCGGAAGGCACATGGTGGGGAACTGTTTCCGACGTTGAACGAAGATACGAATATCCTGGCCTACTTTGTGGAAACATTTTTTGAGCGAGACGCGGCGGCAGAGTACTATTTAGCCAATACTTCCCTGAAAGATGAGTTCATTGATATTTCCGTTCGTCCCCGGCGAACCGATATGCTTGAAGCTGAACTGCCGCCGGGCATCACCCTTTGTATCCGTGGAGGATTATACCCAAGGCAGCATAGTAGCCCGGAGCTGCTGATTGATCGTATCAGTAGTATCGCCGACTCCCCTCCCCGTGATTTTGAAGTAGCAGTAACGGCGATACCGGAATTTTCCGATGGGGAACGTCCCAATAATATTTTTAATGGTAAGCTGCTGTTGCAACTGCCGGAAATCTCCAAAAAGACCGGTGAGAACCTCATCAAATGGAAAGCCTATCTTGCCTGGAAGAAGGAGATTGTTGAAAGCCAATTGGCTGGTATCCGCTACATCTCCGTCAAAGTAGAGGATAGGCGGGTTAAGTTCGGCGTGGTAGCGGCGGATGAAGCCGATTTCCGCGGATTTGAACGGCAGTTACGCAATGAAGATCTCATGGCTTTCCCGCTGCGTTATTCTACCGATCGCTGGGAGTTCAATTACAACCGGGAAACCCGTTCGCTGCGCCCCGCGGGATTGGGGCGATTTCAGAAGATTATCGCCCGGGATAAATCTCAATATAAGAAAGACCTGGATGAATGCCCCTGGCCAGATGCTTATCCCGCGGAAGTGCACTTTTCCCTGACCGAAGATGATCAGGCGGATATCGAATCGGCCAGTGATGACGAGCAGCGCAAGATCGTTCGCCGACACCTCCGTAAGCGTTTTCCGGATGATGGATTTTTAGCGGTTTCCCTGATCGGCGAGTTTGCCCTGATACACCGGCAGATGCAATCGATCCGCGACCTGGAACTGGAATCCGGTTATGCCCCCTTCCTGACATCCTGGCTTTTTGACATTGAAAAAGCGAATACACCACAAATTGCCCCGGCAATCAAAAGCTGGTTGATGAAAGGGATTAACGCCGATCAGCAAAAAGCCGTGCAGAAGATGCTTGGCGCCCCGGATGTCGCGCTAATACAAGGCCCTCCCGGCACCGGGAAAACAACCGTGATTGGCGAAGCGATCTATCAGTTTACCCGCACTGGTAAGCGGGTGTTGCTGGCCTCTCAGGCCAATCTCGCCGTCGACAACGCCCTGGAAAAACTCGCAGCTGTCCCGGAAATTCGGGCGATTCGCCTCGGACGCAGCCACAAGTTTTCCCCGGAAGGACAGGAGTTTGCAGAAGACAAAGTGCTGAAAAAATTCTATACGACGATCTCCGAATATTGCGAGAAAAAATACCAGCATCCCTGGCAGGAAATAGACATTCAGCTGGAAGCGCTCCAAAAGCAGTTGGACGATATCACTACAATGGAGAGTAGCCTCAACGCTATCAAGACTGAAATCGCCGATCTGGATCAGCGTCAGTATAACGCCGGCATCGAATATTTGACTGCGGAAAAACAGCGGAAAGACGCGCATCACCGCGCCAAATCGATGATCAGCCTGCGGGAAAATTTGACGAACTTTATCAAGCTGCTCCATGGTAATCTGGAAGTGAAGGTGCTGATACCGGATAAAATTCTCGATCTTATCCAGGCAACGATTATCGCCAGCATCGATCAGCTTCGCCGCTATAAAATCGATTTGAATCAGTATTGGCATGTAAAGGAAGGCCCTTTTAGCACGCGGGAAAAAACCGATTTTTTTAAGGAAATTCTGAAACGCTGGTTTGAAATTCAATCCTGCATTCCCCGCCTGGAAGCAGAAATCGAACGGCTCAACAATCCGGATACCCCGCTGGTGATCGATCCGGAAACTCGTTTGAAATTAAACAAACTGAATGAAGATCTCTTTGAAATTGAATCGGCCATGGATGAAGGGGATGAACGCCAACTGCTACGCTGGCGGGAAATCCGTCAGGCAATTCAGGAAATAGAGACTACTGCCAGCATCGATATTCCACTCTATACCGCCGTATTTAATATGATCGAAAAGGGACGACCGTTTTACGAGCGGCTGATCAATCCCAATCTGGAAAAACGCAAGCTTCTCATCGTTCTTAATCACACAACCAAGGCGCTCCGCCAAACGGAAGAACGTATCGCCCAGTTCAGCAAATTATTAATCAACAATGTCCAGAAGATAATTGGGAAGCTGAGCGTATCGGATCCGGATGATGATCTCCTCAAGAAAAAAGCCGAGCATATTGAAGCATTGAACCAAAGTAAGAGCGAACTGAAGGAAGCATTTCGGGATCAACAGGCAAAAATGCAGGATAATCTTCTCCAGCTTACCGACATACCAATTTCGCAGAGTGAGCAACCGGCGCAACAGATGCAGCAAATCCGGGCACGCCTGGAAAAATCGATCGCGGATCTGGAAACCCGCCAGGCACCGGACCGCCAATTCCGGGAAAATTGGGAGCCCTTTCTGAAAAGCTGGTTGACCAGCCTGAACGATCCTGCCCAGATAGCCAACGATAATGATCATTTTATCGCCACTTATATCGATAACTGTAATGTTATCGGCATCACTTGCAACGAAAACCGACGCACGCTGGAAGGAAAAGGGAAGAATAGTTTTGACGTAGCAATTATCGACGAAGTCAGTAAAGCGACACCCCCGGAATTGCTGATGCCAATGATGCAGGCGACCAAAACGATTCTGGTGGGCGACCACCGGCAGCTGCCTCCCTTATTCAAAGAGCAGGAAGGGAGCTGGCAGGAAGCAATGGCCGCTGGTATGGAAGATGAGCAAGCCCCGGTCTATCAGCTCTTAACGCGTTCGAATTTTTACAAATTTAAAGATATGGTTACCGCGTCCCTCTTTAAACAATACTTTGAAAATGCCCCGGCGGCTATCAAGACAACCCTGTACACGCAATATCGTATGCACCCACAAATCATGGAAGTGATCAACCATTTTTATGACTACCGCTTAAAGTGCGGCTTAAAGAAACCGGATAAAGTGCGCGATCATGAATTAACCATCGCCTCTCCGGAGGGCATCGATTTAATTACCCCGAAAACCCACGCCCTTTGGATCGACACTTCCCGGGATCCGCAAGGGAAAGTGCATTACGAAACCCAAAGCGGCACCTCGAAAGTCAATACACTAGAAGCCACCTTAATCGTCGAACTCCTGAAAAAGATGGATGCAGAATATAAAAAGAAAGGCTACGGCGATGACAAACGAAAAACCGTAGGGGTGATTTCTTTTTACGGGAAGCAGGTTGCGGAAATTCGGCGACGGGTAAAACAACATAGCTTTAACGCCCTCTATGTTGATGTGAATACCGTCGACCGTTTTCAGGGCAAGGAGCGGCCAATCATTCTGGTGAGCCTGGTGCGAAATAATCGCGGTGGCCTGCAAACGAAGGGAAGCTTCGTTGCACAGTTCGAGCGGATCAATGTCGCTTTTTCCCGGGCGCAGGAGCTACTGGTTATCTTTGGGGCGCGGGATATGTTCGCCGATTGCGAGGTAGAACTGCCCCTGATGGATCAGCCCGGCGTCACCACCCGCATGATTTATAACGATATTATCAACAATCTCAATCGCGCCTCCTGCTTCTGGAATGCCTCCCGCATCGTTTCCCCGGAGAGTTACAAAAAACTGGGAGGTGCCGGTTAATGAAGTTGGGTAGCTTCTCTATTTCCTTTCCCGTATTGAAGTTGAACTGCACGGTTCAACATGCGATTCCCCGGCAACCGACGCTCTTCGAGAAAGGGATTCTCGAATTGGTAGAGCGTTTTTCTGCCCACGATACCTATGGTAAATATAGCCTGGATAAAGTGTTTGCGGAAATACTTGGCGTCCCGGAAGTAAACAATTTTGTCAAACCCTCACTGGATAAACTCGTCGCCCTGGAATTAGTAGACTGCGCGACGAATTACGCCTCCCTTGCCGAAGTCACCATCTCCCAATTAACCTTGACTGACGATGGCGCCGCGATGCAGGCAGAAGGCAATCTGCCCGGTATTCTCTCCAGAAACAGCGTTGAATATTATTACGATATCGTCCGCAACAGCATGATGACGGTGACGGAAATTGCCCAGCTGGGAGATATCGCCGCGGAAAAACGGATCGATATCGATGTGGACGCGACCTTCCCGGAAGAGACACTACGGGAAACGATATTAGCTGAAAAACCGCAGTGGCTCACAGAAGGCAGTGATATCCGGAAGATTATCCGCGATGATGTTGCGCTGTTCTGGCAGGAAGCACTCGGCAGCATTAATTTGACGGAATCCGGAGAACTGGGCATTCTTTTCGATGAGGAATTTTACGAGAACTATTTTCTCAGCTTTAACAGCCTGGAGCTTTACCGGGATTATCTTGCCGACCTGTTTCAGGACAATGTTACCTCCATGTCCCCGGACCACAGTAACGTGGATTTAGGCGCGACCATGGCGCGTGCTGAAGAGATGTTTCTGCCCCGTGATCTTGATTTGAAAATCAAGTTAACGCCGGATGCCATCCATTTTTTACGCTTTCACGCTTATCTGAATGATCACCTGAAATGTAAGCCAAATACTCTGCTGGTGGTGTTTGAGCATCTCCCGGAAGAGATCCCTGAGGGTATCGAGTGGGATGGGCAAATCAATGGTGCGGTCATCTACCTTGATGAGCGCTTCATTATCGATAATTGTCATTATCTGAATGCTACCAAGGGCAATTTATTTGTCGATTATTTTTCGGTGAAAATCAATGGAGAAGCGCATACGATTCCGCTCGGCTATTCGCTAAAAAGTAGTGACCCATCATTGGATTTAGGGGAATGTTACGAGTTACTGGAAGAGATCATCAACATTTCCGATACATTGGATCATCATCTCATCAAGCTCTTTTGGAAACCGGTTGATGAAGTGCTGAAAGATATTGAAAACGCTATTTCCGATCAGATAGACGACCCGATGCGCATCGTTCAAAAGCTCACCGAATACCGGGAAAAAATTCAACAACTCCGCCCGGAAATGTAAATGGCTGCAAAAAATATTGAATGATTCCTCAGGAATTGGCCGCCACTTTTTCCCCGTTAAGCACTTTCAATTGCAAGGGAGATTCGATATTATCCCGGATACATTCCAGCAGGAAATCGATAAATCGTTGTGCATAGGGATGGGACAAGTCCGCATTGACATAACTGAGTACCGCAGTATTTGGCAGGTCCGGCAAATCGTTACTTTTTAGCAGGGGCATATCTGCCTCAACTGCCGAGAGCGGTAAGACACTAACTCCCAAACCAGCCCGGATCGCAGATTGAACCGCCTGCACGGAATTTGCTTCGATGGTGGTTTTGAATGGCTTTGCTGATTTGGTCAGCGCATTGAAAGCGATCTGCCGATAGCTGCAGGGCGGGTGCATCATGATTAGTTCAATCGGGGCGTCCGGATCATCAGCGAGATTAATTGCCCCACTCCACACCAGTGGTTCTTCCCATAACACCTGGCCGTTTTCCGCTTCCGGTCCCGCAAAGACAATATCAAGCTCTCCCCGATCCATCGCTTCATGCAACGACACCCCGGAACCAAGCACCAGGCTTAAATCGCAGCTGGGATGGGCCCGCCGGAACCGCGCCAGCAAGTGATGCAAGTGTTGCGGCACGAGGTATTCCGCAAACCCGACGCGCAATAATGTGGTTTCCTCCGGAGAGGTTACGGCCAATATAGCTTCGTCGGCCAGCTCGAGAATCCGCCGGGCATAACTGATAAAGGTTTCACCCGCAGGCGTTAGAGAAACAGAACGGCTGGTGCGTTCCAGCAGCTTTGTGTTCAGACGTTCTTCCAGTTTGGCAATTTGCAGGCTAATTGCCGACTGACTGCGATGAACCCGTTTTGCCGCCGCAGAGAAACCACCTTCTTCCACGACCGCCACTAACGCGCGCAGGCTGATCAGGTCGGTATCCAGCTTAAACTTCGATCTATTCGCTTTACTCATAGTTTCTATTGTTATAAACAATTTTACTTATTGATTAGTTGTTTGTAATATTACTCATAGATAATGAGATATCAATAAGAAATTTCAATAAATAGCTTGGGAGTATTAAAGTGAAAGCAATTGGTTATAATCAGGCCGGCCCCATTAGCGCAGCAAATGCCTTAATCGAGTTTGAAGCGGAAACACCAACTTTAGGACCTCGTGACCTGCTGGTTGAGGTACGGGGCATCTCACTGAATCCTGTAGATGTAAAGGTT
Source organism: Calditrichia bacterium (assembly GCA_028284905.1). Lineage (GTDB taxonomy): Bacteria > Calditrichota > Calditrichia > RBG-13-44-9 > J075 > JACKAP01. The sequence continues at coordinate 185,011 of JANQQU010000089.1, forward strand.
CGCGCCATGATGGATCCGGAAAAAGGTACAAAAATAATTGGCTATGACGCCGCTGGTATTGTCCGGCAAACCGGCAGTGATGTCCGCAATTTCAAAATCGGCGACGAAGTTTTTTATGCCGGCGATATTACCCGGCCCGGCACAAATTCAGAATTTCATGCGGTTGATGAACGGATCGTCGGAAAAAAACCAACCTCCCTCGGTTTTGCGGAAGCCGCCGCATTCCCCTTGACTGCTATTACCGCCTGGGAAATTCTGTTCGATTCTTTCGCCATCCCGGAAGGTACCGGCAAGGGTGAATCGCTCCTGGTAATCGGTGCGGCAGGCGGTGTTGGATCAATTCTTATTCAGCTGGCGAAACAGCTTACCGGATTAACCGTCATTGCCAGCGCATCCCGCCCGGAAACAGTTGCCTGGGTAGAAAAAATGGGTGCAGATCATGTTATCAATCACCGCGAATCGTTAGTAGACCAAATCAACGCTTTAGGTCTGCAACCGCGCTATGTCGCCTCGCTAAACGGCACAGGAGGGCACTTCCCTGCCATTGTCGAACTGATCAAACCGCGGGGGCACATCGCCATCATCGATGATCCGCAATCGATCGATATCGCTTCGATAAAACTTAAAGCACTTAGTTTTAGTTGGGAATTCATGTTTGCCCGCTCTATGTTCCAGACCGATGATATCGAAAAGCAGCACGATCTGCTCAACAGGGTCTCAGCCCTTATTGATGACGGCAAATTAATATCCACAGTAACCAATCATCTCGGCACTATCAGCGTCGAAACACTTACTGATGCGCATGTGCAGCAAGAGAGTGGACGGGTTATCGGTAAAAATGTGCTCGATGGATTTCAGCAGGCATAAATAATAAATGAAAATTTTGACCGAGATTAAAAATGATTGAAAATAACGAAACCAGAAAATTCCAGGCGATCAACAAAGGATATAACGCCGTTTTTCGCCCGAACCGGCTGAGCATTGGTCTGGTAGTGCCACTGGAAAGATATACGGCGGGACCGGTGCCTTCCATGATGCAACACCTGGAACGGGTCCAGTTAGCTGAAAAATTGGGATTTAAAGCGATTTGGCTGCGGGACGTGCCCTTTAACGTCCCCTCATTCGGGGATGCCGGGCAGGTTTACGATCCTTTTGTTTATCTCGGTTTTTTGGCCGGCCAAACCGAACGGATTGCTCTTGGTGTTGCTAGCATTATCCTGCCATTGCGCCACCCGGCGCATGTTGCAAAAGCCGCTGCCAGTGCCGATGCGCTCTCCGGTGGACGACTGATTCTTGGCGTTGCATCCGGCGATCGCCCGGCTGAGTATCCGGCGCTTAATCAGCCTTTCGCTGACCGCGGCGGCAAATTTCGAGCGAGCTTTAATTACATCCGGCAGGTGGCCGAAGATGCAGCTGCATTTGAAAACGATTTTGGCAGCCCCTACGGCGGCATGGATATGCTGCCGAAACCGGTGGCCGGAAAACTGCCTTTACTTATTACCGGGGGTAGCCAACAGGATAGCGAGTGGATTGCCCGTAACGGAGATGGCTGGATGATTTATCCCCGCAGCACCGGCGTTCAAACCGGCGTTATCCGAAATTGGCGAGCCCAGGTAGAAGCTGCCGGCAGACCTGCCCAGCCGGTTATGCAACCGCTCTATATAGACCTGACGGATGATCCGGAAACTCCACCGCAACCGATCCATTTGGGATTTCGATTGGGGGCAAAACATCTTCGCAACTATTTAAAATCACTGGAGGCGATCGGGCTAAATCATGTCGCCTTAAATCTGCGTTTTAACCAGGCAGATATTGAAAAAACATTAAGATACCTGGCGGATGAAATTCTGCCGGACTTCTCAGAATAAGGAGAAAAAATGTCAAAAAAAATACTCATTACCGGATCGACCGATGGCATCGGCCTGGCAGCCGCTAAAATGCTCGCCGCAGCCGGACATACAGTTTTGTTGCACGGCCGAAATGCCACGAAACTGGCGGCAGTTGAAAAGCTGCTTTCCGCTTTACCGGGAGGTGGAGATGTTGAGAGCTATCCGGCGGACCTTTCCCGCATGGCCGATGTAGAAGCGCTTGCCAATGCTGTGGCAGCGAAACATCAAACACTCGATGTATTGATTAACAACGCCGGCGTATTTAAGACCTCTACCCCGGTTACTGCCGATGGGCTCGACGTCCGTTTTGTCGTCAACACCCTTGCCCCCTATCTGCTGACACAACGTCTGTTACCGCTCCTCGATCAGACGGGGCGAATCATCAACTTATCTTCAGCGGCCCAGTCTCCGGTCAATCTACAGGCATTGGCGGGAAACATTCGCCTACCGGATATGGCCGCCTATTCACAAAGTAAACTGGCGATTACCATGTGGTCACGCACTATGGCCGAGAATTTGAAAGGAGAGGGGCCAATCGTCGTTTCTGTCAATCCGGGATCGATGCTTGGCACAAAAATGGTCAAGGATGCATTTGGCGTTTCTGGCGGGGATGTCCGGATTGGTGCGGAGATACTCTACCGGGCAGCGCTTGATGATGAATTCTCGGCAGCATCCGGACAATATTTTGATAATGATTCCGGGCGCTTTGCACCACCGCATCCAGATGCCTTAGATCCGAATAAATCCGCAGAAGTTTTAGCGGCTATAAAGAGAATACTAGCCGAAATAAATTCTAATTAATCAGCTAAAACCAACCAGGGCTGGTTCGAGTTCGATTTCCAGCCCGGTTTTTTCCCGAACGACTGTCTGCACATGCTTAATCAGCTGCTGAACCTCGGTTCCTGTAGCCCGTTTTTCCGGATTAATGATTGCCAGTGCCTGGGTTGGGGATACCTGTGCACCGCCAATACGATGCCCTTTCAATCCACAAACCTGGTCGATTAGAAATGCAGTCGGAATTTTTATCCCCGATTCAGAGGAAAATCTCTCCCGGACACGCTGCAGTTTATCGAGCACCTCCGGCGGACTTATACTGGCAACTTTTTTTGCTAAATCCAGAAACTGCGCTTCTGATATATAAATGTTTTTGAAAAAAGAGCCAGCGGTGCCGATAGTGGCAGGATCGGCAAATTTTCGGGCGCGAATAGCGGAAATCGCTGTGCGCATCTCCCGGGGAGTCGGATGAGTAATTTGCCGCTCTTGCAAATAACTGCGAACATCGGGATAACCGGTATGCGCCTGCCCCTTTCTGCTTAAGCGAAAATGGGTTTCCCAGATAATATAGCGATCTTTTGCCGAGCGGTTAAAAATACTTTCCCGGTATGCGAACTGGCACTCTTCTGCGCTGAGGGTTTTTATGTCTCCATCTTTTCGATCCAGCACCGTCACCGCTTCGATGACATCTGCGGCTTCCTGACCGTATGCGCCGACATTTTGTATGGCCACGGCGCCACAGTTGCCGGGAATGGCAGTGAGATTTTCAATCCCCCACCAGTCTCGCTCAACAGCGTATGCGACGATATCATCCCACACTTCCCCGGCTGCGACCGATAAACGGATGCTATCAGCATCTGCTTCACAGCGAATCCCTTTCGGGACAATTTGCAAGACTAATCCCGGGAATCCATTATCACTCACCACAACATTGCTGCCACCGCCCAGGATAAAAACGGCGAGCCGTTTTCGGTCGGCGAATATCAGTCCTTCCTGAACATCTTTGATCGTTTCAGCAGATAAAAAGAAGCGAGCCGGGCCCCCGGTGCCGAAGGTGGTCAATGGGGCGAGGGGGACGTTTTCCCGGATTTTTGTTGGTTGGTTTTTGTGCATCATTATTCGTTGGTGGTTCATCGTTGTTCGTTATAGAGAAAATTCATGAATTTTCTTTACGAATATCACCAACCTCCTCACGCCTCCTCAATGATTGCACCGATTTTCCGTAATTTCGCCGGGGCATTGGCATAACCGCGTTCGACATATCGGATGCCGGAAATTTTGCTTTCCCCTTCCGCAACCAGGGCAGCAATAATGTAGGCAAAACCGGCGCGCAGATCGGGAATCTCAATATCACTGCCTTTCAAGGGGGAAGGGCCTTTGATAATACAGCTATGAAGATGATCGCGATTGAGAAAACGACAGGGTTTATTACCTAAACATGAAGTTGTCAATTGAATATCCGCCCCCATGTTCCTTAAAGCTTCGGTATAGCCAAATCGTTTTTCATAAACTGTTTCATGAACGACGGAGACACCTTCCGCCTGGGTGAGCAGAATGCAAAATGGCTGTTGCCAGTCGGTCATAAATCCGGGATGCACGTCGGTCTCTACATGCACTGGTTGGAGCTGTTTCTTCCGGCGGAAAAAAGTCATCCCATCATCATCGACTGTGAAGCCGCCGCCCGCTTTATGGAGATTATTGAGAAAGGTAATCATGTGCATCTGCCGGGCATTTTCGATGGTGATGTTTCCATCCGTCGCCACCGCCAGAACGGCGTAAGATGCCGCCTCGATGCGATCCGGCACTGCCCAGTGATGGGCACCATGCAGCCGGGAAACCCCTTCGATAATAATCCGGCGATCCACATCAACACTGATCAACGCACCCATTTTTTGCAGGAAAAGAATCGTATCGACAATCTCCGGCTCTACTGCCGCATTCTGAATAACGGTGGTGCCTTTCGCAAGTGTTGCCGCTATTAATAGGTTTTCGGTGGCACCGACACTGGGATAAGAAAGGGTGATGTTTGTGCCGGTCAGTTGGTCGCTGCGGGCGATAAAAGAATCTTTCTTCACTTCAATCTCGGCGCCCATTTCCGAAAGGCCCTGCAGGTGAAAATCCACCGGTCGTTTGCCAATCACGCACCCGCCCATTGCCGGTACAGTCACAGATCCGCAGCGATGAATTAAAGGCGCTAACATTAAAATCGGAATGCGGTTAAAACCGGAATATTTTTCCCCAACCAGGTTACTCGCCACTGTTGGGGTTTCCAGCTTCAAAGTGTCTTCATCCAGCCATTCGTAGCGGGTGCCAACTTCCGCGAGCATCTCCAATACAACATCGATTTCCGTTATCCGCGGCACATTACTGAAGACGCAAGGTTCATCTGTTAATAGCGAGGCGACCAGCTGTTTACTAATGGCATTCTTGGCACCACTGACTCGCACCGTCCCTTCAAGGCGGCGGCCGCCTTCGATTCTATAATAGCGATCGGGATTAAACATTTTCTACCTTCGTTAATATGATATTGCAAAGTAAACTTTCTGGCAGAGATTTGAAAGAAGGAATAATACTACTTCATTATCTGCTGAACTGATTATTTGCCACAGATATATCAATTAAGAGCTGGAACTAAAAAGATCAATAATACTGCTCTCCCTGCTTTGTTGCCCATTTGCCCATTTGTAGATTTGGGTAGTCACCCGTTTTTATGTTGTTTAATAAATTGTTATCTTACTCCCAAAACTTACATGGGAGGAAAAAGTGTCGGATTTAGGAAACCCGGGA
>JANQQU010000091.1 GCA_028284905.1 Calditrichia bacterium
TTTCAAAGCAAACCCTCCTCAAGTGTATGAACAGTTGACTATCCTAAATCATCTTACTTATTCCGAAAAGCAGCAAAAATTTTAACTTTTAATAAAAAATTATTTCAAGAGAACCATTTTCCGAACACGGACAAAATTCCCTGCCTGCAGGCGGTAGATGTAAATACCGCTGCTAACCTTCTGCCCCAAATCATTGCTGCCATCCCACTGCACGGAATAGCTACCGGCAGCGCGATTCTCACTCACCAATGTTTTTACCAGCCGCCCGGTAATGTCATAAATCGCCAACTCTATAAATCCGAATTCCGACTTGCCCCTTGGGGGGGGAATCCGAAATCCAATATTCGTGGTTGGGTTAAACGGATTGGGGTAATTTTGCCCCAGTTCAAAATCCGTGGGTAATTGCTGTACCGGCGGTTCCTGAATATCTACAGAGCCATGCGAGGTTGTACGTAATATGATGCCAGAATTACCGACTATTGTAGCTGTTTTATAATCGCTGAGAAAAACGGAAAGTAAATTTCGAGCGGTAATCGTTATTAAATTTTGCGTCGTCCAAGTTTCTCCACCATCATTAGTATGGAGAATAGCGCCCAGATCGCCGACTACCATACCATTGTATCTATCACTAAAAGAAACGCTAAAAAACCTTCTGTTAGCGGTTAAATCATGTGTTTGTTCAACCCATGTTTGCCCACCATCGCCGCTGTGTATTATTGTCCCCCAATACCCCACCGCGGTTGCAGTGTTAATATCTCCGAAAGAAACACTCAATAAATCCGGATCATTTGGTATATTTATTTCTTGTAAAATCCAGGTGTCACCGCCGTTGTTTGTTCTTAGCACAGTTGCATCATTCCCAACTGCTATGCCTACATTATTATCGGCAAATGAAACATCATTGAATGACTTATTACCACCATCTTGTAGGAGCCAGGACTCCCCGCCGTCGCTGGTGCGAAGAATTGTTCCGGCAGGAAATCCCGGACCAACGGCAGTACCGATATTAATACTGCTAAAGCTCACGCCTGTTAATGAACGATGCAATGGATCATCCTTTTCCAGCCAAGTTTCCCCGCCATCAATGGTGCGAAGAATTTTTCCCTGAGTGCCAACTGCTACAGCAATATTATTATTTATAAAGTCAACATCCCAAAGATCTCTATCTGTACCACTGTTTTGCTGGCTCCAGCTCTCGCCGCCATTGTTGGTGTATAGAATAGTGCCGCTTTCCCCGACTGCAAGGCCAGTCATTTCATCTGCAAATGAAACTCCCGATAGGAAGGAATAGTATGAATAGGCGCTCAAATTTTCCCAGTTTACACCACCATCCGTTGTTTTTAGGGTAATCCCATTATAACCGACGATTATTCCCGAATTATCGTCCGCAAAAGATATACTCCGCAGGTATTCTGTTGTGCCACTAGGAATACTTTGCCAGTTTTCTCCGGCATCGGTTGAGCGTAGAATCGTGCCATTGAACCCTACAATTATGGCCGTTGAAGCATTCAGAAAAACAATATCTTCGAGGCGAACATCTGTTCCGCTTGATTTGTGTATCCAGGTTGCGCCTCCGTCATTTGTTTTCCGTATAACCCCATTTGATCCAATAGCATAAGCGGAATTATGATCTTGAAAA
>JANQQU010000093.1 GCA_028284905.1 Calditrichia bacterium
AAACCATGATTTATGCAGCTATGGTTAACGTAATGCTAAGACGGCTGGCTAAAAACAGAAAAATCGCCGGACCGTAAACTTTTCAAACACGCTCTAAGATCAATAAATGTTTAAAAAAATAGGGATTAGGCGATAGGCTTTAGGCGGTACCTTCAGCCTTTAGCCCTCAGCCTATACAAACTAAGGCCTTCTGCCTACAAAACTTCTCTTGCCGGCAATATTTTGCCGCTGGCTTCTCCGAAACCAACCCGATAGCCATCGCCCTGGCACCAGCCGGTAAGGATGACCGTATCGTTATCGAGAATAAATTTGCGGGTTTCTTCCGGGGCGATGGTCAACGGTTTGCTGCCCCGCCAGGTTAGCTCCAGCATGCTGCCGTAAGAATCCGGCGTTGGCCCGCTGATAGTGCCGGAAGCCATCATATCTCCCGGAGAAATATTACAGCCGGAGATGGAGTGATGGGTCAATTGCTGACGGATATTCCAGTACATATATTTGAAATTGGATTGGCAAATTCGTGTTGCCTTTTCCATGTTTTCGCTCTGCAAGTGCACTTCCAGATGGATGTCATAAGAACGGTTCTTGCCGCTATCCAGATAGGGGAGTGGGGCAGGATCTTCCTGAACCGGACCATCGCAGCTAAACGGTGCGAGTGCATCGAGGGTGACAATCCAGGGAGAAATTGTTGTTGCAAAATTTTTCGAGAGAAATGGCCCCAGCGGTTGATATTCCCATTTCTGAATATCCCGTGCGCTCCAGTCATTCACCAACACTTTTCCAAAAATATGATCCTCTGCGTCAGCGAGGCGAATTGGCTTCCCAAGGTCGTTGCCCGGCCCGATAAAAAAGCCCATCTCCAGCTCAAAGTCGAGCAGTCGACAAGGGCCAAATACTGGCGGGGCATTATCATCCGGGCGTGTTTGCCCATTCGGGCGGTGGATCGGCGTACCGCTGATAACCACTGAACTGGCGCGTCCATGATATCCAACCGGCACCCAAAGCCAGTTCGGCAATAGGGCATTATTGGGATCGCGGAACATCGTGCCGACATTGGTCGCATGATAGCGGGAAGAATAGAAATCGGTGTAATCACGAATATCGACTGGTATGGTCATCTCAATTTGTGACATGGGAATTAAAGCCGTATCTCTTAATTCGCTATTATCCCGCAAGTCGGCAGTACTCTCATTGAGAAGATAGCTAACGGTTTCGCGCACAGCGGTCCAGGCGGCGCGCCCGGCATTCATAAATTTGTTGAGGTAGATTTCGCCGGAAAAGAAAGAGTCTCCATTAAGCGCCTTATCGAAGAATCCTTTTTCTTCCAGGACGGAAAGATCCAGCACATAATCGCCGATGGCGATGCCGAGGCGGGCAGCACCGCCGGATTTTTTCCGGAATGCCCCATACGGTAAATTCTGGATGGGGAAGTGAGAATCTGGGGAGACTTCGATAAAGGACCGTAATTTTGGATCTGTGGTAGATTTCATAAAACACCTTTGGGTAAAGAAAAATTATCTGTCAAAGCTATTTTGATCGTAGAAATAATTTACAAAAGTTTCAGTTTGCGCAAGTCTTCCCGCGGTTCATCAAAACTGCAGCTGCCGAAAGAGATTACATGCTTCTGGCGGCTGGTCTTGATTTCATCCAGTGATACGCGCAGATTATTCCAGGCAAATGCCCGGGTGGAAAAGAGGAAATTGCTGGCATCCTCATCGGCGATAATTTCCTGAATTTCATCGCGGTCCAGGTTGTGTGCTTCCGCAGCGATAATCCCCCCGAAGAGATTGAGGAAACCGTGCATTTTTACCATTTCTGCTTTGTTAAAATGCCGGACAGGATGATGAAGGCCGGCAGTGCCTTTAATCGCCACCTGCTGGCGAAGGCAGGCATCAATAACGAAGGCAATTTGTTCAGGACTGGGGTAATCCGCCGGGGCAACGCCGCCACAGCGAATTTTATAACCGGCGGTTTGATAAGCCGCAAAATGCCCGCTGCTTCTTACCACGCTGTTATGTTCGGCAATAGCCTTGCTTACGGCGAGAACCGTTTGCTGCCATTCTTTTGGGAATCCACCTTCGTAGAATGGGTGAATTGTTTTCAGTTCACTATTTTCCAAAGCCTCCGCGACTTTACCGAGAAAATCGGTGATTTCCCGAACATCAGGGTTTGCTGCCAAGTCCGTGGGAATTTTTGCTTCGATTGCATCGACAACTACCCGATCGCCATGAAATTCGCGAAATGCTTTAATAGCGTCGATATCTTTACTTAATCCGCTCAAAAACTCAGCGGCGTTCTCTCCGGGACGAAGCAGAACTGAAAACCGGAAGGGAGCACCTGCGTTAAATAGGATCGCTTTATAAGGTTGTAATTCTTTTAAACGTGAAGCAGGGCAAATGAATCTGGACAGCATCCAGGCATCCTGAGATGCGCGATATTTAGCATAATTCCTGATAGATTCATCCATGGAAAGCGCCGCGGGAGGAAACAAGCCGGCATAGTCGATGATGTTTTCCATGAACGCCCGAAATGGTTTTTTCAAATCTCAACTCCTGTCGTCGTATCAATATTGTAACTACTCTCATCAAAAGGCTGGAAAAGTTACAGAATTTTCACTCGAAATCAAAAGCGAATCTAAGAATCCGAAAATGCAAAATGGGCTTGTTTGCACAACTTCAGATGCTTAGTATAATTGCGAAACAAATGAAGAAGATGTATACTGTTTTAATGTTAGTAAGCTGATAAAATAGAAGAATTTACAGGAAGTAGCAATGACAGGCAAAACTCGTTTCGGCATTATCATACACTATTCGGAAATTGGTCTGAAGGGAAATAACCGGAAAATTTTTGAGAACCAGTTAATTCGCAATATTCGCGAAGTATTGAAAGACATCGGGCGTTTTCGGATTGATCGCGCTTACGGGCGCTATCTTTTGCATCTTAAAGAGGAGGCTGATTGGGAAGCGATCAGCGAGCGGCTTTCCCGTGTGGTCGGCCTGGCCAATTTCGCGCTTGCGGAAATAGTTGCTCAGGATGTAGAAGCGATGAAAGCCGCTGCCTGGCAGCAGATGTCCGAACTGACTTTTGATACTTTTCGCGTCGTTACCCGTCGTGCGCAGAAAAATTTTCCGATCCCCTCTATGGAAGTTTCCAGGCTTGTCGGATCAGTCATCGGAGAACGTAGTGGCGCCAGGGCGGAAATGAAAACACCAGATGTGAGTTGTTATATCGAGATCGTTGACAATTTTGCCCTGATTTATACCCGCAAATTACCCGGCCTGCGCGGGCTGCCGCCCGGCACTGGAGAGCGGGCAATTAGCTTGCTTTCTTCGGGGATCGACTCCCCGGTGGCCTCCTGGAAAATTATTACCCGCGGGGTAAAAGTCAATTTTGTTCACTTTCATAGCATGCCTTACACCAGCCCAGCCGCCCTGACTAATACGAAGCGGCTGGTAGAGATTCTGACCAAATATCAAATGACCTCCCGGCTCTACAGTGTTCCTTTTGTCGCTATCCAACAGGCGATAATGACGACCGCTCGTCCGGAATATGGTGTTGTGCTTTACCGCCGGTCGATGATCCGCATCGCCGAAACAATTGCTCGGAAAGAACGTGCGAATGCGTTGATAACCGGGGAGAGTATCGGTCAGGTTGCCTCACAGACCCTGGCAAATATGCGGGCGATCAGTGAACCCGCCAACCTACCGGTTTTGCGGCCACTTTCCGGATCGAATAAGGAAGAAATTATTAGTATTGCCCGCGAGATCGGCACTTTTGAAATTTCTACGGAACCTTATGAGGATTGCTGCACATTGTTTATTCCCCGGCATCCGGAAACACGGGCGAATCTGGAGATTGTGCACGAAGCCGAATCGAAAATTGATCTTGAAAGCCTGGAGTATCAAGCCGTTCGGGAAACGGAAGTGCTGCGATTTAAGTATCCTGCCGTGGAAGAAAAGCCCCGGAAAACAACGGTACATGTTCCAAAACAGTGACGTATAGAGAAGACGAATATCCAATGTCCAATGCTCAATATCCAATGTAGAAGTAAATTTCATTATTTAGTCCACTTTTACATTGGACATTTTAGATTGGACATTGGATATTAAAATCAGTTCTAATCTTTAACCCGCATAGATAGCCAAAACCAATGCCTAATAAATTAGTCGACGCGCTGAATTCCGGCGCCACGCCAGGCCTGAATGATTTCATCGAACAGTGGGGAGATCTTTTTCCCCTGATGTATGAAATGAAAAAAACCGAGCAGGATTCTGTCTGGCATGGGGAAGGAAATGTTTATATCCATACCCAAATGGTGCTGGACGAAATCTATCGTTGGCTGGCAGATGATGGGAAGGACGTAACGGCCGAGCAGCGAACAACCTTGATTCTCGGGGCGGTTTTTCATGACATTGCAAAGAGTCTGGTATCTGCACCGCAAATGCGTCATGGACGGATGAGAATTGTTTCGCCAAAACATGGGGACCGTGGGCGCTCCTACCTTGCGCTCAAGCTGCCGCAGTTGCCGCTCCCTCGCACAGTGATCCGGGGCGTTTTAGGCATTGTTGGTTTGCATCATGATCCAAAGTTGTTAGTAATCCGAAACAAGGATGTTCGTCAATATCGTGCGCTGGCCAGACTTGCGGACCTCAAAACACTTTACCAGTTTGAGCTGGCCGATATGCGCGGCCGCATTTGTCCCGATCTTTCTGATCAGCTTGAACATCTTTCTATGTTTCGGATGTTTGCGGAAGACTGGGGATTATGGGAAAATGCCAACCCATACCAGGAGTGGCAGACGCATATTGATGAAGCGATGGCGGATTTTCCGGCGGATACCCGGGCACTGGTTTATGCCAATGCTGTCCAGGATTATGAAGCGGGCATTATTTACCAGCCGGAGGAAGCGATCGCCCGATCCTATCAATATCGGGACAGTCATCCACAGCTGGTGATGGTTTGCGGACCGGCCGGCAGTGGGAAGTCTACCTGGATCAAAAAGCATTTGCAGGATCATCAAATTATCTCTCTCGACGATATACGGCTCAAGCTGACTGGCCGGCGCAATGATCAATCAAAGAATGGGGAAGTACTTCAGGAAGCGAAGAAGCAGTTACGGCAGGGCCTTCGCGAACATCGCAAGATTGTCTGGGATGCAACTAATATTCGTCGCGATTTACGCCGTCCGATTATTCAACTAGGGGTTGACTATCATGCCCTGGTAACGCTGGTGGTTTTTCAAACGCCGGAGAGCGAATTGATCACCCGAAACCGGCAGCGGGAACATCCATTACCAATGGCTGCCCTACAGCGTCAATTGGATCGCCTGGAGTGGCCATATGCAAATGAAGCACATCGATTACTGTTTGCAGAAGAATACGAGTAAACTTTCCCCTGAAAATTCGGAAATTGTGTATCCTTAAAGACACAGCTACGTGTCCGAAATGACACGCGTTTTTACGGTGATTCAGGCGCTTTCATTCATTCTGTGTCCTCTAGGACACAAAGCCTCTTTTCATCCATCCAAAATCAAATCGCATTCATCTTCTGAAAGCCTTGCCTGGTAAGGGTTTTACCGGTTTTTACTGTTTTGTTAAATTTCTGGCATACTGCTTGTATAAGTAAGGGACATCAGCAATCAGGATGCTGATATTTTTAAAAACAGGGATAGACAAAACAGACAATAGAGGTACCCATGAAACTCGCTCCACTTTATATCTTTCTTGCCCTTTTCATCTTCTCCTGTAATCAGGACAAAATTGACCAGCTGGAAACCCAGAAAGCTGAAATCCAAAGCGAATATGATCGCTTGATGGAAGAATCTCAAGCGAAGGATGAATTCATTGCCGAGTATACAAAAACATTGAATGATGTTTATGACAATCTTGAGCTGATTCGTAAGCGTGAGGGATTGCATCTGGAGATTTCCAAAAATCTGGAAAAAGAGCAAACCCCCGAATTGAAAATGAAGATGCTTAATAATATTTCCAGCATCGATAGCTATCTGAAAAGCAGCAAAAAACGCATTGCCGGTTTGCGCAAAAAGATTAAAGACGGAGAGCTGAAAACGAGCTCGCTCAGTGAAATGGTTGAGGGCCTGAACAAGGTGATCAGCGAACGGGAAGTGAAAATTCAGGAACTCCATGCGGAAACCGAAGAGCTTGGTATTCGGGTATCTGAAGTAGAAAAAGAATTGGAAAATAAAGAAGCACGGATCGCCGAACAAACCCGGGCGCTTAATACCGCCTACTATGTTGTCGGCACCGAAAAAGAGTTAAAGACTAAAGGCATTATCGAAGAAAAGGGCGGATTATTAGGCCTGCGTAAAACGAAGAAGCTGGCTGCCAATTTTGATCCGAACCATTTTACCGCTACCGATATCGTTGCAACATCTGCCATTCCGTTTGATCCGGCGGTGAAGAAGATCGACATTGTTTCTCCGCATAATCCGGAATCTTACCACATCGTTACGGATGAAAACAATCAGACTGTTTTGGAAATTGTTAATCCGGACGAATTTTGGAAGATTAAATATCTGGTAGTATTAGCTAAAAGTTAGACCATATTCCTCCATAAGGCGGGTAGCATGTCGCTCCCATGTTGCCCGCCCCCTCTAATTAATACCTATTCCCGTAGCCATTAGCTTGGCTAGAGACGCCTCCGGCACCCAGGCATTGCCAATCCATGCCGCCTCCCTCTCTCGGAGGCGTTTCCTTTTTATAGGCTATCCTGAAAATTATATTCAGGTTGAAATAGATCTCCGCTTTTTACGTGCATTTCACAGACGTACCGTTTATTTTGCAAGTATTATTGATTGCTGTTAATTTGGGAATGCACTTCGCGTTAATTGTCCGTGATTAATATAGATTTGAAAATGATGACAGAGTGGTATTTATGAGTATGCACTACAGTCCCGAGAAATTCAATCACTCCGCAATGGCCAGGCAACTCCTTGCTGACAATGATGTGCTATACGATAAAATTAGCAAGCATTGTGGCATCGATCGCGAAAAAGTACCGCAACTATTAACTGAAGTAATACGCTTTCTCAATCTGATTGCTTTCAGCGAGCAGCGGCTAACACCGGGAAAAATGGTCGACGATGCCTGGCACGAATTTATTCTTTGCACCAAAGCCTACTGGGAATTTTGCGAAGCGACATTCGGACGGATGATCCATCATCATCCCGGGGGGAGCGAGGAGGATAATGCCCGGCAATTCCGGAAAACGATCGGGTTGTATCAGCAGTACTTCGGGGCACCGCCAACACACTTTTGGGGAGCAGATATCACCCGACAACCAACAGCAAATTGTGGCGGTTGCGAAGGCGATTAACTGTTACCAGGACAGCTGGTGCCAGTTTGCCGTATCTTTCCGTTTTGAGTCCGCGGGAAAGATGCCTTCTTTAAAATCTTCCCGGGAGGTCATCCCCCGAACTTCCACGCGCACCAGGGCATTTTCCAACTGCCATGCTTCTTTTGAAAACTGAAACTCCATCCCATCATAAGGCAATAAGGTTTGTTGAAAAAGATCGCCTTCCACGCCTTCCGCTCTCAGCTGACGAAGTTTTTCGCGATCAAATTTAACCGTATTGGCAACCCAACCCTGGTTGAATCCCCAGCGAGTTTTTGGCTCCTGATCGGTCCAACTGGTATCCGGCAAAACCCGGTCACCCAGTTGGGAAGAAGCGTGAACATTGACTAATTCACCGGAGATTTCAAAAAACATATCATAGTAGATCGGTTTCTCCATACTGCTTTTTAGAGCGATGTAATAGTAAAATTGATCGGATTTTAAATACATATCGTTACGATCATCCAGCACTATTTTTTGTGCGTCCTGCCATTCTTCCGCAGAAATTTTCCCGTCTGTCAAAATGGGACGAACCTGACTTTCCTGACATCCAAATAGCATTACAAACAATAATAAAATAATTGGCCGCATTTTAGTCTCTGTCTCCAATTTTGTAAGTGAATCTATTCTGGATAGGCAGTTTGTCCAGCGGGGAATTCTTAATTTTAGACAACTCTATTTGCTTGTTAACCGATCCCGGATTTCATCAACAAACGGTTGTTTAGCTTTAAAGTTTCAGGGGGGATTGCAGTCGGCAGGGAGTAAGCAGGTATGGATAAAGGATCATACCTGCTGAATGATTAAAGCGGATCCGGCACATCGATCATTTGTTCAACGACATGGGAGATGGTGACCGATACTTGTATCTCGAAGGAACGCACCAGGTGAGAGACGTTGCCCTGGGCATTCACAACAATTCTACTCTCGTTATTTCCGTCGAGTATTTCCTGCAGGGCTGTCTGAAGTAAATCTACAGTGCTTTCGTTGAAAGTCGTGGTTTGGGGATTACCGACTAATTCTCCGACCACCGCGTTTTCCAGGGAGAGCAGGGTGACCGGTTGATATTCGCCATAGGTCATCACAAAATCCCCGGTAAAAATCGCATGAGATTGATCGACGTAAAGCAGTTCGTAACTGAGGCTTTCGATCGCATGATTTTTGACATCTGCCAGGGTAAGGTCGTCGCTAAGATTTGCTTCAATGGCATCGAGTACGTCCTGGGCGGTTAAAGTATCGCTATCGGCGTATTCAGTGAAGCCTTCTTCGAGATAGACCTGAAAATTGAAGCCATAGGTGTTTGGTATGGGAATCAGGATAATCTTGGTATCGCAGGCAAATTGCAGAATCCCTATACAAAGCAGGGCGAAGGTTATCTTTTTCATGCTGCAATCCTTTGGTTTATTTGGTTGTTTCTGCCGTTTCATGATATTCAGAGAATATTGTTACAAACCTAGACTGACGCCGGCGTTAAGCAAATTTTGATTACCGAGATGATAATCGATATTTAGGTGGAGCACATACAGGTTGATCGCCAGACCGGCAAAAACCCGAAAATGATTTTTCCCCTGAATGCTAATGTCGATATCTTCCTCAATGCCTGCACTGGAGATGGTGTATTGGGCGTTGGCATTACTTTCTTCGTAGAGCAGACCGCCGTAAAGGTCGATAATCGAAAAAGATTTTCCCGCCTCGGCATGAACTACCCAATTTTTGTTATCGATGAGATCACCGGCGTTTACACCATTAACATCAAGGTCGGTGATCTCGAACTGTTGATAGGCAACTCCCACGGCAATATCCAACGGTTTCCCGGGAATAAATCGCCCGACATTGTGGCGTATACCTGCGCCAGCCAATGATATACCGCTAATATCCGCATCAGCACTGACTTTCAAGTAACGCACCGAAATTTCCGTGGCGGCAAAGCCAATTGTTACGGTTGGCACTACCAATCCGAGGGAGTTAATATCCAGTCCACCGGGAAAAACGTATTCGCTGCCGCCCTCGCCGGGAACAGTGGCGCCAATGCCGCTGCCGATCACTGTTGCTGTTTCGATGGACTGGGCAGGAATAAAGTCGCCTTCCGTTTCCGCGGTGAACATCCGCTGATTATCGGAAAACATTGCTGCCATTCCATTCAGGCGAAAATTAAGATGGAAGCCATCTTCCGGGATCTTCGCGGTATAGAACAGGCCGCTGTTTAAATTTGCCCCAAATCCGGTAACTAATGGGGTAAGATAACCGCGGGTATTCTCCCCGGTATAACGTTCCAATATGCTCTCGAAATCCTGCCCGGCCAGCGAACCACCCAAAGCTGTCAGCAGTACAACCGCCCATAAGGCCAGGCGACGCCGAATCGAATTTCTTTGCGATAATATCATATTTTTCCCCAGCTTGTTCTTTCTAATAAGCGACAATCAATACTTAACGGATCAGGGTCATCTTCCGGGTTTCGCTAAAACTACCGGCCTGCAATCGATAAAGATAGATACTGCTCGCGACCGCTGTGCCTTGCTCATCCCGGCCATCCCAGGAAACGGTATGTGTGCCGGTATTTCGCACATCATTGATCAGCGTGCGGACCTTTTGCCCTAGCGTGTTATAGATTGTTAATAAGACCTGCTCCCGCTGCTGTAGCTTAAAGCGAATGGTTGTTTCCGGGTTGAACGGATTAGGATAATTCTGTGCCAGTTCATAACTCACCGGCTGTAAGGGAATGCCCTCATTGTTGTTGAGCGCAAACATTTCCGTGCCGATAATCAGCCGTAAATCGTGGCGGCCATCTTCATCAGCATGTAAGGTGTATTGCCCATTCCGTTCACTTAAAATATTAAACCGTTCTCTATCAAAGAGGTAAATGTTATACCCGGCCGGTAAAGCAATTTCCTCAATGAAGGTAAGGGTAACAGCACCCGGAAGGTCATTGCTGCGCAATTCCAGATCCCAGATCGCCCCGCCAGCCCCATGGGATTTTACATGCTGCATAAAGCGTTCTTCATCGACAATAATCGACAGTCCGAGCTGCTCCTGAATTGCCGGGGGCTCCGGGTAATTCATTGCACTTTCCCCATAAACATCGGGCGATGCGCCTATAAAATTCTGAGTGTCCCGAATATCCTCACCAACAGCCTCTGCGCGTATTTGCAGTTTAAAATCCAATTGACTGGAGGATGTTGTTTTCGTCAAGGAGGCATTCGCATCCATTGCAATCGGTGGTACCGTCAGGATGATCGCGCTGCCAGGATTAAATACGAAACAACCTTCCCAGGGGCGGAGGCGATCGTCCAACAAAAACTCGCTGCCATCAAAATAATAGGGGCCAATTAATGCTTCGTCTGCACGAATGCTATCCCAGGCTACCGGAAAAGCAAACGGGTTCCCAATCTGATTCCAGCCGGATAACAGGAGGATGCGCTGCGAATCCGCACTGGATTGAGTGCGGGCCAGATCGACATCGAACATGGTATCTTTGCTGGTAATGACCCAGAATGCCCGTCCGGGAAAAAATCCTTCACTGCCTTCTCCTTCTTCTTCAAAGTCGGGGAGTTCCCGGTATTGTCCGTCGGATTCTAAAAAGGGGAACCAGCGAAACAGTCGCCAACGTTGCGGATCATAATCGCCAAGCTCGTCACCCAGTACAGCCAGCGGGAACGGGTTGCTTAAGGTCATCGGGACGGAAATCATTTTATACTGGAATTCCTGTAAGGATACCTGCGGAGTAATATATTCATCGCCGGCAAGCACCAGCGCAATCGGATTTTGCTCGGCATCTTTCGCCGGGAAAGTACGCTGAACCAGACCATCGGAAAAAGATATGTGGTATTCCACGCCCTGCTCAGTCATAAATTCTGCGGGAATGATGCCGCGATAACTGCCGTCGACCTGGGAAAGATTCGCGATTGTATATTCCTGCTGACCGCCGGGGCGATAACAGATAAAACTGAATAAGGGATCGAAATTTTCCGGGGCTTCAACATCTATTGTCAGTGTTTCCCCGATTCTGGGCAGATCCGTAATGTTAACATCAAAAAAGTTGCTGAGGCCAATGCCGCCAGGCAGGCCATATCCGTTCAAATCTCCATACCCATAGCCGTAAAGGCCGAAAGGCATCCCATTCGCGGAAGCAATGCGGTGGACGCCCGGGGAAATTTGAATCGTTGCCGTGGCATAGCCGCTTTCCCCAATCGGTTGAAAATTATTACTGCTAATCACTTCCTGATCGAGAATGATATTCCCAACGGCGGCAAGTGGTGCAATGATATTAATAAAGTGAGCACCCGATTCCCCGGCCGGGGTAGCGTAGGCGTAACCACTGAGAAATTGGCCAGTGGCCGGAATAATGCTCATAAATCGATTAGGGTTCGTGCTTTCAATTTCCTGCGCTAATTGAATAACTTGCAACCCTTTTTTAGGGTCACCACTGCGGATTTCTGAGGGAGATTCGAGAATGTTTTCATAAACGCCGCCGGCATCCAGGGTGGATACCAGTTGGCCGTTCCAGTAAAGATCCGTATCATTTTCTTCCGCAATAACCTTCACCCGATTTAGATTGATAATATTGGCAAAAGGAGCGAGGTAGTGCCGGCTGCCCCAGGAAACAGCTGGCGTCAACTGTTCGGTAGTATATCCACATTGCACGGCGCCGGCAAAATTGCAGAGTTCACCACTGAAAACCGCTACCGGCAGGGAAGAGCGGATTATTGCCCCGCTCAGATCAAAATCCCGGAGAATCTGGTAAGTTTCTCCCCGGTTAAGGGTTGCGCTGGCAATTTCGTTTCCTTGAAAAGTTATTGAGATCTGATTGTCTTCAAATGGAGAAACAATACCGATTCGACTGGCAGCACCTTCAGTTACTGGCGAGGAAACCATGAAATACTTCATATCGAGCAGATCGAAAGGCAGGGCAGTAAAGGCATCGCCATTCATGGAAGCATTATCATAGCCCTGAACAGCGACAGGTTTATCACTTTGGATATGAATACCCCGATCCGAGACAAAATCACTGCCCCCATGGACCACGGTTCCCGGCAAGTTTATGTAAGTCAATCCACTTGCCGATAGGGTAAAGTTTTCCTGAAAGTTAATACCGGCCGCTGTTACGGTGCCAGTGGTTGCCGGTGCGCCACTAATCGCCAGGCTGAAAGACGAAGATTCCGGACCATTTTCCTGGAACATTACCCAAAAATCGGTCCCGCGACTCTCTATTCCCTGGGCAAAAAGCAGCGTCGAAAAAACAGTTGCTGTCGTACAAAGCCATTTAATCAAAGTGCTACCGGGCATCTCACTCCCCTTTCGCAAATGTATTTATATCCTTTCCCGAATTGTTCAGGAGACGCTGCTTAAAGCTGCTTCCCTGGCAGCTGGCTCGGCATCTTTGAACATTAGTACTTCGGTGGGATTATCTACAAATTCCTGTTGCACGCTGGACATTTTTTCCATGTACTTATCCACGAATAACTTCCGGAAAACATTGACATCAAAGACTTCCGGGTCTTCCGACATTAGTTGCCGAATGCGCTTTTTCAGCAGGCGGTATCCCTTAAAATTCATATAAAAGGGCAGTTTGGAAAGCACCGTCTTTAAAGCGCCAAACCCAACGCTTTCCTGAACCAGGCGGCGTTGTATCTTATCGGCAGCCAGAGGGGCCAACACTGCACGCGGGCCGTTTTCCAGCACTTGTCTGTAGCCTGCCAACATTGCTTTCTGGTGCAGGGTTAATTCAATAAGTTTTATTTCCAATGCATCGATGCGTCCATCAGCCCGCTCCTCGGAAATTGCCGGATCCAGCAAGTGCTCGATAATTTGTTCCCGATCAAGCGAGTGCAAGTCTTCGCTCTCAGCCTCAGCGTCAATGTTGACAAAATCCCGGCGGAAATTGACCGTCATTTGGCTGATTTCGATGAATGCATCGACGAGAATATCCAGCAGCTGCTCGCGCCGTTTTTCCAACAGGTCGTTGGCGGCATTGCCATTCCCGTTTCTCTCCGGCAGATAATAACGATCGCTGTTATCGGTTTCCCGGATGGTGTTGGTCAGCATTCTCTCCAACTCACCATCGCCGGCATCAATCATGGTGGCAGCTTCATCGAGGGCATTTTGCAGCAGGAAAGCGCGGTTTTCCGGCTGCTGGGATCGATATTGTTTCTTTAAACGATTCAGGACAGTGACTAATTCTTGCACATCATTCTGCAAAGGATTTTGGAAGACGACAGTGTGATCTTCCTCCGTTGCAGCGGCAATCTCGTGGAACTCCAGTAAAAATTTTCCGATCATTACCTGATCTCCTTCCCGCAGCGCGTAAGGCTTGTTGGGATCAATTTTTACATCATTCAGGAAAGTAAAATTGGCGCTTTCACAATCGGTCAAATAACTAACGCCTTCTTTCCGTTCTATCCGCGCATGATGGCGGGAAACCTTTTTATCCGGGTCTTCCAGGCATATTACATTATCATTATGGCGCCCGATGGTAATCGGGTCATCCTGAAATTCTTCTTCCCGGAGCCAGTCCGGATTGGCCGTATTACTTAGAACAAATTTGATGGACATGGGAAAGTATCCTCCTGTAAAATCCATTTTATGGGTTAGAACATCCTTTTATTAAACTGCCGGACGCCGACTCTCCTCTACTGTCCGCCGTTAATTTAAACAGAAAAATCACTGCAAAAATGACGCCGCGCAAACTGCCCCTCTGTTTTGATCCCGGTCAATTTTTGTGACGTATTATCAGATTTCTGATAATACGTCAGCTATTCGTAGCTTTTTCCTGCGGTAGTAAGTCGCAAAGAACTTGTTTGAAATTCCCATTAAGAATGAATGTTGTCGAAAAAAATGCTATCTGGAACGAAATTAATGAATCTGTCCATCTGTTTTGAAAACAGGTGTTTAGGTGGGCTTGCCATGCCACATAAGATATTAGAAATCCTTAAAATAAGATTTCCCAAGCAGGCTTTTTTTCTCATCAGTATATTTTCTTCAGAAAACTGGCATCCGATTTGTTTTTAGTTCGGGTGATTGGAATTATCTGTCATTGGAGGAATTATGAAAGCACATCTCACATTTCAATTATTTTGCCTGTTAGCAGCGGTCTTTTTATTACAGGCATGTCCGGAAAGTGGTAGCGGGCCGGACGATAATATCGAAAATCGCGTCCTAGTCGTCGATTCTTTGAGTGTCCTGGAAAATGCAAATCAAACATTAAAGCTGCAATTATTTGCGACGGTGCCAAATCCCTGTCACGAGTTTTCCCGAACAGATGTCGTCAATACAGCAAATGAAGTTACCGTAAATATTTACAGTGAAATCGATCCGGCAATTTATTGTATTCAAATTCTTGGTCAGTTGGAACATACCGTTACGATTAATCTGCCGAATAGTGGGGATTACAGATTTCGTTTTCCCGGCCGAACCGGGACGTTGGATACAACCTTAACCATTAACTAAACACATTTATGGGGGATTACATGCGTGCTATTCATGCTTGTTTTTTTAATGCTTTACTCATTTTTACAACGCTTTTTTCATCGGCGCTCGTTGCACAATACAATTACGAGTCCGTCACGGAAAAGAGCTTTGAGCGATCATCTCTGTTTTTCACCAGTCATTTTCTGAATACTTTTGGCTTACCACGTTACCGGGAAGTGTCTGTTGGGATAATTGACGATCCATTTTTGAATCTGCAGTTAAATCCTGCATCTATGCCGGACATCGGCAGCAAAAGCACCTATGTATATCTGGATTTTCGGGGGGATCGCACCGAAGCACCGATTGTTTATGATTATGCTTATTATGACTACGCCACTGTTGGATACGATGAATACTACCGCAGTTCCTATTTTATCGATCCGCGCTGGTATATCAACACCCGCACCGAGCCGGAGCCGGTATTTTCTCTCGGCCTGCTTACCCATCCTTTCGGAAAAAATGGTAACCGTAATCTGCTGATTGGCGGCTCTTACCAGCTGATTCATCGCGATGAACCATTTTATACAGTGCCAAATTGGATATATGCCAATCAGCGTGGCTACGATTCATTCGGTGCTACGGCGGAAGATGCCTCCAGTATTCCGATCATCGATCGTTCCTTTGGGGAAGATGAAATGCGTATCAGCGGCCATCTGTTTTCCGGCATTGCAGCTTATCAGCTCTCTTCGCTAATTTCTGCAGGCATTTCGGTAAATGGTGTTCTTCAGGATCGCGATGGTATTTATAGCAACAAATACAGTAATAATTATAACAATGCAGATGTCTATGCCAGCGAATATAGCAATGATCGTGAACAGACCTACGATCATTTCGATTGGAGTGGGGGGATTAAGCTGCAATTGACATCAAAACTTGCATTTGGGGTAAAAGGCGGAATTTTGAATGGCAATGCCGATCAGGCCTACAATAATTACAATTTCTATGAGAGCGATTATAATTATTCCGGCGCCGGCACCAATCGTTCGGAAAACTATGGATTGGGTGATACTCGCCAATCCTGGGATCAGGATGGCACCACCCGTTACGGGCGCATTTATTTCAGTTACCAGGTAGAGCCGGGGGCACAAATCAGTGGTTTTTTCCGCAGCGAACGCAGTGAGGTGGACCTCCTGAACAGCTCGTCTATTAACGATACCAGCTATAGCTTTTATCACTGGACCCACGATTATTCTTTTTACCAGGGCACCCATGTGTCCTCATTATCCGATATTCGCAGCGGCAGTGGTGACAGAGAGAAAACCAGCCATCAGGCAGCGCTGAATTTTAACTGGGAATTAACCCCGAAAAACACCTTGTTCGGCGGGATTTATGTTGCCAGCCGGAAGAACAGCATCAATACTCTCGAAGCAGTTTCCGCCAATCGTTTTTCCCGGGGCGAATGGATCAGTGATAATGATTCGGATGAACATCTGAATCATGTTATTGAAGACAAAACCCTGCGCTGGCAGTACGATGCATCCTACTGGACGGTGCAAATTCCCCTCTTCACCCGTTTCAAACTGAATGAAAACTGGGGGTTCATGCTCGGTGTAAACCGCATCCTGAAAAATTGGGATATTGAAGAGCAAACCCTCGCTGTTTTTGATCGCCGGCAAATAACCGATTTGGACGGGACAACCATTGAAACCAATTTTGGCGAACGCTATACCCAGCCGCGTCAGCGCATTACCGAAGAGTATACCGATGTCATCACCAGTTTCGATGTAAACCTTTCGCCACAATTCGGGATCAGTCTCTTACTCGATCCGGAATTCCGGGATAATTTCCGAATTGCCCAGTGGTGGCTTGGTTTTCACACCCGGCTGTAGGTGTAGTTATGAAAAGTGTGATGTTCGTTGCAGTTTTATTGCTGATTTCTGCTTATACGTTCTTTGACAACTTTCAGGAAAAAGTGTCGGTCAATGCGACATTGAAAGGCATTTTTATTGAAAACCAGAGTAGCGAAAAAATTTTCTGCCTGGCAAAAAGCGCCCGTTCTCCGGGAGAGCTGCCAACAGATACGCTTGCTGCGGTACGCCTGCTGGAGATTAAACCGAATACTTACGAGTTGCTTCATTATGACAGTATTCATTACTACAGTGATAACGATACCGTAACACTATACTGGTGGCAAATGCAGGAAACCGATGCCGGGCGTAAAATTCGTAATTTTCACAGCAGCAGTATCGATACCCGGTTCTACGTCAAACTCTAGCATCTCGAAGAAAATTTGCGATTCCCGAGTCTCTCCCGGGAAATCGGGGGAGTTTCCCGGGAGTCGATATTTTACAAATCTGCAAACTTGTCGATTGGCAAGTTTGCGGATTTTTTCCGGAACGATTTTTCTATTTTAACGCTAGAATAAACAAGGAGAAAAAAGTTTCGTAACTGTTTCGCTTTCAGGTTGCCTCGAAGCAATATGATTTGTAAATTTTAAATTCACCACATTTCAAATTTTAAAGGAGCACCGGTGAGATTTTCAAACCGCTTTATCGTATCTGGTCTCTTCATTTTTCTGTTGGGATTTTTACCGTTGTCCGCTCAGCCGGATGTATCCCTGCTTTCTCTAAAAATCGGGTCTATCCGTAATTTACAGGACGCTTCATTTGCCGAAAACAATCAACGCTCGCTTTACCCGGAACTGGAAATCGGCGGAAAGCTCCTCAACCCTTCCGTGCGCTGGTCCGCCTACTGGGGATTTTGGGATGATGGCATTTCCGAGCCACTGCCCGTTGCCGATCTTATTACCTACTCATACAGCAGCAATGTGGTTGGTGCCAGAATTACCTATGCATTCAGCGAAGATCAATCCGGGCGGCCGCTCCCGTTAAAGCTGGGATTTTTTACCGGCTATTCTCATCACTTTGTGGAAGCGCAATATATCGCCGGCGGAGATTTTGCCGGAGAAGGTGGGGAAGATTTTACCGGGGAATTTAATGCTTTCGATTTCGGGGTTCAGCTTAGTTTCAAATTACGCGGAGCTTTTAACCTGCTTATCGAAATGGAGCAATTTATTCCGATCAACCCGGAGCTAAGTCTGCTTAATACCAACCGGCGCGTTTACAAAACAGGATTGAACTTCAACTTTTGAGCGCAGCAGTGCAGAGAGATGAAATGGAGACAGTTATGAAAGCAGCACAGTGGATCATCCTTGTTAGTATTGCCTTGCTTATTGTTGGTTGTGCCAGTCAACAGCAGCAACAACCGCAGGCCGTGAAAAAGGCGGTCGATTTTGGTGATTTTTATCGCCTGGTCGTAGAAGATGCATCGCCGGCAATGGCCAGTGAACAACTCCGTCTCACTGTGGGTTACAGCGGCTGCAGCGATAATCATCCGTTTAAAGTAGATTACCGGGTAATCAACAGTAAAACCGCCGAAGTATGGCTGGTACACGATGGTCTCGGTGAAGCCTGTGAGAAATTCATTACCGAAAGCCGGACACTGGATCTCCCCAAAGCGCTCCTTGCCTTTGAGAAAATTATGCTGCAAGTGCCCGGGGCAGAGCCAATATCTTTACGATAACTTATCGCTATCATGAACTCGAAAACACCCCTCTTGCGCCGCTTGTCCTTCCGCGCCCGTATTATTATAACTTTCACTTCGCTTACTGCGATATTACTGGTGATTATGGCGCAGGTCGGATATTATTCCGTGCGCACGCTATATCTCAATCAACTGTCCGAGCAAACCGGACTGTTAACGCAGTTGATTGCTAAAAATCTCGGCACCCGCTACCTCACCTTTCTCGACCCACTGGCGAAGGATAATCCGGCATTTGATTATTATCAGCGAAACATGCAGGCCCAGGCGGATGCGATGCTGCTCCCGAATATTTTTATTTTTGATGATAACTTTAAAATTCTTGCCCGCGCGAATGAATCCCAGGCGGTCGGTAGTGTCGATACCCGCCTGCTGCTGAATAAAACCGAAATAGAGGCGTTGGCAGTCGGTAAATACAGCACTTCTCTGCCTTTCAAGGGGGACGACAAGCAATGGTATATGTGGGGGTTTTATCGCATGAATCGCCATCACTGGCTGGGGATCCAGGAGAATGCCAGTCGCTTAGAGCGGGTGGAATCGCTGGCGAGTTATTTCACCTGGATCAGCTTCGCGGGCATATTGCTTACCGGGCTGATCGGCTGGGTGCTGGCGAGAAGCCTCGCAAAGCCGGTGGAGAAGCTCATCAGTTTTAGCCAACTGCTCGGGCAGGGAAAATTTGACACTGCAATTCCGGAAGGCATCTACGGGGAATTGCAAACCCTGGCAAACGCGTTGGACAAAATGCGCCATGATCTCGACCGGCATCATCAGGAGAAGGAGACGATGCTGGCGCAAATTGCCCATGAGATACGCAATCCACTCGGGGGAATGGAATTGCTGGCCGGTTTGGTCAGGGAAGATTTACAACAGCAGCAAGCGGATAGCGGTTATATTGATAAGATTTTATCCGAGATTGCCGGATTGAAATCTTTGATTAGCGATTATCTGAATTACAGCCGGCCGCAACAGGCACGCCCGGAGATGGTCAATATCCCGGAAGTGCTTGCAGATGCCAGCACTGATTGGGAACAGGTGGTTTCGGAAAAGGAGATTCGTCTCTCAAAGATGCTGGAAACAGATACGATTTATTTCGATCGTCATCATCTCCGTCAAGTGCTTTCCAATTTACTGGGGAATAGTGCACAGGCATCCCCGAAAAATGGGGAAATAACAATATCTGCTACAGCCGAAGGTAAAGATGTGGCGATATCAGTGGCGGACGAAGGTCCTGGCATTAGCCCGGAAAATATTCCCAGAATCTTCGACCCGTTTTTTACCACCCGGGACGAAGGCACTGGCCTTGGCCTGGCGATCTGCCAGAAACTTTGCCGGGAAAACGGCATGGAAATACTGGTTGAAAATAATCCTGAGAGTGGTTGTACTTTTACTTTCCGCAGAAATACAAATGGAAAGCTTGCGGATTGAACAAGATAAACGCTGTGAAAGTATAACGAATGTAGCTAGCTAAAAATTGATTTCGTTTTTTATAATGCTTAAGCCTTCTTTATTTTTGGCTAAGGCATAAAATGTTTCAGAAAGTAAACTGCCCATTTTAACGGGAGAAAAGTCATGAAAAAATTACTTCTTATATCTCTACTGGCAATCTTTTTTGCCTGTAGTGGAACGGACACAACGGAACCTGACCCGGTCGCAGACTTAACTGCTGCGAGCTGGGAACTTAGCTTTATTATCCAGGATACGACGGTCTTTTTTACACCGGATGGCATCGATTACACAATTGAATTCAGCGAATCTGGCGAAGTGCACGGTAAAATTGCCTGCAACAGTTTTAGTGCCATTTATCGGACGACACCTGCGGATTCCCTGGAATTCCGGGATGTTACTTCTACGCTGGTGTTATGTGCGACCGATCCGCTGGGAACGATGTATCTCAACGGGCTAGACACTGCTGGTTCCTATGAAATGGAAGAAAACAAGCTCTTCATCTATTACAACAGCCGAAAGAGTGTTATGGTTTACGTGGCGGAACCGGAATGACAATCGGTAAGAAAAAAATTATTGTGGTGGACGATAATCCCACCATGCGGCTGGGAATGGTCGAAAGCCTGCGCCGGGAGGGATATGCGGTTAGCGAATTCGAAAATGGCGAAGCAGCATTGAAATCATTTCGAAAAAAGCCGGTGCCCCTGGTAATTACCGATTTGAAGATGGCTCCGCTCGATGGTATTGCACTGTTGCAGCAGATTAAGGAAACCCATCCCGGCACGGAAGTCATCGTCGTCTCTGCCTTTGGCACAGTGGAAACCGCAGTGCAAGCCATGCAGCTTGGCGCCGCAGATTTTCTCACAAAGCCGTTTTCGCCGGACGAGCTGCGGGTGCGGGTGAAAAATGTTTGGGAACGCATTCAGCAACGCCGTACTCTCGACCAATTACTGGCCGAAAAGCAACTGCTGCACGATGAGCTGTTTCCGGAGATGATCGGAAACTCCCCGCCGATGCAACAACTGTTCGACCTGATACAGCGCATTGCGAAGGAAGACAGCACCATACTGATCGAAGGGGAAAGCGGCACCGGAAAAGAGCTTGCCGCCCGGGCAATTCATCAGAATAGTGAACGTAATGGGAAACCATTCATTAAGGTGAATTGCGGTGCTTTAAATGATAATTTGCTGGAAAGCGAATTGTTCGGTCATGAAAAAGGCGCTTTTACCGGGGCGATTCGCCAGAAAAAAGGGCGTTTCGAACTGGCCGATGGCGGCACCCTTTTTCTCGATGAAATTGGCGACATTTCTACCGCGATGCAGGTGAAGCTGCTACGCGTGCTTCAAGAGAGAGAGTTTGAAAGAGTTGGCGGGGAAGTAACCATTACGGTAGATGTGCGGATTATCTGTGCCACCCATCGTAATTTGCCGCGACGGGTGCAGGAAGGGGAATTCCGGGAAGATCTTTACTATCGCCTTAGCGTTATTCCCATGCAGCTGCCGCCATTGCGGGACAGACGGGAAGACATTCCCGAATTGGTGAATCATTTTCTGCAAAAACGCAGCCAGCCAAAGACGATTACAGCCGAGGGAATCAATTTGTTGATGGAGTATTCCTGGCCGGGAAATATCCGTGAACTGGAAAATTTGATGGAGCGCCTGCAGGTGATCGCTCCCGGACCGGAAATTGATCCGCAACTTATCGCCGTTCATCTCGGCAGTGGTATCAGTCATAATACTTCCGGGCAGTACGACAATTTGCCTCTGGATGATGCACTTTATGCCTTTGAAAAGAACCTGATTGTTCACGCGCTGAAAAAATGTGATAATGTTAAAAACCGGGCAGCGAAATTGCTCGGGATTAAAACCAGCACGCTTTACTATAAACTGGAGAAGTTTGATTTGCTGTAGAATGTCCAATGTCCAATATTCAATGTCCAATGTAAAAGTGAGTAACTTGGAAATTGGGAGTTGATTATTCTAAATTGGAAATTTTTAGTTTAGATTTTACAAAAATTTAAAAACAACGCATGAATACACGCCAACTCATTAAATTTTTCTTTAGCCTCTTCCTGCTGCTACCATTTTTGGGCGCGGCACAGGAGGTTGGTATCAGCACCCTAAAAATCAATTCCGGCCATTACGAGCTGGAAAAACCGCGTGGCATTGGGCTGGCTGCTGCATACCCGCTCAACAAGAATTTACGGCTGGTGGTTGAATATGGCTATTTCAAAAATGAACGGGTTTATTACGGTTTTCTGACTGGCGGCTTCTTTATCGCCGCGCCCCCGACGCCGCAATCGGTAGAAAGCAACACTACATTACATGTTGTAGAGATAAGCGTCATGGTCGATCTTTTTCGTATCCATCATTTTCAGATTAGCGCTAATCCTTCGCTCGGCTGGCACATGCTGGACGCAAATCGTTATGGTCGCAGTAGCGGCGAAAGCGCTGATCTCTTCGGCGTTACCAAACCCGGTTTAGGATTTGCCCTTCGGCTGGAAACACCAGATGTCCGTTCCCTGCCGTTCATTTTTTTCCTTTCCGGGAAAGCGAAAGTGCTCCTTTCGTCGAATATATTAATTACCGATGTGGAAGCGCCGTTTCATGAAGAGATCGGCTTAACCCAGCTTCAGGCCGGGGTCAGTTTTCGCTTCAAATAATGCAGGATGCAGATAAGAAGGCTTTTATGAAATATTTTATGATACCATTTATGTTACTTTTATGCCTCAGCGCAGCAGCGCTGCAGGCCCAGAGGATTACTACCGCCGAACGCGCCTATGATGAATTACAGACCGAACTCGCCAGTGAGCAATCCCGTCTGGACTCTCTCAATGGCTTACTGGCTGCCCAGGCTGCAAAAATCGATGCTACCAAGAAAAGCGCTTCTCCGGATCAGAACGCTATCCGGGAAATGATGGCCGCCGGTCTGGAGATTAGCCGTCAGATCGAAAGCGCCCAACGCAGACAGGAGCAACTGAATGCCCGGGCTGCAGATCAGCGCCATCTGCTTGCCGAGCAATATGCCGCCACGATTGATTCTCTGCGCCAGTTGGAAAACAATGGCGATTACCAGGGAGACCGCCAGAAGCTTCAGCAGCAAATTAGCGCCTATACCGAAAAATTTATTTTGTTCTCCCCGGCCTTTCAGGCGCTATCTTTTGATCCCCGCAAAATCGGGGATATTCATTTCGAGGAGATTGACGATTCCCTGGAACGGGAAATAGCGCTCAGCTACCTGCAAAACGCCTTATCTGATGTCGACTCGCATCTGGTGCATATTCGCCGGAACAGCGATGCCATTTACGCCACGATTCGTCTGGAAGAGAAAACCCGGGAGTTCCTGGAAGAAGTTGATGATCCTTCCTTTGGGTTGCTTTCCGGCGCTTCCGAAAACATTTCCGCGACCGCTAATTTTGAATCTCAGGATGGCCGTACTAGCACCGGGGATGAAACGGCATTGGATGTTGCTACCGCGCCGGTGAGCGGCTTTACGAAGCAATTGGAAAGCATCTCACTATTCATTCGCCAGCTGGATATCGATGATCCGGATAATCTCCTGACTCACTGGCAAAATCGTAACGACGGCTCGCTGACGCTGGAAATGTATTTAGACCTTCTCAAAGATGCCGAAAAGCGCCTGGAATCCTACGCGAAGACCATTTCGCGGAAGCTGGAAACCGCCGGCGAAAATCGCTAAACTATTCAATTCTCAATATTTGGGTTAACTATCTTGATTCGCTCTCAACAATCATCCGTTGCTGTACGGCAATATCTGCGAACGCTTTCGTTTGCTTTATTGATGCTGATGTCGGCGGTGTTAAATGGGGGAGAATTGAGTTACAAAATTAGCGGCGAAGGCGGGGGCGCGCGAACAGCTTTCGATTTTTTTACGCCGCAGCGATTTGCACTGGGGCGTTTTTTCGGGCAAATCCGCTACCAGGAAAAAAACCGCAACTATGATTGGCTACTGCAGGGGAATTTTCGGCCGGAGCTGTATTTATCGACATCTACGACGGCAATATTAACACTCAATTTAAAAATGCAATTTCTGAAAAAAGGCCGTCACTTTCACTGGCAGTTTTTTTTCGAAAACAAGCAGCAGTATCTTCGCCTCAGCGAGAACAACTTTGGCATAGATGTTATCCAGATTGGCGGACAGGGCATCTGGCCGATACGTCCCGGGAATATTCTTACCCTGACCACAGGCTATCACGCCAGGGATTTTTCCGGCAGCTTCGACAATAAAATCGATGCACTAAACGCCGTGCTTCAATGGCGAAAATCGATTAAAGGTGCAACACGGTTCGTCAGTGGTTTTTACGGGGAAACATTTGATATCAGTAGCATTACCAGCCTTACCCAATTCGGAAACCGCGATAGTAACCAGGGGTATCGATTTGGCCCGGAAATCGGATTGATGCATAAACGAAATTACGTTTTTAACGGCATTTACCGTTTTCTGCTGCACCGCTCGGACATCACCGATACCGATGCCCATGAACACCATATCCGCCTGCTTGCCGGCAAGTTGATTAGCCGGGACTGGTCACTGTTCTTTTTGCTGGATTATTATATTCGGGATTTGTCTCTGGAAAATCAGGATAATATCAACCTGCTCTACACCCCAATCGATACGGAAAACCGCTTTTACATCAAGCTGGAACGAGAGCTTGATACACGAAGCACCTTGTTCTTCCGTATCGATTATCTCAATGAAGACCTTGCCCGCCAGGGCGTCAATTACTCCGGCTGGCAAGGTACTATTGGGCTTTCATTTCGCGATTAAATCTAAAATCAAAAATGTTTATTCGTAGCGCAACGCGTCCACCGGATTGGACAGCGCCGCACGAATTGTCTGGTATCCGATCGCTAGCGCCGTAATTATCAGCGTTACCACGATGGTCACTGCAAATACTTCCCAGCCGATAGCAATCCGATAAGGATAATCCGCCAGCCAGCGATCCATCAGGAAATATGCCAGTGGGCCGGCAACTGCCAAAGCTGCTACGACCAGTTTCAGGAAAGATGTTGCGATTAAGCGGACAATCCCCGGCACTGTAGCACCAAGTGTCTTCCTGATGCCAATTTCCCGGGTTTTACGGGCGACGGTGAAAGAGGCCAGGGCGAATAATCCCAGGCAGGCAATGCTAATGGCGATCAGGGAGAAAAATCCGCTGACAGTGCCCATTCGCTCTTCCGCCCGGTATTGCTCGGCAAAGCGCTCGTTGACAAAGAAATAATCGAAAGAGCGCTGTGGGTCCAGACCAACCCATTTATCCTGTAGCAGCGATAATACACTTGAGATGTTTTTGCCAGCCACTGCGACGGACATGTAATTATGTGCCCGGCTTTCCGTTGGGCGATAGTGGTGAATGACCGGGATGATTTCATTCTGCAGCGACTCGAAATGAAAATTTTTAACGACGCCGATAACGGTAAACGGCCGATTGCCGCGACGGACAGTTTTTCCGACGGCCGTCTGCCATCCCATAGCTTCTACTGCTGCCTCGTTGAGGATAATCGCTTCATCCGCATCAGTGGAAAATTCTGTGGAGAAATTTCGTCCTTCCAGAATCTCCATGCCAAATACATCAAAGAAATTCTCGTCGGCTACTGCGACCCGAATCCGCAACGGTTCCTCCCGCTGCCAGTCTTCCGGCCAGGCGAAGGTGTTCATGTTTGGATATTCACCAGGAACGCCAGAAGAAGAGGCAACGCCCCGAATACCAGCAGTTTGTAACAACTCATCCTTTAAGGCTTGTAAATGTACCGCGGCGGTTTCCCGGTCACTAAAATCTCCAACATTAACGGGAATCGCCACAATATTGTCCTGACGGAAATTGAGATCCTGCGACTTCATAAACTCAATTTGCTGCCAAACGATAATGGTCCCCAATATCAGAATAATCGACAGGCCAAATTGCACAACCACCAGGGTTTTGCGAACATTGCCAGTGGAGAGTAAACGGTGCCGCCATTTACCGCCAAATTTCTCTTTAGCCAGCCCGGAGGCATTTTTCAATGTATCAATCGGCTTGAAGCCGGAAAGAACCAGTGCAGGATAACTTCCGGAAATTAAGCCGACGGAAAGGCCAAGCAGAAGCAGTGTACCAATGACCGGTAAATTCGCGCCGATATCGAACGTCAATGCCAGTTCATAAAGATTGTTGAATGCCGGCAGCAGTAGCTTAGCCAGTCCCACACCAATGACCAGGGCAAACATGCTGAGCATTAAAGATTCGCCGAGGAATTGCCAAATCAGCTGCAAACGCTGGGCGCCAAGCACTTTGCGCATGCCGATTTCCCGGGCGCGATCCAATGAGCGGGAAGTGGCCAGGTTCATAAAGTTGATAGAAGCAATCAGGAGAATCATCGCTGCGATGCCGAGTAAAATATATGCGTAGCGATTTGCACTGGTCTGTGCATTATAAAAGCCGGTAATCGGCAGTAATTTTAGCTGGTGATTTTTGCTGCCATTCGGACCATCGGTCCCCCAGGTTTTTTCTACCAGACCTGGTAATTTGGCCTGCAGCGCAGCAGCACTTTCCGGCGTATTAAGCTGAACATAGGTTTCCAGAAATGCGCTGTTCCAGTTTTGCTGGGCATCTTCATCATCGGGGTCAATCAGGCTTTCTACATTTACCAGTAAATCCACTTCAATGGTCGAGTTCTCCGGCACCGGCGCGAGAACCCCACGTACCGTATATTCGTTGCGGTAATTAATGCTGATTGTTTTTCCAATCGGGTTTTCATCGCCGAAATATTTTTCGGCGATTTCCTGGCTGAGGATAACAGCGCTGCGTTCTTTTAGCACGCTCTCACTGCCGCCGTTTGCCAATGGGAAGGTAAATATTTCCAGAAAGGCGGGATCCGCATATGTCACCCTGTCCTGAAATTTATTATCGCCGGAAATAACCCAGCGATTCCGGGTAAAAGCGCGGCTGGCGCTAACAACTTCCGGGTAATCCTGCTTCAGTTCGTTTGCCAGGGGAATCCAGGTATCATATAATATTTGAGTGCCGGTGGCGGTATTACGCTCTTTGTAAACAATGAAG
Organism: Calditrichia bacterium; assembly: GCA_028284905.1. Lineage (GTDB taxonomy): Bacteria > Calditrichota > Calditrichia > RBG-13-44-9 > J075 > JACKAP01. Next base: position 26,852 of record JANQQU010000093.1, read on the forward strand.
GTTTCATCGCCATTTTCATGGAAAGCATCATAGCTTAATTCGTTGCGGGCGTAAAGGAAAATTAGAATGGCTGCGGCGATGCCGATCGACAATCCGAGGATATTGATAAAGGCATGACCCCGATGCCGTAGCAAGTTACGAAACGTAATCTTTAGATAATTGGCAAACATAACGGCTCCTGTTTTTTCAAGACAGACAATTCGTTTGTAAAATTGTTGCAGATATCAAAAGGAAGACGGGAGGAAAGGGGAAATAGTTTATGAAAAAATGCGAATTACGAAAAATGTGGTTAGCAATTATGGATTGAGGCGTTATTGCGAAGATATATCAGAGAGTATAACTAATTCTCTCCCGGATCTTAATATTATGGTAATAATTGTCACTTATATTAGAGCCATCGATTTTCAGAAATGATTACAATATCTTTACTTTAATAAATTCCAACTTCTGAAGTTGGAGGGATTTCCTGTCAGGTTACTTCTATTCGATTGTCGTCAATCGGGGAGAGGTCCTGGTACTAATATGGCTCTCATGAGCAGTACTCTTCTATTACATAAGTACCCTTTCTTGTTAAAGCCAAAAGCCTCCCGAATCGGGAGGCTTTTTTATTTACGAATAATGGTGGAAAAAATCAGGCGTGGGCTTTTTCGATAATCTCTTCACCCTGCACCCGGCCATCAAGCAGATGGATAGTCCGGTCGCCATACTGGGCGTTTTTCTCGGAGTGAGTCACCTGAATAATCGTCGTTCCTTCCTGATGAAGGGTGCGGAAGATATCCATAATTTCTTCACCCTGGCCGGAGTTGAGATTACCCGTCGGTTCGTCCGCTAACAACAGGGTTGGGCGGGTAATAATTGCCCGGGCAATACCAACGAGTTGCTGCTGTCCACCGGATAGCTGACTGGGGAAAAGATCCTTTTTACCGACAATTTTAAAACGGTCGAGAATATCACCCACCAGGCTTTTTCGTTCTTTCGATTTCACCTTTTTATATAGCAAGGGCGTTTCGATATTTTCGTAAACCGTTAACTCGTCGATTAAGTGATACGCCTGAAAGACAAAACCGATGTGCTCCTTATGGATATCAGAGCGCTTCCGTTCGCTGATGTTATGCACCGGCTGATCGAGGAATCGATACTCGCCGTTTGAGGCATTATCCAGCATACCGAGAATATGCAGTAAGGTCGACTTGCCGGAGCCGGATGGCCCCATAATCGTTACAAACTCGCCCTGCTGTATATCCAGGCTGATATCCTGCAGCACATAGGTTTTTACAAATCCATTTGAGTAAAATTTAAATATGTTCTTTAATTCAATCATTATGCCCTCCAACGGCGGCTTTTTTCATTAAACACGGAAAGAATCTTTGATGTTTTCCGTTACCACATGACCGTCGAAGAGGTGGATAATCCGCTGGCAATATTCAGCATAAGATGGTGAGTGTGTTACCATAATAATCGTAGTGCCTTCTTCGTGCAATTGGGTCAGCATGTTCATTACTTCATCACCATGGGTAGAGTCCAGGTTACCAGTCGGCTCATCCGCGAGAATCAGTTTCTGTCCGCCGACAACTGCACGGGCTACGGCCACACGCTGCTGCTGACCACCGGACAACTGCTGCGGAAAGTGATTGGTTCTGTGCATAATGCCCATTCTTTCCAGAACGGTATTTACTTTCTTTTTACGATCGGCAGCCGGCACACCCAGGTATAACAGGGGCAGTTCGACGTTTTCATAAACCGTCAATTCATCAATCAGGTTAAAGCTCTGGAAAATGAAACCAATGTTTTCTTTACGCAGATTGGAACGCTCTCTTTCCGAATACTTTGATACTTCCTGATCAAGAAAATGATATTCGCCACCGCTGGGATTATCGAGAAGGCCGAGAATATTCAACAGGGTCGATTTTCCACAACCGGACGGGCCCATAATTGCAACGAACTCACCTTGTTTGACTTCGATATTTACGCTGTTTAATGCAGTCGTTTCTACTTCTTCCGTTGTGTAAAGCTTCTTTAAATTGACGGTTTTAATCATTGCTCACTCCTTCTTATTGATGGCTGATCCAAACTATTTCCGGTGTTAGTGCTTTCCGGATCTCTCTCCTGTTTGAACCATTAGACAGTAGTTTTTCCAAAAAGTTTATTAATTTTTTATAATCAGCTTATCGATATCACCATAATTGTCGTAAGAAGAGGTAATTACCCGCTCTCCCGACTGTAATCCATCGAGTACTTCAAAGACCTGGGTATTCTGACGGCCAAGGCGAATGTTGCGCTTTACAGCTTCGCCGCCATCTTCGGTGAGCACATACACCCAGTTTCCACCGGTCTTCTGATAAAACCCACCGCGAGAAATCATGGTGGCATCTTCCAGGTCACCCAGTTCCAGGCGGATACGAACGGTTTGCCCGCGGCGAACCTTCGGCACTTCACCTTCAAATTCCATGTCGACTTCAAAACGGCCGTTGGTAACTTCCGGGTAAACAATTTTGGTTACCAGAGTATATGTTTGACCGGCAAAGTCGAATTGTCCGCGCTGGCCGATGCCAATTTTAGCAATATAGTGCTCGTCAATTGCCGCGCGTACTTTGAAACCATCGAGAACGTCTACCTGACCGAGGCGCTGGCCTTGCGATTTCGACTCACCAATTTCAGCGTTTAGTGAGGTCAACTGTCCGGATACAGGTGCGCGGATAGTTAAATTTTCCAGGCGGCGGCGGGCAATTTTCAGATTGTTTTCCAAACGGCCGACATTGCCTTCCAACTGTCGCAGCTGGATTTCCTGAAAGGAGGAATCCCGCTTAAAGGCCTGCACCGCCAGTTGCTGGCGTTTCTTCTCAAATTCATAGTCGTCTTTGCTTTGCTCGAACTCATCCTTGGAAATCAAGGTCTGCTGGAACAGTGCTTCCTGATTACGATAAATACGGTGCAAACGACGCACTTCATATTCGCGATTGATCAGGAGCTGACGACTTTGGGTTTGATTTTGATCCAGGGTGAAACGGGTGTTGGTAAGCAAGTTGCGCTGTTCCGCAACCAGGGCATCCTGACTGGAAATCTGCAAATGCAGGGAAGTATTTTCCAAACGCAGAATCTGATCGCCTTCTTTAACGATGCTACCTGCTTGACGATAGATTGTATCTACCTGACCGCCTTCTACGGCATCGAGATAAATAGTTTTAATGGGTAAAACATTACCGGTTACCGGGATAAACTCCTGAAAGGGGCCATGAGAAACGGTGCTGATGGTAATTTTCTCGGCCTGAACGTTCAGTTTTGAGCTATGATCACCTAGTAACAAGTTATAGAGTACTACGATGACAAAAAGTCCGCCGACGGCAACGCCAGCAATTTTCTTTGGGGGCCACTTCTTCTTCTTAATCTTTCGATCCATCGAATTCTGGGTCGAAATCTTTTCTCCTCGTGGTTGGTCCATGACATTCTCCGGTGTTAAATCGCATCAATCCTATTTCGATTTTTCTTAATACGCAGTGAATCTATGCAGATAGTTTCACCCTTACGTGGAGAAACCAAAGAAGATTCACTGCTTATAAACTTTCTTAAACTCTGCATAAACTCACCGGCACTTAGTCCAACGATTTTCTATTTCAACTTCTGTGCCATTTTCTGTTTATCGCCGGTGAGCGGGCATAACGCCTGTTTATTCCCCTTTCGGCGACGATATGGTGTTCATTCCGCGACATCGCCTGTTCGTTATTGAACAGTCTAACAAATCTCAAAGAATTAGACAAACGAAGTGGCTATTGAGATATTTTTCAGACTTACCGCAAAATTATAATATTCAGGGCAACCCCGGAGTGATTTTTTATTTGCAGATCGGGAAATTTCGAATATATTGGAATCCGTTGCATATGCAACTAAATACAGGACGACAATGAATCACATCTTATCTGCAATTGAAAATGGTCAAACGCTGGGGTTTCTGGTGAATCGCACCGCCCGGATGATGAGCAATACACTGCGCAAGGCTTTTCTTGCTGCCGGCTACGATGTAACCCCGGAACAATGGGGGATTTTATCCCGCCTTTGGCAGGAAGATGGCATTTCCCAACAGGCTTTGGCGAACATAAATTTCAAAGATAAGACAAATATTAACAGATTGATAAACGGCTTAGAGAAACGACAGCTGATCGTCCGCATGCTCGATACCGCCGACAAGCGTAATAAACTCATTTATTTGACACCTGCCGGAAAAAGTTTGCGCCTGAAGCTCCTGCCAATCGTGAAAACGGTGCTGGAACAGGCCACTGAGGATATCGATCTACAAGAGCAGCAATTACTCGAATCCTTGCTCGATAAAATTTATCTCAATCTGAATCAAATTGATGAAAAAGAAATAGTGCAAACAAACGATAAATAAATGGAAAGGCGAGATTATGGCAGAAAAAAAAGGCCGCCGCTTTTGGAAAACCCTGGCACTGGTTCAGGCAATATTAATCATAGGTTACCTGGCAATGAATTTTTTCAGTGGCTATAAGGAAGAGCCACCGGTAAGAGCTTCTCAGCGCCCGGCAAGAATAGTACAGACTGAAATCGTGAAATTATCCGATGTGCAGTCGCAAATAGTCGCTTTTGGACGACTGACATCTTCCCAGCCAGTCGACTTGCTCAGTGAAGCAGAGGGCAAATTGCTGGCAGGAAATATTCCTTTTAAACCCGGCCAGTCCTTTCGTAAGGGCGATTTGCTGATTCAGGTGGACGATCGGCAAGTATTGCTGGATTTAAACAGTGCGAAAAGCGATCTACTCAATGCTCTCGCCTCTGTATTGCCGGAAATCAAGGTCGATTTTCCCGGCGAATATCCTATCTGGGAAAATTACTTTAACAGTTGCGGATTTGACGCCCCGCTGGCAGAACTTCCGAAAGCAGCTAATCAGCAAATCAAACTTTTCCTTTCCCGCTTCAATGTCTACAAGCTTTACTTCAATGCCCGCAATCTGGAAATCAAACAGGAAAAGCACCGAATTTATGCGCCTTTTAACGGCACTATCGCCACGGCGGATCTGCGGGCTGGCGCTAATGTCCGTAACGGCACCCGCCTGGGGCAAATCATCAATCTGGACAACATGGAAGTCGCGGTACCAGTCGCGGCGGAAGATATTCGCTGGATCGATCCCTATCAGAAGATCACCTTCACCTCAACTGAAATGAGTGGCAGCTGGACAGGAGAAATTAAGCGGATCGGCCGAACGATTGATTCGCAAACCCAAACGATTCAGGTGTACATGACCCTGGACACTGATGGAAACACGCCACTGTTTGACGGCATTTTTCTCCAGGCAACCATTCCCGGCAGAGCGATAGAAAACGGACTTAGCATCCCGAAAAGTGCTGTTTATAATGATGATTACGTTTATCTCATCAACAATCGCCAGCTCGAATACCGGCAAATAGAAATTGCCCGTAAAGAGATAGAAACAGCTATCGTCACCAGCGGCCTTAAAAATAACGATACGCTCGTCGTAGAAGTATTGCAAGGCGTCGCCCCCGGCATGCCGGCAGTGCCCCGGGCATCAATGATGACGGAAGGAGGCAGCCAATGAGAAGGGTTATTGCCTTTTTTATCCGCCATACCGTCTGGACAAATGTTCTCCTGATTTCCACTTTGTTGTTCGGCTTCTACTCCCTGGCGCAAATGCGTTTTTCCTTTTTTCCGGAACTGCAGACAGATTTTCTAACCATTCAGGTGCCTTTCCCCGGCGCTTCCCCGCAGGAGGTTGAGGAAGGTGTTGTTTTAAAAATAGAAGAGAATCTCGATGGCCTGGAAGGGGTTGAGCGGGTGACTTCCGTTTCCCGGGAGAACTTTGCAACCGTTAGTGTTGAAGTGAGCGGTGGTTATGAACTCGACAAAGTGCTCAATGATGTTAAGAACGCCGTCGATCAGATTAATTCATTTCCACAAAACAGTGAAAAGCCGGTTATTTTCGAACAGAAATTCCGCGCCCAGGCGATAACAATTGCCATTTACGGTGATACCGACCTGTTTAACTTAAAATTTATTGCAGAATCTCTGCGGGATGAATTGCTGGCTACCCCGGAAATTTCCCAGGTGAATATCAGCGGGCTACCCAGTCAGGAAATATCTATCGAGGTTTCCGAAGCAAATTTACGACGGTACAAATTAACCTTTGATGAAATCTCTCAGGCGGTCCGCACCGCAAACATTAATATCTCCGGCGGTAAATTCGAGACCCGCAGCGAAGAAATCCTGATCCGTGCTTATGGTCGGAACTATTATGCTCGCGAGCTGGAGAACTTGGTTGTGCGCGGAAATCCTGACGGCACGGTTATCCGCCTGAAGGATGTTGCCTCCGTGCGGGAATCCTGGGAAGATATACCGAACCGGGTTTATTATAACGGGCAAAACACCGTCACACTGGTAGTGAACAAAACGCAGGACGAAGATATTCTCGCCGTCGTCAGTACCGCCCGGGAAATTGTTGAGCGATTTAATGAAAATAATACTACTATCACAGCGCTCCCCGTGGACGACCGCACCGTTGGCTTGCAACAACGGATCGACCTGCTCACCAAAAATGGCCTGATCGGTTTATTCTTGGTAATTATCATCCTTGGCGTTTTTATGAATCTGCGCCTCTCATTTTGGGTGTCTATCGGTATTCCATTTTCATTTGCCGGCATGTTTATTATCGCGAATTTTGTGGGACTTACCATCAATGTTATTTCCACCTTCGGAATGATTATTGTAGTCGGTATTCTCGTGGATGACGCCATCGTTGTCGGGGAGAATATTTTCTCCCACTATGAGCGGGGCAAACCTCCGTTGCAGGCTGCCATTGACGGCACGGTAGAGATGCTCGGGCCGGTCTTTACATCGGTTATCACCACCATTGTCGCCTTTACGCCTTTCTTTTTTCTCGATGGATTTTTGGGGAAATTTATCTGGCACATGGCGCTGGTGGTAATCGCCTCACTGGCCTTCTCCTTGCTGGAAGCATTTTTAATTTTGCCTCCCCATCTTGCCCACTCCAAGGCGCTTTCCCCGGAAAAAGAACACAGTAAAATCCGCCAGAAGTTGGAACGAGGTATTCATCATATTACCCACAGTCTTTATGCGCCGATGCTGAAAGCAGCATTGAAAAACAGGTGGGTCGTTTCCATCATTCCGGTAGGTCTGATATTAATGACCGTCGGCCTTGCCCAGGGCGGATTTATTCGTTTTACGCCCTTCCCGTTCATTGATGGTGATCAGCTACCGGTTAATATCTCACTGGTATCTGGTCGTCAGGAAGCGGATACGGATGCGGTGCTGGCAAGAATCGAAAATGTTGCCTGGGAACTGAATGAGCAGCTTAAATCTCAGCGGCCAGACGGTGAGGATGTCATCCTCGGTATTCGCCGCCAGCTCGGCAACAATGACTTCGGTGAATCCGGCAGCCATACCGGCAAACTGATTCTTCAGCTACTGGATGGCGAATCCCGTAATATGGCCAGCTTTGCAGTCGCCGCCCGCTTGCGCGGAATGGTCGGCCCGGTGCCGGAAGCACAGAATATCACTTTTGGACGGCAGGGATTTTTTGGTAAACCAATCTCGATCAGTCTGCTGGGAGACGACTTAACAACGTTGAATAATGCCCGGGACTTAATGGTTACCGGGATGAAAAACATGCCTACTTTGAAAGATGTCACCGATTCCAATCAGGAAGGCCGCCGGGAGTTGGATATCCAGCTAAAGCCGCGGGCCTATGCACTTGGGCTGACATTAAATGAAGTGGCCCGACAGGTGCGACAGGGATTTTTCGGACAGGAAATTCAGCGTATCCAGCGCGGTCGGGATGAAATTCGTGTATGGGTGCGCTACCAGGAAAGTGATCGTGCCGCACTTGGCTTCCTGGATGAAATGCGCGTGCGTGTCCCGGGTGGACAGGAATATCCGTTCAGCGAGTTGGCGAACTATACCATCAAGCGCGGGTTGAATGCGATTAATCATCTCGACAAAAAGAAAGAGATTAAAATTGAAGCGAACCTCGCTGACGAACAGGGCGATTTACCACCTGTTTTGGCAGAAATACAAAACGTCCTGGTCCCGTCTGTTCTGAGTCAAGTTCAAGGTGTTACCGTCTCATACGAAGGTCAGTCACGCAATCGTGAAAAAGAAGCGGCATCAATGCAAAGAGCTTTTCCGATGGCATTGTCGATTATGTTTATTCTGCTCATTCTTGTCTTCCGCTCATACCTGCAGGCAATTCTGATTTTCTCCTTGATTCCCTGGGGCGTCATGGGGGCTGCCTGGGGGCATGGCATCCAAGGTGTCCAGATCTCCTTCCTTTCTCTCTATGGAATTATTGCACTTTCGGGAATTATTATCAACGACAGTATCGTTTTCGTTGATCAGATCAACCGATTTTTAAAGCAAGGTCAGAAAATCAAGGAAGCGATTTACAATGCCGGTCTCTCCCGCTTGCGTCCGATTTTGCTGACAACTTTTACGACATCATTGGGATTGGCGCCGCTGATTGCCGAAACCAGCCGTCAGGCGCAGTTCCTGGTGCCAATGGCAGTTTCTGTGGCTTACGGACTTATTTTCGGCACCTTTGTTCTCTTGCTGGTGTTGCCGGCGAACTTTTTAATTATGAATGACTTACGGGTATGGTTTAGCAAGCTGTTCAGCAGATTGAGCACTTCAACAAGCGTCGTTACCCCGGAAGCTGTAGAACCAGCGGTTAAAGAACTCAAGACCCAAGTGACTTGATAACAAGGAATCTAAAAAATGATAATACGTTTTCTTATCTTGCTAAGCCTGCTGTTTATGCCGTTGCAGGCTCAGGAAAGTATCTCGGCGGAAGATGCAATAACGATCGGCCTGAAGAATAATTACAATATCCGTATCGCCCGTAATGATGCGCGCATTGCCCGCAACAATGCCGGGAAAGGCACCGCCGGATTTTTGCCGACAATTGATGCCAGTGGATTCAGTCAACTGGCACGCTCCGATCAGGAAACCAATAATCCCTTTTCTGCTGGAGGCGGGATTAGTGATACAGAAACCCTTAACGGGCGTATCGCGCTCAACTGGACAATTTTCGATGGGTTGAAAATGTTTGCCAGTAAAGCGCAGTTTAATGCGCTTGCCGAACTGGGTGAAGCGCAGGCGAGAAATACTATCGAGAATACCGTCGTAACGGTTTTAACCGCTTACTTTAACCTGGTTCAGCAGGAGCAACGGCTGGATGTGGCTCGCAACAGCCGGGACATTTCCGCAGAACGCCTGGAGAAAGCAACTATTCGCCGGGAAGTCGGTGGTGCTTCATCGACGGATCTGCTCAATGCCCGTGTTGCCTTCAATAACGACCAGGCTGCTGTGCTGGAACAGGAACTGGCGGTTGTCATTGCCCGTAACCAGCTGAACATTGCATTAGCACAGGATCCCGCTACCAGTTTTGCCGTGGCGGAGGATATCCTCGTTGCACCCATGGATATTGCTATAGAGGAATTGCAGCGATTGGCGGCGGATAACAACAGCGGTTTACTTGTGGCCCGCCATAACAAAACTTCTGCAGACAAGGGGGTAGAAATCGCCCGCGGTAATTTTCTGCCCCGGGTAACCCTTTCCGCGGATTATGGCTATACGGATCGCAATACAACAGTCTCGACCATGCGCGAGAACTTTCCACCGGAGATTAGTACTCAAAGCACCGATGGGACGATATCCCTTAATGCATCCCTGAATCTCTTTAATGGATTCCGGGATAAAATCGATTTGCAAAATGCGCGTATTACCGCCCGGAATCAACAATTGCAGCTGGAGAAAACCCGTATGGAGCTGCGTGGAATTGTTGCAGAGAAAAATGCCGAATTTCAAAATCGGTTACAGTTGCTCAATCTGGAATTGGAGAATGTAGAAGCTGCCCGGCAAAACCTGGCATTAATTCAGGATCGTTATCGGATTGGCGCGGCAAACTCATTGGAATTTCGTGATGCACAAGTTAATTTAAACCGAGCGGAAATCGCCTTGATTACTGCCCGATACCAGGCCCGTATTTCCCGCCTGGAAATAGAACGCTTAATTGGCCGCCTGGCCATCCAGTAGATAATGGCCGTTACCAGCCGCGAATTTGAATGACGGATTTATTATGACAGTAAATGTAAAATTTTTTGCCCTTGGGAAAGAATTAATCGGCGAGAATCAATTGGAAATGACCGTGCCGGATGGTGCCACTGCCGGGGATTTGATCGATCAATTAAAAGAAAAATATCCACGTTTTGCCGAACTGAACAGTTTTCTCGTCGCGGTAAACCTGGAATACGCTGAGCTGAACACACCTTTAAACGATGGGGATGAAGTTGCGGTAATTCCCCCGGTAAGCGGAGGATAAAATGATCGAAATAACTGCAGAGCCGATTGATGTGCAAAAAATTATTGCTGCCGCCAGTAGTGATGATTGCGGTGCATTAAATGTCTTTCTGGGAACGGTGAGAAATCATAGCCGGGGAAAGGATGTTAACCGTCTGGAATATGATGCTTATCCGGCAATGGCCAGCAAGATGATCCAGCGGATTGTTGATGAAGCAGGGGAGAAGTGGGATGTTCGAAAGAGCGCGATTTCTCATCGTACCGGCGTTTTGGCGATCGGGGACGTTGCCGTCGTCATTGCTGTTGCCACGCCACATCGCCAGGATTCGTTCGCTGCCTGCCAATACATCATTGATCGCTTGAAGGAAATTGTACCTATCTGGAAAAAAGAAGTGGCTGTCGATGGGGAAACCTGGATTGACAGCCATGCCTGAGGGGGAAATAAGCAAACCCCAAAGGGGCAAGTGAGCAAACTTGTATATCTGCTCACTTGCCCCTTTGGGGTTTGCTCATCTGTTTCAAAGTTTTTTAACTTGCCGCATTTGCTGCTGTTTCTGGCAGAGACTCCTGGTATTCAAACTTCTGAATAATCTCTCCGGCTAGGCTGAGAAAATCACGTGCGCCATGGCTATCCGGACAATATTCGAAAATCGATTGTCCATATGCCGGTGCTTCCGCCAGCGCGACATTTACCCGCAGACGAGTTTCCGTTACCGCATCTTCAAACTGCTGATGTAATTTTTCAACAACTTTCCCGGAAAGGCGATTACGCACGTCGTACATCGTTGGTACCACGGTAAGGCTTTGACGGTTCAGCTTGTTAAATTTCCTTACCCGGCTGATCAGAGACATGGTTTTTTTTGTCGCTTCCAGTCCCAAATATTGGCACTGTACGGGCATCATAACATTTTCCACGCATACCAGGGCATTGATCGTTAAAAAGCCCGCAGCCGGTGGGCAGTCTATGAGGACATAGTCATACTCATTTTCCAGTGGCTTCAGTAGATTTCGCAACAAATAACAGAAGTATGTATCTTTGGCTTTTACAAAAATATTTGATAGCGACAATTCCAAATTCTTCAACTTTTTTCCGCCGGGTAATAGATGAAGATTGTCACTTTTTTCAATGACAACATCGGAGAACTTTAAATCTTTTTCCAGTAGAAACTCTACACCCTTAATCTGAAAAGGGTCTACCCCATGGCAGTATGTCAGGTCGTTGTGAGGATCCAGATCGATCAGTAGCACCTTTTTTCCAAGCATGCTTAATGCGCCACCCAGGTTGCCCACCACAGTTGTTTTACCAACGCCTCCTTTTAAACTTAATATTGCAAAAGCCTTCATCATTATAATTTCCTCAGAATTTCTGCTACGTTGCCGGATATATGTCGAATGAAACTTTATATCACTCTTTATTATCGAACCATATTGCGTAAATGATTAGTTAATTTGAAGACAAAATAGGGAGTAATTTTCCCGTTTGTCCTGGCCTGTCAAAAACCTAAATCTAAATAATTGAAGCTTCCGGTTCCCTCCGGTAGGTTAACTCAATATCGTAAAATGTAATATTTTTCGGAGAACGCAACGGTTCAACTCACAATTTCCCGGTAGACTTTTTTGGGAAATTTTTGACCAGGTGCATCTTTTTGAAATTTCGGTTGTCGGGTGAAATAAGAGATGGCAAAAAAAAACCGGCCTTATCGGCCGGCTTTTGAGAGTAACGCAGTTTTAATCAACCATCTTAGTAGGAGAAGTAATACATAAGGTGTCTATTCTTAAAGTACTGTTATTGTTAAAAATGGCCGACCAGGGGCATGGTCGGCCGCTGAGGGAATCCTATCGACAAGCGACAGGATTTGTAGAGGTTAGAGGGGGTTATAGAGGTTGAAGCCATTGTTTGTTTTCCAAAAAAGTTTCAATTTTTTGCCCTGTAAAAAATGGGCGTTTTGAGCGTTTTTGCAATAGCATTATACAACATGAAAAACGGCTTGTCAAGAGAAAAAAACAAAAATATCGCCCAAAACGCTCATTTTTTTCAAAAAAGAAGCGTTTCTAAAAATCACTTTGCTTGCAATGTTTTAATCACGAAGGAGTTAACCTAATGTTTAAGAGTTATTTACGCACTGCGATTCGAAATCTGCTCAAACAAAAGATGGCTTCGGCTATTAACATTATCGGTCTGACGGTAACAATCGGCTGTGTTATCGTTTGCTATTTATTTATCGATTTACAATTGAATATGGATAATTTCCATGAGCATCGGGATAGTGTCTATATGGTCGAGTATACAATTAGCCTGTCCGAGAAAACAGAAACATGGGGAAATTCTCCACTTCCCCTTGGTATAGAAGTTCAAAATGATATTCCCAGTGTTTCCGGGATGACGCGTGTTGGCAGCGCTGCCGGTGCCATGCGCTACCAGGAGCAAGTGTTTAATGAGAACATTCGCTTTGTCGACAAGGATTTTTTCGACATGTTTTCGTTTCCACTGAAAGAGGGAAGCAGGGATGTTTTCGACAACCGGGATCGTCTGGTAATAACCGAATCAATTGCCCGGAAGTATTTTGGCCAGAAAAACCCGATTGGAAAGCCAATTATTATTACATTTGAGAACAAGCAATCACTTAGTTTTGTTGTTGGCGCTGTTGCGGAAAATTTGCCGATAAACTCCAGCTTCAGCTTTAGCATTTTAGCTGCGTTTGACCGGCAAAGCGAACTGGGTATGGACATGAACGATTGGGCGACCCTGACCCGCGCAACATTTCTGAAAATTGATAATCCAGCCGTGGTGGCAGATGTTGAAAAACGCTTGCAGACTTATCTCCCCCGGCAAAATGCTGCTGACGTCAATCGCCCCATGCAGTCTTTTAAACTGGATTCATTCCGGGACATTCCAACCAAAGCGTTTGACGTCCGGGGCAGTGTGCTTGCAAAAGTGCTTCCCGGCGGCGCTATTTTCTTCGCTATTCTAACAGTATTGATCCTCTCGCTCGCTTGCTTGAACTACGTCAATATTGCCATTGTATCGGCTACCCGCCGCCAGAAAGAAATCGGCATCCGGAAAGTTATCGGCGGCAGTAAAACTCAGTTGATCTGGCAATTTCTCGGCGAGCACCTGGTGCTCTGCGTGATCGCATTGGTTCTGGGTGTTTTTCTGGCAGAAGCGTTTTTAATTCCCGGTATCAACACGCTAATGGATGTAGATCGGGCTTTCCAGTTAAGTTACCTCGACAATATAACACTTTGGGCCTTCTTTGGATTTGTCTTGTTGATTACCGGATTGGGCGCTGGTGCATACCCGGCCTTTTATATCAGCGGATTTCAGCCGGTTACGATTCTGCGTGGCGCCCAAACCGTTCAGGGGAAAAAGCGTTTCACCCGGGTGTTATTAACTATCCAGTTTATGGTCTCTTTTGTGCTGATCATCTTTGGGATAATCAGCAGACAAAATGTTGAACATCAGCGCGAACGGGATTGGGGATACGATCAATCTCAAACGATCATTATTCCGGTTAGCGATGCACAGGATTTGGCGATCTTTGCGAATATCGCCAGCCAGTACTCCGGTGTGAAAAATGTTGCTGGCACCAGCCACCACGTTGGACGCTCAAAAACCGCCGGCATCGTGGAAATATTAGAAGATCGTTACGATGTTGCAGAATTCGCGGTTGGTGCAAACTATCCGCAAACCATGAAGATGCGCCTACAGGCCGGGCGTTATTTCCAGGAGGACCTCCAATCTGATATCGATAATGCGGCATTGGTGAATGAGACATTTCTGAAAACGACCGGGTGGAGTGCGGCTGATGCTGTTGGTCAGACAATGCAACTGAATGGAGAAGACCGCACGATCGTCGGCGTTATCGCGGACTTCCATTATAATGCTTTTGTTTTCAAAATTCAGCCGGTTGTTATGCGTCCCTCGTTGCCGGAGGAACATCGCTATCTGGCCATTGAAGCTGGCTCAGGAAATATTATCGCAACTGCGGATTACCTGAAAAAATCATGGGCGACAAAGTTCCCCAATCTCACTTATGAGGGCTTCTTTCAGGATGAAGTATTTGATGGATATTTTCGGGGAATGACGGCGTCAGCGAGCATGTTCACTTTTCTATCCGCTGCAACTTTGTTAGTTTCCTGCATGGGACTTTTCGGTCTGGTCGCTTTTACGATCGCTCGCCGGATGAAAGAGATCAGCATTCGGAAAGTGCTCGGTGCCGGCACTTTACAGGTGATTAGTCTAATCAACCGGGAATTCTTTATGGTATTATTGTTTGCCATCGTCCTGGGAGGCACTATCGGTTTCTTTACGATTGATGCATTATTCAGTAAGCTCTTTGTCTATCACAGTCCGCTTAGTTTTCAGCCATTCTTACTTACTGGATTGATGGTCTTTTTTGTCGCGGCATTAACAATTGTTTCGCAAGTATATCGGGCTGCGTTGGTGAATCCGGTGAAAAATTTACGGGATCAATAAACGCTGTCTCAATAGATCTCAATTAACCTTTATAATCGCATTGGCGGCTGTCGGGAATTGTCTAAATTCTTCGGCAGCCGCTATTTTTTTCCGCTTCTTTTTATTTGGTGTTTAAGCGGCAACCTCGTAAGTTTAGCCTCAACAGATCAAGTAATTGTAATAACAGGAGTGAAATATGGAATATCGTTTTCTTGGTAAATCCGGGTTAAAAGTATCGGCATTGTCGTTTGGCGCCTGGGTTACATTTAGCGATCAAATCGGGGATACTACCGCCTACGATTGCATGACGGCAGCCTATGATGCCGGCGTTAATTTTTTTGACAATGCTGAAGCATATGCCGGCGGCGAAGCAGAAGTCATGATGGGAAAAGTGATTAAAAAAGCTGGCTGGAAGCGCAGTGATCTGGTGGTATCCACGAAAATATTCTGGGGTGGCGGTGGGCCGAACGATCGCGGTCTTTCCCGCAAACACATTGTTGAGGGGACAAACGCTGCGTTGGAGCGCCTGCAAATGGATTATGTCGATCTGATTTTCTGCCACCGGCCGGATATGTATACCCCGATGGAGGAAACAGTGCGGGCCATGCATCATGTTGTTGATCAGGGAAAGGCTTTTTACTGGGGCACCAGCGAGTGGAGTGCTGAAGAAATTCGCCAGGCCTATGAAATTGCCCGTCGGGAAAACCTGATCCCACCATTGATGGAACAGCCCCAATACAACATGTTTACCCGGGAGCGGGTCGAAAAAGAATATTCTCGTTTATATGATGATATCGGCCTTGGTACAACGATTTGGAGTCCGCTTGCCAGCGGCTTACTGACCGGCAAATATAATGATGGTATTCCCGAGGGTAGCCGTCTTTCATTGGAAAGCTACCAGTGGTTGCGTGATCGCTTTGAAAACGATGGCTGGGGAGAAAAAATTGAACGAGTAAAATTGCTCACTAAGCTTGCTGATGAAATCGGTATTTCTACTGCGAAACTCGCTTTGGCTTGGTGTCTGAAGAATCCCAATGTCAGCACAGTGATTACCGGCGCCTCGAAAGCCAGTCAGGTTGTGGAAAACATGACAGCGTTGGAAACTGTAAAACTGCTAACGCCGGAAGTGATGACGCGGATAGATGAAATCCTCGCTAATAAACCGGTTGCTGAGACCGACTGGCGGGGATAATAACACTGTGCTGAATATCGCAGTTACAATCAAGTTCTCGGCTAATTTGGACGTTCTTAAAAACAAAAAAGCTTTCTGGAATTCTGGAAAGCTTTTTTGTTAAATAGTAATTCAAACGGCTATAAAGTGGCAGCACTATTATTCAATATGCAGAAAACGACTATCCGGATTTTCCTGAAACCAGGTATTCCAACGCGTAAATTCCGATGCGAATTCCGACAATTTTTGGTCTTTGTAGAACCCACCGATGCAGGTGAGGCCATCGGTCCCATCCAGATGATACCACAAACTTTCCGTTTCCCAATCATAAAGCACAAATGTGTCCCGATAGGTCCAGCCACTGGCGCTTAATGTTAATGATCGTCCATCTATTTCCCGACTGTACACGGCAGCCAATTGAACAAGCGGTCAGTAAGCGATAGCGACGTGAGTTGTATCGAAAAATTCATTCACGATTTCATTTGTTTTCAAAATGTAGATCGGGTATGCCCGGCGATCATCATTAATTTCCGTACCGATAACCAGGAAGTTTTGATTAGCCGAAGGAAATCCCGGTTCTCCCGCGGAGACCATTTCAAAATCATTAATAGGGCGAATGGCATCCGGACCCAGGCCAAATTGGAAACCATTCTCATTAAAACCATAGTTCCTTACGGCATGAGAAATATCCCATTCCTTACCGGTGCGATCGACGATAACGATCGGCTCGTTTGATGGCGGACCGGTAACATCGCCACCATCGCCTCCACCGGGATTATTTCCTCCGCTATTGCTGCACGCGGTGAGAATAAATCCCAGCAGCAAAACTGTTACGATATATAAAATTCTCATTCCTGCTCCTTGTGCTCTACGAATTTCTGCGCAATGTTCTTTAATCTGAAATTGCGATTGTTAACCGAAACATAAAACCCGAATTCGTAATGAACTGTAAGCTTTCCCACATTAGGCCTCCATCCCTGGAAAGTTATAATAGATCGGTAAGTGAAGAAATTGAGCGAGTGTTGCATGCGGAAAGCCTTTGTGCATCCTGGTGGCCACCTTGCACCAACCAGCAATCGATGCCAATGGTATCGGCAACTTCATAGTCGTGCACGGTATCTCCGACTAACAAAACGTTTTTCGGCGGATGATCCAGGTTTTCCATCATTCGCCGGGCATTATCTGTTTTACCATGCGCATGATGATCATCAATGCCTTTGACATCCTGAAAAAAGGGGACCAACTCATAAAAGTGGACAATTTCCTGTAATGAACTATGCTTACTGGCAGAAAGAATTGACTGCCCGATGTTCTTTTCCTGCAGATGATTTAATAATTCGCGGGCACCATTCTGCAGTTCACATTCAAATTTCCGCCGGTCATATTCAGTAATAAACTCCGTACTGACGTGTTCGAAGGGTTCCTGGTCAAAATCAAACCCTAACGCCTGGTAATAATTTTTTACCGGAAATGAAAAAATCTCCCGATACTGTTCTTCGTTTATTTCCGGCATCTTCCTTTTTCGCAAAAGGCCATTCATTATTTCCATACAAAGCCAGGCATCATTCAGCAGTGTGCCGTTCCAATCCCATATGACGTATTTATAATCGGTAATCTGCATTTTCTTCTACTCTCCAATTGATCAATTTTTCTATTATAATTCCCCGTTTTTTTCCGGGCAACCGAATTTCCGGGGAAATATTAGCAGGTTGTTCCCAAATGGTTAGAAAAAAGCGGCTAACGCCTTAACTTTTATAAAGAATAGCGTTGCTTTTAACTTTTATTTTGTGTTTTTTAGCATAGTTAGTGTAAGTAAGGGTGTTATATAACACAAACCTGTCATATTTATGAATATGTGCCAAAGAATGCACTACATCTACAAACCACTATTATTAAATACCTTACTCAATTTTTCCTTGGTTTTTTTTCCAAAAAAGCAGGCGGACATTCAAATGGTATATGCTTTGCTTGAAACTAAATCTTATTCATTTCCCAACAACAGAATGGGGAAATAAAACTCTTCACACAATTAAGGAAAGGCGGTATAGAATGGCGAATTACACGATTAGCGACATCGAAGGAATCGGCCCGGTATATCAAGAAAAACTGAAAGCAGCCGGCGTACGTTCCGTTATGGCTTTGTTGAAGCGCGGTGCATCCCGTCAGGGACGCAAAGAGCTTGCAGATGCCACCGGTCTGGATGCTTCCCAAATTTTGCAATGGGTTAACATGGCGGATTTATACCGCGTTAAAGGAATCGGTAGTGAGTATGCTCAGCTTCTCGAAGCTGCCGGTGTTGATACGGTTAAAGAACTCCGCAATCGTAATGCAGAAAACCTTCATGCCAAAATGAAAGAAGTAAACGAAGCCGGACGTGCCAAAGTGCGTCAATTACCCAGCCAGGGTATGGTAAGCGCCTGGGTTGCAGAAGCTAAGCAGCTGGACCCGATGGTAACGTATTAAACAAGTATTTATTTTTGCCCGGTAGCTGTTAAACCTATAGTTTACAGGTTGCCGGGTTTTTTTACAGAAAGGAAAATTGAGATGTCTGGATTTGTAGATGATTTTATGAAAGTTTTAGGACCGGAAGTTAGCAAGCAACTTTCTTCCTCATTGGGGATCGACAAAAATGCCGCGACCCAAATTATTCCGCAGCTTGCGCCAATTATTTTAGGTGGCCTGAAGCGTCAGAAAGATAATTTCGGGGGACAGGCCCGTGTTGACCATATTCTCAACAAATACGGCAGTGCCAATGCACTGGACGATATTGGAGGCGTCTTTTCCAAGGTTTTAGGCAGCAACGCCGTAGATCCTCGTTTAGGTGGTTTACTAGGGGACTCCGGTATGCAGGCGACCGATCATATCGCCAATCAATTTAAGTTAGACGGTAATATTGCAGCAAAGCTTATTCCGATGCTTGCCCCGATGATCCTCGGATTCCTTACCAAGAAGCGCGATGGTGGCGGAGGTTCTGCAGGACTGGGTTCTACAGGTATCGAATCGTTACTGGACCAGGATGGCGATGGTCAAATTCTCGATGACATTGCCGGCTTTCTGCTGGGTGGCGCAATGGGTGGTGGTTCCCAGCGTGGTGGCGGTGGTGCCGGTGGACTGCTTGGCAGCCTGCTTGGTGGATTACTTGGCGGCAGAAAACGTTAAACGGATTCTGAATTAATAGCTATCCCAAAGTTTGCTCTGTTTCAGAGCGCCGCCAATCAGCGGTTTGACGTTTTAGTTCGAAAACCCTGGCACTTTGGGGAATTTTCCGAAAAAGTATTTTATGTTTATGGATCGATTCATTAATATTGAAAATTAACATTTAATCTACGTCGAATCGTTAATAATAAATCAAGGAGACACGTATGTCAGTACAGGACAAATATCGTGCAGTTTTAGAGCTGGGCCAGAAGCTTGGCGTAAAAGACGGCTATGTTGAAGAAGCTATGGGTGTATTGAAAATTGGTGGCACCGCAGCGACGCAATATGATAAAGACCAGCTCTGGGACAAGATCAAAGAAATTGGCGGCGAAAGCCCTGCAGACCTGGAAGCAAGCATTGAGGTTGAAGAGACCGGCTATTACGGTGTATACACTGTAAAAAGCGGCGATTCCCTTAGCAAAATTGCCAAGTGGTTTCTCGGAAACCCGATGAAATATATGGACATCTTCAATATGAATAAAGACGTCCTGAAAAACCCGGATCTGATTCATCCCGGTCAGGACTTAAAAATTCCTTTCAGAGATTCCTAATCGACAGAAGGTATTAAATTGAAAAAGGGAAGCTGATTTTCAGCTTCCCTTTTTTTATTGTCCCACCTTAAAATATATCTGCTAAATATTTACTCGTAGCGTATTGCATCCACCGGATTGGAGAAAGCAGCTTTCAATGATTGATAGCTAACGGTAAGCAAAGCGACTAATAATGCACCCAATGCTGCACCAATGAAGATATCCGCCGCAGCAAATCCCATCGGCATTTGATAGGGATAACGCTGTAGCCATTCTCCCATCACCAGGTAACCAATCGGCCAGGCAAATAAACTGGCCCAAAGCACCAGTTTCAGAAAATCCTTACCGATCAGGGTAACAATTTGTGGTGTCGTAGCGCCCAATACTTTTCGGATACCGATTTCTTTAGTGCGCTGAATTGTATTGAAGGCAGATAAGCCGAAGAGCCCCAGGCAAGCTATCAGGACCGCCAGGGAAGCGCAGTAAGTAATAATCTCCGCCAGTGCTTCTTCTATGGTATAGAGCTGCTTGAAATTTTCCGAAACCAGGAAGTAGTTCATATCCAAAGAGGGCATTAATTTATCCCACTGTGCCTGCACAGCTGCGACATTGTTCTGCCAATCATCACCGGAAAATTTAATGGACATATAGCGGAATCGCGCGTTGGTTTCACCGCTGTAAAAATGAATCAGCGGCTGTACCGGATCCCGTAAGGATTGATAATGGAAGTCTTTCATTACCCCGATAATCCGATAAGGCTGACTTCCGAAGAACAATGTTTTTCCTTCTGCCTGCTCCCAGCCGATCACTTTCCTGGCCGCTTCATTAATCATTACAGCATCTTCGCGATCGCTCCCCATTTCGCTGGAAAAGGAGCGCCCTTCGCTGAGCCCGATACTATATGTTTCAAAATACCTTTCGTCAGCGGATGCCCAGCGCCAGTCCAGCTGTTGGGCCTGATCCCATCCTTCCGGGCGGGCTAGCGCATAGGAACCGCGATAGCGCCCTGGTACCGAAGAAGAAAATGCCACTTCCTGCACAGCACTATTTGCAGAAACCTCATTTCGTAAAGTGGTATAGGCAGAAGCAGCGCTTTCCGGATCGGGAAAAATGCTCGCGTTTAAATTTACCACCATCATATTACTCTGGTCAAAATTGAGATCATGGGATTTCATATAGTCAATTTGCCTGAGCACAATGCCGGTTGCGATAATCATACCGATGGAAATGACAAATTGTGCAACAACCAGACCGTTACGCAAGGTCGAATTTCCCCGGGAGTTTGCCCTGGAAATGGAGAGGCTCTTCATCACCTGAATCGGATTAAAGCGCGAAAGGTAAAGTGCCGGGTAGATGCCGGCAAACAGACCAACGATTATTCCCAAACCGATCAGGCCGAAAAGTAGTTCCGGCTGATTAATGTAGGATAATTCGAGATTCATCTCTACCAACTGGTTAAAGCCGGGAAGCAACAGTTCGGCAATCCCTGCACCAAGCAACAAGGCAAGCGCCGTTACCCCCATGGATTCGCCAATAAACTGGTAGAATAATCTAAGACGGTTGGCCCCAAGCACTTTCCGCATGCCGATTTCCCGGGAACGAAACATCGAACGGGCTGTGGTTAAATTGGTGAAATTTATACAGGCAATTGCAATGAGCGCCAGGGTGAGGCCGAGCAGAATATATGCGTAGCGGTCCATCCCGGCAAATTCGTTGTTTACTTGCGTTAGCGGCATCAAGCGAAAAATGACCTTTTCCGGACTATTCTCATCAAAATATTTTGCCGTAAACGGAATAAACTTTTCTTCCAGTTCTGCCGGATCCGTACCCGGCTGCAGTTGCACATAAGAGAACAGGAAAGATCCATTCCAGCCAATATTGCGCATCCAGGGGATATTGGTGTAATTCTCCCAGGGGATGATAAAATCGTAGGTAAATGTGGAATTGGCCGGGATGTCCGCCAGAACGCCAGTAACCGTATAGCTGCTGCTATCATCCAGCTGCAATACCGAACCGAGTGGGGAAGTTTCGTTGCCAAAATATTTAGTGGCCATTTCCCGGGAAAGCACAATGGAAGATTTTTCCTGCAAGGCAGTTTCCGGGTTGCCTTCTATCAGCGGAAAGTTGAACATCTGAAAAAAATCGGCTTCGGCAAAATCTATTTCTTCCCGGAACCGTTTCTCATCGTGAGAAATCCAGGCGCCAATGGTAAAAGAGCGATAACCGCGAACAATTTCCGGAAATTCTTTTTCCATTTCCGGCACTGTCGGCAGCCAGGTGTCATAGACAGTTAAAGTGCCCTCCGGAGAGGGGCGGTCGCGATAGAGAAAATAGAGGTCGTCTACATTATCATGAAAGCTGTCAAAAGTAAGCACGTTCCAGGAAAATAGGAGCATCAGTATACTGACACCAATGCCAATCGATAGACCGAGAATATTGATAAAAGCATACACACGATGCTTAAAGAAATTACGAAAAGCGGTTTTCATATAGTTTAGAAACATATTGCTCCTCACTAGAATTAGTCACTGGTTTCACATCCATTTAAATTCCCTGCCAGCCTATTGCCTTATTCAAGAAATATGCCAATTTGTAAAGCCCCTACTTGCGGGGGATTTAAGCGGAGATGTCGAAAACATTGTTCGGGCAGCGGACAGCAGGTGTGCGGAAGTGGACAAAATACGCTAATGCAATGGCCGGAAACCTGGTGGGTAATAAACAAAAAGCTGCACCGGTTTCTGATGCAGCTTTACGAAGTTGAAGCGAATGCTATGTCAGCGAAAGATTATTAATCCTTTTTGGCATTGTCACCATCTTTCGAGGTCGAAGTGCTCTTTTTCTTTGTCGCGGGCCGGCGGGTTCTGCGGGGGCGTTGAGTCGGTTTGCTATCGCCACTATTATTGCCAGCATTTGCATTGTCTGCAGCGGGTTTATTATCCGATGCGTTACTTTGCTGTTGCGGGGAGCGGGAGCGATTACGATTATTGCCACCGGACCGTCGCGGCCGCCGATTACGATTACCGCTGCGGGACCGTCGCCGATCTCCCTCAGGTTTCAAATCGTCATTCTCACCGGGTTGAACAGTGCGCTTCGGCGGTGGAGGCAACTCCAGCCATTCCTCATCGGGAAAGGTGCTGGGCAATTCCCGGCCAAGATATTCGATGATCGCCGGTAACTGGAAAGAGCCTTCTTCGCAGGCAAAGCTGATCGAGGTGCCGCTTTCGCCGGCACGCCCGGTACGGCCAATACGGTGAACATAATCTTCCGGATCATTCGGCAAGGTATAATTAATGACGTGATCCATCGATTCGATATGGATACCGCGGCCAGCCACGTCTGTAGCAACCAGCACTTGAAATTTGCCTGCCTTGAAATCTTCCAGCGTGCGAAACCGTTTCTTCTGCGGCACATCGCCGGAGAGCATTTTAGAGCTGATATTATAGCGTCTGAGCTTTTCCGTCAAACGGCGGGTTTCATCCCGGCGATTACAGAAAATCAGCACTCGCGTCAGTTTCTTTCGGGTGATGATATTGTAGAGCAAAGCAAATTTTTCATCTGTTGTGACAATATAAATGACCTGATCCACACTATCTGCGGCGACATGCTCCGGCTCGATGACCACTCGCACCGCATCGCGGGTCCAGCTATTGGAAAGCCGTTCCACATCGCCGGTCATTGTTGCACTAAAGAAGAGCGTCTGGCGCTTATCTTTCGGCGGCGTTTTGTAGACAATCTTTTTGACATCAGGAATAAATCCCATATCAAGCATGCGATCTGCTTCGTCGATAACGAGAATTTCAACTTTGCGAAAATCGATCATTTTACGTCCGGCGAAGTCGAGCAAGCGGCCGGGAGTGGCAACAACGACATCGACCGGTCTTTCAGTCAATTTTTTCTGCTGCTTCCGGAAATCCATTCCGCCGTAGATCGTTTGTACTTTTAAGCCGGTATATTTGCCCAGCCCTTGCGCATCTTTATAGATTTGCTGAACCAACTCCCGGGTAGGGGCAAGAATCAGCGCGCGCGGTACACCCGGTTTGGGTTTGTCTTTCGGGCGATTTCGCATCAGCCGGGCAAAGATGGTAATCAAAAACGCGGCGGTTTTCCCGGTGCCGGTTTGTGCCTGGCCGGTCGCATCCCGTCCGGAGAGCGTGCTGCCCAAAACTTCTGCCTGAATCGGTGTACAATACTTAAAGTCCAGGTCGGCAACCGCATGCATAATACCATTTGGTAAATTCAAATCATGAAAGCGTTTCTTCCCCTCTTCAGGTTCAACCTTAAACTGGGAAACATCCCAACGCTTTTTCGGCGGTCTTTTCGTTTCCTGCTGGTCCCGCCCTTCCGGCCGGCGTTTCCGCGGGCGATTGGATTTCTGAGAATCTCTCTGGTTGCGGGGTTTTGCCGTTGGTTTTTTCGTCGTTTCATCTTTCCCAAAGGCATTCTTTACAAACTGGATAAACTTTTGAATCAAAATAATTCTCCTTCGCTGTATGCTGGCGTTAAGACACCTGCATACCGTTTTCTACCGGGGACGTCGGCGTTAAGAGCATCGTTCCCTGCTTCGCACATACGGCAGCCAAAACCAGCACTTCCGATTTAACGCCGGCTATCTGTTTCGCCGGAAAATTCATTACGGCGACAATCTGCTGCCCAACCAGCATTTCAGGCGTGTAATTTTCCACGAGTTGTGCTGAGCTGGTTTTTATCCCAAGGGTGCCAAAATCGATGGTTAACTTGTAGGCGGGTTTCTTTGCCCGGGCATTGGGGGTTGCGGAGATAATGGTTCCGGTAGAAATATTTACTTTTTGGAAATCTTCTATATCGATGGTTTCTGATACCTTCAAAACTGTTGCCTGCATCTTGTTTTACACACTCAATCATCGCCAGGTGCTACTACTTCATCCACATATCCGGGGTGCCGCTCTACTTTTCGCCAGGCTATGGTGATTCAGCAAAATAAGGTAAGGATGAGGAAAACACAAGCGTCCATTTTATCCGCTTTACCCGGGCACGATTCCGGAAAGTCTTATTTTATAGTATTTTCCGGCTGCAAATAGTGACGAAAACGGCTTTTTGAAAAGGAAGGATGAATATTTATTCTGATTTTCGTCTTTTTTATTTCGGGATTATTCCATTTCTTAAACAAGTTAAGAACTGTTTTACAACGCCAAAGTTGGTTGCAATTCAATTCGAATCTGGCTTTACAGGCCAGGCATTGGCAGTAACTAATTATTTATATCACTCGCTTACATTTGAGGTAATAATGAAAAATTATCGAGTAAAATTACGCCTTCTAATCCCCTGTTTACTCACCGGATGTTTGATGTTTGCCGGTTGCAGTGATACCCCGGTGGCCGATCTGGTTCTGCTGGATGGGAAAATTGTCACTATGGATGACAATAATCCCGAAGCAGAGGCGCTGGCAATTAAGGACGGAAAAATTATCGCGCTGGGCAATAGCGCTTCTATGCAGGCTTTTATTGGTGATGAAACTGAGCAGATTTCTCTCGGCGGCCAACTGGCTGTGCCCGGCTTTGCGGATGGGCATGCACATGCCATGGGGCTTGGCTATGCGAAAATGAACCTGGATTTAACCCAGGTAACCAGTTGGGATGATCTCGTTGCAATGGTGAAAGATGCTGCGGAAAAAGCGGCGCCCGGCGAGTGGATCCTGGGGCGCGGCTGGCATCACGAAAAGCTGGGGCAACCGTCTGGGCCGACCACCCAGGGATATCCCTCGCATCATGCGTTAAGTGCGGTATCCCCGGAAAATCCAGTCATGCTGGATCATGCCAGCGGCCATTCCATTTGCGTTAATGCAAAAGCGATGGAATTAGGCGGTGTTACCCGCGAGACGGCGGATCCGCCCGGCGGTGAAATTATTCGTGATAAAAATGGCGACGCGATCGGGATTTTCCTGGAAAACGCGGAAAAATTTATTGCAGATGCTAAGAAAGCAGCAGATGCCCAGCGCTCTCCGGAGCAGATTAAGGCAGAGAAAATCCGGGCAATTCAACTGGCTGAGGAAGAATGCCTGGCAAAAGGCATTACCAGCTTTCATGATGCCGGATCATCATTCGAGACGATTGATCTCTTTAATGAGCTCGCCGCAGAAAATCAGCTAAGGGTACGTTTTTGGATCATGATCATCGATTCGTTGCACTTGATGCGGGAAAAGAGTAAAGATTACCGGGTGATCGACGCTGGCAATGGACATCTGACAGTTCGGGCGATCAAACAATATGTTGATGGTGCATTGGGCTCCCATGGGGCCTGGTTATTGGCGCCATACAGCGATCAACCACAAACGTCCGGCTTGAACACGACCTCTCTGGAAGATTTGAGTGCTGTCGCAGAAATTGCATTGGAAAATGATCTCCAGCTTTGTACGCATGCAATTGGGGATCGGGGCAATCGGGAGATGCTCGATATCTATCAGCAAGCATTTGCCGGGGCGGATGGGAAGAAGGATCTCCGCTGGCGGATTGAACATGCCCAACATCTTGACCCGGCGGATATTGGCCGTTTTAAAGAGTCCGGTATTATCGCTTCCATGCAGGGGGTGCATTGTACTTCCGATGGGCCCTGGGTGCCGAAACGGATTGGGGAAATGCGGGCGGAGGCCGGTGCTTATGTCTGGCGAAAATTGATCGAAAGTGGTGCAACAATCGTTAACGGCACCGATGCGCCGGTGGAAGATGTTGATCCTCTTGAGAACTTTTATTCAACGGTTACCCGCATGATGTCCAATGGAGAACAGTTCTATCCAGGACAGGCAATGAGCCGGGAAGAAGCGTTGCGTTCGACAACCCTGAACGCTGCTTACGCCGCATTTCAGGAAAATGAGAAAGGCTCGCTTGCAGTGGGTAAACTGGCGGATATTACCGTTCTCTCAAAAGATATCATGACAATCCCGGCTGAGGAAATTCTCAATACGGAAGTCGTTTACACGATTGTTGACGGGGAAATTCGCTATCAGAAAATGTAGGATACTTATTAAGTCAATTGTATAAAAAGAAACGCCGCTCAATGAGTTCTTTGAGCGGCGTTTTCAATATATAAATTGTTTTCAAGCTTAGTCGTCAATCATGCGGCGATGATTGTTTGGGCAGACCCCGTAAGTACAATCATAAAAGCCTTCATCCCAAACTTCATCCAGCCAATAATGCCCACGACAGTATATTTTGTCGCAATCGGGGCAATAGGCATCAATACCCTGTTCCACGTTCATCCTTATCATCAAATCGTGCAACTCGGCAATTCGTTCTTCCTTTAACATATTGAAAAATTTCTTCGCATGTTTCAGCTCGAAATCGCCGGTATGGGTTAAGCCTTTATAGATGAGCCGTTTCTCCCGGGCATGATGGGGCGTACCGATTTTAAATACATAGGAAATCGTTCCGCAAATGCCGCATAGCAACTGGTACTCGGTCGGGCCGATTTTAAATACGGTATTGCCGGGAGGGGACATTTTTTTATCGGAGAGTAACTCCTCAATACCTGCCTGCAGGGCGAGCGGCTTCCAGCATTCTTCAAAGGCTGCTGTGAGCGCAACTTCCAATTCCCGCGCTTTTTTATCGCTGCTGGTGCGTAATTCACTAATTACCTGCTTAAAACGGCTTTGGGCAGAGGAAAGCGTCAAATGAACGGAGTTATAGTAACCGGCCTGTTGTTCGCGTATATTTTGCTTGCGAAGATCCCAGGCAGTAATCAATTGGTAATAGATATCCTGAACATCGCCAATCCACATATTACGCTGTGGTTCGTCCATATTCGTTTGCCAGTTCCAGAAATTAATAATTTGATCCCGGACAGTCTTTAGCTTGTCTATGGACTCCTGAACATACCAATTTTCTTCGTTTGTAATTCGCCGCATAGTTTAATATCGTTTGTTAAACAATCGATGAACTTAAGGAACAATAACTGATTATTTGAGCAAAATTGTTGTGCGTCAAGCGAATAAGTTAAATATTTTTTTTTCAAACTTCAACCTTTTTGCAAAGGTAATTTGGCGCTTATTTCAGTATATTATTAAACCAATGCGGATATATTCCCGAAACTTCGGATGAACGAAATAAGCATTGCCCCTGCTGTAATCGGAAGCGATATTATTCTTTAAAAACAGGAGCGTTATGCGTTATCTCAAGTGGCTATTTTACAGTTGTTTCATGAGCACTTTAGTGTTTGCGCAACAGTCGGAATGGGAGCGCCAGCGACAGCAGGAACGGGAAGCCTGGGAACGCCAGCGCGCGCAGGAGCGGCAGGCCTGGCAAACGCAGGCAACTGCTGAGCGGGAACGCTGGCAGGATATGGTTGACCGGGAATCGGCGGCATGGCAGGCTCATGTGGCCGCGGTGAAAAAACGCTGGCAGGATATCCGCTTCTCCGATGTTAAAAATTGGGTCGGCTATGATGAGGCCCTCAATCGTCGCTTTTCAGTTGATTTCGAGAATGGCAATTTGCAATTAGAGGTGCTTGGCCAGCAGAACAGTGCGCCGGAAGTTCTACGGAAAAATGCCCGGGATATGCTGGACGAATTGCTGCAGGAAACAACTGCCGGCAGCGATCGCCCAATTCTCGAAGACCAGCTGGATATCAATCCAGATAGTAGAGATATCCCCGGTGCAATGGTAGAAAGAGAGAGCTATACTGCACCGGATGGTAATATCTACGAGAAAATGACTATCAATATTCCCTTTAAGCAAAACCACCTGCGCATCCGTGCAGCGAAAGTTTTGCCGCTGGTTAAGAAGTATGCTGCCAAATATAGTATCGATCCGAAGTTGATAATGGCAATTATTCATACCGAATCCGCTTACAATCCGAAGGCAATATCGACCTTCCGGCGAAGCAGGGGGCGGGTCGGCCATGCGTACGGACTGATGCAATTAGTGCCTTATTCCGGTGGCAAGGAGGCGTATCAATATATCGGCGGGCGTGGGGAGCCAACTCCGGCACTTTTGTTTACTCCGGAAAAAAATATTGAACTGGGCGTCGTCTATCTCCACAAACTGGGGCAGTATTATTATGCGGGTGTTACCGACTCAGAGAAAAAGCAATATCTGATTGCTGCGGGATACAATACCGGTCCGCAAAATGTCGCCCGTGGAGTGGTTGGCAAAAGGGATATCCCGGCAGCGATCCACACTGCAAATGGGATGACGCCATCCAGTTTATTTAATCACCTCGTTGTTAACCTGCCTTATCAGGAAACCCGGGATTATATTCAGAAGGTTTTTCGCAGGATTCGGTTGTATTGAACAATTGAAACTCACCAATCAACGGCAGATGATCGGAAATATGCCAGGTATCTGCCTGCCGCACATAGCTCTTGATCAATTTCAGATTCGGATCATAGAAAAAATAGTCCAGCGTGATTTGCGGACGATCGAATTTCGGATCATTCGGAAAATGTGTTAACCACTCCCGGCTATTAGGTCCATTGACATCTTCAAGAGATGGGATTGAGGGATACTTGTCGAATAGGTATTGAATTTCAGTCTCGGCCCGGTATTCCGTTTTTTGCAATTCGGATAACCACTGAAACTGAATACCGGGGGGGAGCAAATTGAAATCGCCGCCAATAATCCAGGAATGTCCTTTATTTTGATATTCCGCCAGGATTTCGTCAACCCGGATAATCTGCTGTTGCATCGTGTTGCAGCCTTTTGCCCAGGTATCGAGGTGAGTATTGAGGAGAACTAACGGTTGTTGACCGGCAACCGGTAACTCAACTGCTAACACCGCTCTTTTAAAAAGAAATTGGCGAGAGAGGACATTTCTGGGAAGCTGCGGCAAACGAAACCGGGTCGCCTTGGTGATGCGATACTTGGATATCGTTACCAGCTTCATACCTGCTGGGCCCATAACGTTAGGGTGAGGGACGAAGCGGGCTTTCCAGTAAAATGTGCTGGCATAGCAAGCATATTCATCAGGAAGCATTTCTAACAGACGGGTGAGCTGGTCTTCATAATCCGTGCGCTTGGCCCCGTCGTTGACTTCCTGTAAAAGAATGATATCAGGATTTTCAGCCCGAATGACCCGTGCGACTTCCCTGAAAGTATTGCTTATGTCTTCCCGACTGGGACGGCTGTCCGGCCCCTGACTACCGGGAATGTCATAGAAAAAGACATAATTCTTCCCGGCCATATACTGCACATTATAACTGAGGATTTTTAGCGATTGACTCGGCTGTAATTCCGGCGCGGTATCCGCAGATAAATAAGGCGCTGCCTGCACTTCTTTCGGGTGAAAGGTCGATGTCCAAATTAGTATTCCAGAAAAAAGCAGAATTGAGATTAGCAGCAGAAACCAAAAGATCATTAAGCGACAGCCTTATCCGCTGAATCCGAGAAATTGTCGGTATTTTCCAGGGCAGCGATGGTGCCGGCAATCGTACCATAGGAAGGGGCAGCAAACCAGCCGATGAAAGGAATTAAGAGCATCAGGGTAAATCCGGCACCGAGTCCGCTGGCCAGTCCGCGATTCGCTTTCATGAATGCAAAGCTTTCCGGGGCGGAATAGCGCCGGCGCTCCAACACAATATCCAGCAGGCCGAATCCACTATAATAAGCCTGTATCATGAAGAGTAAAAAGGTGGAAACGATCGGACCGGCGAGCGGCACAAAAACGACGGCCCAGGCGGGAATTGTCAGGAGAATCGTGCGAAATATGTTGCGCAGGTTGATGTGCAGGCTACGGAAGATATCCTTGCTCATCTGCCGAACACTAAACTCCGAGCTGGACTTGCCAAAGAGCTTTTCTTCTGCTTTCTCGGAAACGAAACCGAGAATCGGTGCGAATAGAATTAGTACGACATGTTTGTAGGTCATATAGGCAAGGATCAGGAAAAGAAGCCAGGTGAGAATTGCCACGATAAAAAGAGTCGCCTGCCCTTTAATGGCGTCCGGAATGAAATTCGCGTTGATGTAGCTGGAAAAATCTTCCGCGAGGAATGTCCCCAGGAAAATCAGGATAAGAATGTAGCTAAGGCTTAAAAATCCCGGCAACATCAGATATGGCCAAAAACGCTGCTTAAAAATAAAGTGATGCGCTTTACTGTAATATCCCAGCCCGGTAAAAAAAGAGCGAAAAAAATGATTCATAGTGAAAAATGCTCACCTGTATATCAAACAGTTTTACTTCATTTACTTCAATTTAGAGATAATGTTTTGCACATCAGGAATTGCCCGCTCATCAATCACCATCTTCAGATTACGGGCGTAGCCGATTATTTCGCCAAGCATGTCCATATACCAATGATACTTCTCCTTTAGCTTGCCGTCTGCGGTATAATATTCACTGGCCGGTTTATCAAGATGCGGCAACAGTATTTCCCGGGTGTAGGATTGATACAGTGCATAACGATTTTTGAGCGCTTGAACAGCATTGTTGCCGATGGCAATTTTCCCAATCAGATTAATCCCCAACGCTTCAAAACTGCGATCCTGCGAAACTGCCCGGATAATCAACCCTTCGAAATCGAAGCTTAGCTTGATCGGTTTGGGCAATGGCTGTTTACCCTCAGCCTGCTCAGTTAGATAAGCCTGCCGGATGCTATCCAGGCGAGCGCTATCCTGTTCCAGAAAATTGGACAAGTAGCGCAACTCCAGAATAAATACTTCACAATATTCTACTTTTCGTTTGTCTTCCGCAATTTGCTGACTATAACCGTTCAACCAAAAGGCCAGGTAAACCCCACAGAAAACGATCATCATTTCCAGGGCCCATTTGACCAGGGTTGTTCTGTCTATCTGCCAGTTCATTCGCTATCGGACAGTTCCATCAGGAGCCAGGAATTCGGGTCAATTTTGTAAGCTGTTCCCGGTTTCCAGGGAATGCTTCCCTCGCCATCACTCATATCAACTCGCGTAATCTGGTTATCGATGGATACTTCCACCGGCAGAGAAAAAGGAAGATTCTCCGGCGCTTCCCAACGCAGGGCCAATTTGTCCGCTTCCTCACTTACCAGTAGCTTTGGCAGGGCCGGTTGCCGGAGATATACTTCGAAATACCAATCGAGCTTTTTCCCGGATAGATTCTCTACCAGCATCAGGTAATCGTCGGTGGTGGCAAAGCGGCACTGACTGCCGTCGGTAAGTGCTTCCATTGCTTCGGTCGGGTAAGCAAAGCGGCGAATTGATTTAAAGAAGTTCTCCTCGCCCAGCAGATAGCGCAGGGTATGCAATACCCAAACACCCTTGTTGAAAACATCCCCGTCGGACTCCTCATACTTCGGTGGTACAAAATAGCGTTGAACGGTAGTTTCGGAAACTCGCGGGGCGACCGGGCGCTCATTGCGCATTCTTTGCCGGGAGCCAGCCAGGGCCTGCAAATAAGATTCACGACCGTGCAGGTGTTCTACATAAAGGGGATGCATATAGGAGCAAAATCCTTCATGCAGCCAGAAATCCCGCCAATCCAGTGCGGTTACCAGATTTCCCCACCACTCATGGCCCAATTCATGATGATGAAGAATGTCATAGCCAAAAGGGGCATTGGAATAATCTGCACCATAGGCGATAATCGTTTGATGTTCCATTCCGAGAAACGGAGTTTCCGCAACGCCGTATTTATCTGCCCGAAAAGGGTAGGGGCCGCAGAGGTTCTCAAAAAATGCCAGATGCTCGAGAATCTGCTTAAAAAGCACTTTCCCTTTTTCGTAGTTCTCCGGCAATACCCAATAGGTAACCGGAATATTTTCCCCGGCGATGCTTTTATAGTTGCCTTCGATTGTGCGATAGGGGGCAATGTTCAGAGCAACACCGTAGTTGTTGATCGGCGTGGAAACAAACCAGCGATAGGTGCGGGTATTATTCTCGTTTTTGCGGACTTCCCGTAAGCGCCCGTTAGAAGCGACAATTAAGGGCTGGGGAACCGTGATGTTTAATGCCATCGAATCCGGTTCATCGGAAGGATGGTCTTTGCAGGGCCACCAGAGATCCGCGCCATCGCTCTGATTGGATGTGGCAATCCAGGGATCGCCATCAGCTGTTTCCGCCCAGGTAAAGCCGCCCACCCAGGGGGGACGCGGGGCAACCCGGGGTTTGCCGCCGTAGGTCACTGCCAGCGAAATCGCTTCGCCGGGCTGGCGGGTGCGGGTAAGATGTATCCAGATTTTACCCTCTTTTTGCTCATAACGCAGTGGCGCAGGATTCTCATTTCCTTTCTCCTGCACGGCACTAACCGTTAAAAATGTATCGAGATCGAGAACGAACCATTCCAATGGATGCAATATAGAGGCATAAACCGTGAGGGTGCCGTTTATCGATTTTTCATCGGGCAGCACTTCTAATGACAGATCATAGAACTGGACATCATATCCGGCTTGTTCGGGTGAAAGGGGGCCACCGGAGGATGTCGGGCTATGGCCCAGGTAGCGTTGCGCATCCAGCGGCATGCTAAGCAGGATACTGCAAATAAGTAGTAAAATCCCTAAAGATTTTCTCATTGTGCACCTCATTTTTCAAACGGTTATTTTGGAAAGCGAACGCTCATCATCATTCGTTCACATTGTTGAATTTCCCGCTGGGCCGCCGCTTCCTGATAGGCGTTCCAGGCACATCCATAAAACCCAAATGCAGCATGATCATCCCGCTGGATAAACCAGGCACGAGTAAACAGTTCCCGGGTTTTCTCCGCCAGTTGATAGCTTGCGCTGCCGAAAAGATGACTATCGTTATCGGCCAATGGTTCTTTAACTTCAAAGGGCGCGGGCACATTTCCGTTAGAAATCAGTTGTTCTGCATTGCGAAACAAAGTTTCTGCATCGATTGATTTCTTCTCGACGCTAGCAACATTAATTCTCAGAACACCTTGTTGATTATCGTGCCTGGCCAGGATGAAATTTTCGGTAGGAAAAAATTGCCATTCGGTGGTCGCACGCAGGGAGATACCCCCAATCGAAATTGTTGCCAATTCCATATGTCTCTGTTTCCCGGTAGGTTTATCGGTATGTATTTATGGCATATTAGAATATGCGCCCGGATATTCGATAAGATGAAAAGGCAAGAAGCGAATACCGCCTTTCCGGACGCGGGTTGTTAAACGCATATTTACTGATAAGGGCCCAGTGCATGATAATTACTGCCGATGACGATGGTCAGCTGGTAATCTTGCCAGCGACTGCCCTCCACGGCAATATTCGAATGATCAATCTTAAGGGTATTGGCAAGATTACGGGCATAGTCCATATAGGGCCCGTTCACCAGGATCAGGGTGTTCGGATAGCGAAAGTGATCGGCGTTTTCGGTATTCATAATATCATACGCCTGATTCTCCAGATAGGTCTTGAAGCGGTTCGCAACGCCACCTTTTCCGCAGCCATTGAGTATCTGAATTTTTATCGTCTCAATTTCACCCTGGCCGCCAATATATTCGAGATTGCCGGTGCCAACGTCATTCGAAGTATTTTCCGTGGTCGTCTCTTCCGCTTCACCCGCATCACTCAGCGGGGAATCTAACGGATCGTCGTTAATCTGTTCAGTATTATTTGTCAACGGCTGCTCGTTACCAACGGTGCCATTACCCAGCCAAAAGGAGAGGAGTAGCAAG
Organism: Calditrichia bacterium; assembly: GCA_028284905.1. Classification (GTDB taxonomy): domain Bacteria; phylum Calditrichota; class Calditrichia; order RBG-13-44-9; family J075; genus JACKAP01. The sequence continues at coordinate 61,099 of JANQQU010000093.1, forward strand.
AGGAAGATCATGGCGATTGTAACCATTTGGAAATTCTTTAGTTGTCGTACTTCCTTGCCAAGGTTTTGATTATAGGCGAGAAGCGCTTTTTCCATTCGGGTGCTGCCGCCGGTGCGGGCGTTGCTGGCCATGTTTTCGGCAAATCCTTTCCCGAGTCGGTCGAGGTCTTTGCGCAATTGCTCCGCTTTCTGCTGTGTCGTTAAAAGCACTCTGCGGGTATTTTCGAATCCATTTAGCAGCGCCACGTGGGTGCGATTTAATTCCTTGAAAACCGCGGAAAGTTTCGCGACTTCTTCCGCCACCCGACCAGTTGCATCAGATGCGCCATTAATGTTATCCAGGGCAGATTTGTAGCTAATCAGCTGCTTTTGAAGCTCAGCGAGCAGGCGCGATGTTTCTGCAAATTCATTTTGGGTATCAAATTTGTCCATCAGCTTTTTTTCCACATTCTTTGCAGTATGATGTCGTTTTGTTTGACAATGTAGGCGATTATTTTATTGATTTCAACCCCGGGATTATCCTCTGGCGGATCATCAAATGATGCCGGCAGTCGGGTTGAAACAGTATTCTGCGGTTCAGGTGGTGATTCGACAGGTTCTGGTGCCGGTGCTTCATCCGGCGCTTCTTCTGCCTCAGCGGCGGCAACTTCTTCCTCAGTCATTTCCCGATAGAGGGATGGATCTGTTTCCCCGGCGGAATATTGAATGATTTGCCGTTCCTGCTTTTCTGGTAGCGGGGGCACCACAAAATCTTCCGGCTCCGGCTCGGCCTCAAACACTTCCCCAATCTCCTCGATGGCTTCATTATCATCACGTTCTTCTGCAACTGGCGGCGTTTCTGCCGGCGCAATGTCCAGCGGCTCGGATGCATCTGACTGCATACCGTACACATCTTCCATGTCGACGTCCGGTTCGCGGGGGAGTGGCTCTCCCATTTCATAGAGCGCGGCTGCGCTATCCGGTTTTTTAGTTGCTTCCGGGGGCGCTGCTTCTGCGATTGTTTCTACGGGTTGAGGGGGCTCGGGCGTTGGAGGTGCAACTTCTACTTCGTTCGGTAATTCTGGTGTTTCGACTGCTGGCGGCGTTTCTTCTGCCGAAGGTGTTGCTGGCTGTAATACTTTCCGAATGGCTGCCAATTGAGGGCGATTCAATCCGTAGGCGTTGATAAAAACCGGTTCGCGGCGATGCATTAAAGCATTTTCCACTGTGGATTCATTTACCATAGGATTCCGCACAATATCAGAAGTAATAATGTGTTGCTCAGGAAATGTCTCCTCCAGCTGACGAAGGTTGATATCCGAATCATTGATATTGATCAGCACCGCGAGATGGTGAACGGCAAAAAGTAATTTCTCTTTATTGCTGCCGCTGTTTTCACTGAGCAGCGCCGGTTCGCCTTCCAAAAGCATTTTTAAAAGAATCGATTTCTCATATGCCCGGCGAAGCGGGTTACGAACCGCGCTTTCTTTCCCGTCAATAAAGAGTTGGCATTCTTTCAAATTGCCGCTGAGAACCTGTTCAATTTCCCATACTTCCAGTTCAATCACCCAAAGACCATAATTAGGGTGAAGAATGACGAAATCTATTCTTTGATTTCCCTTGGGCAGAATGACATCATGCCATATATAAAACTGATCCGACAGCTTCGTCCAGAGAAAATGATAGAGAAACTCCTTGCTCTGGATTTCACTGCCGTGAAGTGCTGTCACCATTACTGCCATGAAAGGTCCTGTAATTTTTTAGGCTTAACTGCTAAAGAATAATACGTTTATCATGAAAATCAAAACAATATTCTAAATCTGTCGTTGGCGGGTAATTTCCGCAAGAACGATCCCGGCAGCTACAGAAGCATTCAGTGATTGGGTTTTGCCACTTTGCGGGATGTAAAATAGCTCATCACATTTTTTTTGTAGTAACGGCCGCAATCCTTTTTCTTCGTTACCAACGATAAATGCACAGGGGCGCCGAAAATCCATTTCCCAGATCGGTTTACTGCCCTCCAGGGAGGTGCCGTATATCCAGACACCGTTTTCTTTCAATTGATCGACCGCCCGGGAAAGACTATCAGCTTTGTAGAGCGGGCAATGCATTGCTGCGCCGGCAGATGCTTTCACAACGGTGTCGGTAACCGGCACGTTTTCCCGGTCCGAAAATAGCACACCTTCCACAGAAAAAATTTCTGCACTCCGAATGATCGCCCCCATGTTGTGGGGATCCTGAATTCTGTCCAGAATGACAATCGAGGGCGGGATATTATGCTCGCCTTCAGTTGTCATGCGCCAGGTAACCAGGTCCAGCAAAGCTTCCATAGGAAGGATTTCCACCGGGGCAATCAAGGCGACAATTCCCTGGTGATTTCCATTCCCTGCCAGCTGTTTCAGCTTACGGGCATCGGCGTTGGTTATCGAGACGTTTTGCGCCCGGGCAATCCGGTAAATGTGGCGGATTTTATTGCCCTGCAGGCCATGTTGCACATAAATTTTCTGAACAGCGTCTTCTTGTTCCAACGCTGAAATTACCGGATTTCGGCCGTAAATGTAGGGCATTTTATCTGACCTGGGTCAATGGGTAAATGTTCTTATAAAAAATGAATCAATAAAATTATTAAAACAGAAAAATAACCAGCTAAATCTTTCCTCGTAGTTTGAACAACGCAAAACGAACAACGAACATCCTATTCCAGCCAAATTCCCCGGTGCGCATCGGTCTCCAGGCGTTCGGCAAGCTCTTCTGCATCAAGGTCCGCCCGTTTGGTAAGGAATGATATCAACATTGGAAGATTTACGCCGGAGAGCACTTTTATATCGGGAAATTCCCGGGTAAGCATTTTGGCCGCGGTCCAGCAACTGCCTCCCCGGAGGTCAACCATTATCAATGAACGGTTGAGGCTGTTATCGCGAATAACTCCCGCTACATTCTCGGTCAGGGTTTTTGTATCCAGGCCTTCATTGCTAAAGGCAAAGATTTGCTCTGCCGGGCCGACAATCTTTCTGGCAGCAGCAACGATATTTTCCGCCAGTTCGCCATGGCAAATGACAATACCGTTGATCATTATTCAAAATCCTTGTCGAGAAAATTGCGGGTTTTTAACTGCTTCATGTATTCACGCTCCTGGCGCTTCATTTTTTCCATCAGGCGGCGATTAAATTCTTTCGGTGTATGATGACCATGAACCTCTTTCAGGAGTTGGTTCATCGCGATGGTTTCTGCAATTACGGTAATGTTCTTTCCGGGGTTAATCGGCAGAACAATCAGCGGAATTTCTACGCCGAGAATATTGCGGGTTTGCTCATCCAATCCAATGCGGTCGTAGTTGGCAGATTTGTCAAAATCCACCAGCTGAACTTCCACTTCGATCCGTTTGTGCACGCGCACGCCCCGCACTCCGAATATCTGTCGGACATCGATCAAACCGACCCCGCGTATTTCGATCAGGTATTCGGAAATATCGCGCCCCTCCCCCATAAGAATCTCATCGGCCTTTTTGGTAATGATTACCATGTCATCCGCTACCAGGCGATGTCCTCTTTCTACCAGGTCCAATGCGATTTCGCTTTTACCAATGCCACTCCGCCCGGTAAACAAAACGCCGATTCCGTAAACATCCACCAGGGTGCCGTGCACTGTGGATCGGGGCGCATAGATGTTATGAAGGTAATCGCTGATGAGATGCGAAAACATGGTTGTGTTATAGGAAGTGTGAAAAACGCAAATGTATCGGCGGGTCGCTGTCTGGATCAATTCCTTTGGAACGTCATTGCCATCTGTGATAATAATACAGGGGATTTCAAACTGCAGCACCCGTTCAATGGCTTCCCGTCGCCGGGCCGGGGTAAGACTGGCCAGGTAACTGATTTCGGTATTTCCAAGGATTTGAATCCGATGAAACGTAAAGAGTTCGCTAAAACCGGCGAGTGCCAGTCCGGGACGATGTAATTCACTCTCTTCAATTTCCCGGGAAAAACCGGCATCGGAATTCATTAATTCCAATTTAAGCTTTACACGAATATCCCGGTATAATTTGCCAACATTCAGAGATTCTTTTAACATGAGTGTGTTCTTCTGCCTAAATAAATATTCAACTAAGTATCTGCAATACTAACAATCTTTTTGTGTTACAACTTTTTTTAAGTGCCGGAGGGGAAATAAAACAGCAGTTGCAACAGCAGAAAATTTTTAATTAACTGCCACTGCAACTGCGACATTTATTATGTGTTTAACATATGGCTTGGATAAAAGCATCAGGCGCTGTTAATCACATCTTTCTCATTATTCCTTCGTTTGTCCTTATACTTTTTCAGCTGACGTTCGGCTTTGTCCATCAGCAAGTCAAAAGATTTTCGCAGGTCATCACTTTCTTCTTTTACCACTATCGTAGAGTTTGATAAACCCAATTTTAACTCGGCATATCGGCTTTGCTTCTCCCATCCCAAAATCAATTCTGCGTTGGTAATATTATCACTAAACCGGTTTAATCGCTCCAGTTTGCTCAACATGTAATCGTGTAATTCGTCTTCCAACTGAAAATGCCGTGCTGTGATAGTGGTTTTCATAACTACCTCCTTGGTTGAGTCCTTTCGGACTGATTCATGAAACAACTCTCAGATAATGTAATAATTCCTGCTGTTTTCTTGAGCTCCTTTTATCAAGATTCGGGTTCTTCTGTTTTCGGGAAAGATTTCCTTTCCGCACGGGGATGCGCCTGGCGATATACTTTTTTCAGGCGATCCATACTCACGTGGGTATATATTTGTGTGGTGGATAAGCTCTCATGCCCGAGTAATTCCTTAACAACCATCAAGTCTGCTCCCCGATCCAGCAGATGCGTCGCGAAACTATGCCGCAATACATGCGGGCTTAAGTGTGCTTGTTCGGAAAGTTCCTGCATGTAGCGATGCACCATTTTCTGTACCTTGACGGGATACAGCGGTTTTCCTTTGCTATCGACAAATACAATGGATGGATCTTCCAGGTGCGGTATTTCTTCATCCCGGATTTTTAAATAATTTTCCAGGGCGATACGGGCATACTTCCCAAATGGGATTAAGCGCTCCTTTTGCCGTTTTCCCAGCACCCGAATCAATTCCCGGGAAAAATCCAAATCGGCTATCTGCAAATTGAGAAGTTCACTCAGTCGAATGCCGCAGCCATAAAATAGTTCGAGAATCGCCCGGTCGCGCAGTCCCTGGAAACTATCATCTGGCGGCAGGGACATTAATTGAAACGTTTGCGCCTCGCTAAGTACTGTTGGTAAAGGTCGGTCCAGACGTGGTGCCGAAACCACCCCTGCTGGATTCACCGGAATAATATCATTCCGTAACATATAACGAAACCAGGACTTTACTGCGGAAAGTTTTCTGGCAATACTGCGTTTTCCGAGTCCGGACTTAAGCATAAAGCCTAAAAAACTACGAATATCTTCTGTTTTTACTTTCAGGGGATTTATAGATTGAGCTTCATGGCGCGCTTCCAGGAAATCAACGAATTGTGAAAGGTCATTCCGATAGGAAATGATCGTGTGTGCGGAATACAATCGTTGATGTTCAATGTAGTGTAAAAACTGGTCGAGTGCCGCCCACATATTATCCATGCTTGTTTTTTTGAAATTTAGAAAAAAAAATACTCAAAATAAATGAAAATATCGTAGAGTAGTAATTTTTCTAAAATATCGAGTGCATCCAACCGCACCAGTACGAATATTTTATCGGGATTACTGTCTAAATCTGCAAAATTGCCCCATTAACTATCCCTTTTCAGGTTTTTACTAATCATTTATTAGCATATTGCCATTGCGGGTTTTCTGTTCGGTAATTATTTTTCTCTTGGAAGTTGGGAGTATGAGGAAAGAAGCATTACCATCGTCTTCGGACGCAACATTGCCTGTAAGGAGGGCTGCGGCGTAACCTGAGCGGTTATCCTAATAACTGCTTAAATAACGCCACGGATTGATTCATCATAAAGTACTACTCTTTCAACGCTGGAAGCGGGTAAGCTGAGGATTGGAGAGACTCGGTTTTTTTAATAGGGGAAAACCCGCTTCCGGCGGGGTAGTGCTTCTTACTTTCTTGGTTCGCAAAGCCGTTTTGAAGCATACTCACCACAGAAACCCTGAACAATTATTTATCGAATTTTCAAGAGATTGTTGGTTTTCCTCAGTCTTAGGCCGTATTTTATAATTAAGGAACAAATACTGGCCCTGGCAGAGCAGAATTCTGAAAGCTAATTATATCTTCAGGTTGCTTTGGATGATTATCCATCTGATAGTAGCGGCTAATGAACCCTGGTGGCAACTTTGAAAATCTTCAGATCTTTTTAATTGGATTATCCCGGAGTGAATAATGCAGGAAAGTTCAGCAGTTAACGACTGGTGGATATTGATTATAATTATAACAACCATTCTTTCGCTGTCTCTGTTTGCTCTATTTGTTGTTTTCTTTGCTAATTATCGCTTACGCAGACAACAACGGTTGACAAATATGGTTCTGGATGCAAGTGCTGCACTAATTGTCATGCTGGATACAGAGGGCCGAATACTTTCCTTTAATAAAGCCTGCGAAAGAACAACCGGATATAGTCGTACAGAAGTCCTTGAAAAGTACATTTCCAATCTTAATCTCATCCCCGCCGAAATCCTCGATTTACAATTAAGTGCATTGAATAACAATCAAACGAATTTATTAAATACGGCACGGAATATTATTTATACTCCCGATGGAAAATCTCATGCTATTGAATGGCAATTCTCCCGGGATATATTGGGTGAGGATAATGTGCTGATTGCATCCGGACTGGACATGACCGAACGGCAGAAAGCGGAAGACCAGGTTGTTGCATACAAAGATGAGCTGCGCAAAATGGCCTCGGAATTATCGCTGGCTGAAGAAAGAGAACGCCGCAATATTGCTGAAGAATTACATGATTCTATCGGGCAAACACTGGCCATGTCCAATCTGAAAATTGGCGGCTTGAAAAAGAATACAAGTGATCCGAAAATCGTAAAGCCGCTCGGTGAATTTCATCAGATGATTCAAAAGTTGATTAAATCAGTACGGTCGCTGATATTTCAGTTGAGCCCGCCGATACTCTATGAATTCGGTTTCGAATCTGCGACAGAGTGGCTGGCCGAGCAAATGACCAAGCAAAATAAAATTCCGATCAGTTTTTCAACGGACCAACAGGAGAAGCCGCTCAGCGAAGATATGGCGGTGATGCTTTACAAAGCAGTGCGTGAGCTGTTGATGAACATCGGAAAGCATTCGAAAGCCTCTGAAGCCAGTATTCAACTTGCCCGGAAAAAGGATCATCTCTACATTACCGTGAAAGACAATGGTGTCGGTTTTGATCCTGATCGAAAATATTACAATGAAAACGCCACCGGCGGGTTTGGCTTATTTAATATGAAAGATCGTCTGGATTATCATAATGCCAAGGTAGACATAGAATCGTTGCCCGGTAAAGGAAGTACTTTCATCATCCGGGCACCTTTGTCAGTTAATTGAGCAAATAAATGATCCTAAATTATTGGAGAAAAAATTATGTCCATATCCATCCTTTTGGCTGATGACCATAAAATTGTGCGGCAAGGATTGCGGTCCCTGCTGGAAGAATCTCCGGAATTAAAAATTGTAGGAGAGGCTGATAATGGCCGGGATGCAGTACAGCTTGCAGGAGAATTGCATCCGGATATTATAGTGATGGATATTGGAATGCCGAAGTTGAATGGCATCGAGGCCACACGGAAAATTACCGAACGGAATCGCCGGGCAAAGGTGATCGCACTCTCCATTCACTCTGATCGCCGTTTTGTTCGTAACATGTTTAAAGCCGGCGCGAAAGGGTATCTCCTGAAAGAATGTGCGGTAGATGAGTTGATTGATGCAGTACAGACAGTTTATGATGACAAAGTATATATCAGCTCGCATGTCAGCGGCACTTTGATAGAAGATTATGTTCGGGAATTAAATGTGCCACTCCCAAATGTAGAAGTGGAATTGCTGGACCGGGAAAGGGAGATTTTGCAGCTAATGGCAGAAGAAAATAATACGAAAGAAATTGCCAGCCAACTTAATCTTAGCGGTAAAACGGTCGATCACTATCGCCGCCAGCTGATGGAAAAACTGGATATTCATTCCGTTGCCGGTCTGGTGAAATATGCCATTCGGGAAGGGATTATTTCGCTCTAGGATACCCATATTTAGTTTTGAAAAATTACTCAATACCGGCGGCAAAATCTGCTGCTGGTTACTGCTGTTAGCTCACCAAATCTCCTTTGAATTCATTTGATTTATATTTCATCTTCGTTTATCTTAGCAGGCATTTCATAAGCTAAGGTAAATATGACATTTCGAAATTTTTTGTGGCTAATGCTCCTGGCAGTATTATGGGGACCGTCATTTCTTTTTATCAAGGTCGCTGTTCAGGAAATTCCGCCGATTACGCTGGCGAACCTTCGGGTTGGCATTGCAGCGTTGATTCTCTATGTGATTTTAAGGGCGAAAGGCCGCAAACTGCCGCGATCCCGGGAGATGTGGCGTCATTTTATTACTGCGGGATTTTTTGCCAATGCTTTACCGTTTGCGCTCTTTAGCTGGGGGGAAATATATGTGGATAGTGCCCTGGCCTCAATTTTGAATGGCACTACGCCGCTGTTCACAATTATCTTTGCGCATTTTTTTATTCCGGAAGATCGCATCACGCCACCGAAGTTACTGGGAACGTTCATTGGTTTTATTGGCCTGGTATTATTGGTCGGGCCCTCATTCCTGCAAGGTGCCGAAGCAACTTTTTGGGGATTGCTGGCGATAATTGCTGCTGCGGTTTGTTATGGCATTTCAATCGTCTACATCAAAATTTATATGGCAACCCTGCCGCCTTTTGTTGCGCCAACCGGGCAATTGCTTACCGCTACGCTAATTTTGTTGCCGCTGTCTATTCTGGTTGAAAATTCATTTGTGATGCCGCTACCTTCCTGGCAGGCGACCAGCTCTCTGCTGGCCCTGGCGGTATTTGGAACAGCGATTGCCTTTATCGTTTATTATCATATTGTGGACAGTTCCAGCGCGACACATCTTTCGATGATTACTTATCTGGTGCCCATTTTTGGTATCTTCCTGGGAGTTGTTTTTCTAAATGAAAAAATTGGCTGGACGGCCTATATCGGCTGTTTGTTTATTTTGCTGGGGGTGATGGTTGCAAATGGGGTGTTAAAACGAATTTATTCCCAGTAGGGCGCACCCCAAATTTTTTCCCAATCCGCGATACCTGCAAGCATATGGCAAATACCGGCAATTCCCAGTACCGCTAAACAACCAACGACATTATACCACAGGTATGAAATCGTGGAAAAATTGTAGCAAAGCAGCACGATCAATTCTGCTGCAATGGCTGCGGAAAAAACCACGCTGCCTTTGATAGACTTGTTAAAAAAAGCCAGTATAAATATGCCTAACACTGGTCCGTAAAATAAGGAGCCAACAACATTAACTGCCTCAATTAAAGAGCCCATCTGGTTGGCGAATAATGAAAATCCGATTGCAACACTTCCCCAAAAAATAGTGGCTAACCGCAAGGCGAGCAGATAATGCCGGTCGGAGCCATCCTTCTTGATTAAGCGTTGATACCCATCATAAACCGTTGTCGTTGCCAGTGCATTGAGAACTGCGGCGGCAGCGGCCATCGCTGCAGAGAGAATTGCCGCGACTATTAATCCTACCAGTCCAGCGGGTAAATGTCCGGTAACAAAGTGAAGGAATATAAAGTTCGTATCATTGCTATCGGCAGATGGGTTGGAGAGGTGCAATAATTCTGCGGCATCTTCCCGTACTTGTTCACCGCGTTGCACGACGCATCTCAATTGACTGCTATAATCATTAATTCTTCGCTGGTCATCCGCCCGTAGGGATGATATCAGGGCATCGATAATCAATTGCTTTTCATTAAAAATACTCTCCTGGTGCCTGCTGAGATCATCATACTGCGTAGCATAATTACTATTCTTCATTAGCGTAGCAGCTGTTGGATTAAAATTGAGCGGCGTGGGATTAAACTGATAAAAGATAAAAATCAGCACACCTATTAAAAGGATGAACGCCTGCATGGGAATTTTCACCAGGCCGTTGACGAGCAAGCTCATCCGACTGGCCCGAATGCTGCTCCCGGAGAGATAGCGCTGGGTCTGCGATTGGTCTGTGCCAAAATATGCCAAAGCGAGAAAAAGCCCTCCGATAAGCCCGGACCAGATATTATAGCGTTCTTCCCAATTGAATTCAAAATTCAGTGGTGTCAGGCGGCCCATCTTTTCCGCAGTGTAGATAACTTCTCCGAAGGACAACTCTGCCGGCAAGAGGGAAAGAATTATACCGAAAACAATTAATAAGCTGAAAAATATCAATCCCATCTGAATGCTGTGTGTATGCTTAACAGCTCTGGCGCCGCCGAGGGCGGTATATAGGATTACCAGGAATCCGGTAATTATGCAAGTCGCGGAGAGATCCCATCCTAGAATTGCAGAGAAAATCAGGGATGGCGCGAGGATTCCCAGGCCGGCAACCAGACCACGCTGAATCAGAAACAAGCAGGTGCCTAAGATTCGGGTCTTCAGATCAAAGCGCACTTCCAGGTACTCATAAATTGAGTATCCTTTCAGCTTTTGATAAACCGGAATCGCGATCATCGATATTAAAACCATTGCGATTGGTAATCCGAAGTAGAGCTGTAAAAACGCTACGCCTTCGTTATAGGCGAGGCCTGGCAGGGATAAAAAAGTAATCGCGCTGGCCTGAGTTGCCATTACCGATAGGGTGATGGTATGCCAACGCGTTTTCCGGTTTGCCAGCAAATAATCATCGACATTTCGGCAACGACATCCTTTCCAAATGCCGTATCCGACAATCGCCAGTAGCACTCCAATTAATATCGTCCAGTCTAAAATTTGCAAATGGCGCTGCTTTCTTTCTTCATGAGTTGGGGCAATCGATTATCTAAGGTGTATTCGCTGTAATATCTTTATCTTCTTTAAGCTGAAAATGGATTTTTGCTGACCGCTTATAAACCGCCAGGGGGCGGCACGTGAGGGGACGCACCACCCCCGGTCGGAGGAGATAAGTGATACCGGAGAGAAATGATTGATTACAATTCTGCGAGGATGTTTTCGATGCGGGACTTATGTCCCTGGGGATCCTCTGCGGGTAATTTGGCCAAGGCCTGTTTGTAGGCTTTTTTAGCCGATTTTTTGTCACCTTTCATTGCCAGTGCTTCTGCATAACTGTCATAAACATTCCAGGAATCAGGGTATTTCTCGACATTCATTTTGAAAATTTTCACTGCTTTGTCGAGCTTTTTGTTGTTGACCAATGCATATCCGTATTGGTTTAACATCCACTCCTGATTGGCATACTGAACAGCGTTATCCATTACTTTTTCCGCTTTGTCCAGGTGCCCACTGGCATTAAGCAATCCGGCTTTAACAAAGTGGTTGCGGAAATTGGCGTTCAGTGCAATGGATTTATCTACCCAGCCTAATGCCTCATCCATATGGGTTTTCTTCTGCAGGCAATAATTGGCTGCCTGGTTCAGTTCCTGCCAGGTTGTGCCGGGGTTTGCCCGAACGGCTGTCATGACGATATTATCGACATCTACATCGATCTTCAGCGGAAGGCGAATCTTCTCCCATTGCAATTCTACGGTTGCGCTATTTTCGCTGCGATCCACAAAGGTATAGCTGAGCCATTCCTGGTAATCGCCGGATTGCGGACGTGCCTTTACCCGCACCTGATCTTCTGCCTGCTGGTAGGAGAAACTGCCCCAGGAAGTAGAATTCTTTGAGAAAATAACCGTAAACTCGTATTTGTCTGGAATCATATGTAATCCATATGTGCCGGCCGGTAAGTCTGTGCCGTTCACTTTCACCGGATGAGTGAATGAAATGACGGTATTCTCATTTGCACCTGCCCGCCATACCTGACCATACTTCACTAACTGTCCCCAGACAGCTCTCCCTTTTACTGCCGGGCTGTGATACACAATGGAAATATCAGTTGAGCCGATTCGCTGAATCACTTCCGAGCGCTGACTGGCTCTGGGAAAATAGGTGCCCTCTGCCAATAAGGCACCTGAAAGCAACAGCACTAAAATGACCACGAATCCTCTCGAAACGATTTTGGATACCTGCATATAAAGCTCCTCTAATGTTGATTAAAAATTGCTTGCGAGGGTCTTTACGGGGCGAGTTTCAAAAGGATGACAAGGTTGTGATGGAAAGAAAATTTAGTGATGAATTGCAGGTAGGGGAATTAAGTTACTGGTTACTGGTTACTGGTTTCTAGTTGTTCGTCTTTGCTAAAGCCTAAGGCCTTAGGCCTAAAGTCTGCAGCCTAGTACTGTGCTTCCGCCAAATACTCACCAATTTTCCCCTTATAAGAACGGCCGGAGACAAGCTCATTGCCATTCTTTAGTTTGAAGCGGTATTCATTGGTATTGAGGTAATTTACTTCCGCGATAAAATGGCGATTGATAATGAAGGAACGGTGGATCCGTAAAAATAGCTGCGGGTTTAATTCGCTTTCAATGGCATTCATTGTCGCCCGATAAAGATAGCTGCCCCGATCGGTGTTTAAGTTGAGATAATTACCATCAGCTTCAATCCAAATAATATCCTCCGTGAAGACTTTTATCTGGCGGCCATTTTTCTTGATCTCAAATGCGCTGAGGAATTCATTCTCTGCCTGTTGAAATTCCCGCATCAGCGACATCAGCTTATGATTGAAACTAGAGGTTTTCTTCAGTTTGATTTGCTCTTTTGCCCGGGAGAGCGCTTCGTTAAAACGTTCATTGTCGAATGGCTTTAGCAAATAATCGATGGCGTGCACTTCGAAGGCTTTAAGGGCATATTGATCGTATGCGGTGGCAAAAATGATGAATGGATCGTAATCCAGCTTCAATTTGCCTAAAACGGCGAAGCCATCCATATCCGGCATCTGAATATCCAGAAAGATCAGGTCCGGACGTTTTTTGGTAATAAAGCTGATAGCTTCCTTGCCATTGCGACATTCTCCGATAATGGCAATCTCGTCCTGCTCGCTTAGGCGGTTGACAATGCGGGATCGTGCCAGCGGTTCATCATCTATTACAACAGTTCTTATTTTCATCCGATTCCCTCTCCCTGGGCAAGCTGAAACGGAATAACAATGCGGGCGATAAAGCCTTCCTGGTTGGGAGAAGCAATCACAAATTGAAAATCACCTTTATACATCTCTTTTAAACGCCCCTTTACATTCTTAATGCCAATGCCGGAACAATCCTGAATTGATGCCGGCTCGGCAATTCCCTTACCATCATCTTCGACGGTCAGTATCAGACGGTCGCCATCCCGATGACTGGCCACCCGAATTTTTCCGGCATCCGTTCGCCGGGAGAAACCATGTTTAACGGCATTTTCCACCAGAGGTTGCAGAATCAGATTGGGCACAGCAGCTTTAAGCGTATCCGCTGGAATTTCGTAGACAACTTTCAGGCGATCATTAAAACGCACTTGCTCAATGTCCAGATAGCTGCTAATGTATTTGATCTCATCTGCGAGGGGAATTGTATTTCGTTGATCCTGCTCGAGGATATTACGAAGCAAATGTCCTAATTTGGAGACAACACTTTGCGCATCTTCAATGTTTTTTTCCATCAGCGAAGAAATCGTATGCAAGGTATTAAACAGAAAATGGGGATGAAGCTGCATCTTCAGGGCGTTTAATTGTGCCTTGGATAATTCCCGCTCTACCGTCAGTAACTCCAGCTGTTTGCTCCGAAATTGCCGGTAATAACTAATTGCGATCAGAACTCCGATGATCAACCAATATTCCACAAAGCGACTGATCACACCCGCAGGCAAGCCGGCAGTAACATGACTCATAAATTCCGGTGTTAAGGTTAAGTAACCGGAAAGATACATTGGAAAGAAATAAATGAACGTTGAAAAAACCTCATGGAATGCAGAAACCAATACACTAAGAAGTAGGTGAATGATTTTCTGAGTCCAGCTACCACTTTTATCCAATGGAAACAAGGTAAGTAAATAATAGGTGAGCGGTGTCAGAAATGCCCAAAGGATATAGTTGGATGCCGTAAACTGGATATTTGCCAGCCAATTAAACGGTTCGGGGGCTCTCCGGGAATATTTAAGAATCATCGATGTATAAGCCATCGCCTCATCTTCGGAAAGAAATTTCATCAAGGCGTTAAGAAAATCCCGCTCGCCCCAAAATTCCTCGTTTTGCAGCGGTTCCAATTTCGCTGCAATGCTATCCGGCATTCCCTCTTCTATATAAGAAGTAAAGGAATTTTCGTTTATCTGAAAGCTTTCCCGCTGGCGCATACTGTAGGAAATGAATGCTTGTAATACGAATATGAAGATTAACAGCACTGCGGTTAGTAGCACGTAGCGAAAGGGGATAGGTAAAGCTTTAAATCGTTTTTCAGGCATCGGTCTCGTATCAGTCCAATATTAGTAATAAAGTGAAGGCGATTTCTCAGGAGATTGATAAATATCGGTAAGCGGATTAACGCTGGCTGACAAAAAAGATATTAAAAAAATCTCCGGTAATTTCTAAATAATTTACGTATACCAAGGTAGTATAATAACTGATTTATACGAAAAACAAATTCTGAAGTGACAAAAAGAATTTCTTGGGATACCGCTAAATATTGTGCTTCAGAAAGCAGCTTTTTTTGAATGTTTGCGGATATTCGGTTATCTTACTTGCGAAACCGGATCTTAATTCATTAAAGCGCAAATTGTAAACTAATTCCGGAGATGACAGAAATGGAAAAACATGTTCAGATTTTAGGCGGTTTATATATCGCCTTTTCAATTTTAGGAATTTTACTGGGAGCCCTGGCGTTTATCTTAATCGCAGGTGGGGGATTTCTTTCCGGCGATCGGGATGCGATTATAATTACTTCGTTTGTCGGCGGCATTATCGGGGTGTTTTTAGTTGTTACTTCAATTATTGGTATCATTGGCGGAATGGGCTTGCTGAAGCATAAATCCTGGGCAAGAGTCCTGGTTTTAGTGCTTAGCTTCCTGAATTTGCTCAGTGTTCCCTTCGGCACACTGTTGGGGATTTATGGCATTTGGGTACTCTTCAATGATGAGGTTACGGAAGTGTTTGCCTGATTTTCCGTTCATCCTTTTCCCCAAGTGTATAAAAATCTATGCGAATATCGTAACACCCGAAAGCTTTGTTTAATAATGTGTTAGCAAAGTTAATCTTAATCAGATGCTACGATATTCGTTTTCCTGTTTTATCACCTTCCCGGTCTATTATATCACAATTTTTTTGCTACTGGATTTTTTGCTTGACAAGTGACTACAAATGTAATACAATTGACTACAGATGTAATCGATGTGGGGTTGAATTAATCGGGTGGTCAATAAGATGACAAAAGATATTAACATTACCGAAGCCGAATGGGCGATCATGAAAGTGGTTTGGGCAGCGCCTTCTGTGCCGGCAAGTCACATTGTGGCAGCACTGGCAGATGAGAAAGACTGGAATCATCGCACAGTGAAAACGCTATTGGCGAGATTGGTGAAAAAGGGCGCGTTGAATTATTCTCAGGAAGGGAATCGCTATCTTTACAGTCCGGCACTCTCCCGTGATGAGGCAGTGCTACAGGAAAGCCAATCTTTTATCGAAAGGGTTTTCGATGGTATATCTCTGCCGATGCTCGCTCAACTGGTGAAAAAAACTCGCATGTCTCCGGAAGAAATTGAGGCGCTGAAAGCCTTGTTAGCAAGCAAGGAAAAGGAATACGATGATGACGGCGATGCTTGAGCCCATCGAATGGTTTGGCAGCTGGCTCCTGGAAAATTCCTGGCAGGCTGCGATTCTCGCCATTTTGATTTTCGCAGTGCAATTGATTTTTCGCCGCTGGTTAACACCATTTTGGCGCCATGCCCTTTGGTTACTGCTTATCCTTAAATTACTGATTCCGGTCGGCCTTGAGAGCAATTTCAGCATTTTTAATGTTGCATCGCCAGACTATCTTTTCCCGGTGACTCAATCTGGCAAAGAAGTTAAAAACGGCGCTGCAGCAGAAGATATTTTTAAAGAGCCGGTGCCGAAAATATCCATCCAGTCTTTACAAGCTCAAGGCTTTCGCTGGACGCCACTACGGATATTTATGGTCGTCTGGCTCCTGGTAAGTCTTGGCTTATTCGGGCGAATCCTTTATCTGAATAATCGCCTGCTATCCATTACCCGAAAAACCCGTCCATTGATAGATAAAGATATTCTCAATCTTCTTGAAGATTGTAAACCACGTCTGCGCATCTTTATGCCGATCAATGTTGTCATTACCAATCAGATTGCGACACCGGCAATGCTCGGTTTTATCCGCCCGCGTCTACTTATTCCGGAATCAATGCTCAATGCTTTTACGCGGGAAGAGTTGCGTTGCATTTTTCTCCACGAGCTTGCTCATATCAAACGGATGGACATTGTTAGCAGTTGGTTGATGACCTTCCTGCAGGTGCTTCATTGGTTTAACCCGCTCATTTGGCTGGCCTTCCGGCGGATGCGGGCAGATATGGAAATTGCCTGTGATGCAGCAGCGCTCTCGGCAGCAGAAGCGCCACAGCATCGTAATTATGGAGAAACGATTATTAAGGTATTATCGCTGGCATCAGCGCCGCAGGCAGTGCCAGGAATGGCAGCCATTTTGGAAGACAAACAGGATTTGCAACGCCGTATCAAATTAATCGGAAATCCCTTTCAATATAAACGTCATCATACTGTCGCCGGCTGGTTACTCCTGCTCTTGCTTAGCTGCACTGCATTTACCGATGCCAGTATTGCCATGCATCCGGAAAAAATTCTCGACAAATTTAAAACAGCCTATGACCAGCGAAATTTAAGAGAATTGATGGCGTTGTATGCAGAAGATGCCGTCTACCGGGAATTAAATGAAAGCGGTGAGCCGATCAATAAATTAAACAAAATGGATGTTTCAGGTATCTATCGCTACAGCTTTCTGGATAATCCACAATTCAACTATTACGATGTTCGGGTGAAGAACGATACCGTTCTCTTTACTGGTGCCTTCCGTAACAGCCTTTTTGAAATTATCGGTATGCACGAGCTGAAAGGGAAGGGAACATTCGTTTTGGAAAATGGCAAAATTATCGCTGCGACCTGGCAGGAGAATATCGCGTTGCGTAATCGTCGTGTCGCCATTTTCGATACTTTCCTGAACTGGCTGAAAACAGATCGGCCGGAGACATATAAAGAGATGTTTGGCAACGATCTTTTTATTCATCATCGCGCGAAGGGAGATGCCGTGAATGAATTGTTTTTGGAGTGGATTGCGAGTAGGATTGGTGGGCAGTGAACAGTTATCAGTTGACAGTTATCAGTGAACAGTTATCAGTTGACAGTTATCAGTGAACAGTTATCAGTGATCAGTGATCAGTTATCAGTGATCGGTTATCGGTTGACATTGATTTAGTGGTGAGAGTAGTGGGGATGCAAAAATTACGAACAACGAACAACGAAGAACGAGGAACATTATGGATTTAGGAGAATTTTCAATCAGTTTGGCAGTGAAGGATATTAAGGCATCGCGGGAATTTTACAGTCATCTTGGATTCGAATCTATTGGTGGCGACGAAACGCAGGGCTGGCTGGTGTTGCAAAACGGCAAGGCAAAGATTGGTTTATTTCAGGGAATGTTTGAGGAAAACATCATCACTTTTAATCCTAAAGATGCCCGTAGTATCCAGAAGCATCTGAAGTCCCACGGCGTTCAGCTCGCTTCGGAAGCAGATGAAGATGGCAGTGGCCCGGCGCATTTTGCATTGAAAGATCCGGATGGTAACCAAATCCTCATCGACCAATTCTAAACCGAAAGCAGCTGATTAATGAAAAAGTTTGTATACATCTTTTTATTGCTAGGCAGTGCATTTCTCTCCGGCCAGGGCGAGTGGCAGAAAATTACCGATGATCTGGACATTCGCCGCCTTTCTGACCAGATCTGGCAGCATCGCTCTTTTCAGGTAGTTGGCGACATTCGCTTTCCCTCTAACGGATTGCTGGTAGTCGGTGAAGAATCACTTTTTATGATCGATACTGCCTGGGGAGAAGAATCGACGGATGCGCTGTTGATCTGGATAAAGGAGAAGTTCGGCAAGCCGGTAAAGCAGGCGGTGGTTTCCCATTTTCATCCGGATCGGATGGGGGGGATTAATAATCTGCATCAAATAAAAACGGTGGTATTTGCCGGGGAAAAGACTGTCGAATTAGCCCGGGAAAATAGTCTGCCGCTTCCGGACACATTATTCAAAAGTAGTCAACACTTTGATGTCGATGGCACCAAGTTCGAGGCGTACTATCCCGGTCCTGGTCATTCTCCGGATAACATCGTCGTATGGTTCCCGGAAGAGAAACTGCTTTTCGGCGGTTGCCTGATCAAATCTTTGGAAGCGCCAAACCTTGGCTATATCGGAGATGCGGTAATCGAACAGTGGGCCGCAACGATGGAAAATCTGAAAAGCCGATACGGGGAAGAGCTCCGCATCGTTCCCGGTCATGGAAAGATTGGTGATGTTGCCTTAATCAATCACACCATCGCACTTGTAGAAGCATATTTGGAAAAAAGCAGTAAAACTCTGAACTATAAACTTTGAACGTTGAACTTTAGCAGGAGTAAACATGGAAAAAGTACAAGGTATTGGCGGCGTATTTATTTATGCCAACGATCCGGAAGCATTAGCCGCATGGTATACAGAACACCTTGGTATCGAAACGGAGAACTATGGGAAAACTTATTATCATGCCTTTGCATATCGGTATCTCGATGATCCCGAGCGGCGAGCGAGCACGACCTGGTCAATCATGCCGGCGAAGAAAAAACCGCTGCCGAAAGCGCGAAAAGCGATGGTCAATTACCGGGTAGAGGATTTGCAAAAGCTGCTGGATCAGCTAACGGATGCTGGTATCGAAATTGAATCTGTAGAGGACTACGATTATGGTCGTTTCGCCTGGATCTATGATCCGGAAGGAAATCGTATCGAGCTTTTTGAGGATCATTTCGACTATGCCGAAATGTTAAATGATGGGGCTGGAGAATAATATGCACCAGAAAAGCAGTCTCTTGTCTTTCCTGGGCATCATTGCACTCATTTTTTTAGCCTGTAATGATACCGCACCGCCGTCGGAGTCGCCGTTAGAAGCAGAATTTGCCGCCGCCGGCAAGCCTTCTTTTCTGGGAGAAGGGCTGGAGTTCAGATTGTCGGTAAAAAATATTGATACGACAGCGGCATTCTTTCAGCAACTGGGATTTGCGCCAACGGCTGCCCATCCGGAGGCGCATCCGGTCCGGGCTTTTACCGACGGTAGTATTGTCATTTCTTTGCATCAGAAAGATTTCCCTTCACCGACGATCGCTTATTACGAAAGTGACTTAAAAGCGTTGGAAAATGGATTAAAAGCTGGCGCTGTTCCTTATGAAAGCATCACGGACAGTGCGGGCGTTCCAGAGGAAATTACCTTCAGCGATTATAACGGGCAACGGTATGTTTGTAATGCTGCAGCGCCGGTGGATCGCCCGGATGTCCGCCTGGTAATGATGGATCCCACTGGCGCCCGGATGGAAGAACAGACCTTTTCCCGCTGTGGGATGTTTGGAGAATATGCAATTCCCACGGCCGACCGGGATAGTTCTGCAGCTTACTGGGCTTCGCTTGGATTCCGGAAAATGTTTGCCAGCAATGTGCCGTATCCCTGGGGAATTTACTTTGACAATCAGCTGGTGATGGGCTTGCATCAAACGACGGAATTCCAGAATGGCATGATCACTTTTTTCAGTAACCGGGCGGAAGCAGTGATTGCAGAATTAAAAGTGGATGGATATAAGTTTGCCGCGGAAATAGATCCTGCCAATGCCGTGCTGGAAACGCCAGATGGCATCTATTTAAACATCTTTAACTGGCAATAATTTTACTGTTCTGAAACATCTCTACTTTTCAAAATAAAGGTTTAAAGGAGGCTTTATGGGTAAAGGCATCATTTCCGTTATTGGCGGTTATTTGATTATGGCTGTACTGGTTGTGTTTGGTTTTGGCGTAATATCATTAGTAGCACCGGCAGATGTTTTTGGTTCCGATGGTATGCAAATGCCGGGCACCACTTGGATAATTATTATCCTGATTATGGGATTTTTAGCTGCTGTCGCAGGTGGATTTGTAACTGCCCGCTTTGGCAAAGATGCACCATTTAATACCGGTTCTGCCCTGGTTGGCTTAATCATCCTGATGGGACTTTTAACCGCATTTTCCACCGGCAATGGTCAGCCGATTTGGTATCAAGTGTTACAGACGCTGCTGGGAGCCGCCGGCGCATGGTATGGGGCGAATTTTAGAAGGCAGGCTTAAGGTAGTTAGACTAATGGCCTAAAGGTCCACGGCCATTAGCCTGATTAATGATTTCAATTATTCATACTTGAGCGCTTTAATCGGATTGGTCAGCGCTGCTTTCACTGCTTGATAGGTGATGGTGCCAATCGCGATAATCAGTGCTGCGATCCCGGCGGCGATCAGGGTCAGCCAGCTGACATCAATCCGGTAGGCAAAATTCTGCAGCCAATTGTTCATAATCCAGTAGGCCAGCGGACTGGCCAGGACAATAGCCAGAACGATAAGACGGCCAAAGTCTTTCGATAACATCAAAATAATACTACCGACAGAAGCCCCAAGTACTTTCCGGATACCGATTTCCCGGGTGCGCTGTTCCGCCGTAAAGGCAGCCAGGCCAAACAAGCCCAGGCAGGCAATTACAATAGCCAGTAAGGTAAAAACAGTCAGCAATTGACCGCTGCGGACTTCGGCACGATAAAGCCCTTCATATTCCTGATCGAGGAATGTGTATTCGAATGGCCGGTAAGGCACTAACTTTGCCCAGACCCGATCGATATGGCCCATCGTAGCAACAATATTCTCCGGGGCAATTTTCACCATTAAATATTCAAAATTACGGGGGGAAATAAAAAGCGCCAGTGGGCCAATTTCGTTATGCAGCGAACGGAAATGAAAATCCCGGGCAACGCCAATCACCCGACCCATCCGGTTACCAAGGACATTTAGCCATTTGCCGACAGCCTCCTCCGGCTGCCAGCCGATTCGTCTGGCCAAAGACTCGTTGATGACGTAGTCATATCCCTTTTCCGGAATAAATGTCTCCTGGAAAGTATTCCCGGCAATTAATTCCAAATCGAGCACACTGGGAAAATCTTTGTCGACGATCCAGCCGGTCGTGGGAGGATTTTCACCTTCCGGCAAGCCTTCTGCGGCGACGCTGTATCCGCCCATCACTTTACCGGGGATGGAAGAAGAGGCGGTAACACCTAAGACCCCGGCATCGCGCATTAGCTCGTTTTTAATCGTGGATAAATTTCCGATTGTTTCCCGATCGCCAATCGGCACGATTACCATCTGCTCTTTGGCCAAACCAAGCTTTTTATTTCGCAAAAAACTTAATTGACTGTCGACGACCAGGGAACCGACGATTAAAAAGACCGAAACACCAAACTGGAAGACCACAAGTGCTTTGCGGAATAGCACAGCGCCCCCGCTTCTTTTTACTTCCCCTTTTAAAACCGCTGCTGGTTGAAATCTGGAAAGGAATAATGCCGGATAACTACCGGCGACGATGCTCACCAAAAATCCGACAACAAGCACTAAAACTAACACTTCAGGATTATTTATAAAGTTAAAAGAGAGTGTTTTTCCAATGAACAGGTTAAAAGCCGGCAGGAACAACTGAACAAGTATTAGTGCCAGTAACATGGAAATGCCGGTAATAATCATCGATTCGCCGAAGAATTGCGATATGAGTGTGTTACGCTGAGCGCCGAGCACCTTACGCATTCCCACCTCTTTCGCCCGGCGGGAAGATCGGGCCGTTGCCAGGTTCATATAATTGATACAGGCGACAACCAGAATCAGCAAGGCGAGCACGGAGAAGCCATATATATATCCGATATCTCCCTTTGCCCGGGCACCGCCATCGAGATGTTTGGAATGCAGGTAAACATCGCTTAACGGCTGTAGCTTGACGATTGGCACCGGATTGCTACCACTCATTTCCTTGGTATATTCTGCAATGCGTTCCGCAATTTTTTTGTTCAAAGCAGCAGTATTGCCGGGAGAATTGGTGAGAACATAGGTGAAATAATTGGCACTCCCCCAAATTTCTCTTTGAGACTGACGCAGCGTGGAAAAAGAGGCCATGTAGTCAAATTGCAGGTGCGAGTTTGATGGTAAATCCGCAACGACGCCGGTAATCTCAAAATCCCGGGTGTTATCTACCTTCAGCGTTTTTCCCAGTGGATTCTCGCTGCCAAAGATCTTACGCGCTGTCGATTCTGTCAGGACGATCGTGCCGGGTCGGCTGATTGCCGTTTCTGGATCTCCCTGCACAAATGGAAAGCTGAAAATTGAAAACATGGTGGAATCGCCAAACATAAAACGGGATTCCTGAAACTTTTTACTGCCATAGCTGACGATGGAAGGACCAAAATTATTGACCTCGAAAACCCGTACCATTTCCGTCACTTCCGGAAAATCCCGTTTTAACATCGGGCCGACAATCGTCGGGGTCACCGATATTTCCCGGGCCTGGCTACCCAGCTGAAATCCATAGGTGACCCGGTAAATACGCTCAGCCTTCTCGTGAAAGCGATCATAATTCAGTTCATTCTGCACAAAGAGGAGGATTAACAAGCAACAGGCGATCCCAACGGCCAATCCACTAATACTGATTAGCGAATACATTTTACTGTTGCGGATGTTTCGCCAGGCAATTTTCAAGTAATTTCCAAACATGCGGTCATCTCCCGGATAAAGATAGATTTTTCTGCCTTTTTTCTATCAGACAGTGTAATGCCAAAAATGTTCACAAGAAAATTAAAGGAGAGGAAATGGGGCATGAAATTTAGGTTAAAGGAGTAGGATTCTTATTATGTGAGTTAACGAAAGCTAAGGCTCCGCTCCCGTTGGTCGCTCATGGTTCCACTCACTGCGGTCGTTGATGGTTGGCCTTCGGCAGGAAAAAAAATAACCATTAGCGACCAGCGGGAGCGGAACCATTAGTGAGCCAACAGGCGAACGGAACCTGCGAGCCCCGCGAGCCAACCATTAGCGACGTAAGGAGCGGAATCATAAAAAATTAGTGGGTTTACATAGAAAAAAGGAAAGCACAAATACGAACCGGCACCCCAACCGCCTTCCTAAATCGCATTCTCATAATCACGTTTAAACTGACGCAATCCGCTGAAAATACCTTCGGCGATTTTTTGCTGGTGGCTATTGGTTTTGATAATCCGGGCTTCGTATTTATTGGTAACAAATCCGACTTCAACGAGAATAGATGGCATTGCCGCCCCAATCATCACCCAAAAGCCAGCTTGCTTAACACCGCGATTCTTCATATTCAGGCTGCGCAGACGCTTGGCCATTTCTTCCTGAACGCCGCTGGCGAGCTGCTCACTTTGTTTCATAAATGCGGATTGCGCCATGGTTGCCAGAATTGCGTTGATTCCCTGGTAATGTTTTTGGGCACCGGCGGTTTCGAATTGAATAACGGAGTTTTCCCGGGCAGCAACATTACTTGCTTCTTTGTCTTTGTGGGGACCGAGAATATAGGTCTCAAATCCCTTGGCGTTGCGATTCCGATTAGCATTCGCGTGGATGCTGATAAATACTTTCGCATTGTTCTCATTGGCAATCTGAGTGCGGCGGCGTAATTCGACAAAGGTGTCATCTTTTCGGGTATAGACAACCCGCACGCCAGGCATATTTTTATTGATCAATCGCCCAAGCTTCAGGGCAACGGATAAAACGACATCTTTTTCCTTCAAATTGCCGACACCAACGGCACCGGGGTCTTTGCCGCCATGCCCGGCATCGATGACAACTGTATCAATCAGCCAGCGCTTCTTCTCCTGCTCAAGCTGCTTTTGCAGATCATTGCCGGCGGAGTTATCGACTTGCGATTGATTGGTTGGCTCAGGTAATTCGGAATCAGCTAAATTTTCGTCATAGCGTAAAATAATTACCACATCGCGATTGGATTCATCCTGGTAGATGCTGGTAGAGATGGGATTTTTACTCAAGCGAAAACCGATAGAAAGGGTACGATCGAGCAATAAGGCTTTTATTTCCCGCACCGGGCCCCGTCGCGTGGTATTGTTTAATTCCTCCACATTGGCAGTTGCTCCGTAGAGATCAACATGCAGCCAGTTGTAGCGGGTATTAATGCGCATTTCATTATCCCGGAACCGCCGAGATGTTTTAATGCGGATGACCGTGCCATTGGATTTCTGCTCGATCACCATGTCCCTGGCATAACCGGTGGTACTGCGATTTGTGCGATCATAAGAAGAATTATTGCTGACCGGTTTTAGCTCGCTGCTCACACGCAGTTCATGCTCCGTGCTGTTATAAACCAGTGGTAAATTGGTATAACGTTGTATTAATACGCTGAGATGTTGCACCGGCACAATAATCTCATTTTTCTCCCAGAGGCATTTCATTGGCATTTGAAAGGCTTTATGATCAATAATCACAAATGGATTATCGGCGGTTACCACAACCTTGTTTTGGGGAAGATAAATGACCAGTTTACGTTTTTCTTCATTGAAGTAAACGCCATAGCGGAATACGCCGGCAAATGCCTTGGCGCTCATATATGGCGTTTTATTTCGCCACCAGAGGGAAATCTTTTCCGGTGCGGTATTTCCTCCGCGGAAAATAGTTAGTTTTTCTTGCAGGTTAAAAATCTTAGGGAGGGCTCTGCCGAAGAGTGACTGGGTTTCTACAAGGAGAATGCCGACACTCGGTAATAACTTCTTTAAAAATTCACGTCTAATCATAGCTTAAACCAAAAGATTCTGTGCACAATATCATAAGCTAATACGGTTACTGAATATATTCAAGCGTTAAATCACTCATCTGTTAAAGACCGTCTAGATTAAATTGTTCAGAATAAAATTAACTTGTGGTGATTTTTTTGACAATTTTAGCGAAACAAAAAATTCTTATGGGGAAAGTTGAAAGATTATCCAGTAATCCATGGGTAAATTGTATAAAACAATAAAAAAGCCCATGCCTTGGATAAGCATGGGCTCGGTAGTGATTTTTTTTTGCTCAGGTCACTACGGGAGACGCGTTAGTCGTTTCCTTATTTTGTTGCTGAAATTGCTTCCAATTGTTTGCGAATGACCGGATCGGCTTCAAACTTGATCTGGCGTTCCAGTAAATAGTTTACTTGATCGTTGTTGATTTTCGCGAGGGTGGACAATGCCAATTGACGAACTTTCTGATTTTCATCAGTGCGGAATACATATAATACATCATAAGCTGCGTCATTTACATCCACTTTATCACCATGCTTAATAACCATCTGCATTGCAGATTTTTGAATACCGTTGTTCTCAGATGTAAGTGCTTTTACGAGATTTTTACTAAAATCATCCCATTTTTCTTCGCTTTCTTCAGTTGCAAATGCATTAAATGTGAACATTGCCAAAACGGCTAAAATAACGCTGAATCGAAAGGTTGAATGTTTCATGATGTTTCTCCTAATCCCTGATTTTTTGATAGATAGATTTTTGATAGTTCTTGGCCCGGATGTAGTTATCCGATGCCGGGTATTACCGGTAATTTCTTTTTTTACAACAGTTTATTCACGCGAATCTCCTTAGCCTTTACGGGAGCAATTTCCGGGAAGTTGCAAAAAAAAATCGGGAGCTTAAATTTGTTGTTATTCGCGGGAGGAAGCGGTTTCTTTCACAAAGCGTAGTAACTGACCGATAAAATTGTGACTGTTCAGCATTAGATTAAGTGCTCTCCGGGGCTTATCTCCGCTTTAACTCCCGTTTCAGATTTTTTATTTTTGAACAGGCTACCACTTCATTAATTCGATATTTTTTTGTATATTTATGCAGAAGGGAAGATTTGCGCACTGGAACCATAGTGCCGGGTGAAGCGTCTTTTATTAAGATGCATTTTTAACTAAACGCACGGAAATATTCTATGACCAAAGTGATCGCTATATCTAATCCCAAGGGCGGTGTGGGTAAAACAACAACAGTCATTAATTTGGCTGCCAGTCTCGCGATTGCAGAAAAACGGGTATTGATTATCGACCTGGATCCATCTGGTGGGGTTAGTGATGGATTAGACATAAAACAGGAAGATATTCAACACGGTGTTTTCGAAATATTTTCCGGCACTGCGACCCTTGCGGAATCTATTATTTCCATGAACTATTTGTCCATGGATGTAATACCTGCCAATGTTTACAACAGCGAAGCAGAAATCCGTTTAAATGAGATGGCGAAAAATCGTATTCGCCTGAAGAGATTGCTTGACCAGTTTATTGCTTCCGATAAAAATACCTACGATTATATTTTGTTTGACACGCCGCCTGCCCTAAATGATTTAACGATTGGTGTATTGATGGCTGCTAACTCGGTCGTTGTACCGCTACAGTGCAGCTTTTATGCGCTTAATGCAGTGGAGCGCTTGCTTCATATGATCAAGCGTATCAAGCGGAGTGCTAATCCTGAGTTGGGCATTCTCAGCATACTGCTCAATTTTTATGAAAGAGGTACCCGGGTTTCTTATCGCAGCGCATCACGGGCCCGGGAAATTTTTAATGATTATCACATTAGTATTATTCCGAAAAATGCGGCGATTGGATTTGCTGCTTTTGAACAGCGCCCCATTGCACTTGTCGACGTTTCTGCTCCCGGAACGCAAGCTTATTTTGAGTTAGCGAGAAAAGTAATGTCTGCAGAGAAAAAACATCTCCCGAATTACCAGGTCGAAAATTTACCAACGCCTCGTTCAGAGATTTTTCCCCAATAATACCAGTATTTTATCAATTCTGTAAATATTTCTTGAATTCCCTTTTCTCTCTCTTTATTCTTATGACGCTAGAGAATTTCTATTGATTGTCAAATAGTATCTCTAAAGGTCAGAAGCGATAACGATATTAGACAAAGGAATGCTTATGAAGCGAATCTTGATTGGCATTTTCGTTTGCTTTCTGTTCACATCCTGTAATCAGGAGCAAATGGAAAAGCTCAATGCCCAGCTGGAAAAACAGAAAACGGAGATTGCCGAATTAAAGCAGGAAAACCAAAAACTGCGCAGCGATTTTAAACGCGTTGAAGCGGCCGGCGGTAATCTGGTAGAATTGAGCAAAAAACTAAAAGATATTAAGGCGCGCCTCGTAACCAGTATGGGCGATATAGAGCTCCAGTTCTTTCCGGATAAGGCCCCTATCCACGTCTTCAATTTTCTCGCCCGGGCGGAGAGTGGCTATTATGATGGCGTACAATTCCATCGGGTGATGAAAGGATTTATGATTCAGGGTGGCGATCCGAACTCGAAGGACGACGATCCGAAAGATGATGGTATGGGGGGCCCATTCGTGAAAATTCCTCACGAATTTAACAACGTCCAGCATAAGCGTGGTATTTTATCCACGGCGCGGCCGCCCAATGTTACGATGGGCGCTGGGAGTCAGTTCTTTATTATGCATGGCGACAGCCCGCATTTGGACGGCCAGTACACTGCTTTTGGCGAAGTTACCAAAGGGATGGATGTTGTTGATGATATCGCCAATGTTCCGAAGATGAAAACCAACGATCCGAACTTGCGGAACCATCCGATTAAACCAGTGCGGATAAAGCGTGTGGAAATTTATCGTTACGGAGATGGGCGTCAATAAAGATTGTGAAGTTATGCTGCTCCACTTC
The DNA here is from genome assembly GCA_028284905.1 of Calditrichia bacterium. Lineage (GTDB taxonomy): Bacteria > Calditrichota > Calditrichia > RBG-13-44-9 > J075 > JACKAP01. Next base: position 88,908 of record JANQQU010000093.1, read on the forward strand.
GTTGGCGCTTAACAAATTTTAAGCATTTAAAAATGCCGGATAGCAAGGATGGGTAATCGCCTGTTCTAATCCGGCATTTTTTTTGATCGTTTTTCGGAGGTTACCAGCAGCAGTTATTACTACTGCTGGTAGATTACTTTGCTAACTAAACTTGATTAATCACCACCGATCAAGTCACCCAATCCGCCGAGCACCGAGCCTTCGCCCTGTCGGGAACCGCCCGCTTTCGGCGCATGCATCAGGATGCGGTCTGCCAGACGGGAGAAAGGCAGGCTTTGCAGATAGACGGTACCAGTGCCACGCAGCGTTGCCAGGAACAATCCTTCGCCACCGAAGAACATTGATTTTAATCCCCCGGCCCGTTCGATATTGTAATCGATTCCCGGTGAAAATGCCACTATACACCCGGTGTCAATACGTAAAGTTTCCCCGCGCAATTCTTTCTTTATCACGGTACCACCGGCATGAACAAACGCCATTCCATCGCCACGCAGGCGCTGCAGAATAAATCCCTCACCACCGAAAAAACCGGCGCCGAGGCGTTTGTTAAAAGCGATACTAATTTCTGTTCCCAGGGCAGCACAGAGAAAAGAATCCTTCTGACAAAGAATATCCTCGCCGATTTCCGCCATGTTGATCGGAATGATTTTTCCCGGGTAGGGCGCAGCAAAGGCAACCCGGCTTTTCCCGCTGCCATTATTGCTAAAGTGGGTCATGAAAATGGATTCGCCGGTAAGGACGCGTTTTCCAACATTAATCAGCTTACCAAGAAGGCCTTCATTGGCACGAGAACCATCGCCCATGCGAGTTTCAAAATGTATTGACTCTTCCATCCAGTTCATTGCACCTGCTTCGGCAACGACTGTCTCACCAGGATCCAGTTCCACCTCAACAATTTGCATATCATCACCGTAAATTTCATAGTCCACTTCATGACATTTCATAGGGGCTCCTTTTTAAAAGATGTGTGTTCGTAAGTTGTTTGGCGCCGAGTGCAGCCAATAGAATCTTATCAAAATCGATCAGAATTTTTGACAGTTGAAATAAAATATTAAGGGATTACGCGAATTGAAAGAGGAATGTTAGGAAAGTAATTCAAATTCGGAATGCCGAATTCGGAATTCCGAATTTATTTCTTTCATTACGAAATTAAGAACAAACAGAAATAATAATGATCGAAAGAGATACTCGGAAATTGAGGGGAATGTCAAATTCCGAATTCCGAATTCGCCATTCCGAATTTATTTCTTCCGTCCCCAGGCAGGAACGAGCAAAAAGAGTACCGCTAGCAGTGCCAGTAACCAGGGGCCGGCGAGCTTACGAAAATCCGGACGATAATTGGCGAAACGGACACGCGCAAAATATTCTGCCATTTCTTTGTCTGTTTCAAAATGCTGGCCGATGTCCGGTCCGTAGCCGGGCACGAAATAGAAGCTGCCCGCATCGATAACTGCTTCGACATTTTCCAGGCGCAAAGTGGTTTCCTGGCGGCGCATAAACTCTGTTCCCCAGCCGATAAAGAATTGCACCTGCACCGTGGTTTCTCCGGTAAGAATTTGCTGATTATTGCCATAATAGTTGATTTGCACGGAATACTTCCCCGGTTTAGCGCGTCGGGCAGAGAAGGTTTCCGGTCCGTAGCCACCGGTAAAATCGCGGGATATATGTCCGCCAATCCGGGTTTGCGCATTGTCGTAATAACATTTTTCGCCGTCCGGGTCGGTAACCCATAAATCCATATCACAATTATCTGCATCCCAATTGAGGACGACCCGAATGTCTAATGGCATGTTGACCAGGAATCGTGAATCTATTCCGGCAAGATCAAGCGACGCTTTTTGTAGCGCAACGATGGCATTCATTTCATCCAGGGCAATTTGCTCGATTTCCGGAAAACGGTCATCCCAGGGGCGCTGAACTATTTCGTAGAGCAAGTCTATCGCCTGCTGATGCTCACCGATGCGGCTCAATACCAGGGCAAGATCGCGGTATGATTGCGGCTCTTCTTCCCGCATAGCAAGAACATCTTCGAATACTTTTGCCGCCAGTTTCACATGACCGAACTGGGAAAGCCGGTGACCGAGAATACGCAGTAGCTGATGATTTTCCAATTCCATCTCGGCAAGATTGGAAAGAATGCGCAGGGAGATGTTGTGGCGTTGCCGTTCAGAAAAGAAATCTGCCACATCGAGAAAGAATGCTGAACTGTTCGAATACTTGGCTTTCTCGACGAAATAGACCGTTAGCCACTGGCTGGAGTCCGCCTGCAATAATTCCCGCAGATAAGGCGTATCTGGCTGCCAACGGGCTAGTTCAATACTACCGGCCGGCGCATCTTCGCCACTGATACTTTTTGTTTCACCCGAGGCACTGCCAGCGCTACTGGCACTATACCCGGCACTACCTGCGCCGGCTGACATTTCTTCACTGACTGCATCGTCGCTGCTTAATGCGGGTGTTATGCCAGAAAGCATCCGCGAAAAACGTTCAATCATGCCCTCACTGGTGTCTGTTGGCACATGTTTAGGCTTTTCAAAATAGGGTCGAAAGTCTTTTTCCCACCAGCTTTGCCGCTCCTGAAAGCGGGAAAGCACATTTGCGAGATGTTCTTCCCGGGTGGTTTTTTCAATTTCCGTGGCACTTTCAATCGCTGCATAATAGTCCTCACGCATTTCGGCCGGCGGCACAATCCGGTGAGTGATATAATCTTCCAGACGATCAAGAACGATTAGAGAAGTATAGGGAGTAACAACACTGTATTTGAGCGCTGTATTGGTAATCCGCTCGCGATTCTCTTTCGGGCGAATATTCAGGCTGGCAATCTTCTTTTGTGCCCACATTCGCTGAATCAAACCGTTGGTAGCATAATCACCGTAAAAATCCGGCGCCAGATAGATGCGATGATAAACCGTTTTCCCCACGCCAAATTTCAGCGTTATGTCTGGCCGCTCATCATGGAGTTTGCCGGCAATAGAGAATTCACCGTTGACGATCTCGGGCTGTGCGGGGTAGACATCGCTAATCTCGTCCTTGCTATAATCAGCACCGAGAAAAGTGAGTGAGTGATATTGCAACTGCCGCAGGGCTTGATCGAGCGTTAGGTTTTCCAGGTTAAGGTAATGTCCACCGGTTTGATTCGCGATGTTTTTCAGATAACCATGTCCCGCACTTACCTGGGAATTGATAATCTGTACCGGGGCATTACCGGGAATAAATTTGTCATCTCCGAAGTTGGAAATACCATCGCTGCAAAGGATAAATTCATCGCAGCGGTAATTTTTCAGATTAAGGCTGCCGAATTGGGTCGCGCCGTCATAATTGACGGAAAGCAGCCGTTGGCGCAGCGCAAACCATTTCCCTTTTCGAAGCTGATATTTTTCTGTCGAATGAACTTCATTGCTAAAGGTAACCAGGGTAATTTCTGCGGTGCCGATTTCCTTAAAATAGCGATCCAGCAGCGCCAGCTCCCGGGTGGTATCCCGTCCGGCTGCAGAGCCGGATACATCCCAAAGCAAGCAGATCTCTTCCGGAATTTCTTTCTCCGGCAAGCTAACCGCCGGGGGCGTAATAGTAAGATAAAACCAATCTTCTCCCTGATGACTTTCTTTAAAATAACGGGGCTGATCCTTAATTTTCGGCACCGTAAAGGATAGGGTTTTATTCGGGAGATAATACCATTTTTCTGCCTCGGCAAGGAACGATTCCCGCCAGCGGTTAAATTTCAGATTCGCCATCTCATTGATTTGATTCCATTGCGGCTGCAACGGCTGTTTGATGATTTCTACTTTCAGGTAGAACCTTTCCACTTTCTCCTGGAAACGCAAAGGCAGTTGATAGATGAAACCCACGGTATTGCTGCTTAATTCGTGTTCGTAGGCAACAAGCACTTTTTTATAACCGCGCGCGGGAATCGGATATATCCGGGATTTAAAAGTGTTGCCGCTGGTGTATTCCAGTAAACCGGGATCGATGGCCTGACGAACGATCGATTCGAATATCTCCCGCCCCCGGTTTTTTTCAATAACGACACCTTCACGTAATTTGCCATTAATATCCATCGCAAAACGGGAAACCGTTTGTCCTTCTCCTAATGGAAAATAGAGTTGGCCTTCCAATACCCGGTCCAGATCATTTTGAAAAGTCATTGTCATTGTCGTTGTGGCGATGTTACCGACGATTTGCACATTAATGTCCAATTCATATAAGCCGAGGGGAAGAGACCGCCCGTTCTGATTGTCTTTAATCATGACTGCAGGAGACGTTTGCGCAACCGCCAGGGTAGTCAATAAGAAAATTACCCCTATTATAAATTTGAAATTGATGAAGTATTGCTTTCCCATATCCGCTCCAGGAAAATTGTTTGGGACCATGCCCGGCAGAGTATGGTTACTCGCAGCCAAAGGCATGAATGTAGAATTTTCGATGTTTCCTATTTACTTATTCGTAATTAGATCAATATTGGTTCAATCGGACAGATTATTTCGTAAAGGAATTGGTTAAAAATTTAGCCACAACCGGCAAATATTTCTGGTTAGCTGAAAATTAATGATTAATATTCGAAATGCGCAAATATTGTCCAAAATATTTGTGGATGATTTCACAAGTGATAGCTGTCAAAATGACCCGGCCGGGAAGGAATAAAGATGAAAATCCACTTAACTCGACTGGGAATAATTAGTTGCCTTCGAAAAGATTTTTTCCTTGACATTTTCATTTTTTGTATGGGAATAATTGGTCGATATGCATGTGAAAAAAAGTGCTCAGGAAAATAATTTCAGTAACTTGTTTGCAGTCAATTAGTTAACGATTTGCCAAAAAAAATCCAGTTTAGAAATTCACAGATTGTGTCTTAAAACATTGCAATTTTGATGAAAAATTTCTTGATTTGTTCCGATTAAAAAAGTATTTTTGACCGGTTCTGCATCATAAACCCAACAACAAAAATATTCGAAAAAATGCCACGTACCCCCGCTGATAACATCTTGTTTTATAATAAAATAAATAACCTATGGTAGTTGTATCTTTTTCTGTTTTCTGCAGTAAAAAGGACTTTAATCACGGAGGAGCATATGTCAGCTAAAAAATCGCGCAAGTCTGCCACACCGCACAAGAATGGCAATAGTAAAAATGGCACCAGCACTACTTATGACGAAAGCGTCGTGCTGGATATAAAACCCCCGATTAATATCGTTAAAAGAGATGGCCGGGTAGTGCCTTTTGATGTTAGCCGCATCGAAAGAGCGATCCGCCTTTGTTTTAAGAATATTGATCAGGAACCGACCATGCCGGTGGAAGAAATTGCCCGCCAGGTCGTAAATGTCATTTCAGCCAAATATGAAGAGCCGACCGTCGAGAGCGTTCAGGATAGTGTCGAAATGGTGCTGCAGGCGGCAGGTGAGTATGTGGCCGCAAAAAGCTACATATTATATCGTGCGGAGCACGCCAAGGAAAGAAAAGAACGGCCGGTGCCGGAGAATGTCCGTCAGGCATTTTCTGAATCCGATATCTACTTTCCATCTCAGCTGCAGAAATTCCAATTTTATGATAAATATTCCCGTTTTAACTATGAGCTGGGTCGCCGGGAGACCTGGGTAGAGACGATTGACCGGGCTGTAAACTATCTCCGTGAGCTTTCCGAATATCGTCTGCAACCGACGACCTACGAGCGCATTCGTATGTCTATGCTGGAAATGAAGGCGATGACCTCGATGCGCCTGTTGGCGATGGCAGGACCGGCAGCGCGACGTAATAATATCTGTATTTATAACTGCTCCTATATGCCTGTAGATTCTCTCGATTCGTTTGTGGAAGCGCTGATCATCTCAATGTGCGGTTGTGGGGTTGGCTATTCGGTCGAGAGCAAATATATCGAAAATTTCCCCCGCATTCGCCGGCAACGCAATATTGAACCGATCAAATACGTCGTTGATGATTCTGCCGATGGTTGGGCCGAATCGCTCCGTATGGGTCTGCAGGTTTGGTTTGATGGTGGCGATATCCGTTTCGATTTTTCCGAAATTCGCCAGGCCGGGGCGCCATTGCGCATTAAAGGTGGCCGTGCATCGGGACCGGAGCCGCTGCGGAAAATGCTCGAATTTGCTCGTGCTCGTATTCTTGCTCGCCAGGGCAGCTTCCTTCGCCCGATTGATGCCCATGATATTATGTGTGCGGTAGGGAATGCAGCTGTTTCCGGTGGTGTACGCCGGACGGCAATGATCTCCCTTTTTGACTATGATGACAAAGAAATGCTCTTCTCCAAGAGCGGTGATTTCGAACGCCAAAACAGTCAGCGCTGGAACGCCAATAACTCGGCAGTATGGCCGGAGCGTCCGCTGACCCAGGCAGAAATCTCCCGCTATATTCTCGATATGGTAGAATCCGGCCGTGGTGAGCCGGGCATCTTCTCCCGCCATGCAGCGCTGAGTTCCATTCCGGAACGGAGAAAGCCGGCAGAATTCGGCACCAACCCTTGCGGTGAAATTGTATTACGTCCTTACGAATTCTGTAATCTTTCCATCGCGGTTGCCCGTGAGAAGGACACATTCGAAACCTTGAAAGACAAAGTTGAAGTTGCGACGATTATTGGTACTATTCAATCGATGGCAACCCACTTCCCGGGATTACGCTCGATCTGGCGGGAAAATTGTGAAGAAGAGCGTCTGCTTGGTGTGGATATCAACGGACAGCTGGACAGCCCCGCTGCCCAGGATCCGGAAATCCAGCGCAAGCTACAGCAGGTCGCAATTGAGACCAACCGCCAGCTGGCAGAGCAGCTTCACATCAATCAATCCGTTTCGGTAACCACCGTGAAGCCTTCCGGTAATTCTTCGCAGTTGTTTAATTGCTCTCCGGGAATTCATGCCCGCTGGGCGAAGTATTACATTCGCAACGTCCGTGTAGGTGCTCATACCCCGATCTTTAAGGTATTGCGGAATAGCGGTGTACCGATGGATCCGGAAAATGGACAAATGCCGGAAAACGCTGATACCTGGGTCATTCACTTCCCGGTAAAAGCACCGGAAAATGCCATGTTCCGTTCCGCCCGCAGCGCCATTGAGCAATGTAACTACTGGCTCAGTAACAAGGTTAACTGGACGGAGCATAACCCCAGTGTAACCATTACCTACAAGCCGGAAGAAGTCTTCGATATTATGAATTGGGTTTGGAAGAATCAGGATAAAGTTGGCGGTATGACCTTCCTGCCGGCATTCGATGCGCAGTACGATCAGATGCCCTACGAGGAGATCAGCGAGGAAGAGTATACCAAGCTGGCTGCTGAATTTCCGAAGATCGACTTCTCGAAGATATATCGTTATGAAGAAGAAGATTTTACCACCGCCGCCCAGGAACTTGCTTGCCTGGCTGGTCAGTGTGAAATTGATTTTTAAGCAAGACCAAATACCTGGTCTCTTTCCTTATCAAAACGCCCGGAGTTACTTCGGGCGTTTTGTTTGTACTGCCCGAATCTTTAAAATTTGCCGGCCGATTTTTATCTCTGATAAATATTTGGTTTATTAGAAGACAAGAAAAGAAGCTTTGATCTGGCGACAAATGACAGGGTATTTGATTGTGGTAAGAACGTTCATCCTCGCATTGATTTTCATCCCCCTTATAATTCAGGCGCAAATAATTACGTTCACCGATGTCAGTAGCAATATGGGCATCAGCCATACCTATCCCTTTGGATTAGGCGCTGGTGTCGCTTTCTGCGATTTTGACGGCGATGGTAAAGACGATCTCTCCCTAAGCACAGATGATGGGCTTACCGCTCATCTTTATCGTAATGAAGATTCTACTTTTACTGAGATGGCCGGGATCTTCGGCATTGATGATCTGTTTGAATCCAATTCCTTGCTATGGGGGGATTATGATAATGATGGCGATAGAGACTTGTTCATCGCCAATGCCACTGGCGGTAACAGACTGTATCAAAACAATCAATTGATATTTACCGATGTTACCGCTGCTGAAGGAATAACAACCGAAACCCTCGGCACCACAGCGGTTTGCTGGGTCGATTATAACAACGATGGCTGGCTCGATCTCTACATTACCAATTATGAACCGAGCGTCAATAATTTGCTTTATCGTAATGAGCAGGGGAATGGCTTTAGTGATGTTACAGATCAGGCCGGCGTATCTGCGCCCAATAAGCGACCGCTGGCAGCGAGTTTCCTGGATATCGATAATGATGGCTGGCAGGATCTCTATCTCGCTCATGACCGCGGCACCGGCAACTCACTCTATCTCAATAACGGCGACGAAACATTTACCGATATCAGTGAAGCGTCGAACAGCAACCTGGTCTTTAACGCGATGGGGATTGCCATTGGTGATTATAACAACGATGGCTTTTCCGATATGTATGTGACGAATACTGCCGCCGGAAATGGCTTTCTGAAAAATAACGGAGACGGAACCTTTAGCGAAATTGCTGATTCTCTCGGTGTCGCCGTTGAGAAATTAAGCTGGGGCGCCAATTTTTTCGATTATGATAATGACAGCGATTTGGATCTGATTGTTTCCGTGCAGGATGGCCTGCCCAGTGCGGGAAATGAGTTGTTTGAAAATCTTGGGGATGGCAGTTTTCAGGAGAATACAAATAGCGGTATTCACCTGGACAGCGATAACAGCCATGGCAATGCAGTGGGGGATTTTAATGATGATGGCTTCCAGGATATATTGATATTGAATACGCATCCTACTTCATCGAAGCTCTGGCAGAACAATGGTGGAAATGGAAACTGGGTTAAAGTTTTGTTGGAGGGCACTACGAGTAATCGCGATGGCATCGGCAGTAGGATTGAAGCTTATTTCGCCGGCGAAAGGATCATCCGCACGACCCACAGTGGGATTAGTTATCTCTCACAGAACAGTTTTGTCCAGACCATCGGAGTCGGTACATCCGATGTCATCGATTCTTTGGTCGTGCTGTGGCCTTCCGGCATGCGGGATGTTCGCAGGGATATCGCAGTGAGCCAAAAATTAACGATTATCGAGGGAACACCTCCGACCGCACTAAATGACGAAGAAGCTGAAATTATTGCCGAAAACTTTACACTTCTTGATAACTATCCCAACCCATTCAATAATCAGACAACCATTCGATACATCCTCGGCAAGAGAAGCCAGGTTAATTTACAGATTTATAATTTGCAGGGAGCGCTGTTACAGCAGTTTGATTTGGGATGGCAGGGACCCGGTAACTATTCGCATCAGGTTCATTTTGATGCTGCTGCCAGCGGTATATTTTTCTACCGGATTGGTAATGCCGTCGGTAAAATGGTACTTCTGAAATAAGTCAAGCCTACAACAAACGCTTTTGGCCGTATTTTTTGATCAAAAGGTTTTTCACTGCGGCAAGCGGATAACCATCCCGGTTAATTATCGCATGCAAGCCAACACCATCGAAAATTGCCAGCAGCAGCAAGGCTTCCTCCCGGGGATTTTCAACCCCGGCATCCCGGAATAGCCTTTCCATTAAATCCGTAGTGCTCTCTGCAAACGCCAGAAACTTAGTTTGGAAATCCGCCCATACATCCGGCTGTAATAATAGGCTGATATATAGTCGCCAGAAATGCTCATTACTGTCGGCGAGTGTCAGGCTGCGTTCAATCAGTACGGCGATATGCTGAAAAGGATCTTCGATAACAGCAGTGTCGGCAAAAAGCGTTTCGATCTCGGCTAGGCCATTATAAATAATTGCCTCCAAAATTTTTTTCTTCCCGGCGAAGTAGTGGTAGAGGAGTCCTTTGGAGATCTTCGCATGGGAGGCAATAGCATCAATGGAAGTGCCATGAAACCCGCGAATGGCAAAAAGCGCAAGGGCGCTCTCCAAAATGGTTGCGCGGGTTTTTTCACGGATTTCTGCGTTTTGACTTTCGGTTCTTGGCGACATATGCGTTTTTCGTTAAATGATTGTTCAGTTGAAAACTAAAAATAAAAGCAACTAAAATCAAAAGAAAAATTATTCCTTGACAGCCAAATATTTCTCGTGTAATTTTTTGTTGAACAATTGGTCAATTAAAAGAGGCAAAAATGAAATATCTACTTATAGTCTTATTGATTAGCAGTGCCGCTACCATATTTGGGCAAAATGCAGAAGAAATTGTCCAGCGGGCAGAGAATGCCGTTAAGGGAAAAACTGCCCATGGGGTTTTTCAGATGACGGTCAGTAATCCGGATTATACCCGTAAGCTGACCATGGAAAGCTGGTGGGAAGGGAATGAGAAAGCCCTGATCGTGGTAAAGTCGCCGAAGAAAGAAGCAGGCAATAAAACCCTGAAGATCGACAATGAAATGTGGAACTACCTGAAGAACACTGAAACGACGATCAAAATTCCTCCCTCAATGATCTTGCAGTCCTGGAACGGCTCCGACTTTACCAACGATGATCTCGTGCGGGAATCGAATCTCAATGAAGATTACGAAATGAGTTTGCTTGGCAAGGAAACGATCGACGGTGAAAATTGCTGGAAAATCGAACTGCTGCCGCATCCCGATGCGCCGGTGGTCTGGGGAAAAATACATTATTGGGTGCGCATCAGCGATAACCTGCCGGCGCGGGTTGCTTATTTCGATGAAAAAGGCGCGCAGATGCGCCACATGGAATACCTGGATCATCAGACGATGAGTGGCCGAAAAATACCTACCCGCTGGGTAATGATCAATGATGCAAAGCCGGACAGAAGCACGGAAATCAAGCTGCTGGAGATGGCGTTTGATATTAAGATCAAGTCGCGTATTTTTTCTTTCCGGGAACTGGAACGGGGTCGATAAAAAAACCTGAGTATTCAGAAAAGGGGCAACAGATGTTACTGAAATTAGCCTGGCGAAATGTCTGGCGAAATAAACGCCGATCCATTATTACTATCTCGGCAGTGGTTTTTGCAGTGATGCTCTCCATCGTAATGCGTGGTATCCAACATGGTACCTACGCCCTCAATATCAAATCTGCCGTAGAGATTTTTTCCGGTTATCTCCAGGTTCAAAAAACCGGCTATCAAAAAAATCGCACCCTGCAAAAAAGTTTTCGGGTTGATGACGATCTACGGAAAATCCTTGATGATACGCCTGCTATCAAAGGATATGCGCCTCGAATTATGGGCGACGGCCTGATCAGCTTCCGCGATAATTCCCAGGGAGCAGCGATTCTTGCCGTTGATCCTGCTTACGAGAAAGACACCTTTACAATAATTGAAAAGGTGCGCGAAGGGGCAATTTTCAGCAGTGATAGTTCCCAGGATATTGTTGTTGGCTACAAGTTGTTGGATAATCTACAAGCATCAATTGGCGATACGGTGGTAATCCTCTCGCAGGGATTCGATGGTTCTTTGGGAAATCTGAAATTTCGCATCAGCGGGATATTAAAAACCGGTGCAATAGACTTCGATCGCCGCGCAGTGCTGATGGGTCTTCGAACCGCTCAGGATCTTTTGACAATGTACGGGCGGATAAATTTATTGGCAATTTCTCTCGATGATCTGGAAGCGGTACCATCTGTGGAAAAATCGGTTGCGGCAAAACTGCAGGGAAGCGACCGGGAAATTCTAAATTGGAGGGAGATTATGCCCGGGCTGGATCAGAATATGAAACTGGATGAAGTCGGTGGCATACTTTTCCTGGGGATTTTAGTATTAGTCGTAGCGTTTGGCATCATGAATACGGTGATGATGTCCGTTACAGAGCGTTTTCGGGAATTTGGCGTGTCATTGTCGATTGGCATGCCATATCGAAAGCTCGTCGCATTGGTTTTTCTGGAAACTGTATTCATCGTTTTAATTGGGCTAATAATCGGAAATTTAATTGCCGGTGGTATCAACTACTATATCGTTGAGAACCCGATCATTTTTACCGGCGATTTTGCCGCACTTTACGAAGAATACGGCTTTTTACCCCGACTGGAATCATCATTAAAAAGCAGTGTTTTTCTCGATGCCAGCCTAATGATTTTTATCGTGTCGGTATTAATGAGTTTATACCCGATTTTCAAGGTTTACAAGCTGGAACCGCTTAAAGGGATTCGATATACTTAAGGAAGTTCAAAGTTACAAGTTCAGAGTTCAAAGTTAAAAAACTACTAACTCTGAACTTTGAACTCTGAACTCTGAACCAAAGAGGATAATCATGTTGTTGAAACTGGCCTGGCGGAATATTTGGCGAAATTCCCGGCGCTCGATTCTGGTGCTTATATCGGCAATCGTAGGCTTAATCGCTATTTTACTCTACGAAAGCCTTTCCATGGGAATGATTCACCAGATGCTCGGCAATCAGATAGGCTCCCACGTAACCCATATTCAAATACATAAAAATGGCTTTAATGATAACAAAATCATTCAAAATAATATTGCTGATGCGCAGGAAATAACAGCGGCGCTTGATTCGGAAAACCGGATTAAACATTACAGTGAAAGAGTGCTATCCTACGGTATTCTGAGTAGCGCCAGCAGCGCCTCGGGCATCCTTCTGGCAGGTGTTGTGCCGGATCAGGAAGCGCAAGTGACAATCATTAAGCAGTCCCTGGAGGAAGGGCGTTATCTCAGCGGTGAGAAGCATGAGATCGTTATTGGGCAAAAACTGGCGGAGAAGCTCGAAGTAGGGCTCGGAGACAAGGTGGTTGCCATGGCTTCATCGCTTGATGGGGATATCGGTTCCGATGTTTTCCGGGTGGTTGGCATCTACCGCACTTTCAGTTCCGATTTTGATCGGGTGCACGGCTTTGTTGCATTGGAAAACCTGCAGGAGATGCTCGACTTTGGGACGCGAATTTCCGAGGTCGCTATACTGCTGGAAAATGCTAACGCCAGCCAATCGGTTGCCAGCATACTTAAAGAAACCCTGGGAGATAGATACGAAGTGCTCCCTTATCAGGAGTTGCTGCCTTTGCTGGTGATGCAGGTGGATGTCTCCAGGCAGGCAATGTTTGTCTTCTATGCCATTATCGGCATCGCGATGATCTTCGGCATCATCAATACGATGTTAATGTCGGTGCTGGAACGCATCCAGGAATTCGGGGTGTTGATGGCAGTAGGGATGAAAAATCGCCGCCTCTTTAACATGGTTTTACTGGAAGCGCTTTTATTAGGGATAACCGGCACTATCATCGGATTGATACTCGGTTACCTCTGTTATTTGCCGCTAGCTACCAATGGCATGGATTTACGGAATTTCTCCGACGGACTGGGTGCATTGGGTATCGGGGCGATCATCTATCCGGAATTAACGCCGCAAAGCGTTGTGAATGCAGCATTGATAGTGCCAATATTTTCAGTACTCGGCGCCATTTACCCGGCAATTCGGGCCGTGCGCCTGAATCCAATCAGCGCCATCCGCCATGTGTGAAAAACCGTTGTTCGTTGTTCGTTCCTCGTAGAGACGGATCACGATCCGTCTCAAACCACGATCGATCTCAAACACCAAAAATCAAACGGTCAACGAACAACCAACAACGATCAACGAAAATGAGATTTGAGGATAAAATGTCAACAATCAGAACAGTAGATCTGGAAAAAACCTATTCGGACAACGGCGTCCCGGTGCATGCCCTGCGCGGCGTCTCAATCGAAGTGGAAGAGGGCGAATTTACGGTAATTGCCGGCCCATCCGGCTCGGGGAAAACAACCTTGTTAAATATGATCGGCGCCTTGGATACACCAACCAGGGGAAAAGTTTTTCTGGACGGCGAGGACATCAGCGAACTGAATCGTAATGAGCTTGGTGAACTGCGTCTGAAGAAAATCGGTTTTGTTTTTCAAGCCTATAATCTAATCCCGGTATTAAGTGCACTGGAAAATATTGAATTTACCATGATGCTAGCCGGCGTTCCGGAAAAAGAGCGGCATGAGCGGGCGTTCGCGGCGATGGAGAAGCTCCACATTGCCGAATTAGCGAAGAAACGCCCGAATGAAATGAGCGGTGGTCAACAGCAGCGAGTGGCTGTTGCCCGGGCGGTCGTCAACAATCCCACTATTATTCTGGCGGATGAACCAACTGCCAATCTGGATTCGGAAACCGGTGCGGACTTACTGGATATGATGGAAACAATGAACCGGGAGCATAATATTACTTTCATCTTTTCTTCGCATGATCCACAAGTCATCGACCGGGCGCGCCGCCTGCTGATCCTCAAAGATGGCAAAATTGCCGAGGACCGGCGGTGAAACGAGATATGTTCAAGTCAGCGATTTACTATTGTTTATTTCTTCTTCTCTGCCTGTTTTGCAATGTTCTCTATGGACAGAATGAACTAACATTCTCCGGATATAGCGCCACATTACCCGTCTACCAAAATGTTGACAGTGGCTTTGAAGGAGAAAGCGACGGCCTTTGGTTAACCCTTAATCGAACCCGCTTCCGTCCGACACTTTACCTGGGGGGCAATACTTTAGTCGCGCTGGAATATGAAGTCGACGCTTTAATGCTTTCCGGGCCATTATTGTTTAGTCCGGATATTGGGCAAACGAACCGGCAAATGTTTAACCTGCGCTGGAATTATGCGCTAAATGATAATATTCTGTTCAGCCATTTTCTCGACCGATTCTATCTGCGTCATGAATTATCATTTGGGGAAATCACCATCGGTCGCCAGCGGGTCGCCTGGGGCACCGGGCGGGTCTGGAATCCTACCGATCTCTTTAGCCCCATCAACCCTGCGACTTTTGATAAAATTGAAAAAGATGGCGCGGACTTGCTAACTATGAAATTCTTCCTGGGGAATTTTACCGATCTAACCCTGGTGTACAATCCCCGCCCGCGCGGAGAGGCGCATAATGCCGGAATGCGATTCCGCAGCAATTGGCAGACGTACGATTTTTCCCTGATAGCAGGACGCTTTGATCGAAGATCAGTGCTCGGGGGGGATTTTGCTGGCAATATCTTTCTCGCCGGTTTTCGCGGGGAAGCGATTTATGCCTATGACAATGACCGTGATGAGCGCTTTTTTAAAGGCATTTTGGGGCTGGATTACCAATTTACCAGCAAACTTTACGCGCTGTTGGAATACCAGCACAATGGGCAGGGTAGCCGCCAGCCGCGTGACTATGACATTCCTGCTTTGCTGGAGGGAGAAGTCATCAACCTGGGGAAGAATTATCTGATTGGACAGGCGGTTTATCAGATTCATCCGCTGATATCCGGGAGCGTCGGCTACAGTCAAAACCTGGATGATGAAAGCGGCTTCGTCAACCTCTCCCTGCAATATGCGATGAAAGACTATCTCGATTTTAATCTTGGCGGACAGATGTTCAACGGGCAGGCGTTTTCTGAATATGGGTTTTATCCAAATGCCATCTATTTGCGGGGAACGGTATATTTTTAAGGAAGTGCGATTACAAATTTTAGTGGAATGATGTTATCCTGGAGAGACACTGCCATTTTTTGCAAATGGGCAAATGAGCAGATGAGCATTTTTGCCCATTTGCCCATTTGCCCATTTCTTCCATCAATTCTCTTCCGAAGCAGCAACAACCGGCATAGTAAACAGCGAATCCGCTACTTCTGTATTTACCACCACATCGGTAATCTCATACACTCGATGTCGGGTATCGTATTCGATCTCAATCAGGTGAGGCACCTTTACGCCGGACACTTCCCGGTAATCATCAAAGAATGCTTCTAAAATAGCCGGGCGGCCGAAGTCGTAGGAGCTGGCTTTTTGTAATACTTCCAGATGAGTTTCCGCATCTATAAACCAGGTTTCTTCCTGGCCATTTTTTAACGTCATCTTAATTTTATAACAGTCGATGCCATCAACATCTTCTTTACCCAAAAGTTCTGCTTTGTGGCCTTTTGCTTTGTAGTCAAAGAAGATGCTCTCAATGGGTGTCTCCCGCTCGACAACCAAACTATCCGCATTGGGAATCTTCATCGGATTCGGATTACCATAAAATGGATGTATCTGCCATGCCTGCTTTCCATCATAAACCAGGACGACATTCTGAGAGCTCAGGGTATGCTCAAAGCGATACATCTGTGGGCGCTTACGATAAATAGTAAATGGATGGGTAAGGCTGAAGGCGGTATAATCCCCGGAAATTGTCATGCTCTTGACCGCTTGCCAGTTTTCCATGCCACCGCGGGCTTCGATATTTTTAGCAATGACTTCGTCGACGGTTTGGGCATGCAGAGATGATACGGATAAAGCGCAAAATAATAACATCGCCAGTAGCGTGCGCATATGTTGACCTCCTGAAAAAGTTTCTCTCTTCAATGTTTTCATTTTTACTGATTGAGCGTCGCATTTAAATCATAACAGGCCATTTCGGTCAGATTGCGGAGATAGATTTTACCGCCGACCAGGGTTGGCGCTGTCCAGGATTTGCCTTTCAAAGCCGGAAAACGGCTGACTTCAGTATAGGCATCCGGATTCGCTTCGACGAGCACTAACTTACCCTTGTCGCTCAGTACATACAAATGGGTATCAGTTGCGATTAAGGAGCCTTTTCCCAGTCCCCGTTTCCGCCAGTGGGTTTTCCCGGTTTCCGCATCGATGCACTTCAGTGTAGCGTTACTAAAGCCATATAGTTTGCCGTTAACCGCCAGGGTGCTGTTGAAGTGGTTTTTCATATCGCGATTTGCCCAAACTTCTTCGGTGCGAATGGAATCGCTGTCGTTAATGATCCGAAACATTACACAGCCTTCGTCAGTCGCGCTGGAAATGAATACTTTATTCGGCGCAATAAAAACCGGCATGCCAACCACGAAGGGGAGGGTAGAATGACGCCAGAGAATTTCACCCTCCATGGATACGCCGATTGCCTGACGAGAGGTATGAAACAGATATTGGCGAACATCATTCGCTGTGATAACCATCGGCGATGAATAGCCGGTGCCGCCGGGATTGATATTATGTTTCCAGAGCAACGAGCCATCTTTTTTGCTAAATGCGGCAATGTTGGAGTTAAAGATGGAATCCTGTGGTTGAACCAATCCACCCACTTCGACAATCAGGCGATCGCCGTCGATAAGCGGGGACATGCTGAAGCCCCGGCGAGGGACAGTGCTTTCGAACATCTCTGGAAAGGAGACTTGCCAGGCAGACTTGCCGTCGTTTTTATCAATTGAATAGAGGAAACCCATCGACCCCAGGGCGTAAATGGTGTTGCCATCAATCACCGGTGTAGAGCGCGGGCCATTCCCGAATTCATCCACGAACATTTTGCCTAATTCGAAGCGCCAAAGCTCTTCAGCATCTGCCTGGTTGAAGCAGCCGAGAAACTCGGTGCTATCCTCTGCGAAAAGCGTGTAAAAGCGATCGCCATCGACAGCAAAGCCAGAAAAGCCGGTACCGATTGGTTTCCGCCAAATCTCTCTGGGACCGTCCTCCGGCCAGGATTGAAGCAGGTTCTTCGAATTGGAAATGCCGTCCCGCGCCGGACCGCGGAACTGTGCCCAGGAATCTTCTCCTTCGTCGCCACCATATAGCGGCAAACAAAGCCCGATGAGTAAAAGCGTAGATAGTAATTGAATCACTCGCTGCTTAGTAATGATATGCATATGACCCTCATGTGATATGTATAAACAATAAATGATGACGTCTTTCAGTTTCTTTAAATACTAAAATTTCTAAACAAGTCCAACAATTTAAACCAACAGATTTGATAAAATTGACCCCGGAAATTTGCTGGGAAAATAAAAATGCAACATTTACCAAGATAGCCCTGTCAATTTGCTAATAATAGAGGAAAGAAATTGGAAAGGATTCAGTGAACTTTTCAATTGCAACATTCTCTTGCGAAATACAAAAGCGATTTTATCACCAGCATTGACAAGGAGAACCTATGTTTAAAAGTTATTTAAAGTTGGCATATCGTAACCTTTTCAAGAATAAACTTTATGCATTCATTAACATTTTTGGGCTGGCAGTGGCCATCGGATGTACGATGGTAGTTTTTACTTTTGTTGATGACCAGTATGGCCGGGATTCTTTCCATGAGAATGGGGAAAATATCTTTCTCGTCGGGAATATTATTGACCGCAATGGTAATCAACAGCTCTGGGGAGATGCCCCGCTACCGCTGGGTGCAGCGATGCAGGCAGATTTCCCGCAGATCAAACGGATGGCCCGGGTACGGGAACGGGGTGGTGCCTTTCGATATGGTGATAAAGTTTTTAATGAAGGCGCCTGGTTCGTCGATCCGGTTTTCCTTGATATGTTCACTTTCCCGTTAAAGGAAGGGGAAAAGGAGGTACTGAAAGAGCCATCAGCGATAATTATCAGCGAAGAGATGGCAACGAAATATTTCGGGGAAGAATCTCCAATTGACAAACAGGTAACAATTTCTTTTCAGGAGGATAAGGTTGAGACTTTCTTTGTCAAAGGCGTGGCGGAAAAATTCTCCCGGAAAGCGTCTTTTAGTTTCGATGTCCTAATAACTATTGATAAGCTTCCTGCTACTGGTGTTAAGGATATGAATAGCTGGAATGAGTGGGCCCGGGCAACATTTATCGAAATGCACGATCCTGCTGACGTGTCGATTTTACAGGGGAAAATGGAAAAATACAAAGAATTGCAGCACGCCGTAAACCAGGATTGGCCAATCGCCGATTTTACCTTCGATAATCTCTATAACCTTTCTATAAATTCTCATCAGGTGCGGGGAGATATCTCCCGGGGGAGTCAGCCGACCGCTCGCCTGGTATTGCTGATTATCGGTGCTGCGCTGCTGTTATTGGCTTGTTTTAATTATATGAATATTGCCATTGCCTCGGCGACGCGTCGTTTAAAGGAAATTGGTATTCGTAAGGTAGTTGGTGGCCGTCAATTTCAATTGATTTATCAATTCCTCGGAGAAAATTTGCTAATTTGTTTGATCGCGCTGACGATTGGCGTCGCTCTGGGGTATACCGTCTTTTTACCGGCTTTCAATAGTTTGTTCGATGGCACCGGTCTGGAACTTGATCTTTTCGGGAATATTAATACCTGGCTCTATTTCCTTGGGTTGCTGATTTTTACAGCTGTTGTTGCCGGCGCTTACCCGGCGTTCTTTGTCTCTTCTTTTCGCCCGGTGGCGATTTTTAGCGGTAAACTGAAGATCACCAGTAAAAGTATATTCACCCGCGTGCTCCTCACTATCCAGTTTGTTTTCGCTTTTATTCTGATATCCGCCGCAATTCTCTTTACGCAAAATTCCGAGTATCTGAAGAATATGGATTGGGGATATGATCAGTCGCAGACCATTATGACTCGCCTTGATGGGAAAAAGCACTTTGAGTTATACCGTGATGCGCTGCAGGCAAATCCGGATATAGAAATGCTCGCCGGTTCGCAGAATCATTTTGGACAGTCCTGGGGAACTTCGGTGATTGAGATTGCCGCGAAAAAATACGAGGTGCATCGTTTTGACGTCGGCGAAAATTACCTGGAAACGATGAGTGTGCCACTGAAGTCCGGTAGAAATTTTGATGTGAACCTCAAGACGGATGAACATGTTGTTCTGGTTAACGAAACCTTTGTGAAAAGCATGGAGTGGGAAGAACCGCTGGGACAAGAGTTTCGCACAGACAGTACGCTTTACAGCGTGATTGGCGTCGTATCGGATTTTCATTATGACAATTTTCATGATGCGATTGAGCCGACAATGTTCCGCATTCGCAATGAGAGTGAGATGATGCGTTTTATCACTGTGCGCGCCAAAGCCGGAAAGGTTTTTCAAACGGCTGATTTTATGAAAGAGACCTGGAAGGGATTGTTTCCTGATGCACCATACAATGGTATGATTCAGGATGAAATTTATGAAGCGTTTTACCGAGAAGAGACTAATATAAGCAAGTTGTTTTCATTTATCGCCTTTGTTGCGACGATGCTTTCCTGTATGGGATTGTTTGGCTTGGTCTCTTTGAATATAGCCAAGCAGATGAAAGAGATTAGTATCCGAAAAGTGCTCGGTGCCAGTGTTGCTAATATTGCTCACTTGGTGAACCGGCAATTTATCTGGTTGATAGTGATAGCAGTATTTGTTGCAACGCCGCTCAGTTTTGTCGCACTTAGCGCATTATTGGATGATATCTATGAATACCATATTCCTATAGGGAGCAGTCCATTTTTACTAGCTGGCATCATCTTTTTGATAACCGCCCTGGTGACGGTATCCAGCCAAATTTATAAGGCGGTGGTTGCCAATCCGGTAGATGCATTGCGTAATGAATAGATAGGCGATGCATTATTCCGGATGTTTTTACCTGGAGGATATATCGATGGAGACTACCCCGGTGTTCGATTGCGGATACCGGGGTTTTGTTGTACGCCTTTGGCGTGCCTCCGAGGATGCCGTCTTTGACGGGTCCTCGGTTTTGCTTTGGAACGCCTTTGGCGTAAGAAGGTACTATTTTATGCGGGCTTTTTTTGAGGCTTCGCGGACGGCGGCGAAATTGTCGACGAAGTCCATGTTGCCAGCGATGCCTTTACCCAGCCAGGCGCCTCCGTCGATTACTACGCACTCGCCGGTAATGTAACTGGCATAGGGAGAAGTAAGATAGAGAACTGCCTGGGCAACTTCCTCGGTGCTGGTGAAGCGGTTTAGCGGAATTTTATCGGTGATGCTTTTTTCCAACTCCGGGGTCGGCCAGAGACGAGTGCGAGCGCCTTCAGTATCGAAAGGACCAGGTGCGACGGCGTTTACGCGAATGCCATAACGGGCCCACTCGACTGCGAGCGTGCGGGTCATAGCAAGCACACCGGCTTTCGCGCTGGCGCTGTGGATAGTGCCAGGGCCGCCCGCCCAGGCATAAGTCGCCAGGATATTCATAATTTGTCCGCTCTGCTGCTCAATCATCTGGTTACCAATGATCTGCGAACAATAGAAGGTGCCATTGAGAACAATATCGATCACCGACTTCCAACCGCGTAAAGGCAGTTTCTCCGCCGGATATATAAAATTACCGGCAGCATTGTTCACGAGAATATCGATCTTTCCAAAGCGCTCGACAACAGCGCTGGTAAATGCCTTGATTGCCTGTGGTTCCCGCACATCCAGCGAATAAGTCATTACTTCTCCACCCGCTTTGGCGATATCTGCGGCGCCCTTCGCCAGGTGTTCTTCATTACGGCTGCAGATAACAATTTTCGCGCCCTGCTGCGCATAAGCAATAGCGATATCTTTCCCTAAGCCAGTGCCGCCACCGGTAATCACTGCAACCTGATCCTGCAAAACTTTTTCTTTAAACATGAATTATCCCGCTTTTAAAATGATGAAATAGATAAAAAAGAAAAGGCTATAGGCATTAGTAAAATTTATTCCCTAAATACCTACAGCCTAAAGTCTAAAACCTAACAGGTAGTTGCCTGCCCTTAAACAACCTTAACCAAATGATAATTCTTCCGGCCTTTCCGAATTACCAGAAACTTACCTTCAATAGCATCATTACCGGTAACGCTTTGCTGGAAGTCGGCCACCTTCCGGTTATTCAGATAGACACCGCCACCTTGCAACAGGCGTCGCGCTTCTCCTTTTGATTTGCTGACACCGCTGTTGGCGAGGAGATCGATCATGCCGATACCATCACCGGAAAGATCATCTGCTGCCAGCTCGCTGGAAGGAACGTCTTGAAAGATATCTGCAACTTCCGATGCTTTCAGGCCTTCAATTTCGCCGCCGAACAGCACTGCAGTTGCTTTCTCTGCGCTTTCGAGGGCATCATCGCCATGAGTCATCCGGGTCAGCTCTTTCGCCAGCGTGCGTTGCGCCTCGCGCTTCTCCGGCTGGTTTTCCATGGAGGCGGCCAGCGCAGCGATTTCATCCTGGGTTAACCAGGTAAAGTATTTCAGGTAGTTAATAACGTCAGCATCATCGGTATTCAGCCAGAACTGGTAGTAGCGGTAGGGGGAAGTCAGTTCCGCATCGAGCCAAATTGCACCCGCTTCGGTCTTTCCAAACTTGATACCACTGGCTGTGGTTACCAACGGCGAAACAATGCCGTATGCTTTACCACCACGCAGTCGGCGAATGAGATCCGCCCCGGCGATAATATTACCCCACTGATCGCTGCCACCCATTTGCAGGGTACATTTTTCCTGATCATAGAGGACCAGAAAATCGTAAGCCTGCAGCAGCATGTAGCTAAATTCGGTAAAAGAGATGCCAT
The DNA here is from genome assembly GCA_028284905.1 of Calditrichia bacterium. Taxonomy (GTDB): domain Bacteria; phylum Calditrichota; class Calditrichia; order RBG-13-44-9; family J075; genus JACKAP01. The sequence continues at coordinate 110,988 of JANQQU010000093.1, forward strand.
CTTCGGATTCCAGGCGGCGTTTTACCGACTCCCGCGCGAGCATACTGTTTATCGTAAAGTATTTGCCGACATCACGGAGAAAATCGATATAGCTGATTTTTCCCAACCAATCGTAGTTATTAATGATTTTCGCCGGATTATCCTTCGCGTCAAAATCGAGGAAACGGCTCAGTTGTTCCTTAATGCCGCGGAGATTCTCGTCAGCCTTCTCCTTGGTAAGCAACTGGCGTTCTTTGGTTTTACCACTGGGATCACCAATCAGACCGGTGCCACCACCTACAATTGCCAGGGGTGTATGCCCGGCGCGCTGCAGGCGGGCGAGGTTCATGATTTGCAACAGGCTGCCGACGTGCAAACTGGCTGCTGTTGGATCAAAGCCGATGTATCCGGTTACTTTTTCTTTATTGACTGCTTCATCGGCGCCTTCCGTGGCATCATAGAGAATGCCGCGCCATTTTAATTCTTCGTACAGGTTCATAATGCTTTCGTCTCCGTAACTTTTTTGCCTAACGGGTTTTGTAAGATTTTTCCAGTCGTTTCATTTCCCGATGTTGTTCCCGCTCGGCAATATCTTTTCGTTTATCATATTTGCGTTTACCGGTTGCCAGTCCTAATTCCAGTTTGGCCCATCCTCGTTTGAAATAGACTTTCAGGGGTATCAGCGTGACGCCTTTTTCCAGCACTTTCCGGTGAATTTTCCGCAGCTCTTCCTTTTTCAGCAACAGCTTGCGTTGCGCATTGGGTTTATGGGTGACATAGCCGGCATTTTCATAAAGGCTGATGTGCATCCCGATCACCCAAAGTTCTTCCTTGATGAAGCGGGCGTAACTGTCCTGCAAGTTGCATTTGCCAGCTCGCAGGGATTTTACCTCCGTTCCTTTCAGGACCAGGCCAGTTTCGACAGTCTCAATAATATGATAATCGAAGCGGGCCTTCTTGTTTGTGGTGATAATCTTAATATTGTCGCTCATGGTGTATTCTCATTGGTGAAACGTTGAAGATAGAACATCACCATCCGATTTTCAAGTAAAATGTATGATTATTCTACGTCCGAAACTGGCGCATCGCTTTTCTGAAGCGGGGTAGCGAAAGCAATGCCGATAACCGCTGATGCGCCATTCTCTTTCAACAGCCAGGCACACTCGTTCATGGTGGCACCGGTGGTGTAAACATCATCCAGTAAGAGTACGGTTTTTTCGCTGAGCTGGGAGGATTTGTCGACCTGAAATGCATCCTTCACATTAAATTGACGTTGGGCTCGATTTAAGCGAGTTTGTGTTGCCGTATACTTGTTGCGCTGCAGTATATCGGCTGTAAGCGAAATTGCCAGCACCTGCCTGAATCCCCGGGCAATATGGAGGCTTTGATTATACTCCCGCTCCAGCTGGCGCTGCGGGTGGATAGGAACCGGAATCAACAAGGCCTTTTCCGGAAGTGATAATTCTGATCGTATTTCCGTCGCGAGAAGCCTGCCGGTCGACTCCGCCAGTTTGGGCATTTTCTGGTATTTGAATCCATGGGAAATACTTTGAATGACGTCGTTGAAATCGAAAGGAATGAACAGATCATCGAGGTAGCATTCGGTAAGATCAGCCAGAAGAACATTGCGGGTGTAGCCGGAAGGCAGCGGTGGTAAAGTTGCCAGGCAGCTTAGGCAAATATGTGGAATGATTGTCTGCGTTGTAATGAGCTGCTCGCAATGGAGGCAGATGGGCGGGAAGATTAAGTCCGTTAAGGCATTGCAAAAATGGCGTAGTGTCTCCCGCATATAGAGATATTGGCAGGATGAGCTGGATTTTAGAAAAAGGGGAGGATGTTTTTTGATGATTTTTTATGAAGGCCCGGCATTCATCTTCGCTGAATACCGGGGTTCGATGTGGTACTGGTTCCCCCTTTGGGGCCTTGCGGTAAAAGGTTTTGTTGATGATGACGCTGCCTTGCGGTATAAGGAAATGCCGAAGTAGGATGTTAATACTTCGGCATTGGATATTTTACATTCAATATTCGAAATTTATCATTTAAAAGTTGTAACGAAGCGTCAACCGCGGTTCGATGCGTTCAACCGGCTTAAATACGCCAGTGCCTTCGCCGGCGTCGTTCTGCAGTTCCCGCCAGTGCCAGCGGTAAAGCATCGTCATAAAAAGGAAGCTGTTAACCTGATAACCAACTTCTGCAGTCAGCAAAGAATTTGCATCCAGCGTACGAGCATCCTTGATGCCGTTGATGCCGGCTTTATCGTAATAGGCGCGTAGTTCAAATAGCGGGATAAGATTTGGTGCAGATGCTTCCAAGTGGAGAATACCGCTATTGTCAATGCCATTCAGCTTCTGAAAACTGCCCATCAGGCGAATGCGGTTGATGACGTGGCCGGAAAGCTGCCCGAAATATCCCTGTGCTTTCTCCGCACTTTGCAATTGATCGAAGATCCCCATTCTTTGCTCGATGAATCCGGAGTTCTGATCAAGCAGACCGGTTTGCCGATACAATTCATACAGTGGTCCAAAAAGTCCGGGAATGAATTGGCCACCGAGGAAACGTCTTTCAAATTTTGCCGCTAATCCAAACAGGCCGATAAATTCCGGGAATATCAGATTGATCCCTACTGCCTGGCCATCGCCGTAATTTTCGAATTTTGAATAATCGCCGTAGATGCTGCTCTTGATAAAGGGGAAATCCAACCAGAATAAATCCGCACCAAACCCATACGCGCTTAGGGAAGCGAGGGAGTCGGTACCGGCGACTGTGGTGCCGGCGGAAACCTGGCTGTCCCGCACATAGGTGCTATAAATGCGCAGTTTATCCAGCACCGGGGCGTTTACATTGCCGAGCTTCAGGGGACGAATAAATACGTTAGCGCCGCGCATATTGGAAGTACCAACGGAACTCCAAACCGTTTCAAAACCGGCGAAATCGAAATCGACATCGGCGGTTAAACCCATTTTCCGCTTTTCATAATTGGAAGCGTTATTGTAATTCCAGACCAGGAATCCATTTCCCAGGGAAGCGCGATCCAGTGAACCGACCCGGAAATAATAAGAATCATATTTCTGGCCGAGGCGCAAGTAACGAATGGCGCGCAAAATCCCGGCGCCATCTTTATATTCATCTTCCCGTAATTTCAGGCTGTTTTCATTGTCGAAAAGCAGTTGCAGGTAAATGCCCATACCGAATTTGCCAATGGCGATATCCGGAGCAAGTGTTAAAGTTGTATAGGATTGCCCGTCGATCCAGGTAACACCGGCACCGCCCAGTATCTGGCTTTGCTCCGGTTCCTGAAAAGGATCGGGGAACTGCGCCTGAATAAACGAACAGGTCAGCAAAAGAAATAAGAAGGTATATAAAAAAGGCTTCTGCATTAAATGCTCCTTTCAATAAGCATAAGAAGATTCGATAGCATATCTAATACATTGGAATGGCAAATATTATGACAAACACCACATAACACAAGGTATTTTTCACCACCTTTTGTCGGAAAATGTTCCCATTTGGCGGTTTTTCCATAGCGGAATTATCGACGTTTTTTTTCTGAATATGAGAGATTGATTACTTAAAGTACTGGCTCTGCTCCTTTTTTTATCGTATATTTTTCGCTTCCTGGAATTCTTAAGAAACAAAGGCTACTTATGAAGTTAACTGAGGTCCTTCACGAACAGCTGATAAAATTTCCGTTGACCGGTACAACGAAAACGGAAGTGATTAAGGAATTATTGAGTAAGCTGTCCGAAGCCGGTGCCATTGGCGATCAGGAAGCTGTATTGGCTGCCGTGCTGGAACGGGAAAATATCATGACCACCGGTGTGGGCAACGGCGTCGCCATCCCGCATTGTAAATCTGCTGATGCGGAAGATTTTGCCGTGGCGATGGGCGTGCATCCCAATGGTATAGACTTCCAATCTCTCGATCAGAAGCCTGCCTACGTGATCTTTCTGCTGGTTGGGCCGGAAAATCAGCCTGGCGTTCATATCCGCCTTTTGAGCCGGATTTCCCGGGTTATTTCCAATGAAGCCGTCCGGGAAAAAATACTGGAAAGTGACTCTGCTGCATCGATGCTGGCGTTACTGAAAGATGAGGAAGATAGCTCTTTCAAAAGTGACTAATACGAATTCCTGAGTAATTATTCCTGCTGGAATATTTTTTTCTAAAAAACCTGCCTTTTTGATAATTCCCTTATAGTTATCTAAGATTTCTCGATCAATATGATTGTTCATTGGGATAACCGGTTAATCAGATCTAAAGCGCTGAACATGGTCGAGAAGAGCCGCAATTTCGGATAATTGTTGAATTATTTCGAAAATTGTTGTTTCTTAATACAACTCCTTACAGACATCGATCAACTCCGTCAGTTTCGATCGCGGATTTGATCAATACGGATATGCTATGTTTTTTGCGTATTTCGCATGCTGCTAATTTTTTTAATTCATCGATTTAATTAAAAGGGGATTGCTATGCGTCAGTTGAATTTGGGCCTATGGATCGTTTTAATAATTTCTTTTTCTTTCGGATTATTTGCTCAGAAGATTCCCAAATTTGGAAAAGTGTCCAAGGAAACTTTGGCAATGACTGAATTGGCGGCGGATCCCGAAGCCGATGCGGTTTATATGTTCGATGTCGGGGATTTGAGCTTGCGGGAAACTAGTGGCGGTTTTCATGTTGAGGTTTACCGCCATGTTAGAATCAAAGTATTGACTGAAGAAGGAAAAGAATATGCCGATGTGAGTATTCCGTTTTGGCATGAGGATAAAATTCGGGATTTTAAGGCTCATACCATTCTGCCCAATGGTAAAAAGGTGAAGCTCAAGAAGAAAAGTATTTTCGAAGAGCGAGTGAAAAATCTCCGTTTCAAAAAATTTACATTTCCCGGTGTGGAAGTGGGATCCGTAATTGAATACAAATATAAACTTGAATCTGAGTATATCCATGAACTGGAACCGTGGTATTTCCAAAACCCTGCTTATACTCTAGTTAGCCGTTATTCTGTTACAGTCCTGCCTCATTTTAGCTATAATGCATTTTTCCTGAACGAAGAAGAGCAGGAGCCGGTTAAGGAAGACATCATGGATGTCTATACTAAAAAGAGATTGACTAAATTTATTTGGACTTTGACTGACTTGCCACCGATTCGTACCGAACCCTATATGCGTTCTTTGAATGATTACCGTGCAGCGTTACATTTCCAGATTGAGAAGTATCGGCATATCGTATTCATTAAAGACTGGCCGAGTTTAGTGAAGGAGATTCGGGAGACTTATGATGATTTTCTCGGAAAAGATAAGAGCCTGCAGGCAGTGATTGATACCGAACTGAATGATAGTATGAAAACCGACGATAAAATTCGTGCGCTTTATGAATATGTACGCGACAACGTCGAAACAACCAATCAAAGCGGTATTTATATAAAATCGAAAGCGAAGGATGTCCTGAAAGAGAAAAAAGGCACTGCCGCTCAGAAAAATTTACTGCTGGTAAACTTGTTGGAAATGGCTGGTTTTAATGCGAATCCTGTGCTGATTAGCTCTCGCAATAACGGCCGGATGATTCAACGACATGCCCGGCTAAATCAATTTAACCGGATGCTAGCCTATGTGAAATCCGGGATGAAAACTTACATGCTCGATACCCGTCAGGAAAATTGCCCGTTTAAAATGCTCCCGGTAGATGATATCGTAGAAAACGGATTAGTCGTTAATCGCGGCGAAGGCGGATTCGTAAAAATACCGATTCCCCGCCAGGTGAATATGGCATTTTGCGAAACTAAAGCCACGCTGGACGATGAAGGAAATCTATCCGCTGAATTGCTGATTCGCTATGATGACTACCGGGCAATGTATGTGCGTAATAAAATAGAATCTGACGGCGACAAAGCATTTGTTACCGAACTCCTGAAAGATCGTTACGAGACTGCCGAACTGGATACTTTTACAATCGATGGCCTCGACGATGTTAATGGTTCGGTTACTTTTAATATTAATTATGATGTCGAGGGATTTGCCCAGGTGGTTGGGGATATGATTTACCTCTCCAGTCCGGCGATTAATCAATTAAACGAGAATCCTTTTAAGCGGGAAAAACGCTACTATCCGGTGGAATACAATTATGCGATAGCTTCGACGGATAATGTCTCCTTGAAATTACCAGAAGGGTATCATGTTAATGAATTGCCGCAGGCGATCAATGCGAGAGTGAAACTGCAGAAATTGACTTTCCAGAATGCCTGGGAAGATGGCGGAGACACTATTAATATTAAACGGCAGGTCATGATCCGGAAGCAAATGTACACACCGAGAGAATATTCGACCTTACGTACTTTTTATGATCAGATTGTTAAGGCAGATCAGGGTCAAATTGTACTGAGTAGTGCTGCCCCAACTGCTGGAGAGTAATTTTATAATGCCGGGGTCGTTGAAGCATCCCGGCATCAACTGATATCGACAGGATAGGAAATGCGATCAAAACTATTTTTATATATGATGTTTTGCTGTTTGGCTACATCCTGGCTATATGCGCAAAGCGAAAGCTGGCAGGAAGATGCAGACGCGCTGATATTAATGGATCAACAGAAGTTTGAAATAGAGAGCCTGGAGAAAGCGCGCTATAAAGTTCGTCAGGTGATACGCTTTAATAATAATAAAGAGGTTGATGACTTTGCCAGAGTGGTCGTCGAAGAAAGCAATCTGGCAAAGTGTCTGGGGATCTCTGCAAAAATCCGCGATAAAAATGGTAAAGTAGTTAAGCATCTGAAAAAGAAGTCCGAGTTTGAATCGGCGCAATTTTCCCCGGGCTATGAATTGTATTCTGAATCGAAATACTACTGGGCAGAATTGGACTGGCCGGATTATCCCTTCGAAATTGAATATGAATATGAGTTGGAATTAACAACGTTGTTTCTCTGGCCACCCTGGTATCCTCAGTCCGGCATTCCCGTGCAAAAATCGACCTATCAATTGATTTTACCGGATGAGGCATTCAGCTTTAATACTCACACAATAGGTCTTGAAATTGAACCGGTAAAGCGGCAGAGTAAGAAAGGAAAAGTCGAATGGTTTTGGGAACTGTCCGAGGTTGATCCGCCGGAAAAAGAGGGATATATGTCTCCGGAATCCCGCAATCAGCAACGGGCATTGCTCTTTGTTGCGGAAACTTTTAAGTTGGGAAAATATGTCGGGAAATCTGACACCTGGGATAATTTTGGAAAATGGTATCGACGCCTGATTGCAGATGAAACCACCTTACCACCTGCAATGGTTACGGAAGTAAACCAGCTGTTGAATGATGAACAGACGGTCTATGAAAAGGTAAATGAGATTTACCGCTATTTACAGGACAATACCCGCTATGTCGCCATCTATCTCGATATCGGCGGTTGGAAGCCACACTCACTGTCATCTGTCGCGTTTAATAAATACGGCGATTGTAAAGACTTAACGATGCTGATGATCGCCATGCTGGACATCGCCGGTATTAAAAGCTACCCCGCACTGATGCGAACCCGTGATACCGGGAGAGTGATTGAAGAGTTTCCCTCCAATCAATTTAATCATGTGCTAACTTGTGTGCCCAGCGAAAGCGACACAATTTGGGTTGAATGTACTGCGGACAATTGTTATGCCGGAGACCTCGACTATTCGCGCGAGGATAGTAAAGTGTTGTTGGTAAAAGAAAATGGGGGAGAGATCGTTTACATCCCACCTTCTCCGGCAGAAGAAAATGGGATGACCAGCAAGATAAAAGGAAGGTTAACATCGGATGGATTGCTGTATCTGGATGGCTGGGCAAAGAGCAGTGGCAATCAGGCTGATTATGTTCGTGGAAATTTGATCAGCACGCGGGAAGAGGATCAGTTGGAATGGGTGCGTAATTATGTCGGGCAAAATCTGCCCAAGGTCGATTTGAGTAGCTTCCAGACCTATAATATCGAGGAAAAATTTAATCAGCCGGTGAAAATCGAATTCTCCGGAAAAGCAAGTAATTTTGCTGCCAGCAGCGGTAGCCGATTGTTTGTCAACCCGACCATTATGAACCGGCGGTCGAAGCGAAGTGTGCCGCGCAAGGAATCCCGGGAATTTGATATCTACTTCAAATACGCCTATGCCGATACTGATTCTGTGGAATTACAAATCCCAATGGGATATGCCCTGGAAGCAGGCCCGAAGCCACAAACCCTGGAAACAGATTTCGGGCGCTATGAAGTTAACTATGAGGCAGAAGGGAATAATTTTCGTTACCGGCGGGTATTCCAAATTACTGATAAAATTATCGCTCGGGAAAAATATGATGAATTCAAGAAGTTTCTCAAGGCGGTAAGTAAATCTGACGGCAGTAAATTTGTCTTCAAAAAAGGGGGATAATTCCCCTGCATATACTTCGCAAATAAAAAAGCACTGTATGAAATTATACAGTGCTTTTTTTATAGAATGAAACTGTATTGTCCGGATCAATAATTACGAACTTTGGCGCGGGAACGATAAGTGCCAAAAAGAACCAGTAATAAACCGAGCGAACCGCTTACACCGGCAAACGGGGTGAGTGTTTTTGCAACAGCGTGGGATTGCTTCGCCAGTTCCCAATTTTCCAACAGATTTGCTTCTGTGTGCGATTTTAGATACCACGCTACTAACATTCCAAGAACAATACCGAGCGTTAGAAAAACGCCGCCGATTTGCATAAATCTTTTTTCGTCCATGAAAATAGCCCTTACGTTTAGTTGCTGTAAAGATCTACCGTTGAGTTCGGTAATTAATGCATCCTTGCATCTTATTTTTATTGAATACAAAAATATATCTATAGCAGGAAAAATGGTTTGTAATGAAAATCTCATTTTTTTATGAGCTAAAAAAAATCCCGGTATAGTCCAACCATACCGGGATTTTTTATTTAAAGCTGTATTACAATCAGGACTTAATATCGATGGGGATGTCCTGCTTGAGTTCTTCCAGCCACTTCTCAAATTTTTGCTTGGTTTTAAAATCAACCGCAAATTGTTCGATGCGCTGCCAGTCGTTTTCCAGAGAAAGCTTACGTTGATCTACTCGGCTGTGAAGCTTGATAATGTGATAGCCAAATTCGGTTTTGAACGGCTCAGAAATTTCCCCGATCTCCAGAGCTTTCGCTGCTGTTTCAAATGCCGGTACCTGAAAGTTACCTACAACGAATTCACCTAAACGGCCCCGGTCTGTGGAAACATTCGGGTCGTCGGAATTTTCCAGGGCAGTTTTTTCAAACTCTGCATCACCACCGAGAAGCTGCTGTCGTAATTCGCTCAGGCGGTCAACGACGCGTCGTTCATCTTCTTCCTGCGGCTGAAGCTGGATGAGAATATGGCGGACATGAATTTTATCCCCCTGCTTCTCGATCATTTGAATGATATGAAAACCAAACTGGGTTTGCACGACATCGGAAATTTCGCCCGGCTCTAATGCGGATGCCGCTTCGGCAAATTCCTGAACGTAGTCGCTGCGATTGGCCCAGCCGAGATCACCGCTGTTAGATTGCGCGCTGGGATCTTCGGAATATTGCTTGGCAAGCGTTAGAAAATCGCCACCGGTAAGTGCCGTCTCGCGAATCTTGCTAATCTTCGCATATGCCTCCTGGAAGCTAGCCTCATTGGGCTTCACTTGCATGAGGATGTGGGAGAGGTCTACCGTTTCGCCAATCGTCGGCAAGCTGTCCGAATATTGTTGGTAGAAGTTCTCCACTTCCCGGCGGGACACTTTAATTCCGGAGAAGCGCATCGCGCGTAGTTTTTCGATCACCAGTTGATTTTCAACCTGGCTGCGCAGCTCCTTTTTTATTTTCGGCAGCGGCATACCATAATACTTTTCCAGGTTCTCCGTGCTGCCGACCTGTTGTACAAAACCGCTGACTTGTCGATCAACCATTTGATCTACCTGCTCAGGATCAGCAACAATGGTATCTTCTTCTGCTTTGATCAGCAGCAGTTTTTCCTGGATCATGCGCTGCAGCATCAATGTGCTGAGCTGTTGTAACTGTGCCGGGTTTTGGAAAACATTTTCCTGGCGCTGCACACTCCATTGCAACAACAGTGTATTAAGATCCGATTGCAGGATGATCTCGTTACCAACTACGGCTAAAATCCGGTCGATTAATTGCTGAGACCACATCGGGGAGCTGATGCTGAGAAAGAGTGTTATTAATAAGCTGGATAAAAAATGACGTTTCATACTTCTCTCAATAGTTTGATAAACTTTATACCTTCAAAATTCAAATTGTGCTGAGTCGATTGCGCTGGCAAACCTCAGCGGTAATTATAGTACATTCTGGTAAAACGTTTCGATCAACATATCCTTCCGCGCTTCATCTTTTAGCGTGCGAATTTTACGATGGCGCAGGGCAATTCTCAAATGGTTTACAATTTGTTGCTCAACAAGTTCCAGCCTGCGTGTGGTTCCTTCGGCTTTTCTGTCCAGCACTTGTAAGAAGTGAAATCCATCGCCGGTTTTGATCGGTCCATAAATAGTGCCGGTCTTCTTCCCGCGAATTGCTTTTTGAAATTCCGGGCGAAGCTTGTTCACAGCAACATAGCCGAGATCAGCATTCGGTTCGATAACGTACGTGAGCTGCCGCTGATCAAGGAGGTTGTTTTTGATAACATCCATCAGGATTTTAGTCTGTCTGATTTCACGGAAAATCGCCTTATCCTGTTGCTCAAAGAAAACATGCACAAGATGAACCTCATCATGCTGACGCACAAATTCCAATGTGTTATCGCGGTAATAATCCTCGATGTCTTTATCGGTGATGCTAAAATTGCTGCTTAAACGATTCGTAATATATTTTTCGCCAAGTAATCCGGCCTGAAGCTTGTCAACCTGCCATTTGTCCTCATTAGTGAGGGCGATGCCTTCTGCGATGGCTTTTTGCGCAAGCACCTGGTTGTCGATCCACTGCTCTACGACTCTCTTAATATAAGCTTCCCGATCAGTTGCTTGCAGGGCCTTTGGCGTCAGGGATATTACCAGGTCGCGCGTTAAATATTCATTGCCGACCCGGGCAACGATGTCTCCCGGTTTCGGCGTGTCGCTTTCGCAACTGGTCAGGCTCAATAAACAAAGCAGGAATACTGACCAGCGGATAAATTTGTTCTTTAGCTGTTTCAACCGATGCTCCGTAATACAGATTCATTGATGCGAAAAGCGTAATTGGTGCGGATCTTGTCCAGCAATTCATTACGTAATTTGCTCTTTTCGCGATTTAGTAACTCGGTGCGAATACTTACTGCAACCTCTTCCAGGGGGCGGGTGTATTCCGGGCGAAGGTTGCCGGTTTTAACGATGAAAAATTCGTTACCCACTTTAATGGGACCACTCAGCTGGTTGGGGCCTGCTTGATAGGCAAGCTGAATGATTTCCGGAATGTGGTTGCTTTCGCGCGGTTGATAACCGAGGCTGAATTTCCCTTTTTTACCGCGCAAATTTCCACGGTTATTGCGATTCAGGTCAGCAAAGTCGCTGCCACTTTTCGCCTGGCGCAGAATGTCTTTCACTCTGTCTTCATTGGTAGAACCGATTTGCCAGATTTCTAATGCTTCCGGCTGAAAGTAGGTCTTTTGGTTTTCATTATAATAAGCGGCAACTTGAGCGTCGCTAATTTCGATTTGCTCGCCCAAATAGTTCTCAATTTGCTGGGACAGGCGGCCGCTCACATCCTTAGCGACTTTCATTTTAACATCGCTTTTTTGGTCCGTGCCATGCGCTTTTCCATCCAGATACCAGGCAAAGAGATTCATCTGCTGCTTCACGAAATTGTCGCGTAGTTTTTCCGGCTCTGCGAAATGAACAAAATCTTTCCGTAAATTCTGCTTGTAAATGGAAATTAGATCCCCGGATGTTATTTCCTGATCACCGATGGAGCCGAGCGTGCGGCTACGCGCTTCATCTGTAAATGCGTTAACATCTCCATCGCTGCTGTTCCCCCACTGATGTATTTCTCTGGCAAAAGTGGCGATCTGATCGTCGAAAAACTGACCATTGTATTTCTCGATAAATTCTTCGGTATATTTGTTGAATAGCTCCTGCTCCATGCCGCGCATCTTACCTCGCAGCATTCGCTTGATCCCTGCTTTAGAAGATTGTTTCGGGTTTTTGTTGGCGGTCGGTTGGCGGCTCAGCACCCGCATGACCAGGTACGCGCCTTTGTGGTTATAAGGACCAATTATATCTCCCACTTTTGCCTGGTAAATCAAACTGTCTACCGAGGCGCCAAAGGAGCCCAGCTGGTAAGGATTGTGATGACCCTGCCCAAAACGGGATTCGTTCAGACGGGATGCAGCGCCGGCAGGATTGTTGGTTGCTGCCAGTTCTGCTTTATGCTTATTGGCAACCTCCAGGGCCTCTTCCAACGTACGGGCGTTCTGCACCTGCTCGGATTGATTAGAGCCGACAGTTATAACTGCCAATTCCACATTGGTCTGATTCCACAAGAAATATTGATCGAGCAATGCAGGGGTAATCATCCCATCAACGATTTTTTCATCATAAAAGGCGGTTGCTACGAGGCGTGCCTTATTAAACAAAGATACTGTCTGAAACTCCGGATCCTGATCCAGACCTTTCTCTTTTGCCCAGATTGTTTTCCGATAATCATCGAGTAGTCTTTCCAAAGCGTCGGTCTTTTCTTGATCGGTAAGACTATGCAATGGTTTATTGTAATAAATTTCCTTCAACTTCGCCTGAAGTTCACCAGCAGTAATCGACTCATTACCGATACGTGCAACCACACGGGCGTCGGGATCTTCACTACAGGCAAGAAAAAGCATCGTTATGCAGATTATTGCCAAAAATATGGGCATGAATTTCATAAAGTCTCCTTCATACTGCTGCCGCTCTGCCGCGGATATATGTGATTTTCTTCTCTTTCAAAATCCGAAAAGTTAGGTTCGCCTCAAATGTTTAGCAAGAAGTATTTTGCAAAAGCGAGTTTGTCAAAATCTGTCTTGCCTTTCAGGGAAATGATCGCTTTCAATTTCTCTGTTTGCACAAATTTCAGATGCGCCATATTCTGATTGACATATTTCGGCAGTTCTTTCTCGATAAACTCACTCTTTTCAGTCGCTTTTCCATCGAAAGAGAGGGTCATCTGACCTTTGCGAATCTTCACCTGTTTAATGAATAAACGGCTGGCAAGTTTCTTGATTTTTACCATCTCGATAAGGTTCTCCGCCGGTACTGGCAGCGGACCGAAGCGGTCTTTTAATTCTTCGACCAGATTGTCGATCATGTGCATCTCTTCCAAATTCAGCAGGCGATGGTAAATAACCACTTTCTCATTTGGGGAAACAATGTAGCCATCGGGCAAGTGCATTTCTGCGTCGATCTCCACAGCGGCATCGACCCGCGGCATGCGATCCTGGATGAATTGCTCCGGTAATGTTTCGGCCTGAATGGCTTCCACCATCTCGTGGAGAATCTTCTGGTAGAGATCATACCCAACAGCATTGATAAAGCCGCTCTGGTTATGCCCCAGCAAATTCCCCGCACCGCGAATTTCCAGATCCCGCATGGCGATCTTTAATCCGGCGCCGAGGTCGGAGAACTCTTCAATGGCGTAAAGACGTTTGATGGCAGTGCTGTTGAGGCGTTCCTGGGGAGGTATGATCAGGTAAGCAAATGCCTGGCGATCCGAACGACCCACCCGGCCGCGTAACTGGTAGAGCTGGGCGAGGCCGAGGCGATCCGCACGGTCGATAATAATGGTGTTGCAATTGGGAATATCTAGACCGTTTTCAATGATCATCGTGGCAACGAGAACATCATATTTTTTATGATGGAAGTTGTCCATGATCTTTTCCAGTTGCGTTTCCTTCATTTGACCATGGCCAACCCCGATGCGTGCTTTCGGGACGATTGTTTTTAGCATACCGGCAACGGCATCGATCGTTTGCACCCGGTTGTGCACGAAAAATACCTGCCCGCCCCGGCTCATCTCATAAGTGATCGCCTTGTAAATCAGCTGCTGATCCCAGGTGGTAATTTCCGTTAAAATCGGCAGGCGGTTGCCGGGCGGTGTATCGACAATGGAGAGGTCGCGGGCGCCCATCAGGGACATATGTAAGGTGCGGGGGATCGGCGTAGCGGTAAGCGTTAGCGTATCGACGGAAACTTTCATTTCCTTCAGTTTTTCCTTGTGGCGAACCCCGAAGCGTTGTTCTTCATCGATCACCAATAAGCCCAGATCTTTGAACTGCACATCTTTCGAGAGCATGCGATGGGTACCGATGATAATATCTACCTGTCCGGTGGCGAGTTGCTCCAGGGTCGCTTTCTGCTCCGCCCGGGTTCTGAATCGTGAGATCACATCAACTGTGACTGGGAAGTTGATCATTCGTTCCTGAAAAGTAATAAAATGCTGCTGGGCGAGAATCGTGGTGGGCACCAATACAGCCACCTGCTTGCCGTCCATTACTGCCTTGAAGGCGGCCCGCACCGCCACTTCTGTTTTGCCATAACCGACGTCCCCGCAAACGAGGCGATCCATTGGCTTGGTAGATTGCATATCTTCCTTGACGTCTTTGGCTGCTTTCGCCTGATCGGGGGTGTCTTCGAAGGGAAAAGAAGCTTCCATTTCTTTCTGCCAGAGCGTGTCTTCCGGATAGGCATGACCTTTTTCGGAAAGGCGTTTCGCATAGAGTTCAACCAGTTCGCGGGCGATCTTTTCCACCGATTTACGGGTCTTACTCTTTGCCCGCTCCCACTCCACGCTGCCCAGTTTGGTCAGCTTTGGCTGGAAGCCTTCTTCACTGACGTAGCGCTGGATGCGATTGAGCTTATCCAGGGTTACGTAAAGCACATCTTTATTCTGATAAAACAGTTTAATGCATTCTTTTTCGAGCCCGGCAATTTTGATCCGTTCCGTGCCAACATATTTACCAACCCCATAATCCACATGGACGACAAAATCACCATATTCCAACGTCTGCAGATTACGGATCAGGCTACCGGAGACGCGCAGCTTGCGCTTTTTCCGGCGCATTTTCAGACGATTAAAGATTTCGTGGTCGGTAAGGATTTCGATATTGTGCTGAGGTAAAGTGAAACCACCGTGCAGGGCGCCATCGACGAACTTTATGGGAGGAATGAGCCCCATCTCTTCTTCGAGAATATCTTCCATGCGGTTGCGGGAGGTCGTCGATTCGTAGAGAATATGTACTTTCTGCCGATCTTCTTTTTTCGATTTTACCAGCACCTTCTGGAGATGCTCAACCAGTAGCTTGATGTTACCGTGAAAAGCGGCCGGTGGTCTGGCGTTAAAATCGACATCGATCTTTTCTTTGCTCTGAAAATGATCATGGACCAGTTGCTTAAACCCATCGATTGCTTTTTCCAGCGCCGGCAGGGGAATGTAATGATCTTCCGGGGATTCAAAGGGCAATTCTGCTTTTTGCTCTTCGAAGCGAACCGCCGCCTCTTCCCACCATTCTTTCAAGGTTTGCTTGCTGCGCAGGGAATCGTCCCAGAAAATACTGGTCGCCGCGGGAAGGTAGTCGAATATTGTAGAGCTCTCGCCCTCTTCCTTGTTCTTCCCAAGAATCCGCACATTGTTGATCTTCTCAATAGAGAGCTGGGAAAGAATATCAAATTCACGGATTGATTCAATCACGTCGTCAAAAAACTCCAGGCGATGCGGCACTTCCGATTCGAAAGAGAACACATCGAGAATTCCGCCCCGGGCACTAAATTGCCCGATCTCTTCGATAATGGAAACCCGCTCGTAGCCGCTTTCCGCCAGCCACTCGATCAGAAAATCCCGCTCGAACTCTTCACCAACTTTTAAGTGGAGAATGTTTTCTTTGAAAGAATCCGGATTGGGGACTTTCCGCAACAGGGCCGGTGGTGTCGTGACCAGAATCGGATCTTTTTGCTCGGCGATGGTGGCCAGGGCGTTCATTCGCATACTATAAAGTGCCGGGGTGAACATCCCTTTATCGAAGGGCACGACTTCGTCCGAAGGGAAATAGGCCACTTGCGTTTCCGGGATGAGAAAACGTAGGTCATCGACCAGTTTTTCCGCAGCATCGCCATCCGGTAAAATGACTAGCTGAGGGCGATGTTGGGTGTGGCGAATAAAATCGAGCATCAAGGCGGGGAAGGAGCCATAGAGGCCTTTCACGCGGATAAATTTTTTGTCCTTCAAAAGTCCATGAAAATGTTTAAATTCTGGCAACTCGTGAAGTAGGGGCTTCAGTTTCAGCATTGTATATAAAAAGTCCTGTTCTGCGTCCAGATAATGCAAATTTTACAAAGACCAGAAATTTAAGGGGGGAATGGGGGGAAACCAAATTGTTTGTGGGAACGACCAACAACGAAAAAACATGAAAAAAATCCTGATCATCCACACCGGGGGCACATTTGGCATGGTGCCTATGAAACCGAAACCTACCCTGAAGCCACAGGAAGTGCAGGAGGCAATTACCCATTATATTCCTGAGTTGAATAAAATTGCCGATATCAGTTTCCAGATGGTTTTTAATATTGATAGCGCCGATATGTCTCCGGAGCATTGGCAAAAGCTGGCAACAACAATATTCGATAATCTTGGTAGTTACGACGGTTTTGTGATTATCCACGGCACCGATTCGATGGCCTACACCGCTACAGCACTTTCATTTATGCTGGAAAATCTCCCGAAACCGGTGATCCTTACCGGTTCGCAACGGCCGCTGGCGGAAATCCGTACCGATGCCCGAATGAATCTGGTCAATGCCGTAGAGTTTGCTACCCGGGAGATTCCGGAGGTTTGCATCTTTTTCGATACGGATTTGCTGCGGGGAAATCGGGCGGTAAAAATATCCGGGAATGATTATGGGGCATTTGTTAGCCCGAACTATCAACCCCTGGCCGAAGTCGGTGTGGATATTAAAATTCACAAACAATATTTTCATCGCCTTGGCGTGCCGCGCCTGCACACCGCTTTTTCCGAGCGAGTACTTGCTTTTCCCTACTTTCCAGGCTTGCAGCCGGATGCCCTGAACTGGCTCGTCGACGCACCGGTCGATGCGATTGTATTACAGGCCCTGGGCATGGGGAATATGGCGATTGAGAATACCTCTATGGTGCCTTTGGTGGAAAAACTAACCGCTGCCGGGAAGCTGGTGGTAATCACTTCCCAATGCCGCCGCGGCGAGGTGGACCTTACCCGTTACCAGAATGGGATGCTGATTGCCAAAGCTGGCGCAGTCGGTGCCGGGGACATGACTCACGAGGCAACCATCGTCAAACTAATGTTCCTGCTCGGGCGTTACAAAGGCAACATCAAGAAAGTGCGCGAAGCGGTTTGCAGCCAGTTGGCTGGGGAGATTAGTTTGTAGCATATTGTTTCATTCGATGAATTTGCAAAATATTTTCCCTTTCGGTAAATTGGAAAAATTCAACAAGCAGAAAAAATGAACCAATATTGCAATCCATTATTTCTCCTAGCAATATGCTTGAGCTATTTTTGCTATCCGGTAAATAATCAATTGTACGCTCAGGATATCGACACTTTCTCCAAAATCACTGACCATAAAGTAGATTTTCAGTTCAAACGTATTGGCACGCAAGAAGGCCTTTCCCAAAATACCGTTTACACTATTTTACAAGACCATATAGGGTTTCTCTGGTTTGGTACCGAAGGTGGGTTGAATCGTTTCGATGGCTATAATTTTGTTACGTTTAATCCTAATCCTTCAGATACTAATTCAATTTCTCATGGTATTATATTTTCCCTATATGAAGATAATGCTGGGACGTTATGGATTGGTACAGCAAATGGTCTAAACAGATATAACCGTAGTGCTGGAAATTTTACTCGATTTGAGCAGGTTTTTCCTGGAGAGGAGACACAAAATGGCGGTGTCTCATATCTTCTAGAGGACAGGGAGAAAAATTTATGGTTGCGTACACATGAAGCTGGCACCGGGATCAGGCGATTCTGTATAAATACCGGGGAAGTTTTTGTGTATGATAAAGATCGCCTTTCTGATAAAGGGCTGTATGATAAAAAGGTCTTAGCATTGCTAATCGATTCCGAAGGAATTGTTCGGATTGGCACTAATCGGGGATTGTATTCTTATAATTCTGAAAAAGATACATTTGAAGCGGGATTTGGAAACGAGAAAAATTCATTTGCTAATTCAGAATATGTTGTTACGGCGATACTGGAGTCTCAAAAACAGTCTGGCGTTTATTGGATTGGAACCGGTGACGAAAAACGCCTGAAAGGCGGTCATGGTTTATTCCGCTTTAACCTTTTGGAGAGAAGCGCAGATCACTATGAACAGATGGAAAATTCACTAAGAGGGCTACAAAGCAACTTTATCACGAGGCTTTATGAAGATAGGGTTGGTAGGCTATGGGTTGGGACAACAGCCGGGCTCCACCTAATCAATGAAAATATGGAAGTAACGCATCTCCTGCAACCCAGTTCGACTTCAAAATCAATTAATATTTACAACTCCATATCGAAAATCTTCGAAGATAATACCGGACTGCTTTGGGTTACAAGTTATGGGGATAATTTTGTCAGGATACCTACAAAAGAAGCATCATTGACAAGCCAATTGCAAATGAGATTGCCGGACGGCCTCTTCTGTGTCGATCCAAAGAAAAATGATTATCGCCATTACAGGCAAATTCTGAACGATCCTGCCAGTCTTAGTCATAACGATATTATGTCAATTTATGAAGATCGTGGAAAAAGCCTCTGGATCGGTACTTTTACCGGTGGCATTTCCCGTATCGATCATCAGAAAATTGGTTTCAGGAATTTTACAAATCAACAACCTTTTGGAAATAATATAAACAGTAATAAGGTGCGCTCAGTGTATATCGACCCTCTGGATAATGGCAATACTTTATGGATTGGTACTATTGACGCCGGGATGAACCGCATTAATCGAAGTAATGGGGAAATCAGATATTATCAACATGATTCAGAAAACAACAATAGCCTCGGTAATAATCGGGTCGATTTTATTCGGCGAAGCCATAATGGAGATTTATGGATTGCAACCGGTGGGGGC
This sequence comes from Calditrichia bacterium, assembly GCA_028284905.1. GTDB lineage: Bacteria > Calditrichota > Calditrichia > RBG-13-44-9 > J075 > JACKAP01. The sequence continues at coordinate 130,000 of JANQQU010000093.1, forward strand.
GGGTTGAATCTTTTTGATGACAACAATGAAACATTTCGAATATTTCGGGAACTTGTACAAGATACGGCTAGATATTCCCTTAAAGCTATCGGCCGATTTTACGAAGATCCGGAAAACCCCGGTATATTCTGGTTTACCTGTGAAGAGAAAGGAATCATCGAATTTAATAATCTCGATTATTCATTTAATCATTATCCACTGAATGATATTCATGCCGCAAATATTGCTAAAGATTTTGATGGAAATTTCTGGATTGGCAGTTGGGGAAAAGGTTTACTAAAGTTCGATCCAAAACAAAAAAAACTGCTGAGGCGATATCAGGCGAATCCATTTCGTGCTGACAGCCTGATCAGTGATTTTTTATTTGGACTGCATATGGATAACTCGGGCATGCTTTGGATTGGTACCTTTGATGGGGGATTGGTAAAATTTGATCCACTAGCAGAGAAATTTGTGACTATAGATAATCAATCAGGCTTAGGATTAACAAGTAATACTGTTTACAGCATTCTGGAAGATGATCATCAGGATTTTTGGTTAACAACCGGTGGTGGACTATTTAGATATAACCGCAAGCAAAACAATTTTACTATTTTCGATATTCAGGATCAGCTAATTAACAGAGATCATAATGCCGACGCTTATTTTCAAAGTGAAGTAACCAGGGAAATTATAATCGGTGGAAATTTAGGTGCAAGCATTTTTAACCCCTATGTAGAAAAAGACACTTTGCCTCCCCCAGTTGTTTTTACTGACTTTCGGGTGTTTAATCAGTCAATACCTGTCCGACCAGTTACTGAATCGGGAGAAAAGTTTGAATTAATACGTATCGAAGAAGATACTATATCAGCAAGTTCGCAATTTTATCTACCACAGGACATGTCAGAATTAGATACATTAATCCTTTCATACCAGGAAAATGTTATCTCTTTTCAGTTCGCAGCCCTGCATTATGCAATCCCGGGGAAAAATCAATATGCATAAAAACTGATTGGGTTTCAGGATAACTGGTTGATGCTCGGTAATACCAGAGAAGTAAGCTTTACCAATCTCGATCCCGGCGACTATACCTTGTATGTAAAAGCTGCCAACAAAGATGGCTTTTGGAATGCTGAAGGAGCGTCGATCTATTTGATAATTACACCTCCCTGGTACGAGACCTGGTGGGCTTATCTGTTTTATGTATGTGCCTTATTTGTATTGATTTATGTTCTGTGGAGCTACGAGCTTCGACGACAGCGTTTACGTGGTGAAGCGTTACGCTTGCAAGAACTTGACCGATTTAAATCCCGTTTTTTTGCTAATATTTCCCATGAATTCCGTACACCGCTAACGCTTATTCTCGGCCCCTTAAAAGATTTGGTCGATGGCAAATCGAATGGGGATACCAGCGAGCAATACGAGACGATGATGCGCAATGGGCAACGCCTTTTAAAATTAATTGATGATATTCTAAATATTTCCCGCTTGGAAGCCGGCAAATTGGCTCTAACAGCTCAATTAGTTGAAATTAATGGTTTAATAAGACGAATTATTGCTTCATTTAAATCCCATGCGGATAGCAAGGAAATCAATTTGAAATTTCGGCCGGCAGCAGAAGCAATAGAAGTTTTTGTCGACATCGATAAGATGGAAACCATCCTCTATAATCTCTTGGGAAATGCCTTGAAATTTACTCCAACCAAAGGTCGGGTGATTTTGGAATTGGGATTGGCGGCTTTAAAAAATGATCTCAACCCGAAATCCGAAATTCGAAATCCGCAATCGCAAATAGGAGATCATGTCGCTATTTCAATTCAAGATACCGGCCCCGGCATTCCTCCCGATCAACTCATCCACGTCTTTGATCGTTTCCAACAGGGAGAGAATGGGTATGCGAAAGATGATATTGTTGGTAGTGGGATAGGCCTGGCCTTAACTAAGGAATTGGTAGAATTGCATCAGGGAAAAATTACTGTAGATAGTGAATTACATAAAGGAAGCACTTTTACGATTTATTTACCATTGGGTAAAAATCATCTGAGTCCATCAGAAATTATTGAGAAGGAAACTCAAATAAGTCGCTCGTTGGAAAAGCGAATCGAGGGGATACTTGAGGGGAGCAGCAGAACCTCCGATTTTCGGAAGGATAACTCTAAGGCTGCCGCCAGCAAACTTCCTAAACTGTTGATTGTTGAAGATAACGCGGATATGCGTGCTTACATCAAACAGCAATTCAGTCTACATTATCAAATCCTGGAAGCTGAAAATGGCGCGGAGGGCTTGAAGAGGATTCGAAAAGAATATCCCGATCTGGTCATCAGCGATGTGATGATGCCGGAAATGGATGGCAATGAGCTTTGCCGCCGAATTAAAGAAGATGAAGCAATTAGCCATACCCCGGTTATTTTGCTAACCGCTAAAGCTGGCGAAGAAGCGCAAGTGGAAGGATTGGGGTTTGGCGCTGATATCTATTTGGAAAAACCATTCAATGCAGAAATTCTTCGACTGACCGTAAAAAATTTACTGGGTCAGCAGCGGCGCATTCAACAGTATCTGAAAGATAATTGGCCGGTTTTACCGGAAAATGTCGATAAGCTGAAGATCGGTGTGCGCGATCGGGAATTTCTGGATAAAGTGACTGGTATTGTCTATCAATATATGGCTGACGAATCTTTCGATATCAGCCGCCTGGCGAAAGAATGCGGCTATAGTAAAACTCAGCTAAATCGTAAACTTCAGAAACTCACCGATACTGATTCTACTACTTTCCTACGTACCTTACGACTGCGTAAAGCCAAACAGCTATTAGTCGAAGGGCAGGGTAACGTCACAGAAGTCGCTTTGCAGGTTGGTTTCAATAATTTTTCCTATTTTGCCCGGAAATTTAAAGAGGCGTTTGGAACGTCTCCCTCGACGTTCTTGAAAAATTAAGTATTACCTTTTTTCCTACCTTAGATCATTCCCAAAGTCCCCAATTCTCGCAATATGTTTCCAAAGTGTTAGCTTTTGCATCCATCGTGTTAGCGATTGATGGGTGTGATTTGCTATGCTTTAGTGAAGCATTTATAGTCTGATATCTCTTGGAAAAATTTATCTTTGAGGAGGGAATACCCAATACCAAATAGCGGGTGCCTGTAATGTTCAGCGCCCGCTATGGGGGTAATTAAAAAGGGAGGCTAATTTTGTCAAGTAGATTTAGCAATGATAATCTGAAATTCAGGAGGTAAATATGAAAGTGCTTAATTGGGGATTTATTTCTTTATTTTCATTTTTTCTAACTACTGCCACTTTTGCACAAATTCCTCAAATTCTTTCTTATCAGGGAGTGTTAACAGATAGTGCAGGTGTTCCATTTGCCGATAACCCTTATGAAATAACCTTCCGCCTCTATGAGGAAGCAGAAGATGGAAGTGTTCTTTGGTCAGAAGCAGATATTGTTATGACAAGTAAGGGATTGTTTAATACTATTCTCGGCGACCAGAATAATTTCTATCCTACAATAAAATTTGATAGGCAGTATTGGTTGAGTCTTCAGGTTGGGAATGAAGCCGAACTCTTGCCAAGAATTGCCCTTACAAGTACTCCCTATAGTATTCACAGTCTTAATGCCGATACAGCACAATTCGCCTTGAGAAGCATTGCAGATTCTACATGGATTAATCAGGGAATAAATATTTATCGTTTGTCCGGATTTGTTGGAATTGGTAAGGCTGCACCTGAGGCCAGATTGCACCTTCGGGGATCAGAGAATAACGGAGCGAATGCTGCTTTAAAAATAGAATCTAGTAACTCATTGATGTTAATTGATGGCAATGAGATTGATGAAGTTAACGGTGGACTTTTTTTGAATCATAATTCTCCTCATAAATTGATTCTTGCGACTGGAGGTGGATTAGTTGGAGTTGGTACTACAATTCCTTCAGGAGGTAAACTTCATGTAGTGGGGTCTGATAATAACGGTACAAGTGCCAGCTTAAAAATAGAATCCGGTGATCAGGTAATGCTGATCGATGGTAATGAAATAGACGTGACAACCGGTGCTTTATGGCTAAACAATAATTCACAAAATAGAGTATTAATATCACCGAACGGCGGTAATGTCGGTATTGGTACTTCCTCCCCTAATTCAACACTTCATGTAGAAGGCACTACACGAACTAAGATATTAGAGATTACCGGTGGGGCTGATTTAGCTGAGCCTTTTGAAATGACGGGCTCAATAAATCTGACACCTGGTGCGTTGGTTGTGATTGATAAAGAGAACCCGGGTAAACTCAAAGTTAGTGAAACATCTTATGACAGTAAAGTAGCCGGGGTAATAAGCGGTGCTGGAGGAATTGAACCAGGATTAACCTTAAAGCAAGATGGAGTTTTGGATAGTGGGCAAAATGTCGCCCTTACCGGGAGGGTATATGCCTTAGCCACGTCTCAAAACGGTGAAATCCAACCCGGAGATTTGTTAACTACTTCCAATATTGCCGGCCATGCTATGAAAGCCACCGATCTGCAAAAACGCTCCGGAGCTATTATTGGTAAAGCAATGTCTCCGCTTACAGATGGTGAAGGATTAGTCATGGTTTTAGTTAATTTGCAATGATACAAGGAATATAAATATGAATTCCAGTTTAATATTTGGCAATAAATATCATACTGCATTGATTGAAATCGTGCTGCTGTTTGTGCCATTTTTCCTGCTTTCACAAAACCATTCGAGAAAATCTTATGAAGGTTACTACCTGAAATATGAGACATACCCGGAAGATGCAACGAATTGGTGGATGTACAATGGACTCGAAGTTCAAGGGGTAACGCATGACGATGACAATTGGTATTTTACCCTTACATTTAAAGGTGGGGGGAACGGAATTTTGCGAAGAATACCACGATCCGTTCCATTGGCTTCCGGAGCAATTCAACCGTCAAACCCTGGCATTAAATCGATAACGATGCAAGAAGTACCGGAGCTGGCCGCTCATAATTATTGGCATTGGGGTGACCCTGACCATTATAGATATGATGAAGTTGATTATATACTCATCCCGATTCCTGGACCGATAATCGCCTGTTTCCGTGCATCAGACTTGGCATTCATCAATTATGCACATTTAGATGGGAATATTCAAGATTATGCTGGCTGGTGTGCGGTTAATTCCGAAGGAAATATTTATACTTCAAGTAATCATGCTTGGGGAGTTTTGGAATATGAAGTTGACTGGCCAACCTTATTAAACTCAAGTAGTCATAATGCATTGAGTTATGTTGCTGATTATCCATTTCATGATATAAACGGATCTCCAATACAACTTCTTCATATGCAGGGTGGAGAATTTACTCCCAGCGATGAATTACTCTATGTGGTATGTGGGAGTGCCGGATGTCTGGGCATTGGACCAGGGCAGCCTGAACCATCCGACGGTATCCATGTTTTTGAAACAAATACCTGGAAAGATATAAAACGCTCTACCAATACAAGTGGTGGCAATTCACATTTCAATTATACTTTTGATAATAGCTGTGCATGTTTCGTTTTTGGCTCACAAACTCCTGAAGGATTAACAATTTGGGATTTGGATGATGGCAGTGCCCCATTTATCAGTGGTCAGTTACATGTAATAGTTGATCATTACAACATAAAATTTTGTGATGATGCTATAACGATGCAACATTTTGGAAAAAATATATATGTTGATAAAGTAACAGGCGTGGATCCACCGACAACTCCCCTGACTGGAACAATTACCAAACCTTTTAAATCCATTGAGTCTGCGTACAATTTTTATCCGGTATGGGATGGTGCTCAATTGATAATCAAACCTGGAATATATAGTGAGGTTGGCATCTTTGATACTCGTATTTTTCTGAAAAGTCAGGGATCAGGATCGGTTATAATAGGCCAAGGACTCTAAATTAATATCTTATTTAATTTACAATTATACTGTTGAGGTGTGCGATGAAATACTTTGGATCTATTTTGGCAATAGTTCTTTTCATCTTCTCTACAAACTTTGTTATTGCTCAAATTCCTCAAACGCTTTCATATCAGGGTGTATTGACCAATCCTAATGGAGAACCTTACCCAAATGATACTTATATGATGACATTTCGTTTATATGTAACAGAAAATGGAGGCGATGCTTTATGGGCAGAAACAGACCCTGTGGAAACCAATCGTGGGCTATTTCATACGATATTAGGCAATCAAGTAAATTTCGAACCAATTGTTAAATTTGACCGGCGCTACTGGCTTGGAATACAATTGGAGAATGAGCAGGAGCTTACCCCCCGGATTCCTTTGACTAGCGTTGCATACAGTTTCAATGCTACTCGTGCAGATACAGCTAATGTTGCTTTAAATTCCATCTATAATTCTGCCTGGATGTCTAATGAGGACGATACTTATCTGATAAACGGGAATATAGGGATAGGGACTGCATCTCCCAGCAGAAAACTTCACATAAAAGATACGAATTATGTTGCTTTAGCAATAGAAAATGAAAATTCAGCATTTGCAAAACAACTACAGTTCAGGGTGAATAACCAAACCCGTTGGTATTTTAGTGTGATCAATGAAGAGATTGGCAGTGATGAAGGTTCCGACTTTTATTTAGTGCGGAGGGGAGATAATAGCGCTGTATTGGGAACACCTCTGTTTATCGAACGGGCAACCGGTAATATCGGAATTGAGACTACTAATCCTACAACTAGGCTCGATGTTAATGGTGGAACGAAAGTTGGGAATGTATTTAGTAGCCCGAAATACGAAGATCATTTTGTCGTCCGATCTAATGGTAATTTGGCTTTTGAAGGTGGTCAAATTTTTACCAATGGAGACGGTGCTCAATATAATGGAATTAAATTTAGTTCTGCCTATTCTAGTGGTACACCCCAACTGCGGATTGGTGAAGTTGCATTAAATGCACCAAATACTTTTACAAAAGACTATCTAAGCTTTCGGGTTGGTAATGTAGGAATTGGAACGACAAACCCGCTAGGTACGCTAGATGTATTATCTGGAAATTCCGCCGATGGGGTCGTACGTATAAGGTCACATCCTTCAATTCTTGATCAAGGAGGTATTGTTCATCATCAGGGTAGAGAATATGCCTGGCAGGAAGTTGCTCAAGGAACTGGTACGACAACAGGCTCTCTAAGCTATCATTATGTTTTAAATACATCGCCGGAAACTAAAGTCAAAGAGGATGTAATGGTATTGAATGCTAATGGAACAGTTAGTGTAAAAGTTCTACAAATAACCGGGGGGGCAGATTTAGCCGAGCCATTTGAAATGTCTGATTCGCAAAAACTGAAACCAGGGACGCTAGTTGTAATAGATGAAGTAAATCCAGGTAAACTAAAAATGAGCAATGCGCCTTATGATCGGAAAGTAGCCGGTATTATTAGCGGTGCAGGAGGGATTGAGCCTGGGCTGACTTTAAGCCAGGACAGTATTTGGGAAAATGGGCAAAATGTAGCCCTAACCGGTAGAGTATACGCTATGTCAACAACTGAAAATGGTCCGATCAAACCAGGGGATTTATTGACAACATCAAACATACCCGGACATGCTATGAGAATTAAAGACAATAACAAAGCGCAAGGTGCAATTATCGGGAAAGCTATGACTTCCTTGGAAAGCGGCCGCGGATTAGTTCTGGTATTAGTAACGCTCCAGTAAAACTTCTTTATCATTTTAAATCACGAGGAGTAAGAACATGAAGTATAGAAATCCTCTCTTGTTAACCTTGTTAATTAGTGGTTGGGGAATTGCACTCTTCCCCAGAGTTGCTGAAGCGCAGACCTATTTGCCGCAAGAGTATTCGGAGCAAACAATCGCTTCCCAAACGGGTGAAATGACACCGCCGCTCAAGATACCTGAAGGTTATATGCTTTTTGAAGGCGATATACTGCTGCCGGAAGATTATTTTGAAAATAACGAAGCAGCGTTTAATGTAAATCTGTGGCCTGATGGTATCGTTCCTTTTGAATTTAATGCCAATGTTTCCGCAAATAATCAAGACCGTATGCTCGATGCAATGGCTGAGATAGAAGGAGATGCACATATCGTTTTCATACCTAGGATCAACGAGTCCAACTATATCCATATTCAGAGTGACAGTTTTAACTACTCGACTGGCATTGGTATGCAGGAGGGGAAACAAACAATTGGTTTAATTAGTTGGTGGTCAAAAATTGTCATAATACATGAATTATTTCATGCTCTGGGAATATGGCATGAGCAAAGCAGGAGCGATCGCGATAACTTTATTCAAATAAACTGGCAAAACATGGGAACATCCAACGATACTACCTGGCAGTTTACAAAACAAAATCACGCTGGCGTTTATCCCAAACAAGCATATGGCCTTCCTGATTCGCTCACTTATGATTTTGATTCTATGATGCACTATGGGCAGTTCGATTTCTCTAATAATGGTCAGCGAACCATTACTGTTTTAGCGCCGAACCAAAGCTGGCAAAACCGGATTGGTCAAAGAAGTCATATCAGTTTTCTAGATTCGCTGACCTTGAATTTCCTTTATCCTGAAGATCATTGGCATTTTGTGGATATTACTCATATTGGATCTCAAACAGGAACGTTTTTAGAACCTTATATGGAATTTATAAATGCTATTAACAATCCTAATGTTACAGCAGGTAGTAAGATGCTAATTCAACCGGCGCATTACTCAGCTGTCGGGATATATAATAAAGCTATAAGCATAACAGCACCACTCGGGAACGTTACACTCGGTCAATAAATAATCATGTAGATTATTAGCAGGAAGGAACTGTAATGAACAGGTGTATAATATTCTTAATATTTAATATAATTATCTTTTCACTTTGTGCTTATTCCCAGAGTTCAAGAATAGTTACCTACTCTTTCACTTCAGGCTTTGCTGTCCTGACGGATGCAAATACAACTGTAACTTCTTCAGTTGGAGAAACTCTAGTGGGAATAAGCCAGGCTGAAAATACTATCCTCAGAAGCGGATTTCTTGGATATCATAGGATTACTGTAGGCTTAGACGGTGAACCACAACATGAAAATTTGCCGAAAACTTATTCATTAAGCCAGAATTATCCCAATCCATTCAATCCGTCAACAATTATTAAATTTGGATTGCCGAAAGCGGGACATGCAATACTTGAAGTTTACAATATCCTCGGACAAAGAGTTGCGATTTTAATCGACGGTTATCAGCCAGCTGGTTATCATGAAATAAGTTTTAATGCTCAGCACTTAGCCAGTGGCGTGTACGTTTACAGACTGACTACTGGTGAAACTGGAACTAATGCTGGTCAATTCTCTGCAGTTCGAAAGATGATATTTATGAAATAAATTTTAAGGCTCTTGAATTAAAGGGAGACTTGAGTATAAACACATCTGGATTCCAAAATTGTGTTTAGGAACAGGGGATAGCCGAGGTAAATATACTATCACTCCATCAACCATTCTATCTCATCCAGAAAACGATCCATCAACTGCGCGGTAGCTTGGATGGGCGCTGGGGGAGGTCATGCCCACATCAGCATCTTAGAAGAGATCTATGGAGCCGGTGGAATTATCCGGTAAAGGAAGCCTGGAGAAGCGTTGTGGGCAGCTGTTATTTGTAGCGCCCTCAATTGGTGAGATAAAATTATCTGATTAAGTAAAATCAGACATATTAAAAACTAATGATTTATCTGTGTCAAAAACTTGCTCATATAACCAATATTCGCAGCAATTACAATCCACAAAGAGGTGACTCTATGCGAAAAACTACTTCAATTATCTTGTTAGTCGCTTTTATAAATCTCCTGCTGGCGGATTTGCATCTCTACGCCCAGGATGAGCAGCCGAAGAAAGAAAAAGTTGAGGTGAAGGAAAAGAAGAAAAAAACAGCATCCGAGGAAAAAAAGAAAAAGCGGCAATTGCTACCGGCCGACGATGCCAGCCGGAAAATCTCTCTTTCTCAAGACAAGCAATCTGATGAGAGGGAGGTGCTGGGTGTCCTGAAATCCCTTGCCAATATCCCCCCGGCGGAAATCCCGGTTTTAGAAAATGCCCTCGGGGATATGAACCAGGATAGCGTGGTGAATATCCTCGATCTTTTGCGGGTGCGGGATATTGTGATTGGGCAAGGGCCGTCGCCTTCGGCTTATGAGTTGGTGGAAGGAGATTTGAATATTGATGGGGCTATAACAGATAGTGATTTATCGGATATGCAGGAAATAATATTGTTCAAAAATGGAGTGCCTTCAACAATAGACAGTTCCGGTGGGGTTTTAGTAAACGGGACAACAAGCATTGTTATTCCTCCAGGAGCAATTAATGAACCTATGGTATTAAGCGTTTCACAGATTCCAGATGAAGAAGTTGAAGATAAATCTGGTTTGAATTTTAACACCCTGACCAATCAAGGTTATTCACACATGGCATCCTTTGAGTTAAATTCTCCAAATGGAATTCAAACGGATTTACCGTTTCAGCTACAAGAGACTTTTTTAGGAGATACTACTAATTTTACAGCAGGTTTTAATGCCTTATATCAATCATATCCAGATGCAGATGGTGATGGGCAGCCAGAGTTAAGGCTGGTCAGCAAATTAAGTGTTATTGAAGATACAGTTATAAATAATCATTTAGAATCAAATACTGCTATAATTATTGTTAGCCAACCGGTTACAGAGCCACCAATAATAGGGTTTGAAGGAACTCCTCCAATTGGTATACCTGGTGATACGATTGACATTACAATGAATTCAACTATGGGGGCATCTTTCCCTGTTGACTTGGTTCTATTTATTGAAGATCAGGTTAGCGGCAATTACTTAAAAATTAATGGAGATGAGTGGCTAATCGAAAAAAATATTATAACCGGAATCCGATTAGTTATTCCGCCAATATTACCGGGAGATTATTATATAAAAATAAAAGCTCTTCAAAATAATCTTTCCTCTAATACCATTCCACTAACTGTTTTGCACCCGATAGGAATTGTCAACCCAGATACAATTATCCAAGTTTTTTATGATGACTTGCTAGAAATATATTCTTATGAAGATGAAGATTCGTCTTTCTATGAAAATTATTTGGAGTATAAATATTTTGTTGAACAAGGTTTGTTATTTGAAATGCGTGATTCAATATTAGCACTTGATTTGCAATTTAAGGAAAGGATCGCAGCTTATGTTTTACCGCTCTATTTAAATATTAATCCCCAGAATGAATCACCTCAGTTTGCCACTGCAAATACCTGTCGAAAATTGATCAAAGATAAGTTTAATCGGCAAAATCCTCAACCCGTACCTCAACTAGACGACTGCGATTATTGTTTAGAATGTATTAGGGTTCTAGAGGATGAAAAACCTTGGCGGCGAAAAATTAAAATGATTATAGATCTTGCCCTATTCGTAGGACCCCCTATTGCTTTCTTTTGTGGTTCTCCTTTCGTAGGATTTACTCTTACTGCAATTGCAGGTGCTTATATTTTTTTTCCAGTAGAAGATAATTATGATATTTTAAAAAGATTGATTGTACATTGTACTAAACAGCCTGATTGCGATCCATTTGATCCCGACCCTGAGCCTGAAGAAGAGGAAGGGTGCGATAATCGTACTTCGAAAGTTACGGTTGAAAATTATAATCCTACACCAAACGGACCAACATTCCATTGTATGACATTCGACGGTTGCAACCAGGATGGTAATACTGATGATTGCCCTAGTGGAAGCGGGAATTCCGGAAACAAATTTTCACCCCAAATAAGTTCCGCATTAGAAAAGGGTTCTTCTCCTATAGCTGGAGCTATCATTTCCAGTGCTTCTGGGCTAGTACGCTCGAGTATTATTGATAAAAATGGAAAGTTTTCTCTCCAAATCCCCACCTTTTTGGATACACTTAGCCTCAGGATTTATGATCCACAAACTGGATTGTTTGATGATGACTTTTGGCATGGCCCATTAGTGGAAATAGAAGGAAATTTTGTGCCAATTCAAGGGAAATTTGAACCCGATACCACAAGAACTATTTTCACTCTTACCCGAGGTGAATGGGCGGAAGATTCAATAACAGTTACAAGTCATCGTTTAGAATATAACTTTTTTGTATCACCCGACTCTATCGGTAAAGAGTTTAATTTCGGGTTAAGTGCTGAAAACCCTCTGTTCTTTATGATTCAAGATCCAAATGGCAATGAAATTTACAGAAATACAGATGTAGCTTGTGAGTATGTCTTAAGTGATACACTAAGCATGTCGGGAACTTATGTTATCGTAGTTACAAAAGGTTTACTTGGCGGCGAAGGCCCATTCACCATCGGCGTAAACTATACTCCCTATCCCCCCATCCCATACCTCTGCGAAGAAATACCCTACGACACCCTATACGCCGGATTCGATTACATCAGCAAAGATACCCCCTACATCACACCAAACGATACCATAACGATGGAGGCCGGCGCGGCGCTACAACTGGAAAGCAGAGGCAGTGTTACAGTGAATGGTGCGCTGCAAGGGCAGGCCAGTGCGGAAAATCCGATCATCCTCAAACCGGCGGATAGTGCAAACAAAACCGCATCCCGGAAACCTACTAACAACCGAAAAGCAAAACTGCGGAGGCAATAAAATGATCTCAAGAACTGTTCGCTTAATAATAGCAACCATTTTATGCATTTCCTCCGCGGCTATTGCGGATTCTTTAACAGTGGTTGGTCAGGTAACCATAAATGCCGATACGACATTTGAGCATATCCGTGTCACTTCAACCGGCGTGCTTATCGGAGATGCTGCCATCAACGTCAGTGGAGATATGCTGATAGAATCCGGGGGCATCGTTACCCACACGCTTCGCTTGTTAGAAGGATTACGCTTGACGGTGAATGGCACCCTGGAAATACAGCCGGACGGATTCATCGATTTGAATGCAAAAGGTCTGCGGGGTGGGAATAATGGCCACCAGTTTGGTATTGACGGGGAAGTTTTTGATGAAAATGGGATGATTGTTGGTGCTAACGGTGGTCGTCATCAGGGAGCGGGCGCTAGCTATGGCGGACGCGGCGCAAACGGCACTGGCGGTGGATTTAATGGGATAGCTAACTTGCCTTATGGTTTATTGGAAGATGCCAATTATTTAGGTTCCGGCGGTGGGGGAACTGACTGGGCATCCGTTTTTCATAAGGGCGGAAATGGCGGGGGGAAGCTACGAGTTACCGCTGGCACCGTAATTAATAATGGCGTGATTCGCGCAAATGGCGGCAATGGCGTTAGTGGCGGTGGTCCCAGCTCTGGCGCTGGCTCCGGGGGAAGCATTCGCCTGGAAGTTGATGCACTTTCCGGCTCGGGATTTATCACCGCCTACGGTGGTGTTGGGGCCCAACAGAGTGGGCGCAGCGGCGCTGGTGGTGGCGGCAGAATTGCCATTTTTTATAATCAATCGACATCTCCGCTAGAAAATATTTTTGTTCGCGGCGGCAGTGGCGGTAATAGAGGTTCCACAGGTACCATTTACTTAAAAAACAATGCCGAAATAAGTGGCTCCGTGATCATCGATAACAGCAATTTAACCAGCAGCTTTGCTACGCCTCTGAAATCAGCTTTGGATACTTTTCAAAGATTAACAGTGCTCAATCAAGCAGTATTGGACATCACCCAAACGGACATTACAGCATTTACACTAGAGCAGCAGCTCGAACTAAAGAATTCCGCTCATCTGCTGTTAGGCAGCGGCGTTAGTATGACGGTGCTCAATAACAGCGGATTTGACGTTGATATACAGAGTGGCGCAGCACTAACTTTTCGGCCAGGTGCTTCCTTTAACGCAAACTCAATACTGTTGAGCGGAGGGATACTAAATTCAGGCATCGATCTGGATTTTCCGGATCCTACAGATTTTCAACTTACTGCATCCAGCACAGTTAACATCCTCGATAGCACCATTTTTAGCATCAGTCAGTTTGATACGACCAGTTTTCTATCAGGCATATTTAATTTGACTGATGGTTCCCGGCTGGATGTTGGGACCAATGAAATCTTTATTGGGGGAGGATTTACCTTAAGTAAGGATGGCTCATTTGGCGTAGCGGATCAATTGAACAACATCGTCATAGATGCAGATGGTGCGCTTACCCATTCTACCCGTTTCCTGAAAGGATTGATCCTGAATATCGGTGGCACCCTGGAAATAAGATCCGGGGGACTCATCGATCTGAATGCGAAAGGTCTCCGGGGTGGAAACAATGGCCACCAATTTGGTATTGATGGGGAAGTTTTTGATGAAAATGGAATGATTGTTGGGGCTAATGGTGGCCGCGATCAGGGAGCGGGGGCTAGTTATGGCGGACGCGGCGCAAACGGCACTGGCGGTGGGATTAATGGGATATCTAATTCGCCTTATGGTTTATTAGAAGATGCAGTTTATTTAGGTTCCGGAGGTGGAGGGACTGACCGAGCATCCATTTTTCACAAGGGGGGAAATGGCGGAGGGAGATTGTCGCTTAGCGCCGAAACTTTAATTAACAATGGCATCATACGGGCGAATGGCGGCAATGGCGTTAGTGGCGGTGGCCCTAGCTCCGGAGGGGGCTCCGGGGGAAGTCTCCGCATGGAGGTCAATACGCTTTCCGGTACGGGGTTTATTACAGCCTATGGTGGCACTGGCGCGCAGCAGAGTGGGCGCAGCGGCGCTGGTGGTGGTGGGAGAATCGCCATCTATTATAATCAATCGACATTTCCGGCAGAAAATATTTTTGCCCGCGGTGGCAGCGGAGGTAACAGTGCTTCAACAGGTACTGTTTATCTAAAAAAGAATACTGAGGCGAATGGCACCGTAATTATTGATAATACCAATATCGCTAGCAGCTTGTTTACCCCTTTACAAACCAATATAACCACTTTCGATCTTATCAAAGTTGCGAAACAAGGCCGTTATAGACCATCCGACAACAGCACGACCATTCAGTTAGATTTGTTAGAAATCGAAGAGGGCGCATTGTTTAACGCTGATGCTTTTCTGTCGGTAGAAACCATTACGCTGAAGAATGGGATTATTGAGTTAAATACACCATTTCAGACAGAAAACTTTACTGCTCAAGAAAACAGTGTTATAAGAGTGAACGCGGCGTTCTCGGTAAAATCCATTTTCAATATTTCCAGTGGAAGTATTATCGAAAAATAACATCATCTAGCCGGAAAAATATAAGATCAATTTTAATGGGGATTATACAATGTCGAAAAAATACATCACATTTATTCTGAGCTTTTTTTTCCTGACAGTCTCAACTATCGCTGACAATATCTTCAATATCGAAACCAGTTTTGTCACCATAAAAGACACTGGCAAATTTCACATCATCCTGGAAAATGATGTTGCCGTTAATGGGGCAAATGTTATAATTCAGTACGATCCTGCGTTAATAAAACCATTGGAAATAAAATTGGCGGAAAGAATACTCAGCTTAAATGGACCTGATGCCAACACTTACGATGGCGATAAAATCAGTTTTCTACTTTTTGATCAAACCGGAAGCTTCTTAGATGCTGACTCCGGGAAGATTTTTGAAGTAACCTATATGGTGGCCGATACGGCGCTAGGCTCCGACACAACTACCCAGGTAACATTTTTTCAGGGAATTGTTGCGGATGAAAATCTGGCGGCTATCCCTTTCGAATATGTCGATGGGGAAATTCATATTCAAGGTCCCACTGGTACTGGTGAGGACGAAAAGAAGCCAATTATCCCGAAACAATTCGCCCTTGGGCAGAACTATCCGAACCCATTTAATCCATCGACAACAATTCCGTTTGCTGTACCGCTGAAGTCCCGGATTACGGTTAAGCTATATAATGTGTTGGGGCAGCAAGTCAATGTGCTGCTTAAAAAACAAGCTTTTGAACCGGGCTGGCATGAGTTGTTCTTCGACTATTCCCAATATGCCAGTGGGGTCTATTTCTATCGCATCGAGGCTCAGCCGTTTAGTCGTGGAGAAAAAAGATTTATTGATACGAAAAAGATGGTTTTGATAAAGTAATCTCTTCGTGATGGGGTAATGAAAGTCACCCCATCAACCCTTCCATCTTATCCAACAACCGATCCATCAACTGCGCAGTCGCTTCGATCGGTGCGGGGGAGGTCATATCCACTCCGGCATCTTTCAGGAGATCGATGGAGTAGGCGGAATTGCCCCGGGAAAGGAAACGCAGGTAAGCGTCCCGCGCGTTGGTATCTCCGTCAAGGATATTCCGGGAAAGCGCCGTCGCTGCAGAAAAGCCGGTGGCATATTGATAGACGTAAAAGTTGTAATAAAAGTGCGGAATCCGGCACCAGTTGATCTGGTAATCCGGGTGCATGTTAAATGCCGGACCGAAATAACGCTCGTAGAGATCCTTAGTTAAGGCGCTCATCGCATCCGCAGTCAACGCTTCCCCGCCTTCTACTTTTTCGTGAATGGTTTTTTCAAACACGGCGAAAAGCGCCTGGATGAAAACGGTGCCGCGAATCTGGTCGATATATTCGTTGAGGAGATACATCTTCTGTTTACGGTCCTCGCAGGTTTTCAGTAGATGATCCATCAGTAGCGCTTCATTGAGTGTCGAAGCGACTTCCGCGACAAATATAGTGTAATGACTATAGTGATAAGGCTGATGGCGATGGGTTAAATGAGAGTGCAGGGCATGCCCCAGCTCATGGGCGGTGGTGAACATATCGTTCAGGGTATTATTATAGTTCAGGAGAATGAACGGATGTACGCCGTAAGTCGACCAGGAATAGGCCCCGGAGCGTTTTCCCTGATTTTCATAGACATCAATCCAGCCATCATTAAAGCTTTGTTTTAAATCATTTAGATAAGTATCACCCAAAGGCGCCAGCGCGGTTTCGATAGTCTTCAACGCTTCTGCGTAGGGAATCTCAAATTTGACGTCGCTGAGCAGCGGCACGGAAAGATCCCACGGCTGTAACTCGTCCACGCCGAGCATGCGCTTGCGCAACGTCATGTAGCGATGAAGTGGCTTGATGTTGCGGTTAATACTACCCACCACATTTTCGTAAACCGAAACCGGAATATTATCATTATCGAGCGCAGCGGCGAGGGCACTGGGATATTTCCGGGCGCGGGCATAAAAAATGTCCCGTTTCACTGCGCCGGAGAGGGTGGCAGCTAAAGTATTCGTCCACTTACCGTAAGTTTGATACATCCCTTTAAAGGCATCCTGGCGCACTTGCCGGTTGGGCGATTCCATAAAACGGGCGTAGCGGCCCTTGGTAAGTTCTACCATATTGCCATCTTCATCCTTGATGGAAGGGAATTTAATATCTGCATTATTGAACATTGAAAAAGTATTGTAGGGACCCTGGGCAATTTCGCCGGTCATGGCGAGGAGCCGCTCTTCCGCCGGTGGCAGCACATGCGCTTTCCCGCGGAGAATATTCTCCAGCAGATGACGATAGTTCGCCAGACCTTCATGTGTGTCGATAAATCCGCGCAAGGTTGTTTCTGCCAAAGACAAAATCTCCGGCTGAATAAAAGCAATCGCCTGGTTAAACTGTACCACCAGGGAAGATACCAGATCGCGAAAGGCCTGGTATTCTGCGACCCGAGTATCCTGATCATTCTTTAATCCGGCGTAAAGATAAAGTTGATACAGCTGCTCTTCCAGTCGATCTTTGCTCTGCAAACATTCGTGCAAACGTTCTGCCGATTCTCCAAGCTTTCCCTGGAATTCCGGAATCGTTTTCATTCTGCTTTCAATTTCGCTAAAGGTTGCTTCCCATCTTTCATCTGTATCAAATATATCACTGAGTTGCCACTTGTGCTCTTCTGCAATCGTCTCGCGTTCCGGCAGCGCTGCTACTGCAGGCGTTTCCGTGTTGTAAAGGGGGAAGGTTTTGATCATGGGGTGATTCCTGTTTCGTTAATCGTTTTTTGTTGATCGTTATTCGTTGATCGTTTGTTTGTTGTTTATCCGTAGAGAAAATTCATGAATTTTCTTTACGGATACCGTTTAACGATCTGCGAACAACAGTATCTATCGTCGGTACAACGCCACTGCAGATTTCAAAGCACCAAGCAGCAGGGCCACACTGGAGGAACGGCTGTTATATCCCATCAGGCCAACCCGCCAGACTTTCCCGCTGAGTTCGCCCAATCCACCAGCGATTTCAATATTGTATTCTTCTAAAAGGTGTTTATGGACTGCACGGCCATCGACATCCTCGGGAATTTTAACCGTCGTGAGGCTGGAGAGGCGATAGCGTTTTTCCACAAAGCATTCCAGGCCAATGCCTTCCAGGCCTTCCCAGAAAGATTCTCCGATGGTTTGATGGCGCTCCCAGCGCTCTTCCAAACCTTCTTCGGCAACAATGCGCAGCGCTTCCCGCAAGCCAT
Source organism: Calditrichia bacterium (assembly GCA_028284905.1). Taxonomy (GTDB): domain Bacteria; phylum Calditrichota; class Calditrichia; order RBG-13-44-9; family J075; genus JACKAP01. Next base: position 148,347 of record JANQQU010000093.1, read on the forward strand.
AATTCATGTTAATCGGAGCGGTGTGATGATAGGTGCGATTATCACCCCAGTAATCCATGAGCATGGTCATATCAAGATACCAGTTGGCAACTTTGCTTTTCCGCTTTTTTAATTTGGCAATCGCCCGTTCCCCAAAGGTGAGGGGGGCAATGCCCGGAGGGCAATTCAAGCATTTTTGGCTGCCGCTGTAGGCTGCATCAATCTTCCATTCGTCCAGCAGCAGAGGAATGCCGCCGAGGCTGGTAACGGTATCGACGAGCAATAAGCAATCATATTTGCGGCAGAGATCGCCAATCTCGTCAAATGGTTGACAGGCGCCGGTAGAGGTTTCTGCATGCACCAGACCAAGGATCGCCGGGCGATGCTTTTCCAGGCCCTGGCGAATTTCGTCTACGGAAAAAACAGTGCCCCAGGGGCGATGCAGCTGATGCACTTCCGCACCATAACGCTCGGCCATGTCGGTCATTCGATTCCCGAAATAGCCATTAACGCCGATTAATACTTTATCGCCGGATTCAAGCAGGTTTGCAAGGCTGGCTTCCATTGCCGCGCTACCGGTGCCGCTCACTGGAATTGTAAACTCATTGTCGGTTTGCCAGGCGTAACGTAACAATTCTTGTATCTCATCCATTAATGCTAAAAATTGTGGATCAAGATGCCCGACCTGACGCATTCCCATTGCCTGAAGAATGCGGGGGTGAGCGTTGGAAGGTCCGGGGCCAAACAGGAACCGGGGATAAACGTCTAGCTGTTGGGTTTGTTTTCGATGGGCATTATTGATGTTGTAAGACTTTTGTGCCATGCTGTCGCTCCTCTCTGCTGTAAGTCCACACTAAATGTGCGAGGATGGAATATAGGATGTCCAGCTTTTTGATGCCAGTGTAAATGAGCAAATGAGCAGATGAGCATTGTTCTCTATTTGCATATTAGCATATTTGCCCATTTGCTCATTTGCCTCTTCTTCGACGATCCGGATTTACATGACGGGCAAGAATCCGTCGCTTTTCGGAAATCACATTTGCTGATTTTGCAATTTCCCAGAGTTCTTTGCGAGCGTGCCGGGCGGCGGCTTCGTGGTCAACAATTGGTGCGGGATAATCTTTGCCGATAATGCAGTCGTAGCTTTGTTGCTCTATGGGGCCAAGCTGCCATGGGGCATGTACCAATTGGAAAGGAATGTTGCGCAGTTCCGGCAGCCATTGATAAATAAATTCTCCCCCAGGATCATGGTCCTGCGATTGTTTTACCGGATTGTAAATGCGAAAAGTATTTACGCCCATTACGCCGGCCTGCATCTGAAACTGTGGATAGTGAATGCCTGGCTCATAGTCGAGAAATTGCCGGGCAAGGTGATGCACCCCGGCCTGCCAGGGTTGCCAGAGGTGATGAGTGAGGAAAGAAACCAGCAAGGCGCGCATACGAAAGTTGAGATAACCGGTCGCCCGTACGCAGCGCATGCAGGCATCGATCAGGGGAAAGCCAGTGCGGCCATCTTCCCAGGCATTAGCCAGTTCGGGATTAATAGCCGTGCGAATATTGTCGAAACCTCGATTAAGGTTTTCGAATTCCATCCGCTCTTCCATCTCAAATTTTTGAATGAAATGGCAGTGCCAGAACAGGCGCGATTGAAAATTGGCAAGCGCCCGCCGGAAGGGAGAGTTATCCATTTCGCTGAGCAACGCCTGGTAAACCTGCCGCATGGATAAATTACCGTAAGCCAAATAGGGGGAGATGCGACTGCAGCCCCGCCGGCTGGCCAGTGGCTTCGAAATACTCTTGGTATAATTCGCTGCCCGGGATTCGAGAAAATCTGTCAGATAATGCCAGGCAAATCTTTCCCCGCCCGGCTGAAAAGCGCTGTCTTTTTCTTTATAGCCATGGGGAAGATCTTCCCCGCGTAATTTCTCGTAAATTGTTTTTGATAGCAGGCAGGGCTTAAGCTGCTGCCATTGTGGCTGTGCCTGCGGTTGCGCCATCATCGATATCCATTTTTCCGACCAGTGATCGCGATTTCGCAGCCCACGAATGATGCCATTGCTTTGAAATTCCCACCAATGGATATCATTATCTTTGCAGAATCGCTGAAAAGCGATATCCCGGCGATAGGTAATTGCATTGCCGGTTTCCCGGTAGGAGAAAACAGTGTGAATATCGAAAGTTTGCTGAAGCTGATCGAAAACAGGGCGCACTTCACTGTGGAAAAAGTAGATATCGCTGCCATATTTGTCGAGCTGGCCGCGCATTTCCTGCAGCGATTGATAAATGAAACGCCAGTGTCGAACATCAGCATCCGGCGCGCTGGTTACCGATGGCTCAAAAAAGTAGACAATCAACAACGGTAATTTTGCCTTGATTGCTTCCCGGAAGGGGACATGATCGTTCAGGCGTAAATCTCGTTTTAGCCAGACGATGTTAACTTTTTCTCGATGCATGTTAACGACCTGCCAGGTTAATTATTACAAATTATCAGCATTTGCCCGGTAGATTGCCGCCTGCTTACGAATGGCCGCTAGCTCTTCCGGTGCCATGCGAGCGAGATTGCGATAGGCCATTCCGATACGCGGATTATTCGCCAGTTTATCGCGATGGCGCTCAAAATAATCCCAGTATAAACTGTTAAAAGGGCAGGCGCCTTCGCCATACCGCTGCTTATTATTGTAGAAGCAGCTTTTACAATAATTACTCATTTTGTTGATATAATTGGCCGAAGAAACATAAGGCTTGGTGGCAGTAATACCGCCGTCCGCGAACTGACTCATCCCACGGGTGTTGGTAATCTCTACCCATTGAATGGCATCGATATAAATACCCAGATACCATTCATCCACTGCATCGGGGTGAACGCCGAGCAAGTTTGCAAAGTTACCGGTAACCATCAATCGCTGAATATGATGAGCATAGGCATGATCCAATGACTGCTTGATCGCATGATGGAGACAATTCATGCGGGTATCGCCAGTCCAGAAAAATGCCGGTAATTTTGCTTCATGGCCAAGATGATTCAGCTCTTGGTAGCCGGGCATATAATGCCAGTAAACGCCGCGCATAAATTCCCGCCAGCCAAGGATTTGGCGAATAAACCCTTCCACCTGGGCGATGTCAACCGTTTCGGTATTTGCCTCCCAAAATTGCAGGGTCTTTTTCAATACTTCATCCGGACCTATCAATTTTATATTCATCGCAAAAGATAGGCGCGAATGAAAAATAAAAGCATGATCGCTGTGCATAGCATCCTGATAGGCGCCAAATTTTGCCAGGCAATCGGAGAGAAAAAAATCCAGCAGGCGAAGGGCTTCACCGCGGGTTAGCGGCCAGGGAAAATTTTTCGCCTCAATATTGCCGATGGTCTCAACTTTCATTACTGCAATCATATCTGTAATATCGCTGACATCATGCGCAAAATTGAGATGATTAGGCACCTGAATATCTTTTGGGAGTGACTTCCGGTTTTCCGCATCATAATTCCAACGGCCGCTGAGTGGTTTGTGGCCGTCCATCAAAATGCCGGTTTGGCGGCGCATATAGCGATAGAAAGTTTCCATCAACGGGTTTTGATCTTTTCGAAAAACAGTTGAGAAAATATTCCGGGGGGCGAGAAAATGTTCGCTGTCGACGGCAGATGTGGGAATCGGCAGACTGGCCGCAAAATCTGCCAATAATCGATCCAGCCGATATTCGTCCGGTTCTTGATACTCAAATCGGGAAATATGGTGATGGGATATCAGTCGGAGAATGTTTTCCTCAAAAGACTGAGCATTGTCCGGGCTATCCAGCGTAAGATAGATAAAACGATGGCCCGCCTGCCGCATGCGATCACAGAAGGCACGCATCGCTCCGAAGAAACCGCAAACCTTCTGGATGTGATGTTTCACGTAGTTGGTTTCCCCTAAAACTTCCATCATGACATAAGTAACATTGTTGTCAGTCTGGGAAAACCATGAATGTTGTTCGTTGAGCTGGTCTCCAAGAACCAGGCGAAGCGTTCTGTTTTTCATCGCTTATATGACCGTTGCTTCCTCGTTATACTGACGTTCGAAATCAAACAAGTGTCCGGATTTTTCTGCTTTTGTATGTAAATAGAAGCGATTTACCGGATTCGGCTCAATTTGTAAAGGTGTGCGTTCGTTTACCCGAATACCAAACTTTTCTAAACCGGCAACCTTTAGCGGATTATTTGTGAGCAAGTTGACGCTTTCTACCTGCAGAATATCGAGCATTTTTGCAGCGACGTTGTATTCGCGTAAATCATCAGGAAAACCGAGCAGGCTATTCGCTTCAACTGTATCATAGCCTTCTTCCTGCAAAGCATACGCACGAATTTTATTGCCCAGGCCAATTCCCCGGCCTTCCTGACGCATGTAAAGCACCACGCCCGCCGGTGTTTTAGCGATGTGCTGCAGTGCGCTTTCCAATTGTTCCCGGCAGTCACACTTCATGGAACCAAGCACTTCGCTGGTTAAACATTCCGAATGAATACGGGTAACAACGTCACTTTTACCGGAAACATTACCATTGACGATTGCCAGGTGTTCTTTATAATCGATTGTATTCCGGAAAACATAAACGTCGAAAGTACCATGAAGTGTTGGAAGTGTCGTTTTTGCGTAGATATATACTGGATCTTTAGTGCCTTTTAACATGATTATCCCTTTTCATAAAAGTGAAGTTTAATTTTTCGCAATGAGCGTTTTGAACGTTTTTAGTTTAAGAAACTTCAGTAAAAAAGTCAAGAACAAAACGCTCAAAACGCTCGTTTTGGTTTTTTGCTTCTCAAATACGCCGGGATTTTACGTTTTTGAAAGTTGAAGAGCAAAAGTATTCGGGCACTATTTCTTGTAACCAATTTTAATTGCTGGCGTAAGAGATTTGAAATGAGCGTTTTGGGCGTTTTTGAAACGTGTAATCTTCAAACAATCACTTACTGAATAATTCTGAGGAGACAATATGTCTGGAAAAATTCGTTTATTATCAACCTTTTTAAGTCTGGCAATTGTAACGCTGCTAATTTTGCCGGCAACTGCCGGAAAAAAACGCGGGAAAGACATTATCGACACCGCTGTCGCAGCAGGTAACTTTACAACACTGGCTAAAGCTCTGACTGCAGCTGATTTGATCGATGCTTTGAAAGGCCATGGACCCTTCACTGTTTTTGCACCAACGGATGAAGCTTTTGCCAAGCTTCCTGAGAAAGTACTGACCGAATTACTGAAGCCCGAAAATAAAGACCGGCTGACCGCTATTCTTACCTATCACGTTGTTTCCGGGAAAGTTACCGCTGCCCAGGCAGGTGGACTAACCAGCGCGGAAACTTTAAATGGACAACGGATCGATATCACCGCCGGTAATGGAAAATTACAAATCGAGGAATCCACGGTGCTGACGGCAGATATCCGGGCAAGTAACGGCATTATCCACGTTATTGATCAAGTGTTGATCCCGGAAACAGATAATATTCTTACGATTGCTGGCAACGCCGGATCTTTTAAAACACTGGCTGCGGCGATAAAAGCGGCAGGATTAATCGATGCGCTTAATGGTGAAGGGCCGTTTACGGTATTCGCACCAACTGATGAAGCGTTTGCCAGCTTGCCGGATGGCACTGTAGAAAATCTACTGAAGCCGGAAAATCGCGAAAAACTTCAGGATATTCTGAAATATCATGTCGTTTCCGGCCGGATCTATTCCAGCCAGGTGCTTGGTAATGGTACCCTGAATACTCTAAATGGACAGGCTGTTCGCGCGGCACTGGAAAACGGACAAGCCCGGATAAATGCAGCTGCCCTTACAGCAACTGATATCGAGGCTTCGAATGGGGTCATTCATGTCATCGATCAGGTTTTATTGCCTCAGGAAAAATCTGCAGAAACGGCTGCCATGGACCTGATTGAATATGCAATTGATCGTGGCGTGCCGTTATACAACCATGGTCAAACCAGCGCTTGTGCAGCAATTTATGAAGTGACTGCCCAGGCATTACTGATGCTCGATGCGGATCTGCCTGCCAGTGCGAAAACACCTTTAAAGCGTGCGCTGCGCAGTGCGAAGAATGATCGCAATAGCTCTGAGAGAGCCTGGACTTTACGGTATGGACTGGATGATGCTTACAATGCATTACGGAAGGAAATGACGGCTGGTTTATAATCCGGCTTGAATCTAATACTGTAAAACAAAAAAGCCGCCGGGCATCTGCTCGGCGGCTTTTTTATTGAAAAAATGTTTTACTTACACGAGGTCGATCAATCCCTGAGCGTTCAGGAAGGTGATCGCCGCACCAATCAGTAAACCATAAATAACGTGGCCAACAGTGTGTGCAGTAGCGGATTTGAAATCCGCGTTACGGAATTGCTCCAGCGGATGCTGGCCGGAAAGGAAAGCCATTCCGAAGCTAAAAATAAATCCATGAATAAAACCGGCAATGCTTCCTAATGCTAAGAAGGAAAGACCGGTATCATTATTAAAGAAATTGATGAAAATAAGCAGATAAATACCGGAAAAGATGATACCGGCGATGAAGTGGACAATTTGTCCGACACCGTAAGACTTTTCATAAGAACGACTATAGAAACCACCGACGGCACGAATCATATCTGCATTAGCCATACCACTGCGGGTAACCAGGAAGGAATAAAGCGACAATCCAATGGTCGCAAGAATTCCGGAAATTAACGCTGCGATCAGAAAATCGAATAAATTCATTTTATACTCCTTATATTTTATCTTTTTTTATGCGTTTTTTATTTTCTGTTACCAAAAAATAGTGAAAACATTAACAAACAAAAATGTGATAGTCAAGAACAAGATAAAAAAATCACAAACGTTTATTGAGCGTTTTCAAGTGCCTGTTTATTTATGGCTTATAGTGTTCACCTTGTTGCTACTAAATTGGAGATAAGAGCGTTGTAAAATGAAACTTTTCATGTTAGTTTAGAAGAAATCAAATCGGAATTAAAGGAGCAATGTAAATGCGAAGGATTGAAGGCGCGCAGGGTGAAGGCGGCGGGCAAATTTTGCGCTCGTCCATTACACTATCTCTCCTGACAGGAACGCCTTTTCAGATTACATCTATTCGTGCCGGGCGGAAAAAGCCGGGATTGATGCGGCAGCATTTAACGGCGGTTAAAGCTGCGGTGGAAATCAGTGGTGCAACCGTGGAAGGCGCTGAAATGGGTTCCCAGTCCTTGACGTTTCATCCCGGGGAAGTAGCAGGAGGAGAATATCATTTTGCAGTGGGAACCGCGGGCAGTGCCACGCTGGTGCTGCAAACAATTCTTCCCACGTTACTAATAGCGAAGAATCCCAGCAAAATAGTTCTTGAAGGTGGCACACACAATCCTTATGCGCCTCCCTATCCTTTTCTGGAAAAAGCCTTCCTGCCGTTGCTTCGTAAAATGGGAGCCGGCATTGAGATTCGCCTGGAAAGAGCCGGTTTTTACCCGGCGGGCGGTGGAAAGTTTGTCATCGAGGTCGATCCGGTGAAAAAGCTGAAGCGTCTGGATATTCTCGAGAGAGGAACGATTCTGCGTCGTCAGGCAAGAGCGATCGTATCTGCATTGCCTGGCCATATTGCCGACAGGGAGCTGGCTGTTATCGGAAAAAAACTGGGCTGGGAAGCGGATTGCCTGCAAAAAGAGGTGCTGCGAAAACCACGCGGGCCGGGAAATATTCTTTCCCTGGAGGTTGAATCGGAATATGTTACCGAAGTTTTTACCGGTTTTGGGGAAGTGAAAAAGTCTGCGGAAATGGTGGCGGAATATGCGCTCCGCCAGGCGAAGAAATATTTGAGCAGCAATGCTGCAGTTGGCCGTTTCCTCGCCGATCAGTTGATTATTCCCATGGCGATGGCGGGTGGCGGCGAATTTTCAACGCTGCCCTTGTCCCGCCATACAGAAACAAATATTGAAATTACGAAAACTTTTCTGGATATCGATGTTACTATCGAGCCTTCGGAAAAATACGACCATATTATCAGGATTGATGCCTAGCGTCGCATGGAAATTGAAGTATTCTCCTGAGCCGCATTGGGATCTGCACGGCCAACTTTCTTTACTTCGAGCATGTCGACTAAAATGCCACCTTCAACGAGCATGCCGGCATGGAGTGTTAGCATCAAACTTTTATTCGGCGGGCAATAGAGGATGCCGTCGGCAGTTACCGGTTGCCATTCCGGTTCAACGATATGCGCCTGAATTGCTTCGCTAATGTCATGGTCCGCAACAGTCGACAGTTCGATGTATCCGCCGAAGTCGAGGCTTTTTCCCCAGCATTGCACCGTAAAATATCCTCCATTGCGAAGCGGCTGGCTTACAAAGGTGCCGGATGGCAACAGCATACCGCCTTCAACTTTCAATGAGCGCGTGCCACCGCCGGGAGGGGTATCCGCGGAAAAAGAGGGGGACTCGGTCCAATACCAGCGCAAAGTATCCTGCGTGGATTCAAAAGAGTTGAAAAAGACGGTATTCATTTTCGTCTCCACTTTCTGGCGTAATTGCTGGGAACAGCTCATCAATAGAAAAACGCCCAGGATTAGTAAACAGAATTTCAGATAATTTTTTTTCGAGTAAAATTGATTCATTCTTTCCGCGCTCATTTCGTTGCTCCAATCGATTTTATTATGTATAATTTTTGCACTTTTTATTCTTATAATTTTTGCATCAAAATTCTTTAAGCCTTTACCGGATGCGGTTTTGAGAACAATCTTTATTGCAGATATCATTTATTTTGCAATTGCTATGCCTGAAATAGAAGGAACAGTAAATAACCAGGAATAAGCAGCGAATATGACCGTCCTTTCCAAAATTATTAAGTCACTTCGATGGCTCCTGTTGCCATTAGGAATTGTCCATTGGTGCATCTTGCAAATCAGACATTTTTGTTTTGATCGGGGAGTATTTGCTGTCAAAAAATTACCTGTGCCGGTTATATCCATTGGCAATATTCAAATGGGAGGGACTGGCAAAACGCCATTTGTGCAAATGTGTATCGATTTGTTGCAGGAAGAGTATCGTTTGGGAATATTATCCCGCGGATATGGCCGTAAATCCCGGGAGCATTTTATCATTTCCGCAAATCCGGAGCAAAAGAACTTGCCGGAAATTGACGAAATTGGTGACGAGCCCAGTATGCTTTTATGGCGATTGAAGACTGGTGCGCTGGGGATTGGTGCGGGGAGATATCAGGTCGGTAGAAAATTATTAGCGGCACAAGCTGTCGATCTTATCTTGCTCGATGATGGATTTCAGCACCGTGGTTTGGAGCGAGATTTGGATATCTGCCTGATTGATGTTTCCCGATGGCACTCTCATCCTTTTCTTTTTCCATTTAGTCAACTTCGAGATGTAAAAAATGCATTAAGGCGTGCCGGCATTATTGTGCTTACCAAGGGGGGAAATTTCCCGGAACGGGAAAGTAAACTGACTGCCTGGATTTCTGAGAAATATCAACAAACAGTGTTTATTGGCCGTTTTCAGACGGACCAGTTCGAGAAATTAGATGGCAGGATTATTTCCCGTGACGCTATTAAAAAAGGAAGAGTTGGTGCATTTTGCGGGATTGCAAATCCCTTAAATTTTTTCAACGGTATTGAACGGGAGGGGATGACGCTGAGCTATCGCCGACATTTCTCCGATCATCAGGAATATAATAAAATAGTGCTGGAAAAAATTAACCATGAAACGGCTGAATTATCCTCAGTTCTCGTCACCGAAAAAGATGCGGTTAAGCTTCTCAATAATCCCTGGTTGCCGGAAGCACTGGCTGCGAAAATTGTGGTGATGAAAATTCACTTTAAAGTAACCAATGAAAAATTGTTTCTGAAAAAAATGCAGTTAATCTTAGAAAAAATATAGCTTTGTAGGGTGTTTAATTGTTGTGTGTAAAAGTTATAATTAACAGTTGACAACCCAACAAACGCATACTATATTGGGAGCCTTGATCGCGGGGTGGAGCAGTTCGGTAGCTCGTCGGGCTCATAACCCGAAGGTCGCAGGTTCAAATCCTGCCCCCGCTACTAAGTCTGGCAAAAGCCAGTATGATAAGAAGGCGGCATAGCTCAGTTGGTTAGAGCATCGGAATCATAATCCGAGTGTCCGGGGTTCGAGTCCCTGTGCCGCCACTTTCTTTCCTTCCAGTTTATGAATAATTCACTTAAATTTTCTTTTCTAAATTTTGTCAATCATCATCAATTGATTGAACGAAATCAGCATTTGCTTGTTGCTGTTAGCGGCGGTGTCGATTCGATGGTTTTGTTGCACTTGCTCAGGACCTGGCAACAATATTTTGCCCTGCAGATCACTGTGGCGCATTTTAATCATCAATTGCGTGGTTCCGCAGCCGATGCAGATGAGAAATTCGTGCGGACCTTTTGCGAAAAAAATCAGCTACCTGTGCTAACTGGCCGGGGCGATGTGAAAAAATTTGCCCATTCCGAAAAACAATCTCCGGAAGCGGCTGCAAGAATACTGCGGGAAAGATTCTTGCGGGAAGCACTTGAGTCATCCGGGTGTGATGCAATTGTCACCGGTCATCACCTGGATGATCAGATCGAGACATTGCTAATGCGGCTGCTCAGTGGCAGTGGATTGGATGGCCTGGCGGGAATTCGTATTCGTCGGGATCAATTCATTCGCCCTATGCTTTTTGCCCGCCGGCAGGAGATCGTGGATTACGCCGAAGCGAATAATATTGCCTTTGTAGAAGACGTATCTAATCAGGATTTGAATTTTCGGCGAAATCAGATCCGCCATCAATTGCTTCCCTTTTTGAATGAACATTTTGACTATTATAATCCGGCATCTTTTTTAAATATCGGACTTTTGATTCAGGAGTGGTTGCCCTACATTGAAAACCAGGCTGAATTATGCTTCCTTCCGCCCCAAAAAAGCGGCAGCGAAAATAAAATTCGCCTTGATATACCGACGTTCAAAGGGTATTTTTCCGGGATACAGATTAAAGCGTTGGAATTAGCTTTGTCTCGTTTATGCGGTGAAGAAAAAAAAATGACCACCCGGCAGTTTCAAAATTTTTCCCGCTGGTTAAACAAAGCAAAATTTTCCGGGGAATATCGCTTGGATGAATCTGTGATTATCCGCCGGGAAAAAAGCGAATTGGTCTTTGAGAAGCGCATTAAAAAAGCGATAGATATTATCCCGCTTACGGAAATCCATAATGGCGAATCGTATCTTTTTCCGGAATTGGGAATCTCTTTAAGGACAGATTTCGTTGAGAGGGAAGCAGCAGTGTTTAATAACGTTCCCGAAGAAGAGTATTTGGATGCTGCAAAATTGACATTTCCGCTTCTACTAAGAAGCTGGCAGGCTGGCGATAGATTTCAGCCGCTGGGTATGAAGCAGGAAAAAAAGATCAGCGACTTTTTAACGGATGACAAGCAGCTTCGTTATCCGAAAAAAATAACACCGGTAATGCTCAATCAGACAGAAATCATCTGTGTGCCCGGTATGAGAATCAGTGAGAACTACAAAATTAATCCTAAAACGGAAATGGTGCTAAAAATTAAAGTTACGAAACTATGAAAAAAGACGAGAATATTTTTATTGACAATATGGAGTTTCAGGTATCAATCTCCTCCGAAACTATTCAGGCACGTATTCGGGAGATCGGCAAAGAGATTTCTGAAGAATACAAGGGAAAAGTGCCAATAATGATTGGTGTCCTGAATGGTGGCGTGCTTTTTATGGCGGACCTGATTCGTACTTTGACTGTCGACTGCGAAATGGATTTTATCAAGATCTCCAGTTATGGGAATCAGCGGGTTTCTTCCGGTGAAATTACCATGATTAAAGACTTTAGCGCAGACCTGCATGGGCGTGATATTATTGTTGTTGAAGACATCGTCGATTCCGGTTTATCTATCCAATATTTAAAAAGACGAATCTTGAACATGAAACCTTCGTCTTTGAAGTTTGTAGCATTATTGACGAAGAAGGGGGCAGCAAAGGTCGATTTAACGATCGATTATGTTGGATTCGACATTGAAAACAAGTTTGTAATCGGTTACGGACTGGATTATAAACAACTGAAAAGAAACGTAAATGCTATTTATCAACTGGTAGAATAGAAATCTTATTACCATATAAAATTATCTGACTGGTGGAAAAATATGAAAGAAAACCCCAATAACATGTTTAACAACAAAAACAATAATGACAATAAAAACAACAAAGACGACTTCCAGTGGAAGAAAGGTACCCGGTCGATGTTGTTTTGGGTAATCCTTTTTCTCGGGATTCTTTTCTTCGCTACCGTATTTCCGGTTGGCGGAAAAAACCCGATTGAAATTGATTACTCTACCTTTTTGAAGCACATGGAGAATGGTACTATCAAAAAGGGGGAAATTGTTGTTAAAGAAGGTGCCAACGATTTCATTGGCTACCTCGAGCCACCTTACCGGGAAATCCTTCCCAATGGCAAAGAACAAAGCTATGACAATTTCAAAACCACTTTGCCCCCGGAATATGTAACCAGCGAAATAATTACTGATTGGCAGAACAAAGGCATTGTTATCGAATTTAAGCAGCTTTCGACCGAATGGCTGGAGGTGCTTGGTAATTTTCTCCCATGGGTATTATTACTGGGATTCTGGGTCTTTCTCTTCCGGCGAATGCAGGGAGGTGGCACCGGCAAGAATATATTCTCTTTCGGAAAAAGTCGCGCCCGTATGCTTATGGAAAATGAAACACGGGTAACTTTTGATGACGTTGCCGGCTGCGATGAAGCGAAGGAAGAGCTTCAGGAAATTATTGAATTTTTGAAAAACCCCGGAAAATTCACCAAGCTTGGTGGAAAAATTCCGAAGGGTGCATTGTTGCTTGGCCCTCCAGGGACTGGTAAAACCTTGCTTGCCCGGGCAGTTGCCGGCGAAGCAGGCGTCCCGTTCTTTTCCATGAGCGGTGCGGATTTCGTTGAGATGTTTGTTGGTGTCGGTGCCAGCCGTGTGCGTGATCTTTTCGAACAAGGCCGCAAGCATGCCCCTTGTATCATTTTTATCGACGAGATGGATGCCGTTGGCCGTCAGCGTGGTGCTGGGCTTGGTGGTGGACACGACGAGCGCGAGCAAACCCTTAACGCTTTGTTAGTTGAGATGGATGGTTTTGATACTGCAGAAGGCGTGATCATTCTGGCCGCAACAAACCGCCCGGATGTGCTTGATACAGCATTGCTGCGTCCCGGTCGCTTCGATCGTCAGATTGTTGTAGATCGTCCGGACGTGCGTGGCCGCGAAGGCATCCTGCGCGTGCACACCAAAAAAATCCCGTTGGCTGAAGATGTCGATTTGTTCGTAATTGCTAAAGGTACACCGGGACTGGCTGGTGCGGAACTGGCCAACTTGGTTAATGAATCGGTATTGTTTGCCGCCCGTAATGACCAGGAAAAGGTCACCATGGAAGATTTTGAAATGGCCAAAGACAAAATCATGATGGGAATGGAACGGAAAAGCATGATAATGAGCGATGAAGAAAAACGCAGTACCGCTTATCATGAAGCTGGCCATGCCCTTATTTCTAAATTGATTCCCGGCGCCGATCCGGTACATAAGGTGACGATTATTCCCCGCGGCCGTGCTTTGGGTGTTACCCATTATCTGCCCATCGATGAAAATCATACCTACAGCCGGAAATATCTGGAAACCCGCCTTTGTGCACTAATGGGGGGCCGGATTGCTGAAAAGCTGGTGCTTTCTCATTATACCACTGGCGCTAGTAATGACATTGAACGAGCGACGGAAATTGCCCGGAAAATGGTTACTGAATGGGGAATGAGCACTAAAATGGGGCCGTTAGCGTTCGGCAAAAAAGACGAAGAAATTTTCCTTGGCCGGGAAATTGCGACCCATCGCGATTATAGCGAAAAAACCGCTCAGGAAATCGATGCGGAAATTCGTAAGATTATTATCGACTCTGAAAAGAAAACCGAGAAGCTGCTTACCGATAATATTGATAAGCTGCATGCTTTGACCGAAGCACTGCTCGATCGGGAAATTCTCGACTCGGAAGAAATCGATCTGATTTTGGAAGGGAAGCCATTGCCGAATCGCACTGCCGGTAGACGGTATGCCACTTTCAAAAACTCGAACGGTTCAGTGAAAAAGAAGACTACCCGGAAGGCAGCACCGAAAAAAGCCGCGCCGAAGAAAAAGGATCCCAAACCGGACAAGGATGCACCGGAAGGCGATTCCGACAAGAAAAATGATGATAAAGATAAAGAATAAAATCTGCGTTTAAATACCAGGCTGTTCTTTTCTACTTTTTTAAATATGGCAAGGAAAAAAATCTTCCTTGCCATATTTTTATATACGGTTTCTGCTATTTGAAGGATATGAAAACAGGTTTATTTGCCTGTGAATAAGTTAGTATTTTTATTGATTTTTATTCATAAAAATTGATTTTGATAAAGTCATCACTTGCCTCTAAAGCATTTTTGATATTTTAATACAGAAAAAGCGGCGGTTAAATGGATCTGAAAAAAATTGAACAGGGGGTTCGCTTAATCCTGGAAGGTGTGGGAGAGACGATGGACCGCCAGGGGTTAAATAATACGCCTTCCCGGGTTGCCGAAATGTATGAGGAAATTTTGGGCAGCACCGGCAAGTCTTTAGATTTGGGTACGCCGCTGATCGAAAAAATGCATGGAGAAAATATTATCTCTGTCCGTGATATTGACTTTTATTCCATTTGTGAGCATCATTTTTTACCGTTTTTTGGAAAAATAAATGTTTTTTATATGCCGGCTGGAAATCGGGTGGCGGGCTTCTCGAAAATTGGGAAAATTGTCGATCATTATTCCCGGCGCTTGCAAATCCAGGAGCGGTTGACAGATCAAATCGCGGATACAATTATGGAATTTCTTCAACCGAAAGGTGTTTTGGTCTGCGCGGAAGCCACCCAACTCTGTGTATCAATGCGCGGAGAGCATAAAAAGAATGTTCGAACCATTACTGAAACGGTACGGGGAGAAATTTCTTTTGAACGGATTGCCCAACTAAAACAGGGAAGCTAGAGTAGCTGAATAATTATGAGTGATATTATTTCATTTCTTAGTGGGAATGTGCCCGGCGGTATAGGTTTATACCTGGCTTTCTTGCTGGTGCTGTTTGCGGTGCTCTTCAGTATTTCCCGCGGTAATGATCTTTTTACCCCATCTTTGTTTAAAAAATGGTTCGCCGGAATCTGGCTGGTAGTAACATTAATATATATGGCCTTTTGGTACAGCGATCCTCCCCCGGCAGTCTTTAGCCGCTATACTACTTCTTTTTCTGCTGAAAATTCTACCAATAATTGGCTAGCCTACTATTTTCGTGATGAGCTTGATGGCCTTATGGAGGCCAATACAAGCGGAACAGATTATTTCTTCCGTGAACGCTGGAATTACCTGGCAGATGCCGATTATGCTTCCCCGGAAAACCGCGCAGAACAACGGCGAATTGCAGGTTCACTTCCTATTAATAAATTTTTAAGTGGTGTCGTTTTCGTAGAATCCGGGCATTATATGCTTCGACTGGAAGTAATCGAGAATCCCGGTGAAAAAGTTATTGATAAAACAACACTCACATTTCCGGAAAACGCCCCGGAAAAAGCAATGCTTGATTTGTATAATTGGGCGAAAAAGTATTTGCCGTTGAAGGAACAGCGATTTTTGTCAGAGCCCGCATCGAAGAAGATGGTGCTGGGGAAAGATGCTTTTTACCGCGGTGAATATCTGAAAAGCCGCGATCTCTTTGCCCGGGTATTGCAAGAACAACCGGACAATGAAGATGCGCAAAAATGGTATCAGTATAGTGAAATACGTTACGCCGGTGTGTTAAAACCGGCCGAGAAAGCCGATCCGCATCAAATTAAGAAAACCACCTGGCAAAAGATGCTCGATGGTGCCCGCAGAAAACTCCTGCCAATTGTCAAGACGAACTACGAACGGAATATCGAAGATCCGATGCTGAGTAATATGATCGCGGAAAGTTTTTTGCTAGACGATTTCAACAGCGATGCCGAAGAGTTCCTGAAGATCGCTTTCGGAGAAGACCCGTTTTTCTTAGAGGTGCTGGAAAACCTCAGCCTGCTGCATCAATCCCGGTATGCGGGATTGCCTTTTCAAGATGAGGACGATCTCTTACGCCGTATCCTCAATATTACGCCGTATAATGTAAAAATTCTCGAACGGTATCTGGGCAAGCTGCTCCTGAATGTTCAGATTACCGATTCCGAAGCGGAAGAAATTCGTATGCGCATTGAACGGGCCTTAATAATTAAACCGAATTCTGTGCCGGTGCTTTCTCTGCAGGGTGAATATGCGTTGTTAAGATTTGCCTACGAAGATGCCCTGCTTCATTATCAGAAAGTGGATGAGCTGGCGCCCAATGACGCACTGACGCAATACAATCTTGGCGTGACCCACTTCAAGCTAAAAGATGAAGCTACTGCCGAGAAATATTTTCAAAATGCAGTGAAATATGCCGATTATCTTGATGCGCATCTTTACCTCGGGGTCATTTATAAGAACCGCGGAGAATACGAGAAAGCATTGGAACGTTTCCGTTACCGGGTTGCGAACAAAACCGGTCCGGATGACTATTACGCCATTCAGGCGATGAAAGGCACGCGGGAGTGCCTGAAAGCATTAAATATCCCAATCCCAACACAATAAGTTTATTCGATGATTCGTTTTTTAGATGGTCTAAATCAGCAAGATGCTTTACAGGAACTGCAGCTAATTGGCGGTGAGATTTCGCCTGCTGCAGAAATCTCTTTACAGACAGGGATCAATTTCCGCCTTAGTGCGTTTGATAAAACGTGGGTGGAGAGATTTACTGACTGGTGCGGCGTGCAGAAAGGTCTGATTCCTATGCCCAAAGTGCTGGCCTACCACCCGCCACAGGAGTTGATTCTCCATTTTCCTGCAACTGATCTTGTGGACTTTCACGAACATCACCTTCCGAGAATAACCGCTAATTTCCCCCAACTTTCGGCATTGCTTACGGATACTTCTAGTAGGGTGCAACAGCAGTCCTGGCAGTATTCTTGTCATGGTAAGCCGTGGCAAATTGATCGACCGCTGGTTATGGGTATTTTGAATATTACGCCGGATTCCTTTAGCGATGGCGGTACGTACTACTCACCGGATGCTGCGATAGCACATGCGAAAGCGATGATCGCAGCGGGTGCAGAAATTATCGATCTTGGTGCGGAATCTACCCGGCCGGGCGCGGAAGAAGTGTCCCTGGAAGAAGAGTGGCGGCGCCTGGCACCGGTACTGGAGAATTTGGCGGAATTGAATAACTGTCTGCTATCCGTCGATACTTATAAAAGCGAAATCGCCCGCAGGGCTTTGAATGCCGGTTGCCATATAATAAATGATATCAGTGGATTAACAGCTGATCCTGAAATGGTAAAAGTTGTCGGAGCATTTGATGCGCCCTTGATAATTATGCATATTAAAGGGCAGCCGCGCACGATGCAAAAAAATCCGCGCTATGAAGATCTCATCGGGGATATCTTTGAATGGCTGGCGCGGCAGTGCCGTCTGGCAGCGGATAATGGTGTGGGCCAAATTATCATTGATCCGGGCATCGGTTTCGGGAAGCGGGTAGGAGATAATTTTGAGCTAATCCGGCGCCTGAAAGAGTTTAAAAGTTTGGGATATCCATTACTGTTGGGCGCCTCCCGAAAATCCTTTATTGGGGCAATTAGCGATGCCCCTGCCGATGAACGGTTGGGCGGATCATTGGCCGCGGCTTTAATTGGCGTCTCGCGGGGCGCAAATATCGTTCGTGTGCATGACGTAGATCATACAAAACAATTATTAAAAGTTTATAATGCCATTCACCAGGAAAAAGCCGAATCGGGGAAAAATTCCCCACCGGTTTACTCGTAGCCATTTTGAACCGATAATAGATACGGATAACTTATGCGCTTAAATATCGGTTTTTTAACGATTACCATCATCGATTTACTCGATATTACCTTGATAACCCTGATGTTCTACAAGGTTTATCAGTTTATTCGGGATAGTGTCGCAGCACGGATGATGCTCGGTCTGCTGTTGATCCTGCTCTTTTCCGTATTGGCCGATTTTATCAATTTGAGTGGTATCTCCTGGATTTTTTCCAATTTAAAAACGGTATGGGTGATCGCTTTTGTTATTGTTTTTCAACCGGAATTTCGGCGCCTGCTGCTTTACCTGGGACAAAATCCGGTGATACAAAAACTATTAAAAGTGGAATCGCCCCGTTTTATTGAAGATGTTGTCGGCGCTGCGTCCGAATTGGCGAAAAAGAATTTTGGTGCATTGATCGTTCTCCTGCGGGATACCGGCATCCGGGCAGTGACCGAAACCGGTATATCTATGAAGGCTGAAGTCAGTAAACCATTGTTGATTTCGATCTTCAATCCCCGTTCCCCCTTGCATGACGGGGCTGTTGTGGTGCAGGGAGATGTCATTCTGGCAGCGGGATGTCAGCTGCCATTGACACAAAATCCCAAGCTGGATCCTTCGCTGGGAATGCGTCATCGCGCCGCACTGGGATTATCCGAGGAAACCGATGCAATCATTTTGGTGGTCAGTGAAGAAACCGGCATGCTCTCTTTAGCGGAAAATGGTATTTTGACCCGGGGACTTTCCGAAGTATCTTTGCTGGCCCGTTTGCAGGAGGCCTTTTCACCGAAAGAGCAAAAGAAAAAATTACTTACAGAATTGTTGAGTTGGAACAACATACAATTACGAAAATGACGAATAATAGAGCGGTTCTAATGACATACAAGGGTATTATGAGAATTGAATTGAATCCTGTTCTAAAGATAGTGTTGATGCTATTGTTGCTTGCGCCGGTTGGTCAAAGCCTGGCCCAGCAGCAGGTAAATGTGGAAAATTACTACACCATCACCTCCCAATCCTCCCGCGGAATAACCATCGAGTTTGATTTTACCGGGTTAAAAATCGAAAAAGCCGGCGATGCGCAATCGGCTGTCAATGTTTTCGAGATTCCGGGACTAACCTTCAACTATATAGACAAAGCGCCTTTGCTGCCAGTACTTTCTCTGCCGCTATCTTTACCGGCTGGCAAGATGAATACACAACTGACGGTTCATGAAGCATTGGATTATCCCGGCCTTTTTCCGATGGTATTCGAGGATAAGCCGACGCAGCCGAATGTATCCCGTGATGTTCAGCAGCAGGCGCTTACCCGGGAAAACCCACCACGGCCGTATACTCAGCAATATCCCGACAATATTTGTACGATTGCTTCTATCGGGCAATATCGTGATTATTTGCTTTCCGGATTGCAGGTATATCCCGTTGAAGTAACAAAGGGCGGCACCCGTTTTTATCAGAAGTTTACCCTGAATATTATTTTTCCTGCCGGGGGAACGATTCCGAAGGGAAGTACATTTGCAACTCCGGAAACCAAAATGCTCGGGAAGCTGGTTGCAAATAAGTCCCAGGTCCATCTAAATGCGGTCGCAGCGCCGCAAACAGCGCTCAATAAAGAAGGCGGCAGCAGTATCGATCACGACCGTCGTTTACGGGTGATTGTCGTCGAAGACGGTATTTATCAAATTACCGGCCAGGATCTGGAAGATATCGGTCTGGATATTTCCACAATTCCTCCGAAATCTTTTAAGGTCACCAACAAAGGTCAAGATGTTGCGATTTTTCTGCGTGGAGAGCAGGATGATGTCCTCGATCCGGAAGATTATCTCGAATTTTGGGGAGAGCGAAACGAGCAGACCCTGACCGAAGAAATTCCGGAATTATACTCCGATCCCTTTTCCGATGAAAATGTTTACTGGCTGGAATGGGGAGGCGGTAACGGACTGCGGATGGTTGAAGAGAATGGCGGTATTGTCACTGCCCAACCGGGACAGTTTAATCCCGCTTTCTATTTTTCCTCGACCCAGCATGTTGAAAAAAACAATCACTTTGAACGCCTTGGCGATGCAGATCAGGAAAGCCTCTCCTATCGCCGGGATTTGTGGTTTTTTGACTCCGGAATTCGTGCCATTGGTAAAAAGCCTTACCGTTTCGATCTGATTTACCCGGAAGAGTCCTCTACCGAGCCGGTAACTGTGACGACGATGTTGTCCGGAAAATCGTTCGGGCGGCACAATGTTATGGTTTGGTTGAATAATAGCTTTGTCGGGCAAAAATCAGACAATTGGTTTTCCCAGGCGGCAGCGAGTATTAGTAATGAAGGTGCCTCCAGTATTCGTAACAACGATTTGCTCCATGGCGAGAATGTGCTGGAAGTGCAAATGCCCGAACTGTCCGGCGGCGCAATCGATATTGTTCTGCTGAATTGGTTCAGTATTACTTACAGCCGTGCGTACCGGGCATATAACAATGAAATAGACTTTATCCGCCCAACCTTTATTCCTTTCCCCAATACCGACTTATTCCAATTCGATATCGATGGCTTTGCTTCTCAGGATATCGAAATTTATAAAAAGGGAATTAGTAAGATCGTCAACTTCCGTATTGATGCAGAAAACGTCGGTGACAGTATCAGTTACAAAGTCTCTTTTCAGGACAATCTTACCTCGGATGATGTTGAATTTATCGCTATTACCTCGGACAAAAAGAAAAAGCCGCTGCGCATCGAGAGAGATCAGCCTTTTGATCCCGATGCACCGGAACGTTTTCTGAGAGACGTCAATAATAGCGCGGAATTTTTGATTATTACCCACGAACGCTTTTTCGATAATGTGCGGGAATATCGCGATTACCGCCGTGGGCAGGGCATTGCCGCGGAAGTTGTGCGCGTGCAGGATATTTACGACGAATTTAATGATGGTATAAAATCGCCCCTGGCAATTCAGGAATTCCTGCGGTATGCCTTCTTCAACTGGCAGCGCACGCCGCGATTGTCTTACGTGTTGATGTTCGGCGATGCCAGTTTTAACTATAAATCTACAGATCCGGTCGCACAGGATTACGTACCGACGTTCTTCTATCAAACCCAGCAGTTTGGCGCTACCGCTACCGATTTTCCTTATGCGTTAATCGCCGGTGAAGATAACATTCCGGATTTGTTTGTGGGTAGAATTCCCGCGGCAACAAATACGAACGTGCAGAATGTAACGGCGAAGATAATAGAATATGAGCAAGGCCTTACGGTAGATGCCTGGCGAAATTCAGCGCTGTTTATCAGTGGTAACGATCGGATTACTTTCGAAACCGGGAGTCCTTTGAATAATCCCCGTCCCGCCTTTCGTTCCCAGAATTCCCGGATTATTGAATCGCTGGTTCCCAATCATATTTCCGCTATTCGTCTGAACACAATCCGCGATCAGAATTTGCCCTTCGACCCCAATTTTGGTTCCAGCAGTGATCTTGAGCGATACTTGCAGGATGGTTTGTTCCTCGTGAATTTTATGGGACATGGTGGCGGTGGCATCTGGGCGGATGTGGATTTGATGCGCCTGGAAGATGTCGATAATTTACGGAATAAAGGGAAATATCCATTTATTACCAGTATGACCTGTTTTACCGGGGCTTTTGAAAACCCGCAAAGTTTTGGTCTGGCGCAAAAAATGTTACTGGCACCGGAACGTGGCGCTATCGGCGTGCTGGCATCTTCCGGGCTTGGTTATTTGCATAACGACTATGCCATGATGTGGAATATTGGCCGCCTGCTATTCGATAATTCCCTGACAATCGGTGAAGTTTACACCCTGGGATCAATCCTATATTACGCGAATGGCCGTCAATATCTGGTGCAAAACGGACAGGTAATTACTACACCGGAATTTAACGGCGTCAAAAATGAAATGGTCTACCAATACAACTTAATTGGAGATCCCTACATCCGCCTGAATTTTTCAGAGGAAAATCTGACCCTGGAGATGGATACACGTAATCCGCAGCGCGGTGATACGCTGGTTATCGATGTTACTACCACCTTATCAAATGCAAATGGCTACGTCGAACTGGTTGACAGTAAATTTGATATCTATAATAGCCTGCCGCTTTTTGGCGTTAACCAAAGTCGCAGTGTAAATCTGATTGTGCCGGAAGAATTTCCCGAGGGGACCGGCTTGGTTCGAGTATATCTCAGCAACGGTAGCGAAGACGCTGCCGGCAAAGGGTTTATCGCGGTTAATCACTCCGCGGTAAGTTTAGTAGATGTTACCCCGGCAAACCCCGCAGTGGATGATACTGTACAAATTCTCCTGAAAATTGAAGACAAGTTTGGCGTAGATCAAGTAACGCTGACGCGTATCGATACGCCATTCATATATACCGCCACGCAGCCGGGGCCGGACACCACACTGTTTCTGGCGAAAATTCCCCCGACTTTTAAATTACAATCGGTGCCATTTGAAGTAAAAATTGAGAACAATATCGGGAATACCAGCTTTTTTAAAGGGCTGGGCTACGTGGTTACCGATGTTCGCCCGGACGTGTATCCATTGGGAAGTTCATTAACATTTACCGGCAACCAGCAGGCCCAGCTGAAGGTCGCAGTGATCAACGACGCCGGGGCCGGTGGAGACAATACCGTCGAAGTCGACGTTAAATTTGCCGATGGTGCGGATAATCTCGCCAATAATACCTTCTTTGCAGAAGGGCGGGTTAGTTTGAACGCCTCTGACAGTAGTTCCGTCGTTGTAGATTTTCCATTGCCGCTGGAAAGAGATAGCTTCCATGTTTTTGTGCAGACCGATATCGCACCCGGGGAAGATGTGGAGGATTTTAATCCCGCAAACAATACTTCTTCCAATGTATTGCTGCCGGTAGTCTTCAATGTAAATGCGGAAGGGCTGGATACGGTAATTGTTGGGGAGACGCATTATGCGGTTCATTTTCCTGCGGGTAGTCTTAGCGAGCCGTCTGCTGTCCGAATAGAGGTGAAGGAATTCCTCGCACCATCGGACCAAACCGGTTTAACTCCGGTTTCTCTGATTAGCCAGTCACGTTTTGACGCGTTGGAAGTGACACTGTTAAATCCGAATGCAGCTGTGCTGTCTCCATACACTATCAAGGTTGCTCTGGAACCGAATTTATTGGATCCGGAAAATGGTGATGTTACCGATATTGTTTTATACGAACAGACCACCGAAGCACAACCGTGGATTTCTACACTCGCCCGGGCAGATGGCAATACGGGAATGATCGAAGCTTCGTTGAGCAAAAGTGCTCGATTCGCACCATTTTTTAATAATGACAGCCGGTCACCGGCAATCGAGCTAACGGTGGATGGCAGACCGCTGCTGGAGAGTGGGTTGGTAGCATCCAATCCTTCCTTATATATTGTTGCCCAGGATGAGAGCGGGATAAATCTGCAAAAAGAGAAAATAAATATCACCTTGAATAATCAGACGTTACCAGATGAGCAGGTGTTTATTCCTGATTCTGTTCAGCAGAACAATGTGCTGGGAATTACCCTCTTTCCGGAACTATCCCAGGGAAAACATTTGCTCAATATCAGTTTGCAGGATGTGAACGGAAATTTCAGTCAAAAGGAATTTGAGCTGGTTGTGGCCGATGGTTTTGATATTCATGTTTACGGAAATTACCCCAATCCTTTTCGGGACGAAACGATCTTCTCGTATTTTGTGGTGCTGAATGACGACCTTGACGAGTTTGAAATCCGCTTATATACCGTTAGCGGACGCTTTATTCGCAAGATCGATTCAGACATAAATAACCGCATCGACGACCCTGATGGGGGTGCTCGCAGAAAAGGATATAACGAATTAGTTTGGGATGGCCGGGACGAACGTGGCTACGAAGTTGCCAATGGTCTTTATTTTGCGGTACTGAAAGGCACTTATGAAGGCCAGACGATTGAAAAGATTTTGAAAGTAGTTAAACTGAAATAAGAGAATAGTTTTATGCCAAGAAAATGGTTCTTGCTTGCAAGTTGTTTATTGATCATCGGAATGGTACCGGGAAATGCCCAGGATGGCACCCGTTATGCCGGCGCTTTTTTGGAATTGGGGATTGGCGCGCGCGGTATGGCGATGGGGGAAGCATATGTCTCTATAGCCAATGATGGCTCCGCTTTTTACTGGAATCCTGCCGGTGCTTCCAGCCTGGTTCGTACCGAAGTTTCCGGGATGTACGCTTCTTTATTTAAGGGATTAGTTAAGCACTCGCATGTTGGTTTTACCCGACCGCTTTATGGTGCTGGTGCTATTTCTGTCAATTGGGTACGATTGTCGGTGCCGGATATTCCCGAATTTGATTCAATCTTATTATATGATAATACTTCTTCCTATGATACCCGGGTGCGGGAAGCGGGGGAGACACCCCTGGGCGTTTGGAACGAAAATGCCCTGACTGACCCGGCGTTGGGCTTTTCCGACAACAATGATGATGCGTTGTTCATAACACTTTCCAAGCAAAATAAGGTTGATCTTGATTTTGGTTGGCAGTACTTTGTGATACCGATAACGATTCCGGTAGGATTTAACGTTAAATTAATCAGGCAATCCCTTTTAGATAACCGGGGTTCAGCCTTAGGTTTTGACTTTGGCACCATGTTTCAATTTGGTATTGATGACTTGCTGGATGACAGTCGACTTGGAAAAATTAGTTTCGGATTAGCTGTGAAAGATTTGTGGAATACAAAAATAACCTGGAACACTCAATCCCGTCATGCTGATGAGATTAAACGCAGTTGGCATATTGGCGGATCTTATCTCCAGCCCCTGCCGCAAATTGGTGGGCAACTTACCCTCGCTTATTCAGTACAGAAAAGATATCGCTCGGTAAACAACCTGGGGTTGGAATACTTGTATTACAATCGACTGGCAGTACGATTTGGTTTAACCAAGGAAAAATTTACGGCCGGGATTGGCCTGAAATTGTCTTTATTTAATATTGATTATGCCTTCCGTAGCCATGAACTGGGCGGTAGTCATCGAATCAATACTTCGATACATTTATAAAGTGGCTTTATGAGAAAGATTGTTTTATTTGTTCTGGTGACAGGACTGATCTGTATAATACTCGGATGTACTCAATCGACAACGGCTGATAATCCGCCTCCCAATAAAGTGCGTTTGGTTGAAAAATCGCCTAACAGTGCGCCAGTGGAAAGAGGTATCGATGCGGAGCATCCTACCGATATTTTTCCGGTGCCGGACGAGAACGGTATCTTCCTGGAATGGTATGGTTCGGACGAAACTGATTTAATCGCTTATGATATCTACAGACGTGCCGAAAATCTAAATGGAAATTTTACCCGTGTCGGTCAGGTCTTTCAGCGGTTTGGTGAAATAGACACCTCTTTCCTGGACATGACAGCAGGCGTTGATACGATATATTATTACTATGTCGTTGCCCGGGATGAAGATAACCAGGAAAGTGATTCGTCTGATATTGAGCAGTATAAATTGCTGCCCAAACCGGAGTCTTTAAATGCCCCGATTGGTAACAGTTTATTCGCTGGCGCCTTCGATTGGAAGTTCTCTGACGACTTCATTGCACAGTATTTTATTTTTCGTTTGGAAAAAATTGATGCAAATAACGACTACCAGCCTCATTTTCTTGCTTTGTTAGATACCGAAGGGCGTACTCAGGCCGATCAGGTTTGGACACAAACTGAATTAGGAATAACAAGCCTGACCCCCGGAAATTATCGCTGGCGAATTGATGTGCGCAGATTCGATGAAAGGCTCAACCGGGAAGGTGCAGAGTCCGAATGGGGAGAATTTCGAGTAGAGTAAGAAAGCTTTTGTTCTTTGAATAATATTGATTAAACTATCGGCTGGATACGTTTGGCCGGGATGAACACGGTAATAGGAAGATTAAGGACTGTAATGCGGGAAATGAGAATTCGTTCACTTTTATTTTGTTTTGTGATATTAAGTTGCATTTTTACAGATATTTATTCACAGGAAAATCAATCCCGTCTAAACATAGACTATCAAGGGCGACCCGCTCAGTATGTGCTAGGGAGCGGCGATCAACTGCTAATTACAGTTAACCTGTGGGGACATATTCTTAAACCCGGTATATACAGTGTACCGAGTTCTTATGGCATCATTGACTTGCTGTCATCTGCCGGCGGTCCCTTAAAAACAGCACGATTAAACGATGTCCGGGTGATCCGGAAAAACCAGGAAGTAATTACGGTGAACATCGAAGAGTTTATCAAAACCGGCAACCAGGATTTATTGGTTTCCCTGCAACCGGGAGATGTAATTATCGTTTCCGGAAGCATCTCTGACATTTTTGGCAGGGTGGTTGGTTTTATTCGAGATATTGCAATTATTGTAAATGTGATCGTCTTGGCTACACGCGTAAATTAGATGATTATATTGAGTCCGTTTATATAGCATAGAGTATATATTAGTATAAAGGAAAGAACGTTGAAATTAACTAGGTATAACTTTGGTCAATCGCTTAAAACATGCGGGAGGTCACCCATGTCTAAAGGTTTCGCATTGTTATTCATGCTTGTTTTATTAACAGGTATTGCTCTGGGAGAGGGGATCGGTAGCAACGGCAGTAAAGGATTACTGCACGTGCAAAGTGCCTCGACGCTGAACGCAAAAAGATTAGATTTTCGCTCGAATATGAACTTTTTTACGAAAGTCGGAGATTTTCTGGGACAGACAAAACCAGCAAATTTTACAGTGGTGAATTTCTGGGCTGTTCAGGGAAATGCATTATTAACTTATGGTATTGCTGATCATATCGATGCAACCATTACTACCCGGGTTTATCAGGATGTTCACAAAACGAACGAATTTAATACGCCTGGTGACTTATTCTTGGATATTAAAGCCGGTTCATTTAATGTCTTAAATAATCGGATCAATCTTGGCGCCCAAACATCTTTTCGCTTTCCTACCGGTGAAGATGTGAATTATCCATTTGAAAATTATACTGCTGGCGCTCTGGAATTCGGGATTAAAGGCTTGTTCTCTTACTATGCCGATCCATTCCTGAATCACCGTGATATTAGCTTTCATGCCAATGTCGGTTGGTACAATTATAATGATGCTGGTAAAACAATTTTTACGGCTGTTGCTCAGGATTCTTCTCTGATCGAATTTACTGCTGGGAATAACGCTACTTCATTGCAGTATGGTCTTGGTTTTATTTATCCGACAGAATTGTTTGATCTTAACTTAGAATTATGGGGAAATACATTTCTCAATCAACCGGACTCCCTGGCTCTAAGTCGCGAAGATTTTCTTTATATAACGCCATCGGTTCGTTTTAAGCCGAAATGGTGGTTCAATCTTGATCTGGGATTGGATGTTCGGGTTTCGACAGATAAAGATGAAACTGCTGCACCAGCTACATTCCTTAATCAGTTGGAATTACCGAACTATTCATCCTGGAGACTTCACTTTGGCCTGAACTTTGTTCTCAATGCCGGTGATGACCGTATCCGTGGTGGTATCAGCGAGAATGCCGATATTCGTGACAAGGTTGATTTCTATGAGCGTTTACTCCAGGAAAGAGAGAAAACCCGCTCTATTGAAGAAGAGCTTCGCCGTCTGAAGCAGGAAAGAGAACGTGCTGAGCGCGAGCTGGAAGAACTCCGACAATTGCTGGAAGAAGAAGGCTAAGATTTAAAATTTGATTTTTTTTCGAAAAATACCTAAAATCCCTCAGGAACCTGAGGGATTTTTTTTTCGTTAAGACTTTATTCGCAGGAATAATCGACGCCGCCAATTTGAGGTAAGCCATAGGAATTATAGATATATGGATTGCTTGAAAAGGGAATCCGGCCGGCAAATACGGACGCTAAACCGGGAGTATGTGGGATGACTGAGGTAGAAATTATCCAACGACTACAGGCAATCAAAGCAAATGCGCTGGCTTTATATTCCAATTTTCATGTATCGGCAATCGTCGAAACCGATGACGGTAAGTTCTATGAAGGATTTAATATAGAAAGCAGTTCCTACGGACTGACTATCTGCGCAGAAAGAGTTGCCATCTTTAAAGCATTAAGTGAAGGTGAGCGTGAATTTAGCCGGGTGTATGTAATGAGTGACGGAGATATGCCCTGCCCACCTTGCGGTGCCTGCCGGCAAGTGTTGATGGATTATGCCCCGAATGCCGAAATCGTAATGTTTTCTGAAGATGGTGAGAAAAAAGCCGCTCCGCTAAAATCATTATTGCCCTACGCATTCGATGATTCCAAATTGCGGAAATAATAATCGCCTGGACATCGGGCTATTTCAAAAGAAAAAGTTTAAATTTTCCCCGCCAGCTTAATATTTTCCCGCCTGCAATTTCGTAACTATCTAAAAAAAATTTTGGTTAGACAGCATACCATTATTATGTTATTGCTTCACTAGAATTAAACGGCTATAAATTCAGCAAAGGAAGATAATGGGTAAGAAACAACGTACCGCAATCGAACCGACTCGCGAACAAAACTATCCTGAATGGTATCAACAAGTTATCCGTGCTGCAGACCTGGCGGAAAATTCCCCGGTTCGGGGTTGTATGGTTATTAAACCCTGGGGATACAGCCTCTGGGAAAACATGCAACAGGGCCTGGATAAAATGTTTAAGGATACCGGACATAAAAACGCCTACTTCCCATTATTTATCCCGATGCGTTTTATGCAAAAAGAAGCCCAACACGTGGAGGGATTTGCGAAGGAGTGTGCAGTCGTTACTCATCATCGTTTAGAAGCCGATGATGATGGCATGCTGCAACCGGCCGGCAAATTAGATGAGCCGTTAGTGGTTCGCCCGACCTCGGAAACGATTATCGGAGAAATGTTCGCCAAATGGATTCATTCTTATCGCGATTTGCCTTTACTGATTAACCAATGGGCGAATGTCGTCCGCTGGGAAATGCGTACCCGTTTGTTTCTCAGAACAACCGAGTTTTTATGGCAAGAAGGGCATACCGCCCATGCGACTGCCGAAGAAGCCCAGGCGGAAACGATCCAGATGCTCAATATTTATGCCCAGTTTGCCGAAGAACAAATGGCAATGCCGGTCATCAAGGGTGAGAAGAGTGAGAGTGAGCGATTTCCTGGTGCCTTACGCACTTACTCGATTGAGGCAATGATGCAGGATCGGAAGGCGCTGCAAGCAGGCACTTCCCATTTTTTGGGACAAAATTTCTCGAAAGCAGCGGATATCAAATTCCTCGATGATGAAGGTCAGCTTCGCCATGCCTGGACAACTTCCTGGGGCGTTTCTACCCGTTTGATCGGGGCGTTAATTATGACCCATTCCGATGATGATGGCATGATAATTCCTCCGCGCCTTGCGCCGGCACATGTGGTAATTCTCCCGATTCTTCATGATGATGAGCATCATAGTGCTATTCTCGATTATTGTCACCAGCTGCGCCGTGAGTTGCAGGATGTCAACTACGCCGGTAGAAACCTGACTATTGAACTGGATGATCGCGATATCCGCGGTGGCGAGAAAACCTGGTCCTGGATTAAGAAAGGTGTGCCGATTCGCCTGGAAGTCGGGCGCCGGGAATATGAAGAAGGTAATGTCTTTATGGGACGTCGCGATAAAGGACATCGCGATCGCAAGACGCTCAGTAAGGGAGAATTCGTCGCTACTGCCGCTGATATTTTAGCAGATATTCAACAAACAATTTTCAATAAAGCCCGTAAATTTCGGGATGAAAATATTGTCAAAATTGATTCCCGGGAAGACTTTTACGACTACTTCACTCCGAAGAATAAAGATAAAGCGGAAATTCACGGTGGCTTCGCTCTCTGCCATTGGGATGGCAGTGTAGAGACTGAGGAGAAGATTAAGGACGAATTAAGCGTCACCATTCGGAATATTCCTGAAACTTCCGAAGAAGAAGATGGTAAATGTGTAATGACCGGAAAACCCAGTAAAAGACGGGTGATATTTGCTAAAGCTTATTAATCTGAATGACCTCCTAAGATATATAGTGTGGCTACAGAAAGTGACAAATAGAAGGATTTGGAATGAATGTCCAGTTTGGAAATAGTATGATGACCTCAGCAGTAAAAAACATAATGCTCTCTTGCCTGGCGATTTTTCTTTTCCAGACACTAATTGCATTTAACCTGAATGAAGCATTAATAGATCTACTGCCACGAGATTACCATCAGGTGATTCGCCGGGCATCGCCGCAAAGCACGACCAGTTTTGATTTGCTTTTTGGGTTGGTGCCATTCATCGTGCTATCAAAATTATATATCTGGCAGTTTGTCAGCTATATGTTCCTGCATGGAGGCATCGGGCATATTTTCTTTAATATGTTCGCATTATGGCTGTTTGGTATCGAACTGGAAAGAACCTGGGGAACGAAAGAATTCCTTAAGTATTATTTTCTAACCGGAACGATTGCCGGTGTAACAACCTTTATGTGGCATGTGCTTTCAAACCTGGATGTGAACCAGGCATCAGGAGGATTTTTTATTCCGACGATTGGCGCCTCGGGGGCAATCTTTGGTATTCTTGCTGCTTATGCTTTGTTTTTCCCGGATCGTGAAATCTACTTAAACTTTCTTTTTCCGATCAAAGCAAAGTATTTGGTTGTGATTTATGGTTTGCTGGAATTATTCAGTTTGCCTCGCCAGGATGGCATTTCACACATCAGCCATCTCGGTGGCATGGTTGCCGGTTATTTCTATCTGAGAAATAAGTGGCGTGCCTATGGCATCGGCCAGCATTTTTTCCGTGACTT
This sequence comes from Calditrichia bacterium, assembly GCA_028284905.1. GTDB lineage: Bacteria > Calditrichota > Calditrichia > RBG-13-44-9 > J075 > JACKAP01. The sequence continues at coordinate 178,966 of JANQQU010000093.1, forward strand.
CTTTAAGCGGCAGGACAGGTGGTAAAGATCCACACTTTATCCTTCATTTATCATTTCTTTAATGTCAATTCCGGGTGAGATGAAATTATCTCACCCTTTTTTGTTCGTATTCCCAGCCGGTAGCATCAAATTTCTTAAGATATTGTTTTCGTTGCGAATGAAGTGAAATATCGGAAACTCGTTTCTAATTCTGCCGTATTGAGAGTCGGTAGTTATTCTGCACCTGGCTTGAGCGCCACGGATCCACTTTAATGCTTACTGAAGCATTCACTACTCAAAAGGAGACGCAATGCAAAAAGTTAAACGAATTGGCTGGATTATTCTGTCTTTACTGTTATTTCAAACCCTTACGGCTTTTGCCGGACCGGTTGATGATGCAATCAAAGCGGTGGTAAAGAGTGCCTATATCGAAGGTATTCATATCGAAAGGGATACAGATAAGATTAAGGCAGGTTTTCACCCGGATTTCACGATGTCAGTATTAAGGGATGACAAGATTGTGAAGGTTTCCCTGACAGATTGGGTTAGTCGTATTGAAGAAGGAAAGAAGAAAAATCCCAATCCGCCGAAAAAGGATGTCAAATATGATTTCACCCTGGTTGATTTCAACGGTAATGCTGCTGTTGCAAGGGTCGAATTGTACAAAGATGGGAAGCATGTATTCACCGACTATTTATCCCTGTATCAATTCGAAGATGGCTGGAAAATCGTCGCTAAAATTTTTCAGCGCCATTAGTATAATTTTTTTCATTGATTAGTAAAATTTTGAATACAAGGATCGATCCGGAAACTGCCGGTTGGTCCTTGTATTATCCCACCAAAAGATTTCATAGCTCCCAAAAAGAAACTTGATTTTCTCCCGCCGGAAGGCGATGTTTTTTATTACTGTTAAAATGTGTATAATCTTGTAATCAGAGAATTCGTTTCTTTATAACAGTAGTATTATTCCCCGGATAATTTTCCGATTTAAATCAATTGTCAATTAAGCCAGAAGAACAAACGGGAATAAGTTCATATGATTGGTAAATCTATACTGCATTATCAGATCATTAAAGAACTCGGACGCGGCGGAATGGGCGTTGTTTACCTTGCAATTGATCGAAAATTGAATCGGCAGGTGGCAATTAAATTTCTGCCAACAGCTGTTTCCGCCGATCTGGATTTACAAGCGCGTTTTCGCACGGAAGCGCGCGCTGCTGCCGCCTTAAATCACCCTAATATTGCTACTGTGCACGCCTTTGAAGAGAGTGAAGACGGCACATTCATTGTTATGGAATATATTGATGGTCAGCCAATCAATACTTATAGCGAAGCCTGGTCATTGGCACGGACGATTGGTGCAGTACTGGAAATTGCAGACGGATTAGCTGCTGCCCATGCGCACGGCGTTATTCATCGGGATATAAAACCGGATAATATTCTGATCACCAAAAATAACCAGGTGAAAATATTGGATTTCGGTTTGGCCAGACTGCACGATGATGTTCGAAAAACACGCTCTGGCACGGTAATGGGAACGCTTGCGTATATGTCCCCGGAGCAGATCCAGGGAGAAACCGTCGATCATCGCAGTGACATTTGGGCGCTGGGGATTCTGATGTATGAATTGCTCGTAGGAAAGCGGCCTTTCGATGAAGAACATGATCAGGCCTTGGTTTATGCTATATTGAACGAGCCCCCTAATAAGCTGGATCGCCCGGATTTACCTGAGGAGTTAACGGCGTTAATAAGAGAAATGCTCGCCAAAGAAGTAGAGCAACGAATGCAATCTATGACCGCCGTCTATGATAACCTGAAGGCTGTTTCACTCTCGATAACAGCTGGCGAAAGCAAAACAATAGAAAAATCGGCCTTTGATAATTCCGGCCTGACCCAAATCGGCGATTATAAAATTTTGAGAATGTTAGGTGAAGGAGGAATGGGAGAGGTATATCTGGCTGAACAGGAAAAACCGGTTCGCCGCCAGGTGGCGCTTAAGATCATCAAATTGGGGATGGATAGTAAAAGAATTATTGCCCGTTTTGAAATGGAGCGGCAGGCGTTGGCGATGATGAATCATCCCGGCATTGCCAGCGTTTTCGAAGCGGGAACGACAGATAAAGGGCGCCCTTACTTTGTGATGGAGTATGTTCCCGGCAAACCACTGTCTGCGTTTTGTGATGATGAAAGGATGTCGACAGATGCACGCTTGCGTCTCTTCGCAGATATTTGCCGGGCAGTGCAACATGCGCATCAAAAAGGAGTGATTCACCGCGATTTAAAACCATCCAATATTCTGGTTGCCCGGCAGGATGGCCAGCCGATACCGAAAATTATTGACTTTGGCATCGCGAAGGCGATTGACACACAGTTGACCGATCAATCCCGGTTGACGGCAATTGGCGAGAATGTCGGCACCCCGGCCTATATGTCTCCGGAGCAATTAGGTAACAATTCGGAAGACATCGATACGCGCAGTGATATTTATGCACTCGGGGTTATTCTCTATGAGTTATTGAGCGGTGTATTGCCGTTTCAGCTGAGTGATTATCAGTCCCGGGGAGCGGCTTTCCAAAATTTTCTGGAAGAGACTGATCCCCCGACACCAAGCAAAAGATTACAAACCCTGGAGAAAGTTCGGAAAACAATTGCGCACAACCGTCGTACCGAACCGGAGGCATTGCTGAAAATATTGAAAGGGGATCCCGACTGGATAACCATGAAAGCAATGGAAAGAGAGCGGGAACGGCGCTATGAGACTGCCAATGGCCCCGCTTTGGATATCGAACGCTATTTGAACGATGAGCCGATATCTGCCCGATCCCCCAGTAATAGCTATAAACTGAAGAAGTTTGCCCGGCGAAATAAAAGGGCAGTTGCTGCTGCTGCAATTGCGATTTCCGGTTTGATTATCGGACTGGTGATGGCGACTGTTGGTCTTTGGCGAGCAACCCAAGCAGAAATGAAGGCGGCCAATGAAGCGGAAGCGGCCCGGCAAGTCTCGGAATTTCTCATCGAAATCTTTAAAGTCTCTGATCCTACCGAGGCAGTTGGCGACACAATCTCCGCCCGTCAGCTGCTTGATAAAAGCGCTGGCCGTATTCATCAGGAACTGAGCGGGGAACCGGCTATTCAGGCCCGCTTAATGTCCACTATGGGGAAAGTATATGCCGAGCTGGGGCTTTTCCAGCAAGGGAAAGCACTGCTGGATTCCGCCTTGCACAAGCAGACGGCATTTGCCGATTCGCTCGATCCTGAATTGGGAAATACGCTGCATAATCTGGGCTCCCTGCATTATCAATTAGGGGAATTTGACCCGGCCCTAGTAATGCTGGAAAAATCTTTGCGAATTTTTCAGGAACGAGCGCTGCATGAGAAAGTCGTGCAAAACCTTCGGCAACTCGGTAATATCTGGGAAGAAAAAGAAGATTTACCAAAAGCCGAACAGTATCATCGCGAGTCGGTAGCGCATGCGGAAAAGACCATGGGTAAGGACAATTTGCAGTTCGCCGAATCGCAATCGAAATTGTCTTTTGTGCTGGCCTACCAGGGCAAATATGAAGCTGCGGAACCACTGGTGCGAGAGGCATTGGCGATCGCCCGCGAACTGGTCGGAGATGACCACTGGCTGACCAGTCGCATTAAGAATGATCTTGCCTGGTGGTTGCTGGACCTGAATCGTAATGATGAAGCGGTTCTCTTGCTAAATGAAGTTCTTGCTTCATTTAAAAAGATTTATGGGGAAGCGCATTCGGAAACAGCAATAAGCATGAGTAATTTAGCATCCACTTATACAGCGTTGAAACGCCACGATGAAGCCATCGCACTTCATGAAGACGCCGTTGCCATCTTCAAAAAGCTTTACGGAGAAGTGCATTATGATGTGGCGACGGCGATGAATAATTTTGGACGTTCGCTGGTGTTGAAAGGCGATTACCTGCCCGCCGAAAAGGTGCTGTGGGAAGTGGTGAATATCTATGAGACGATTTATGGAAAGGATACGCCTAAACCGGCGGCGGCGTATACCAATCTGGGGCGTTCCATGCTGGCGCGGGGAGAATACATTACCGCGGAAAAAAATCTGAAAAAATCAGTGGCTTTATTTGAGGAAATGGCCGGGCCGACGCATCCTATTATCAGCTATCCTGCTTATGAGCTGGCGAAGTTAAAAAACATTACTGGCGATCATCAGACTGCGGATGAATATTATCAGCGGGTTGTTCAGCTAAGAGAAGCTGCATATGGCAGTGATAATGAAGAAGTGATTGCAGCAAGAAAAGCATATAGCGAGCTTCTTCGGAAGATGGGAAATAGTGTTAAGGCGGATAGCTTGATCAAAATTAACGATGCACTGGAAGAATAAGGGTTTTTCGCCTTAATAAAAGAACAGGAACGCAATGCAAGCAGAGAATGCCAAAACAGAAATTCTATTTGAGCTGGCTGATATATTAGGACAGCAAACGGACTTTGAAGAGATATTGCGCGTAGTGTCGGAAACTGCTGCGACGCTCTTCAATGCGACTGTTGCTTCGATTGTGATGATTAATCCCAGCACTAAAAACACAGTAAAAACTGTGATTAGCGGGGGGGAAGATAAAAAATCGCGCGGGCGCCAGCTGTTGCAAACGAATATGATTGGCTGGTGCCTGAAAAATCAGCAGTCCTATTTTAGCGCTGATCTATCCGCTGATGACAGATTTGCCAGTAGCATCGCGTCTAAGTTTAATGCGGACTGTGCGATGTGTGTCCCTTTGCGCAGCGGCGGGAGCGTCATTGGCTATTTGCTGGCAATCGACCGGGAAGATGGTCACCCATTTCATTCCGGAGAGCTGTCTTTGTTAGAAAAAATGGCCGCAATTGCTGCACCATTTCTCGATAATGTACAACACATACAAACCTATTTTGAGCAGCAGTTACCGAAAGACGCCCTGATCCGGAAATATGAAGGCATGGGAATGCTGGGGAATAGCCCGGCATTTGTTGAATTACTCAAAGCGATCGAAGCAGCCGCCCGCTGCGAAGTCCGGGTATTGCTGATGGGGAAAAGCGGCACCGGAAAGGAAAAGGTCGCCCGGGCAATTCATCGATTGAGCAGTCGGGAAAAACAACCGTTTGTAGCTATCGATTGCGGAGCCATTCCGGAAAACCTGATCGAGAGCGAGCTTTTCGGGCATGTAAAAGGCGCATTTACCGGAGCGAATTATGATCGAAAAGGCCTAATTGAAGAAGCGAATCATGGCGTCCTGTTTATGGATGAAGTCGCCAATCTGCCCTATGATATGCAGGCGAAGTTACTGCGGGTGCTTCAGGAAGGGGAAATTCGTAAGATCGGTAGTAATAAACCGCAAGCAGTAAATGTGCGCATTATTTCCGCGGCCAGCAGTAATTTAAGATTACAGGTAGAAGCGGGGAAATTCCGGGAAGATCTTTTCTATCGGCTGCATGTCTATCCGATACAAGTGCCAACGCTGAATGAACGTAGTGAAGATATTCCCCGACTGGCCGGCCATTTTTTGCAGCGTTTTGCCGGGGAACAGGGAAAGGAAATTGCAGCATTTCACGAATATATGCTGGATTATATGCAGCTGCGCCACTGGCCGGGGAATATCCGTGAGCTGGAAAATTTTGTCGAACGGCTAGTTGCAATGGCACCGGAAAATACTGTTACCCTGGACGAAACTGTGTTACCGAAAGAGTATCGCCAGGAATTTGAATCCCTGGTTTTTAGCGGGGCGGGTCATCCGCTTCGCAAATCTTTACAGGCAACGCTGGAGGAGACTGAGGCGGATTTAATCCGAACTGCGTTAATTCAAAACGACTGGAATCAATCCCAGGCAGCACGGGCTTTGCAGATCTCCGAACGGGCGATTCGCTACAAAATGGAAAAACTGGGCATTCATAAGCCTGCTTAAAAAAACTACAATAAGCCTGCGACTAAAAATCCCAAATAAGTACCGATACCATTCCCCAGGGAACCTACCAAAATACCCGGCAGCAATAAATCGTTGCGGGAGAGGCTTTTTGCCAATGCCAGTGCCGAAGTGGAGCCACCAATATTCGCCTGGGAGGCAACGGCAATGAGATCCCAATCCCGGGAAATTAGCATACCTCCGCCAAAGCAAATCAGTCCGTGTATTAACACCAGCACTGATGCAAATATTAATAATGCCACGCCAATGGCACCAATTTCCGCCAGGGCAAAAATTTCGCAGTAAGCACCAACAACCGCAAGAAAGAGGTAAACGCTAAACATGCCAAGCACTTTCGCCCCCTTCAATTGTTGAAAAAAAGGCATTTGTGCCATAAAAAGGGCGATAGTTGTAATAATAATAATTGAAGGTATGGGAAAACCGGCAGCACCGGAGATGCTCGCAAGCCCTTCGGAAACCCAAAGGGCTGCTACGCCCAATCCGGCCATTATCCCAAAATCCAGGGGATTTAAAGTCTCGGTTTCCAAATCAGAACTATTGACAGCGGCAGCGGATGCATTTGTTTCCTGAATGGACTTTTCCCGGGGAAAAAGGGCAAAGAGCAGCTTCGGTAGAGCGATCGTAATAATCATCCAAAGCGTGGTCATTATGTTGTCAACGGCAATTGCTCCGGCAAAGAGATTTCCGGTTTTCATAATATCATAGTGCAAAGCAACAGCATTGAAGTTTATTCCCCCGCCAATATAAGTGCCAGTGAACATACCGCCGATTGCCGCATAGTGTTCGCCCAATGCTGTCGACCCGGAGATAATCCACATGCCGGTAAGCACGCCGAGGATCGTTCCCAGCGCGCCCAAAAGGAAAATTAACAGCATCGGTGGGCCAGCCTGTTTCAATTCGCGAAGATTGACGCCGAGCAGCAAATAAAAGATCGAAATCGGGGCGACATAATGAAAGATACCCTCATACAAAGGCGTGGCATTGGAAGCAGTGGGAATCAGGGAAAAATTGGCTAAAATCGCCGCAATGACAATAACCAGCAGCGCCGATCCAAGATGACGAAATGAGGTGTTGTTGGATAACCATTCGGAAAGAACGACACAGAAACATAGAACAGTTAAGACATAGAGGGGATCGGAAGTGAATGTCATAGTTGCCTCATCAATAAGAATGATTTCAAGGAGCTAGAAAATCGAGTAATTATCGCTTTTCCTTTAACCCAACCATTTCCCAATCAAGAATGAACATGCTGCCACCGAAGCACATAACACCGAGCCCCAGATAATATCAACAATTACGACGATCAGGGGCCAATCTTTAATCGTTGCCATGTTGGTGAGGTCGTAGGTGGCATAGGTGAAAAAACCGAAAAGGGCGCCCAGCAGTAAAGCATTACCGATAGTGCCTTTCTCCAGCGCAGGTAACACAGCAAAAAACAGGATACCAGCGATAAAAATGAGGTAGAAAATGATTGCTGCCGTCCAGTTAACCGAGGGGCTGAGAATAAAGCCAAGATGTTCTCGATAAAATCCCCTGGCCAGGAAACCAAGCCAGATGATATCAATCGCAAAGAAAACCGGAACGGTCAGCAGATAAAGCTTGATATAAAAAGCCATTATCTCTCCTTTTAGAGGGTGATTACCTGATCGGGGGGATTACCGCCCAATGCTTCGTACAGATCGGGAAAACAGCCGACCGCTACGCCATCCACAGTATCTTTAGTGCGGACAACACCCGGCTCGGTTCGTCCCTTACCATCGGGGCCACACCAGCGCGGTTCCCCTTCCGCAAGATTCCTTTCCAGGGCACACATGTCGCACATCATCAGGAGCATACCGGTGTCCTTCGCTACTTTGGCGAGGCGTTCGCCAATCGGATCCCCTTTCCGTAATACAAAATTGTTGTCATCAAAAAAGAACATTCCGACGACTTCTACTCTGTGCGTACCGGCTTCCAATTGGGGAAGAATCATTTGCCCCAGCTTGTAACTGGCCGAGCGGGGATGGGCGAATACATAAGCTATTTTCATAAATCTAATCCTTCTATTAAAACGTTAATACTTGATGAAGTTATTTAAGGTGACTAGGGGCTGATTAAGCGAAAAAATAAGCGATGGGGATGAGATATCAAATTGCTTTCGCGGATTTTTTCCAAAATATGAATACTAGTCTTCTTCACCAGTAGAATGAAGTAGTTGTAAATCCGGCTGCGCCACTTTAAACACTTTCAGATACATATTTGTTTTAGTTTGATGGATGCCGTCAATTTTATAAAGTCGTTCATTCATGAGAGTGGTGAGATGATTATTATCCCGGCACATGACGTTAATCTCCAGATCAAACTCTCCGGCAATTTGTGCAACGAAACTTACTTCCGGAAAAGCGGCGATCTGCTCAGCAATTTCCGCGAGACGATTCACTGGCCGGATAGCAATAAATATCTGCGCATAGGCATTGAATCCAATTCGATTGGGGTCAACCTGCCCAAACACCATAAATACTTCTTCATCCATCAGGCGGGAAAGCCGATTGCGGGCAGTGCCGACGGATATATTCAGCGCCTTGGCGATGTCAGTAAGCGATTTGCGACCATCCTCAATCAAGTGTTGCATGATGTGAAAATCTAAACGGTCGATATTGGAACCGGAAGAGTGGGAAGGCGGCTCTCCGTAAGTATTGGTTTTGAGATTTTTCATTTTTACCGTCGAATTTTATCGTATGTTGAATATTTCGTTGATATTTTGCATATTTTGTAATATTGCCATGTTTTAGTGTAGAATATGGAAAAAAAGGATATTAGAAAAGTGCTTTCTAAGCTATTCTTAAAATTGTGTAAAAATTCTGACTCAAATTCGACAAACAAAATTAAAAGGAAATCATGCAGACTCCCAAATCCCGCGCACTTTTTCAGCGTGCCATGAATGTTATGCCTTATGGTGTTAATTCCAATTATCGCTACTTCTCAGATGAGGATACCCTGGTATTTTCCGATGCGAAGGGAGGTTATGTCTACGATCCGGATGGCAACGCTTTTCTCGACTATCGCCTCGGTTGGGGGCCAGTGATTGTCGGTCATGCAGACGAATATATCAATGATTATGTGAAGGCTGCGCTTGATCGTGGTCAGGTATATGCTGCCACGCATGAGTATGAAGTGCGCGTTGCGGAACGGATTATCGATCTTTGTCCTGGTGTGGAAATGGTGCGTTTAACCAATACTGGATCTGAGGCAACTCTGCATTCACTGCGCCTCGCTCGGGGATATACCGGTCGTGATATCATACTTAAATTTGAAGGTTCTTATCATGGCGCGCATGATTACGTCCTCTGGAGTACTGCGAATGCAAAATTGGAGGAAGTTGGAGAAAGAGCGCATCCCCGTGCTTCTAAGGGAAGCATTGGGATTCCGGATATAATGAAAGAATTGCTGATTCCCTGTCCCTGGAATGCACCTGATATTCTTGAAGATATACTTTCCCGTCATGGAGATAAAATTGCTGCGATCATTATGGAGCCGATGCTTGGCAATGGCAATGCAATTATGCCGCTGCCGGGATTTTTGGAAAGCGTGCGTGCCCAATGCGATAAATACGGCATCGTGCTTATATTCGATGAAGTGAAAGTCGGTTTTCGGATTGCGCCGGGCGGGGCGCGGGAATATTTCGGGGTAATACCGGATATCTCTTGCTACGCGAAGGCGATGGGAAATGGATATCCGATTGCAGCTGTCGCTGGCCACGAAAAAATAATGATGCACTTTGGTCCGGGAAAGGTTTTCCAGGGCGGCACTTATGCCGGCAATGTGGTTTCAACAGCGGCGGCCGATGCAACCCTGGCGTTGATTCAGAAAGGCGATGTGCATCGTCAGCTGGAAAAAACCGGCAATATGTTAATGAACGGTTTTCGGGAAATTTTAAGCCGGCAGGGAATTATCCATCATGTCCATGGCGCATCGGCGTTGTTCGGTATCTCTTTTTCTGAATCCGCACCACGTGATTGGCGAGAGTTGCTAACAGATTGTTCCTTTGATGTTTACGAAAGTGTGATTACTTACATGATGGAACAGGGCATCCTGCGTGAACCATTTGCGCTAGAGCCGTTTTATCTCTGTGCTGCCCATAGCGAAGTAGATGCATCACGAACCCTGCAAGCCTTTGAGGATGGATTGAAAAAGGTGCTCAGTGGTGCTTATACCCGGCAGGGCATTTTGCCGGTGGATGCGGATTTTTGATAAAAAACTAAATGTTCAGAGTTAAAAGTTCAGAGTTCAGAGTTTGGGTTGAAGATATGAGTAAAAAGAAAAAACATCAGCCTTTGGATGCGATGGTTTATCCCCGTTTCGAGGGGGTGCGTACTTTTATGCGCTTGCCTTATGAAACAAATCTTGCTGAAGCAGATTTTGCCATCGCCGGCGTACCATTTGATACCGGTGGTACATTCCGGGTGGGGGCGCGATTTGGACCGGGAAGCATTCGGGAAAATTCCCTGCTATTGCGTCCTTATAATCCGGTATTGGATGTTGATATTTTTCAGCATTGTTCCGGCATCGATTATGGCGACTTGCCAATCATTCCCGGTTATTTACCGGAATCCCACAAGCTAATCGAGGAAGGTGCCACTGCGATTGTTAATTCTCCGGCAACACCGATTTTTCTTGGCGGCGATCATTCGGTATCATTGCCGCTATTGCGCGCCATTGCAGCGAAGCATGGGCCGGTTGGGTTGATCCAATTCGATGCCCATAGCGACCTTTGGCAGGGATACTTCGGCGAGAAAGACACGCATGGCACGCCCTTCCGACGTGCGTTAGAGGAAGGTTTGATCGACCCGAGTCGCTCCACCCAGGTAGGATTACGTGGCTCACTGTACGGGCCGGAAGATGCCGATATGTCCCGCGAAGCGGGTATTCGTGATATAACCGGCCCGGAACTTCATCAGATTGGTGTTGCGGCAGCTTTGGAAATTATTTGCGAGCGCGCAGGAGCTGCCCCCTGCTATTTAACCTTCGATATCGATTTTGTCGATCCCGCCTATGCGCCCGGTACCGGCACCCCGGAGGTTGGTGGATTTACCGGATACCAGTCCCTTGCTTTAGTGCGCGGGCTGGCCGGATTAAACTTTGTCGGTTATGATCTCGTCGAAGTAATGCCAGCGTATGATCCTGCGAATGTTACCAGTCTTTTGGCTGCTAATATCATATACGAATTCATTTCATTGATCGCTCTTCGGCAAAAGCTGGGGAAGTAAGCAAATTTGCGGCAGCTAAAAAAACAGTGATCAGTTACACGCACTGGAAGATAACCGATCACTGATTACTGTTTACTGATAACTGTCAACTGATAACTGTCAACTGATAACTGTCAAAAAACAACGGAGACCGATATGCCCCGAATCGCCCCATACGAATCCTGGATACAACAGGCAGAAGAAATCGAATTCCCCAATCAGGTTTTTATCGAAGGAGAATATGTCGATGCCGCTGCCGGGCAAACGTTTCCCTGTCATAGCCCGATTGATGGCCGTTGCCTTACCCAAATCGCAGCTGGTGATAGCGAAGATGTGGAACGGGCTGTGAAATCCGCGAGAAAGGCTTTTGAAGATGGCCGTTGGTCTGCGCTGCCGCCAAAAAAGCGCAAGCGTATCCTGATGGCTTTCGCGGAAAAGATCCGTGCCCACGCCGATGAACTGGCGTTGCTGGAAACACTCGATATGGGCAAGCCAATCCTTTTCTCCCGCACGCATGATATACCTTCAGTCGTGCGTACCATTCGCTGGTATGCCGAAGCAATTGATAAGGTATATGGGGAAATTGCCCCACTGGGGAATAACGAGCTGGGCCTGATTACCCGCGAGCCGCTTGGTGTCGTTGGGGCTGTCGTGCCCTGGAATTTCCCGCTGGATATGGCTGCTTTAAAATTTGCCCCGGCACTGGCAGCCGGTAATAGCGTCGTATTGAAACCGGCGGAACAGTCTTCTCTTACGGCATTGCGAATTGCCGCGATTGCTCTTGAGGCTGGCATTCCAGCCGGTGTATTTAATGTTGTTCCCGGTAAGGGACCCACTGCCGGTCAGGCTCTTGGGCGCCATATGGATGTCGATATGATCTCTTTTACCGGCTCAACTGAAGTGGGGAAATTATTCTTGAAATATGCCGGCGAATCCAATATGAAACAGGTCGCACTGGAATGCGGAGGGAAAACACCGAATATCATTTTTGCCGATGCACCGGATCTGGATGTCGCTGTCCGGAATGCAGTGGATGGCATTTTTTACAACAGCGGCCAGGTTTGCACCGCTGCCTCGCGATTGCTGGTAGAGGAGAAAATTCATGGAGAATTTATGGAAGCGCTGTTGGATGCTGCCCGAAAAATAGAACCCGGCGATCCGTTGAACCCCGCAACCGAATTTGGCACGATGGTTGATGAAACACAAACCGGACGAGTGCTGGAATATATCGAAAGTGGGCATCGGGAAGGGGCAGATTTGTTGCTGGGAGGAGAACGCATTAATCAGGAAAGCGGAGGCTGTTATATTACCCCGACTGTCTTCGATAAAGTTCGCCGGGAGATGACCATTGCCCGGGAAGAAATATTTGGACCGGTGCTGGCAACAATTGCATTCAGTGATAGTAGCAATGCAACTGAACTGGCAAATGATTCTCAATATGGTTTACAGGCAGCAGTATGGACACGCGACCTGAGTAAGGCTCATAAAATGGCTCGGGCATTAAAGGCAGGAATGGTGACAATTAACTCTCTCGATAGCTACAAAGAAGTGATGCCCTTCGGCGGGGTGAAGCAGTCCGGTTTTGGCCGGGATTTCTCCCTGCACGGGTTGCACAAATATACCCAGATGAAGTCGACTTATATAGCCCTGGATTAGCAAGATTTCTTGTAATTTTTACTCGTTCCCATCCCGGCTGCCGGGATGGGAACGGACCCCCACATTTTTAATCCACCTTTCTTTCTCTCCTGAAGGCATCGTATATTGCTTCGCTACAAAACTGCGCATGGAAACTACTGAATGATAGATGTTTAGTCCAACCGAGAGGTGTGTTATGAAAAAGATATTGATCTGGCTGGCAATGGGGTGTCTAATACTTGCCTGCCAGGAAGACCCGAAAGTGGCAACGCAGAAATTTCTGGACGCTTATACGAAAACGTTTCAGGAACTTTACTATGCTTCCGCAGAAGCGGAGTGGAAATCCAATACCTACATCGTGGAAGGTGATACGGTTACCGGTCCTGCCACCGAACGGGCAAACAAGGCACTGGCTAGCTTTACCGGCAGTAAGGAAAATATCGAAAAGGCCCGCGCGTTGCTTGCTTATAAAGATCAGTTCAGTGATCTGCAGGTGCGCCAGCTAGAGGCGATCCTTTATAATGCTGCCAATAATCCTGCGACAGTGCCGGATCTCGTAGATGCCCGCATCAAGGCAGAAACCGCGCAAAATGAAAAGTTGTTCGGATTTGATTTTCAAATCGATGGCAAATCTGTGTCTACCAATGAAATTGATGCAATTCTTAAAGAGGAGACAAATCTTGATAAGCGTCTCGCGGCCTGGGAAGCTAGCAAGGAAGTCGGTAAAAATCTGCGTGACGGTCTGGTAGCTTTACAGGAACTGCGCAATAAGACTGTTCAGGCGCTGGGCTACGATGATTATTTCTCTTACCAGGTTTCTTCTTATGGAATGACAACCCAGGAAATGGTCGATCTCAATCGCCGCCTGGTTGAAGAATTGCGTCCGCTCTACCGGGAATTACATACTTATTTTCGTTATGAACTGGCGAAAAAATATGGCGCAAGCGAAGTGCCGGATTTAATCCCCGCCCATTGGCTGCCGAACCGCTGGGGGCAGGATTGGAATTCACTGGTGACGGTAGAAGGGTTTGACCTCGATGGCGCATTGAAAGAAAAAGATGCTGAGTGGCTCTGCCGCCAGGGTGAAAAGTTTTACAAGAGCATGGGCTTTGATGCTATGCCGGAAACTTTCTGGACAAAATCGTCTCTCTATCCGTTACCGGAAGGAACCTATTACAAAAAGAATAACCATGCGTCTGCCTGGCACATGGATTTGGAAAATGACGTTCGCTCCCTGATGAGCGTTGTGCCGAATGCCGATTGGTATGAAACTGTGCATCACGAGCTCGGACATATCTATTACTATATGTGCTATACTAATCCCGATGTACCACCATTGTTACGGGAAGGCGCTAATCGCGCTTTTCATGAAGCGATTGGTAGTCTACTGGGATTTGCAGCCATGCAGAAGCCTTTCCTGGCGCACCTGGACCTTATTCCTGCCGATGCGAAAACCGATCAGATGCAGATTCTCCTGAAGGAAGCATTGAATTATATCGTATTTATTCCCTGGTCTGCCGGTGTAATGACCGATTTTGAATATGAGCTGTATAGCAACAATCTTTCCCCGGACCAGTTCAATGCCAAGTGGTGGGAGTTGAAAGCAAAATACCAGGGCATCGCACCGCCCTCCGAGCGCGGCGAAGAATATTGTGATGCACCCTCGAAAACGCATATCAATAATGATGCTGCTCAGTATTATGATTATGCCCTTTCAAATGTAACGCTTTTTCAGATTCACAATCATATCGCAACAAAAATTCTCAAGCAAGATCCCAAGGAAACCAATTATTATGGCAGCACAGAAACTGGCGAATTTTTAGCTGGCATTCTTGAAAAAGGGGCGAGCGTGGATTGGCGTAAGTTGATGAAAGATGAGCTTGGGGAAGAACTTAGCGCTAATGCAATGTTGAACTATTTTGCACCGCTGATGGACTATTTGAAAGACGCCAATAAAGGCCGCAAATATACCTTATAATTAAAAATTAGAACGCATTCGTTCGTTTTTCACTGTCCGGTAAAAATAGTGCCGGGCAGTGACCTGCCTATCTTCCACAATTCCTGTTTTCCCTACCAATTTTTGATAATACATTAGACAATGACAAAAAAATATACTGGCCGCATAAAAACCGACCGGGCAGAACGGCTGGATAAGCTACTACCGGAAGTTTTTCCACAACTCTCTCGCCGCCGCATCAGAGCATTGATTGCCCAGGGAAGCGTGTATATCGATAAACGCCGGATGCGTAAACTTTCCTATCAAGTATCAGCGGGAAAGGGAATGCCGGTAACTGTTTATGATTTTGCCGGAGAAGGCATCGATGAAATTGCCGATAGCGTGAACTGGGATGAGTTGATTCTTTTTCGCGATGAAAACTTAATGGTAATCAATAAGCCAGTGGGCATTCCCAGTGCACCGACCCGGGAATCTGCGGTTCACAACGTTTATCAGTACCTGGAATCTTGCAGTGTATTGCCAAAAAAATATTACCCTTTTCATCGCCTGGACAAAGATTCCAGCGGCGTTTTAATGATACCACTTAAGAAAGATTTCACCCGTCGATTAAACAACGCCATGCAAGAGCGGCAGATTAAGAAGAAATATCTAACAATAGCCATTGGCATCCCGGATAAAGATGCCTGGGAAGTATTTGGATATCTGACACGGCCACGCGGCAATCAACAACCGGCACGCATGCTTGCCAATAAAGAAAAGATTGCATTTTTTTCGCGAACAAAGTTTCGATTATTAGCGGCGAATCGTAAGGAAAATCTTTGCCTGCTGGTAGCTAAACCGGAAACCGGCCGAACTCACCAGATTCGTGCGCATGTTAAACATGCCGGTCTGGGAATCTTGGGAGATTCAATTTATGCTGGTGGATTGTCTGTCGGCTTGCAGCCGCCACATCATCTGTTGCATTGTGCAGGCATGTATTGTTCGGGAGAGACTATTGGGAAAAACTTACGATTTGAAGCACCACTTCCACAGGTATTCCGGGAAGTAGCCAATACGTATTTTAGCGGTTGGGAAAAATTGATTTAATGGTCAGTCGTTAATTGATCAGGCATCTTTGCGCAGCCGAACGATAAATGAGCCATCCATTTTATGGCGATGCGGAAACGTCCGGACAGAAATTTTATTCCAGAGATATTGTCCGGGAATTTCACCTTCCAGCTTATCCTGGCGAAAATCTTTATGCTTCTCCAGAAATTTTTCGACGACCCGTTCATTCTCTTCTATCTCGATTGTACAAGTGCTGTAGACCATTACGCCGCCGGGGCGAAGCGAGGCAGCTGCAGAATCCAGCAATTTGAGCTGAAGCGCTTGCATTTCCATTACATCATTTAAAGAACGCTTCCATTTAAGATCGACGCGCTTACGCAAAACGCCAAAGCCGGAACAGGGCGCATCAAGCAGAATTTTATCAAATTGACGATCGGTTGGCAGATCGGTCGCATCGGCGGCGACTGTATGAGCATTGGTGACGCCATAGCGATTCAAATTATCCTTTAACATTTTTGCCCGGTTCATATGCTTTTCCACGGACAATAAAAATCCCTGGTTCTTCATCTTATCCGCTAAAAAACCGGATTTACCGCCGGGCGCTGCACACATATCCATGACAGATTCGCCGGGTTGCGGATTGAGCAAACGAACCGGCAGGCCAGTGCTGATATCCTGAACCGAGGCCCAGCCTTTTTTCATAAAATCCAATCGACGGAATTCACTGAAATCATGAATCCAGACAAATTCCGGAAAGTCCGGATGTTGCTCGTAAGGCACATTGTTCTCGTCGAGAGTTTTAAAAAAACTTTCTGCGTCGGCCAGAAGGTTGTTCAGGCGAATAGAGAGCACCGGACGTTCGTTATTGGATTTACAAAGCGCCAGAGCATTGTCTACACCCCATTGTTCAATCCATCGCTGAACCAGCCATTCCGGATGGGAATAGGAAACACACAGACGTTCCAGGTATTCCAGGTTCATTTCCACATATTCCAGCTTCTTTTGCTGGCGAAGGAAGTTGCGCAGAATTGCGTTGATCAGGTTTGCGGTTTTCTGGTTATACTTGCTTTTGGCAATTTCCACTGCCTCGTTCAGGACAGCATAGGGGGGAATTTTATCCAGAAACATCAGTTGATAGCCGGCGGAGCGGAGGTTGTTTTTTACATCGGGAATCAGGTTGTTATACTCCCCAACGTATAGCTGGCGTAAATACCAATCGAGGCGAAATTGCCAGCGTAATACGCCATTCACCACTTCGGTAATGAGCCCCTTATCAACTTCGCTAAATGCATTTAATTCTTTATCGAGCAGTTTGTCTGTATACGCCTGCCGGGTTTGAACGCGGGTTAAAATTTCGATAATTTTTGTTCGCGCATTAATCTGCGAAGGCAGTTGCTCATTATTGCCAGCGGGGTCCTTAGGAGAATGTGCAGAAGCGTTAGTGCGATGGTTCTTTTTGTCAGCCATGTCTGAATGTCGTTTGTTCTGGAAGTTCGAATTCTGTTATTTAAAACACTTTACTAAGATATTAATATCGTTGATCATCAGATAATATCCAAATAAATCCAATGGGAAAATTGACTGCTAAATTTCTGTTGTTTCTATGGTTGCATTTGCTACTAATCCCTAAGCTGTAAGGAGAGGGTTGGGCATGGCGCCCAGCGAATGACCTTCTCTGCTGTACTACCGAGGAGCAGATACTCCAGGTCGGTCACACCATGGGTTGGGATAATCATCAGATCAATACTATGTGCTTTAACATATGCGATAATTTCCTTATAAGCGATACCCTCTTTCACAATGCAAGTATCAACAAATTCTTTTCCATCCTGATCAGCAACTAGCTGCTGCAGATTGTTCGTGATCATATCTCCCAGATAACGATCAATTTCGCATAAAGACTCTGCAGAAGCATCATGATAAGGATATTGCTCTTGCTCAATAACATGTAACAGCGTTAGTCGTGCGTTATATTTCCGGGCAAAAAAGAGCGCATGTTCAATTGCATATTCCGAATACTGGGAGAAATCGATTGGGACAAGTACTCGTTTGACGGTCTCTAGGTTTTCTGTTAACGGCACACTGTAAACAGGCGTTTTAACACTTCTAACCAAAGATTCGGTAACACTGCCCTGCCCGATTGATTCGCGGTTGGTTTGTCCCTGCTTCCCGAGAATCACTACATCATAGTGATGTGTTTCAATATATTCCTGGAGGCAATCTGCTGCTGAGCCGCTCTGAAGAACAATATAATTGACAGATATATCATCTTCGCTGTAATCTATCATATATTTTTCTAATTCTTTGAGCACATCTTTCTTTTTCTTTTCAAAGAAATCGTGGTAGGCGGTTTGTGTTTGCGGTTCGCTAAACATATCCGGCCAATATATAAACACATGTGCCAAAGTGATGTTGCACCGGAAAGGCTTCGCCAATTTTACGGCAGCCGCTACCGCCGGAGCGGAGTATTTGCTGAAATCAATTGGTACCAAAATATTTTTGAATTCCATTTACATACACCTTTGGATAAACCCTGCAGGGGTGATATGAAATCAATAATCTTCTATTTTGGGAGAGCAAATATCTGGAATCTTAAATTAATATACGGTAGTGGTGGTGTGCGACTATTGCGCCAAAAGCCAAAAATGGCCTTTTAAAAATAAAATCCGGAAAATTACAGGTGATAAAAAGAAGCAGCCGAAATGAAAATTCCGGCTGCTCCGCTAATTTCTAAGGAATGATTAGGATCTTTCGTTCATCGGCGTGTATGAGCGCTCGGTGGCAACACTTTTATAAGCCGGACGAATAATACGCTTTCCATTGATCAATTCGTCAATGCGATGTGCGCTCCACCCGACAATGCGGGCCATAGCGAAGAGCGGGGTGTAAATCTCCACGGAAAAGCCGAGCATGTCGTAAACCAGTCCGGAATAGTAATCCACATTCGGAGAAATAACTTTGTCAGATTTTTTGATTTTCTGGAAAAGTCCCGGGGTGACTTCGGCAATTTTATTGTAAAGTTCGAACTCATCCAGGCGCCCTTTGGCAGCAGCCAGTTCCCGGGCTTTTTCTTTCAGGATAATTGCACGGGGATCGGATTTGGTATATACAGCATGCCCCATTCCGTAAACCAGGCCAGTACCATTATGCGCTTCTTTGCTAATAATTTTGCCGATATAGTTACTAACTTCATCATCATCTTTCCAGTCCTTAACGTTCTGTTTGATATTGTCCATCATATACATCACGTTGGAATTAGCCGCACCGTGCAGCGGGCCTTTCAAGGCACTGATGGCCGCAGCGATGGTTGCGTAAGTATCGGTTTGACTGGAAGAAACCACATGAGTAGTGAAGGAGGAGTTGTTCCCACCACCATGCTCGGCATGAAGAACGAGTGCCAAATCCAGCAATTCGGATTCCAGGGCGGTAAATTTATCGTCCGGACGAAGCATATGGAGAAAGTTCTCTGCGATATCATATCCCATTTTCGGGGTCTTGATGTGCAGCGTATCGCCATGATATTTATGGCGAAGGGCCAGGTAGGAATAAGCAATAATTGCCGGGAATTTAGCAACTAACTCCAGGCTTTGGCGAACGACGTTCGGAATGCTGTTGTCATCAGGGTTTTCGTCTAGGGTGTAAAGTGTTAAAACGATCTTCTGTAGCTTGTTCATTACGTTCGGGCTGACAAACTGAAGCATGTTGGTTGTAACCAGTAAATTGGGGAGACGCATCCGCGGGTAAAGATAGGATTCAAATTGTTCCAGTTCATCTGTCGTCGGCAGCTTGCCAAAAAGCAGGAGATAAGTCACTTCCGCAAACCCATGGCGTTTGTCATTTTGAATACCGGTTACAACATCACCAATAGAAATACCACGATACATTAACTTTCCATCGACCGGTAAAATTTTTCCGTCTTCTTTTTTTGAACCAATTACGCCGGAAATTTTTGTTAAGCCGGCCAGTACTCCAGAGCCATCAGCATTACGTAATCCACGCTTTACATCCAGTTCCGTATATAAATCTCTGTCTATCGAATTCCGCTTCAGTATCTCTTCGGACGCCTTATGAATAAAATCAACGCTCATTTTCCTGACTCCATCTTTTAAGTGAACAATTCATCTTTGATCTGTTTTTGCTTTTTATGCTATGTTGCTGCCGGTAAGAAAATCTCCGGCACGGATCGGGCAAATTTACCCTACCTAATTTAATGTTTGATAATACTTTTTGCACTCAAAATCTTAAAAGTACTGCAATTCGGTAAATTACCCCGATGTGACTCGACAGGTTTACCGTTTAAAGATAGTTATGACAATTTTTTTACAATATAAAAATTTCTATAAATAATTGTAAAATATATGCTTGTGCTTCTGTTTGCCCTGCG
Source organism: Calditrichia bacterium (assembly GCA_028284905.1). Lineage (GTDB taxonomy): Bacteria > Calditrichota > Calditrichia > RBG-13-44-9 > J075 > JACKAP01. The sequence continues at coordinate 199,123 of JANQQU010000093.1, forward strand.
GCGGCGCCGAAATAAACTTTGGCACAGTTCTAGTTATTAAGGAGATTAGATGTTAGCAGTACACTGTCTAACAAAATTTTGAACTGTTCATTAAGGAGAAGCAATGGCGGCAAATCTTATTACGCTCGGTAGAGTTCTGCTGGCTGTGTTGGTAATTTACCTGTTTCAAACAAACTTTTATGGTGCGCTTTCTGCAGTGTTGTTAACCGGTCTGGTTATCTATCTGGATTCGCTGGATGGCATTATTGCCCGCAAGTTGAAAATGACCAGCGAATTTGGCGCTTTGTTCGATATCGCCGGTGACCGCATCGTGGAACATGTTTACTGGATATACTTTACCGTGATTGGCCTGGTGAGCATCTGGGTGCCGATTATTTATATCAGCAGAAGTTTTTTAGTCGACATGCTAAGAACGATTGCATTTACCAAATCCGGACAAACCCCTTTTGGGGAAAACAGCATGATGCGTTCCCGCCTTACCTATTGGTTAACGGCTTCCCGCCCGAGCCGGGGAATTTACGGGGCCGGGAAAGTGATCGCCTTTTTGTGCCTTGGGATTATTATCGTGCTAAACAAAGCGGATTATAGTTTGATTCGCTTACTGCCGGAAAACTTTATGTATTATTTCAGTTTTTCGACCCAGATATTGGTGTGGATCGTCGTTTTACTAAACCTGATTCGCGGACTGCCGGTATTGTGGGATGGGCGGGAGTATCTTTTTGCAAACGATCTGCCGCGAAAACTGGAAAATGCCGGGAGAGAAAAATGAGCGGGAAGCCCTGGGCGGTTTTTGATGTTGATGGTACTCTGCTACCGGGACAATCGATGGAACAGGTTTTTATTCGGGAAGGCATTCGTCAAGGATTTCTTCCCCCAAAACAACTGGCCCAATTCGCAGCATATGCTTTTCGGGAAGGTTGCCGGGGGAAACATGTGCGGGCGTTTAAACAGAATAAATATTATCTGAAAAAAATGTCTTCGAAAGTTATTAAAAATGCTGCCGAAAAAGTTTTTCAGGAGAAAATAGTCTCCCAATTATCTACAGGCAGCCAAACCGAAGTTGCAAAACTTCGTGAGGCGGATTACCATATTTTGTTAATGACCGGGGCGCCGGATTTTCTGGCAGATCACCTGCGTAATGTATATCAACCGGATGCGCTAATTTCTACCCGCCTGGAAAAAAATGGAGAGATATATTCGGGAAAAATTGCCGGTATTCATCCCTATGGTCAGGCGAAACGATTATTGCTGCTAAAAGCAAGGAATCATCTGGAAATTGATTTTACCCGCTCTGCTGCATTTGCTAATCATCATACGGATATTGACCATTTACAACTTTTTTCCCGGGCAGTCGCTGTAAACCCAACAGCAAAATTACGGAAATCGGCTACGCTACGAAACTGGGAAATCGTTTACTGGCACTAGCCATGTGCAAAACTTGATATAACATTCCAAACCTCTCAAATGAAGCAAAATGCTCATCTGCTCACTTGCTTCATCAAAGCGCATCAAGCGCGGCCTCAGCTGCACGGACCATCGGGGTTACAGAAATTGAAGTGCCGACTGCCTGTTTCATCCAAACCTGGGGCGCAATACAGCCCAATTTGCACATTCGTTCCATTTCCGTCGCGAGGCTATGCGATTTCAAATAGTCTTCGATCTGGAAAGCGATAATGTGCCCAATCGCGTAATCCGGAATGTACATCCCGCAAAAAATGATGTGCGAATAGATCGCGAGGATAGGGGAGTCCTTACAACCAAAAACCGGGGCAAAATACTGGTTCCAGATTTCCTTTGCCAGGGAGATGACCGCGGCTTGCAAACTGGCAGCATCTGCCTCGGGATGTTGATACATCCAGCGCCAGATCTTCATGTCCAACAGAGAAACGCCGGCAATTTCCATGGTTTGCCAGATGTTGTGTAACGTTTCGAGATGAGCGCTTTCCGGTGAATCACTTTCCAGTCCTAAAACGGCCATATCCCGCGCCTGAAAAACAAATGCAAACGCTTCGGTAAATGCGGTGTTCGGCACACCTTCCAGGGAATAATAATCGATATCGTTCATGGAAATCACTTGTTCAACCGTGTGGCCAAGCTCGTGCATGGCGGTATTGAAGCCCTTGTAGTTCATACCACCTTCCGGCACCCGGGTGCGTAAATGGGCGCTGTCATAGCGCATTTGACCGCCCATGGCATGTCCTGCACCGCGGGATGGATCCACCTCAATATATTTCTGTAGATACTTCGCTTTCTCTGCTGTAAACCCAAGTTCTATAAGGATTTCGTTAATCTTTTCCTTGAAATGAGAAACATTCGGATAGCGGCTTTGCACCATACGATCGAGTTCTGTTTCCGGATAGCCGCCACCGGAAATGAATCCTGTGAACCAGATGTCGTACGGACGAAGTTTTCTGCCGAGGCGGGTTTCTACCAGCGCAGCGATTTCTTGCAAGACCGGTGCGGAGAGCACTTCGCTTAGCAAGGCTTCAACTTCCGTTTCCAGGATTTCCCGATCATCATTAAAGCGTCGCTCAACCAGGGTGGGATTATCCGGTGTGTGCGGATCCAGCAAACGTTCTGCGGCAAATGTTTTCAGCAGCATCTCGTAACGTTTACCGCCCTCCGAAGACGAGCTAGGTATAGAATTACCATTTGCAGCCTGGAGGCGATTGCTTTCAGGCTGCCAGCGTACATCCGGATTATTGATAACGGCGGCAGGAATTTCCTGGGTAATAATCCGTTCCATAATGGTGTAAATAATTTCCTGCCGGGAATGGCCATCTTCATTGGCATATTGGCCTTTCAGTTCGTCGCGTAACCCCCAGTGGCTAATTAGCTTAAGGTCTTTGGGGAACATTGCTTCGCCATTCTCATCAAGCACATTGCCCATGTAAATATTGTAATCGTATACATAGGATTCCACTGCCGTGTATGCACTGGTATATTGCTGTTTCACATCGCCGGGAATCCGGTCGGCAAATTTTTCTACGAGACGGGTTTCCGCCCATTTACGGCGAGACCAGTCCGCCCCCTGCGAGCTTTTTTCGACCAAGGTATGCAGGGGAAAGTTAAGCAAAATGACAAACGCCAGGCGCGTTTTGAACATATCTTCATTGACATGCGCGTGGACATCATAGTTGGCAAAAAGATGATCCAGCGGTAACATCTCCCCGGCATCTACATGAAGCATCCAGTTGAAATCGCGGTAAATTCGGTGGAGATTTCCCTTTAAAGATTCAAAATTTTTGATGAATCGTTGAAAAACGATTTCGCGCTCAGTTTCATCCGCGAGGAAATGATCGACGCAGAATTGTTGAAAGTCTTCTGCACTGCCATCTGTTTCCCGCCAGCGCCGGGCAACCTGTTCCACGCCGCGAGTAATCTGGGAAAGAGAATCTTTACCATGCTTTTCAGCGACTGCTGTAATCGTTTCTTTGGAAATTTGCTCATTAATCATTTCACTGTCCTCTGGTAAGATCTGAAGGGTATAACAAAATCACCCAGAGCAGAGAAGCCCCGGGTGAAAAAATATAAATATGACCGATATGGCCTATGGTATCCGCGCCTAACGCAGCAATATCATTTTTCTTGCTTCGACAGTTCGTCCGGATTGCAATCGATAAATATAGACACCACTGGCGACAGGTCTCCCCAGTTGGTCGTTACTGTCCCATACCGTGGAATAATTACCCGGAGGTAAATTTCCCTGAACCAGTGTGCGGATTTTTTGGCCAAGCACATTAAATACATCCAGAGTGACTTCACCGGGGACGGTCAACTCGTAGTCTATCCGGGTGGTTGGATTGAATGGATTTGGATAATTTTGCCCCAATCGAAAACTCTCCGGTAATTTCCCTGGTTTGATAGCCGTAATCGTATGCCCGGCAACGGTTAACGGAATTTCGATAAAATTATTCACAATATCAGTATTCTCGATAGTCAGTGTTGCTGCAAAAACCGGGTTGAGGGAGTCTGGCTGATAATAGATTGGCAACGATTCCCGGTCAAATGGGGGTAGCTTTAAGCGGGTAGTATCCGGGATAAATTGCGCCTGACTACTGGAAATACTAAATACGTCAATTGTGTCCGGGCCGAGATTTGCCAGGGTAAAAGACAAGGTATCGGCGAGATAAAATGTGTCAATCGCGACTGTGTCCATCATTACCACAACAGAATCCGGCTGAAATTGGAGATTGCTGGTAGAAAGAACAATATCCGGTAATTTTCCTAAAATGAAATTATCTACCCAAACATTATCGGAGTTGGGGCGTCCCGGACCGCCATCTTCATGATAATAATTGACGCCGATATAGGGAGATTGTCCGGCAAAATTCGCCAGGGGAAAACGATAGCGATTCCAGGCGCCGCCCGGGCCTTTGATCTGCAAGCCGGCAATTTCATTGCTAAAATCGTTGACATCATTGCCATTTTCGGAAAGGTAGATATAAAGCGAATCGGGAAACTGGTCATCCACTGCGCCGGCATGGATGTAGAGATAATCGTCGCTATTAATCTGCGGGAGGCGGGGAGAAATAATCCATTCGTCGATAACACCTTGCGCATTCGCGCGATTAAACCTGCTGAAAAGGAAATAATTGCCCTGATTTGGAACCACGCTGAATCCGCTGATAAAATCGACACGGCTGCGGTACTCCCAGCCGCTGCCACTGCCATCATTATCAATAAGACGCCAGATACTGTCCGGAGGCGGAAAAGTGGAATCGAAGGACTCTTCCCAGCGCACGATACCGGTATCCTGAGACATCTCTAGAAATTCCCGCCAGGTGGAGGCATCGTATTGGAGATGATCGTTACTATTGCCTTTGGTAGTGAAGAATAAATTATTGTCTTGTCCGAAAATTCCTTCACCGCCGAAAAGTATTGCTATCAGGAAAATCCAAGACATCGTGGAACGACTGATGCCCATCAGGGAGTGCCTCCTATCTTTGAAACTAAATTTAATACGTATACTCCCAAGGCCTGGGAAGGTTCGTAAAGTAGTGCGCTTTCATTCTTTTTTCAAGAGAAAAATCTGCCCTGAATGGAGGGGAAAAGGGCAAATTTGCAAATGGGCAAATGGGCAAATATACAAGGCTGCTCATTTGCTCATTTGCTCATTTACATTATTCCTACTCACCTAATCATGATGCAGTGCATTTACCGGATTGGTCCAGGCGGCCTTTACGGTTTGATAGCTGATCGTGAGGATTGCAATGAGCAGAGCTGCTAAACCGGCAAGAATAAAGATAAAGGGAGAAAGAGAAATTCGATAGGGAAATGCCGACAACCAATGCTGCATTGCCCAGGCGGCCAATGGCCAGGCAAGAACGTTGGCGATAATGATCAGGAGAATAAACTCCCGGGAGAGCAGCATCATAATGCCGCCAGTCTTTGCACCGAGCACTTTCCGGATACCGATTTCCCGGGTACGCTGTTCGGCGGTGAAAGCGGCCAATCCAAACAAACCAAGGCAGGCAATGATGATCGCCAGTATGGAAAATAACTGCATTAATTCTCCCTGTCGCGCTTCACTCCGATAGAGCTTTTCAAAAAGATCATCAGCGAAATGATATTCCAGTGGGCGCTCCGGGAAATGGGCCTGCCAGGTTTGCTGAATCGTCGCCAGCGCTGCTTCCGTGTCAATCGGATGAATTTTAATGAGAATGTTGAAGACCCATTCCGGCTTCATTAGCAGCACCAATGGCTCAACTTCATGTTTCATACCGGAAAAATGAAAATCTTTCACAACCCCAACGATATTTCCCTGGGCGAGATTCCGCCAGGAAAATCCTTTTCCAATTGCTTCCTGCGCTGTTTGCCAGCCGAGTGAGCGAATAGCGGATTCGTTAAGAATGTATGTGCCGGCGGTGTCCGTCGCAAAATCCCGGGAAAAATTCCGCCCGGCCAGCAATTCAACTTCCATTAAATCTATAAACTCATAGTCGACGACCAGGCCGGGCAGAACGATGTTTTCTCCCGGCGGTAAAGATTCGGTAATCCCTTCAGCGTAAATATGCCCGCCATCAAGAATACGATCGGATGGCGTATTCATCACTGCTGAAACGCCGGAAATTGAGGTATGCTGCAGCAAAGCAGTACGCAATGCAGGATATTGCGCCTGGATGCCGGCCGTCATGCGCGGAATAACAATCACCTGTTCGTTGTTCATGCCCAGCTTTTGCTGTTGCAAAAATGTCAACTGATGATAGACGACAATCGTTGCAATTATCAGCGAGATGGAAATGGCGAATTGAGTGACAACCAGTAATTTCCGCAAGCGGGCAGGCTGGATAAAAATATTACGTAATTTTCCGGCGGTAAAACCGCTGCCGCGCAATGCCTGTATCGGATGAAATGAGGACAAATAGAGTGCCGGATAAATACCAGCCAGCAATCCACTGAATATCGCAAACAATACAATCCCCGGGATTAGCCAGGGAGATGCTGACCCGCCCAGGGAAAGTGCTTTACCGGTGAAATTATTAAACCAGGGGAGCACACTGACAACAATGAGAAGTGCCACCAGCAATCCAGCCAGGGATTGTAAAAGCGCCTCGCCAAGAAATTGCCCGACCAACTGCCGCTTATGGGCCCCAAGCACTTTGCGCATCCCGATTTCCCGGGCGCGCTTCACTGAACGGGCCGTTGCCAGATTCATAAAGTTGATCAGTGCTAAGAGCAAAATAAATCCGGCAATTATCGCGAAGATGTAGAGCGTTTCGATATTGCCATTTGCTTCAATTTCCCGGTCCAGGTGGGATTTAAGGTGAATATCCGCCAAAGGTTGCAATACGAGATGAATGAAGGGAGAATTACCCGGCCCAATATGTTTGTCAATAAACGCCGGGAACTGTGCTTCCAGGTTGGCAGTGGTGGTGTTTTCATGGAGAAGCAGGTAGGTGTAGAAATTGCTCATCCAGAACCAGGCGTTGGAAAAATCTGCTTCCTGGCTGTTAAAAGAGGCAAGGAAGTCGATCTTTAAATGGGTAGTTGCCGGAGGCGTTTCCATCACTCCGGTAATTTTATAATCTTTACTTTCATCCCCCAGAGTTAAGGAAACTGTTTTGCCGATTGGATCATCTTCATCAAAATATTTCTGGGCCATTGCTGCGGTAATAACCAGGGAGTTTGGTGCTTGCAGCGCCGTTGCCGGGTCTCCAGTACGTAAGAGAAAGGTGAATACTTCAAATACTTCCGGATCAGCGAAAAAGAAACGGGTTTCATAAACTTCTTTGTCGCCGTATCGAATTAAGGGGCGGGCCTGATTGAAACGAACCGCTTTGAGGATTTCCGGGAAATCGCTCTCTAGTAATTTCGCATATGCCGGGGCGCAACGGGCGAAATGATGTTCCACGCCACTATTATGATTATAGCGCTGGGTTACCCGGTAGATATTGTCAGCAGACTGATGGTGAGTATCATAGCGAATCTCATGGGAAATAAAGAGGTAAATAAGTATGCAACTTGCCAGGCCGACAGACAGACCAAAGATATTCAATAGTGTGTGCCAGCGATTTTTTCCGAGATGACGGAGTGCGGTTAACAGATAGCTGCGGATCATGTCTGTCCTTTCAATGAGTCGATTTGCTGTAAATACACTTTAGATAATTGAAGGTTGAGTGTGAGAAAAAGTAGTGGGTGTTATCAGGGGGGGATGGGCAAATTAACAGGGGGGAAAATTAAACCGGGAATCCCAGCTGTTCTCCATGAAAGCTAAAATCCCCGGTTTTTGTTGATCCAATCCTCAACAGGTATGACTATTACAATGATCATACCATAATCCGAGATTTTAAACTTGGATCGGTCTAAATTTCGTAATAATAAATAGATAGGTGAGAATTAAGCTGAGGCAAAGTGGCATATTTTCAACTGATTATCTTTGGCAAATAGCTGTTTTTACTAACTATAAAGATATTCAGTTATATAGTAAGATGGCATTTTCTTTTCCGTAATTTACTTTATAGGATTATCGAATAAATAATTAGCGTTCAAATAAATCAGTATCTATGCATGAAGTTGCTATTGAAATCCTGGCTAAATTGTCTGATAAAGCCGACAAACTTGAAGTGGATTTGTCTGCCAGACCAGACAAATTGAATAATATGAAATGCCCCGAAAAGTAAATTAATACGCTTCATATGGCTCATTAAAGTGGTTGGGTTACTCTGCATTAGCGAGATGTGCAAATTCTCCGAGTGTCGTTTCGATAACGTCGACACTGGGAAAACGGGCATCAACCTGTTTGGCAATACAACGGGTTACTATCGCATCCCAGTGGGGAGAGATATCGGAACGGATAGAGGAGGGAACCGGAGGCACGGTGTTGAAAATTGCATGGATCAGGGCCATTTCATTTTCACCGTTAAAAGGAAGCTGCCCGGTAAGCATCTCATAAAGTATGACGCCCAGGGCGAAAATATCTACACGATGATCTATTTGGGTGCCGGTAATCTGCTCCGGGGCAACATAACCAAGGGTGCCGATTACTGTTCCCATAGTGGTCATTTTGGTAACAAGGTTCGATTTGGAAAGTCCAAAATCCATAATTCTAAGATTACCGGCGTCGTCCAGCATGATGTTGTCTGTCTTTAGATCCCGATGAATAATTTGATGGCGATGAATTTCTCCAAGCCCGGCGGTGATTTGTCTGAAGAGAGAAAATATGGTTTGTTCTGGTAATGGATGCTTCTCTTTAAGCAATCTGCGTAGTGTGCCTCCTCCCAGGAATTCCATGGCAATAAATCCCTGCTGCTCAGTCTCTCCGATTTCCAGCACTTTTACGATATTCGGGTGATTAAAGGTCGCAAGCAGGCGTCCTTCGTTGCGGAAACGATGGCGGTTTGCCGGGTCTTCGAGTAGTTCTTCGTTAAGCAATTTAATGGCAACATTTTCCCGGTTATTAATATCGACTGCACGAAAAACCTGTCCCATACCTCCCTGTCCCAGTTTCTCGCCAAGCTTGTAGTGAGAGATGTAGCGTTTACGCGGAGCGAAAACCACTCGCCAATTGGCTGCCAACCAACGGCCGGCCATAAGCAGCAACATACCACATAAGGCGTAAATCAGAAAGGCCCACCAGCGAAACCAAAACGGTGGTGTAACAGAAAACGTATACACCAATGGTGTTTCACTCCAACCCGTTCCGTCTGCACTGGCAGATACTTCAAAACGATACTCGACCGGCCAAAAGTATGCCCGCAGATTGGTATAGCGGATTTTATGTTCATTCGTTGACTCAGACCAGTCATCATCATAACCAACCATCCGGGTGCGATAGCGAATTTTCTTTTCGCTGGCAAAACTGAGAGCGACATAATCGGCTTGAAAACGATTGCTGCCGTTGAGGTTTTCCTGATAATTGATATCGCGAAAATGGAGCAGTGGTACCGCGGCAACAGTGTCGTCATTGGCCGGCTGGTACAACGTCAGCCCATTGTTTGATCCAAAATAAATTGTCCCGTCTCGGCCAATCTTTACCGACTCTAACCAAATGGCTTCATTACCCAGTAAGCCTTCTTCACGGGTAATCGTCCGGATTATTTCCATCTGTTTAGGATCGATAGCAAAAAGGCCGTGGTTGCTGCCGGCCCAGAGAATGTTGCGGGAGGCATCATAGGCCATGGTGCTAATATTCAGTTCACTTTGATCATCCGGTTTCCGAATGCGCTTTAGCAGCGACATATCTTTGGCGGAAACGACAAAGAAGCCGCCGGAACTGGCCAGCCAAAGTGTATCACCGATGGCCACTACCTCATGAACATCCTGAGGAGAATCCGCCGGAGGCTGCCAGGCAGGCTCAAATAATTGCTGGCGGATATCCATGTTTGCGCCCCGCTGTAACGATTTCATCAGGGCCATAGTGATTGGTTGCCGGGAACGGTAGAGTCCATATTCGCCGGTGCCAACCCAAAGAGTATTGTCTTGCCCCATATCAAGCGAATAAATAATGCTGGCGGGGATGCCGCTGGCAGCATCGCAAAGGAACCATTGCTCATCAATATAAGCTGCGATGCGATTATAGCTGTTAAACCAAAGGGATTCTGTTTTCGGTCCGTTCGCATCCTGACGGGGAATATCAAAACTGTTGCAAACGCCGATGATGCCGATATCAAAAAAACGATTATTTTTAGGTATATCAAAAAGTTGGAATGAAGCATCCGAAGTGGAAAGCGATTGTGTCGGAACATTGGTATTATTATAAACGCAGTTTAATCCGCTGAAATGGCCAACCCACAAGCGATTTTTACTGTCCCGGATAACATCATAAACTGTGTTGGTGGGGAGGCCATCTGCGGTAGTGATCCGATCTGTTTCAGAAAAGTCCTTCAGACTGACCACACCACCGTCGGTGGCGAGATATAGGGAAAATTGCGAAGCGTCCTTCGGAGAGGTTTCGACGGCATTAACACCGGGATCAGCAAAAAGTGGTTGATTGCTAATGCGGGTTTGCGCAGAAAGATAGCGAAATGCTTTGTAATTAGCGTGTAAACGAGATACTCCCCCGGACTGGGAAATCCAGATATTATGTTCACGGTCTTCAATGATGTCCCGGACGGAGTTACTGATTAACCCATTTCCACTGGTAATTATTTCCTGCTGAGAATGCCCTTCGCCGGATAATTTCAGGATACCATCTCCGGAACTAAGTATCCATAAATTACCTTCATGATCTTCAAGAATATTGTATATCACCTGTTCGAGTGGATGGTCGATAAATTCCAGTTCGCCACTGGTTTCGTCCAGACGCCAGAGCCGCCCGTCATCCGCGCCTCCATAAAATGTGCCTTGACTATCTTCATATAAAGTATGCACCACCATACCGGGGGTTGGGAATGGCGTTAACTGTTTGCTGCCAGGTTGCCAAATTAAAAGCTGGTCTTCCACTGCAATCCATGCTTCCTCATTTTTCCGGGTGCCGATCGCAAATACATTTTTATTCACCGAGTCGCCGGCTGTAGTAGCAAAAGTGTCTGCCCGGGCGACGCGGGTGCCATCCAGGGTATATTGAACAACACCAAGCCCGTTGGTGCCTACCCATACAGCGTTTTCTGCAGCAGCGATTGCATTCGGAGCCACCTGGTTAATTGATGCGCGAACCAGGGGAATATCCAGACTGTCGGTAAAGCGAATGCGTTCCCCCGGCTGGTAATCTGTCAGCGGCTTTTCGGTGGCGCAGGCACCGCCATCTGTTAACACCCATAACCGGGCGGCATCATCTTCGATGACATTCATGACCCGCTGATTGAGGAGACCATCCTGCAAATTATACGTGGTCATTTCAATACCGTCGTAACGGACAACCCCGGAAGAATAAATGCCGATCCAGATATAGCCGAGGCGGTCCTGAAATACAGAAAATGCCGATGCAGAGGGGAGGGGATTAATCCCATTTTCCGGAGTAAAAGAAACGAATGGTAATTCCTGCGCCAGCGCCCCAAGTTGAACAGCGAGGAGAAGTAGTAACGTACTCGTGAATTTTTGAAGGCCAGGCATTATTCTTCCAGTGGGTTTGGCGATTGAACAAGAATTATCCACGGAAAAAGTATAACATTCCTGCGGGGAAAATCCAACGAACTGTTGGGATTTTGAAGCTTTAGAAGTTTAAGGACAATGTTTTCCAAATATATGTTTAGACTGCCGCTGGAGGGAGCAACGAACTGCCATTATTTGCCAAAAGCTGTGTCAGTAACCATTGATATTTGCCGGACGCGTAAGGAATACCGGAGACGGTTTCTTTACTGTTTTTAATGCGGTACACCTGCACGTAGCGATCAAAAATATAAAGGGAGATATACCGGGTGAGCATCTCGGTGTCATATGGATAAACCGAGCGATAGCCAGTAAGGAAATCGCCAAGAAGTTTCAGGGCCCGTTTCCAGGGAAAGAACAGAGCGACGCGGGTGAGGAGGATATCGCTGCAAACCCGGCTAAGATCGTTGTAACGGGAGCCACGCCCGATCGTTTCAAAATCCAGCAAAGCCACTTTTTCCTGATGGGAAAAAATGTTTCGAAAGGTGCAATTTCCGTGAACGATACTAAGTTCGGTTTCAAAAGAATCGCTAGCCTCGTACCAGGCCGCAATTTGTTCACTCATTTTGTCGTGTTTCTTTACCCGGGTCAGGCGGCGTTGTAGAGTATTTGCGAGTCCGGATTTCAAATCCCGGGAGTCAAAATCCTGCCCGCTTTTATGAAAATGGCCGAGAATAATGCCGCAACGGTGGAAATTTTCCCGGAGCATATCGAACCCACTGGCAAGCGGATGAAAGCATGTCCGGTAAAGATGGTAGTTGATCTGTTGCCCGGGGATTTCTGACACAAGAATATAGCCGGCGTCCAGCGAGGCACGAACCGCTTCCGGATGGAGATAATAACCAAGCGTCCGAAAGTTATCCCGGATAAACTGGTAACCGATAATCTCTCCCTCGATGCCTTTCCGGTGCTCGCTACAAACAACCTTGAGAAACCAGATGTTTTCTTTGGCAGTTACCCGGTAAACAGCATTCCTGCCTTGTTGCAGCAATTCAAAGGAGACGCCGTTCAAATGGCCTTTTTTGCCCAATGCACAACTTCTTAGGGAGTCGATGTGATTCTCAATCAATAAACAAATGGTATCGGTCTGCCGGGAAATTGCTTCGTTTTCTCCGACTGAGAGAATGGTCAAGCCATTATTCTGCTGCTTCATCAAACTGTCCTTTTCGTGGTGAAAAATTTAATGCGGCAATAATTGAAAGTGCAGCCATGATCGGCATATGATAGCGCGGCTGGCTTTCGAATATGCTGTGAATGACCACCAGAAAAAGCACTGAATACAGTAGAGTTGCGCCGAGGGCGCTGCCGGTAAAATAATCTCTCCAGCGGATCAGGGCGATGAGCACAAGAAACCAAACGAGTATCCACCAGAGCGTTGATCCCGCACTTAATAATTCGTAAAGCAATCCTTTTTTCTTGCCATGGGCCTTCATGCTCCACTTGACTCCGGTGTTATCCTGGCCCATGAAGATGCGCAGCTTGTTGGCGGAGAGCATCAAAAACTTGTCCGGATTTTCCTGAACCCACTCTTTCCCCCAGTCGTAACCGGTTTTGTTCCAAAGCAGTTCGTCATTAAGATATTGATCAAGATCTTTCTCACCGCGGGCGGTATAGGTGCCGGTGGCAAGGGGATTATTTGAACGGTAAAAATTGCTGCCCCCATTGGTGGAAACAGCAACGAATGTATCAAAAACGCTGTAATTACGGGCGCTCCAGGGGGCAATTGTCAGCACCATAAATACGGTGCCGATGACTGTTAACTGAACCCCTTTTGCAAAATCTTTTCTGTTCATCAGGCTATAGAGGAACCAGAAAAAAGGAAAGACCATCAGGTTCGCGCGAATCAAGGTGCCGAAGCCGGTTAAGATACCGGCAAACGCCGCGTCTTTCCAACCGGTCGTATGCGCTCTGTCGAACAGCCAGATAATGCCAATCATGATCAGCATAAAAATATACTCGGTAGCGGAGAGCGGCACGAAAGTAAAATATGTCGGCCAGACGGCGAGTATAAATGAAGCAACTAATGCAGAGAGGTAGCCGCCGATCTTTAGCGATAAACGATAGACGATCATACTGGTCAAAATATAAAAAATGGTGTTTGTCAGCACGGTGATCCAGGGATGCGGTCCCAGGACTTTCATGAACAGCCCGAGCAGCACCGGATAGCCCGGCGGGCGATAGGCATACAATGTGTGGCCCTGAAAGTTCTCGAAGTAACGGCTGGTTTCCGCAAATTGGATGGCCAACTTCCAGTATTTTTCATAATTGGAAAGTTGCACAGGCGGGTAAATCAGACTCCAGCCAACCCGCAAAACGATCCCGAGGATGACAATTCCCCAAAACAGTTTTTTCGCATTTGGCGTTACTTGATTTTCCCAGTTGGCAGTTTCCAGGCGAAAATTGCTCAAGGCAAACCAGATCGTAAAGGTGGAGATTCCCAATCCTAAAAGAATGGAAATGAGCGTTGGCAGACTTTTTATTTCTCCCGGCGCGAAAAAGAAAACCAGGAAGCCGACGATAGCAAATGCGGCAAATGCGCCATAGCGCAGCAGCATGCCGGTTTGATCGATAATTCGTTGCATGATTTTACTCGATTTGTTTGATCGTATTGCTTAGACAGATGGTTCTATACCGGCGATTCTGCTTTTAATGTGAACCGCCAATATCAGATCAGGTAACTACTTTCTCGATGATAAAGCGTGGGCGTGCTTTCGTTTCACTGTATATTTTTCCCAGATATTCACCGATGACCCCAAGGGATAAAATTTGTACGCCACCAAAGAAGAAAATCGGCAGCACGGTTGAGGTCCAACCCGGTATAGCCCGGTCCAGCACTGCCCAAACGAAAAATACCCAGCCTGCGGCCAAGAAAGTGGTAATGAAGGTAATGAAGCCCATAATGGTAATTAGTTTCAGCGGCACAGTAGAAAAGGAAGTGATGCCGTTCCAGGCAAAAGCAAGCATCTTTTTCAGCGGATATTTGGATTCGCCGGCAAACCGCTCGGCACGATCATAGTAAACATTGGTTGCTTTGAAACCGATCAGGGGAATAATACCGCGAATAAACAGATTCACTTCCTGATAGCCTTTCAGGAAATCGACTGCACGGCGACTCATTAAGCGATAATCGGCGTGGTTATAAACGATATCTACGCCCATCCAAAGCATCAGCTTGTAGAAGCCTTCCGCCGTCCATTTTTTAAAGCGGGTATCGGTTTCCCTGAGTTTGCGGACACCGTAGACGATATCTGAACCATTATTAAACTCATCTACCATGTTTTCGATGACGTTAATATCATCCTGCAGGTCCGCATCAATACTAACCAATGCATCGCCTTCTGCAGTAAACAAGCCGCCGAGCAAGGCATTTTGATGACCACGATTGCGGGACATTTTAATGCCGGCAATAAAGTTATGTTTTTCGGAGAGCTTTTCGATCATTTCCCAGGTGCGATCCCGGCTACCGTCATCAACAAAATAGACCTTGCTGTCTTTGCTGATTTTTTTACTTTTTACCATTCTCTCCAGTAATTCAATCAACCTGCTGGTGGTTTCTTCTAATACTGCTTCTTCGTTATAACAGGGCACAACAATGCCAAGCTTCATGAATTCCTCCTTTAATCCACTGCGGATTAAATCGCGCTTTATCTATCTTCGTTTTATTTCTTGCGAAATGTCCATAATCGGTTACAGGTAAAATTCCAGATCGTGACGATACCGGTTGCTCCCAATTGAGCAATGATGTAATTGAGAAGAAATGTTTCTGTGGCAATTTTGACGATCAGTGAGTTGAGAAAAAAGCCGACCCCAGCGATCGTAAAAAATTTAACCATGGTTTCCCGATGGCGTTTGTCGCTGCGAAAAGTATACAGGTAGTTGAGGTAATAATTAAGAAATGTGCTCAGGAAATATCCGACACCAGTCGCTATGTAGGGACGAATGCCACCCAGTTCCACCAGGGCGATGTAAATAGCATAATGAAATGCAGTGGCTATGCCACCGACGCCCAGGAAGGAGACAAATTGCCGGATTATTGAATCGTTTCTTACATGCCCAGTCATTTAAACAAATCTTCTCTTTATTTTCGCTAAAGTCAAAAAATAGGCGATTTAGATGGTTTATTTATGATTATCCTCACCTCTCTGCAAACCGTAATTATTCCGGAGGTGTCGGTCAGCCATATTCTTAGAAGAACTCACTGACCATTAATTCTCGTTGCCTGTAAATTTGCTATCCCGGCAATTTGTCAAAGAGCATCGGACTGCCGTTGGATCGACAGGCGTTTGTTATTCTGATGCCGGTAAGCTGCGGGAAGCCATGTTGCTAAAATGATTAATATGCCTCCGAATATTGCATAAAGCAGCATTAACACCGGTCTTTCTACAAAATAGGGTCTTTCAATATGATTTACTCTTTCACCGATCACAAATTTCAAGATTTTGTAAGCGGTTTGCATAATTATCGATTTATCCCAGTTAATTGTGCGGGGTTGTTGATAGGTATATTTCTGAAGGGGATATTTCCAGAGCGGCGGGCGCTTTTGATCTTCTCCGAGGGCGACCAGTTCTGCGAGGCGATTTGTAAGAATTGTAGCATCTTTCCGGATATCAGCGACGGTGTAATAGCCCCCTTCAGCTTTCGGGAAATAAAGACCGTAAAGTGGGTCCACGGCCATCCGGTTTCCATTTTCGATCACCGCTTCGACAACTGCGTGGCGGGGAATATCCTGGGCATCATACAAAGCAATTTTGCTGGCAGTAATGCCTTTCAAACGCAGCATGGTAATTAACAGGCGGGATTTGTCGGAACAATCCCCACCGCTTTCTGCGACCTGCAGGGGCGTTGCCCGCAATACACTCAGTGGCGGTGCAAGCAGATAGCCGGGATTGCGTTTGGTGCGTATTTCCTGCCGTATGGATGCTGCCAATGCGATCACCGTTTCGCTGGGCAGCGCACCGTTGGTTATTTTTTCGCTGGCAAAAGTATCCAGAAAGGCATTGTCGTTGTGATACTGAAGTATTAAGCCTAGAGCGCCAATACTTAAAACAATCAACGAAAATACCCGAATTCTTTGAAAAATTTTCATTCGTTCACTTTCTTGAAAAGCTGAAAAATACAGCGATTCTTTATTGCTTTTCAGTTAATGTATTTGAGCGAGGTATGCAACAAATTTTCTCATGGAAAGTGAATTTGGGATGAAATCGCGGTTACAGAATGATGAAATTTATGCGGAATGGAAGCAATGTAAGTTGTTTTAAATTAATGCATTAAAAAAGGGAATACCGTTAAATGGTATTCCCTTTTTTAAAATATCTAAATTGGCGAGGTTTCTATTTTCCCAGGTAGGATTGATACCAGATCTGAAAGGTAATCAACGCCAACAGGTTATCGGTATAATCTTCCTTCATCTGGAAATGATCATCCATTGCTTTACTGACTGTTTTCGGATCGAATACCCCCTGATTGCGCAAATAAGTTTCGCTGAGCAGATCGTGGGCCATATCTTTCAGCTCGTTGCGGATCCAAACACCGACCGGGGCGCCAAATCCTTTCTTCTTTTGCTGGAAGACGTAATCGGGGAAACGGTTCTCGAATGCTTTTTTCTGAATATGCCGTAGCTTGAAGCCTTTGATTTTCATATCCGAAGGCACCCTTGCGGCAAATTCAACCATATTATGATCGAGGAAGGGCACTCGTCCTTCCAGGGAAACCTGCATGGTCATTTTATCGGTGAGCATCAAGAGCTGTTCCGGCAAAGAGGTTTTCAGATCATAATACATGATTTTGTCCAGCAAATCATCGGAGTCGCATTCATCAAAATACTTCTCGTAAAAATTGGGAATTTGCTGATCGTGCAGGGCGAGCTGCTCCCGAAAATCATCCTTGAATACCGAGGTATAACTGCCATACTGCTGGGAGAATTCCATGTCGGCCGTGTTAAAATAAGCTTTGCCAAGGCGGAAGTAATTGAGCATCGTGCTGTTGCGATCGACCGGAACGCTGTTCAGCACTTTCTTGACCACATTGCGGCGGAACCAAACCGGCATCACTTTGACGTATTTGTTCATCTGCACGTTGAGATAACGGCGATATCCACCGAAGAGCTCATCGCCCCCAACACCGGAGAGAATGACGGTCACAGTTTCCCGGGCCAGTTGGGAAACGAGATAAGTGACCAGGAAGGACGAATCCGCCAAAGGCTCATCCAGCCCCGCGATCAACTTGGGGAAGAGGGTGGCCACATCCGGTTTTACCAGGATTTCGTGGTGATTGGTTTGATAATCTGTCGCAAAGCGTTTTGCTGCTTCCAGTTCGTTATAAGCGTCGAAGCCCTGGCCGAAGCCAATGCAATAGGTGTCGGTGCTCTTCGTACCCAGCTCGTTCATCAGGTGAACGATGCCGCTGGAATCCATACCACCGCTCAGGAACGCGCCCAACGGTACGTCGGAAACCAGGCGGTATTTAACCGCTTCCTTCAATTGTTGGTAAAGCTGCTCGGCAACTTCATCCTCGCTACCGGTAAGTTTATTTTGATAGGATACATCCCAATAACGGGTAATTTGCATATCCCGGCCCTTTAGGCGAACAAAGTGAGCCGGCGGGATTTTTTTGATGTTTTTAAAAACGGTATAGGGCGCCGGCGTAAAACCATACTTCAGGAATGCGGCCACGCCTTCCATATCAAGCTCAGCCTGAATAAAAGGAAGGGCGAGTATGGATTTGATTTCCGAAGCAAAAACGACCTTTTCATCATCCCGATAGTAATACAGTGGTTTGATCCCGATTCTGTCTCGAGCCAGTACCAGCTGCTTTTCATCTTCGTCCCAGATTGCCAGTCCAAACATGCCATTGAGATGTTGGAAGCTGTCCAGGCCGTATTCATCGTAGAGATGGAGTACGACTTCGGTATCACTTTTGGTATAAAATTTATGTCCCTTTTTCTCCAGCGCCGGGCGATGATCGACATAGTTATATACTTCACCGTTAAAAACGATTACTTTCCGTTTGTTCGGGGTGAAAATCGGCTGATGGCCCCCGCCAAGGTCGATAATACTCAAGCGACGCATGCCGATGGCAACGTTATCCTGGGTGAAAAATCCTTCGTCATCCGGACCACGGTGCGCCATGCTATCCGCCATCACTTTCAGGTCGGATGCCTGTGCTTTCTTTTCCTGGTCAAAGTAATAAAGTCCTACAATACCACACATTTAAGTTTGTCTCCGTGTGAAAAAATTTAATTCTTAATCGTCTTAAGTTAAATACCTATTATACTTAGGAATGACCAATGTAGAATGTCCAATTTCCAATGTAGAAGTATGTTCTTTTCCACTTTTACATTGAGTATTGAAAATTGACTATTGGACATTTCTTACTGCGTTTCCCGCACATGATTCCAAACCGAATGACGTACGCCGCAGGTTTCATCTTATACTTAGGAATGACCAATGTAGAATGTCCAATTTCCAATGTAGAAGTATGTTCTTTTCCACTTTTACATTGAGTATTGAAAATTGACCATTGGACATTTCTTACTGCGTTTCCCGCACATGATTCCAAACCGAATGACGCACGCCGCGGGTTTCATCCCAGATGCCCAGAAGAGCGGCGTAATTGACCAGAAAAAAGTAATAGGGCAAATAGATCAATTTCGGAATGGGCTTGTTTTTACCATCCAATGCCGAACCATAGAGCGCAACCAATACTGAGAGAATCATGCCACCCAAAGTGATTGCGTAAAAAATATTCGGCTTAAAAATTACCACCAACAGATTGGCGATAAACATGGCAATGAGAATGACCATGCTGAACCAGCGGATCACCTTATGAGAAAAGAGCTCGAACAGGAAACGGAACTGGCGAAAGGGATTGAACCAGCTGATATAGCGCTTTACCGCGCGCCAGCTGCGATTAACAATCCGGCGCTTCCGCCGGAATTCTTTCCCAAACTCTTCTGCGGCATCTTCATAGCAAATTGCCTGCGGATTAAAAATACCGCGATAGCCTTTGGAAACGATCTGGAGCGGATTGACGAAGTCATTAATATCATCATCTTTCAAGGTCCAGAAGAGCTCCCGGCGAATGGCGTAGATCGCGCCATCTCCACCGACAACGGAGTAAAAACGAGATTCCATTTCTTTTAAAAAAAGCTCAAAGCGCCAGTATAAACCTTCACTTTCGGTTGCTTCATTGTCGCCGGCATCATTGTAAAGCGCGGCGCCCATAACGTAACCGATTTTCGGGTTGGCAAAATATTTGACCAGCTCATAGATGGCATCGCTTTTGTACATCGCATTGGCATCGGAAAAAACAATCGCTTCGCCCTGTGCTTCCGCCACACCGAGGTTTAATCCTGCAGACTTACCCTTGCGTTCATTCTGGCGCACCAGTTTGATGCGTGGCTCTTTCTTCGACCAGTCTTTAACGATGTCGTCAGTGCCGTCGTCGCTGGCATCGGAGATAACGATGATCTCCAGCTTATCTTCCGGATAATCCAGATCCAGAGTATTGCGGATTTTATCGTCCAGCACTGCTGCTTCGTTAAATGCAGAGATGATGAAGGTTACCGCAGGCCAATTCCCGTTGGTTTCCGCCAGCTTTTTGTTTGCCCCAAATAAATTCGAAAGAATTTTGAGGACAAACGGATAAATCAAGTAAGGGTAGATCAGTAAAAAAAGGCTGATCCAGAAAATGTAAATCAGTATTTCCACGTAAACCGTTCCGCTCTGTTATCTTAAAATAAAAATCATTACTCATATTTGCGGTATCTGGAAAATAGGTAACATATGTCATTGCGAGGAGTACCGCGACGAAGCAATCTCCCGCTTGCAAACATGGAGATTGCTTCACTGGCAAAAAACGCCAGCTCGCAATGACAGAATAGAGCTCTTTTTATACTGCGCAACATCTCTTATTCTCAAGACACGTCTATTAACTGTTTAATCTCGTTCCCATCCCGCATACCCGGAATGGGAACGATGTAAAAAGAATTCTTTTACCAGCAAAGGCCATCGTAATCGATGCTGATATCCTCTGGCTCTTTGAGGATGCGCACGAAGTCGATAACTGCTTTTTCGCCGGAAAGCTTTTTCAGCTTTTCGCCGAATTCCTTGCTGTGATTACCAATAATCAGCACATCGGAATGTTCGATGACGTCATCAATGTTCTCCATCATCAAGTTGGAGATGTGTGGAATGCGATCATTGATGTACTCTTTGTTTGCGCCAAAGAGTTTCGCCAGGTGAACATTGCGATCATAGATACGCAGATCGTATCCTTTGCCGATCAGAGTCTCTACTACATCTACCATCGGACTTTCGCGCAGATCATCAGTATTGCCTTTAAAACTCAGGCCGAGAACGCCAACCTTCTTCTTGCCAAGATTTAGCACCATGTCGATTGAGCGCTGCACATGAATACTGTTACTGGGCATCAGAGAGTTTAAGAGGGGCAAATTGAGATCGCGCTCCTTAGCGCGATAGGTAATCGCCCGCACGTCCTTCGGTAAACAGGAACCGCCGAATGCGAAGCCAGGCTTCAGGTAATAGGGGGAAAGATTCAGCTTGTCATCCATGCAGAAAATTTCCATCAGTTTGTGGCTGTCTACGCCTTCCGCTTTACAAACGGTGCCGATTTCGTTACCGAAAGCAACTTTAAGCGCGTGGAAAACGTTGTTCGCATATTTCACCAGTTCAGCGACCTTAACATCGGTACGTACCAGCGGTGCATCAATATTCTTGTAGATTTCCGCCAGATAATCACCGCTCTTTTCGTCCATTTCCCCAATGATCGTATAGGGGGGCGCATAGAAGTCTTTTAACGCGCTGCCTTCCCGCAGGAATTCCGGATTGGAGCAAGCACCAAAATCTACTCCCGGTACTTTACCGGAGCGCTCGGCAATAATTGCCCGGCACTTCTCGTGAGTCCCCGGCAGCACGGTGCTGCGAATAACAAAGACATGATAGTGGTCGATCTCTTTCATCGCATCGCCAATTTGTTCGGCAACCCGATAGACGTAATCGAGCAGTACCCGCCCGCTTTTTTCGCTGGGAGTACCAACTGCAACCAGGGAGATATCCGCGTTTTTCACTGCTTCGCCAAAATCAGTGGTTGCGCGCAGACTGCCATTGCTAACCGCTTCCTGAATGGCTTCATCCAGTCCCGGCTCTACAATCGGACTTTTTCCCTCGTTGATAATATTTACTTTGTCTTCGTTGACGTCAACTCCGATGACCTGGTGTCCTTCGCGCGCAAAACATGCTGCTGATATACATCCCACGTATCCGAGTCCAAATACAGCTATTCTCACTGTTTAGCCTCCGTAATTTTGTTGTGTTAAATAATCTTGCACGTTAGATACAGCCTGATCCAATTTTTCTTTTATTTCATCCGATTCCAAAAAGATCGTATTGGGACAAAGCTCTTTCAGGTGCCGATAATTCTCCAGATTCACATTAATATATTTTTTGTCATACATCGGTCTGGCTTTCATAATCGTATCAAAATCCGAATAGAGAATAAAAGGGATATCCGGTTTCGGAAGCAGATTGAGAAAAAGGCGGTAAATAAACCACTGCTTCCGTTCATTTACCCGATAATGAACCAGGTGATCATATATGTAGCGATCGGCAATGACAATATCTTTGCTGTATCGCAGTTTAATCAGAAAATAGAATAAATAGGCTTTCCACAGGTAGTAAAACATGAAAAGGGTGAAGGAAAAATTCGATTTTAAGCGGAAGTTTTCAAAACGCAGAATCAGGTTTTCCTGTGGTGGCGCCTCAACCTTGTTCTTGAAAGTAAACTTCGTAATCTGTCGTTTCTTTTCAAAGAAAGATTTCAAAGTGATGTAACGAAAACGCAGGTAATACACCGGCAATCCTTGCTGAAAGAGACTGCTGGATACATATCTGGCGCAGGCTGACTTTCCCGTGCCGACCAGCCCGGAAAATGTGATAACAACTGCCATTATTTTTTGCTCGCTGCCTTTTGACATAATTCCAAAAATACATCCGCTACTTTTTCCCAGCGGAAATTTTCATAAACATATTGCCGGGCGGTAGCGCCCATTTTTTTCCGCAGGCGATCGTCCCGCAGTAATGTCAGCACATGCTCGGCGAAGGTGGTTTCATCGTCAGCAAACATGATTTGCTCATTATGCTTGAGTGGCAAACCTTCCGCGCCGATGCTGGTAGACACCATCGCCTTGCCCATAGATAATGCCTCATATATTTTCATACGAGTACCGCCGCCAATGCGAATCGGCACGATAAAAACAGCGCTTTCTTCCATATACGGGCGAGTATCTTCCACCCAACCGGTGATCTCAATATCTTTCCGGCCATCCGTCAGCTTTTGCAGTGCCGGAGTGGGTCTGCGACCGACGATGACCAGGTTGGTATTTGGTGCATCCTTTTTGATCAGTGGAAAAATCTTTTCGATGAAATATATCATCGCATCTTCGTTGGGGAGCCAGTCCATGGAACCGGTGAAGACCAACTGCTGTTTTTCCCGGGCATCTTCCTTGTAATAAAAATAATCCGTGTCAACGCCGGTGGGAATGCCATACACTTCATCGGCATGGAACATCTCTTCGATGCGTTCCTTGTCTTTTTCAGACACCGCGATGGTGAGATCGAAATTCCGGCACATTTCCCCTTCATGACGCATCATGCGCTTGTGCTGCAATCCCCAGAATACTTTCGACACCGGATCTTTGGAATTGCTGAGATGCCGCTCGGTAATGGTCGATTCCACATTGTGCTGGAAGAGCAGCTGGGGAATATTCTTGACATTGCGGAAGTTCAATGTGGATTGCAGAAAGTCGCAAATCGCCAGATCATATTTCTCCGCCGCCAATTCTTTCAGAACTGCCTGCTCCAGCTCGCCGGAGTAATCGTTTAATACCGAAATCGGATAGCGGGAAAAGGATTGCGCTGCTATCTTCATATAAAACTTGAGGTTGTAGCGCTCCATCTCTT
Source organism: Calditrichia bacterium (assembly GCA_028284905.1). Lineage (GTDB taxonomy): Bacteria > Calditrichota > Calditrichia > RBG-13-44-9 > J075 > JACKAP01. The sequence goes on from JANQQU010000093.1 coordinate 222,630, forward strand.
TCCAGGGCACCGGGATAAACTTATCGCAGAGGCGATGCACTTCGCCGAGATACTTATCATCTTTGGGAGATTCTACATTACTAATGATCGTAATAGATGCTTTTTTGCTCAGCTGCTCAAGAATCTTTCCGGTGCGAATTTTTCCACCGGTATCCATGGGGAAAAGAAACCGTTGGGAGAGAAAGAGAATTTTCATCTTGCTGTCGCCATTTCCGGAGAGGTCCATGTTTTCTACAGCATCAATGCCAACCACAGCCGTGGCAGCGTTTTTCATATTATCCATAATTTACACCTCGACCAGTACCGACACCTCTTCAGCAACGGTATCCATGATGTCCGGTTTAACAATCGCGGCTTTCACCGCCGGTAGATTTTCAATGGTTTCCCGCAGCACCCGGACCATATCGGGAATGCTTTCGTGGTCATAGGTAACCACGCTCGGTGGGCGGCGGTTATTCTCACTGGCAACGACCGGCACACCAAGGGCCAAAGCCTCAAGGACGGACGAACTGACCCCATCCCGTACCGGTGTGCGCAGGCAAAAATCCGACGCAGTGACTAAACTTAGAAAGCTGTCATGATCCTGATCGCCGGCATAAAAAACATTCTTTTCGATACCAAGTTCTTTTACCAATGCCCGAATTTCTTCGGAGTTATCGTGCGAGCCAAGAATCATTAATCCGATATTCGGGTATTCTTTCGTCAATTCGGCAATACCTTTGACCATATCATCGATAAAAAACTCCGGGCGAAAGAAAACGTATGAACTGATCAAGGGAGAACTCCGCTCAATAAACGCCTTTAGGTCGCCATTTACCGGCTGCTCGATGAACTGCAAATATTGCCGGCTGAATGCCTGAATCGGCACTACTTTTTCCGGCTTTACGCCATATTCTATGATCTTTTGCCGCACTGCTTCACTGTTGCATATAACTTTCCGGGCCACGCCAAAAATGAATTTGAACATCGGGATCAGCTTCGGCGCATTCTCCCGGGGAAAATAAATCTGATTAGGGCCGGCATGTACTGTTAAGATCGGTCGCTTGAAAGTCAAAAGATTGGCAATCTCCGCCATAATGGTCAGGATAAATCCTTTCGGGGAATTACCATTAAGATGCATGTGAACGCGATAGCCCTTCATGCTAAGCTTCAAGCATTTCCACATGTAATCAAGACCATTCATTGAGGTCAGATATTCCGGGCTGGGAATTTTTCGGCTCTCCGGCGCAATATTAATGACATCACAGGCATGCCCGGCCTCGATGAGGGCGGTTTTAAGAAATGATACCCGGATGCCCCAGCCAGCGCGTGGAGGAGGATAAGAACTGATTTGAAGGATTTTTTTCGGTTTTCCGTTTTGATGACTCATAGTCACTAGTTTTCCAATTTCCAGAGTTCGATTTTCGGTTTGTCTGATTGAGTTGAGTATTTGAGACCGGCGATCGTGCGATCGGTTAGCTGCGAATTTAGATTGCGATTGCCGATTTGAAGGTGATTTACCTTAACAAAACATAATTCGTTTTCTTGATCGGTACTGCGGCTGTCAATTGTGCAGAGAGCATCGGTTGTTACCCCGCCAAAAGCATCGAATGTCACCTGCCGGCGTAGCGGATTGAGGTAGACGGTTTCTTCTCCGTTGACATGCTGAATCCGGTAGCAGGTTACGCCACGGTCGACTTCCTGATGAGAAAATGCGAGATCTTTTTCCGGGAAATCCTTTAAGGGAATAACCATTCCGAGATATGCCGGCAAGGCATGGTCCAGCGTAATGCGCAGAACCGGCGCAGGACTGGCATATCCGTAGCCCTGGCAGTGCCATCCGCCATCCGGACCATCTTCGCCGCAGCGGATATCTACCCGGGCATTATCGGGATGAGAAAGCAAGCCGAGGAAACGATTATTATAATTCAGTTGCTTGCCATTACTCTGAAGATCACCCGGGGCGAAATGGAATGAAGATTCAATCCGATGCGCGTTTCCGGAATTGTTTCCGGAGATTTCATCCATAACGAGAAAGTATTTCCCTTTACGGAAAAGTATGTAGCGGCGCTGAAAGGCTTTTTCTTCCAGCGAGGGATAACCATCGATCGCGCCACCGGCAAAATCCAGCGTGTCATTGCTGAACCAGTGATCGAATTTCGGAGAGGAAACCCGGGACCAGGCGATGCGACCTTCGTGGGTCGCTTGTCCGGCGCCATTCACTTCGATAACATTATGACCGCGGGTGGAGCGGAAATAGCGATGCCATTCCAATGGGCCGAAATAGGTGTTAAAGCCAGGATCGACAATGATTGGTTTACCGTCGACAGATAGTTCAAAAGAAAGGATATCGCCATGACCATGAGCCGCTGAAGGCGTTTCGTCTTTATAAACGCCATGGGCAATTTCACCGCAGTCGAATGCGAGATAATTGCTGTTTTTCTGCCAGCCATCACGCATCATGTAGTAGCCGCTCGGTTTAAATGCGCGGGAAGTTTCCGCAGGCGGCACAGCCGGTAATTCGTCAAACGCTTTCAAGCCTTCGGGGCCTAGTAACCAGAGCAGCTCTTCGCAAGCTTCCCCGGCGACATATTTCATATCAGGACGCTCGAAAATTACTGCGCCAAGTGCTTGGAACGCACGGAGGTTCCACATCGGTTCCGGGCGGTAGAAATAAATGGAACGGGCGCTATCGATATCGCCAAGCTTGGGCAGCTGTCCATCCGGACGGGTGAGATGCATGACAAATTCCAGCGATTTTTCCACGAGCTGCAGGGTGTGATCGGAAATGGAGAGGCCGTTCTGCTTCCGCAAAATCACCAGCATCAGGTAGAACCCAATGGTGAAGTGATGATAGTAGCTGGCCTGCTCTACAGTAAATCCGTCCCGGTTAACCTGCTTTTCGATCTGGCGTTCCATTTCCCGCCAGTATTTATCCCGCCAGATGCCCATCTTCGGAGAATTACCATAAATGGTGCCCATAAATGTCAGCGCCGCCAATTCGCCGATGAGGTGGTTATAAGGACTGTAGAAATATGAAAGGTTCTTCTCAATCATATCGCCCTGTAAAAGCAGGTGAGTGGTAATAAACTCAATTCTTTCCGAAGTCCATACCGGAGAATCCTGGGTGAAATAGTAGGCCCAAATCCAGGCATAGATCCGCACGGCGTGTTCCAGCACAGACGTATGGTTGATACCGATTTTGTTGGGAACTTCTTCGATAAAGCTTTCGATCCAGGACCAAATCTTTTCCGGATATTTCTCGTCCCCGGTAAGATAATACGCTTTCGCCACTTCGATAAAAAATTGATGGCGGTTCAATTCCCAAACGTATTTAACGTCGCCATATTTTTCAGTATTAAAGGTATCCATCAACGATTGATAGAGCAGGGGATAGGTCTGGCCGGTTTGGGGATTGGTATTCCAGGGAATCGGGTCCGGCAGGGTCACATCCAGCCCGAGAAGGTGAAATTCATGCTTCAGGAGTTTGTCGGCTGCAGCGATTGCCTGCTGGTAGCGCTCCGGAAAACGCTCCTTGTAAATGTTGCTGAGCGTCTCTCGCTGATGATTAAATGCATAATATCGCACGCGACGGGCGGGAAAACGGTATTTTTGATGATTCCAGCTGGCAACATCATCAGTTATAAATAATTCGCTGATGCCATTCTCATTATTCATTTTCCAGCGCATCTGTTCCATGCGATTACGTGCTTGCTGCTTTACCCGGAAGAGAATTTCTTCCGGCGACATTTTGCGTAATTTGTTTGCGTATTTTAGTATTGCCATAGGTAATTGAGACCTTTTCTTAAATCCGGTTTCTGTCCGCTAAATTATCGAACTTCTTCGGTAAATAATGTATTCTGCGTCAATCCATTAGAGGAAGCTACAATTTATATAATCTCATAATTTCCGATATTATCCCTGTATGGCCCTGTTTGACGGATAAAAATGCCAACATCGGGCATCAGGAAATAAAATTTTTGCCGGTTATTTTTGGGTTTAAAATAAAGGGCTCTGCTGATAAACAGTACGTATTGGAAACGGATGATTGTGAGCAATAAAAGCAGATCATCGTGGTGTTCACATACCCTGTGACATTAGGCTTCGACCAATTTTTACACCACGATTTGAAACAACAGAAAACACTATGCTTTGCGTAAAACCTCTACAATACGCTCAGCGGCTTTTCCATCCCATAGTTCCGGGATCAGGCTTTCTTTCCATTCGCCGGCAAACAATTTATCCAGCAATGGTAGTATTTTATCGAGATCTGTACCGACGATTTCGTTGGTGCCGACTTCTGCTGTAATAGGACGTTCAGTATTTTCCCGCAAAGTAATACAGGGGATTCCGAGATATGTGGTTTCTTCCTGAATACCGCCGGAGTCTGTCATAACAAACTTGCAGTTTTTGGTTAACTGCTGGAAATCAAGATAGCCAACCGGTTCCAGTAACTTAAGATTAGATAATGCTTTTACCCGATCTTCCAGTCCAAATTTTTCAATGTTCTTTTTGGTGCGGGGGTGAATCGGGAAAACAATCGGCACATTATTCGGAATTTTTTCAAAAGCGGTAATGATTTTTATAAAGTTTTCCGGATCATCCACATTAGAAGGACGATGAAGGGTAACCAAAACATAATTCTCTTTTTCCAGTTCCAAATGATTGAGAATGGGAGATTGGTCGGACTTTTCCATGAAGTAAGCCAGCGAGTCGATCATTACATTGCCAACAAAGTGGATTTTGGAAGGATCAACACCATCCCGCAGTAAATTTTCCTTGCCGCTTTTTTCTGTAACAAAGAGGTAGTCAGACAGTGAGTCTGTCACAATGCGATTGATCTCTTCCGGCATTTTCCGGTCGTTGCTGCGCAATCCGGCCTCTACATGAATAACCGGGATCCAAAGCTTTGCAGCAACCAGGCTGCAGGCAACAGTAGAGTTTACATCGCCGACGACCAAAACCATATCCGGTTTGTGTTCCAAACACACCTTTTCAAAATCAACCATGATTTTAGCGGTCTGCGCTGCATGACTACCCGATCCAACACCAAGGTAAATATCCGGTTGAGGAAGCTGCAGATCCTCGAAAAAGAATTTGCTCATTCGTTCATCATAATGTTGCCCGGTATGGACAAGCATCGGGGTAATTTCATCCGGGTATTTAGCCATTTCCCGTTGGATGGGAGCGATTTTCATAAAGTTCGGTCGCGCGCCAACCACATTCAAAATTCGTTTCATAATCATCCTTTTTCTTAACAATCAGTAATCGCTGTATTAGCTAAGAATAGTTATTGAAAAGCGCTGCTTTTATTGTGATTCGATGCACGTAAGCACCAACGAAAATTTAATTGCAAAAATTATACACTTTTCTGAAAATCCTTCGATCAAAGCCGCGAAAAATAATTTGGCAATTTCGCCTCCAGGAAAATCTACAGAGAATGAGAGGATGAACCAATGTATATTTTCTTGTATTTATTCATATTTTCTTGATCATTTTCATTTTCCTGATTAATATTCCCTATCCAACACAGCGACTATACTTCTTCTAAATTGAGATCGATGGCAATTTTTCCGGGCGTTAAACTGCATAAATACGGTGAAAATTAACATTCCTGCATTTTGGATATTCTTCCGCGCATTTCGTGACCGGCTTTACAAACGATTGTATAAATTTTGTACATTTTTCTAAACGGCGCTTTTTAAGTTCGTATCAGAAAATGAGTACATGGAGGTGGCTCAAATGCTTAAGTCTTTTATTAACAAAGTATTAAAAATTCCTTTCCCTGGAATGGCACACTCCTTGCTATACTCATGCGAAATCTAAATTGGGAATAAATATTTTGCAGAATCAAATATATAGCTATGCAAGGAGAAGTTTCATGACAACAACGGAAGTCTCCGTTAATTATCACAAACAAAGTTCTCATCGTAAATTCAAGGTAAGGAGAAATAAGATGGATGCATTTGATATGGAAAGGAATCTCGCCAAATTGTCCATCAGCGAATTCAAGAGTCAAACCGCTTTTACTTTATTGTTGGCAATTTGCTTATTACTGCTAAATGTTGCGCTGTTCGCTGATGATGTAAGATCTGTCCGTAGTGGTAGTTGGTCGGATGGAAGTACCTGGGATACTGGAAACGTACCGGGTCAGGGAGATGACGTCGTAGTAGATAGTGGACATGTGGTTAAGTATGATAAGTTTTCCAGCACGGAGATCCGTACGATCCATGTTCGTGGCACGCTGGAATTTTCCCGGTCTACCGATACACAGCTGGACGTCGGTATGATTGTCGTCAGCACCCGGGAAACCGTTGATTTTAACTGGGACTGTTCTCTGCACCAGGGAGGTCCTAAATATGAAAACGCAGTGCCGCCGGCACTGGAAGTTGGTACCTTTGACGATCCGATTCCCGCAAATGTTACCGCGCGAATTCGCTTGAAGCACTTCTCCGGACTGGATCCGGACTGTTCGCCCGGTGTAATTACTTACAATGGCCGGATGGATTTTCACGGTGCACCGGTCAATAAAACCTGGGTTAAAATGGGCGCAGGCGCCGACGAGGGTGACAATACTATAACCCTGGCGGAAAGTGTCAACTGGAAAGCCGGCGACCGGATTATTGTTACGCGCAGCCAGCGTCCCAGTGGAAACATTATCAACACTGGCTCCTACAAGGACAATGGTCAGATTCAAACCGAAGAACGCACCATCGCTAGTATTAGCGGTAATACCATTACTTTAACCGAAGCATTGGATCACGATCATCCGACCTACCAGAATGGCAAATACGCCGGTGAAGTTGCCTTACTTTCCCGTAATGTTATTGTGGAGTCGAAAGATCCTGATGGTGAGCGTGGACACACCATGTATCATTATCAGTCCCGCGGTAGCATCAGTTATGCCGAATTTGCCCACCTGGGTAAAAAAGGCGTATTGGCCCGTTATCCGGTGCACTTCCATGTTCTTCGCGATAGTAATCGTGGTAGCTTTATTATCGGTGCTTCAATCTGGGATTCTGACAACCGTTTCCTGACCATTCATGGCACCAACTATCTTTATGTGAAAGATAATGTTGGTTACAAAGCCCGTGGCCACGGATTTTTCATGGAAGATGCTACAGAGGTTTTCAACTTTCTGGATAACAACCTGGCAGTGCAGTGTTTCGACGAGTCCAAGTTGCCGAATCAGGCATTGGAATATGATAAAAATGACGGCGCCGGTTTCTGGTGGGCCAATGCACGTAACGCCTTTACGAACAACGTCGCGGTTGAAACAGATAAATACGGTTTCCAGTATGAGATTCGGGAGAACATCGAAGGCACCGTAATGATGATGGACGGTCGTTATGAAAATAATATTCAGGTCAACAAGCTATCGAATATTCTTTTCAAAGATAACGAGACCCATGGCAGTATGGAATACGGATTGGTCTTGCAAGGTGGCGATGCCCCGGTTGCAGATCCGTTTTTCGTAGAGAATATGAAAATTTGGGGCTGCTGGAGAGCATTACGTCCGGACCTGAATAACTTTTATTTCAAGAATCTCAGCGCCTGGAATCATGCATACGGAATGTATGCCATCGATCCGAAGAATGGCCGGGTAGAAGATTACTCTGCTATTAATACCGGTAACCATGCGATGTCTTTCCAGGATCATCCCGAAGGGTTGATTACTTTCGAGCGTGTGCATATCGAAAACTCGAACGAGTGGCCCTTTAAGGTTTATGGCCGCGATCCTCGTCAGGACGATTGCGAAATTCATGTGAAGGATTATACCATTATCAACACCGAGTATGGTTGGAATGGTGCTTCTTCGACATCCGGTGTAGAGCCGACTCCATACATTGCCCTGTTTTTACATGATTGGTTTGGCCCGAATCAGGATGCGAAAGTGATCCCGCATGTGCAGGATCCGAATGATGGCCTGAATTACCAGACAATGACTCCGATGTTCCGTGATGATATTAAAGTGGCGCAAACCAACGAGCCGTTCCCGGATAATCCGATTTATTTGGGTGACGCAATGCCGCCGGCAACCACGATTATCTATCCGGCTAATCAGCAGCAGTTTGATGGCCAGACCAGTTCTGTCACGGTTCAGGGAACCTGTATAGATCTGAGCCCGATTGCTTCGTTGACGGTTAATGGCGTAGAAGTTACGCCGATTGAAGAAAACTATCGTCGTTGGGAAGTTACCCTGAACAACCTGCCCCAGGGCATTGTTCATCTGGAAGCAAAGGCAACTGATTCAAAAGGTAATGTGGAATTGAATCCGCATACGATCATCATTGGTGTTGGCGCAACCCCGGTTGGCACCGATTCCGATGCAACGCAGCCGATTATTCCGGCCGGATATGTTCTGGAAGATAACTTCCCGAATCCATTCAACCCGGAAACTCAGATCCGCTTTTCCGTTTCGAATCTGAATCAGGACTTAAGTGATGTTCAAATAAATATTTATAATGTGCTCGGACGTAAGGTTCGTACGCTAGTTAATCAAAAAATGTCTCCCGGCCAGTATACCCGCACCTGGGATGGCCGAGACGATCAGGGCGTATCCGTTTCTACCGGCGTCTACATCTACGAGATGAGAGCCCGTGGTAAAAATACCGCAGTGTTCCGGGAAGCGAAAAAGATGCTGCTCGTAAAATAGTCGAAACTTATTGGGCACAACAAACAGTCGGCGCATGTTGCGCCGGCTGTTTTGCTTTTTACCCGTTATCAATTTTTGAATGCGCTTTTATGCTGAAATCAAGATTTTATCAAACTGAGGCACTGCTTTGAAATATCTCCTATACACGCTGCTTTTAATCTTTTCTGCGAGTCTCTTCGCACAGGACAGTCAACCTGTCGAGCTAATTCCCGGCATTGTCGATGTTTCCGAAAAAACCGGGAAATTTTTGCCGCAAGACATTATGTATAGCAATGAAAACGGCGATTCTGTTCTGTTGGCCAAATTGCTTGACAAACCGGCGATTATGAATCTGGTCTACTATCGCTGTCCGGGCATATGTTCGCCGTTATTGAGCGGCACAGTAAAAGTGATTGAAGAGATTAGCCTGACGCCAGGAGAGGACTTCAAAGCATTGACCTTAAGTTTTGACGAACGGGAAACGCCGGATTTAGCGAAAGCAAAAAAAGCCGGTTATTACCAGACCATGAATCGGGAGTTCCCGGAAGCAGAATGGCATTGGCTGACCGGTAATAACGCCAACATCAAAAAGTTGACCCGGGCAATCGGATTTCATTATCATCCTGCCGGAAAGGATTTTGCACATCCGCCGCTGCTGCTGGTTTTGTCGCCAAAGGGAAAGATCGTCCGCTATTTTGTCGATACCCGTTTCTCCCCATTTGAACTGAAAATGGCGTTGATAGACGCTGCTGAGGGGAAGGGGTTATCGCTAACATCCCGTTTATTGGATTTTTGTTATGATTATGATGCGGATGAGAAAGTCAGTCGGCTGAACACTACCCGGATTGGAAGCAGCAGCCTGCTGGTGCTTTTGATGATGCTTGGTGGTTTTGTTATCACGAATAATCGCAGAAGGAAAGGCTAGTGGCAACGGCCTAACTATTACTAATCATTGCCATCTGAGCCGGCGTAATCAGCTTCTGCCGGAATAGTTCCCGAATCACCGTTTCCGTCATTTCGCTGGAAAAAGGAAACTCATAGCGAATATCCAGCACATATGCTTTCAGGCGCATCTTCAGCAATGACCTGCCTTGATGAATTTCATTCTTAAAAATTACCGCAATTGGCTTGTTGAGAAAGATATAGCGGGAGACGGCGGCCGCCCGGAAGGCGACTTTCTTTACTTTCGCAACGTCGATATCTGCCGGCAGAAAAAATTCCGCAACGACCTGGCAATTATTCTCACCTGCATTTGCATTGGAAACCGCCTGGTTCATTATTTCCCCATTGGGAATGGAAACCAGATTGTCGTCCGGAGTTACGATGCGTACGGTTCTTAGTCCGATTTGCATCACTTCCCCGTAGTGACCGCCAGCCTCAATTTTATCGCCAACCTGGAATGGGCGGTCCAGCAAAAGCATCAACCCGCCAAAAATATTTTTGAGAATATCCTGCGAGGCAAAGCCGATAGCGATACCTGCCGAGGCGGTAAAGGCGATGAGCGTTTCCACCGGCAAGCGAATGATGTCCACTAAAATGATATAAAAAGTGATCGTCCAGGCAATAATTCTGAATACCGGAATCGTTCTTTTGACCGTCAGACGTAAATTCGTCCATCTTTCCGCAAGCGCTTCCAGAAAATTTGTTGAATATCGGATGATGAGCAACGCGAGGAAGAAGAATGCAATGGACATGAATATTTGCCAGAAAGAGATCGATATATCCGGCACGCGCTTGGTAACAGAAGTTATCAAGCCGCTGCTGCCCGGCGCGACGTTTTCTGCAATATCTGCAAGGGATGTGCTGCTATCGGCGGCGGAAGAATCTGCATTTTCGGTCAGTGTCGAATCTGCAGCTGTAGTTGTGTCCAAAGTTGCCGGTTGGGTCGGCTGGATAGTATCGGCTATCGCGACGCTGCTATCTATCTTTGCCGAGTCTGCCACAGCGCTACTGTCAATGCGACTGCTATCCGCACTTATCACTATGCTGTCAGCAGCCAGGCTATCCGCAACAGTACTGTCTGCCTGGTCTCCCCAGGGTTGACACCCACTGAAAAAACAGACAGCAGTAATTATAAGTAACAATTTGGAATTCATTCGTTTTCTCCGCTCATAACGGCTGACTCAATAATTGGCCAACTTTGCTTTGCCGCTTAAGCTCTCAACGGTTAATGAAGGATGTTTTTCACTTTTAAGGCCTGCACAACCGGGCGGAACAGGAACGGATGTACCCGGAATCCATCCTCGGTGCTCTGTAAAATACCTCTGTTGTGCAGTCTCTCCAGAAGCGTTGTGCTATCCTGAAAAGCCATATTGAATACTTGTGCGTGCTCTTCTGCGACCAAAACTTCATGTTGAATGATACCGCCCAGGGTAAATAGTTCTTCTGCAGGGAGGCGATTAATAAATGAGAAATCCAGGGAAATGTCCGGATCAACATACATTTTGTTCTCTTCAAAACGCTTTATTCCCAGCAACCAGAAAAGCATCGCCACGGAAATATTACCGGTCGCTAATTTATTTAACTGCTCGAAAAGCATCTCATGAAGAAACTGTTGCTGCTCTGTCCGCCCGCTAAGCTTACGAAACCGCCGGGATTTGGCGATGCCCGGAGGCACTTCATATTCCAGTTCGTAGCCGGTGAGGCGATGGCGCTTCATGATGATTTTCTCAATAGCGTTACTGCTTAAGCCGCTCAAGTTAATAACCCGCTGAAAATACCGGGAAATGTTTATGACCTTGTCGAGAAATGCCCAACTATACCAGGTGCAACTAAAGACCCAATAAACTTTGACGTGGGTCCGGGTAATCATTGCCAGAAATTCTTCCAGTAAATCGAAGCCGTTAACCGTTCTCAGAAAAAGGTTCTGGAGATTCTCTACCAGGCAAACCACCGGTTTTTCCAGCTCGCTCAACGCTCTTTCCACATCATTGATTGTCGCATCGGCATCCAGCGAAAAAGCTTCTGCCAGCAAGGGGGCAAATAAAGCCGGTGAACGGACAGTGCTTTGTAAATCGATACGGACAATGGTAGAGTGCTTGTAAATTTCCTGCCGGGCAAAATTTACGACGGTGGTTCTGCCGCTGCCGGATTCGCCAACAATCGCCGTGGTGATATAATGACCTTGCTGCCAATGCGCAAAATCTGCTTTTAAATTTTTCAGATGTGTTTCCCGCCCGGAGAAAAACCGTTCATCTTCCAGTGGCTCCATCTTGAACAATTGCTGATAGATGTAGGGCAAAGTGCTGATGCGCTGATGCGACTCCTGTAAGAAATGAAACAAGTAGGCTTCATCATCACTGGAAGAGGTATCGCTTAGTCCGGTGGCTTTGCGCAGGCGTAAGTAGCTCTCCCGAACCTTTTCCCAAAGCTTTTTGAGATATTGCCAGACGATAGGAATGCTGCTGGTAATGAACGTCCAGGCCATTCGGCGGTAATGAAGAAACCTTTCCCGGGCCTTTGCGCGGGTCAACTTAAAATTGAGTTCCAGCAGGTTCTGGTTTTCCAGCAAGCCGTTTAGTTCCCGGACGAATACCCCGGCTAATTCAAACAGGCGGTCATCGATCTGTTGCTGGCTTTCTGCAAAACCTTCTACAAACAGATCCATCCGGCTACTGGCGCGGGATAAGCCATCGGTCATAACCTTCCGGGCTTCGCCAACATTGCTGTTTTCCTGACGAAGATTTTTTAAGGCCGCTTCCAGGTTAAATTCGACGATTTCATCGACTTCGGAAATCCTCCGAAGCATCAGTTTATTCTCTTTGCCGACATTTTCCAGGAAGGCATCAATCTTTTCGCGCAGCGATAGCCAAAACTCTTTTTCCAATAGTTCTTTAACGGGAATATCGGTGTGTTTGCATTCCGGGGGAATCACATCGCTGTTCTTAATTTCAAAGAGCAGATATTTTTCCGGTAAGGCTTTGACTGCTTCATCGATCTGGTGGAGAAAAAGTTTTATGATGCCTTCCTGGGGAGAGCGGGTGAGCGGGTCGATCATCGCTGGCAACAGCTCATTGCGGATAGATTTTAAAATGCTGCGGTTCTCGAGAATAATAGACTTGCGGAGGTCCTCGCTGTCTCCTTCCAATTCCGTGTTGAATTTTTCCAGTGAGGCGCTAAACATTGCGCTGGCTTTCTGAAAAGGAGGAATGAGCTGAGCAGTAATTTTTTCTTCGATCGCTTTCAGGGCATCGAGGTAGGCACAGCTGGCCGTAAACTGAATGCGGCGAATCGCCAGTTGATGACGCCATTCGCGGGTTTCTCCCTGAAAAGATTTTACCCATTCATTCCGATTGGGCAGAAATTTTTTTTCCTGAGTATGCTTGCTATGGGTGAGTGCTGTTTCGCTAAATTGATGAACCGGTATAAGCTGGGTGCCGGCATACTGCCATTGATGCGTAAGTGCCTGAGCGGTTTTAGCAAACCAGCTGTTGTAGCTTTCCGTGGATTTTAAAATTTGTTTGTCTACCGTAGAAATAAAATCATCTATTAAAGCCACACATTCAGGTATTTCCGTGAGCGAACTGTTTAAAGCATCCTGGCCGGACTTAGCCCATTCTGATATTTCATCATTGAGAAAAAGGAAGCGATTGTTGATTTGACGATAACGATCGCTTAATGTCTCATATTGATGAATCGCTATATTTAGAAATTGTTGCCATTCGGCAATCAAAAAATCTTCAAAAGATACTTCGGCAAAATTCCGGAAAAATAATGATGAAGAAAACTGCCGTTCGGGATAACGCATGGGCAGTGGGTCTTTCCCGGTAAGACGCCGGAAAAGGTTGGCCGGTAACTTTCCAAATTTCTGTAAAGATAATCGGCTGCGCTGGCGAAATTGCCAAAACCGAATTTTACCGCTGCTTTCTTGGTTTGGGGCAAGATCGGCGTCCGTTATTGGAATACGAATTTCGTCCGGATAATCAGCCAAAAAATTTTCTAATTCATCTGAAAATTGTCGTGAGACGTCGGCAGGTTGCGTTTCCGGAGTAATCAGGGAAATATCGCTGACCCAATCGTCTACTTCTTCAGTAAAAGCGGTGAGAATTTTCCAGAATGCCGCCGGGGTTTGCCCTGAGGCAGCTGCCTTTTGCAGATTGCCGTTACATCCATTCAGCTTTGTTCTTAAGGTTTCCAGGCTTTGGCGATATTGAGTGGCCCAGGCGTTGTAACACCCCTGCGCATGCTGCTCCGTTAATTTTTGAAACGCCTGGAGCGCATCAGATATATTCATTTCGTTCGGCATATTCTTGTTGGGCTGAAGCTTGAACATTAAAAAGCAAATGTATATTCGTCAAATTGAAATCAAAAACTGTATGCTGCTACCATCATGCAAAGGTTGCTCGATACTTGCCGATTCAGTTTCCAAAAATTTGCCGGAAAACGAATCTATTTAAGGAAATTGGGCTGTGGTGGGGTAGGATCGGCTGCTTCCGGTGGATCCGAAATGGCCGGTGCTGCTGCAGACGCCGCTTTGTCTTCTAAGGTTTTAATTTGTTTTTGCAAACCGTTCATTGCAATTCCCTGTTTGATCAGGCGGGGCAATACAACGGAAACACCCATGATAATTCCCAATACTAATGCGAGCATTAAAACAATGGCGAGGTTGCTTTCATATTGAACGGTGAACAAAGTAACGGTTACCATTTCAGTGTTTTCCAGTGCAAAAACGATCGCAAAAATAGCGATAACCACGGTAAGGATCAAAAAGACCGGCATCATAATCTCTGCCCTTTCTGAAATATGATACGAAATAAGTTAACAAAATTATACGACTTGCCCAAGATAAATAAAAGGCAGGCCCATGAATATCAATAATTTAAAATGAGTAAGAACCGGGTGGTGGCTAAAGATTATTTTAAGGTTGAGAATGTAATAAAAAGCAACAAGCGGTAATTGCCGCAGGCAACACCGCTTGTTTTCATAATTTTAGCAATCACTTTTTTCAGGAAAAAGTGCTACAAAAATCTAACGATCGATCGTTATGATATGGATAAACTGGTCTCGAAATGAGCCGGCAACAAATCCATAAATGCCTGTGTGAAAGCTTTTGTTGCACCCATCGGGAGTAAGGCTTTCAGCGCGGCGTTATAGTCGGAATAGTCACCGTCAATCAAGTTTGCATCCAGTAGCTGGATCTGCAGTTTTGCTGCCATAAACAGTTCCTGATCGAGAATCTCATGATAGTTCTCTGCCTGCTTGCTGTTCATGGTATCCAGCGTATCCAGTTCTTCTGAAAGCATGTCCCAGGTTTGCCCATCGAACAATTTATCGGCAATTCCTTTTTCGCGCTCATTCTGGAAAGCACCGGCAGCGAGGGTGCCGTTCATTCTCAGTAAGCGCTTCATCAGCTCGGTGTTGCAACGTAGCCAGGTTGGGAAATCTCCGCTCGGGCACGCTTCCCGGCGTTTGATTTTGTCTTCCGGTAATTCGAAAAAGACCCCGCCATTTGTGAACTGAATTTTACCTTCCTCCAGATCATACAAGCGAGCATCGGCTGTGACACCTTCTTCGAAATTGTAGGAGCCATAGAGATGCAGCGTCAGGTAAGGCTCTTTCCCAACATTACCCATTTGATGAATCATATCATGGTCGACAGCCAGTACTGTGCCATCTTCGCACTCACAGCGGGAAAGCGTGGTGAGTTTGCCATCCTTGTTCTTGAAAACGGCATGCTCTGCAGGGCCGAACAGCTTAACAGCGCCCCATTCGGCATAGCCATGGTCGTGAATGCTGGACATATCTCCGTCTACCCAGCTCATTACCATCAACTCAAAATATTCGCCATCGTAAACAAGTTTCCGGCCATAAGAATCAGCATCGGGATGGCTGAAGTCTGCCCAGGGCATTAGATCTTCTTTCGTGATGCCGGATGCTTCCAGTAACTGGCGCGCCAGGCGAGGTGTAAAGGAAGGCTGTTCTTTGATCTTTTCAATCAAATTTTGCACGCGTTCCGGTAGTTGAATATTAGCCATAGGATATTCTCCTTTTTTATATGTTAAATGTTTTCATTCCTGCTATATTTATGTTTAAAACAAATGAACACCGTTGCAAGCTTGCCCATTTGCCCATTTGCCCATTTGCTCACTTGCTATACGCTTCCGGTATCTCCGGAGGCACATCATCTAAAATTAATTGCATAATGACGATATCCTGCCAACGCCCGTTCTTAAAGCCGATTTCCCGTTGGCGTCCGACAATTTCATAGCCAAGTTTTTCGTTATAGGCGATGCTGGCGGTATTGTCGGCAAAAATTTTTGCGACCATGTGGTGATAACCCATTTCCCGGCATTTGTCGATCAGGGCCAGTTTGATGCGAGAGCCATAGCCACGTCGCATCAAGCCGCGCCGCAAATAAACCGCGGTTTCGCAACAGAAGCGATAGCCACTGCGATCGCTATATTTTTTGATAATCCCCCAACCAACAATTTGGCCTTCATCTTCCAGAATGAGAATAGTTTCCCGAAGGTCAAAATTCGTGATTAGCTTCGAAAAATAATCAGTTGATTTCGGTTCACCATCCATCGTTGCATCACCGGCAATGATTGATTCGTTATAAATTTCCGCAATCGCTGCTGCATCCGCAGTGCTGCAAATTCTTAATGTTGGAGTTTCCGCCATACGTCCTTTAACTTTCGTTGCTTGCAAATAATTCTACTGGTTTTTCAACACTTTTCCCGGTAATACATTATTATCCAATTCGCCATGCCGAATCATCGGCGTGCCATTGACCCAAACATATTCAGTGCCCTGGCTGAACTGGCGCGGTACCTTAAAAGTGGCTTTTTCTTTTACATTGGCCGGATCCAAAATCGTTATATCGGCAAAATATCCTTCGGCAATTTCCCCACGCTGGGGAATGCCCAGCCATTCGGCTGGATAGGAGGTGATTTTCCGAACGGCATGGCCGAAGGGAATTCGTTCATTTCCCAAAGAGTATTGTTCGAGAAAACGAGTGAATGCGCCATAAGTACGCGGATGCGGATTGCCGATAGGATTGGGCGAATTGACCGGATAGCTCCAGGAATCGCTGCAAATAATCGAATCGTGCCAGAGAACACCGGTATCGAGATCGTCCTGCGAGATGCAGTGATAAACGATCCAGGCGTCAGGGTCATTGATTAATATATCTACGACAGCATCGGAGGGGTGTGTGCCGGTTTTTTCGGCAACTTCCGTAATGCTCATCCCCGGTGCGCCTGGAGCGCTTTCGGTAATAAGCATCATCGCGTCATAGTCGGTTTCCCGGTATTCCAGCCAATCGGAACTGTGTTTCCGCCAGTCATCGTTCTCCAGCTTTTCTACCAGATGCTTCACGCCGTCTTTCAACGTATCCTTGGGAATAAACGTCCGCAATTTGGTAGAGACGGCGGTATAAGGATAAATTTCATAATTGAGTGATAAACCTGCTGCCCGGCCATCTTCGATTTTTTTGATAATGCCGGGAATTTTTCCCCAATTTGGTTTCTCTGCTGCTTTCAGATGACTGACCAGTACAGAGATATTCGCTTCACGGCCAATCTCGATTGCTTCGTCGATGGATGTCTCCAGGTTCTGGCGTTCGTCGCGAATATGACTGACGTAAATACCGCCATGGGCTGCTGCCACTTTCGCAAGCGTAATAATCTCCGCTGTATCGGCGAAGCTGCCCGGGGCATAAACCAGGCCGGTGGAAAGACCAAGGGAGCCTTCACTCATTGCCTGGGCAAGCATGTCGGCCATTTGGTTGATCTCCCGGGAGGAGACTTCCAGTGCATTGCTGCAAACCCCTGCCCGCAGCGTGCTGTGTCCGATGTAGGTGGCGATATTAAACGGCAATCCATAATTCTCAATTTGGGTAAACCATTCACCAAGCGTGCGCCATTGGAAGGTAAAACCAATCTGTTCCGCCAGTTCATCCATCGTTGGCAGCAAAAGATCGCCGATAGGGGCTGAGGATGTGCCACAATTGCCGATCACTTCTGTTGTGACGCCCTGGTAGAGTTTGTTATCGCCGGCATTAGGAAGCATATAACCAAGGCCTGTAGAGGCATGGGTATCGATAAAACCGGGGCAAACAAAAAGATCTCTGGCGTCGATAACCTCACGTGCGCTGGAGCGGGTTGGTGCTTCACCAACATGAACAATACGCTCACCCTGTATACCAATTGCCAGAGATTGCGGATTAACATTGCTGCCATCGAAAATGGTGCCATTCAGAATCAGGTAATCAAGCAAATTAAAACTCCGTTTTGGGTCGGTTTAATTAAAAATTACTGCCGACTTGTGTTCAAGATTTTTTCCGAGATTTGATATTCCCGAATGCGTGCCTCATCCAGCGCTACCGGTGCAGCATCCCCCAAATCGATGCGACCGGATGTGTCCATCTCAAAGGGATTCTGAATAATGTCATGGATAAAATATCGGCTGGAAGGGCTGAGGTCATGGGCGGTGGCATTGGGCATACATGCCGCGAGGCGCAAGTTTAATTGTCTGCCAACCCCGGTTTCGAACATACCACCGACCCAACAGGGAATATCATGATTCTTACAATATTTCAGAATTTTCAACGCTGTTGGCATTCCACCAACACGGCCCGGTTTGATATTGACTTCGTCCAGCGCCTGCATTTGATGAGCGCTGATGACATCCCCGATATCGGTAATGCTCTCGTCCAGACAAATACGCAGTTCCGGGCGTTCTTGCTTTAGTGCCTGACAGAGGTCGATGCGCCGGGGTGCAAAGGGTTGCTCCAGCATTGCCGGACGCTGCTCGGCTAAGGCTTTCAATAATCCCCAGTCATTTTCACTGAGCGATCCATTGGCATCAAAACCGAGGTAAAGATCCGGAAAGGCTTCCCGAATCGCAGCAACCGTTTCAACATTCATGCCGGGAGATACTTTTAGCTTTACGCGTGGATAGCCTTCCGAGACGGCTGCACTTACCCGTGCAACGGCTGCCTGTGGGGTGTCGAATAATCCTAGCGAGATACCGACCGGCACATTACGTAAATGTTCACCCGGCCAGTTATCGATGAGGTCCGGCCGTTGCTGCCGACGGCGGAGATCAAACACTGCATCCAATACGGCGGCGGTGGTAAACGGCCAGTTTCGTACCTTGGCAAGAATCGCCATAATCTCCGCAATGCTGCCCTCTGCAGGCAAGCGGGGAAAAACGAATGATTCAATAACGTCGGCAGCGCCGGAAACATACTCTCCGTTAAAATAAGGGTCCGGCCGGCAGGAACTCTCGCCAATACCCCAATTGCCATCACGATCAGTCCAGCGGACAAAAAGCGCCCGGCGCTCGTTACGAACTCCAATAGCGGACTGAAATGACTCTCGCTGCGGCACAGCAACCGTTAGTAAGGTTAGTTGCTGCAGGCTGACTTTCTCGGTCAGAATACTATCCAATAGAAAAATTCCTGAATTCTGTTTGAATATTTGAGATATGCAAATTACACAACAAGCGGCATGCTAAAATTCCGGCGATGTGAAGCAGGCAGAAAAATTGCGGTCGGCATCGTAATTCGCATATCAGGTTAATTTTTCTTCGCCTGTGGCGGATCAAAATTCCGCCATATACATAATAATTTGTCGAATAGATTATTTCAAGGAATTAAGAATTTTTAGTGGTATGCACTACAAAAAATCAGGGATGTTGCCTGTTATAGACACATCCCCATAGGACCAAACTATAAAATTGTAAGTTAGAGATGAGAAATGAAAACTTAAGAAACGCAGTAATATTAGCCGATTGTCCTTTCCCTGGGCGGCTTAGGCGAATTCATTTTTAATGCTAAATAACCACCAATCATTGCGCTTAAAAATTGCATCAGTTTAACACTGAGAAACCACGATTTAAAATATTCATAAAGTATATCCGGTGGTATAGACAATTTAAAAATACCGGATTGAACTAATCCCAACAGGACAAGAATGAGAAGGGCGAGAACAGAAACTATCAATTTCGGGAATTTGGAAATGAGCCAAATGAGAAAAAAGCCAACAAATATCGGAACCAGCACATCACTTAATGTGGCATAAAAAAGCTGATAAAGCACTTCCTCATTAAATAGGGGACTTTGATCAAGATTCTTGATGAGTAAAGCCAATAACGAAGAAGCGGAAGCGTCTATTACCGCGCCATGAGAAAACTCGGCCGGTAAAAGAGTGTGGAAAATCGCATAGAGTTTTTGCGACAAGGCGGTAAAAACTGAAAGGGAAAGCTGAAAAGATAAAGCCATAATGCACTCCTGGGTTAAAGTGAAAGTTATATTTATCACTAATTTAAAAGATGAAGGGTATCTTTTATTATCTGGAGTGGCAGAATCAGGCTAATAGTTAATACAAAAAACTACAATGAAAGTGCTCTGCGGGATGCAGAAAGTACCTTACAAAGGTGATATTTACTCCTTTCTTCAGAAGTATACCAGGCAAGTTGAGAATACTGAATAAATCGTGTTTTTAATTTGCGGACTTCTGGAGGCAAACCTCTGCCGGAAATAATCACAACTGTCAAATTTGGATATCTTTCTTCGTATTTTTCCAGTGCAGCTCTCATTTTATTGATATCTTCTTTATAGATCTTTTCCAAAATTCCTAAATGAACAACCAAAAAAGTCGTATCAGCGAGATGGTCTGCAAGCCATTCTTTTAATAAATGACAATAAACGTTGGGAGCGTCCAAATCTATATACCCTTTTTCCGGTAACCATATATTCATATCCTTCAGGATATCATTAACCTGGCGCTTGGTCAAATGGTCGAATTTGTGATTAATCGCTTTTTGAATACGCTCATCCAGCAAGACAATTTTACTTAGACCCGCTTCCAACATTTTGAACATTCTAATAGGTGCAAAATGCTCTTTAGCAGCGGAGTTTTCAATAATAAAACAAGTCGGCTGATTGTATTCGACCGGCTCATAATAAATAATTTTCTGCTTTTCTATAAGCTTTTTTAAAGAGGGTGGATCATTTTTAAAAACCATCCCGTGCCTGTCAAAAACAATATATTGCTTATCAGAATTTACTGATAAAACACTCTCAACTTTGGTCGAAGCCTGGCATATATTGTCATATTCCCAATTATCCAATACCTGCGAATTTTCCGGGCGGATAAACAGCATTGCTTTGGGATTTTTATGTTTTATCCAGGAGTGCCATAGATTGGACATCATCGGATTGGAAACATCCATATTATTTTCGATGGAAAGGTTTAACAGCCAGTATGGGATATGAGGATATTGCTCAAAATTAGGGTCGGTAGTTAAGATACGTGTGGGGAGAGCAGTGCGGTTTTTATTAACCAACTCCAAAATTTCAGCCGTAGGATTAACCAGAACTAAAAAAAAGTGTTGTACGTTTTTATATAATAAACGTTTGAATTCGGCAACATCAACTATCTGAGAGCCGGAGATTTTCAGACATTCATTTAATTCATCTTTTTCAGGTATGGAATTTTTAGGATCAACAATAAGCGCCTCATTTGGTGTTGGTAAATAGAATCGATAGCCTAAGTTACCATCAACATCCACCGCTTCTAATAATGGATATTCTTCTGGCATTCCAGTGTCTATCAATTCAGGTGCGACTCGCCGCAGGTATGCAGCACAAATTTTCATTTCCAAAATGCCCCAGCCCTCAGAACGGAGTTCCCCTTTTTCGTTGAGGATGGGTTTTTCGATGATCTGATTAATAAAATCAATCAGTGCGACCGCTTTATTATCTATTGAAATTTTTTCATTGGCATTTTTCAATTTGTCATAGACAATTATTTCAATCAGGCCATTTTCTTTGCAGATATCCAACATTTCAAAAACGATGTTTAACTCTTTGCTTTTTTCGGGGTTGAATTTATGTTTTGCACTATTTCTAATAATATTCTCTAATATTACATAAATGGCATGGGTGCCTAAAAGACCATTGGGAGAGGCAAAAACTAAATCATTCTCAAAATTGCTCAGGTTAACTTCCTGGCCTTTTTGAAAATAACTAAAATTAATCGTTTCGGAATTCAATGGATCAATACCACTAATGAAATCAAATAAAATTTCCTGCCAGGAATAATTCTCACGATCATCTCCAACTGGATTGAAATACCCCATAATATCTCTATAGATCCTCATAGAGGTTTCAACTGCAGGAGTGGCCGTGCAGACATCAGCAATAAAGTCCATTCTCGTACGCAGGAAGGATAGAAATGCCTGCATTTTGAAACTGTTATCTTCAAGAAGTTCAGTAAGGTCTGAACTGGTTAAGCGGGCAAAGACATGAGAACCCAAATTATGAGACTGATTACGTGCCATGACGGCAGCAACCGCTGATTTCGCCGCAGTCATTAAAGAATATCGGGTTCGAAGTATTTCATCCAATAAATTACAGATTTCCCGAAAACGTTTATTCAAATAGGGTGATTCGATATTACAACTGGGTTTTGGAATAATTCCCTGAGGAATTTGGATCGATAGTACCTGATCCTGGTGATTATGCAAAACAGCATCATCTACATATGCACTTATTTCCTTGCGGGAAAGTAGCTGAGGGATGGAAATTTTAAGTGCGTTATCTTTAATACTGTAAAGTGATCGGTTGTCGACTGCTTTTTCAAATTCGATTTTTCCCCATTGGTGCAGACTTTTTATTTTGGATTTCCAATAGATAATTGGATCTGGAATTTGCCCATTTCGATTGTAATTACTGACAATATTATTTTGCACCCCTTTCAGAAAGGCATCATTGATACCAAATAATGCATCTCTATTGGCAAAATAAGCCTTAACTTTTTGGACATCTTCGGCATCGGAAAGAAATACGCCCAGATACCCTCTTAAGGCACCATGATCCGGCAATGTGCTATCGTAGACAGGAAAGTAAAGATGGTGGACATAGCGGTTGCCTTCATGCGCTGCTGCCCAGCCCTTAACCGTATTCAACCAATCCTGGTAGAATTCTTGATATTCGTTAAAATGAGGAAAAAAGTGGTCTGAAATTTGTGGTAAAGGAGATCCTCCCTCAATTTGAACATAGGGTAAATTTCCTAATCCCGTTGGTAAATCTGGCCGTAAAACTGCGTGATATGCTTTCTGGGGGGATTTACGGTGAGCACTATGAATAAGGCCGATGTCAAACGCGTGCACCGGTACATGGAAGCGAAAAGTTAAGTGAAAGACGCCGGTTGCGAAATCGAGCGCGTCAGCGCTTTCACCTCTGGCAATTTGGTCCCGGTAATACTCAATAATACCCGGGCTTTGGCCGGAATTACCCATTACAAGAGGGGCGAGTCGCTGAAATAGTGCTCGATTGGAAAGTATATTATCGATTTTATCTCTATCATGACCGGCAATAAAACGGAACGATTCAGAACCATCCGGTTTGGTTTTGAGCAATGTAAATACCAGACCACCTAACCGGGCGCCACCAAGATCTAGATGTGAAACCAGACTTTTTTGTAAGCAATGCAATTTGTGTGAAATAAATATGAATGGTTTACGCTGAAGCAATAAAGCTTGCCATTCATTTTCCGAAAAACGCTGCTTTGAATCGATAACAACCCCCATGAAAAAGTTATAGATAAGTATAAAGAACGAGCTATAGCCATACTGCAAAGTAAAATGTGGTAACCAAATCCGAACAGAATGGGTTCACCTGGATACCGAACAATAATCTAATCTAGTAATAGTGGGTAGTTGAGACGCCTGAGCAACAGCAAACAATCAGAATCACTCAATTAACTGCTAAAGTAAATTACCAACGATAAAAATTCAACTATTCAAATAATATTGTATAAATATACATAACTATATGTGTCGTCAGTTTTCCAAAGTTATCTATTAGAATAAATTTAGAGAATTATGAAAAAAATCTGATTTTATTTATCGATGATCGTTTCGGAAGCGTTATGGAATGAAATATTGCGGAGGAAACCGGGATGATAGGGAAGGCTTAAAAGAGATTACTATTCTGTCTATTAGTGAGAATTATACTGCTGCAACCACCAGTCGCGCAAGGGAATGCCACTATCGATAATTGCTTTCCGCAGGGCGGGGATACTATATGGAATGCGTCGCAGGTCTACATTTAATTTGCCTTTATTGGCTTGCACGATTGCATACTCTGCCCACTGCATTAGCACCGGTGGATTGCCGGGAATTGGCGTATTGAGGAACGGTTGCCCGACACTGCCCGGGTTAATCAGGAGAGTGCTGTCGTGCTGCCGAAGCATTTGGATATGCGTATGGCCACAGGCCATAACGGATGCATTGTGATCGCTAAGCAGGGAAGTTAACCGATCTGGTGGGGTTGTTGCTAAAAGATTGTCTGTATTAGAGTTAGGAGAACCGTGAAAGCAGAATAACGAATGTTGCTCACTTAGTGGCTGGGAATAGACCAATGGTAATTTTGCCAGAAATTCGCGGTCTGGTGGGGAAACCTGGGCCGCACACCATTCCAGCACCGGCTGAAGCGGCGGAGCAATATGATAGTCTGCAGATTTTTCCGGTTGTAATAAGGCTGCATCATGATTCCCCATCACGCAGGGGATATTCAGGTTCTGTATAATCTCGAGGACTTTTAGTGGCTCCGGGCCAATCGTGGCAATATCTCCGAGGCAAATAATCGTATCAGCATTTTCCTGCTGAATATCCTCCAGAACCGCTTCCAGTGCAATCGCATTTCCATGAATATCCGAAATCAGCGCAACTCTCATAGGTCTCCCATACTTCTTTCCAAGAATTGACTAATTTTACAAAAACCGATTAGCGATGCAAGTGTAATATTTGCGAATCGGGCATAAACCGTTTTTTTTAATGGTTTTGTTTCAGTCGCTGTCATCACATACGTAACGGTTCACTTTCGTAATATCACTGTTGATACTAGGGATTTCTTACGGCGAGTGCTTGCTTTAATTGTTCTTTTCCAATATCTCTGTTTTTTGTGAATGTGCTAAGCGGTAGGCTCGCAATAATTTCTGGTCTTAAATATTTTTGGTAACTCATGCAAGATGCAGGAGGTTTTATGAAAGGGATTTCAGTATATAGTTTAATTATACTGATGGGGATACTCAACTATCTAGTTGCACAAAGCGGTACCGGTCGTGAATTGAGTTTGGATGGACAAACCGGTCATATGATGGTTCCGGATAATAACAGTCTGGATTTTGACAGCTCTTTTACGATTGAATTTTGGTTTCAGTCCCATAAGCTGAATCAATGGCAGCGATTGATCGGAAAGGGGAGTGTCCACGATACAACAGTTTCCAATTGGTCGATTACTTTGATGGCTGATAATACGATTGACTTCTTTTGGGAAAGTACTGACGATACCGACCATTTTATTTCTTCATCGGATTCTATTACGGATCTGGATTTTCATCACGTTGCTGCTGTATTAGATGCAGACGCAAACCTATTCCACCTATATATCGATGGTTCTCTGAGTAAGAGTCGAAGCACAATGGGAGATCTTCCGGGGAGCAACGAACAACCCGTATTGATCGGTGCGCGGCAGTATCCATCCGGAATTAATAAGTATTTTGAGGGGGAAATAGATGAAATTCGCATCTGGAATGTTGCCCGCACCGAGAGTCAAATTAACGAGCGGAGATTCGGTATATTACCGCCCAACTATTATCAAAGTGCTGATAGTGGACTGGTCGCATATTGGCGCTGTGATTCACTGGAAAGCTTTGGGGTAAATGGAACAGGACAAGATGATGTTCGCGATTACTCGATTTATGGCAATCACAGTGATCTCGAAGGAGATGCAACACTCGTAAGTAGCGGCTCTCCCGTAGCAATTGCGGATGATACCAGGCAATTGCCGGCCGCATTCAGGCTCGCACAAAATTATCCCAATCCATTTAACCCATCTACCACGATCCGCTATCAACTGCCGAAGAATGTACATGTTAGTCTGAAAGTGTATGATATGCTTGGGCAGGAAGTTGAAATTCTCGTTAATCATTTCCAGCAAGCCGGCGCTTATGAGCAGACTTTTTACGCTGAAAATTTAAGCAGCGGTATTTATTTTTATAGCTTAACCGCCGGTAATTTTCAAAGTGTAAGAAAAATGATATTGATTCGCTAAAAATATATATGAAATAGAACTAAAGAAAAAAGCCGCAATGTATTATTGCGGCTTTTTCTTGGTATCAACCATATTAACTAATTTTGTATGATTAACGAAGTGTTGGCACAGATGCGGGATCGTTAATGCTGCCGGAAGAGAGTAATGATTGAAAGGCCTCAGTAAGATCCGTTGCTATAATATCGTTTGCTTTCTCATTGGGATGTTGATCCACCGGCATAATCCACATTGAATTATCACTATATGATCTATAACCTTCAGTAAGATCAAATACCTCAATTCCCTTCGCTTGTAAATCTTGTTTAATGGTATTGTACACCGGTCGAAAAGTATCCTTTTTTAGATCGATGTAAATCGGCAAAAGCGCCACTCGAAAAATTTTTCCCTCGGATTGAACCTGGTTCTTTAAATCGACGATCGCTGCCATATTTTTATGATAATACTTTGCCTGATAAATCTCCGGGCTGGTTAATTTTTTGATTTTAAATTGCCGGCCGACATAATTATTCAGGCGTTTTAAGATGAATTCGATAAATTTTGAATCTCTGGCTCCCGGCCAATCCAGGGCTTGATTACGGAGGATGTAGCTGGTATCGAATACGATCAGATCATTCAAGTGCAATGCATATAATACGATTTCATGATCTGCCCGATCTTTGACCGTACGGTAGTTCTCCAGGCAGGTCCTGGCATTTGCACCCGATTTTCCAAAGTTTAGTATAGTGACTGCTTGACCAGCAGCGCGCAATTTTTCCTGCAAGCGATAAGCATAAGTATCTTCGCAGCGAATGCCTGATCCATAAGTAAAAGAGTCGCCAAGTAACAAGACCCCGGTGCCTTCCAGTGGCTGTTCGCTGGCGGCTATCCAGCGAGATCCAAACTGATTATAATTAAACCAGATGGTGTAGTCATTTGCCTTGTAGTAGCCATGATGATCTATATCTTCCTCAAATTTGATCGCCACGGAATGATACGGCGTAAGGAATTTCCATTCTCCCAACACCTCTCGATAGGCATATTCATTATTTGTCTGAACATCCTGTGAGGGATAAATACGGAAAAATATTTCACCAAGCAGAAAACTGAAACATAAAGCTGCCACGGACAATGCTAGATTTTTTAACATTACACTATCATCTTTTAATTTAAACGGAATCGAATGCTTGAAATAGTATAATGGTTAATGATGTTGCGGCCGTGACAGATCGCCTAATATTTTCAGAAAACCTTGTAATCCAGCGCAGGGTGAATTGGCAAAGGTTTTAGAAGGAGATTGTTCTTTCGTTGATTGTCAACGAAATATTTTCAGACGCTGCCCCAATGTTAGTCGCAGGGGAAGAATTGCTTTCGACAATAATATTACCGCTTATATCGAAGAGGTTTCCTTCCGAATAGAGCAGCGTTTTGTTTTTAGGATGCTTTACCCGAAGGTTGATGAACCGGACTCCGCCCGGTTTGCTGCTTCCGCCCGGATTAATTACTATCGGTGTTTTTCGTGAGCTAACAATTTGGCAATCCGTCAATTTTACTTCTGCAGATGTGCTGGATTTATTGGTGATTTCCAGAGCATTCCCGCTATTATTCTCGATCGTGCAATTGCTATATTCGATCAGACCTTTCGGGCTGTTATCCCCGATATTGCGAACTCTGATTCCGCCCCGCCCGTTACCAGTTACCCGGCAATTTTCAAATCTCACAGATACCGGCAGGGAAGTGCTATCCATGTTTGTCAACCACATTAAGAGTCCATAACCGGTGTTGTTAAAAACCTCTACATTCCGGATGCGAATGTTTACCAGCCGTTGGGTGGCGCGATTGGGTTCCAGATCTACTCCGGATTGTGGGTTGGTGCCGGTAGTATTTTTGATGATGCAATTTTCCATAAGCAGGTTCTCAGCGGAAATAATGCTGATACCCTGCCGGCGGTTATTGTCCAGCACGCAATCTTTGATATGAATATTTTTGCTGTAAAATGGGGCCTTGTGGGCATCTACCTTAATGCCATCTCCGCCACTATCCCGAATGGTAAATCCATAAACATTGATATTTTCAGAATTAAAAATGCCTAGGCAATGCCGCCATTGACCATCATTATACTCTGCTTTATTCATTTGCAAAGTTGCCCCGTATCCGATCAGGGTAATATTATGACTTTTATTGATACTTAGCAGTTTATCATATTTTTCAAATGCCCCTTTTTTGGCCTGAAGGATAGTGCCTTTTTCCCATATAATTACTTTGTTGCTGCCGCGAAATTTTAAGGGACGGACGATCCAGGGGGCTCCCGGATTTGGAATGATGATTGTATCCGCGGTGGTTTTAAAAGCTTTATTGAAAACTTCGGTGGCATCTTCCGAGGGACGCTCATCGATACGATAAACAGATGCATTTATAGTAAAAAAAATACCGAGGCAAATTAGAAAAAATGTTGAATAAATTGATCTTGGCACTGCCAACTCCGCTAATTCTTATTGTTCAAAATTTGTTGATAAACGTTTTTTACCTGGCCGGCAATCACTTGCAGGTCGAACATTTCCACAGCGCGTTTCCGGGAGGCTTCGCCGTAAAGGTTTCGTAACTCCGGCTGTTCGATTAACACACGCAAGTTGTTGGTAATAGCCTGGGCATCCCGCTGAGGAATCAGAAAACCATTGACCTGATCAGCCACGGCTTCATTACAACCGGGAGAATTTGTTGTAATAATCGGCAAACCCATTGATGCAGATTCCAGAAGGACCCGGGGAATGCCTTCCCGATAGTTCGAAGGCAGTACGAAAATATCGGAAGCCGCAAGTATCTGGGGAACATCCTTGCGTGCGCCGGTCCAGATAATATCTTTTTGCAACTCTGCCAATTCCGTTTTGCTTAAGCTGTCCATACTGTCCCGGTCATCCGGGCCGACCAGAAGGAATTTGACATGATCGAATTGCTGTCCCAATTCCCTTGCGGCGGTAGCATATTCCAGAACACCTTTAGTGCGAATTAAGCGCGAAATCATGGTTATGACAATGTCATTTGGTTTTAAACCCAGCGATTTCCTGAGAGTAAGGCTGGATTTCCGTGTAAAACGCGACGGATCAAAATAGCTGGTATCGACGCCCGACCCGAGAATGACCCGGGTTTTCTCCTGCGAAACGATATTTGCCGAAATAAACTGTTTGGCATCGTCATGATTTTGGAAGATCGTAAGTGTTGACACACTGGATGCCAGCTTTTGTAAAGGTTGATAAACTGTGCGCAGGATGCGGGTTTTAAAGTCTTCCCCGGCATAAAGAGAACCTAAGCCGGGAATAGTGCCAATAATTATCGGTATTCCGGCTATTCGCGCAGCAAGGCGGGCCCAGACCGCCGGTTTGGTATCAAAAGTGTGAACGATTTCTGGTTTCAAATCCCGAAAAACTTTAACTAATTCATTCAGGGTTTTAAGGTCGGTTAAAGGACTGGCCTGCCGGCTTAAACGGTAAAAATTGTATTCAAATCCTTCAGCTTGAAACTTCTCTCCCAGCGCTGGATGAGATCCCAGGGCGCTCATACAAAATTCTGGATGAAGGCAATGCATCAAATCCAGGCGGGCATCAATATCTTCCCCACCGACTAATAATACTTTAGGTTGCTGACTCATTCTGATAACTCCCTGTCATAAACCGCTCTTCTAGAGCGATTCCCAAATGTTTTTTTTGACATTCAGGATCGTTGCTTCCAGCGTTTGTTCCGTATCGACATCATACATATATTGCGTGCCCGGCTTTTGCCATTTTCGGTTGAGACTGTGCCGATACTCCAGATATTCATCGGTCTCTTTTCCGGGCTTATTCCGATCATTATTTCGCTGCTTGGCCGTTGCTACCGAGACATGCAGCTTTAAGGCGACATCCGGTGGTGGAATTTGCTGGTAAAGCCGTTTCTCCATACTTTCCAGGCGGCGATAAATTTTTCCGATGATCCCCGGCATTCCCGGCGCACGTTGCAAGCGGGGGCTGTCCATTGCGCCAACAATCTCGGAAGGGTATCGATCGCAAATAACAATCTGCCCATTTGCCGCCCAACGGTGCACTTTTAGCAGCAAGGCACGCCGATCCCAGGCGAGAACAACGGACCGAACGCCTAACAACAAGGCCGAGATGCCTTTCGGAGGTTTCTCGGGAGCGTTGGTTTCATTGGTTGCGGGCGCATTATACTGACCGCTGATGCCCGGTTTTAAACGGCGTATTAATTGCAATATCAGGTTTAACGGGGCAGTCATTAAAGTGGAGGGTGGACGCCCGGCATGAACTTTTCTTGTAGCGAAAACGCTGCCCAGCCAACGCTTGGTTTCCTTTACCATGGTGGATTTACCAGTAGCATCTGCCCCAAGTATGGCGATTACGGAACCGCCGCTTTCAATCATCTT
Organism: Calditrichia bacterium; assembly: GCA_028284905.1. GTDB lineage: Bacteria > Calditrichota > Calditrichia > RBG-13-44-9 > J075 > JACKAP01. The sequence continues at coordinate 252,699 of JANQQU010000093.1, forward strand.
ATTGCGGCGCAGCCCGCGCATGCGCTGAAAAATATAGCCCGAGAGAAACATGCCATAACTGCGATGATGGGCAAAAAAAGAGTTACGTTTATAAATAAACAACCGTCGCCGCATCTTTCTCGCCAGTAAAATTCGTGACAACATCGATGTATTTAAACTGAGAGATTGAATGCATTGTTTAAAGAGGTCGCTGTCGACAACCGGGCAGTATTCTGCCAGGTATTCAGTTGCTTTATCGATATCAGCACCATCGAGCAACCAAAGTAATTCTGCCTTAATTTCTTCCGACTTGCCAATCAGGTAAATAATGTCCAGCAGCGAGCCGTATTTGATCATATGCCGAACGATAAATATTACCAGCTCAGCCGATTTTGAGGTGACCCGAATGCCTTCAAACTGATACCCATCGGCAAGCAGCATATTCTCAAAAGGGAACATATGACTTTTTACAAAGCTTTCTCCGGTAAGCACATTGGTAAAGAGATGGACATGAATTAAAATCGCTGTATCAGGGTCGAATCCGTAATAGTGGGAAACACCGGGTATTTCCGGTGTATTTCTGACAAAAGCACGCTTGAAACCCAGTGAGGTCAATACGTTTAAGGCATTTGTCAAATCTGATCGATCGACCAGTAAATCGAGATCAAGATCGCCGGCTAAGGCACTGGTGAGGGAGAAATTGCTTTTCCAGTGGCAGTATCGAATATTTTTTTCATTCAGTGCTTCGATAAGCTTGGGAATTAAATGCGGCAAATCGATGGTTGCCGAAGAAGTCGCATGCGTTTTCGTCATCGTGAGTTATTCCTTAATCATCATCGTTTTCGCTGTTTGGGGCCGGTATGGATGCCGATCGATAGCATCCTGAAGGATTCTCCGCAAAGATATAAAATTAGAGTGTTGGCTACCGCTTAAAGTTAAATCACTCTCTATAATTTGCAGACACGGGCGAATTCGCTCATCTGCAACAATTTCATCGAATAAAACCACAGTTTTTTCAATGAAATTGTGCACTGTCGGGAGGGAAATATCCGGCAAGCGTTTGTGTCCTCGTTCGCGGGTTCTCTGCACAAGCTTAAAGATGTCCTGTTTTACATAAACAAGCGCATCCGGCAGTGGCACCAGTGTTAAAAATTGCTGAGTATCGGGCGCTGGCGAATCTTCCGCCGCATTGATAAAAATGATATTGGCCGCATGTACTGTGCCTTCATCTACCAGAATTAATTGCTGATCATTATCTCGCCGGCGAATAATCTCATAAACACCAATGCGTTTGAGGGCATTGCGGTAAAGATGCAGCTTTTCCCAGAGGGGAATTGGCGTTGAAAAAATCGTTTTGGTCATGAAGCGGCGAAATTGACGGTAGCGGCTTACAGTTAGTGCGGCAACGAGCAATGGTAACATGTTGGTTACAATCAGGCGAAGATGTTTTTGCCGGATATTTGCCAGACCAGCCTGTTTCATTATAAAATTTTCACTGGTAATAACAGGCATGTTGCTTTCTCTGCTCGCTGATTGAATAGCAGCTAAAAGTGTTGATTTTCCTGAACTTGTGCAGCCGATTAGCTCGATCTGCATATAAACTTTCCTTTAAAGAATTGTGGCTATTGTAAACTGAATTTAGTAGTAGGGGAGGCGTCTAATTTCCAACCAGGGCGAGATCGTAGACCTTTGCCATTCCTTTTTGCATGGTTTCCACACTGAATCTTTCCTGGATTAAGCGACTGCACTTCTGGCCGATTTGTTTTCTCTCTGCCGGGGACATCTCCTGAAATCGTTGAATTTCTCTGCTGAAGCCTTCAACGTCATCTGTATCCAACAGCGGAATAAAATCGATCCCTTCAGCAATTTCCCGGTGTGGAGGAATGTCCGATAAAATAACCGGACACCCGCAGGCCATTGCTTCCATGACAGCTACCGGCAATCCTTCTCCCCGGGATGCGGAAACAAATAGATCCGCGTTGGAAACAATCCGAAATACGTCATCCCGGCTAATCAAGCCGGTAACTTTCCAATGATCAGCGAGGCCAAGGGAAGCGGCTGTTTCATTTAGTTTCTCTCGCAGGTGCCCTTCTCCTATGCAGACCATTTTAGTCTCCCCATTCCAGGCTTTGCTGAAAGCCTGCAGCAGGGTAAAATAGTTTTTGATCTCTATAACTCGCCCGATCGTTGCAATCGTAAATTGAGGATTACGCTTCGCACTTTTATTGCGGGCAATGACTGTTTCGATACGATCAAGATCGACGGCATTTTGCACAACGTGGAATTTACCTTTCCCGAGCCATTTATAGAAGGAGGGGAAGCTTTCCAGGGCGGATTTGCTACACATAACAATTTTCCGAAAATACATGAATACCGGCATCATCATGTATTGATTGCGCGGTTTATAATTCTGAAATGAATTATGCACAGTATAAACGGTCTGCCGATAATATTTCCCGAGCATTAAACAGGTTAATATGAACATCAACCCAACGTGGGGAGAATGCAAATGGATGATGTCATATTCCTTTCTACGGAGGGCCTTCTTTAGATTTGCCATAAAGCCGGATATGCTGCCATTCCCTTCATACAGTGCCAGTTCCGAAGGAATCTCCATCTCCGAAGGGAAATAGGAGCAAATCGTAATATCTCGTTCGTGGCGCATTGGCAGGCAATGCTCATTATATGCACAGCAGGTTTCCTGCCGGGTAATAAATACTTGTAAAACGCTCAATTTTTTGGATTCAGACGACATAAAAACACCTCTGGATTGAAACTTTGAAAATAGATAAGAATAACCTGCGAAACGTCGCTTAATCGAAACGGGGAATTTTAGCATGGATTTGCAAGCGTTCGCGGTACGGTTCGAATGTGTAGGCGTTGATAATTATAAAACTGAAGAATAGCCAGGTGGCCTTGCGATATTCCCAGGCAAATGTATTCGCATCCAACAACCAAACCAGCAACACACTGACCCATACCATTGCCTGCCAGCGCGGTTGTTTCACTGCATGAAAAAAACAAATAAAAATAACCGTTAAAAATAATGACAGGCCTATAATGCCACTTTCCGCAGCAATGGATAAAAAAGTATTATGAACCACTATTTCGGAGGGGACAGCCACAGCAACGGTATTGCTGCCGACACCAATTAATGGATTATCTTTAACAACCTCAAGACCTTCAATCCACAGTCCACCGCGTTCACCGAGATCGCCGCCGGAAATTGACTGGCCAATAGTTGAGAGGCGATTAATAGAGGATTGTGGTACTAAACTAATCAGAAAAACGATGCCCAGGGCGACACTGGAAATTATCATGGTTCTTTGGAGTAGCGATAGCCTTTTTAGAGACAGGAGAATGAATATAATTGCCGGTACGCTGGCAATGATTCCTCCACGGGATGCAGTAAGCATGATTCCGTAAAGCGCAGCCGGTACGTACATCAAATTTATTAATCGGAAAACAGATTGAATGAGAGAGGGATTTTTTGCTGCATCTTCAAATGTTGCTCTGCTTTCACAGAACAAATGCCAGGCTATCGGTATTCCCAGAGCTAAAATAAAAGCAATGGCATTTTCATTGAATCCGGTGGTCGTAAATCGCCCCTGTACATTTTGATGCGTTCCCTGAAGATAGCTGTTAACCAAATTAAAAATAGATACATAGGCACCAATTATATATGCCTGAATAGCTGCTCTTAAATGTTCGGGTTTTACCAGAACATCCCAAAGAATCCATACAAAAAACAATAATTGTACATACGTTTGCGCGCGGACGAGTGTGGGGCTGGTTGCTATGCTCCAAAAGTAACTGGCGATATTCCAAAGCATAAACGCCATACCAGCAATATGAAAGATGGTAATGCGTCGTAATCTGCCATTAACAATGACTTGCAATCCCCAAATAAGCGCCCCGATGACGCCGGTGATTCGACCCATCGTACCCAGCTGTGGGAGCGTAATAACATTTTCCCAGGGAATAGTGAAAATTAGCAATAATGTCATCCAATAAGCTAATTTACGCATATTATCCTCAAAGAGCGATTTCCAGGTATTGGTTAATTACTGTTTCTTCTTCGAATGCTGCCCAGCTTTCCCGGGGGAATTTGGCGTGTGAACGAGTTAGGTTTTTATCGATCGCATCAGCAAGACTATCAACGTCTGCGATAGGGACCAATTGACCGTATTTACCTTGCTGTAATACTTCCTGCGGGCCATAGGGGCAATCCGTAGATACCATAGGTGTTCCACAGTACATTGCTTCAATAAGCACCAGGGATAAGCCTTCCCATCGGGAAGAACAGACAAACAGGCTGGCCCGAGCCATAAAGGGGTATGGATTTTTTACAAAGCCTGGCATACTAATATCATCACCGACGTTTAGTTGCCGGATAAGTGCTTCTAGTTCCGGGCGTTCTCTGCCTTCGCCAAGAATAAGCAAACGGGCCGGACGTTTATCCCGAACTTTAGCAAAAGCACGAATAAGTGTTGGATAGTCTTTTTGAATATCCAGGCGCCCAACGGCTAAAATTACTGGCGGTTGGTTTTTTTGAAACCAGGGGTGATCAAGCGGTTGAGAAATTTTTTCATCTAACCCCGGAATAATCACAGGGTTGTAAATAGTATGAATACGGTTTTGCGATGAGGATAACTGGTCGGACAGTTCGCTTGCAACACCCTTTGACACTGCAACAATTTGATCTGCCCAGGGATAGAATCGACGGACTAAAAATGGCATTAGCTTGCCACTGGTGTCTTTTGCTTTCTCGCTGGAAGTGTGAAGGTTGGTGTGGGCGCTGATGATCAATCGTTTCGGTAGGCCGGTAAACCGCTTTGCCCAAATAGCAATAATGTTGACATAATTCATTGAGGAGATAAGTGTATGCGGCTGTTCTTTTTTAAGGTAACGCATCAAGGCTGGCAGACTAAATAATACTCTTTTGGCATTCAAGTTTATAATTCGGATTTCCGGAGGAATTTGGCTCAACAGATCCCCTTTCGCCTGGCTCAATACGATATCAATCGGATGACCGCGTCGGGACATACCGCTGGCCAAATTGAGTAGCACTATTTGTGCTCCTCCCCCGGTCATTGCGGATATGAAGAATGCGATTCTTTTCTCTCTCTTTTTCATTTTAAACCTTTTCAAGAATTGAAGAATTTTGACTTGCAGATGATGCTTTTATCTCTTTCTTATATATCCTGAAAAACCATTCTGGTAATTCCCGTCGTTTACTCTTTTTGGTTCTATCATAAAGTGAGGTCATTAATCGTAAGGGGATCAGGGTGAAGAACCCTTTTAAAATACTCGCTAGTAGTTTTTCCAGCTTACTTAGTGCTTCGCTTCTTTTTGCCTTTGTAAAACTTGTATTGGGCGCAAATGCCTGAACACATGTTTGCGGATCATAAGGAATATCCAGAAAATCAGAAATCTTTTTCATAGTTAATTCCTGATCAGAACGAAAACTTTCATATTTGAGGGCAAGAATCTGATTAGAATTTTTCTTGTAATTATTGATAGTCTTATTGAAGAAAGTCCAGCTGAGCACCGTTGAAAAAACAATACCAATGCGCTGAAAAAAGGAGGCACCGTCATGAATTTGCATTGTGGAAGCTAAAACGCCTTGTAGTTTGCGTTGGATAGAAATAAATTTGGCAGCAGGGTATGCTTTTGATAACATCTCAACATATACAGAATGAGTAGGGCTTTTTTCAATCCAATATTTACTGCCCTTTTCACTCGCATATTTTTCCATTACCTTTTCAAATATGCCTTCGTAAGTATCTGGCCATAGTGAATAAAGAAATGCTTTATCTGCACCAGCAAGGCGGAAATAATCACTACTGCCAATAACTTCTACAAATTCCACAAAGTTATTATAATCGGACAGATCTCCATAGCGATTAAGCACTGCACTAAAATAGGCACTTTCGTGTATTCCCAAATGTAATTCATGAACTACGCCGGCTATCTCTTGATGCTGGGAGAGTTGATTACCCAGCCAGGTAGTACCGGATCTATGTTTACCTAGTATAAATAATGGTTTTGATGTCATGCTATTTAGCCCTCATAAATTGAATAAGCTTTGAATTTGTAAACCGGCCTCGACTTTGGGCATTAATATATTTTGCGATAGGTTGAAAAATGACATAGTATAATTCCTTGAAACTATGTGAAGAGCGTCGCCAGACGTACCATCGTGTTTTGATTTTGTTTTTACAGCGCTCCCAACTGGAAATTTTGTGTAGGAAAAAATTACTGCCATCAAGGCGGCGAATGGTGAGTATATCCTTCAGACTGGCAATATCATATTTGTCGGCAATCCTCACCCATAATTCGTAATCAATACCGACCGTAAAAGTTTCATTGTAGCCGTTCATCTCTTCGAGAATGACCCTCGGCATCATTACTGAACTATGAATAAAAGGGTTAATCCGTACCATAATCTCGTGTAATTCCTGATTATTAAACAATGGTCGGGTCAGTGTTGATTTTCCAGTAGATTCATCGAGCACTTTACAGCGGGTGCCGAGCATACCGAGAGAAGGGTTTTTCTGAAAATAATCGAACTGTTTTTCCAGTCTTTCCGGCTCGGCTAGATCGTCGGCATCAATGTTGGCGATATACTTACCTCTAGCATTGCGCCAGGCAACGTTCAAAGCAGCTGCTCGTCCAATCCGGTTACATGTTATTACGTGAATCCGATCATCTGTCATAGCCTTTCGAAGAATCTCCGGAGTTTTGTCACTGGAGCCGTCATCAACAATAATAAATTCAAAGTTTTTGAAAGATTGATTCAAAATGCTATCTATAGCTTGCGAAAGATATTCTTCACCATTGAAAACGGTCATGATAACACTAACCGGCCGCGGGGCGGATAACTGGGAAATCTTTTTCGCAGGCGTTGCATTCACGGGTGATGGTGTTTTCGCAGTTTTATTGCGAAAACCCGAGATGCTTTTCCGGGCCATTAAATTAACCTCCGATAATACGGATGGCGCAAAAATTTTAAGGAATAACAAGTAGCTTAAAAAGCCAGCTACAATAAGAATGATTAGTCTTGCTTCGAGCGGTAAATAATCCGCAAGAAGATATTTGAAGATTAAGATCGCCATGTTCATAAAAACCGCCCCACCGACAGGAATAAGAAACTGTTTCAGATAGGATGTAATATCCATCTGAATTAGTTTCTTAACCAGATAAAGTGACAGTGGTGCAATCAGATAACTAAGCAGCACATAAACAGTTGCAATGACAATAATGCCTCTTTCCACAACCATAAAAAAAGCGCTGACCGTAACAATCGAGTAAATAAATGTGATACCCAAATCCCATGCCGGTTTCCCCATGGAACGGATGATGCTGCTGTTGAAAGTTAATACCAGCTTGAGAATACCGATGAAGGCGAGAATTTCCATTACCGGTATACTGGGATCCCAATTGGGACCGAACATTACCGGAACAATTTCCGGGGCCAGCACCGAAATACTGAGAAATGCCGGAATTGCGATGAGGCAAGTCCAGTATGTGATGGAATTAAAAGCGCTGGTCATTTGCTTGGGGCTGTTTTGCAAACGGGAAAACATGGGAAATGCCACCGCATTAGTAACACCGATGAGCAGACGAATCATCATCGGTACTAATTTATAGGCAATCGTATAATACCCGAGTTCTACCGGCCCCAGATAGTAGCCGATTAATAGTTTGTCTGTATGGGAATTGGCAAATTCCAGTAGTTTTGTGCCGGTACTATTTCCACCGAACTGAAACAATTCCCAGAAATGCCGTCGTGAAAAGTTGAAAGTCGGACGCCATTCACTAACTTGCCAAAGAACTATAACGTCCACACTCGTTTTAACCAGAATTTGTGCAACAAGACTCCAAACGCCATATCCCATTAATGCTGCAATAATTCCGGCAATACCGCCAGATACCACAGCGATTAAGGACCTTATTGTCATTTCTTTAAATGCGAGTCGCCGGCGGAGGGTTGCTAGCTGCGTGCTGCTAAATCCGCCAATCGCGAAACCCAAGGAAAGCCAGTGTAACACCGGCGCGAGGCGCGGTTCCTGGTAAAATGTTGCAATCAGGCCAGATGCGCTAATAATCATCAAGGCCATTGCTATTCCAAAGGAAACATTTACCCAAAAAGCAGTATTTAAGTGGGCTGTCTCAAGTTCGCTGCGTTGGACGATAGCATCGCCAAAGCCTTGATCAGTGAGGATTTGCGCCAGTAAAGTAAATACTGTTGCTAGCGCTATTAAACCAAAATCTTCCGGAAGTAGCAAGCGGGATAATATGGCAACGATAATCAGCGAAAAAACCTGACTGCCCCATTTGCCCAAAAAGGACCAAAATAAACTATTTGTGGCTTGCTTCCGAATATTCATTGTTTTTGAGAATCAATCGAATTTCGTTTTTAAAATTCACTACGGGATCAATAATCCAGATGACGCTGATTGATAACACTTCTGTAAATGCTATTCAATAGCATGCCTTGCTCTCGTGCATTGTATTTTTTCTCAATGTGCGCTCTTCCGAAAATTGCCATTCGCTCCCGTAAATCATCATCTCCTGCCAGTCGGAGTATTGCTTTATATAAGCCGGTAATATCTTTTTCCTGCACGATAATGCCATTGTGCTCGTGTTGAACGACCTCAGGGATATCGCAATGATCGCTGGCGATGACCGGCATGCCACTGGCGCACATTTCGGTAATTATCACTGGAGAACCGCCCTCCGTATCGCCACTGGCAGCAGTGATACTGGATTGAATTAACAGATGGTGATCATATGCTAACGCATAAAGTTGTTCGATATCAACGTAGCCAAGAAAGTCTACCCGGTTATTCATTTCATTACGGTTAACAATCTCTTGCAATTCACGCTTTAGTATATGTTCCTGTGGCTTTTCCGGGCGGGCATCGCCGATGACCGTCAGCATGAGTCGCGAGTTTACACGGGCAGCTTTACAAAAGGCTTCGATTGCATATGGAATACCTTTTTTTTCAGTAAAAGTTGATGCGATAAGAATTTTTATTGGCTTTTCCGGTGCAGCCTGCCGGGTATGGAATGGCAATGCTTCCAAATCTACCCCAAGCCGCTGGATTTGGATCTTGTCAGGCGGGCATCCCAAAGTGGTTAGTTGTCGGAATGCTGCTGGCCCTTCTACTAAAAATAATTCGCCATCGGCAAATAATGGTTTATAAAAATCTTGCAGTTTAACGGTTGTTTTTTTCTGTAGCGATAAATCTGCACCATAGAATGAGGTGATTAAAGGCAGATTAAATGCTTTCGCCAGCGGTAAAAAATTTAAACCGGTCCAGCCGAAATGCGCATGTATTAATTGGGGCTTTTCAATTTTCAGTTTACGGTAAAAATACGGGTAATAACCGGTGACAAACTTTCGGACGCCGCGTTCATAATATTTCCGCCAGGAAGATAAATCCCGATTGAGTGAGTGAATTAGAGGGCCGTCGAATTTATTCGGTTTTTTTTCGTTCAAGCAATAGACAATGGAGCGAAAATCCTTTAAAAAACGAATCTGATTAAATATCCAATTTTCTGTTTGCAATAGATAAGTAGAAACAGCCTGGCATACCTGGAACTTTTCCGCAGTCTGAGCTTCAGAAGAAATATTGTTGGAAGCTGACGATACCTCCAGCGCCATCCGCGGGGCAATCAGGGTTTTATTTTCAGGCTTTTTCTGACTGTGCAAAAATTTTTGATTTACCAGGTTCTTCATTCTTTTCAAGAAGGAATAATTTCCGCTTTAATTCGACCCATTAAGTTTATAATATATCAAAATTCGTTATCTGCTAATGTGAGGAATGTGCTTATCACCACCTAGTTGTTGCCAGGCATTACTCATCAAATCCACAGCATCCCGGTAAGCAGCTATCCGACACCATTTCAATAGCATCCAATAAACAGCAACACCCGTAAATACTTTTACAGTAAATAATATCAACTGAGACAATTCATTAGAAAGGGATATCTCCACGCCCCAAATTGCTAATACCATCATCAGGGTGCAACTGCTTACACCTGTCAGGTTTTTTATCACCGTTTTAAAATCCAGATCAACCAGTGAAACTGCCATTAAGACACTTGGGTAGAATACTATTATACTAAAAATACTGTAAGCATATACTACTCCCATCACGCCCCAATAAATCCCAAATATAATTGCCACAATACGTAGTATGCCTAAAGTGCCATCTATTTTTAGTTGCAGGTCACTTCTCCCCTGGGAAAGATAAATATTGCCGTTGAATGCACCGATTGATTGCAACATGCCAACAATCGAAAAGCACTGCACAATCGGTATCATTTCTTGCCAATGTGAGCCGAAAAGAACCAAAACAAAATGGTCCGCGGTCATTAACAGACCGGCCATCATGGGAAAAGTGATTAACGCAATCATGCGGGTAGTGCGTAGATACACGTTGGCAACGCGGGGCTTGTTGTTCTGAATTTGAGAAAGCGCCGGAAACATAACCTTGCTGATTCCCCGGGAAATCAAATTTAAGGGCATAAGCATTATGCTGTAGGCCCGGCTATAAATGCCCAGCGATGAATGTCCCAGTAATTTACCTATGAGCAAATTGTCCGCATTACGTTCCCAATAGTTGATGGTTGTAAAACCAGCCAGATTGATACTGTATTTCCATAAATCCTTAAGGGCTGCATAGCTGAAATGCCATCCCGGCTTCCAGGCGCATACGCACCAAAGAAATACACTTAATAAGCCGCTAAACAGCAAGGACTGGCAAACCAGGCTCCAGACACCATATCCATACATTGCCATGGTAATGCCCACCATTCCGGAAACTAGCAGGGCACTCAAATTGATTAGTGCAAGTTTGCGAAAATCCAGGTTTTTTCTCAGAACCGCATTTGGCACGATTTTCAATGCACCGAAAATAAAGTTAAATGCAATAATCGTTGTAAGCTGGGTTAGCTCTGGCTGCCGGTAAAATTTCGCGATGGTTCCGGCCGCGGCGATAAATAACAAGGTTAATAAGATGCCAATAGCGATATTTAGCCAAAATACAGAATCATAATGCCGAGAAGTTATATCTTGTCGATGCACCAGTGCCTGATCGAACCCAAAGCCACTATACAAATTGGCATATCCAGTAAGCACAAATACCATGGCTATCAGGCCGAAATCCTCCGGAGTCAGCAAACGGGCCAGTATGACGCCGATGATCAATTGAACAGCTTGGCTGCCAAATTGTGATGCCAAACTCCAGGCAACACCAGAGATCGTTTTTTCGCGGAAACTGTCTAGCGGTTTTTCTGCCATGAACTAAGATGCCGGCCTATGAAGTATTCCTTCATTAAGCCTGGCGAAAATTCTGAATCCTTTGCCGGGTGTGGAGATAAAACTGGTAAGCTGGATTTACAATTGTTTCCGGGTGCAGGTAAAATTTCCGGGCGCCAAATGATTGTTTGAATCGGACGACCCCTGCCAGCCCCGCACTGGGATTAAAATCATAGCACTGATAATTTGATGTGCAGGCATCCCGAATAATTTCATTGTGCAGCACATTATACGGGCGATATGGAAACGCATTGCGATGTGCCGTTGCCTGCCAACAAACTACATGGCTGTTCCAATAAAATACCCATGCGCCGGCGAGAACTTCCCCGTTTAATTCGACGATCCATAATTTCATATTTTTCGGATAAACCTTACCCAGGGTAAATCCATTTCGGAATAGTGCCCATGTGTATTGCCGCCGGGCAGCAGAACCCCAACGCTTTATAGAATTTTGGTAGGCATTTTTGTAATATCGTTCATATTCATCTTTCGATGTTGCAACTCGGACAGCCAATCCCATCCGTATGCCTTTACGAATATTGCTGCGATTGCTACTGCTATAGTTTTTCCAGATTTCATCAAATCCGCTGGTTAAATTCAGCATTTGCGTAAAATCTGTTGTGTCTGCTACCGGCTGCGCGAACAATGGATTTCCGGAAATATACATTTGTCCAAATTGCGCCCGGTCCACAATCGGCTGGATAAAACTTTTCCGATCCCCTAAAGAAATTTCGTTGGTGCTGATAATACCGCCGTAACAACCGGCGAATGTCGATGTATAGTTCTTCAGCAATCCACGCATCTTCGCCCGGGTTTCCAGCAGTGGTAAAACCGCATCAAAGCCATTCGCCAACTGGCCGCTAATAGTGGCATCGGAAAATTCCGGAAAAGTGGTTAAAATCAGATAATGCCAGAGCGGTGAATGAAAAAAGGTCGCCTGGGACGATTGCCGGGCAATCCGCCACCAGTCGCTCGTTTTCAGTGCTTCCGGATTATTCATCGCTAAAATTATCCTTTGTGCGCGAAGAATCTATATTAATAAGTCCATTCTCATGAATAAAGCGTGCAAAAATTTGCCCCTTTAACGCCGCGCCAGCTTCGTTCACATGAATGCCATCTGCCCAATATTTCTTATCCTCAGGCATTTGGCTGGCAAAATCCAAAAGCGCAACCTGGTGCTTCTTCGCTACTACTTTTATTAGCTTATTATGTGTGTCATGAGCCAGCTGGTAATGTGGATACAAAGTATAGTCATTCGGTATTTTGCTAGTTGTTGCGAACGTTGAAAGAAGGACATCCGCACCATGTATTCGGGCAATAGCAATCATGCTTTCCAGATTTCGCTGCAAATATTCCGGGGGATTTTCCTGTAGCAACTGTTTCGGATCGACAGTATAACCGGCATAGCTTTTTCGGGTGTTTCCTTTAAAAGTTGGGGCATTAATAAAATCATCCAGTTTTACCTGCCGGGTTAGCCCGAGGCTGCGGGTGATGATCCGTAAAAAGGCACTGTATTCAATTGCCGGATTGTTAGGGGCTGTCCATGCTTGCCGCCGGCCACTGTTATCACTTTTATAAGTGCCGGGATCGATTAATCGGGAATGAACGTCATTGGTGTTGTGATAAATAATAACCAGGTCCGGGGCGAAGTCTATCCCGCGAAAAGCAAGATTTACGAGTGATTCCCAGGAAGTATAGCCAACGACTCCAGCATTAATAACTTCTAGTTGGTGATAACCATAGTTACGCTGTAAATATTGTTCGAGCCGAGCCGGGTATGTGGCGTTGTCATCCGGGACTTCGCTGGTGTATGTTGTAGATCCACCGATAGTGAGAATGCGAAAAACGCCGGGTGCCTTAGTTGGGGAAATCTCCTTACCCCGAAAACCGTTTGAGTTATGCCTGGTGTTTCCATTGCTGTAATTCGGCGTCGGGAAATAGGTTAAATAGTGATGTTTACTATACCGGGCACTATCCTCAAGTTCGCTAAACAGATAATATTTTTGCTGCTTCTCTGGAGTCGCCATATTATTCAACCACACCCTCGTCCCCACTTCTCCCAAAAGAAAAAATGCCAGGATACTCCCTAATAATACGGCTAATTCCCCCGGGGAAGGCAGTTGAAAGCGATAGTTGCCCCGGAGAATATAAACTCCGATAAGTACGCTGATAATCTGCCCGGCGATTATCCCATAAGTAACTGAGGGTGAGGTCAGATTTCTGTCGGCGACGAGTAAAAATTCGAAAACCGGGATATTGACAACGAGGCCCAGCAGGATAAAAAAACTGCCTAATATGTATTTGGAGCGCTTATCGGTTGATAAATTCATTCGATTTAATTGAACCCCGTCATAAAGGGAAGCAGCTTTTTTCCTTTAACGATAAATATTTAACTTTGGTGAGATAATTTATAAGCACGTTTCTTATCCAGGGCTTTAGTATAGACTGCGATTGTTTTTTTACCAACCAGAGACCATGGATACTGGCTGATATACGCACCTGCGGCAGCGCCCATTTTCTCCAACGGAAGGGAACGGGAAGCAGTTAAAGCTTTGACGAGTCCATCCTTTTCTTCCGGATCATAAAAAATAGACGCGTTTTCCGGAAATTCGCTCATGCAGCCTAGTTGGGGCATTAAGCTGGGTCTGTTGCAACTGGCAGCCAGCACGGCTGCACCGGACGTCAGAGAATCCCGGTAAGGTAACACCGCGAGATCACAAGCGCTAATGTAAGTAATAAGTTCTTCATCCGGAATGAACTCAAAACGAGTGTTAACTCTGTCGTCTTTCGCCGCTTGTTTTTTCAAATCTTCAGCCAGGGTAGCCGGTGCCGGTTTACCGGCAATAATTAACTGAAGATCATCACCCGGAAGGTTTTTGAAACTTTCAATCAATTGATCAACGCCCTTATAGCGCCGAATTTGCCCAAAAAACAAAAGCACTTTTTTATCTGCTGCTAATTTTAAAGCCTTTCGCGCCTGCTTTTTGGATATTGGGGCAGGATACCAATCTGCATAATGGCCATGGGGCACAACGCTAATTCGACGAATGTCGATATTATATGCTTCGGCAACTGCCTTTGCCGCCGCTGGACTATGAACAATGACTCCATTGGATATACGCGCCAGAATGCGGTTCATTTTCAATTCCCAACGTGCCAAATGCTTTTCATGATTGACAATATTATGCACAGTCCAAACAAATTTTACCCCGGAAATGCGCAAGGTTAAGAACTGTATGAAGAACATTATCGTGCGTATTAAAGCGTGCCAAAAGCGCGGTGCCCGGAAAAAATTATGTTGCCATTGAAGGTGCATAATATCCGGCTTACCATGATCTAGTACGGACTGCCAGAGCACAAAACGTTTGGCATCACCAAATTTTATGGTAACTCCCTCCGCTTCCAGGGCGCGGGATAGTAGAATCAAGTAAGGGTTCGAGGTTTGTTGGCTGGCGCGAATTATTACTTTCATCGAATTATAATTCGCTCCTTGTGTCTAAAGTCTTTTGAAGAATTTCGGCAGGCTCTTTTTTCTTGCCATTTAATAAATAATCATTGAGTCGGCGGGATTTACGCTTTAAAACATCGCTGATCTGCGTGCGATTTTTTTCCTGGCTAAGAAGATTCTCCAGGCGCTCAGTAGCTGCTTTCCGAAAACCGTGATTTATTTGCACGGCAATTGTTTCGGCATTCATATGATTTCTGGCCGCCTGGGTTTTTGCATCGGGATGTATGATTGCCGCTGAGAGTATTTGTTGAACTTCGTAAAAATTACCCAGTGCGGATATTTTTAGCCAAAGGTCGAGGTCCAATGCAAATTGTAAAGTTTCATCAAGACCACCGGCTTTTTTCCAGGCAGCAGCAGCAAAAAAACAGGAGGGTTGATAGAAGAAGCCGCGCAACCCCCAGGCGGCAATATCTTCTCTTTCAAGGCTTGTTGGTAAAACAGTGCTGAGCACTCTATCTGCAGTGTCTATGCGATAACAGCCGCCGACCCAGGCTGCTGATGCTGGCGATTGCTGGTAGGCGTCGGCGATATGAAACAGTGCATTTGGAAGCAAAATATCATCAGAGTTTAACCAATGAAGTATTTTTCCATTCGCACGGTTTAGCCCACGGTTGATGGCATCACTTTGCCCGTTATCTGGTTCACTGACCCAATCGGTAAGCCATGGTTCATATTTCCGGATGATATCGACACTATTATCTGTGCTCCCGCCATCGATGATAAAATACTCCAGATTCGGATATCCTTGTTGTAAAACGGATCGAATCGTCCTCTCCAGATAAGCGCCTTGATTATAGCTGGGCGTTACTATGCTGATTCGGGGGAAGGACTTTGCGGAGTTCATCGGCTGGGGTAAAGTATCCCAGGGCCAGCCGTTCTTTTCCTCCGGTGCCGGTGGCAATTGCAGGGTGGATGTCGATGTCATTTTCCTGTCGCCTTCAGTGCTAATTGTTAATTACTCCCTTAACCCCTTCTCTTCCCTGAGAAGGAGCTTCACACCCTACTTTTTTACAAGAGAGGGATTAAAAGAGCAACACTTTTTCTTCATACAAAAAATAATGACAAAACTTGATTGAGAACTTTTATCTGCAGATTCGTTATCGAAGCTGAAACGGTTCGTTGCTGCTCCAGCAACGGCGGATTTGCGCGAAGTTGTCTAATATCTTCAAGATGCTTTCAATGTAGTCCGAACATGTCCAGCGGGTGGCTCTTTTCAAACCGCGATCGATATATTGCTGACGTAAATCCGGGTTGTGCCATAGCGTTTCGATGGCAGCCGCCAGATCTGCAGGATTTTTGCTGTCTACCAGCAATGCATCTTCACCCAGTTGTTCGCGGGAACCGGCAAAATCCGTTGCGATTACCGGACACCCTAAGGCAAAAGCTTCCAGTGGAGGAAGATTATCGGGACCAAAAAGCGAAACGAAGGCCAATGCAAATGCATTTTGATACAATGCCAGAAGATCCTCCTGGGGAACATATCCCGGAAAAAATGCCAAATCTTCGAGCTGGCGCTCTTTAACCAGTTGCTTAATATACTGCATATTCCCCAGATCAGACCCGACGAAAACAACAGGTAGCGTAATTTGTTTTTTATCGCGAAGCTGCTCCAGGGCGAGCAGTAAGTTGGCATGATTCTTATGCGGCCAAAATTGCGCCGGATAAAACAGATAGCGCTCCGGCAATTTATATTTTTCGAAAAATGCTTTGCTATCGTTTTTTTCGACATTCAAAGAAAAGTTGGGTGTTGGAAAGGGGACGACTTCAATTCTTTCCGGGGCTACCTGGTAAAATCGTTCAATTTCATTTTTGCCGACGGTTGTTCCGGTTAAAATAACCGAAGCTTGCCGAATGCTTGCCGCATAGGTGCGTTCCCGATAATTCCAGCGCCCTTCGGCACTAACTTCCGGAAAATAGGGCTGTAGGCGATGTTGCAGGTCCCATATCGTTGTGATGTAAGGAATGTCGTAAGTTGGCAGAGGATCCGGCACTAAGGACCAAATCATATCCAGTTTTTTCGCCCGAATAATCTCTTTCATGAACTTTTCCGGGCCATTTTCAATCTTCAAACGAGTGAGTGGATGTTTCAATTTGCGGAGAAGCCCGGCAGATGTTCTGCTGATTTTCGACTTCAGCTGCATCGCTTTTGTTCGCCGCAGCGAATGGAATTCGAAATGACCGGCTGCCTGAAAAGTCGGGGGAAGATTTTTCGCATCGCTCAGGAGAACAAAAGTATGACCACTGTTTTTACCATGCTCTAACAACCCCTGGAGGATTTCCGCTTCAAAGGTATTTCCGCCGCCGATTTTCGATGCGCGGGTGCCAAAATAGATGCCAACTCTCAACTATTTCTTCCCCACAAAATAAACGCCCCAGGTATCCAATCCCGGTGCTTTATTACTCATCCACTCCCGGCTGTCCAGGAGCGTTAAATTTGCTGCTTTCAATAATTGACGTATCTCCGGCAGGAAAAGGTAGCGCATGTGATGGATTTCCTGCAATGTTTCGATATCGCCGCTTTTTTTGTCTTCAATGAGAATCTGATAATGAACATCCACCCGGTTTTCATTCGGGAACATTTGCGGCTCCGCAATACGTGTAATGCGAATATTGTCATTCTCCAAACGCTTTACCCGTACCACTGGCGGGTCGCTCAAAACTGCCGGTCCGTACCAACAATCAAACAGAAAAATACCTCCGTCATTCAAATGAGCTGATATTGTCGCAAAAGCTGCCTGAAGATCTTCATCGGTTGTTTGATAGCTAAATACATGAAAAAGTGAAATGACCGCATCGTAGGTTTCTCCGGCACGAAAGCTGCGAACATCTCCTTCCTGGAAGCGCAATCGGGATCGTATATCGGCATTGCATTGTTCCAGGCGCTGCGCCGCATCCTGGAGCATTTCACGGCTAAAATCGATGCCATGAATCCGATATCCTTTTTCAGTGAGACGTATGGCATGCATACCGGTGCCGCAACCCAGTTCAAGCGTTGTTTTCGGTGTATTGCCGTGGGTTTGGATGATTTGATCTACAAACGCTGATTCTCCACTATAGTCTTTATCGCGATATAATAAATCATAGTAGGCAGCATAATTTTTAAATACACTCATATCAAAATCTTTCTCAGCACTGTCACAACTCTGCTCATTTGTTCTTCGGTAATTGCCAAGCCACTGGGGATGTAAAACCCACGCCGGGCAATTCGCTCCGCAACGGGAAACTGCTGACCAGTAAAGAGGTTCATCTCCTGAAATACCGGCTGCTCGTGCATCGGCCAAAAGAATGGCCGGGAGCCAATTTTTTCGTCACGCAATCGGGCCATAACATCCCGGGCGTCAAAGGGGATTTCATCATCCAGGACGATGCCAAAAACCCAGTAGATATTATCTGCATAATCAGTTTTTGCCACGGGCAGTTGCAGCCCGGGAATGTCTTGCAGCGCTTCTTGATAATACTTGCCCATTTCCCGCTTTCGCCGGATAAATTCATCGAGCCTTTCTAGTTGAGCGACGCCCAGGGCGGCCTGCATATTGCTCATTCGAAAATTCCAGCCCAGTTCCTGATGGAGAAACCGTTGACTGGGCAGAAAACAAAGATTACGCAACGATCGGCAGCGCTCTGCAATTTTCTTATCATCGGTAAGCAGCATGCCGCCTTCTCCGGTGGTAATATGCTTATTCGGATAAAAACTGAATGTGCTAATATCACCAAAACTGCCGCAAGGTTTCCCCCGATAAGTTTGCCCATGCATTTCTGCTGCATCTTCGATAATGGCCAGCTTATGTTTTTCGGCAAGGGCAATTAATGGCTTCATGTTTACCGGCAAACCGTAAATATGCACAACCATTATGGCCCGGGTGCGGGAAGTGATCTTCGCGGCAACGTCATCAATATTCATGTTCCAGGTAAGCGGATCACTATCTACCAGCACAGGCACTGCCCCGGCGCGAACTACAGCGGTTGCGCAGGAGATGATTGTGAAGGTCGGCATAATTACTTCATCGCCTTTACCGATATTCAGTGCGGCGATAGCGGCCTCCAGGGCAACCGACCCATTGCAAACAGCGATGGCATATTTCCGCTGCATCCGCTCCGCCATTTGTTGCTCGAATTCTTTAACGAATGGCCCTTCCGAAGATATCCAGCCGCTGTCGATGCACTCGTTCAGGTAAGCACGTTCATTGCCATCCAGCAATGGCTCATTGACTGGTACGGGAATCATTCTACACCTGCCACTTTTTCCGGATGCGCATCTCGTTGAACAACTTTTACCTGGGTGCCATCAATGCCGCTAAAACGAGTTTTGTCATCTTCGCCGACATAAGGTCCCTGCTTAACTTCGATCATTTCAAGTGGTTCTAATACTTCAAAGCCATGTCCTCCTTTGATCAGGAGAATAACATCTCCGCTTTGCAAAACATGACTTTCCAGATAGGTTTGTTCTTCAGAATAGAAATCCACGCGAATTTTGCCCTTCCGGATAAACAAGGTTTCCTGGGTATACTGCACTTCCCTGGGAACCGGGTTATGGACATGGGCAGGGATAACCTTGCCGGGAGGGTGGCTCATAAATGCCAGCTGTTGAGAAAGTTCATCGGCAGTAAAAAAGTGAATGCCTTTGGGAGAAAAATGATGGGGAATGATTATCGCAAGCAGCTCATCTTGATGGGTAATTTGAAGTATCATATCAACCTCCCAGGTTTTTAAGTGATTTTGAAGAATTTTTAGCACGTTTTAATGGCCACCATAATGTGGCAATAGCACGATAATATCGGGCATTATTTTGTATGCCAGCAGCACGATATCGCCGGGCAATCTGATGATAATGCCGGGCGATACCCGCCGGACCTTTCAAGCGAAATACTTCCCAAAAGTGTTTGTTGAAAACCTGCGTATAGCCTTCTGCGTCTCTTTTTAAATTTTGCGAGATCGTGTCATCCCCGCGGCAATCATAGAGAAAGGTTGCTTGATCAACAAAACCGAACTGAAAATGCCGGGCGAGGCGGATGGCGGTATCCCATTCCTGATAAGATGTAATCGCTTCATCCAAACCGTTGATTTTACTCAATGCCTCTCGTTGGATAAGTAAGCCCTGAAACATTGGACCGGGGCGGGTAAGCAATTCTGAATAAACATTTCCCTGCATCGCGGGTAATCCGAATCGTTCCTTTTCTTCATTTTCGCGAAGAATATAGCAACCGGAATGTATGATTGGCATTTGCTGGGATGCTGCCGCTGCCAGGCGAATATCCAGGCTTTCCGGTAACCACTGATCGTCGGAATCGAGAAAAGCAATCCATTTCCCCCGGGAAGCTGTAATCCCGGTATTTCTGGCCGCCTGCGCCCCACGGTTTTCCTGATGTTGAAAAAAGCGAATCCGATTATCGTCCTTTTGCAAAGTACGGACAATTTCCCGGGTATTATCAGCGGAACCATCATCGACAATGATGATCTCCCAGTCCGTATGCGTTTGCTGAACAATACTGTGGACAGCTTTTGCCAGAACGTGACCGCGATTAAAAGTCGGAATTATAATCGAAACTAGAGGCATCTTTTACTAAGCTTTGATTTAGAGTCTTAAGGTTCAAGTATTCTTAACTAATGATAGACAAATGGGTTTTTCATATATAATTGGATCGCAGAAATATGTTGCTGTAAGGAAAGCGCCGTAGGATAGCCATCTTCCGCCAGTAAGCGAGCCAATTTCCTGAGTAGGGTAAATACAATAACAGCATTGCTTGTCGTATTGCACATTTCAGTTTCTCGCCAAGTGGAAACCAGATATTGATGCATTGCGGATAAACCGCTAATCTGGTTGCCGATAAATGCTTTGGGAATCTCATTAAATGGTATATCGAATATATGCTCGGCGCAGCTGAAATAGAAATTAACAATATCGGAACCCAGGGGCGCTGTCGGAATCGCCCATTCCCAGTCAATCGCTTTTACCTGATTATTAATAATGAAAACATCTTTTGGCCAAAGAGCGCCATGTCCCCAGGAACAGGGCACATTTTCATATTGGGAAAGCCATTGCCAAATATGGGCTGTTTTTTGAAGATATAAATCGATTAACGGCTGCTCGGCAATCTTTTCCAGAATCATTTCCTTTGCCAGGGGAAGCCAGCCGGTATTGTTGTGGACACCCGCAGTCTGTAATTCGAGAAAAGTTTCCGCTACTTTCCGGAGGTTTGATGAATCTTGTGAAGTGTGTTTTCGTGGTTTCCGATTTAAAATATCATCGAGCAATGAGTGCGTATCGTAAAAACCGCACCAATAGTAGCTTTGTAAGCCGATCGAGAACCTGCCTGTCTGAGGATGAAGCAGCTGCTGAATATCCTGGGAAAATTGCGGTTGATAAACATTTTGTAAACACTCTTTTCCCTGCATCGTTGTGGTTTCCTGAATCACCAGGCGATAGGAGTCTTCCCTGGCCATTCGGACAAAGTAAAGGCAGCGGCCGGTATTGGTTCTCCGCCAGGGGCCTCTAAGCACACAGGATATTTTACCACTGGCTGGCAGGTTAAAATAGGCGCGTTTTTGATCAATATAAGATTGTAAAGTAATCATCGTTCATGCTGGTTGGGAGTAAGGATAAAGGCGTAGCTATTACAAAAATGTTTGATGCAGCCTAAATGATACATCAATGTGGGAAAGATCGCCTTGATCTTGTTCGATAACCGGTTTTTCCGGCGAAAAATCGGGCCGCGTAATTCTTTTGCATCGGAAAGCGGCACAAGGGTTTGCGGAAATTGAAAGTTGGGAAAAATACCATACGCTTCCCGAATGTCCAGACCTGCTTTGGCGATATAGCGATAGTATTCTTTTAAGGACCAAATATTATTTCTGAGTTGGCGGTTCAGCCGAAGATAACTGAGGCCATTTCGGTTATTACCACTTAAATAGATATATCCATCAGAGTTTAAATAGGTTTTAAAAGAGGTTAAAAACTTCGCTTTTTGTTGATTCGAAGCCGGCAGTGATAGAGACGCTGAATGGGGCAAATTATCAAGTACGCCATTTAGCAAAATCAAGTCGAACGGCGGTAGATGAATCGGCAAATCCTGCAGATTTTTACAAACCAGGAAGCTGGTATTAAACAGTTGATAAGACTGGCAGCGGGCCTCAGCTATCGCCAATGCAGTTGGATCTGCTTCGGCAAAGGTTACTTCCGCGCCAAGTTTAGCGGCTAACCAACCGAGTGTGCCAAACTCGCAACCGAAATCCAACACTCTTTTTCCCCGGAGATTCCCAAATAATTTTAAACCGAGCCCCCGCCGATAATCGAGAATGTAGTGCTGGTAAAAGTCATCATTGTTTTTATCGCAGTATTGTTGAATGGCGAGGTCGATATTGCCCAGTTTGCTATTCAGCTGCAGAATCGCCTTTAACCTGCTGTCGGAGATAGATGTCGATGTATGACGGCCTGCAAAAGCAGATATCATGGAATTTCCTTAATTAGAGGCTGGAACGAATGCGGAATTTTTAATCTCTACTGTTTCCCCGGGAGGAATAATATTCAAAAACTCTTTGGTTAATTGTTCTGCGAAAATAGCATTTGCAACCTCGTTGGGATGTTGATCTACCGGGAATATCCACATTGAGGCGTCGCTGTAAGACTCATATCCGTAGGTGAGATCGAAAAATTCGATATTGCGTTCTTGCAAATCGGCCTTAATGCCGTCGTAAACCGGGCGGAAGGTATCTTTTTGCAAGTCGATGAATATAGGCAGCAATGCTAGGCGGAATTGTTTACCTTCTGCAATTGCCTGATCTTTTAGAGCGACAATTGCCTTCATGTTTTCGTGATAATAGTTCGTTTCGAAAATTTCCGGACTGGTTAAATGTTTAATTTTCACCTGCCGGCCGACATAAGTATTCATCCGTTTGAGGACAAACTCGATAAATTTTGAGCGTCTGGATCCCGGTAGGCCAAAAGCCTGATTACGAAGAATATAGCTGGTATCAAACGAGATAAGATCATTCAAGTGAAGAGAATAAAGCACGAAATGATGCTCGGCGCGATCTTTTACAATGTTATAATTCTGCAGGCAAGTTTCAGAATTTGCACCGGATTTGCCAAAATTCAGCACTGTAAATTCCCGGCCATTTTCCCGCATTGATTCCTGAAGCAAATAGGAGTAAGTGTCTTCGTAACGAATGCCAGAGCCATACGTATAGGAATCGCCCAGCAGTAACACTACCTTGCCCTGTAATTGCTGCTCATCTGCTGTTAACCAGCGGGCACCATATTGGTTAAAATTGAACCAAATAGTATAGTCATGTTTTTTGTAATAGCCCCGGTGATCCAGTTCTTCCGCATATTTTTCCCCCAGTGAGTGATGTGGTGTAAGGAATTTCCAATTTCCAATTTCTTTTCTGTATGCATATTCATTATTGGTCTGAATATCCTTAGAGGGAAACAAGCGAAAGAAGAGTTCGCCAGCCAGAAAACAAAAAAACAAACTGGCGACAATGAGAAGCAGATTTTTGAACATTACTTACTCCTTTTAACTATATTTTTCTCAAATCAATTGTTTATCGTGGTGGTGATTTATTGAGGGAGTTAAATCTTTGATTTTTGCTTGGCAAGTGCTCTCGATTCGCTGAATCCAATCTGTAAAACCGACCATGCGATCTTCCCGGGGGATTTCCGCTAAATCCAGGATGATTTCTCCCAGCCGGTTAGCAGCCTGCCCATCATTACCGCATAAATATTTGTTGAGGTATTCCTGAATCATATTTTTGACAGCATCCCGGGAATAGGATTGATTCAATAAATTATCTACTTGTTCTGCTAAATTGTCGAAAGCGTTGGCAACCGTAATTGCTTTACAATCAAGAAACATAACTTCCGGGCGGGATAAGGCGCAGAGATAGATAACCGGAACACCGTTTAACAAAGATTCGGTGATTGCAGTGCTGCGATGGGAAATCACCACGTCCGCTGCCTGGACGATCTCTGTCAGTGGCGGATCCGGAGATACTTGAAAGATTAAGCCGGGAACGTCCAATTTTTCGAAATAAGTTTGCATCTCACGGTAATTTGTGCCGTGGTGCACCCGATAAATAATCTGTATATGCGGTAATGAAACTTTCAGGTTAAGAATTGCCTGAATATTTTGCCAGGTGGAATGGCGCTTCTCACCGTCATGGGTCCAACCGCTGCAATCACAGAAGAGGCACAACGGTGCATTTGTGTCCAGACCATATATTCTTTTTGCTTCATCTTTCTTTAATGTTGGTGCAATGCTTTCCATACGGGTATCGCCAACAGAAAAAACTTTTTGCGCATCGCTACTGGTCGATTTGAGTAATGCGCTACGATATCCTTCACCGATAGTTGTAATAAACTCTGCGGTATAAGTATCTCGTACAGATTCAGTCGTCACTGATACACCATGATCCATTGTTAGGGTGGGTATTCCCATTTGCCTTGCTGCCAGTACGTTGCAGGCATGTTCTGCATTGATTGAAAAATGAGCGAAAACCAATTCCGGGTTTATATCGCTTATAATAGTTTCGGAGCGTTTAAGTTCGACTACAGTTTTCGGAATTTTACCGACGATTTCTCTGCGGATGATTTCACTAACCATTCCGGAATAGTAACTACCATATTGATCAGAGAAGTAGTTGCTCAGATAATTGTTGTTGTCTAATGCCGTCATTGCTGTATTACAGTCGTTTTGCCATTTTTCTTGCAATTGATTGCCCGTTATTACCGGCCAATGTTCGCGTTTAAATACCCTGATATGCTCAGCTTTAAATTCCGCCAGTTTTGCCGGTGAAATTTTGCCGCCGCAAATGACCAGGGAAATTTTTGCATTCTTTTTGCGTAGGTAGCTGAGCGTTGCGGTAAAATAATCCAGGTAGTAGCCCCCCCAGGCAAAGATAAGAATTTTCTTACCATTTAATTCCTTCGGCCAGCTCTGCTGGGGGGATGGCAATTGTTGCTGCCACCTTCTTGCCATTAATTCTATTTTGGGAAATCGATGATAAATCTGCTGAACTGCCTGATATGTTTTTCGTTGCAGCGAGAATGGTTTCCGTGGCGGTGTGCCTGAAGGGGAAACCGGAATATCAATTTCAGTAATATCAATATTTTGTGATTGAGTGAGCATTCTAGCTGCTTCCCGCTCTAGCCCATTGTCATTCGTGAGAGCGGCATAGCGATCGCTGGCGAGGCTAAAGGGCATTGGTCGCCGAGAAAAAACAATTTTATCTGGTTTTTCCAGTTTTAATATTCGGCTCATCAACTCCCGCGACTGTAATACCTCCAGAATCGGTAACATCATATAAGATTGGTGCATGGTGATCAGGGGGTAACCACGAAATTCCCGGATATTCTGGAAGGGCTGACAATGCTGCAAGTCATCAATAAATTGCCAATGATAGGCACGGGAACGAGCAGTATCATAAAGCTCATTTTCCCGAAGATTCCAGGAAATTTCCTGGTAGGAGTGATAATTTAAATTAAGATCACTCGCCAAAACCCTGCCTTCGAAGGTTGGTGCAACGATACTAATAATTTCCCGGTCGGAATGTTTCTTGATGTAATTGGTTATCCAGAATTTGTCTCTGCTATTCAGGATAAGACACAACGTTTTCATTAATATTTCCCTGTAGATTCCGGATTCTTGGATCATTTTCCATATCTATTTGAACCGCTGAGGTTTGCATGCCTAAAAGCGTCACTACTGTCAAATGAGATGATTGAGAATTGACTTGCAGGTCGGTCGAAATTTGGAGTGTTGTATAAATCTTTAACGAATATGCTTGCCCAATATAAAAGCCTCGGCAGCATCACAACCAATATTGGCGCCACGCCAATGGGCTAAATGTTCAAGTGCTTTAATCGAACGAGCATGCGGCCAACTTCGCATTTCAGTATTATAAGCTTCCAGCGCGGCCAGTTTTTGATTTAACGTTTCCGAGATATCGACGTACCAGTTAGGCTGGAATACCGGGGCAGCACCAGGCATTTGCCATTCCGTGCTGGAAGCTACCTCAAAGAATAGAACAGTTTTGACAATGCTGCCCGGCATGGGTCGAACTGCCGTGGTTACCGCCTGTTGAATAATCTGATGGTCTACATTGACGTCGCCGCGGTGGTGAGTATAGATAATCTCCGGTTGGTATTTCTCGATGCCCTGTTCAACGACTTTTACAACATCAAGAAGATCACAGCTATCCATACGATTATCAGGAAAGTCGTACATCTCCAGAGAAGATGCTCCGACGATTTTATTCGCTTTATCTGCTGCGCTGGAAAGTGTTGCCAGCTTTTCGCGCCACTGTTCCCGGTCTCGTTGTTGCGCACGGCTGGTGGCGCCTTCCGCGAGAATCATCACATGGACGTTGTTACCATCGTGAGCGTGCCGGGCCATAGTGCCACCGCAGCCGAGAATTTCGTCATCAGGATGTGCTGCGATTACTAATACGTTCATCTATTTTTCCTTTTTACTTGCCAGAAAAATCAAGCGGGTTTACGGGCGACGATATTCCAAACCGCATTAACATAGCCATTATCCGGCACAGCGCGCTCATAAATTTTCTGGTCTACTACCAAAACTTTAAAATTTTCAAAAAGGGAGAGGAGATGATTCTTGTCGGAAAAATGAACCATGCCTAAACCGGCATAAGTGCCTTCTTCATACCCGCGCCGGGTGTAGGGATCATCTGTCGGTATACCATTCTGATATTCCGAATGATTCGTGGAAAACCAGTCTACGCCAACGTAAGTACCACCTGGTTTCAATTTGTCGAAAACCAACGACAAACCTTTACGGATAGCCGGGGTAGGGTTGTGGGTTAATGACGCCCGGTCAATAATTAAGTCAAACTGCCCTTCGAAAGGGATGGCCTCGGTAAAATCTCCCTGCACGATGGTCTCACGATATTCGGGATGTTTTTCGTGAAGATAAGAAATGATATGTTCGCTGCCATCGATACCATATAACTGCACGCCAAAGCTGGCAAAAAAGGAGATGTTGGCGCCGGAGCCAATACCGATTTCCAGCACCCGGGTTTCGCTGCCTTGTGGGCGGGCGTGGCGCATAACGTAGCTAATGATATCGGACCAGGGCCAGCGGATCATTTGCCCGTCATCTTTATAACATTGATTCCATTCCGGAGAAAAATTTTTCATCGTTTTTTCTTCTTTATTGCCTGAAAATAATGAATTTAAGAAATTGATAAGTAATGTTTCGCGGCAGTTGTCATATTGCTTAAAAGACGCCCGCGAAAAACGCGAAACACACCAAAAAGGCATTTATTATTTTTAATAGTTGATGTAAGGTCCTCTTACCAATAGTCCAATAAAAGAGATACTTCGGTTGATCTTTATATTTTTCGTGTAATTCGCGTTTTTCGCGGGTAAATATAATTTTCTAACGATAGTTCCTCAAAAACAGTGCTTCGATGTGTGCGAAACATCCGTTAGTAATTAAGATCTAATCCCATAAAATAATCGATATCTTCCCGTCGGCGCATCAGGGTAATCTGATTATTTTCCACAGCGACAAATGCCGGTTGAAAGCGGATGAAACGCCAGGATTGGGTGATGCTGTAGGCGCCGGCATAGTCGATAGCGAGGATATCTCCCGGGCGCATCGGCGGTAGTGGAACCGCTTCACCGAGACAGTCCGAACGCATGCAAAGCGGTCCGTAAAAGGTATAATTGTCTGCAACAGGTTGATTCGTTTCATTATCAACGCGAATAAAATTATGCCGGCGAAATTTCCCGGAAGAAAAGACATTGATGCCAACATCCACAACTGCCTCATTTTGCGCGAGCCCGCGCATTCTTTCCACTTTGGTTAAAACGATCATGGCGCTATCGATTAATGCCCGGCCCGGTTCCAGGATAAGGCGGGGAAAGTCGTTGCCGAATTGCGCCTTGATCGGCTCAGCAATAGTGCGAATGTAAGTTTCAATATCCGGCACTTGCCATTTTTCCGGATCTTTATCTTTGAAAGGATGTTCGGTGGCAAACCCACCGCCGAGGTCAAGATACTGCAGGTCGATCAATCCTTCCGCACTGTACTGCCGGGCCAGAGTTGCTACCAGCGTCGCAGATTGGCGGAAATAGTCGGGATCAATCAGATTGGTACCAAGATGAATATGAAATCCAACGACGTTCAGATGAGGCATTTCCTGCTTGACCTTCTTGAGAACTACATCTACTTCGCCATCTTCAGCATTAAATCCGAAGCGCTTCCAGTAAATGTCACCGATGCTTGCACAAATCCGCAGGCCGATATTGAAAGTTTGTCCCTTTTGCTGCCCCAACTTTTCCAGGGCTTTCAGTTCGCTGATATTATCAACATTGATGATGCAGTTATATTCAACGATCCTCGCCAATTCATCATCGGTCTTTAACGGGCCGTTAACGATCGTTCGTTGATCGATGAGTCCCATTTTCTCCACCAGATCTAATTCCAGGCCAGAGATAATTTCCAAAGAAACGCCTGACTCTATTATCTTTTTCAGGACGTAGGGGAGATAATTGGTTTTTACCGAAAACGCCAGCTGATGATGGGGATAATGCTTCTCCAAAGCCTGCTTAAATTGCCGGATATTGTCTCTCAGAACATCCGGGGAGAAGACAAACAGGGGAGTGCCATAGTCTTCACAAAGCTGCTTGTAATCGATCGATGGATATTGCCACAAGGGTGTAAAATAAGTCATGATTTTTTGCCAAATGAGGTGGTATGAATATTTTCCTGATAAAAACGTAAAACGTCGACTTCGCGAAAATGCGGCAGATTTTTCTCTATGTCAAAGGCTTGTAATACCGCCAATTCCAACAGAGAACAACCGGCGGCAGCAGTTACCATAATTACCGCGGATGCCCGGATATTAATTTCATAAGGAACGAATTCACCTTGTTCATTTATCCCCAGATCCAGATTAATCAAATATTCGAAATCAAAAGCGGCCGCGATGCGCTTAACCAATGCTTCAATTTCCGGGCTTTCAACGACGCGATTCAACCGGGCGGCAGCATTTTGCGGTGCTCGCTTTTCCTGGGGAATGATATAGCGGCATTGGTTTTCAGAGATCAACGCCTCCGCAGTCCAGTGATTGCCTGCGAGATACTCCATCAGCATAAATGGGGGAAAAGTCTCTCTTTCTTGAAGAATTCTTTTCAAGCGCGTCAAAGAAAGTTTACTCTCCTGTTTGCTATGAAGAATATGATCGATCTCGTCAAAATCCGCTTCTATTATCCGGAAGCCACGGCTGCCATGGCCATCCAGCGGTTTAAAGGCGATCTTTTTCTCCGGATAGCCAAGTGCTGCCACTGCTCTATCCAGTTCATCCATATTACGTGGAGAATAGAATTGTGGTGTGGGAATTTGATGACTAACCAATTCATTCATAAAGGCCAGTTTGTCCGGCAGTTGCTGATAAGTGTGAAAGGGAGAAGTCAAAATCTGACAGCCAATTCCCTGAAAAAATCTCCGTGCTTTTGATAAACTCCAGGCTTCCTGATCGGAAAAGGGAATGATCAGGTCAACTTCATTTTTTTTGCAAATATCGAGTAAAACGTCAGCATAATTAGGGGCGTCACCATATGGCACGGAAAAGAAATCATCCAGATAAAATTGCCCAACGGTGACAGTCTGTGCATCGACACCGACCAGACGAACCGTCAATTCCGGAATGGCCCGTAGATGATCGATTATGGTGGTAATGCCACTACCGCCAACCGCAGTAAGTAATATGGTAACGTGTTTAGGAGAAGTTTGCATTACTGAATATCTTTCCAATTAAGGGATTGCCCCTGCTGTATAAAGTGCGCAGCGCTATGACCGAGCACTTCCTCGAATAAAGTCGGCGGTAATCCATTGGCCGGCCGGCGAAGACCGATATTGGTTTCGTCTAAAGTCTCTCCCGGCTGAATGTCCCGCAATGCGGTGACGCTACGGCGGGCCAATGTTTTAATAGTTTCTTCCGCCGGTGTGGGGGTAACGATGCTGCTGCCAAGCATCTGGTGCGCGGTATGGATTGCATCCACCCAGGTTTTCAAGGTCTGCGGATTTTCGGAAAACCAGTGGTCTGGCCCAGGAAGATCATTGTTCAAAGTAAAATGTTTTTCAAAAACACAGGCGCCAAAACCAACGGCAATAGCCGCCGCCAGCGGTCCCTGAGTGTGGTCGGAAAAACCGATTGGCACCATGGGGAAAGCCGTTCGTAATGTATTTATTTTTTTCAGGTTAACATCGTTCGGTGGTGTCGGGTATTGAGAAGTGCACAGCAACAACGCTACCGGATAACCATTGAATGCCCCTATTGCAGAGAGCGCCTGGTGTGCTTCTCCCAGATCGGACATGCCGCAGGAAACGATCATTGGCAATCGGGACTCTGCGAAGGTTTCTAATAGTGGGAAATTAATGAAATCATCAGAGCCTACTTTGATTACTTCTACGCCCAGATCTAAAAGCATATCCAGGTCTGAGGGATTCTGCGGCGTAGAAAAAAATGTAATCGATACTTCATCGCATTTTTGCTTGATTGCCGCCCATTCTTCCCGGGTAAATTCGCATCGCTTAAACATCGCAAGCATAGACTCGGTGACTGATTTACCCTGCGATTGATAGGTATATTCCAGATCATCGCTGCCGATCATTTCCTCGGCCTTATAAGTCTGGAATTTAATCGCATCAACCCCGGCAAGCTTCGCCGCACGGATCATCTGAAACGCTTTTTCCAGCTCTCCGTTATGATTAATACCTGCTTCGGCAATTATATACGGAGGATAGTCCGGGCCGATCTCTTTACCGGCTATGGTTATTTTATTCATCATAATTTTGCGATATTTTCTAAGCGTCTAAACCGTGTTGGTAATTAGCGCCCGGGTGGCTTCCGGGCCGATATTCATTAATGCATCGATAACGGAAAGATGGGAGAGAAAATTATCACCGCGTTGCGGGTAGCTGGGATGTGTCCATGTTTGATACTTTAAAGTGATATCAGCATCCTGAAAAAGGTGTTCGGACGGCGCCATGTAAACCCGGGCGCCAAGGCTGCTGTAATAATCACTGGCGTCTACCTCCTGGCATATGTTGAGAAGTAGCTCTGTTTTACGACCGCTAACCGTCAGCTCCGAGGCGCGGATAAACTGTGGTTGCAGTTCCAGTAATTCCGAAAACATTTTAATACCGGCAATGTTTAAATCTGCCAATTTATCGAAATCAGTATTTAGCCAGCTTTCTACAAAGGGAAAGATTTCCCGAAAATAAGGCGCACGACCGAGGGCATTACTAATATTGGCAAGATGCTTTTTCCGCCAGCGCGGCTGATCTTTTGCAATGAGAATATTTTTTATCGCTGTTTTTTGCGGATGGGATTGCACCGGAACGACCATCCAGAATGGATCGCCGGCTTGTCCTTTTAAGCGATTACGATTTTGCCATTCCCGTTTGATAAATTGTACCGAATCGAGAAAGACAAAGACATCCGCGCGGACGATCTGTTCGAAATAACCCAGCCAGGGGAGGTAGTTCGGTTGAGTGATTACGGCCGTTCGGGTTGGCATTGATATTACATGCTCGCTGGTCTTAATAATGTTTTATCTGAAATCATAATGCGTTCAGGGCATCTGTTTTTTACGAACGGCGATATCGCTTTGAAAGGCGTAAATCGAAAACTCATATGGTAAAACGCCGGGCTTAAGATAATAATCATGACGCAGGGTAACGGCAGGGGAGAGGTGCTCTTTACAAAAGCGAAAAACCGCTTCCGGGTCCATGTAATACAAATCTGTTTCCTGGTAATCGACGTAGCAGGAGATACCGTTAAAAGCGAGGCCTTTCCGAACATGGGGAAAAAGTGTTTGCAGAATCGATGTCATAAATCCCCAGTTATCCGCAATCAGGTTGTTGAAGGTGCCGCTGATAAAAACATAATCAAAATCTTCCGGAACGCCATCCTGCAGAATATCCCACTGTTGAAAACTGGCTGCCGGGAATTTCTGCGCTGCAGCGGCAATCATATCCGCAGAAATATCATACCCGGTGTATTCGCCCTGGAAACCAGGTTGCTTCTTGAGAATACTGAGCAGGTGGCCGGTGCCGCATCCGAAATCGAGAATTTTTGCCGTGCGAAGGTCGCCAATGGCTGCCAATATTTCCAGCCGTTTTTCCTGGGTGGGCAAATCTCCCCACTGCACGCCTTCCGGTGTATCGCCGTATTGGCTTAATAGGGCGGAGTAGTGTTTGTCCAGCTGTGCGACCGTCTCTCTATACGGATGCTTGCTCATAAAATAGTCCTTCGAAATTGCGTTGCCTGAACCGGCAACATGTGCCGGATAACCCGTTCCACGCCATATCCATCGATCAGGTTGCGCCCTTGTTTGCTCATGGAAGTGCGGGTAAATCCGCCCGGAAGTTGATCCCGGCACAACGCTTCAATAGCGCTGCTTATATTGGCAACGTCGCAATCGCGATGAAAGCCGTGGTAATATAAAATTCCCCGTTCATGCAATCGCCGGGCAGTTTCAATCTGATGATCTTCAATGGTTATGATGATGCCGGGAAGCCCCATAAAAGCCATTTCCCAGATAGTGCCTCCCCCGGCAGTAATCGATACATCGGCCCAGGCCATTAATTCCGGCATGCCTCCGGTGTTTTCAATAATTTCGATCGCGGTGCTACTCGATTGGCTCGCTATCTTCAGGCTGTCCAAATGAGGATTGCTGCCGCCGGCGATAACAATAACTTCCAGGTCTTTGAGTTGGCTGATTGATAAGGCCTGAATGACTTTTAAAGTGACATTATCCGGATCGCTGCCACCCATGGTAACCAGTATACGTTTCGCTCGCGGGGCGATGATTCGTTCCCCTTCCCGCCAGGGCCAAAACTCTTCCCTTAACATCGTATATTGACAGCCGAGCAATAATTGGGTGTTATCCTGTTTTTGCTGATAGTAGGTATCACTGGCACTAAGATTTTGATTTAAGACGATATCCGCGAAATAGGTTTTTGCATGACCAAAATCATCGATGAAAAAGAGCTTCAGACCCGCAGCTTTTATACGTTGCTGATAGTCACCGCTAAAATGATAACCATCGACAATGATCCAGTCGTTGCCGGTTTCCTTGGTAATGCGGGCGGTCGCTGCTGCATCGGCGGCGCTGCCAGGGGGCTCGTGGTGATAAAGCACCGTGAACCCTGAGTTTTGAAGCCGCTCAGCCAATGAAGGGGAAGGCATCGCCATGAGAAAAGTAGCCGTTTCTCCTGCGACTTTTCGTGCCTGAGCGAGGGCCATACAACGCATGACGTGCCCGGTACCAATTTCCACTGAAGCATCCGCGCGGATAATCATTGAAGATTCCTGTCCATTAAAAATTCGGTCGTGTTGAATTTGTAATATTTTTGGTTCTCTGACATATTTTGTGATTCAGTATTATTTGTAGCACCTCTTGTGTAACCCTTTCAGGGTAAAATCTTTTAGGGGTTTTAACCCTGGGCTGAAAAGAATGTCAGCCCAGGGTTAAAACCTGTAACCGCTTCGCGGTAAAATACGCCAAAGGCGTTACAGACCTCAACCGTGGGGCGTTGTTCTTTCGCACCCCACGGTTGGGAGATAACTTTTTACAAACCCTGAAGGGGTTACAGAATTTTTCATCTTAAATTTTGCCAATAAATATATTTTCACAAAATATGTCAGAGAACCTTATTTTTAAAAGTTGTCATTGCCCCAAAGGGATCCCTACGGGGCGATCCCGGCTGCCGGGAGAAGCAATCTCGGTTGGTGCATCTACAAGGAGATCGCTTCGTCGCTGTACTCCTCGCGATGACAGGTTAAATTACAATCAGCAATATTTCTTTAGCACTACTTCTTTAGCACTACTTTAAATACCTACCAGGCGAGCCAGCCGCCGTCGACCGATAAGCTGGCGCCCGTAATATAGGATGCTTCCTCTGAGGCAAGAAAGGCAACGCTGCTGGCGACTTCATGCGGTTTCGCCATTCTCCCCAGCATGGTCTTTCGGTTATAATTGCGGAGGAACTCATTCTCCTGCCGGTCGGAAGCACGGACACCGCCGGAGACGATTGCATTCACCCGAATTCCGCGATGGCCCCATTTGCCGGCAAGGAAGCGGATCATGCCCAATCCACCAGCTTTAACCGCTGCGTATTGAATCGGCGTTTGCAACATCCCTTCCGGGTAAATGGATGGGTCCACCCCGGAGAGGGCGTAAATGGAGGAGAGAAATACGATATTTGCCGATGTTTCCGGAGGCAGCTCGTCCACCATCTTGCGGGCTGCGATAAAATGACCGGCAACATCAACCTCAAAAAGTTTGTTGAATCCGGCATGTGATAAATCTTCGAAGGTAACGTCTACACCGTCTCGCTGGGAGGCATTGGCAATAAGGATTGTCGGTAGTTTTTCCATGCTTTTTAATTGTGCAAAGGCATTGTTAATGCTGTTTTCTTCTTCCAGATTGATTTCCAATGGAATCAGGTTTTCCTGGTTAATGCCCGTTTGATCTTCAATCCATTGTTGCGCTTTTTCGAGCTGACGGGAGGCGACAATAACCATCGCCCCTTCTGCAGCGAGGCGATGGACTACTGCGCCGCCAATTAAACCGGTGGCCCCGGTAACCATGGCAATTTTGCCGGATAAACCTCTCACTTTAATTCCTCCGTAATAAAAATTCGCATAAATCCAGTTCGAAATTTGTCGCCACGTGGACAGATCGTTCTTCCGGGGTTTCTACCATGCCGAGCCGTTCTCCGAAAAAGTGATCGATTTCCCGCACCGCTTCAAACTTGCCGATTTTAATCGAGCCGTTTGGGCGAAAGACGGGGGGCAACAGGGGACGTTCCATAATATATTTTTCACCAAAATACATCTCCCAATACCCTTTTTCATTCGTATGCAATGCCCAGTGAAAATAGTGGGGATCGACCGGCGTTACGCTTACGACGAAGTCCACATCATCTTCCTGGTAGACGGACATCCCCTGGCGAATATCTTCGGCGGAACGTAAAGGTGAGGTAGGCTGTAAACAAACCAGTGTCTCGATTGGTTGCCCCTTGTTAATTAAATATTCCGCCAAATGCTGGCAGGGAACATTAGAGCCGACAAGATCGCCACATAAATCTTCCGGCATTAAATATGGAACCTGAGCGCCATAAGAAACGGCGATCTCGGCAATTTCTGCGCTATTGGTGCAAACATAAACGTCTTCGAATAGTTCACTCCGCAGCGCTGCTTCAATTGAATAAGCGATCATCGGTTTGCCGGCGACCGGCATGATGTTTTTCCCCGGTAATCGCTTGCTTCCTGCTCTTGCAGGAATTGCGCAAAGCGTTTTTTCAGCGTAAGCCATTGGTACCCTCTTTTCTAAATGGAGAAATGTTGATTGATTCTAGTGGAGAGTAACCATCCCTATCCTGTAAACCCCTTACCAGAATCTCAGCTAATTCCAGATCCTGGTTGTCATCAATATCCAAACCGCGGTTGGCATCCATTGGTGCAATGTGGAATGCGTCTCCGTAGTAGGACTTGTGCTGCCGTAAATCCTCGGCACGTGCCCACCAGATGGCGCCGGTAGGGCAGTAAGTTGTGCCAATGTCATGGCTATCCAGTAAATTCTCTTCACCAAATATCCATTGACCATACCCTTGTTGATCCGCAGTCATTGCCCAATGCGGGTAAAGACCACGGTATTCTATTGCTGCAATTTGAAATTTGCGTTGGTTGTCTCGAAACAATTGATAATGATCGACAATATCTTCGCTGCGTTTGAGGGGACAATTAGGCATCAGCTGGCAGATCGCATCTACTTTCAAACCTTCATCTGCCAGTGTGTCGAGCACATGAAAAGCGACATCTTCCAGACTGGCCTGGTCGGTAGCGAAAGCTGGCGGGCGCGGAAAAAACTCGGCCCCATACCATTCGGCGATTTCGCCGGTGAGCGGATCATCGCTGGAAACAATAATCCTTTCGAATAAATTGCTGTTTTTCGCAGCAACAATACTGTAAGCAAGCATCGGATGCCCAAAGAAGGGCAAAATATTCTTACCTGGTACCCGTTTTGAACCTCCACGGGCGGGGATCAGTGCAATCAGTTTTTCATTTGCCATAATGCCGGATTTAATAGTGTGGTGGAAGCATTATTTAATTGTAATTCCACGAATTCACAGTCTTTGGTGGAGAGCGCAGGTCGCTGAAAAAGCGCTATGTTTTCTTTCATTTGTGCTGGCGTTTCAATGCCAATGACGATACTGTCTATCCAGTCTTGTGCCCGAACGTAGGCAAAACAAAGATCCTGGCGGTTTTGACGATTGAGTTGGCTGCTTACCATATTTAAGCGCCGGTGCCAGCTGGCGGCATCGATATTTTTTAAACGAGCCATTATCGGCAGATCGGTTACTAAAAATCCCTGTAGCAGAACACTACGGGCATGAATGATGATATCTTTTCTTTCCCGGGCCATCGTTGGAATACCGGCTTGCTGCCAACGCCAGTCCAGCAAATTGAAAGGCAGCTGAATATGGCCGATAGTGTTATCTTGTAAAGCGCTTATTGCTTCGTCCGGGGTGTAAACCGAAACGCCCAAAGTCTTAATCTTGCCGTCATCCTGCAATTGGCGAAGGGTTTTCCAGATTATGCCATTGAAGGCCGAACGGTGTTCCCAGCGATGAAGCAGTAAAGTATCGATAGCACTTTGCTGCAATTCTTTGCAGGATGTTTCAACACTTGCTTGCACCCGGTCAGCAACATCTTTTTGTGCCGATTCCGGGGTTAAATCATCCAGCGGGTCCAGCTTGGTGATCACAGTGATTTCGGTTTCCCCAACTTCTTGTAGCGCATTTCCGATCCGTCGCTCAGCCTCGCCATATGCCCGAGCAGTATCGAATGTAGTTATCCCGGACTCGATAGCCTGTTTTAATAAAAATGTCGCGGCAGTGTCGTCCGGTTTACCGGTCTGATTGGCTAGCCCATATGTCAGACCCAACTGAACTGTGCCAAGTGTGAACAATTGTTGCTGCTTACTAGCTGTCATTAATTTCGAAGTTTTCTCAAACTTTTATAATTCACTTTGTTGAGTCAATTTTTGCACCACTTAAAATCGTTTTCAATGTCTCTGCAATCCGTTGCTGATCGGCATCCGTTAACCCGTAAAACAATGGTATACTAATCGCTTCCTGATAATAAGATTCGGCCTGGGGATAATCACCCATCTGAAATCCCAATTGCTGGTAATAGGGTTGGGTATGCACCGGAATGTAATGCAGATTGACACCAATGCTCGCCGCACGCAGCGCTTCAAACACTTCCCGGTGGGATTTACCGCTTGCTGCTTCATCGACCCTGATGATATACAGGTGCCAGCTGGAGTTCGTATCCGGATGTTGCGCCGGTAATGTTAACGGTAATTCCTTGAGGAGGTGATTGTATTGTGCTGCTAATCTGCGTCTGCGGGCGATAAACGCATCCAATCGCTGCATTTGACTGACTCCCAACGCTGCCTGAATATCGGTAATTCTGTAATTATATCCAAGTTCTAGTTGTTGATAATACCAGGGGCCATGGCTTTCTCCCTGCATTACGGATTTATCTCTGGTGATGCCGTGGGTGCGAAGCCGAATGAGCTTATCATAAATATCTTTCCGGTTTGTTAATATCATGCCCCCTTCACCGGTGGTCACTATTTTTACCGGATGAAAACTGAAAACAGCCATATCAGAAAATTCACAGTTGCCCACTTTTTTGCCATTATAACAGGCGCCAATAGCGTGGGAAGCATCTTCCAGAATGGTAAATTTATATCTCTCTGCCAACTCGGCTATCGCTGCCATTTCGCAGGATTGCCCGGCGAGATGTACCGGCACAACCACTTTCGGGGGTTTATTTGCTTTCTCTGCGATTGCCAGTTTCTCGGCTAATGCGGCAATGGAAAGATTATAAGTTGCCGGGTCAATATCAATAAAATCTACCTGGGCGCCACAATAGCGGCCGCAATTGGCGGATGCGACGAAGGTAATCGGAGAAGTCCAGAGAATGTCTTCCGATCCCAAACCCGCAGCCAGGCAGCTGATGTGCAGTGCCGCCGTTGCGTTGGA
The DNA here is from genome assembly GCA_028284905.1 of Calditrichia bacterium. GTDB lineage: Bacteria > Calditrichota > Calditrichia > RBG-13-44-9 > J075 > JACKAP01. The sequence goes on from JANQQU010000093.1 coordinate 290,605, forward strand.
TACTGCCACAGCATATTTGGCGCCGCAATATTCCGCCACTGTTTGCTCAAAGCGGCTGATTGTTGGGCCCTGGGTAATCCAGTCCGATTTTAGAACATTAATAACGGCATCGATATCTTCTTGTTGAATATCTTGTTTGCCATAAGGGATATAAGGTAGCATTTATGATCTCCGAAACTATCAACACTGATAGCTATGCAGGCTCTTCTTCGTGAACTAATTTTTTCAAATCATCGATAGACAACCATTGTTCATTGGCATCACTCGTATAGCGGAAACCATCCGGCAAAGGGCGAGCGCCTTCAATTTCTTTACTTTCCCACCAGGGGTGAATTGGTTGGATGATGAACATGTCATCAATCTCCAGAGTATGATGGGATTCACTTGCAGAGAGCAGGTCTTCATGAAGTTTCTCTCCAGGGCGAATGCCAATTGTCTTTACCGTCGACTTCGGGGCGATTGCTTTTGCCAGGTCCATAATATTCATACTGGGAATTTTCGGCACAAAGACCTCACCGCCCTGCATTAATTCAATCGACCGAATAACAAAGCGAACCCCTTGCTGCAATGTTAACCAAAAGCGTGTCATTCGGGGATCAGTTACAGTAATATGGCCATTTTGCTTCTGCTTAAAGAAAAGGGGAATAACACTGCCCCGGCTGCCGACAACATTGCCATAACGTACCGAGCTAAAACGAATGTCATTTTCGCCACTATAGGAATTCGCCTGAACAAATAGTTTCTCGGCAACCAATTTCGTCGCGCCATACAAATTGACCGGGTTGACGGATTTATCGGTACTCAAGGCTAATACCCGTTTAACACCGTTATCCAGCGCGGCATCAATAACATTCCTGCCACCCATAATATTGGTCATGATCGCTTCGAAGGGATTATATTCGCAAGCCGGTACTTGCTTCAATGCGGCCGCATGAACGACTACGTCTACGCCTTGCATTGCCCGGCGAAGGCGATCGACATCGCGAACATCACCGATGAAAAATCGTAGATTCGGATGATCAAACCCTCCAACGCGCATTTCATGCTGTTTCAGTTCGTCCCTGCTAAAAATAATGACTTTTTTCGGTTGATATTCTCTTAGTAGCGTTTTTGCAAACATTTTTCCAAATGAGCCGGTACCTCCGGTTATCAGCACCGATGATGATTGCCAATCCATTATCCTTCTCCTCTATTAACTACAAGATTCAATATTGATATCTTTTCTGATTACAGTTCTTTTATGATGTTTGTCGACCATTACTTTCCTTTCAAGGACCAGTGACTGGGGCTATAAACCTCGGTATTCTGGGAATAATATTTGAAGTTTGCCTCTCCCTGGGCAATCTGTGCTTCCATAACGGAAAATTGAAGCACTTCATGGACAATATCATCATAAGATCTTTTTCTGGTATGTTTTACCCAGACATCGACCAGATATTCTCCAGGATATAATTGAATGGCCGGAATTTCGATCTCGATGATCTGACGCCCTTTTTCAGTGATAATCTGAAAACCTTCCCACTTTGAAATAAAATAATGAAGCCAGACACGTTGCAGATTGCTGATGCCTACGCCGATTTCCAGGAATTCGTCCGGTTTTTTAAAATCGATTTCCAGGCGGAATATTGCCGGGGCACCCATGCGAAGCATGTCGGTGGAAGTATGGGTTTCATCCATTAATCGAACGCTTTGGATAAAAGAATGCTCTTGTGGCCCTTTGCGTTCCTCGATACGTTCACTTAGGTCGGCAAAACCGCCGGTTATAGCCAGATTCCGTGAGATGTATTTAGAGATTGTATCCTGAATCGATCCCTGGAAAGTAATTTGCCCCTCTTCCAAAAAGATGCCCCGTTGACAGAGAGATTCAATGGCTCCCATGTTATGACTGACAAATAAAACGGTTCTGCCTTCGTTCGCAACGCCCTGCATCTTTCCCAGGCACTTATTTTGGAAGGAGACATCTCCGACCGCCAACACTTCATCGACAATCAAAATTTCCGGTTCGAGATGCGCTGCGACTGCAAAAGCTAATCGGATATACATACCACTGGAATAATATTTGATTGGGGTATCAATGAACTTTTCCAGTTCGGAGAAGTTGACTATTTCGTCAAACTTATCTTTAATCTCCGAGCGCTTCATCCCCAAAATAGAGCCGTTTAGGTAGACATTTTCCCGACCGGTCAATTCAGGATGAAAACCGGTACCGACTTCGAGCAAGGAGCCTACTCTTCCAATAATCCGGGCGCTGCCGGTGGTTGGTTCGGTAATGCGGGAGAGCACTTTCAGCAAGGTGCTTTTACCGGCACCGTTCCGGCCGAGAATACCGACAACTTCCCCCTGTTTTACCTGAAAAGTAATATCCTTTAATGACCAAATTTCCTGGTTCATGCCAGCAGCACCGGAAGCATGCCCTTTTAATAATTGTCCCATTTTTCGAAAAGGAGACATCAGGGTGTTTTGGAGGGTTTCGCCAAAAGTTTTATACTTCGCTTTTCTCTGTTGAGAACCAATGAAGTATCGTTTCCCCAGACCTTGGGCATCTATTACGACTTTACTCATTCAAGCTCCTTATACAACGTCTGCAAAGGTTTTTTCCAGACGGCGAAAATAAAATGCACCACTGATCAGTAAGAGAACCGAAACTGTCGCAGATATAAAAATCATTTTTCCCGGGGCGGTATTGGTCCCCAGCAAGGCCCAACGAAAACCTTCAACGACGCCAGCCATGGGATTTAGGCTGTATACCGTGCGCCAGGGTTCATCCAGCATGCTGCTGGGGTAAGCAATCGGCGAGATAAACATCCAGAATTGGGTGAGAAACGGAATGGTATAGCGAATATCGCGGAACTGAACATTCATCGCTGTTAACCACAGACCCGTTCCTAGGGAGGTTATAAATGCGAGCAGAATTAAAAAGGGAAGCCAAATCACATTAATTGTTGGCGTTATACCGGTGACGACCAGCATGATAAGTAAAACTATAAACGCCAGGAAGAAATCTACAGCGCCGGATAACACTTTCGCGATTGGAATTGTTAATCGCGGAAAATAAATTTTCTTGATGAGATTCGCATTGCTTACCAGGCTGTTGGACGATTGCGCTAATCCACTCGCAAAGAAAGTCCAGGGAACTAACGCCGCATAGCTGAAGATCGGATAGGGGATGCCATCCGAAGGAATGCCGGCCAGTTTCCCAAAAAACAAGCTGAATACTATCATGGTAAAAAAAGGTTGAATAACCGCCCAACTAGCCCCTAAAACCGTTTGCTTGTAGCGAACTTTTATGTCCCGCCAAACAAAGAAATATAAGAGCTCCCGATACTCCCAAATTTCGTTCAGTTTAAGTGATGCCCAACCGCGGGTAGGGGTAATCAGAATTTCCGGAACGGGTGTATCTGCTAAGTGCTTCCCATTGGAAGAACTTGTCATTTTATCAACTGTTTGATCCAGCGGATTCATGTTAACTCCTGTAAATTAAATTGCCGGTAAATAGGCAATTTATAACTCCATCGTCATTCTCAGGCCATTTCCCGCTGATTTGACCTCTGTTGAATATATGGTGGATACGAAATGATATTTGATGTTTAAATTTTTACAGATATCGAGTAATTGGCTGAGGTCGCCGTTCGCTTGTTTTTCTGTCGCAATATAAACGGCCTCAATATCATGCACATTTTTTAATAAGGGTAAATCGATGGCGGTACCGAGCACACTAAAGCCATGTATTTTTTTCCCACGCATATGATCATGATGATCCAGAAAACCAACGGGTTCAACCCTTGGTCCCAGATTAGCGAGAATTCGCCGGGCAAATAATTCCCCTTCCATATTGGCACCGTAAATCAAAATATTTTCCTGAGCAGTGCTATGGTGTTTGAACCGCGATCTTTTAAAACGTGAGGAAATCATTCGAAAACATACCAGGAAGCTGGCGGTAAAAATCGCATTCAGAAGAATAATAGAGATTGACATCCAGGGAATCTGGAAAAACATTATTGTCATTGTAGATAAAGCAGCAGCAAGTGTGATCGACTTCATAATGGCGATTAAGTCCCGGGTGCCAAAATATTTCCATAGGTGTAAATAAATACTAAAAAAGATATAACATACCACTTGCCAAAAACTGATGATTATGAAAAGAACCCCAATTTCAGTAATGTCAATAGCAGCTGGTTGAAAGTCATTTTTAACCAGTAATGCAAAGAAAAATGCGATCATGGATAGGGATATATCAATGAGTAGCTTCGATATCTCCCGCTTCCGCCGAATAAGGTGAATTAGCTTCATTGGCTCAAAAACCGTAACCAAGAAGGCGTGTGTGAAGTATTTCAGATCTTTAATGAACGACTGTGTTTCCGCATACTTGATATCTCGTTCCAGTTTTTGAGGAAGAATTTCTTTTATATAGTAGGCTTCAACGTCCTCAACATCTGCCGGTATCAAATTCTTTTCGTTTCGCCAGATAATTTGATTTGGGCCGACCAGACCGGGCTTTACCGAAAGGACTTTTCGTTCTCTCTCCGAATAAAGCTCTACAATTTCCGGGATTTCCGGGCGTGGCCCCACAAAGCTCATTTCCCCTTTGAAAATATTGATTAACTGGGGAATTTCATCCAGCTTCAGTCGTTCGATTACTTTACCGACTTTAGTTAAACGGAGATCATGTTTCGGGCTGATTTTCGGGCCGGAATCAATTTTATGAGGCATCTTCCGGAATTTATACATCCAGAAAGTTGATCCATCGATACCAACTCTTAAATGCTTGAAAAAAGCTGGACCGGGAGATTCTACTTTGATGAGAAGACTTAATAATCCCATAACAGGAGATGCAAATATCAATCCCAGAAAGGCTAGTGTTCTATCAAAAATTTCTTTTAACATTTTCAAGGCTTTGAAGTTTAAGTGAAACAATCGAATCACAGTCTATAGACAATAGTTGCCTTTATAAACTTCTGCTTTACTTTAGTTTATAGAGGGGAGACGCTCTGGTTGTAGTGGTGTGAAGCCAACGATTCTTATTGGCTTGTTTATGCTCGGCCAGAGCGTTTAAATCAAGCGATATCTACTTTCAGAGAATACAAGCTTGCTTCCAGCGTATTGCAGACTTTTTCGACATCCTCGGTAGACATCAATGGATGCATTGGCAGTGTTAATTCGCGCAAGCAAACGGCTTCCGTCAGGGGAATCGAGTCGGTGGATAACTCTGGATTATCCTGATAATTTTGGAATTTATGAATCGGCGGGTAGTGAATGCTGGATTGAATACCTTGTTCCCGCATCGCACTCATCACTGCCTGGCGGTCTGTGCCTGCCGGTAAAAGGATCGGCATAATATGACAGGCACTTTCGCCGGGATGATTATCGAATGGGACAACAATACCGGATATTTTAGAAAGCGATTGCCGGTAGTGGCGTGTTAATTCGTTCCTTTTTTGATTGTTCCGCGGGAGCTTTTCAAGCTGGGTGATGCCTAACGCGGAGCGAATCTCATCGATACGATAATTAAAACCGAGGTCAGTAACATCATAGCTAAAGGCATGGCCCTGGTGACGTTGCCATGTTAGGGTTGTCATGCCATGAGAACGACCAAGGCGAATTTTATCGGCCAATTCATCATCGTTCGTTACTAGCATGCCACCTTCACCAGTGGCGATGTTTTTGTTGGAGAAAAAACTAAAGCAGCCAATATCGCCAATCGCACCACAGCTTTCGCCATTGTAACTGCTGCCAACAGCATGGCAGGCATCTTCAATAATTGCCAGATTATGATCTGCCGCGATCTTCTTTATTGCTGACATATCGCAAGGATAACCACCATAATGCATGACGGTAATCGCCCGGGTGCGCGGTGTTATTTTTTCCAGGATCGATTGGGGGGATATCGTTAGATTATTTTCACTGATAATGTCTGCAAATACCGGTTTCCCGCCGCAATATCGAACTGCATTGGCGGTGGCAACGAAGGTTAGCGAGGGGCAGATAACTTCATCTCCCTCACCTATACCCAATGCCCAGTTTGCCAGATGCAATGCTGCAGTACCATTGGTAACCGCAATTGCATGCCTGGCGTTGCAGAATTCAGCAAACGCTTTTTCGAATTTTTGAGTCACAGCTCCCTGTGTAAACCAACCGGATTGGATAACTTCCAGAACCGCATCAATTTCTTCCTGCCCGAGATCTATCTCAGACAGCGTAAGTTCCCACTTCGTCAATGTGCAATCCTCCTCTGATTTTTTGAAATTCCTCCTGAACTCTCTCATAGTCAAGATGTTGCCCGATATCCTGCCAGTATCCCTTGAAATCGTAACCGAGCACTTTCTTGTTTTTACTGATGAGATGATTGATAAGATCGGGAAAATCGACCTGCTGGTTTTCTGGTAAATAATCCAGTACCTGCCGGTTGATGATATAAATGCCCATATTGATATTGACTTCGGAATAGGGCTTTTCCCGAAATGCCGTTAAGCGGGAATTCTCGTCCGTATCGATAACACCATAATCAATTCTTTCGCGTTTTTTATAGACACTGAGTGTAATCGCAGCATTTTCCTCGATATGGAAATTCATTAGCGTTTTATAGTTTAAATCAGTCAGTATATCCGCGTTCATTACCAGAACATTTTCTTTTAAATTGGGAATCAGTTTCAATGGCGCGACAGTTCCCAACGGACGTTTTTCAAAGGAATACTCTATTTCGATGCCATATTTTTCCCCTTTGCCAAGATAAGACTGGATGAGCTCTCCCAGGTATCCAGTAGCAATTGAAACCTTGGTGAAACCAAGAAAAGACAACTGTTTAACGAGAATCTCGATGATGGGCATCTCGCCAACAGGCAATAGTGGTTTCGGTATTATTGATGTGTACGGCTGTAACCTTACTCCCTTGCCTCCTGCCATGATAATAGCTTGCATAATTACCTCTCAAATTCGTTTATAGCAGAAAAATTTTAAGATTTTCCGAACAGCTCTATAAATTGAGTAGAAAAAAACGGTGATTTAAATGACATATTTAGACGTTTGGTGATCAGCAAAAATTTGTTCCCGGGACCATTCAATTGTTTTTGCCAATCCTTCTTCCAGAGATACTGCCGGCTCCCAGCCTAATAGCGTTTTTGCTTTTTGGCAATCGCAGTTCAGGCGATTCACCTCACTGCCGCTGGGGCGCATGCGAACAGCTTCCTGGCTGATAGGAATATGACGGTCCATTATGTTCATGATGATATCGCAAAGTTCCTGGATGGAAACTTCCCGGCCGCTGCCAAAATTAATGACTTCTCCGATTGCTTTTTCAGAACTGGCCATCGCCAGAAAGGCTGAAACAGTATTTGCGATAAAGTTGAAATCGCGGGTTGGATATAAAGCGCCCAGGCGAATTTCATCATTCTTTAATACTTGGGTAATGATGGTCGGAATTACTGCCCGCATGGACTGCCGTGGGCCGAAAGTATTAAATGGGCGGACAACCGATACATTCATATCGAATGCATGTTTGTAACTCAATGCCATCCTGTCCGCGCTAATTTTACTGGCTGCATAGGGCGATTTCCCGGAAATCGGATGTTTTTCATCCATTGGGGCATAGTGCATATTGCCATATACTTCGCTGGTGGAAGTGTGGATCAGTCTATCCACATTGTCTTTCAGGCAGGCGTTAAGAACGTTCGCGGTGCCGGCAACATTTGTCTGTACATAATCCATTGGATTAACATAGGAGTAGGGGATCGCGATCAAGGCGCCAAGGTGAAAAACAATGTCCCGTCCCTTAACAGCACTCCGAACAGCGTCAGGGTCTTTTAAATCGCCGCTATAAATCTCGATATTTTTCCGAATTTCCTGAGGAAAAGTATCAATATAGCCTGCCTGATTTCTGGAATTATATCTTACAAAAGCCCGGACATCCGCGCCTAGTCGAACCAGGGTCTCCGTAAGATGACTGCCAATAAATCCTCCCGCTCCGGTTACCAGTACTTTTCTGCTTTGCCAATCCATTTTTACTCCTTGCTTTGTCCGCAGTTATAGATGCGGAATATATCTTTAATAAATCTAATGCCTTGTTTTAAGGGGAAAATCTTAGTTATAGTCTAATCTGACTTCTCTTCCGGAGAACTTTCCTGGTTCCCTTTATCATCATAGACTTTTTTGGTATGGCCGCTGCCATTACGTTGATTATTATCATTCTCTGCGTAAGTTTCCGGCAATCCATGTAAAATCAATTCGATATTTTTGATAGATGTTGATCTGCCGCCATTTGTGGTATCATATGGTGATCTATTTCTACCAGCATACAGCGGGGTTTTTAGATTTTCTCTCAGGAAAAGAATTATGAAGCCTAAAGCGCTGCCGAGGAATATAGCCAGAATAGTATTAAACCCTTTTCGGGGAGAGACAGGGCTTCGGGTTTCTATGGCAAAATCGAGGATTCGAATATTGCCTATTTCAGCTGCTTCTCTTAGCCGAACCTGCTCTCTTTCTTCCAAAAGCTGCACAAACAATTTATTGTTTATATCCCTTTCCCGTAATAAACGGAAGTGATCTGCTTCCCGTCGAATCAACGTGGATAAACGCTGATTGTAGCTTGCCAATATTTTCTGAAGATATTCGTTCTGGGTTTTTAAAGCCTTTAGCTCCGTATCAAGACGAATCGACTCCGTTAAAAGCGTTTGTGCTTGCACCAGGGGATCGATAACACCACTAAGCGAATCACTGGTAAAGAGTTTTTTAGTTGTGTTAATGATATCTCGCTTCATGCTTTCGACTTCTGCAATCAACGTTGCCACTTTCGGGTGATCATCTTTATAGCCCTGGGCCTTCAAGTCCATCAATTGAACATTTTGTTCACTTAATTTCGTTCGCAAATTGTTGATTGTTAAGCTGGTCGCCTGAGTTAGTGTGCCAGTGCTGTCTGATTGAAATTTACCAAGGTGTCTTCTTATCTCCCGAAGCCGCTTTTCATTTGCTTCAATGTCCACCTGAACTGTATTGAGCAGATTCTCAACACTAGTGATTCGGTTGAGGATTTCCCGGGACTCATCTTCCATGGAAGAGACATTTGTGTTAACTTTGAAGTCCTGAAATGCATCTTCAGCTTCTGTCAATTTCCCTTGCAATGAATTGAGCTGCTCATCGATAAAAGCCCTTAGATTGGAGTACTCTTTGTTACGTGCCTGCAGGTTGCTTTTCAGAAGCACTTTCGCTGCGATGTTCGCTATAACATGAGTAATTTCAGGAACTTCAGATTGGAAGGTAATTGTAATTACATTTGGCAACTTATCCGAATTAAAAGCGGAAACACCAGCGCGAATCTTGCCCACAATATATCGATCCTTATCGAAATTTTCCGGCTGCGGGTCAGGAAAAGTAAATTTATTCCGAATATCAGATGACAATTCTTGGTAGACCCGCTCTGCAAACAATTGTGTTTGGATTTCTTTCACACGGTTAAGGACATAGCGATGAGAGATAATTCCCTCTTCGATATTTAACATTTCATTCTGACTGGCAATTTCGAAAGCAACAACAGAAGAGGCCTTATAAAGGGGCGTTGCCATATAGTTATAAATACTAACGATGATTAATGATAACCCAATACAGGAAAGAAGTATCAATTTGCCTTGATATACTTTCTGTAATAATTCCGCCAGCGTAACAAAATTATTATCCGGATTATCAAAATTTTCTGAGTTCATTTACCGATCCCTTTGTGAATTTCGTGTAAATACATCTGGCTGCTGTTATAACATTTAGCGCACAGATGCTTTTGAGGTGATACAAATTCAATGAACATTTATTGATGCAAAATTCTTGAACATAGCTCCGCCCTGTCAATTACATATCGGGTGGATATGCAGTATGCAGGGCAATTTTATATGCGAACCGCAAGCAATTAAAAAAGTATCTGCTTCCGGTTTTGAGATAATAAGCATGGCACTCATTTTCTCCGTTATTGGATCAAAAGAGCTCTTTTCCCAGCAAAATTATTAATCAATCATTTTCGACGTGGTATTTTTATTATCTCAATAAAATCGGTTGATTCACCGAGTTTTTCACTTCCGTTAAAATAATAAAAAACATGCATCTTAGGTGTCGTATTTACTACCCATTTTTGTTGAATTAATTCTAAGGTTTGTCGAATTAATTCGAATGGAATTCGAAGTTGTTCGGTTGGCTTTTCAGATAGGTAAAAAATTTACTTAACTGCCAATTCTTCCTAATGATAACAGGTGTGAATACTATCTGTCTTTTCGAATAAAAGACTCCCTTTAAAAATGATCGATTTTAAGTATAGAAGCTGATAGGCAAATTGAAGAAAGTTGAGTCTGGCTGTGTTTTGACATGTTTTGCTGCAGGGGTTCACTTTTAGCAAATTCGTTGTTAAGTGGTCAGATAAATTCAAGTCAAAGAACAATCCGCTTTCATGCTTCTTTTAATTAATACCTATCATTCCTATAGGAAAAAGTTGGTGAAAAAATAAAACAAAATACAATTTGAGCTATGGTGTCCAGTTGACATTGTGTCTAAAGTATTATTTTTACAGAAGATTAGCTACCGCGTATGCTTTGCGAATGATTAAGAACACATTCCCAAAATGCTTCTTGAGCTTTTCTTTTGAGTAGCAAGTTTCAAGTTATTTTAGACCCATAAACAAGAAGCTTCAATTGATCGAAATCTATTGTAGAGAGAGACAAAATCCTTACAACTAACGGACAAAAACATACAACTTTGGGACTTTTCGGATAAAAAAAGCAGTGAGGGGGGAAGAATTAACGAAATCGTTATATATCAATATTGTGTTAGGGAATTAATGGAAAATATTGGGGAAGAGGGGAAGAAAAGAACAAACAGTTTGTTGTTGACAACGGTTTAATCGAGAATCACTCTGTTCTTGATAGCGTATTGAATCAGGTCCGCGGTATTTTCTAATTTCATTTTATCCAATATTCTGGTGCGATGAGTACTAACAGTACTGGCACTTAAAGCCAGTTCGTTGGCAATCTCTTTGGTTCGCATACCTTTGGCAATCATTTGCATTATTTGCAATTCCCGATTCGATAGGCTTTCATGGGGTAATTTCTCCGGGTTTTTACTGAGATCAAGCATGATCTTTTCCATGAGCTCAGTGTTCACATAAACACCGCCGGATACAACCTTTTCCAGTGCTTTGATTAAATCTGTGGCTACGTCAGATTTGGTTAGATAACCGGATGCGCCGCTTTGGATCGCCCGAAGTGCGTGGCGTTTGTCATTATACATACTCATCATTAAAACGATTTGGTCCGGGAAGGAATTCTTAATATCGAGGAGAATCTCCAGCCCGTTTCTGCCGGTCATCGCGATATCCAGGATGATAATATCATATGAATTTCGATAGATTAAATTTAACGCTTCCTGCCCACCTTCAGCCTCTGCAGAAACATAAAACTTCGAAGTGGCAGATAAAATTCGTTTAACACCTTCACGAAAAATAGGATGGTCGTCCACAACTAAAACATCTATCATCTGAAAAAATCCCGCAATTTATAATTCCCCGCTACAACGGAAGGTGGTGGTTATGCCGGAAGAATCGCTGTTATTGTTGTTCCTTTACCGGGAACGCCATTGATATGAGTTCGGCCATTAAGGAAGTGTATTCTTTCCCGGAGTCCTATCAGACCAAATGACATTGGATTGTTAATTTGATCTTTTCGAATACCGATGCCGTTATCGGCGATAGAAATTCTGACCCGGTCTTCTAATTTAGTTAATGTTATTGTTGCCTGGGTTGCCTGGGCATGACGTAAAATATTCGTCAAAGCTTCCTGACAAATCCGAAATAATGCAATGCTACTCTCCTGAGGCAATTCCAGTTTGGCAGTATTTGAAGAAAAATTACATTTCAACCCGGAAGTATTTTGAATCTCTTCCGCCATCCAATCGAGAGAAGCTACCAGTCCCAGGTTGTCCAAAATTGCCGGACGGAGCCTTTTGCAAATATTTTGAACCGTGCTAATTGTATCAAGAATGCGGCGATCGAGGGAAGTTGCTATTCCCTCAATTGCTGCCTGTTGTTCGGCCGGTAACTTCTTTTTCAATAATTCAAACTCAGCCCGAAGAATCGACAGATTCTGTCCCAATTCATCATGCAATTCCCGGGAGATGCGAATACGCTCGTTTTCCTGGGCCTTTTCCAGATGGGCAGACAAATTTCTCAGCTTGGCATAAGAATCTTCCAGTTTCTTTTGGGTCTCAAAAGATTCTTTAATCTGTTTTTCATAGAGCTTATTAAGCATTCTAAGCTCATGAGTGCGTTTTTCGACAGTCGACTCCAGAAATTTCTGATAATGCTGAGTATTCTGAACGACTATTTCGCCCTGTACGTATATTGTACTGGCGATGTGAATTTCACTGCCAGCAGGTGAATCAATATACTTAGCAAAATCTTCTCCGCGAATAACTGAGCCGTCTTTGCAAATTTTTTGAAATTGCCAGCTAAAATATTCTCCGGGATTTGATTTGCATTTGTAAAATTCACGGAATGTCTTCCGCTTTTCTTCCGGGGGGAAAATATTGAAAAACGATGATTGTTGTAGATCCTGGGTAGAATAACCGAGTTGCTCTGCCCCATAAGCATTAACAAATTTAACCATTCCCTCTGTATCCAATACGAAATACATAATCGGGATATTAGTTAATATCTGGTATTCTTTATATTCCTCTCGCTCCCAAATCTCCTTCCAGGGAAGGAGTTGGTTCGGCATGGATTCCTCTTTGGCTTAAAATAAAATATAATATTAAAGAAAGCTTTAAGTCTTATTTCATATAGAAAATAAATCAACTCCATTAATTTGTTTTTATATGAAAGACTTAAAAAATTCCAGTATGTAATTCGCCCCTACATAAACTGGAAAGGAAAAAAAAGATGACTCAAATACTACCAATAAATTCTAAATCTAAGGTTCCACACTACAAATCTATGGAAAAACAATTTTTGATGGCTACTTTCTCAATAGTTTGGTAACTCTTTTAGCATAGTGTAAAATAATTGCACACTTTCCAAATATGCGTTGACCAATTGCACAAAATCGATATTTTTATTATGTTCGTTAGTTTTTTGTTCTTTATCGCTTTGTTTATACTAAACTTGGCGCTCCATTCCGTGTGGCTTCAAAAATTAAATTAATAGCAATTACAAGTATTGCTATATAAAACAATGTCTCCAAGAAACAATATTCAGAGACACTTTTTAAGAATGAATGTCGTAGATTAAAAATCAGATAATGTTGATGAGACGGCACCCTGATCAAACTACTTCAATCGCTCGATTATTCTCGAATATCGAATTTTCGCAAGATTCTTTTCAACTTCTGGCTACCCCAGGTATCCAGGAGCTCGTTCTCACCCCTCTGAATAATACTACAGATAACTCGGGGATAATCCCCCCCGTTTTTTTTATTATTTTCTGCGCCATGTAATGCCCATTCCAAAGGATCGCTTTTGTGGATATCATCTGGGGAATTAATTAAGGGATTATGGCGGAGTAATAAATCGACCAACTCTGCATTGCCGTCCCAGGCGGCCCAATGTAAGGCAGTAGCGCCCAGTAATCCTTTTGCATTAATATCAAACCCGGCATCAAGCATTACAGATACGCTGTCGATATGGCCTTGCCGGGCCGCATCGCTGATAATCGCCAAATCATCTCCGATGAGTTGATCCAGGAGGTTAGGGGAATGCTGTAATAATGTTCTTACAGTATCCCGCTCGGCCAGGGCGCAAGCGCCGAGGAATCGCTCCTTAACACTCAGATTGTCAATGACTCCTTCCTGATGCAGCCAATCTATGACATCCTGCCGGCCATAACGCATTGCCAGCGCCAGCACGCTTTTACCATCACTTGTCTTCGCATTAATATCCGCATTGAACTTCCGCAATAATTGAAAATAAGGGAAGGAGCGATTTCGCATAATTGCCTGGTGTAAGGCTGTTTTTCCCCAAATCCCCATTGCATTGGGATCCGCTCCCAATTCCAATAAATAACGAACACTGTCAATATTGTCAAAATCAAGTTTCCGTAATAGCAGTGTTGCCTGCCCATCCTGATTGATGCCATGTTCGAAAAAAAGCTTGAAACAGTCCCTGCTGTCAAATTCTGCCAGATGGTAGTGCACTTCAGGATCATTAACATCTGCGCCGGCAGCGAGCAGTAAGCTCGTCATTCCCGGATGATTGGCAACGCCGGCTGCACCATAAAGAGCGCTTTCTTTTTCATCGCCAGACATAAAATAATCCTGCGGAGAAGCACCAGCTGCCAATAATTGCCTGGCACAATCCACAATCCCGGGCGCACGCTGTTTATCGAAGCGAAGATACCTGGAAAAACAGGCATAGAGCAAAGGAGACCAGTTGCGTGGACCACCGGATTGCATTGCTGCTTCCGGGTTTGATTTAAGATGGGCAGTAAGCCAATCCGCCTCACCAAGAATAACAGCGGTAAAAATATTGGCGTGGGCAATCGTCGGGTCTTCGGTCAGGAAAGTATTTGCCCGTTCAAGATTGCCGGCGCGATGATTGTCCTTCACCTGTGGGACGGCTGCATCAATAAATGCCGCTATGGGCAGTAGTGCGTCGTTTGCGCGATCTTTGAGATGTTGAGCAAGTTTCGCCCAGGAGGAAAAACCATATTCCCGGGCAATGACCAGCTGAAAATCACTCAGCTTTAGTTTGACATTGGGCGATGCTTCATCACTTACCTGAACGAAACGGGGGTGCATAGAGAAAAGACGTTGAATAGCCGGTTTATCTCCGGCTTTAAATGCTTTCTGTAATTCTTTCGCCTGGATCTTGAGCTGGGAAATATTCGCCTTAATCGGCAGTTGGCGGGACATATAGCGCTCCTTTCGTGCGCGCCCTTGTCCGCATTCCGGGCAGAAAGAAGTTGCTGGAAATTGTATTCAATTGCAGCGGCTGGAACTCGGTTCCTTTCCGCGGACCGGTGGCTTGCCGAAAGCCTGAAAGAAGATAGGGGATTTCCCGGGAAATGTCAAGAAAGGGATTGGTGCGTGAGGAAGGCATATATTAAAATCATTCCCGCCGCGTTGAGAGTTATTTTAACCGCAGCGGGGTATAATTGTGCTTGCAAAAAATACTTCTTGGGGCAGCAATCGTAAATCGGTGAAAACAAATTAAAAACGAAGAATAGCCCCGACAGAAGCATAATTGATCAGGGTAAAATTGTAAACTTCGTCGTTATCCGCACCGCCTTCAAGAATGCGATAGCCAAATTTTAGATCCAAGCGGTCGGAAGCCTGAAAGGTGAACGCGGCGAGAACATCTTCAGCACGACCCTGTGGTGCAGCCAGGGCGTCGCCGTCCAACAGAAAGGCCAACTTATTACTAAACTGCCAAAGTAGCCGAAAATGAATGATCGGCACGAAACCAACATTTGTTTTCTCTGATTGGAGGCCATTCCCTTCCAGCGCTATTTTCGCATCACGTATTTTGCCAGTAAACCCAAGGCCTAGCTCGAGATTCTCATTTCTGAGAAAATCATATCGATAGGTTAGGCGATAGGAATTGAATTTATAAATACCTTCCAACGGGGTGTTGGCCGGGAAGGTTGTATCTTGAAAAATAAGGTCACGATCTAATTGACCTGTCGCGTTCAATGATAAAGGCGCAAACAATACCCCGAGGTGGTGACGCTCGTTGAAATCATAAAATAACCGTATGCGAAAAAAGATGTCTGAATCGGTTTCTAATTCCTCGGAAAACGAAAATAATGTACCGCCGTCACCGGGTATTCTTACATCGTTATATCCGGAAAATGTCGCTCCAGTCTCGAAGTCTAATTCTATTTGAGCAGCGGCGGGTCGGGAAAACATCACGATAAGTAATAATGAAAAAGCAGATAGCAAGATTAGCTTTGGCATTTTAAAATCCTTTTAAATAATAAATTACAACTTTAGTGGCAGCTATTTTATAAATCTGCCGCTGAACATACCATAGAAAAAAGCGCATAGCAGTTTGCCGTCAACCCCAGCTATTCTTGAATAGAGTGGGGCGTTGGCTATGCCGCTTTAAGCTAATTACTTATCTCCCTGGTAGATTGTTGCAATGCCAAAAGTAAGTGGGCTTTGACGAACATTTTTAAAGCCGGTAGCGGTCATTAGATCGCAGAAATCCTGCCCGTAAGGAAAAGTTTCGACCGTCTCATTGAGGTAGCGATAGGCAAAGCTGTCGCCGGAAATTAATCCGCCAATTCGTGGGAGAACATTGCGGAAGTAGAAAAGATAACTATTGCGCATCAGTTTATTCTTTGGCAGGGAAAATTCGAGAATAATCGCCCGGCCCCCGTCGTTCAGGACGCGATGCATTTCTCCTAATGATTGGGAGACATCGGTAACATTACGGATACCGAAAGATATTGTAACGGCATCGAAGCGGTTTTCTTCGAAGGGGATGTCTGTGGCATTCCCGGTTTGCAAAGTGATCTTATCCTGCAGGTTGCGCTTCACCAGCTTCGGGCGGCCAAACTCAAGCATTTTTTCGGCCATATCGATACCGATACCGGACTTTACCCGTTTACTATGGTTGAAGATGGAAATAAGCAGATCGCCGGTGCCGGTGGCCAGGTCGAGAATGTTTTGATCATCGCGATCAGGGAGATGACGTGCCACGCGGTTGCGCCAGCGGACGTCCTGCCACATGGAGAGGAGTCTGTTGAGCAGATCATAGCGATGGGCAATACGGTCGAACATCTTCCATACTTCTACCCGGGAGTGATTCTTGGTTTCGCTGACTTGAGGTGTATTCATAATAAATTCTCTTTTGTTATTTCAGTGTTGGTAGTGCAAGGCGGAGAATTTAGAACATCTCCTCATCTGAACCAAATGAATTTGAAAACTGTGCACTGGGGAGGGGGCTTTGTTGATCGTTGTTCGTTACTCGTTGTTCGTTGGTGGTGGTTTTATTGAATGGTACGGGTGTACCAATTTTTTTGTTGCCTGGAGACAGATCGTGATCCGTCTCTACGTGTTTTTAACGAACAACGATTATTTTTTTCGGGCTTCTTTCAATTTCAGAATGGCCTCTCGTTGGCGGTTCATTGCTGCCATTACTTTGTCGATGACTGCCTGCGAATTTTCTTTGTTCTTTTCGCAATTTTCGAATTCGGACATGTCGATCGGTTTGCCGTAATAGACGTAAATGTGGCGAAACAGGCGGGGAAAAATAGCGCCGACTGGCAACAGGCGGTTCATGCCGTCGATGTAAACCGGCACTACAATCGGGCGGTTTTCCAGGATCGTTAGGCCGGCACCAGCGCGTCCTTTTCCAATTTCACTGCTGCGGGTTCGGGTGCCTTCCGGGAAAATAGTTACCGGGCTACTAATCAGGGCCCGCTTCATTTTATAGACCACTGATAGATCGCGGCGGCCACGTTTTACCGGTATACATTTCCAATTGTCTGCAAACCAGGCCATCAGGGGATTTTTATAAAAGTTCTCTTCCGCGGCGGGATTCCAGGGAATCAAGGAAGGCTGTATCAATGTGCGAGGGAAATATGCGCAGAGACCGATCATAAAGCTGTCAATCATACTTTGATGATTTGAAAGCAACATCACATTGGCAGTTTTCGGAAGGTCTTTTTTGCCAATGATTGTTGTTTGATTCAGTACACGAAAATAAATAAAGCCGATTGCTACACAAAAGTTCGTTACCAAATAATGTGTCACCGGCCAGAAGAATCTAAAGATCGGTCCGCGATGTGCGTGAATTTCAGCCAGATCAGCCCTGCTTACCATAGGTTATAACCCCTTTCCATCATCATCGAAAAATCCATGCAGGTCTTTTACAAATACCGCATTTTATAAAAGTAGTGTAATATAATAATATTTGGGGATATTGCCTAAGAGTAAAGCGGATGGATGGTTGCGCTCCCGCTGGTCGCTGATGGTTCCGCTCCTGCGTCGCTGATGGTTGCGTTCCCTTCGGTCACTGATGGTTGCGCTCCTGCGTCGCTGATGGCTTTAGATATATTTTCCTGGATCTTTTTAACAATTAACGACCGCAGGGAGTGGAGCCATCAGCGACCAGCGGGAGCGGAACCATATTCTCGGAAAAAAGTTACCACGCCTGATACATCGCTGGCAGAATAATTTATAACCACTCAAACTTAATCTTTTTATTTTTCCAGCCTAACCACATCAACGCCAACATTCGATCCAATCCACAATTTGCCCTCCTCGTCGAAAGTTAGCGCGTATACCGTATTGCTGCGTAAGCCATTCTCGCTGCTTATTACCTGCCAATTGCTGCCATTGTAGAATGTGATGCCAGCGGTTTCACTCGCAAACCAAACATTGCCGTAATTGTCAAAGGTTTGCGGTAGCCAGGTTTCTCCGGGATGATGTTCCGTCCATTCTTTTCCGTCGAATCGAAGGATACCGGCACCACCGGTGCCTACCCAAAGATTGCCATTTGTATCCATAAGCAGGGCACGGGAATTTTTGTCGGGATAAAAAACCTGCCATTTTTGATCGGAAAGATAATTTAGCCCGCCTTTACGGGTGCAGAACCAGGTACCGGTTGGATCGGTTTGAACGTCGTGCACGACCTGGTGAGCGAGGCCATCCTCAACAGTGATGGTTTTCCAGGAACGGCCGTCAAAAACAGCTGCACCGGCGGCGCCTCCGAACCAGAGCAAGCCATCAGGCGCTTCATGAATGGCGAATATTACCCGTCCTTTTAATCCCATTTCTGCCAATGGAAATTGCCGCCACTCTTTCCCATCAAATCGTGTTACACCACCACCCCCGGCAAACCAAAGGTCACCATTCTTTGTCTGATGGATAGCGATAACGCCATTGGAAAGCAGGCCGTCAGCAGTATCAATGCTGCTCCATTCCCCTTGATAATATCGACTGAGACCATTATGGCGAGTGCCAGCCCAGATAGCACCATCCTGGCTTTGAGAAATGGCACGGACATCATTTCCGCTGAGTCCATTTTCATTCGTCCATATTTTAATTGATGTTAAAGTTGGTTCGTTTGCTGTCAGGTTTGTTAAACCAAAAGTAATGAAAGCAAGAATGAATAATGCCTGGTAAATTTTTCGCATATTATTATCTCCATTGGTTTGCGGCAATATACGAGGCAATGCCAGAGAAGTTCAATGACCCGGCGAGGTGATATTCGTGGCAGTAGCAGTAAGCAGTTGCAGGAAGGCTTTGAATTCGAAATTCCGAATTCCGAATTTCAATTGGTTACTTGCCGAAGAATTTCCTGTGCACGCTGATTGGTGGGATCGTATTTCAAAACATTTCGCAGGGCAGCAATAAAGCCGTCTCTGTCGCCGGTGCGGTTGTAGATTTCTGCTAATTGAAAATAGATGTCGGTTTCGTACGGGTTGATTTTTGCCGCTTGCAGATAGGCCCCGATGGCATTGCTGTAATCGGATACTCGTCGATAGGAACGGCCAAGATTACGCCAGCTGAAATCATCGGAAGGGTTAATCTCCAATGCTTTGCGATAAGCTTTTATCGCATTTGTGTTATCATCATTTCCGGCATAGACGCTGCCGAGATAATCGACTGCCAGCGCCCAACGGAGCCGCAGGGCATTTTCGCGTGCACCCATTTCTTTCAAGGATTTTACAATGTATTCGTGGATCTCCGGATCATAATCCATGCTAAGATGCAGCGCCATCAGGGACAATGCCTTCAGGTCAATGTCATCACTTTCTGAGAGCCGCACTAAGCGCTCTACTATCGTCTTGCTCAGATCGCGCATATCCGGCCGCAGGAAACGTTTAATAAATGCCGCCAATCCACTGACCTGACCAATTGGATGATCTATTTCCGGGCGCAATAATAATTTTGCCGCAGCAGTAATGTCGTAGACGTTCTCTGCTTCAAAGATTGCAGCAGTCATCGGATTATGAGGTTTACTGCTGCCATACCAGTCATCGACTTTTTGTTGCAGCCAGGCGACGGTTTTATCCTGATGACATTTTATACAGGCATTTTCGATTCCGATGCTCGCATCAAACGCCGGGCGGGGAATTGGGATGACGTGGTCGGATCGGGCAAAAATGAGATCGTCCCCGAGTCCCTGATGTTGAAGAAAAGGCATATGGCAGGAGGTACAGAGGCTGCCTTCCGAGCCGGGTTTATGAAAGGTGTGGGCTTCCGGTTCGATCGCCTTACTGGCGTGGCATCCGGTGCATTGACCATCATCGAATCGCCCAACCAGTGCTTTGCCGGTAACGTCGCGATATTCCTGGGAATGCGGCGAATGGCAATCCACGCAGGTCATCGACCCATTGATGTAACAGTCGCTAAATAAATGATTTTGCTGATATGCAAACGAACGCACCCGTCCATCTGCTAAATAAGGTTCCGTGGCTAGCAGCGGGAGTTTCATGGAATAAAATTCCACGAGGTCATCTCCGGGAAGGTAATCATCCCGTAAGACATCTTTCACCGCATGGCACTGAAAGCAGACATCCAGGGAAGCATCTTTGCTGTAGGTTGCCAGTGCATCCATACCGATATCGGTTGTTGTGGCAAGGTCGGCAGTCTGCACAATCTCGATATGGCGCTTCCCGGGGCCGTGGCAGGATTCACAATTAATCTGCAAGGTGGTGAATTGGGTTTTATACTGGCGTTCTGCCGGATTGTAAGTAAGTAGAATCTGACTGCCATGGCAGTTCTGACAATTGGAAGTACCAGCGATATTTCCCAGCATTCGGTGTGGATACCATTGGGCCAGATCGTCCAGGGCGATTTCCCGGGTAATTGGCACCCAATGCTCATTTTCCCGCAATTGCACAAACCAGATGTTCTCTTTACGAATAAAATCAAAAGGGAGAAAGCGTAGGGTGCCGTCGGGCAGTTCGGTAAAAAAGCTTTGCGTGCCGCCACCAATCATATGGCCGCCGCCCACCACCGCATCAACAGTGACGATGCGTTCCGGCTGACCCTCCTGGGTAACAACGAAGACGTATTTACCATCACTTTGCCGTTTTGGGATAACCACCGCATCTTTGAAACGTAGCGGCTTTCCGTCAAACTTCGCAATGATTTCCATCTTGTCCGGGTCCCCGCCGGCTTTCCCATGGGCCGATTCTTTCCAGGCAGCATATTCCTGGGCATGGCAGGACTGACAGGCTTCCGAACCGACAAAATCACTGAACTGCGTTTTCGGATAATTCGCTGGCAGGTCGGTAGAATGAATGGGACGCAGGCTGCTTCGTTCGATAATAGCCGGGCGGGCAGGTCTGCGGGAATTGCTGTCGAACCAATCGATAGTGGTGTAAACTAACGCCAGGGCCGCAAGTATTGCTATCCCCGCCCAAATGAACTTCTTTCGGGACGATTTCCGCGCTGGTTGAGTGACAGGCTTCTCGGCCTTTTTGATGTTTTTACGTTTTTTTTTACCCATTGGAATATTTGAATTTAGGGTGGTTTTCGCTTTCTTGAATTTAGCCACTGATGAACACAGATACACACTGATTAAAACTCTTTTTTAAGATAAACTTATCCGTGTTCAACCGTGTAAATCCGTGGCTAATAAATAAAGTACTAACGATCATCCCGAGACCAGCCCGGTCCTTCGCAATCGCATAATGTTCGCATATATTTGACTAAATTAGTAATTTCCTGGTTACTTAGGCTGCCTCCCCAGGCCGGCATAGTATGGCTCTTATTAAGGATGTAACCTCCGGCGTATACGCCATCCCAAAGGGTGTCATCCGGGCGTTGCTGCATGTATTCACTATCCGCGTGCCGGGTTGGCGAAACCGGCAAATGTGAAGCATTAAAACCATCCCCATTGCCATCGCTGCCGTGGCAGGAAGCGCAATACCTGGCATAATTGCTTGCAGCTGTTTTTTCCAGATAAGCCGCTTCCGGCAAGGAGGTCGGCAAAGCAGTATACGATTGTTTCTTCGAATCCGTTCTTTGCTGTAATAAATAATTACTAATCAATGTGATCGTCTTTTCCGGCATCACAATTTTCGGCATCACCGAGCCGGGGGCATGATTTGCCGGATCTTTGATAATACCATAGACAAAAGATGGCTGTAACCGTTCATTTAACCCGGAAAGGTCCGGGCCAATTATGCCCCCTTCTCCTTCCAAACGATGACAACCCACACAGGCAAGTTTTTCCCGTAAGAGTTTCTCGGCTTTGGCAAAGGAAAAAGCGCTGAGGGGAGTTGGCGTGAATACTGCCGTGTTTGATAGCGGGCTGGTATTTTTTATCAGGAAATCACTGAGTGTATCAACTTCATTTTCACTAAGGCGAAAGTCTGGATGGCGGCTGCCGCTACCGGGTAGAAAGCCATGACTGCGAATTGGTTGCGGACCTCTCAGAAATGCTTTCAGCCAGCCTGCTTTTACCCTTGCGCCTTCCCTTGCTAAATTCGGCGCTAAAGCAATCTCTGTTGCATCCACAGCATCAAGACGATGGCAAGCCTGGCAATTCAGGCTGCGGAAAATCATCGCGCCATCGTCGGCGCTCGTTTCCGAATATTTGCTGCGGGCAGCATTTGTCAACGGCATATTGAACGCTGGTGCAGCACTATCTCCGGGCAATTGTTTTCCCAAAAATAAGGTTAATGCCAGCGCTTCCTGCTCACTGAGATAAAAATCCGGCATCCGCGCATTGCCGATATCTTTTCGTACCTGGTAAGGGGTTTGTAAAAATTGCAGGAGATAATCGGGGGGATAGCGGCGACCGGCATCGCTTAAATCCGGGGCTTTCTCATAAATAAGTTTGCTTTCCGGAATACCGTTATGGCAGTTACCACAGGCGAGATCAGCCAGTAGCATTGAGGCTGGTGGCGCTGGTTGTCCATAACAGATGATACAGTTCAGTAAAATAAACAACAGGGAGGTTAAATACCTTCTCAAATCATAATGTCCTGATATTATTGCGTTTGGGTCAATTGCTTGATCCGTTTTTCAGCGTGCGTTTTATGCTTAAAGTATTTGTCGGGAGCATTCTGTATAAATTTACTGTAACTCTCAATAGCGTTGTGAAAATTGCCCATTTCTTCGAAGGTATGTGCCTTTTGATAATAAATCCAGAAATTTTTTGGGTCTAGAGAAAGTGCCTTGTCGAAGTTGACGATGGATATTTCGAAATCCCGGTTTTTTCGATACGCTTCTGCCCGTTGGTAATAAGCTTTTCCGAAATCCGGTTTAAGCGCAATTGCCCGGGTATAATCTTTGATTGCTTCCAGCGGCTGGTCCATATCATAGTAGGCCTGGCCGCGTTGATAAAATATTTGCACGGAATCTGCAGATAGTATCGCCTTCGTTATCGCCAGACTGTAATCCTCAATGGCAGCCTGGTAAGATTTCATATCCTTGTAAATTCTTCCGCGATTCCAGTATGCCCGATAAGATTTGTCGTTCAAAGAAATGATCGCATTAAAATCTGCGAGGGCTTCTTCAAATTTTTTCTCCTTCCGCCGGGCGATTCCTCTCATTTCGTAAGCGTCCAGGACATGGGAAGAATACTGGTAGTTTGAATCTGTTTTTGCAACCTCTTCGTGAATTTCAAGCGCTTTCTGGTAATTGTCCTGTAAAACCAGGGCGCGGATTGACTCCGTAAAAGAAGGTGAAAAGTCTGGTGCCAATTCTATCGCGCGGTTCAAGTCTGCCAATGCTCGATCAAGCTCCCTGGTAAATATTAAGCAATGGCCGCGATAAAAATAGGGCAGAAAACTATCTGGAGAAAGTTCTACGGCTTTATCAAAGTCTGCCATTGCGAGCGAATAATTGCTGAGCGCTTCCTGAACTTTGCCGCGAAATAGATACAATGGCATATAATTCGGATTACCGAGAATTAAATTCCCATAAGATGGTAGTGCTTCCTCCAATCCTTTTTTGGCAACAATAGTTAATTTTATCCAAAATATGGTTCTTGCCAATCTGGGCGATATTTGTTTACGGTTGGCATCTTCCGCTATCACGCTTAAAAGATGGCGTTCCGATGAATTGGCCAGGTAAGGATGATGGGCCGCTGCATTAAATAACGAGATCGCCTCAGCGAAATCTCCCTTAGCCCCCTTTTCTTGCCCTTCCTTGTAGATGTCTATATGTTTTGCAAATTCATCTGGATAAATTTCCTTTTGTGCAAGCCCATAAAGGGAAAATAGAAAAATAGAGAGTAATATTAACAGCGATAGCCGGTTCATAATACTCCTAAAGTTTATGGAAAGTTTGTTTTTCCAAGGTAATAGAAACCAGGGGAATAAGTCAAACCGAAAATCGCCCAAGCGAATTTGAAGATGTCATGTGCAAGAAATCACATTCCGGTTGCAATTGATCACTTCCCTTTTATATAATGAGAATTAAGGTGGTGGATCAGTTTCATAAGCGAGGCGTTCAGTAGCCTCCGGCAAAATATTGGTTTTAATAACGGGGTAGTTTTATGGCGACAGTTCATTATGCAGTTGAAGAAAAAATTCGAATTGTAACGGCAGCATCGCTTTTTGACGGGCATGATGCCAGCATTAACATCATGCGGAGAATTTTACAAAGCTCCGGCGCGGAAGTAATTCATCTCGGGCACAATCGCTCCGTGCACGAAATCGTCGAATGTGCCATCCAGGAAGATGTGCAGGCAGTGGCGATTACCAGCTACCAGGGCGGGCATATCGAATATTTCAAGTATATGTACGATCTCCTGAATGAGCGTGGCGCCGGGCACATCAAAATTTTCGGTGGGGGAGGGGGCACTATTCTGCCTTCGGAAATCGAAGAATTGCATGCATATGGCATCGCCCGCATCTATTCCCCGGAAGACGGTCGTTCTCTCGGTTTGCAGGGAATGATAGACGATTTGCTGAAAAAAGCAGACGAACGTCCCAAGATACCGCTGCCGGAAGAACTGGAGAAAATAAAATCCCGTGATACCCTGGCGATTTCCCAGGGCATCTCCTTTATCGAAAATTACCCGGAAGCGTCGGAAAGTTTTGTAAAAGAACTGGCGGACAGCGCTGCTGTCTCCGGCGTGCCGGTTCTGGGAATCACCGGAACTGGCGGGGCGGGAAAATCTTCTTTGACCGATGAATTGGTCCGCCGCTTTATCACTGATTTTACTGATAAAACCATCGCGATAATCTCCGTCGATCCATCGAAGCGGAAGACCGGTGGTGCTTTGCTCGGTGATCGTATTCGCATGAATGCCATCTACAATCCTCGGGTATACATGCGCTCTTTTGCTACCCGTCAAGCGCACCTGGCCCTGAATACTACCATTGTTCCTGCCGTTAATCTACTGAAGACTGCCGGGTTTGATCTGGTGATTGTCGAAACCGCCGGCATTGGGCAGAGCGACTCGGAGATTACCGAGATCGCCGATGTTTCGGTTTATGTAATGACCCCGGAATATGGTGCTGCCACCCAGCTGGAAAAAATTGACATGATCGATTTTGCCGATTTGGTAGCCTTAAATAAATTCGATAAGCGCGGCGCGCTTGATGCGTTGCGGGATGTCCAGAAACAATATCAGCGCGGTCATGGTTTTTGGGAGAAAGATCCGAAAACCATGCCGGTATATGGCACCATTGCTTCCCAGTTTAATGATCCCGGCACCAACACTTTTTATCGTCACATCATCGATTGCCTGGTAGAAAAGCAAGGGCTGGATTGGGAGTCGCAATATTCCGTTGATGGCAAGATGAGCGAGAAAGTCTACATAATTCCGCCGGACCGGGTGCGCTACCTGGCCGAGATTGCCGAGATTAGTGACCGCTATAATACTTATGTGGAGAAGCAGGTTGTTTTGGCCCGGCAAGCCTATCAGCTGCAGGGCACCATCGATCTGCTGAAATCCCGGAATGCGGATACCAGCGAGTTGGATGCGACACTGTCAGAAGTGCAGCGGTCCCTCGATAAAGATGCGCAGGAAATTCTCGATAGCTGGGCGGATACGAAGAAGCGCTATCAGGAAAAAGAATTCGTTTACAAAGTGCGCGACAAGGAAATTCGCGTGGAAAATTTCAGCGAATCACTCAGTCATTTGCAGATCCCCAAGATCAGTCTGCCGAAGTATCATGACTGGGGCGATATCGTTAAATGGGTGCTGACAGAGAATGTGCCTGGTGAATTTCCTTTTACTGCCGGGGTATATCCGTTTAAGCGAACCGGTGAGGATCCCACCCGGATGTTTGCCGGCGAAGGAGGCCCGGAACGCACCAATCGCCGCTTCCACTACCTGAGCCATGGCATGCCGGCGGCGCGTTTGAGCACTGCTTTCGATTCCGTGACGCTCTACGGAGAAGATCCTGCTTATCGACCGGACATCTACGGGAAAGTGGGAAACTCCGGTGTAAGCATCGCTACTTTGGATGATGCCAAGAAACTGTATTCCGGCTTCGATCTTTGCCAGCCAACGACCTCGGTGTCGATGACCATCAACGGCCCGGCGCCAATGCTGCTGGGATTTTTCATGAATGCCGCAATTGATCAACAATGTGAAATTTACATTCGCGAAAACGGACTTACGGAAAAAGTAAATAAGCAGATTGATAAAATATTTAAAAACAAAGGGATGGCACGGCCGGTTTACAACGGAGATTTGCCGGATGGCAATGATGGCCTTGGCCTGATGTTGCTTGGCATTACCGGCGATAAGGTGCTGCCGGCAGATGTTTACGAGAAGATTAAAGCTGATACCATTTCGCGGGTGCGCGGGACGGTGCAGGCAGACATTCTCAAGGAAGACCAGGCACAGAATACCTGTATTTTTTCCACGGAATTCGCGCTGCGCATGATGGGCGATATTCAATCCTATTTCTCGGAAAACAAGGTGCGTAATTTTTACTCGGTTTCGATTTCCGGTTATCATATCGCCGAAGCCGGTGCAAACCCGATTAGCCAGTTGGCCTTTACCCTGGCGAATGGTTTTACTTTCGTGGAGTATTATCTCAGTCGCGGACTGCATATCGATAGCTTTGCCCCGAATCTTTCCTTCTTCTTCAGTAACGGTATCGATCCGGAATACGCGGTAATTGGCCGGGTGGCGCGACGCATCTGGTCGAAGGCGATCAAATACAAATATGGCGGAAACAAGCGTTCGCAGATGCTGAAATATCATATCCAGACCTCAGGGCGTTCTCTACACGCGCAGGAAATTGACTTCAATGATATCCGCACTACCTTGCAGGCGCTTTATGCTATTTATGATAATTGTAATTCCCTGCACACCAACGCTTACGACGAAGCGATTACCACCCCGACGGAAGAATCGGTGCGCCGCGCCGTGGCAATTCAGCTGATCATCAACAAAGAGTTGGGACTGGCGAAAAATGAGAATCCGATCCAGGGCGCGTTTATCATCGAGGAATTGACTGATCTCGTCGAAGAAGCGGTATTGGCGGAGTTTCGTCGTATTACCGATCGTGGTGGCGTGCTCGGCGCCATGGAAACGATGTATCAGCGTAATAAAATTCAGGAAGAATCGTTGCATTATGAATCGCTGAAACATAATGGGAAATTACCGATAATCGGGGTAAATACCTTCCTGAACAAAAATGGTTCACCGCAGCAATTGCCGAATGAAGTGATCCGTTCTACCGAGGATGAAAAACGTTTCCAGATTGCTGCCGTGGAGGCGTTTCGGGAGAGCAATGCCGCTGAATCCGAATCAGGCTTACAAGAATTGAGAACCGCCGCCCTGCAGCATGAAAATGTTTTTACGGCACTCATGGAAGTTTGTAAAGTCGCTTCGCTGGGAGAAATCTCCGCGGCGCTCTATGAGGTTGGTGGACAGTATCGCCGGAATATGTAGGACGAGTAGCAGTGGCAGTTAGCAATAAAAAAGTCGCAGCCGACTGCCATTGCCCCTATCATTATCAATGCTTGCCATCATCCATCGCATCCGGCAGTAGCTCCTGCAAATTCTCTGGAATGCTGATGGTGAATGTGCTGCCCATGCCAACGGTACTAGCGACATCGATTTTCCCCTGGTGTTTATTGATGATATTCAGAGAAGTATAGAGCCCGGTGGTCATTTTAACCCGGGCATGATCCCGGTTAAAGCCCGGTTCAAAAAGAGTGGCCAGGCGTTCTGCCGGAATTCCTTTCCCGCTATCGGAAACTTCAATACAGATATTTCCATCAGCTAAATACGTCCTAATCGCGATGCTGCCCTCGCCGGGCGTCGCCTGAATGGCGTTGAGCAATAAATTCATAAATACCTGGTTCATCTCGTTGGAATAAACGTAGATCTCCGGAATTTCTCCATATTCCTTTCGAACGGTAATGGCCTCCGGAATTTCGTGGCCAATCAGTGTTAAGGTGCTATCAATACCGGCATGGAGATCTGCTTTTTGAAATGGGGCTTCATCCAGACGGGTGAAATTTTTCAGACTGTCGATAATTCTGATAATGCGATCTGCCGCAGTGTTGTTGTTTTCACTATTTTGCTGCAATATTTTTATCGATTTCTGAAATTGCTTCGCAACAGCTTCCGGGGGATCAAAGCTCTCCAAAACGCCGGATAACTTGTCTGCAATACGATTGGAGATATCATTCCCGCTCTTGATTGCCCCGATGGGCGTGTTGATTTCGTGAGCGATACCTGCGGCTAAATTACCCAATGCGACCATCTTGCCCGATTGTACGATTTGCGCCTGGGTGGCATGCAGCTTTGCGAGTGTCTCCTTCAGCTCCACATTTCTTAAGCGGTAAATTTCCGCCTCTTTCCGGGAAGCTTCCAACTCGTAAACAGTCTGCATATTTTTCAGCCTTTGATCGACACTTTCCCGAAAAATGGTGTTTTCCACCTTGTGTAGCGCTTTGTGATGATGCAGCGCTTTGTCAAAATTCTCCAGCTGTTCATGAAGCGCTGCCAGGGCAGCATGAGCCTGTGCAACTTTTGGCCAGGCTTTAATTTCCTCAGAAAGGGCCAGCGCTCTTTCGTTCATCTCCAATGCCTTGTCGAGTTTTGCTGTATGGCTAAAGAGCTCCCCTAAATCCAGAAGTGTCGTTGCGGCTGCGGCGCTGTAGGAAAGTTCTTCCCGGATTGCCAGGCTTTCCTGATGATATGCTAAAGCCTCGTCATACTGCGCAAGCTTTTGATAAGTCCGTCCAATACTGTTTAAACTGCGAGATTCGCCTCTTTTATATTTCATAGAGCGATGTATTGCCAACGCTTGCTGCTGATAATCCAGCGCTTTCTCATAATTTCCCATAAAGTGATGGGCATTGCCTAATCCGTTTAAACTGCGCGATTTCCCCAGGGGATAATCGATATCTTTGAGCTTTTCAAAGCCTTGCCGGTAACTTTCTAATGACTTCTCATATTCTTTCAGATCACGATAAAAGCTGCCGAGAAAAGTATATGTCATGCCTTCCCATTTCCCGTCCTGAAGCTCCTGGTAAATCTGTAACGCCCGGTTTGCTGATGCCAATGCCCGGTCAAAATCACCAAATCCCCAGACGATTGGCGCGATGATAATATTGGCATGCCCTTCCCCATGGCGATCATTGTTTTCTTCACACCATGCTAAGGCCTCGCTTAAATACGGCAATGCTTTTTCAACTTCATTGGGAAAATGTAAGGCACCACGGTTGAGCAGCGCTCGTATTTTTCCTTTTTCATATTGTAGATTTTCAGCCATGGCACTGCCTTGTTCAACTAGCTTCTGGGCTTTTTTTCGGTCAGTAATCCAGAGTTCCCAGACCAGTTCGTTAATGATATCTACTTTTTCCGGAGTCTCTTCTTTGATCGTATGCAACCGTGCTTCAAGCTGGGCAATGGTGTTTTTTTTCATGAAGTATGTGTACTTTCTTCTTTGATCGTATTGCAAGAGTATTGCTTGCTTTTCTAAGCTGTCATTGGCCCAGAGGGATCCTTCGGAGTAATGACGGATATTCCTAAATCTATAGTTATAAAAGTAGTGTTTTAATCTTTTTCTACAGCATCCCGATGCGCACGACGATATTCTGTGGGCGAGCATTGAAAGGCATCTTGGAAACAGCGGGTAAAGTAGGCCTGGCTGTTAAAACCGACCATATAGGTAATTTCTGCCATGTTACCGGCATTCTGGCGAATTAACGATGCTGCCCGCTCCAGGCGGAAACGTCGAATAAAATCCCGCGGCGATTGATCGCTGATTGCCTGCAATTTGCGGTAGAGCTGAGAGCGACTTAACCCGACGGCTGCTCCCAACTCCTCGACGCCAAAATTTTCATTGTCAATATTCGTTTCGATGGCGGAGGTAAGTTGCTCGATAAACTGCTGTTCCATTGATGGCATCGCTATTTCCGAAGGCTTTAAAAGCATTTCGGTGCTGAATTTCTCGCGCATCTGGCGGCGCTGGTTTACCAGATTTGTCACCCGAATTTTCAATTCCTCGGCGTCGAAGGGTTTTACGAGATAATCATCTGCACCGGTCTCCAGCCCGGTCATTTTGTCCTGGCGGGAGGCACGGGCCGTTAAGAGAATAACCGGAATATGACTGGTTTTTCGATCATTTTTTACCTTGTTGCAAAGTTCATAACCATCCATTTCCGGCATCATTACATCACTGATGATAACATCCGGCAATACTTCCGTGGCTTTCTCCCAGCCCAGTTTCCCATTTTCCGCTTCAATTACAGTATATTTGCCCGCTAGTTGATCCCGGATAAACGTCCGTAAATCTTGATGGTCTTCCACTACTAATAAGAGTGGTTTCTCCATATTATTACTATTCGTAGCTGCAGAATCTCCATGAGAAGCAGCGGTGGTGGACTGTGTTTCATCATCGTCAATAATTGCTGTAGTTTGCTCTGCGAGAGACTTTTCATCACTCTCTTTAGTTTTTTCCTCAACAATATCTTTTGCACTTAAGTGACTGCGTCCCATGGGAAGGCAAACTGTAAAGGTGGTTAGTTCATGCTCACTGCTTTCAACAGAGATGTCGCCATGGTGCATTTCCACTAATTCTTTTGCTAACGCCAGTCCAATCCCGGTACCTTCGTAATTGCGCGTCTCGCTTTCGTCCGCCTGAAAAAAACGGTCAAATACATGGGGAAGTGCCGCTGCCGGAATGCCCGGCCCGGTATTCGCAAAAATAATTTCCACAAACCCGGCGGAGATGTTGGGTAATTTCTTCTCATCGCCATCATGAACTGAGACCGCCACAGAAATTTCGCCACTGGCAGGGGTAAATTTGAAAGCATTGGAAAGAATATTAACGAACACTTTTTCCAGCTTATCCGCATCATGGTAAATGTGAATGGCAGTGTGACCGGCTTCCGAGATCAACGGGGCATCATTGAACATCATGCGGATATTCTTCTGATCGCCCGCTGTGGCAAAAGAGGTAAATATTCGCCGCAGTAAACCGATGACATCCGCGCGGCTTGTCTGTAGTCTTTCCCCACCGGCCTCCAGTTTGGCGAGATCGAGGAGCTGGTTAATTAGTTGCAGTAAACGCGCACCATTGCGATGCATCATCTGAAACTGTTTGCGCTGCCCGCCTTCCAACTGACGGTCCTTTAGCCAGCTCTCAAGTGGGGCCAATATCAACGTTAACGGGGTGCGGAATTCGTGGGAGATGTTGGCAAAGAATCGGGAGCGCATTTGGTCGATTTCCTTCAACTTGCGAGTCTCTACTTTTTCAATCTCTACCTGATGCCGCAGTTGCTGTCGATTCAGTTCGTAGCGTCGCAATCCAAAAAGCAGTGCAGCAAAAGCAAAGGCATATAGCAAATAGGCCCAAATCGTCCGCCACCAGGGGGGAGAGATGGTGATTCGTACCGAAGCTTCCGCCGCTTTAGCAATGCCGTTATTGAAGCAGGCGCGTGCGCGAAAAACATACTCGCCAGGATCAAGATTGGTGTAATACGCAGTTCTCTCCTTACTGACTGTGCGCCATTCCGTTTCGTAATTCTCCAGCATGAAAGTATAAAGATTACTGCCGGTCGACTGGTAATCCAATTCTGCAAAAGTCAGGGTAATATCGTTCTGGTTATAGGCGAGGGAAATTTCACTGGCGACAGATATATGTTGCTGCAGCGTCTCGTTTTTTCCAACAGCAGCAGCACGATTGTTAATTTTAATGTCCGTCAGAACAATGGGGGCGTCATAACTTTGTTCTTTCAGACTATCCGGAAAAAAGGCGTTAAACCCGTACGCCCCGCCGAAAAACAGCTCCCCGTTTCGACTTTTAAAATGCGCCCCGAATCCAAATACATTGTCCTGCAGCCCATCGTTCTTCGAATAGTGCCGAAAGGTATTTTCTTCTGGATTATAGCAAGTCAGGCCTCGTAAAGAACTGATCCAAAGATTGCCATTATTATCTTCTTCCAGCCCCATCACCGAATTGTGCAGCAGTCCTTTGGCTTCGGAAATTTGCACTTCGCTGTGATTTTCCCGGTCAAACCTGATTAACCCATCTTCAAGCGTACCATACCATAATACGCCATTTCGGTCGATTAACAATGATGATACCGTACGATGATCGCCAGGGCTTTTTTTGAAACCTTTTAACAGGCCACTGGCACGATCGAAACGCAGCAGCCCTGCTTGACTGGCTCCCAGCCACAAATAGCCTTTTTCATCTTCAATGATATCGTTAATTTCGCCTTCGCGATACCAATCTGCATTTTCTTCGAATTTGGAATAAACTTCCCAGTGATCTGAAGAAGACGGATCCATTACATTGGGCTTCGGGCTAATTAGAGGTGGATCGAGGCGTAGTAATGTCAAAGCATTCGCCCCAATCCAAAAATAACCCTGGCGATCCTCATAGATTCCACCCATATCAATGTTGGATATCTTATTGTTCGCATTGTAGAAATAATAGCTAAACTGTTTCCGTTCAGGGTCGAGGCAGTTGAGACCGCTTTCCGTAGAAATCCAGATAGAACCATTTCGAGCTTCATAAATGCTGTAGATGGTTGCATCATTTAAAGTACCGGATGTTAGATTTGAATTATTTACTGTGACACCAGCCCAATCCTGGTAAAATTTCTGTTCGCCGGCTTTACGATTGATACGATATAAGCCATTCAGATTGCCCCCCAGCCAGATATTGCCATTGTGATCTTCACAAATTGAACGAATATTTTTACCATAAAAATCAGCGGGTTTTCCGGAATTGCCGATGTAATGGGGAAATTTGAGTGCCTGATGGTCTAGTCTATATAAGCCCTTCGTCCGGGAACCGACCCAGATAATATCCGAACGATCCAGAAAGAGATGCAGTGGCGGGTCTTCAGTAAGCATATATCGTTTTACTTTGCCGCTGTTTCGCTTAATTTTCTTGATGAATTGTTTACTTGAATACCACCAATAATGATCAACCATCATTCCTGCCCAAATAGTGCCATCCTTGGTTTCTGTAAAAATTGGCGACTGGTCCCGAATCTTAAATCGATAATCATCGTCCCACGATAAAGGGAAGATGTTACCGCGGAGATGAAGCGTGTCGCCAGGGGACAGTGGGGGAGAAAGGTTTTCGGTGTCGACACTGAATTCAACGACAGTTTGGAGTTGCTGATTTTTACGGGAAATTTTTTTGAGCGTCATGGCGGCGGTTGATGGATGCGCTTCCGAATCGAAACTAACGGTTGATAATGTAATTTCTCCGCCCTCCAGGTGCAGGGAGCGATTACCGTAGGTCATCAGCGCTTCACGATCGGGGAGTGGCTCCCATTGAATGGTGCCATCCGCGCGGTTGATTACATATTTATACTGAAGCGTATCAGCAAATGTCCAGTCCGGAAAGGTAATCCGGGTTTTATAAATACCATTGCCCTGATGGCGCATATTATGACCATCCATTCGCTGCATGGTTTCCCGGAAGAAATTTCTTGCGACTAAGGTATCATTCCGGGCATCTAACTGAAAGAGATGCTGCCCGGGGAAAAGCACGTGTAAAGTGCTGTCTTTATTTTCAAAAATTCGATAAACAGCTGAGAATTTTGCATACGGATCTGCAATTGGGAGTTCATAATTCCGAAAGCTGTTGCGCTCTCGCAAATAACGACTCAGCCCCTGACTGGTACCGATCCAGAGCCTTTTGCGATGATCCTCGTACATCATATAAATGATATTATCTGGAATGCTGCTACTGTCTCGGGAATTATGCTTATAAACGACAAATGTATATCCATCATATTTGTGCAGACCGCCAGCAGTGCCTACCCAGAGGAACCCCTGGTAATCCTGGAAAATACAGTAGACGGAATTGTTCGCCAGGCCATCGGATACGGTATAATTGTCCACTTTGAAATCTGCCTGTTGCGTCAGGAGGGGGCTATTCAAAAAGGTCAATAAGGAAAGAAAAAGACATGTCAGGAATGGCCGTTTCATCAGGTCTTTATTCTCCTGAATGAGACTGTATCAAGTGTTTTAATTGTATCCATAATACACAGGTTTGATTATTAATGCAATACCCGTGCTGCTAGCGCAAATAGCCATTAAAGGCTGTTTTAATATATTATATATTCAAATTTGATAAATTTTTAGCCATGCAACGTAATTTATAAGAATTGCAACCGGAGTTCAAATCTCCCCTGCCTGGCCCTGCTTATCCTGCCCTGCAGATTTTTCGCCGGAATTTCGACGCGTCCCGATTAGTAACATTTGCATCCCCGCTGAAAGATTTCCCGCCCTGATTTTTATATCCTGATAA
Source organism: Calditrichia bacterium (assembly GCA_028284905.1). Taxonomy (GTDB): domain Bacteria; phylum Calditrichota; class Calditrichia; order RBG-13-44-9; family J075; genus JACKAP01. The sequence continues at coordinate 325,229 of JANQQU010000093.1, forward strand.
CAGTTCAATCATGCATGAACAAAATGTGTAAGGCGCCTTACCCCATCGTGTTAAATCCAGACATAAGGGGTAAATTATGTTTCAGCGTAAATTATTTGCAATCAATGCTTTATTGTTGTTAAGTATCGCGTTTTTAAATCTACAAGTGTTCGCTCAATCTACTTCAGCACATATCAAAAAAGGGGAATGGCGAGGACAGTCGGTTGAATATCTCGCCAATCGCTTGATCGTCAAATATGCCGCAGGAAGTGCTGCGGAAGCGATGCAGTTTTTAAGCGAGAACTACAGTAATATTGAATTTGAAATTCTAAATGCAGACCATCGTTGGTGTCGCATAGACCTGCCGGCGCAATATGAAAGCTTAACGGTGATAGATGAATTGAGCAACCACCCGGCATTAGAAGAAGTTTTACCGGATATCGTCATCCGCCCATTTGCTCAACCGAACGATGCAGATTTCCAGTTGCAATGGGCACTGGAGAATGTCGGTCAACTGCCGGCAAGTGGTACTGCCGGCGCCGATATTTCCGCATTGAATGCCTGGGACATCTCCACCGGCAATTCTCAGGCATTGATTTCCGTGCTGGATTCCGGCATCCCCCTGAATGATGCAGGAAAATTATCCCATCCGGATTTAAACGATGCCAATCGTTTCATCCTTGGGCCAGATTTCCTTTCGCCTGGTGCGAATAACGCCAGCGGTGTGAAGGATGAATTAGGGCATGGTACGCACGTTACCGGCATCCTCGGTGCGCAGGCGAACAATGGAGTAGGCATTGCCGGTGTCGCCTGGAACAGTCCGATTCTGGTAATGCAGACGCTGGGCACTGGCTGGGGAAGTTTATCTTTACTGGCGCTGGGGATTTGGGCCTCGATCGATTCCGGGGCAACGGTGATAAATGTTAGTGCCGGTGCACTCATCGACAGCTATCCGGTAGTAGAGGAAGCAGTTGCCGCTGCTTTAGCCAATAACATTATTATCTGTGCTGCCGCCGGAAATGACGGTGCAAATTGGGTCGGTTTTCCGGCAAATCTGAATATGCGCTACGAAAATGTCATCGCGGTTGCCGCGACGGATCACCATGGTCAGCGGGCGCCTTTTTCCAACTATGGTGGTGGTTGGTCGGAATGGGTGATAAATATCGGCGCACCGGGAGGATTCGGCGGCCCCTTAAATGGTGATGATATTTGGTCGACATTACCGGGCTATCCGACGGTTTACAGCCCGGCGGGAGAATCTTATGGCTACCTGTATGGCACTTCGATGGCGACGCCACATGTAACCGGCGCAGTTGCTTTGTTGCAATCAATAAATCCGGATATGCCGGCCGCTGAGATTCGGGAATTGCTGCAGGCGACCGCCGATCCGGTCGCTGGGCAAACCTGGGGAAATTTAAATATTCTCCGGGCATTAGAGAATCCTATGACGGGTATCGCGAGAAACGAAGCTGCTGCGGAAGAATTTGCATTACTACCGAATTACCCAAATCCGTTTAATCCGGAAACAACGATTCGTTATGAATTACCCGGTAGAACAGAGGTAACCATCACGGTCTATGATATTCTCGGCAGGGAAGTTCGCACATTGGTTGATGGCTGGCAAAACGCCGGTGAGAATATGGTGATCTGGGATGGATTGAATTACCAGGGGCAACAAGCCAGTTCCGGGGTGTATATCTATACCATTCAGGCTGGCAGTTTTATGAAAAGCAGGAAGATGACTTTACTGCGCTAACCAATCATTCGGTCTTAGCGCTCAACAGTTTCCCGTGGATGGGCGTAAGGCGCTTCCCCCTGCCAGGTGCGTGCAGATGTTCTTCCGGAACGGCGCGGTAATCGCGTCTGGTAAACGGCCCGAAGGAAGGGCAACCAGGGAAGCCGGGAAAAAATTAATATTTCCTGAAAAAGGGAAGTGCGTTCATCGAGAAATGCCAGCACCCGGCTAAGCGGATTATGCCGGAATAACCAACGGAAAATTTTTCGAATCGAATAATGTTGCCCGGCCATAATATGTAGTAAAAGGGTATCATAGAAGTGAAAGCGGGGTGCCCGGCGAATTGGCGCAAAAGGGTGCGCTTCCTGAAGCAATGTCTCGACAATATTTTTTACATCCCGCTGAATTTGCAGAAAGGCGTAGCCGGTAGATGGTTTGCAGCGACCTCCGGCAATTCCGATGTTAATGATATGTTTACCGGGGGCCCGGGGGAAACTTTGGTTTGTCATAGGGATTGCATTTTGCTCGACAGAGTGAATGCGGTAATTCTCGATGTTTAGCTGCCGGGAGATATAGTCTTTCAGGTGAAGATCGTATTCTTCTTCGGGCAGTAATTGCGGAGAGAAAATAGTATATTCCACTAATGCTTTGCGGGAACTAAAGGGTAATATGTAAAAGAACTTAACGTCGCCATCTTGTTCCGTGCGAAAATCCATCATTCGAACGGTGCTGGTATCAAAAACATCCCGGTCAGCTTCGATTTCCCACCCTTTAAAGTGCTGAAGCAAATAATAACTGCGGCGCTGATCCGCCTGGAAGAGTGCGGGCAGGTAAATGCTGTTAAATACCCAACGGGCAGAATACTCCACACCATTGACAGTAACAGCAGCGCCATCCGAAAAATCCCGAATGTCTTCGATCTTTCCTTGCAGCCAGTGAATATTCGGATTTTTTGAAAGCGACTCGCGAGTGTGTTCGTAGAAGTCTATTCCCCGGATCATATGATACTTTAAGTCGGATAGCTTAGCGGTCTGTTGAAATTTGGGATCGACGAATTCGATTTGCGACCACTGCCGATAAACGATCTCAGCAAAAGGAGGTGTTTCTGCCGTCCAGAAGCACCAGGTACGATCGTTCAATACCTTTTCTTCCGCATCGACAATTAATACGGATTTATCCCGCAATACCGTTTGGTTCAATCGATAAGCAAGACTTAAACCTGCACAGCCGCCACCGGAAATGATGTAATCATAATGTCTCATTAAATTCTCAAAATTAACCTACGATAAAGCGCAGGAATATTTTACCGCGACTTTCGGAAACAATATAGAATGTTACCCAATTCAGGTCAAGGGGAATAGCAGTCGCCTCTGCACGGAAAATTCTGGTTTTACAACACTTTATTTCAGAGAGTTTCCTGTAGGATTTACATAAATTTATATGTATGATTTTATAGTTTGAAAGACGTCGGATTGACGCTGAAATTAAGTTTTTTATTGTTGATATATGATTGAATTATCGGCTTACCAGGCAGGAGGCTTTTTGATGTTAAGTAAATGTTTTGGCTGGATATTATTACTCTCTGCAATCGCTTTTTCTCAAAACTTTTCCGGTACATATGTGATTCAAACGCAAACCGGCAATCATTCGATCCGGCTCGTCCAGAATGGACTACAGGTATCAGGCACACTGCTAATTAGCGGTAGTGGTGAATTTCGTATTGATGCACAGATTGTTGACGGTGATGAAGCAATCGGGTTCCTCAGCAGTGGCAATAGTCGTGAATATTTCGAAGCAATGGTAGAGGACAATGAGCTGGAAGTGACGATTGCGCAATGGGATGCGCAGGCGAATGATATCGTCTGGGGCAGCGAGCAGGAATTTATTTTTACCCGGCAAGGTAGTAGCGGTGCTGCGGCAGGGCGACTCGGTCAGCAGCTCTCCGGGAATGACCGGGATGAGCAAAACTCCGGCGCCGGAAATACCTATACAGATCCCACCCGGCAAAATCGTGATGCCAATGCCTCCGCTGGAAGCAGCCGGGAATCTGGTGAGTGGGGACGCAATGCCAGCGATGTTAACAATGCCAGTGGTAATCGAATTGCTGTTGGGCAGCAATACCAGGCAGGGGCTAGAGTTTTATCCGCCAGTGATGGTGTCTCGTTTGTAATTCCCGGGGAGTGGCTCGGCGCTTTACCGCCAAATAGCCCTGCGTTTATTCTGGGTTCCAATACCAAGCCCGGCGTGGGAATGGTAATTATGAAAGCGAAGGCGACACTCAATGACGCAATCGCCTTATTAAATACCCCGCAGGATTTAGGCGAAGGGGTCGTTTTATACCCGGAAGGCATGCCGGAGCAGGCGGGTAACCGGGTAAGAATCCGTTACAATGCCGGTCAGTATACCGGACGGGCAACAGCGGTTGTCGGCAAGAAAGGCAATGGTGCGATCTTTTTCTTCGGCGGGCCGGCGAACCAGGCCGGGTATTACGAGAAGATGATTCGCGACTTGGTCGCCTCCTGCCAGTTTAGCAGTCCGGAAGCCAGTGGCGAAGCGCAGCGTTGGCGTCAATTGCTTTCCGGTATGATGCTGAAGCGTATGAGCAGTTATTACAGCAGTGGTGTCGATGGTGCATATGTTGGCGGCAGTTCTTCACAAACGCTCCATCTTTGCAGCGATGGCAGCTATGCCTATTCAAGCAATTCCTCGCTGGGGGTTGATGCCGGCGGTGGAGGCAGCAGTGGTTATAGCGGCGGTAATAATGCTGAATATGGCCGCTGGGAGCTGGAAACGACCGGCGCATCGGTAAGCCTGGTGCTTCGAGCGCAAAACGGCGAAATCACTTACAATACCATTCATATGAACCAGGAAGGCCATACCATTCTTAATGGCGAACGCGCCTATCGGGTGCAAAGCGAACGTTGTAGATGATGCCGTTGATCGTTGTAAGTTGATCGTAATTCGTTACTAACATCACGGAATTTTCGTTGGCTTAAACTACTTACGCCAACGGCGTTACACATCACCGCCCAATCCTGCCGCTCGCGGCTGCATTGGGCGAAAAATCAATCCGTGAAAAACAATTCCGCCGTCAATTTCCGGGCAAAATCATCAATCTTTTTCGATGAAAGCGTTGAGACATTTTTGTTCACCCGGGCAATTTTCCGAACAAAATATTTTTCGATAAAATTCATTTTCGAAAAATCAAATTCACCTCCGAAAATATCAACAGTCATTGCGTGCTGCCGGAGCACTTCCGGGAAAGCGTTCCGCAGCTGTTCCTCTGCCTTTTCCCCGGTTTCCATGCAACAAAGGAAGAGCGCAAGCTTTTTGTGGAGGAGCATCTCCAGATGATCCTCACAAAAATGGCAGACCTGATTTTGGATTTTTCCGGCATGGATGGAACCACCAATAATGATTAGATCATACATGGCTAAGTTGGGTTGGGAGATAGATTTGATGTTGTGCAGATCGACAATGCCCGGTAAGCGTTGCCGGAGCGCTTTTGCGGATTTCTTCGCACAGCCATGGCGGCTCATATAAGCGATGAGTGTTTGCATATTCTCTCCTTCGACGGTAAAGAATACTCACCGGAAATTTACATCGAAAAAAATTGTGTCTCAACATTTTGCTAAAAATCTTGAATCAGGAAGGTGCTCAAAATGAAATCATTTGAGAAGCAGGACAGCTATCAAATTCGCTGCGAGTGGGGGGCAGAAGGAATGAACTACCTCTCTCCCTGCTGTGATGTTTGCATTATTGTAGATGTGCTTTCCTTTACAACCAGTGTCGATATCGCCGTTAGCCAGGGCGCCCGCATCTATCCTTATCGCTGGCAGGATGAATCTATTCGGGATTTTGCAAAACGGATTGGTGTCGATATTGCCGGTAAAGACCATCCTCGTCAGTTTTCCCTGAAGCCTTCCACGCTGACAGATATTCCTCCGGAAACTGAACTGATTTTAGCATCTCCCAATGGCGCTACTCTTTCCACATTAAGCAAAAGTCCGATTACAATTGCGGGATCGCTTCGCAACGCAAGCGCTGTCGGTGCCTATGCTCGTAAACGCGGAAAAGTAATTTGTGTTATCCCCGCCGGGGAAAGATGGGAAGATGGCAGCATTCGTTTCGCTCTGGAAGATTACCTCGGTGCTGGCGCGATTCTGAACGAATTATCCGGAAATTTTTCCCCGGAAGCACAAGCTGCCAAAGCTCTTTTTCATAAACATCAAGATCAAATATTTCACACGATTTATGCGTCGATTTCCGGAAAAGAAAAACAAGAGAAACAGTTAGATGAGGATGTGAAGCTGGCCACTGAATGGAATGTAAGCAATGCCGTGCCAGTCTTAAGGGGAAGTTGTTATGAAAATGTGGGGAAAGGATAATCGTTGTTCGTTGATCGTCGTTCGTTCTTAATTATCCATCTACAGTATCTTAGTTGGCTTACATTACTTACGCCAACGGCGTTACAGACCAACGCCCAATCCTGTCGCTCGCGACTGTATTGGGCATGGATATCCGTGAAATCACAAAGGCTCCACCAAACTATAATATTGCGATTAAAAAAAGTAGCCGCACCCGCCACAAAATGACGGATGCAGCCCTCGGAGATTTAAATCTTCTTAATCTTTTCTTCTTCTGCCAGCCCGGAAACCACTTCGATGTTGATGCCATCGGAAATACCGGTCTGGATTTGCCGGCGTTCAAAATTCTGTTTTTCATCCACGGCCACTTCCACAAAAGTCTTTTCATCTTCGAAGATGACATTCCCTTCCCGGACGGCCAGTACGCTTTTCTTCTGCTGTAAAACGATGTCCGCATTGGCGCTGTAGCCGGCCCGCAGAAATGTGTTCTTCGGTATCTGGATCGCCGCGCGAATCTCGAACTTGATCGCGCCTTCGTCCACGATGCCTTTCGGAGAAATATATTCCAGCCGGGCCAAGAACGTTTCTTCATCCAATGCGCCGATCTTTAGATGCAAATCCATCCCGATCTTTAACTTGCCCACCTCGGTTTCATCGACCATACCTTCGAAGATCATTTCCTGCATATTGGCAATGGTTGCGATAGTCGTGCCATCATTGAAGGTGTTGGTTTCGATAACAAAACTGCCTTCCTTCACTGGCACATCGAGCACCATCCCGGCAACCGTCGCCCGCACCTGGTTGGAAACTGTGCCGGATTTTTTTGAAGCGCCTTCACGGATCAAATCCAGGTTGTTCTCTGCCGATGCCAGGGATTCCTTATAGAGATTATGGGATAGTTGCGCCTGGTTGTATTCATATTCGGAAATAAGATTCTCTTCAAAGAGTGCTTTCTGGCGCTTTAGTTCTTTTTCCGCATTCTTGAGGTTGATGCGCGCTGTTTTCACACTCGCTTCCGCATTGTTCAAAGCGACGACGTCCGGTATAATTTTGATCCGGGCAACCAGCTGGCCGGCAGTGGTTTTTTCTCCCGCTTCCACGTATAGCTTTTCTACAACGCCGGATACCTGGGATTTAATCTCCACCTCTTTTCGCGGTTTAATTGAGCCGGTGGCAACCGTTTTCCGGATAATATCGGTAACAAACGGCGTTTCCGTTTCATAAACAACCGGCGGCGCTTCGGATTTTTGATAAAGGAAATACCCGGTGCCTAAAAATAAACCAACCACTAAAAATAATCCGATCCCTAATAATATCTTTTTAAACATGACAACACTCCTGAATTGGCATTTAAGTAATTCTACTTTCTGAGTAAGCGGACAAAAATATTTGGGTGATAATCAGATAGTCTGTATTTCTCCGGAATATTTGCCCATTTGTAGATTTGCAAATTTGCAAATGGGCAACAATGCCGAATTGTTCAGTGCTGTTAACATTTTTGTCTCATTACATACATTGGATATTGAAAATTTATTACTCGTCTCTTAAAGCAATCACCGGATTTACCCGGGCGGCCTTTGCACCGGGAATCACCCCGGCAATTGTGCCAACGATAGCCAGCACCACCATGGCCGTAACAGCCACGTTGAAGTTGATTTCCGGCTGGGCGAAGAAGCTGGATTCCAGATTAAATTCCGACATCGCGAAACTGATTAACTCGATCAGAGCGACACCGAGGAACAGGCCCAAATAGCCGGCGACGCCGGTAATAATCAATGATTCCTGAACGACCATCATAATCAGGGAGAAAGGCTTGGCGCCGACGGATTTGCGGATGCCAATTTCCCGGGTACGCTCTTTCACGATGATCATCATAATGTTTCCGACACCGACCATACCAGCGATGATTGTTCCGATCGCCACCAGCCAGCTAAATCCGCGGATGCCGCTAAACAACGCCTGCATACTTTTGAATTGCTCTTCGACATTTGCACTGCCAAAAGCCTGCCGGTCGTCGGGATGAATTTTATGGCGCTTGGCCAGTAGCGTTTTTACTTTTTCCTCTACCGTAATCGCGGGCACACCATCCTGTGGAATAAACGCAAACCAACCAATAGTATTCCCCTGGTTAAACACCTGCTGCATGGTGGTGTTGGGAATGAATACGGTTTGCACATCATTGATGGCATTTTCCCCTTTTTGTTGACTGTCGAAAACCCCGACGACTTTGTAGTGAACCCCGCTGATGCGGATATAATCGCCAATCGGATTTTCATCTGCTTCAAAAAGAACTTCCACGACTCGCCGGCCAATAACAGCAACTTTCCGTTTCTGCCGGATATCGAGCGAGTTGATATATCGCCCTTCGCTGATTTGCATCGCTTTTACTTCCCGAAATTGGGGATAATCGCCGAATATTCGAAAAGAGGCACTTTCGCTGTCATGGCTAATAGTGATGCCCACACCCATTGCATTTCTTGGAGAGACAATGGCAATTTCCGGAATTCGCTCCTGAATTGCAGCAAAGTCGTCATTGGTAAGATGAACCGCCCGACCCGGCTTAAAGCCCTGGTAGGGGATACTGGTGCGCTGCGTCCAGACAAATACGGCGTTCTTGGCGATGTCAAAATCGCGCATCGCACCATTCTCCAGGCCAGTGCCGGCACCGAGAAGAATGACCAGCATAAATATGCCCCAGAAAACCCCAAAGGCCGTTAACGCGGTGCGCAGCTTATGCTTGCGGATGGTGAGAAATATTTCCTGCCATTTATCATAATCGAACATTGCAATCTTCCTTATTCATTTCTTAAAGCAACCACCGGGTTTACTTTGGCAGCACGTAAGGCCGGGACCAGACCGGCAATGGCTCCGGCAATTATCAGAACAATCGTCGCACTGATCGCTGTCGTAAAATCGATCTCCGGGCGATTGAAAAACTCCACATTGGCGCCAGCCATTTCCATGATGTAGTTCAGGCCTTCCAATAACGCAACGCCGACCACCAGCCCACTGTAACCGGCAACCGCAGTAATCAAAACCGATTCCTGCAGGATCAGGCTGACAATCGAGCGCGGTGTTGCACCGACTGCTTTGCGAATGCCAATTTCCCGGGTGCGTTCCTTGACGACAATAATCATAATATTGCTGATCCCAACAATGCCGGCCAGCAGTGTACCGAGCCCGACAAACCATACAAAAGATTTGATCCCGATAAACAGGTTTAAAATAGAGCGATGTTGGTCTTCCTGGTTATGGGTCCAGAACGCCCGGTTATCCTCCGGGTGAACCAAATGGCGTTGTCGGAGTAATTTGATTATCCGGTTTTCCAGGGCTTTACCAGGAACACCGTCGGCGGTGGTTACTGCAAAGAGGTTGACACTTTTGTCTGTATTGAAACTGCGTTGAAAGGTGCTGAAGGGGATGTAAATTCGCTGGGATTGTTGAATATCAAAGCCTTCGAAGCGATAAACACCAACCACCCGAAAATGGCTGCCGCGAATATCGATGTATTTGCCGACCGGATCTTCATCCGGCTCAAAAAGTACCTCAGCGACGCGATCGCCAATCACACAAATCTTTCGCGCGGAAACGTCATCCATCCAGTTCAGCTTACGACCGGCGATATACTTTTGCGTAACCTTAATGACGAAATAATCCTGCTCCGCACCAAAAATACCAAACGATGCCCCCTTCTTGCCATGGCGTACCATAAAGTTGCCAAAGAGAAAATTTTCCGGGGACATTACTTCGATACCGTCAATATTCTCTTCTATTGCTTTCAGGTCTGCTTCGCTGAACTGTAGCGGGCGGCCGGGTGGCATCCCTTTGTAAGGCATCGTCGTGCTGCCGGTAAAAAACCAGATGCTATTGGTTGCATCAAGCAACATGCGTTGCTGCACGCCATTTTGTAATCCCTGGCCGGCCCCCAGCAACGTTACCAGCATCAGGATACCCCAAAAGACACTAAAAGCAGTTGCGGCAGTGCGCAGTTTATTCTTGCGAATAGTGCTGAAAATTTCCTGCCATTTATCCAAATCAAACATAGTTTTTCCGTAAAAAATTTTCCGTTAAAAAAAGTCAAAATGTTATTGATAAAGCCTGGTAGTTTGTCGAACATAATTTGATGAATTCAATCGAAGTAAATCCATAAGAAGCAAGTGAATACTTTTGCAGATTTGCTCATTTGCTCATCAGCTCATCTGCACTAATCCCGCCAAATATCAATGGACAAACTACTGGTCTTACGCCGCAGGCAGTTGATAATTCTTATCGAGGATCAATCCGTCTTTCAGGTAAATGACCCGCTCTGTGCTGCGGGCGATATCATTTTCGTGGGTAACGATAACGACGGTTTTACCGCTGTGATTTACTTCCTGGAAAATCTTCATCACTTCGGCGGAGGTGGTACTGTCCAGGGCGCCAGTCGGTTCATCGGCGAGAATGATTTTCGGATTGCTGATCAGCGCACGGGCGATGGCGATTCGCTGCTTTTGCCCACCGGAAAGCTCCGCAGGCAGATGATCCGCCCATTCCAGTAAACCCATTTTTTCCAGATATTCCAGGGCCATCTGGTTGCGCTTCTTGCGGCTGATCTTTTCGTAGTAAAGCGGGAGGGCGACATTTTCCATGGCGTTTTTGAATGGAATCAGGTTAAAAGACTGAAACACAAAACCTATCGATTGATTGCGATAAACTGCCGCTTTGCTTTCGCTGATGTTTCCGATTAATTCTCCCCCGAGGTGATACTCTCCTTTATCGAGTGTATCGAGAATACCGAGGAGATTTAAAAGCGTAGATTTACCCGAGCCGGAAGAGCCCATGATCGAGACCAATTCGCCCTCGCGGATCTCCATGTCGATGCCTTTTAATACATGCAGGGATTGCTTGCCCATCGGGTAGGATTTGTGAACATCTTTTAATGAAATCATCGTCAGTTTCCGATTTTTTGCTGTTACCGTTCGCGTCTGAAAATTACTTTCCGCAAACATACAAAAAAATTTCAGGAAAGTTTGAAATAGAGGCGTTTTTTGACAACTGGTGACATTTTTTTACAAATACCCGGACATTTTTTACGGCCGGCAAATAATAATTTTTGTGTCATAAGTTGCTCAATTTTAAACGGATAGCACCCTTGTCCGTGCTGCGTTAATTTTTTTCGAATTTTTCCTTGGATAATTGCTCTGTCATTCGGTCTTTTTAGCTGGAAAAATTCGGAGAGATCTTAATGAATTGTTTGAAAATATTCTTTGGCTTGATGTTGGTGGTTTTAGCGTTTTTCCTCGGTTGCGATGAAAGTATTGATATCGATCCCCGAACTTCCCAGTTGATGATCGTTCATCGAAACGTCGGATTGGCCTACCTGGAAGAAAACAAGTTGGACGAGGCTGCGGAAGAGTTCCGTAAATTAAGCGAAATTGCCCCCTGGGAGCCATTGGGCTTTACCAACCTCGGGCTAACCTATCTCCGGCGCGGAGAGCTGGATGAGGCTGCCTGGTGGTTTAATCAATCGCTTAGCCTGGTCTCCCGCCATCCGGAAACAACCCTTTTGCTGGCGATGGCCTATGAAGGTGTCGATCGGAAGGCCGATGCAATTAGCAGTCTGGAAGATGTTTTGACAAGATTCCCCGATAACGTCCGGGTATTATATCAACTGGGGCGTTATTACATTACTGATGAATCTGCAGATAACCTGAAAAAAGCGGAAATCCATCTTGGAAAAGTGGTGAATAGCCTGCCGGGAAATATCGCTGCTCGACTGGATTATATCGAGCTGTTGCTGCGGAATGGCAATCATGAAGAAGCCTTACAACAAATGGAAATGCTTCGTCAGGTGTTACCGGAGATACCGGAAGGTGCGCTGACTGTCTTCGAACAAAGTCTGACGCTGTTGCGCGATGCCAGGGCGACAGAAGCCTTTGCGCCAATGCGCAGTTTCCATAACCTGATGCGCTCGACGGCGTTTTACCAGGCCGCGATTGCTCAGTTAAAAGGCATTGACGGCAGCGTTACCGGTATGCCCGTCGATCGCTTCTATCATCCGGTTTCAGCGTTTATGCCCGGTAAATCCCGACTGCCCGGCACGCTTCAATTTACCGATGTTACCAGCGGGCTCGGCTTCGAAGCACTAAACCAAACCAGCGATGCCGCCAATAATACCAATGAAGCAAATATGATTTTTGCCGCCGAAGATTTTGATGGCGATGATGATCCGGATATCTTTCTCTCGCGCTGGAATGAAGCGGAAAATCGTTCCCGGCAATATTTCTATCGAAACGATAACGGTGTTTTTAGTGATGTGGCAAAGGACCTCGGAATTGCCCATGGCGGGAGGGATTTCCATGCGACATTCGCAGATTATGATAATGATGGCTATCTCGATCTCTTCGTTACCAATGCTGCTGCTCATCGCCTTTACAAGGGATCGGCTTCCGGTGTATTTACAGATGTTAGTAAGTCCGCTAATATCGTCACCGATTTTCCCACCCGTTCGGCATTTTTTGCTGATTTGGATCTGGAAGGTGATCTCGATTTATTGATTGCCGGTGAATCCGGTGTGCGCTTCTTTCGCAATAACCTTGATGGCAGTTTCGAAGATATTACCGTTGCCTCCGGTATTGGCAGTAGCGCAATGTCCGGCAGCCGCGATGCCGCTTTTGGCGATTTTGATGATGATGGTGATGTCGACATTGTTGTTGCTAATGAAAATTCCCCCAACCGGATGTTTGACAATTTACGGCAAAGTTACTTCCGCGATATCAGTGAGAAAAGTGCTGTCTTAAGCGAGAACAGCGCGGGCGCAATTACAGTTGGCGATTATAACAATGATGGCTATCTGGATTTCTTTCTCGCCAGTTGCAACGGTAGTGCACATAGATTGATGAAAAACCAGCAGGATGGCAGTTTCGCGGTGGACAGCGAATCCGATAGCGTGTTCGCTGTTGTTGCCGGCAAAGCGCTGCTGGATGCCCGGTTCTTTGATATGGATAACGATGGTTATCTGGATCTGCTCACTGCAGGCATACCGGGAACGGAGAATGAGGAAAACGGGTTGTGGCTCTTCTATAACGACGGCAAAGGTAAATTCCTCGATGCCACTTCACTGTTACCACCCACAGCCGGCCCAACCGGTGCAATCGCTATTGCCGATTATGACAATGATGGCGATATGGACATTTTGCGGGCGGGATCAAACAATGGCTTTCAGGTATTTCGAAATGATGGCGGCAATGTAAATAATTTTCTGAAGATACGCCTCGCCGGCGTGCGAACCGGCAGTGGCAAAAATAATTTTTTCGGCCTCGGCGCTAAAGTGGAAATGAAAGCCGGCGCACTCTACCAAATGAAGGTAATGGATGAGGCTATTGCTCACTTCGGGCTCGGCCCCCGGGAAGCTGCCGACGTCGTCCGGATTGTCTGGAGTAATGGCGTGCCGCAAAATCGCTTTAGCCCGGAGCGCAACCAAACCATCGTGGAAGAGCAGATACTGAAAGGCTCCTGCCCCTGGCTCTATGCCTGGAATGGCGAGAAGTTTGACTTTGTTACTGATGTTCTCTGGGCCAGTGCTTTGGGGATGCCGTTGGGGATTATGAGCGGGGAAATGGGCTATGCTTTCTCCGAATCCGCCGCCGAGCATATGAAGATTCCCGGTGATAAACTCGCACCCCGGGATGGCAAATACGAATTGCGCTTTACCACCGAACTTTGGGAAACGCCCTATCTGGATGAAGTGAAACTGCTCGTTGTTGATCATCCTGATAGCGTTGAAATTTTTGTCGATGAAACATTCTACGTACCCCCTTTTCCGAAACTACGAGTATACTCCGTTGCTAACCAACAAGCGCCGCTCAGTGCGACAGATGACCGCGGTAATGATTTACGGGAGAAAATCGCCCGGCGCGATGGCGATTATGTGTCCCATCTTACCCCGGACCGTTTCCAGGGTGTTACCCGTCTGCACGATCTCGTTCTCGATCTCGGCGATCTTGCCAGTGCCGATAGCATCTTCCTTTTCCTCGATGGCTGGCTGTTTCCCACCGATGCGAGTATCAATGTGAACATGACCCACAATGATCAGTATCGCACCATTATGCCCTATTTGCAGGTGATCAACGCGCGTGGGGAATGGGAGACTGTCATCTCGAATATTGGTTTTCCAAAAGGCAAATTTAAAACGATGATTATCGATCTCAGCGAGAGATTTCTGGCGGCAGATTATCGGGTGCGCATTCGCACCAATATGCAAATCTACTGGGATCATGTATTCTTTGCTACCCGGGTGAGTGGTGTGCCTGCGACGATTACGACCCTGGCGGCCAGCAGCGCCGATCTCCGCTATCGGGGATTTTCGAAGGTCTCGCAGAAAAATTTCTCCAGCCCGCATCTGCCCGATTATTATGATGTCGATAAAGAGACCCGCTGGCGCGACCTTCTCGGCACTTATACTCGTCATGGCGATATTCTCCCCTTGCTGGAAAAAGCCGATAATAAATATGCAATTATGAACGCCGGCGATGAAGTCGCTCTCACCTTCGATGTCGCAACGGTGCCGGATCTCCCGGAAGGCTGGAAACGCGATTTCCTCTTCTTTAACGACGGCTGGTTGAAAGATGGCGATTTGAATACTTTCCATGGGCAGACTGCTGCGCCCTTGCCTTTTCATGGTATGAGTAAATTTCCGTATCGGGAAAACGAGTCTTATCCCACTGCGGAAGAATACCAACGTTATCAGGAAACCTATAACACCCGGGAAGTAACCGCGGAGCCGTTTAAGAGACAGCTTTATAATGCTGCGCAAAACGAGGGAAAATGATAAGGACCGTTGATCGAAAAACGTTGTCCGTTGATCGTTCATCGTTGACCGAACAACGAACAACGCATTCAGCAGGAATACGAGAATTCAATGATGTCCGCGATGACATCAAAACCAAGGAGTTGTTATGAATACCGATTTTAGTTTGCATACGATCGATCTGGTGATCATTGGCGTTTACATCGTATTCGTCATTGGGGTAGGGCTTCGACTCGGTAAGAAGCATCAATCCGCGGAAGATTATTTCCTCGCCGGTCGCTCGATGATCTGGCCGTTTATCGGGATATCCCTTTTCGCTTCGAATATCTCCAGTACAACCCTGATCGGCCTCGCCGGCGATGCGTACAGCACCGGCATATCGGTTTATAACTACGAATGGTTCGCGGTCATAATCCTGGTATTTTTTGTGATCTTTTTCCTGCCATTTGTGCTCCGGGCAAAAATCTATACCATGCCGGAATATCTGGAACATCGTTACGATGTCCGGGCTCGCACCTACTTTTCTGTGCTCACGCTCTTCCTCAATATTGTGGTTGACACTGCATCTTGTCTTTATGCCGGGGGATTAATCCTCAAGCTGATATTCCCGGAAATTCCCATGTGGGAAACGATTACAGTGCTGGCGATTGTTGCCGGTATTTATACTATTGCCGGTGGCCTGGCGGCAGTGATTTATACCGATGCCATTCAAACGGTTTTGCTATTGATCGGGGCTATTGTTATTACCGGTGCTGCTTTCACGCAGGTGGGCGGCTGGGATGCGATCATCACCCAGGTTTCTCCGGATAAACTCAGCCTGATCCGCCCATTGGATGATCCCGGCGTTCCCTGGCTGGGATTGTTTACCGGGGTCCCTTTGCTGGGCTTTTATTACTGGTGTACAAACCAGTTTATGATGCAGCGGGTGCTCAGCGCCAAAGACCTGCAGCATGGCCGTCTGGGCAGTCTTTTCGCCGCTTTCCTGAAATTGCCGGTGCTCTTCATTATGGTTTTACCGGGAACGATGGCAATTTTACTCTATCCGGAATTGCCGAAAGCCGATCTGGTTTATCCGACCCTGATGTTCGATCTGCTGCCCACCGGTCTGCTTGGCCTGGTAATGGCCGGATTTATCGCCGCCCTGATGTCCCAAATCGACTCTACCCTGAATTCTGCCTCGACGCTGGTAACCATGGACTTTATCACGAAGGCACGTCCAGAGTTGAGCAACAAGCAACTAATGGTTGCCGGCCGTTGGGTGACATTTATCTTTATGCTGTTGGCTGCACTGTGGGCGCCGCAAATCGAAAACTTTGGATCCTTATTCAAATATTTGCAAAGCGTGCTCTCGTATACAGTACCGCCGGTAGTCGCAATGTTCCTGGTCGGTATCTTTTGGAAACGCGCCAATGCCCAGGGCGCGTTTTATTCTCTGACTATCGGAGTATTACTTGGCGCCATTTTTTTCTATATGAATGAAATCGCTGCAACCACATCCGTGCATTTTCTCTATATCGCTCCGATCCTTTTTGTTGTCTGCGTAATTATCCTGGTCGTGGGCAGCCTGATGACCGCCGCACCGAAAGAAGCCGATGTTGCCCCCTACACCTGGACAAAGGCTTATTTTGATGCAGAAACCGAGGAACTGAAAGCCTTGCCCTGGTATCAAAATTACCGGGTTATTTCCGTGGGATTATCGATTCTCACTGTAATCATCGTTGTAATGTTCTGGTAATCGTGGGCGTGGGAACCGATGTTGCGATATGATGTTTCTTTATCTAGTTCTGGAATTCCTGGAAACTTCGTGTGTAATCACCCTTCGATAAACTAGGGATGTACTTGTCGAAGGGTGATTCAAGTAACCAATAGAATTCACAGCCCAATAAAAAAGGCGGATCAATAAAAGTTGATCCGCCTTTAATGTTTTCGGGTCTCTGACATCTTTCGTGAAAAAAATATTCACTGGGAACATTTAAAATGAAAAATTCTGTAACCCCATCAGGGTTTGTAAAGGGGTTATTTCAACCGGGGGCGCGAAAAGCAACGCCACCGGTTGAGATCTGTAACGCCTTCGGCGTATTATTACCGCAAGGCGGTTACAGGTTTTAACCCTGGGCTGAGGTATTTTCCAGCCCAGGGTTAAAACCCCATAAAAGATTTTACCCTGAAAGGGTTGCATAAAAGGTGCGACAATTATACTTAATCACAAAATATGTCAGAGACCTATGTTTTCACATCTAAAATCCGCAGCCCAATAAAAAAGGCGGATCAACAAAAGTCGATCCGCCTTTAATGTTTTCACCACATCAGGTATTTTTTACTTCAATAATACCATCCGCTTGGTTTGCACAAACTTACCGGCAACCATGTGATAAATGTAGATACCACTACTAACCTTCAAACCATTTTCGTTACGGCCATTCCAAATGCGGGTATAATTACCTGCAGCCTGATTGGTGTTCACGAGAGTTTTCACCAAGCGACCGGAGATGTCATAAATCTTAATAGAGACATCACTCTGCTCCGGCAATGCGTAACGGATTTGAGTAGTCGGGTTGAACGGATTCGGATAGTTCTGACCGAGGTCATATTTTTCCGGAATTGCCACTAATGACATACCGCCACCCATGCTGGCGCTGCTGCTGATGGTGCGACCTTCTACATGCACTTCGTCGATGTAAACCCAGTCACTATTTCCACTAGCGTCGCAAACGAAGCGAATCCGCATATTGTTCGGGAAAGTATATTGGCTACTGGTAATGACAATGTCATCCACTTCGTAGAAATTATTGTTCTGGAAATCTGTATTCAGGGCATAAGTGGCAATTGTATTCCAGGAAGAACCATCATGATACTGTACCCAGAAGTCTTCATTGGAATTATCCATACTACGTGGATAATACCAGAAAGAAATCCGAATTTGATCGTAGCCGGTTACATTATGAGTGCTGCCATGGGTGAAATTTGAAGTGCTTGTGTTGTCCCGAATACGCGCACAAAAAGTACCTTGATGCGCATAGGCTGCATCTCTAGAACTACGACGACAGTCGCTACCGCCATCCACATAGCTACCCCAGCCATTTTCGAAGTCATCATATGTAATTGTTTCCCAGGTACCGCCACCACCACTGGTAACCGTTGCGGTAGTGTTATCGGTGTCGTCAGCACCATCATTATCCGTGACGGTGAGACTGACATTATAGGTTCCTGCACTTGCATATGAATGTGAGGGATTGGCAGCAGTGCTGCTGTTACCATCACCAAAATCCCAGAGATAGCCGGTAATCGAGCCATCCGGGTCGGTTGAGCCGGCGCTGCTAAAGGAAATGGCATTTCCTGCCGTGCCATTGTAAGGTCCGTTTGCATCGGCTGTTGGTGGCGTATTCGCCGGATTGGTAACTGTTGCTACCGCGCCATCGGAATCCTGCGCGCCATTATTGTCGGTCACTGTCAGGTTGACGTTATAGCTACCGGCTGCTGTATAGGTATGAGAAGGATTGGCAGCAGTGCTGCTGTTACCATCGCCAAAATCCCAGAGATAACCGGTAATCGAGCCATCCGGGTCATTCGAACCGGCGCTGCTGAAGCTGATCGACTGTCCGGTCGTTCCACTATATGGACCATTGGCTTCCGCGGTGGGCGGCGTGTTGCTGCCACCGCCGGTGACGCTGATCGCGTCGTAGGCATGGCCGTCAGTGGTAATAGCATAATTGTCGTACTGCTGGAATTTGATCACGAATGTGCTGCTGAGGCTCAAGCCGTTAGATGCAGCCAACTGGTCTACATCCAGACTAAAGCTGTTCCAACTGTTGTTGGTGTAGGATTGACCATTAAGGTTCTGCACTTTTACGAAGGAAACCCCGGCGTTATCGGAGAGATAAACCCCGTCCTGAGAATGGTTCTCATCACTGAAATCTTTCCACTGGAAGTCCAGGGTAACCTGGGATTGTCCGGAAAGATTCAGATGGAGCCAGGCTTCATTCTGGGCAAAATTTCCATTGGTTGTAACGTCCATTGTAAGATGGTAGCTACCAGCATAAGGGCTATTCGACGAAGTCACCTGCACGCGACCAAAGCCGTTCGAGGAATAAGTGCGCCAGTATTGATCGACATTACCGCTCTCAAATCCCGTGGAGTAGGGGAGAGAAGCATAAGTTGCCGGAGGATTCGCTACTGAAGCAGTAGTGAAATCGGTATCCTGAGCACCGCCGTCATCGGTAACGGTCAAGCTTACATTATAGTTGCCAGCTGCGGCATAGGTATGGCTCGGGTTGGCTTGGCTGCTGCTGTTGCCATCACCGAAGTTCCACTGATAGCCAACGATTGAACCATCCGGATCGTTGGACCCAGCGCTGCTAAAGCTGATTGCTACACCGGCAGTACCGCTGTAAGTGCCATTTGCATTGGCATTCGGCGGAGTATTAGAAGAACCACCGGCAGTGGCTGCATTTGCATCAACCATTCCATAACCGGAATAGCGGTCCCAGCCAGAGCCGGATTCTACATTCTGAATATCGATGGCAGTACTAACCAGTTGCTGACGTACCTGAGCAGGCGTCCAACCGGGATTCTGCGATAAGATCAACGCTGCAACACCAGCGGCATACGGCGTGGCACAGGAAGTACCATTGAACCATAAGGAATAGTCGCTGGGATCATATCCGCCGGAACCACCGATATCGGTCGTCGGCATAATCGTCGGTGCAATAATATCTACTGCAGATGCAGCATCCTGGCTATTGGAACCATAGCTGGATCCCCACCAACGCTCACCGTCACAAGTGTAGCCGTTCGGGTCGGCATTTACACCAGGGTTCAGCTCGGAAGAGCTGCTGCTACTTCTTTTACGATCGCCACAGGGGGAAGCGGCACCAACGGCGATAACGTATTGATTGATTGCCGGATAGCTGATCTGGCTGGCGTTCTCGTTACCAGTCGCTGCCAAAATTGTAACGCCGGCATTATAGGCATATTGCAATGCGGTATTTGTCGCCGGATCGCTGGTAATTGCAGCGCCAAGGCTCATACTGGCGATATCTGCACCATTGTCCGCGGCATGATACAATGCATTCTGGATAGAGGAGAAAAACATCTGTCCAGCATTATTCGCGACTTTCAGCGGCATAACGCTACAGCCACCGGCAATACCGGCAACACCAAGGGCGTTATTTGCACGGGCTGCTGCGACACCGGCACAAGCGGTACCATGGCCAGGATCGCCGCTATCGTCATCCGGGTTACTATCGTTGCTACCATAGTCATAGCCGGGCACCAACAATAAATCCGGGTGGTCAATATCAACTCCACTATCGATGATACCGATAACGATACTGGAACTACCGAAGCCCTGAGAATTGTTCCAGGCAGCCTCAGCATTGGCATCAAAACCAACGGTGCCTACCGGAGAACCAGCGGGGTGGCCGCCGCAGCTCCAGCAATAGTCGAGCATTTGACCGGTGTTGTTATGACCCCACTGACTGGCATAAATCGGATCGTTGGGCACCTGGGCCGGATATGCCCGCCAGTCTGGCGTTGCGTGCTCAACATTCGGATCATTTTCATAGCGTTTCGCCAATTGGATCATATCCATGCTACTGGATACCTGAACCATATACCAGCGATCGATACCAAGATCTTGTTCCTGGGCAAAATTCTTCACTTTAATGTAAGGATGATACATCTCTGTCGCACCGGCGGAACGGTTCAACGCATCCAAAGATGCCAGTCCGCTGGTGATGTGTTTGTTATTACGGCTGCTAATTTCGGAATATTCCGCTGCATCCTGGGTCAGTTGAATAAGTAATCTACCCGGGGCATAAGGAAGTTCGTCTTTGGCTTTACTGTCTGGTTTAACGCGGGGCGCGTTTGCAAAAGCGGTTGAAACTACTAAGGAAAGCATAATTAAGATGGTTAGAAAAGCGATTACTCTCTGTCTCATACGGTATGTCTCCTGCTTGGATGCCTCTTAAATAGTTTAGTAAGTATGCGTCACAATCCGGATGAGTTATGTAAAAGGATAGTACATACCTATCATCGAATCTCCTTTCTCTTTTTGGTGAGCATGCAAAATATTATTAAGAATCCAACCCTATAGAACTAATTGTGGTGGAGAAAGAATCGAATATAATTGGCAGAAACAGTCTGCAGACATTGAAAAGTTTATGTTAATAGATGATTAACCCCGCATACCTAATATATTGCGACTCTGGTGTTTTGCAAGGAAAAATTACCCGGGGTAAAAAAAAATCTGAGGCGTGCTTGAAATTCTATTGCTTTTCTAACGGTTCAGCCTAAAGATGCAGGCTATGGAAAGAGCGAGTCTGTTTCCATAAGGACTGGTTCTATTGATATCTTGATTTAAAAGCAGAACCGTTGTCGGATAAGAAAATGAATCAATTGAAGAAGAAAACGGGATTTTTAAGAAAAGTAATTTATATTACCCGATTATAAGATTTCTCTGCATCAACGGCTGGAGCCTTGATACTTATCGGAAAAATTGCCCGAAGAGATCCCTAAACCTTTTATCTCTCAGCCCGGTATTGAAATTTTAGTGCCCGCTAATTAATGGCATAGTTGAGCTTGAAATTAGTATCTCTTTATTTCGGGACATTATTAATGAATCTTTCAAAGAAGGATGGAGTGATGATAACTTCTGTAAATCGTCAATTTATGTTGATCCTGTTACTAATTGGAGTATACTGTTTCCAGTTTATATCCGCGCAAAGTTCTCAACTCGCTGATACCACCGAATCGGAAAATTTCATAATTACTGCCATCGCGGCTACAGAAAAACCAGTTATCGACGGTGACGTCCTGAATGATCCCGCCTGGAAAAATATTTCTGCAACCCGGCATTTTTGGCAAACTTCACCGTACGAAGGTCAACCGGCCTCGGAAAAAACAGAAGTGCGAATCGTGTATTCCTCCAAGGTGCTTTATATTGGCGTGATTTGTTATGATAGCGATCCTTCCGGGATTGTTGTTGCTCATAGCCGCCGTGATGGATCGTTATCGGAAACCGACTGTTTCCAAATTCTTCTCGATACATTTCATGACGGCCAAAACGGATTCCTTTTTGGCACAAACCCCGCCGGCATTGAATATGATGCCCAAATTACCAATGAAGGACAGGGACAATTTGGTGGCAGCGGTGCCGGTAGCTTCAATATAAACTGGGATGCCTCCTGGCAGGTAGAGACCGAGATCTCCGATATTGGTTGGTGTGCGGAGTTTGCCATTCCTTTTCGCTCTATTCGCTTTGCCCGGGGCAGTGATACTCAAACCTGGGGAATCAACTTCCAGCGCAATATTCGCCGCCGGAATGAAAATGCCTACTGGACAAAGCTGCCCCGCCAGTTCAACATCCAAAATGTTTCCCGGGCCGGGATTATGACCGGCCTGAAGGGCATTGGCCAAAAAAACTTGAAATTGATGCCCTACACACTTAGTGAAGCGGACCGAAATTATCGTTACCAAGATGAGATGGACTGGCAGGGCGAATTCGGTGCCGATGCCAAGTATAGTTTGTCTCCGAGTATGACGCTGGATTTAACCTACAACACTGATTTTGCCCAGGTTGAGGTGGACGAGCAACAGATTAACCTTGATCGTTTCAATTTGTTCTTTCCGGAAAAACGGCCATTTTTTCTGGAAAATGCCGGGTATTTCTCCGTGGGAAAACCGGGCGATGTGGAGCTTTTCTTTAGCCGCAGAATTGGTATTCAGCAGGGTCGAAATATTCCGATTGCCGGAGGTGCCCGCTTGTCCGGTAAAGCCGGTGCCTGGAATGTCGGTGTCCTGAATATGCAAACCCAAAGCACTCGTTTCGAGAGTTTGGAGGATGCAACTTCTCTGGCAGATACTGTTTCCGCTAATAATTATACTGTCGCCCGTGTAAACAGGGAATTCCCCAATCGGTCCGCTATTGGCGCTATTTTTGTAAACCGCCTTGGCACTGGCGACTATTCACCTGATGACGATTATAACCGCACTGTGGGCGTAGATGCCCGCTGGGGCATTGGGAAATATCTTAATCTTACGGGATATGCTGCCCAGTCATTTACACCGGGACTTGACGGCAAAGAACATTCTTTTAATTTCGAAGCCGACTACAACTCTGAAAAATGGTTGCTCTCCGCCACTTATACCGAAGTTGGGGGAAATTTCAATCCGGAGGTTGGGTTTTTAAGCCGGAGCAATTATCGGAATCCCACTCTGGTGGTTTTTCATCGCTATCGTCCGAAAGATTGGCTGGGCTTTCTGGAATTGCGTCCTCACGTTGTTTATCGCGGATACTGGAATTTTGACGGTTTTCAGGAGACTGGCTATCTGCATGTGGATAATCACTGGGAGTGGCGGAATGGCTATGAAATCCACACTGGTGTCAATTTTCGCAAGGAGGGTGTTCGCCAGGCATTTGAGATACATCCCGGCATCAATATAAATGCGGATACTTATAATACCACGGAAGCGCAGCTGGTTTTTAACACCAATCGTGCTGCCTGGTGGAGCTTTGATGCCCGTAGTTTTATCGGCGGCTTTTTTAGTGGAAACCGGGTTAATTTTAGCGGGGGCCTCAATTTTCGGGCGGGCGATTTTTTACTTACCGAATTTAATCTCGCCCATAACAACATCAATTTGCCGCAAGGGGATTTTAATACCAATCTTTTTCAGGCGCGGGTGAATTATTCCTTTACCCCGAAGCTCTTTATTTCTGCGCTTTTGCAATACAACGATCGCGCTGATGTGCTGGCTGCCAATGTGCGTTTTGGCTGGCAAAGATCTGCCAATACCGGTTTGTTTGTGGTTTTTAATAGCTCCGAAGTAGAAGAAACCGGTCGCTTTAATCCGCTTTATCGCAGCATTATTATTAAATACAGCCATCTTTTCGATTTGTTGAATTAGCTTGTGATGACAATTAAGAATGTTTACTAATTGTCATCATCTATTTTTCATCGCATTTTATATTTAGAAAATAAATCAAAATCCAATAATAACAGGCATCGCAATCTCCATTCATCCTGAGCCCTTCGATATACTCAGGATGTACCTGTCGAAGGGTGAAATTTCCCTCTGAGACGCGTTGATTATCGTTCATTCTTCGGCAGGCTCAGAATGAATGTGTATTTTTTAATCGAATATCCTGATAACAATCAGTTCATAAAAATACTCCGGAGCCTATTGTTTATCCTAATTGCCGATACGAACTAGCTTGTGTGGAAATCGCTTCCCGATATGATGTTTCCCTGGCAATTGATTGCTAACAATAAAAAAACGCGCCACTTCCCAGGAAGCGGCGCGTTTTGAGGATGAGTGATTTATGAGGAGGTTAATTTTTTGAGAACTTTTTCAATAATGCCTGACGACGTTCTTCACTGGATTGACGGTTTTCATCAGATTGTAAGGATATGATTCGTCGGGTACGGGATGCTGCTTTATTACCAAGACCATTTGCCCATGCTGTTTGACGCAATATCTCTACACCAAGACCTTTTTTCGTTTCAATCTCCGCTTTCCTTAGCACCTTTTCGACCATCCGTTCTGCTGCTGCTTCCGATAGCCGAACCGGCGAATGTTTTTTTGCACTGTTCAGAAACATAATCGAATTGCGATGAACCCGGTTTTCCAGATAAAAATTGATTAATACTGCGGTTCCATAGGGGATTTCTGTTTGCCACTCAGGATTATCAATACCACCAAAATAAACATTGATTTTTTCATCCTCCACTTTGAAATCGCCGGAAACGATATCTTCCGTTTCCAGGTCAATCACGCCGCTTGGGTGTACCATTAAAGAAAGTGCTTCCGTTATACTGCAGCCGGTCGATAATATTAATGAGACCAGGGCCGTTTCTTTCCGTTGCGTATCGTTGCCGACATGATAGGGGAGAAAGGTATTTAACCTTTGATACTCCGCCTTGTTTAATCCCCGCAATTTTTCCGGCGTTTTTTCCGGAATGCGAATGATTTCCGAGATGACTTCATTACCGAGATAGCCGCGGTCTTCGATATATCGGAGAAATTCCTTAAAAGCGGTCAGATACCCATTTTCTGCATTTTCAGAGACTTCGATACCCTGGTCGATGTTCTGCCAGCGTGTCGTTCGCCATGCTGTTGAGACTTTATAAGAATCGATATCGCCCAGGGACTGAATCTGTAAATTATCAAACATCACTGTCAGATTCCCAAGATAATTGACGACTGTATCCTGCGTATAACGGCAATTCTTTTCCAGATATGATTTATATTCTCTCATCAGATTAAACATGGCTTTCTCCTTTAGTTTGCGCTGAAGTTTCGGCCCTGACGACCCATTTCCTGCAAATACTTACGAACGGTTTCCCGGGAGGATACCCCAACTGCTGTTGCCATTTCCGTAAGGGAAGCATCCGGATATTCATCCAGGAAATCTTCCAGCATTTGCATTCTTTCCTGCTTGTTTCGGCGGATCTGCGCATTGGCTGCACTGAGATCCCCGGAAGCCGGTTTACTGCGCGGCGCTTTCAGCTCCGGACGCGGCGAGGTAACACTGCGCGGATTCGCGCGCTGGGAACGACCCTGTGTCTTTTTATATTCCACCAGGTTGCGGGTGCCGATCGTATCGCACATGACATAAGCAAGGATCGGAAAGACAATGGTGCCGGCCAGCCACTGCGTCCAGGTTAAAGGATCAAGATTGACTAAATTGGCATAGGTAAGTTCGATACCGTAGGCAGAGCTAAAACCTTCCGCCATGTTAGCGATACCGGAAGCGAATAAGACCAGTGTGGTAACTACTCGGACCATCCAGGCCAATTCACCATCCTTGATGAGTTCATCCTTGAAAATCGACATTGCCACAACCCCAGCGTCAATCGCGAAGGCGGCAACGGCTCCAAGAAGGAGACTATCATAAAAAAACTGGCTCATGAACGTTGTGGTGTGCATGAAGGTCGCAGTGAGAATACCGACCAGACACAACGCCCCGGCGCGATACTTGACAAGCTCTCTAAATTTTGACCTCATTTCCATTGTTCTGGTCTCCTTTCTTTTTGTTGTTTAACAGTCTGCGTTGAATTGTCTGATCTTCATCGGTGCGGTTTTCCCGTTGCGCCGTCGGCAGGCGATTATTGCCGTCGGCATGCTGCTCGCCGAAAGCACCCGGAAAAAATCCGTACTTGCGCCCACTCTGATATTGAAGAAATTGTCCGGCATTAAACATCAATACCGTTTCGCTGTTTGCTGTTACTGCCTGATCGGTCGCTGCGGTTTGCTCCAGAAAAGCACGAGCCATGCTCGCAGTGTCCTGCATAATAATTCCGTCCATAGAAGTACTCCTTGCGTTTTGGGTAGGGGTTTTGTTAATTGATACACTTTCAGATTTGTCCGAAAATCGGCTCATTTTTTTCCTTCCGGATATAGTGAACAGAGAAATTAAAAGTAGTGAACAAACATTCACTTGTATGATACGGCGAGATTTCCGCTTTGTCAAGTTATTTTCTCATTAAAATATACTTTTGTTCACTAGTGATTTTTGTCAAGTTTTTCATTTGAAAAACATGTGAAAAAATACGCGTAAGTGTTTGTTCGTTTTTGTCTTATGGCGTTTTGTGAAGTATTGTTGAGAATCAAAGAAAGTGATGGATGTGCGGACGAAAAAGAGGCGGTAAAGCCTTTTCTGAGAGGGTTTTAGCCCGGATTTTAATGGGAGGAAATAGCGCTAAAAACAGGTGCTCATTTTAGTGAACGATAGTGGTCCATGAAAGTCTTACGGTCATTGAGTATACGGGTCAATTCAACGTCCCGCAGAATGACATTAATCTTGATCGCCTCGTTTAGATAGCGTTTCGCTACTAGGGGTTCGTGGACACGCGTATCGAGATAAAAGTTGGCAAGGTCGATATACTTCAGCGCTTCCAGGCGACGCTCATGGAGATCATGGCTGATCTGAATACTTTCATTGAGATAATGTGCTGCCCGTTCGAGATCGCCAATTGAATAAACTGTTAAGGCGAGCAGATGGAGCGTTCTGGCAATGCCAGGGCGGTAATTGGTTTCCCGACTGAGGCGCAAACTTTCATTCAGATAACGAATGGCACTATTACGATCCTTCCGCTCCCGCATGATGACGCCAAAATGATAAAGAACGACGGACTTGATAATATCGAAGCGCAGCTCTGTGCAAATGCGAAACGCTTCTTGTAAATAGCGCTGGGCATCATCAAGCCGTTTACGGGCAATTTCCTGTTCGGCGATTTTAGTAAGGGCGTTACTTTCAATCTGTCGATCGCCGATTTCCCGGCTGATCTGCAAGTTATCGTGCAGCAATGGCAGGGCCTGATCCTGGGGGAGATGATTGCCCATTATCTCCACGATGTTCTTCAAGATGTCGTTTTCGATGTATTTGTCACCAATTTGCCGGGATACTTTCAGGCTGGCCAACAGGTAACGCAAAGCAGTGTGGTTCTCATGCTTATCGCGATAAATGTCCGCAATAGCGTTAAGATTGGTGCATTCCCCACGCTTATCATCCTGCTGGCGACAGATTTTAACACAGTCGGCAAGTAGGCGAGCCGCTTCATCCGGCTCTTCCCGCATCAGCATAATCGTACTCATTTGCATCAGCAGTTCCCGACGGGCAGGCAGATCTCCAAGCGCTTCCTGAAGCGACAAGGCTTCCTGCACTAATGGTAAAGCGGTGGGGTGATCGCCCCGGCCATAATATAGCTGACTCATTGTGCTGAGAATATCCGCCTCGATATGCCGATGCCCTAGTTGACGGGAAATATCCAGGCTTTGCTCAAGGTAGAGCAGGGCGGTATCGTGAACGCCCATTACCCGGTAAATATCTCCCAGATAGCCAAGGGTTTTACAGAGTTTGATGTAATCCTTGCCGGACTGAAAATTGGTGAGCATATTTTTGTAGATGGTAATTGCATCATCATATTTGCCGAAGATACCGAGAATTTCCGCGATACGATACCAGATGGATATCGGCGTTTTTTGATTCAGGGATTTGTGGATCTGCCAGGCAAAATAAAAGGAGACATTCATCATGGACAGCGCATAGTAGAAATCGGAAAGGATCTCTCCGGTTTTTAATACGGACTTTGCATCATCGGTTAAAGTGTAATGGAAGAAGGCTTCTTTTAGCTCGGTTAAAGAACCACCCAGTTTGTTATAGCAATCATGATGATAACGGCCGGCAGCGAGGTGATTGAAGCTGTCGGTTGCACGCTCCCGGTCGATTTTTTCCAGGGAGGTGCGAATCGGCGGCGTTACGTAATAATAAGCATCATGGGTTTTCTGATCGATGTTGATTTCAATCAGGTTTAATTCAAAAAGGCGATCAAGCATTTCCGCGGTAACTGTTTCCAGCGCGTCGGCATCCTCCGTGCCGGGAATTTGGGCCAGCACTGCGCCGATTTGTACTGGAATGCGAAAGCGGGAAAGGATGCGTAGAATTAGCTGCTGGCGGGTGTCCAGTAAATTGATCATATGGGGCAGAATGAAGCCGATGCCGGCGCGGGCGGGAATTCGTCCATTCTCCAGTTCGCTCGCTTCGTACACCTTCTCCAGCCAGATCAATACTTTCGCGGCCAGGTCGATGTTTTCTTCTACCAGCACGGCAAAGAGCGCCAGTGCCTGATAATTGCCACCGATATTTTTGTAAATCATTTTAACCAGATCGCCAAATGCAATCGGCTGATGGTGAAAAAGGCGGTGGCAAATTGCCGATTGCTCCGGCTGGCAGAGATATATCGCCAGATCGGTAATGTTCAGGTAATAGCAGCGTTTCCAGAAATCGGCCAGTCCCGGGGCGTCGATCTCAAAAACTGCTACTTCCGGAAAATCCGGCATGACGTGGCGATTGGTAAGGATGACGTGGAAACGCTGGATGTGGCAAAGAAAGTGAATGATTTCCGCCAGTCCCTGGTAGCGATCGTCAAAATTCTCTCCCGGGGCAGACTGAAATTCTTCCAGGTTATCGAAGACAAAAATCGGTTGCCAGTGTTTGGCAATTTCATAGAGAAGATAGGTGAAAATCTCCTTGGCCGTCTCAAAGCTTTTGATTTTGACAATTACTTCCATGTCGCCATTGGCGAGAAGGAAATTTTGCATGGTATCGAGCAATTCGTGTACGGCGCGAATTTTTTCTCCGAACACGAAGGGAATGATATTTTCTTCATCTTCAATCACCCGCGATACCAATTGCTGCGCCAGGGCGGTTTTACCAATGCCGGAAGGTCCTTTCAGGAGCACTGGCGCTTTTTTCGCAAAATGAGGACGAACGGCAACAAGATCTTCCCGCCGGCCAATAAAAAGGTGATCCGAGGAACGCTGTTTAATCGCCCGGCTGAGTTCCGCCGGAAAACGAAAAGAGTGGTAAGCCAGACGAGAAGGGGGGATGGACCAATCACCCAGCGTGCCGATTTTTCCACTGGAATAAAGGTTAGGTAAAATCCATTGCAAGGGATTGGGGTTTTCCCGGCCGGCTTGTTCCAGGTCAGCTTGTTCCAGCTGGTAAATATGTTTTGTTGAGGCATTGAAGGCGATAAAAAAGGGCCATTTCTGCGCGGAACGCATAATGAAATGGCGGGCGAATGCCACTGCATAGCGCAACTTAACCGCGCCACCCAATGCAACCACCGCGGAAGTGCCGCCTTTGATCAGCTCCCGGGAAATATCCCGCAGGGCAGTCTCGGTGCCTTTGTCGGTCATTTGGCAGAGAGAGAGGAATATCGCGGGTATTTGATAATCAGGGTTACTCCGCAGGGCATCGGCAAGGGCGCTGCCGTGAACAAGCTCGGTATCCCGCGTCTCAGCATCTTCGAGGATAATATGGCCTTCGCCACCCTGCAAAATGCCCTGTCCGGCAAAATAGAGGAGATGAAACTGATGCTGTTTGATTGCTTCCCGAATTGCCTTTAATGAACTGCCCGGGGCAAAATAAACTTCCACTTCCTTGCTTTGCACCAAAGAATGAAAGGCTTCCAGGAGTAAAAACTCCTGCTGCTGAAAAATACGCTGAATATCGGATTTGGTGTCCAGGGGGCAGGAAATAACCACCAGAACCTTTAGAGGCGCAGGTGCCTTTAAAGCCGGGGGCTCGTGCCGTTCAGTGGAATGCACCGGCAGCAATTTGTTGATGAAAAGATTGGGAATATCCCCGAGCTTTTTGCCGCTCCGCTGATCGATTGCCGCGGACCAGGGCAGGCTAAGAATCTCACTGTCGGGGTGAATCAGGATGATAGAATGGTTTTCCTCGGAATCCAGCACGGTATCAATTTCCCGGCGGAGATCAGGGATGTTGTTGACCAGATAAGTTAACATTCCTATTAACGAATCCAGGATTTCCGATTGCAGCGGGAAGTTCGCTTCCAGATGTTGCTGCAATCTGGCATTGTCCGTTTTCAGTCGTTCGATTTCTTCATCGCTCAGGACAAGCCGAACCGGTTTCCAGATCACTACAGAACTCCGAAGTTAAGCATCATCAGTTAATGGGCCTATTATCTGGTAGATGAGTCAATTATTTCAACCAGACCTGCGGGAATAATAACACGCTGAGCTTTTTCGGGAATGATGGCGTTCACAAATTCGATGATTGTTGTTCGGATAACGGTGATCGTGGTTCGTTGTTCGTTGTTCGTTAACCGTTGTTCGTTAATCGTTATTGGTTAGGTATAATCACCCGGTAGAGACGGATCACGATCCGTCTCATAATGACATGACAGGAAAAATTGAAATTAAAGGGATAGCGAAGAACGGTCAACGATCAACGAACAACGGCCAACGGTCATTTCACAAACGTCACGCGGCGGGAGAGGCGGTGCGGACCGGCGGAAAGGCGAATCAGGTAAACCCCGGAGGAAACCAGCTGCTGCTGATCGTCCCGGCCATCCCAGCGGAGCAGGTAAGTGCCGCCGGCAAGGGTTTCGTTACTGAGCGTGCGGATCTTTCGCCCGAGCATATCAAAAACACTCACATCCACAGTCTGGCGGCGATGGAGCACAAATTCGATATTGGTTACCGGATTAAAGGGATTGGGATAAATGCCTTTCAGAGTAAACTGCTCGGCAATCGATTGATTCGGACCGGATATTGCTGTTAAATTGGAAACATCAATATTAAACATACTGCGCCCATGAGTCGCGGCAGTTAAGGTGCGGGTCGGGGCATGCAGGGTTAAGTCCATTACACCGGCAGGGGGTAAATTGTCGCCAAGCATGGACCAGCTCGCCCCGGCATTGGTAGTGAGGTAGACACTAAGGTCGCTGCCCACATAATAAACCTCAGGATAGGCGGGATCGAAGCGCATGACCTGGATCGGCGCTTCGGGCAGATTGCTGCTGATGTCTGTCCAGCTTTTCCCTAAATTGGAACTACGGAAAATGTGCCCGACATATTCCCCGTCCCGAAAACCGGAAAAAGTGACAATAACCGTCGTCGCATTACTGGGATGGGCAACGACGCGGGTGACCCAGCGTTCCGGCAGATTTTGAGAAATTAGCGACCAGCTATTGCCACCGTTAATACTGACCCAAACATTGCCGTCATCGGTACCGGCGTATATGGTGTTGCTATTCACTGGTGAAACATCGATGGTGGTAATTGTGCCGAAATTGCTGTTCGGATAGGGACCATTGCTTAAGTCGTCACTAATCGGCTGCCAGCTGCTGGCGGCGTTTGTTGTGCGATAGATCCGCTGGGTGCCATAGTAAAGTATGTCGCTGTCCGCCGGATCAATGACAAAAGGGGTCATCCAGTTATTACGGTCCGATCCGGAAATGCCGCTGGTAGCGTTGAAAAAATTATTCCCGCCATTGGTCGATTTCGCAAGGTTCCCCCATTGTGACTCCGCATAAATAATATCCGAATTGTTCGGATCGACGATCACATAAAATCCATCCCCGCCGAGAATGCGTTGCCAGTTGTTATCGGAGCCGTCAAACGTGCGCAGGGTGCCGTTATCCTGGGTGCCGCCATAGAGTCGATGCGGATTGTTGAAATCGACAGTAGCCGCATAAAACTGGCTGATCGGCAGTGTTTCGCTGTGCAGGGAGGTATTCGCGCCATTTTGGGACGAATAAAAGCCCCCGTCGTTACCAACATATACTTGCAGCGGATTTGCTGGATTGATCCAGATGGCGTGGTGGTCGACGTGCATGTCAGTGGCCCGCACGGTCCAGCTATCCCCGCCGTTAGTGGTCCGAAACATTTCCAGGCCAAGAACATAAGCGACATCGGCATTGGTGGGATCGACGTAAATATTACCGAAATACCAGCCAAAACTGCTGTAGACGCCGCTGAGCGCACCATCATTGACTTGCTGCCAGTTGTCGCCTCCATTGGTGGTTTTATAAACGCCATAGAAAAAGCCTGGATGGTCCGCATAAATTGCGTAAATGGTTTGCGGATCGCTGGGGGCCAGTCCCAGTCCGATTCTGCCGATCGTTGATATCTGCGGTGGCAGACCATTCGTTAGCAGATCCCAATTATCGCCGCTATCGGTAGATCGGTAGATGCCACTGGTAACGCCGCCGGCGACCCGTCGTTGGGGATAACGGATGCGTTCCCACATCGCAGCGTAAACATTGTTGGGATTTAGCGGATCAACGACCACATCAATCGCGGCAGTGGAGTCCGATATAAAAAGTGATTGCGTCCAGCTTGCGCCGCCATCGCTGGAGCGATAAATGCCCCGTTCATTATTTTTCCCAAATAATACCCCGGAAACTGCTGCAAAAATATTCAGCGGATTTTGTGGATCGATGGAAATCCGACCAATATGATGGGAATTGGGTAAGCCGCTATATTCCCAGGAAAAACCACCGTTGGTGGATTTATAAATGCCGGTACCGGGATAGGAGTCCGCATTGATATTCGCCTCGCCGGTGCCGACATAGATGATGTTGCGATTGGTTGGATCGATTGCCAGGGCACCGATTGACTGAGTGCCGACGTCATCAAAAAGCGGGGTCCAGCTTGTGCCACCGTTCTCCGTCACCCAGACACCGCCATTAGCGGCGCCGATATAAACCTGGTTGGGCGCTTCAGGATGGGCCGCCATGGCGGTTATACGCCCGCCGATATTTAGTGGACCCATCTGTTGCCATTGGCTGGTTTTCAGCGCGTTGTCCCGGCGCATTTTTGCCGCTTGCACCTGCGCTTCCTGCCAGGCCGTTATATTGATGCTGCTACCGGGAAAGCTGCGTTGCGTATAAAACCAGTCGTTCGGCTGTTTCGGTAGCGGAGTTTCTGGAGGAGATGAAAATGTCTGAAACAAATAAACGCCCCCTGCCAATGAAAGCAGTACTAATATACCAATAATTCCCCGCCATTTTTTCTGCATCGCGATATTTGCTCCATACATTTTTAAATAGTCTATTTTTATAGATAATTAATGATATGAAAAAAATCAATAACGAAATCAGGGATTAGACGGTTACTAACCTAAGAAAATTCTGAATACCCTGCTGCCCTATCTTAAACACCCCTGTACACTTTCCTCCAATATTAATAAAAAACCATAAACGGTTTTAGTTTTCTTAATCCATAATTAATATATGTTTAAGTCCCTAAAATATAATCTGGTATACCATTTGTCTATTAACACACTAAAACTAATAACTGATAACTGATAACTGTCCACTGATAACTGATAACTGAAAACTGCCAGCATTCACCGGGATGTAAAACAACCGCACCAAAACTGTAACATCACCGGAATAATATTGAGCGAACCTAAAACTGATTGGGAGAAAAATGAGAAACAACAAGCGAGTAACCATCAAACATATAGCCCAGGTAATGGATGTATCTCCGGCAACTGTCTCGAAAGCCTTGCGGGGCAGCAAAGAAATATCCCGGGAAGTGCAGGGTAAAATTCGCGATTATGCCCGCAGAATCGGCTACCGCCCGGATCTAATCGCGCGAGCCCTTTCCAGCCGACAAAGCGGCATGCTTGGTGTATTAGTGCCGAATATGCAGGATAACCTTTATGCAAAATTAACGATCGGCATCAACGAACAGGCGCGCCGGCGCGGTTTTTTCCCAATGCTGACGCTCAGTGAAAACAGCCTGGAAAATGAGCGCAGCAGCCTGGAACTCTTTTTTGATCTGCGGGTAGACGGTGTCATTCTTACTCCGTCAGCAAATATTGCCAGCCTGGATATTTACCGCCCCTATGAAGAAATGGGATTGCCGATTGTCTATACCGGAATGAATATAAACGCACCACAAAACGATCGCCTGGTCGTGGATGTAAACATTGCCCTGGAAGCAGCGAAAGATGGCGCCAATGCCGCCAATCTGCTGATCGATACCATCCAACGCCGTAACCGCATCACCCAACGCCGGGACGCCGTCTAAAAAATCGTTGCCTTTTATGCCGAAGGCATTACATAGCTCTAGCCAGACACCGCCAACGGCGGCGTCCGGCGGAAAAAAGCCACCATCCCAAACGCAACAAGCCCGCGAAACACGCAAAAGATGCTGAACTTCAACACCAGCAAATTTCGTGTGCCTCGCGGGCAAGAGTGTTCTGCCTTTTCTGGTCGCGAAGCACGCAAAAGATGCTAAAAGAAATGCCTAGCAAATTTCGTGTGCTTCGCGAACCGGCAACTTTGTGTTACCAGATTGTTGCTGTCAGTTACCTGACATGGTTTTAAAAAACTTACTCAGTGACTGCTTTGCTGCTACGTAATGCCAACCAACCGGCGATACCGGAGATCAACGATGCGGCCAGAATCCCAACCTTGGAAACATCCAACAATGCCGACTCTCCAAAACCAAGCATCGCAATAAAAAGAGACATTGTGAAACCAATACCTGCAAGGCAGCTGGCGCCGTAAATCTGCCGCCAGGAGATTGAAGCGGGCAACTCTGCCAAACCGCTTCTTACTGCCACCCAGGAGAATAAGGTGATACCGATTTGCTTACCGAAAAAGAGACCGAAAATAATACCCAGGCTGACCGGATGACTTAAGGCGGCAAAGAAATCGTTTTGCAGCGCCACCCCGGCATTGGCAATCACAAATACCGGCACGATAAAGAAGATTACCCAGGGATGAAGCGCGTGCTCCAAACGATGCATGGGGGTCTCGGCCCGCTCGCAGGAAACCGCCATGGCATGAATCGCTGCCTGCTGATCCTCGGTTAATTGATTTCCGGAATGCTCCTTGCCGAATTTCCGAAAGGCATTGAGGATATTTTCTCCGGCGCTGATAAACTGCTCACCGCTAATCCGTGGCCGGCCGGGAATGGTCATCGCCAGTAGAATACCAGCGATGGTCGCATGCACACCGGATTTCAGGAAGGCTACCCACAAGGCAATGCCGGGGATGAGATAAACCAGGGTATGGCGAACGCCGAGTCGATTTAACATTACCAATACTGCGAAAATAGCTCCTCCGATACCAAGCGCCGTCCAGGAGAGTTCAGCGGTGTAGAAAAAGGCGATTACCAGCACTGCGCCGATATCGTCGATGATTGCCAGGGCAGTCAGGAATATTTTTAAGGCCAGCGGGACACGCTTGCCCAGCATGGAAAGTACCCCAAGCGCAAAAGCGATGTCGGTTGCCATGGGAATACCCCATCCGCCGGCACCGTCACCACCGGCATTAAATGCGACATAAATTAATGCCGGCACGACCATGCCACCGATCGCCGCGGCAATTGGTAGAGCGGCTTTTCGCATGGAGGAGAGCTCCCCCATCATAATTTCCCGCTTAATCTCCAGACCGACCAGAAAGAAGAAAATTGCCATCAGTCCGTCGTTAATCCAGAGCACTAGTGGTTTATTCAGTACAAACTCACCAAATCCCACGGTAAAGGGCGTTTTAAACAGATCTGAATGGGCGGCTGCCCAGGGAGAATTTGCCCAGGCCAGGGCTATGATGGTACAGGCCATCAGTAAAATGCCCCCGGATGTTTCCAGCTTAATGAAAGACTGGATAGGCTGCAGTATCTTCTCCGCTGGTGTCGGGGGAAGTTTTCCGGTTAATTTTGTTGTGTCTTTCATTGTCTCCTCCAAATGTGTCTCTGGTATATACGCCGCTTTTCTTTTCCAGACAAATTCGTACGCAAAAAAGCCAGCACGGTTCACCCTGGTTGGGGTATCATGCTGGCTTACACTTTAGCTGGCCAGGGCCCTCTAAATCGTCACCCAGATTTAAAATCGAAATTGCTCATTCAGATGCCTGCTTTGCCAGGGTGGCACATCAATCATCTCGATCAGCAGTGAAAGCAAATATACGCATTTTGAGAAAAAAGTTGCAAAGTTTTTTTAACTTTTTCCAATAAGGGTATTTTC
This sequence comes from Calditrichia bacterium, assembly GCA_028284905.1. GTDB lineage: Bacteria > Calditrichota > Calditrichia > RBG-13-44-9 > J075 > JACKAP01. Next base: position 361,390 of record JANQQU010000093.1, read on the forward strand.
CAGATTCTTTTCCAAAACAAAAATGAATACCCGTTCGCCGGATTTCGCGCTAATGTCCGTATGAAGCGCAACAACCTTCAGTCCGGTCTTTTCTGCAACCAGGCTTTCAAGGAGTGGGCGGGAGCTTTCGATCAGGCGCATGCGCATTTCCTTGATCAAACGGGCACCATCCGACTGTTTGGCGAGGGTTTCTTCTGCCGGGGTTAGGATACCTTTCAGACGAATTAATACCATGTCCTGGATAATAAACGTGCGGGACTCCCGGGGGCCACGACCGAGGTAATCTTTTTCAAATTGGGTAATGGCATTGCTGATGTCTGCTTCTAGTTGACCTTTGGTTTTCATATGTCTCGTGGTTCGTTATTTGTTGATCGCCTGCCCCTACAGGGTTGTTAATTTTTTCTTCGGAAATTAAAATGGGGTAAGAAATTGGCTGTTGCAATTCAATTGATTTTTTTTCCAATGGTTTTTGCCGCCTGAGGCCGCCGTTGGCAGGCTCTCTTTTGTGTAATGCCTTTGGCATAAAAAACGAAGAACGAAGAACGATTATTTTCCCATTTTTTTTTCGTATTCCTTTGGTAACATACCAAACTGTTCGCGAAAAGCTTTCGCAAAATAGGAAAGATTGTTAAACCCGACATCGTATGCGACTTCCGATATGTTGCCGCTATGTTGCTGAAGCAATTGGGCTGCACGTTTCAAGCGGAGCGTGCGAATAAACATACTTGGGGATTGATCGGTGAGCGCTTTCAGTTTACGATGCAGCTGCATGCGGCTCATGCCGATTTCTCGGGAAAGTAACTCGACGCTGAATTCTTCATCAGCCATTCGTTCTTCGACAATCTCGATGGCTTTTTTCAGGAATCGTTCATCGACCGGCGTAACGGTAATTTCGCTTGGCGCTACCTGGATAATTTCTTTGCTGAAACGCTGACGGAGCAGCTGGCGCTGTTCGATCAGATTCTTCACCCGGGCAAGCAGCTCTTTTGCCACAAACGGTTTGACGAGGTAATCGTCCGCGCCCAGTTCCAATCCTTCGATCTTGCTGCCGCTGCTGGATTTCGCGGTCAGGAGAATCACCGGCACATGACTGGTGCGGGCATCTTTCTTAAGGGCATCGCAGAGTTGATAGCCATCCATTCGGGGCATCATAACGTCACTGATAATCAGGTCCGGCATCATTGCTAATGCTTTTTCCAGACCTTCCCGGCCGTCTTCTGCTTCACTGATTTGGTAAAGATTACTGAGATGATTATGAATGTAATTGCGCATATCAGCATTATCCTCGACGATGAGCAGGGTCGGTGCATCCTTGTCTGCTATCGGGGATGATGTTTCTATCGGTTCATCTTCAGCAACATCCGGGGCGATTTCCGCGATGTCTACGGCAACCATTTCATCCGGGGACATGTAATCGACAATTTCTTCATCGTTAAGATGAGCTTTACCCAGTGGTAAAGAGACGATAAAGGTGGTGCCTTTACCAACGGTGCTTTCTGCAGTAATTTCTCCATGATGTAAATCGAGGAATTCCTTCGCCAAAGCCAGACCGATGCCGGTGCCCCGTTGCTTTTTAGTGTAGGATTGATCTACTGTATAAAACCGCTCGAAGATCAATGATAATCGCTCTGCCTCGATGCCGGGACCGGTATCGCTGATGCGCACTATCACTGTGTCGGCTTCTTCGCCGGGTGACGTCTTCGCCGAACTTAAATCTACTGCAACGCTGATTTTTCCATCAGCGGGTGTAAATTTAAAGGCATTAGAGAGGATGTTAACAAACACTTTATCAAGCTTGTCCGGGTCAAAATACATTTCCAACGCATCATTTTCTGCTTTATCGGAATGATACTCCAGGGCAATCCCTTTTTGCCGGGCCAGCGATTCGAAGGAGAAAACCTGCCCGCGCAGAAAGGCCAGGAAATCGTCGGGACGTGCTTCCAGAATCATTTTGCCATCTTCCAGCCGGGAAAGGTCGAGAAGCTGATTGATCAGGTTTAGCAGTCGCCGCCCGTTCCTTTGCATCATGCCCAGTTCGTGCTGATCATCCTGCCCGGTGAAACGCTGGCGGAGATTGTCGATCGGTCCGAGAATCAGGGTTAGTGGCGTGCGGAATTCGTGAGAGATGTTGGCAAAAAAACGCGACTTTAGTTTATCTAATTCCTTCAGTTGCTCCGCCTGTTCCGCCAGCTGATTTTTCTGCTCGCGAATTTGTGCAGTGCGCTCAACGATGATTCCTTCCAGCTCCTTTGCCTTCTCTTCCAGGTAACGAATGCGATATTTGAACACGCTGCCGATCGCTGTAAAAGCGAGGATGCCGTATAGCAAATAGGCCCACCAGCTGCGATACCAGGGTGGGAAAATTTTGAAAGCAAATACGGCTTCTTCCCCCAAGTGCCCGTAAACATTCTTCGCCCGCACCCGAAAACGGTAATCGCCCTCGGAAAGATTGGTGAAGTTGACCTTGTTTTCCGAAGACCAGCCGGACCAATCCTCGGCAAATCCTTCGAGTAAATGCTGGAATTTATTCGCTGATTCGTTGTCAAAGTAGGGGGCAGCATATTCAAACGTGAGAGCATTGAGTGCATAGGGAAATTGAAATGCCCGGGGGAGATGCAACCAATTGCTACCCTTTAGCAAACTGGAATCATTACCGATGGTTACGGCGTTGATCAGGGTAGGAAAATCGTTTTGATAATTGCGCTTGACCTCTGGATCGTAGCGTATAAGACCGTTATCGCCGCCGAACCAGACAGTCCCATCTTCATCCGGATAAATCGCATTTATCTGCGAAAAGGGAATGCGGCGAAACGGGGTTGCATCCAATTGATATCGTCCGTTTTTTCCCGGATAAGCTGCGATGATTTCGTATTTCTGGTTTTGCAACCACAGGTTGTTGTCGGCATCCTTCGCCATCCGGAAAATCTGGCGCTGTTCTTTATTGAAATCCGGATGAAGCGTGGAGTCGTGATGAAAATGATTGCCGGCGTTATCGTAAGTAAAAATCCCCGATTGTGAATTTAAAAAGATTTTTTCATTAATCGCATAAGGGGAAATTTCTATACCTCCCGGCAGGCCATTCGCTTCGCCAAATCTGCTGATTTGTATTGAATCAACCCCCGATTGTGCCGACGAAATGTTTTGAGGAAATGATAATCGGATGACCCCATTTTTACTGGTACCCAACCATAAATCACCGGCAGGATCTTCGGTGATGGCGGTAATTTGTTCGTCGATTTCCGGAAAGCGTCGTTCAAATACCCATTGTTGATTGTTGTTAAGGTAAAGTGAAATGAGGCCGTTGATGAGTCCCGCATAAATCCTTTTACTGTTACTGGCCGGCCGATACAGGCTATATGCGCTACCTGAATAGAGACGTCTGCCAATATTGTTGTGCAGAACATATACTCCTCTGGCGGAGGACGCAGCAATCAACCCTTTCTGAGTAGAGAGCAAATCCTGACATAGCGCCGGTAGGGCAGAGATTTCTTCAAAACGCTCCGTACCGGCTAAGCGGCCTCCGCTATCCAGCGATCGATAAACGCCCTGGTTGGTAGCGACGTACATCCGATTGCGATAATTTTCTATGGATAGAACAGAACCGGAGAAGCCATTGGCTTCGCTGAATATCGATACAGGCCAGGGTGATTCAATATGAGAGATCCCCTTTTCCATAGCAACCCAAAATCCACCCTGTCGGTCCGGGTAGACAAAATAGGCCCGGTCATCGATCAAGCCGCTGGATTTATTCAGATGATAAAGTAAATTGCCATCACTATCGATTACCGCGACGCCGTTGTTCAGGGTTGCAAATGCGTAATTGCCATCGCTTAACAAGGTGCCGTGATAGCCGAGATCGTCCCGGAGAAAAGTATCAATCGTTGAAGGTAGTTTTTCTGGAGCGGATTGGCTATCATAAATAAACAGCCCTTTTTCCCGGGTGGCGATAAGCAACTTACCATCGGGATAGGGAAGTATCGCGATGATGCGGATGTTCTCGAAAAACTTTCCTCCGGTTACAAAAACCAGTGAATCGCCTGAGAGTGTCTGCAGGCCGCTTTTCTGTTTTACAAAAAGCTGCTTGTTCGGGGCAAAAATATTGTGAATCGATTTTTCCGTCCGCCAGGACTTAATGTTGTTGCCATCCCAGCGAAACAAGCGATAGTAACTTTGGAAGTAGATGCCTTCCGGAGTCGCAAGCGTTGCCCAGATATCCCGAAAATTTTCCGTTTCAACAGAGAGGTGGTCAGTGAGAGAGGCATATTGCATCACTCCATGGTCATCGGCAGCGAGATAACCAAATTCATTGACACCACCAACGAAAACAGTGCCTGCTTCGTCAATGGCCAGGGAGCGTACCAGCTTATTGGGGATCTCTGTTTTTTGCCAGGTATTACCATCATAGGAGATTAGGCCAATCAGGTAACCGAAGTAATAGACACCTCGTTGGTCACGAACGATGCTCCAGGTTTGCGATTGGGTAAAATTGTCATCCCCTTTAAAATCTGCCTGGGAATAATTGCGAATGTACGGGAAGCCGACTTGAGCAGTGCGGGAAGGAAGGGGAGCGGTTTGGCCAAAAATATAGCTTACCCATATGCTGCAGAACAGCAAAATAACTGCGGTTCGCCTAATGGGGTGAAAATGCTTGAGCAATGGCGGTCATTCCTTTTGAATGTATGGATTTATAAGCGTTTTTACCGCCTCCCGGGTCCTTTCATTACAGAATCCGTTATCACATTGCCGGCTGGTGTAAGAATGCAATAGCTGGGAAATTTCCCGAACCAATGCTTGCTTTTCCTCGGAATTATAATCCGGACTATCCGCCGCTCTACGGACAATTTTAGCCGCCTGAATTATTTCGGATTCATTTAAGACAATATAATCATATTTTTTTAAATATGCACAAGCCGTATCCATATCCGCTGGTGTGTCAAAAAAACGCCGGCTGTAGCATTTCGATAAAGTAATCGCATAATGCGCACCGAATAACAAGCCGAGATTGGGGTGAGTGGTGGCAAGGTCGAGAATGTTGAAACCGTTCTCCAGGTGCCAGCCGCCAAAAATGATCATTTGGGTGACTTCCGGCTGCTGAAGTATTTGATCCGCTAATTCACGATGTTCCTCGGAAACCGGTTGCGCGATAGTGATCCTGGTTTCTCCGGAGATACTCGCTTCCCGGCCACTGCTGTTCGGCCATTGTAAGGTGACACGAACATTGTAGTTACCCGGCACCGGGAAAAGCGCGCCATTTTTGTTGTGCAGCAGGGTATAAGCATGGGAAATATCACTTTTATCATCCAGCTTTATCAAACCGGTTTCCGCACCCTCGAAGTATATGACCGATTGCAGGGACTGCGGATTCCCTTCGAGACCGAGTTGTTTCACTTCGATCTTGATAAAACCGGTTTTTAAACTGAGGCTTGCCGGTACTTCGATGGGAGCCGCTCCCTCCGCTAGCTTTAAGCGAACGCTTATCCGGACCGGCATCCCGAATGGCAAGTCTTTGAGCGATCTTTGCTGTCCATCTTTCTCCGGAACTATGGAAAGATGCTCTACTGCCAGGGTTAGTGCTGCCAAGCTGCTGCCACTATCCGCCGAGGTTTTATCGGTAGTTATTTCCGTCTCTTCCCGATCATTCAGGATCGCAGTGTTTTTATTGAAATCGACATTCCAGCCAATGCCGCCCGGGCGCACCCAGATATCCGGCATATGCTTCAGGCAAATTTCATCTTTCGGGGCAAAAACCCAGGAGATGTTTTCCGGAAAAGCAGGCGCGTCCTCAGTGCTCTGAAAGTTAATCACATTGGTTTGATTCATCAGGCGGGTATTCGGCAATGGTTCGTGAATGAGGCCCATCATATGGCCTAATTCATGCAGGGCGGTGCGGAAATAGGCCGGGGGGATTTCACTGAGTGTTTTTCCGGCAATCGGCGCCGGCCATCCCTGTGCACTGTCCAGCACTTTCCGGGCACAGATGGCCGCTCCTTCCCGGGCAATCTTGTTATTATCGAATGTCGGATCATCAAACATGATGCCAAGGTGCCCATCTTCATGAGTATGGATGCACAGCAGGTAGTACCACCATTCCTCAGCGCTGTTTTCCTGATGGCGATTGCGCCATTCCAACATGCGGGCATGTAGTTCGCCATTATTCCAGGACTGGCCCGTCGGGGCAATCCGGTCATTTTCATCGGCAACTACATTAACCGACCAGCCAATGCTCTTGAAAATATCTTCCCAGTCTAACGAGGTTGCACCCAATGCCGGCATATCGGTATTCTGCAAGGCATCGATTTCCAGGTTAAAACGGCGAAAAAACGGCGAGACCCAATCTAAAGTATATGTCCCGATCTCGTTCTGCTGGTCATCGAGCACTACTCCCTGGAATGATGGCGTCGCTGCCTTGTTACCTTCATCGGCAACCAATTCTAATTGAATAACATCGAATTGCGGTAAACCATTGCTGGCAATGTCGAACTGCTTGAGGGGATGACCGTTTGCGCTGGTATGAAAATAGACATATTGATGAAAGCGGCAGTGATTGCCATTAATACCAACCAGTTTGAGATAGCTGTCATAGAGATGCACTGGAAATAAAGGGACTTGCTGCTGGGAAATCCGTGTTTCATCCGGCAGGGGAATTGCTGTGCCGTCCGGATTTTCCGCCCGGTATAAATCACCACTGACAGCGATTTTTCCGCCAACTGTTTCTACCCGCAGCGAGCCGTGCAGATGCAGCTTGAAATCAGGCTGATTGATATCAAGGCCGATATAATAACAACCCGCCTGCAGCGATTGCAACTCGGAAGGGCGATCGTGATGCGGAAACAATTTGAGTTTTTCCGGTTCAAGCATCTGCTTTCCTCAAAGATTAATGATATCATCGAAAATTACCGGACGATTCCTTTTGGGGAGATCAGGGAGTATCCGGGGGATTGTTCGGGTCTGCACGTCTTTGGGCATCGCCGTCTCCCGGGTCGCCTTTGGCATCGAAGGTGCATTTGAAAGGTGAGAGGCCTTCGCTGAACTGGATCATTATCGTACCGTTCGAAACTCCGGTGTCAGTTTGTTCGATCGTAATCTGGCTGTCTTTTTCGACCGATGACGCTGGCAGCACTGCATTATCCAGGCTATCGATAATAATAACTTCCGGAGGTTGCCGTCTGTTGCTATTCGGTGTTTTAAATGTGAGACTCACTTTCGTATCAGAAAAATTAAAGATCCGATATTCGGCTGGTTTCCGGTCGGTTGCGTTCGTTTCGCCGGCTTGCTGGCTTTTAACGACAGGATCGTTCATTATTTGCTCCTCTCAATTTTGTTGTCAGTATCCCGGGAATTGTTTGCTGCTTTACCGGTGTTAGCTGATTGTGGATATTAGTGTGATGTTATCGATTTTTATGTTATTACGCAAATTTCACTATTCATCCTATATCACCCGGGAAGCACTTTTTTGTTGAAATATTCTTACCAGGCCAAGCAGAAGAATCGCCGGTAATAGTGGTGATATTGGATGTGCAATACCAAAAAGTGTAATACAAACAGCCGCGATGGCATTGAAGGTAACAATGGCAACAAAGGCAACCAGCAGCAACGCCAACGGAAATAACAGAATTGCCAGAAAAGCCAGGAAACTTTTAGTTAACAGGCCAGCCTGCTTAAATCTGGACTTAATTATGTTTACAAAGTTCTCAGACGGTTCGTCTGTCAGGTAATTATTTTCAGAAAAAGTCTTCATTTTTACTCCTGCGAATTTTTATTACTTAGCGCTTATCAAATCATCTACAATCAAGCTAGCAAAAATAAGCAGGACGTTCTAACGGCTATGTAACAAAAGGTACGCAGGATGTAACATTTAGGGTGAGAATAATGGGGAATGGGGAATGGGGAATGCGGAATGAGAAATAATAATTCGGAATGTGGAATTCGGAAGTCGGAATGAAAAATTGGAATTTGTAAGTTGATTTTTTAATTCCACATTCGTCATTCCGCATTCCGCATTCGCCATTCCGCATTCCTAATAAAGCTGCTTCCGCTTAAACAAATACCGCATCATTGCTTTATCAAACGGATCGGTCGTAAAAATATTCTGAAAATCGATCTGCATATTATGGCATTCATTTTTTAATTCTTCATAAAAGCCATCGATCATTTCCCGATATTGATTTTTGATCAAATGCGGCTGGGTTTTCAATTCTTCCCCGGTTTCCATATCGACAAAAGTAGCTTCGTCTGTAAAATCAAAATTGCGGTCTTTCGGGTCAAGAATGTTGAAGACAATAACTTCGTGATTGTAATAGCGAAAATGTCGTAAACCCTCAAGAATTTTTTCAATATCTTCGTAGAGGAATTCCGAGATAAGAATGATTAACCCCGGCCGTTTCATTTTTTCCGCCATTTCATGAAGGGTCTGACTAACCACCGTCTCATTTTTCTGTGGCTCGGCCTTTTCAAGTTCTTTCAGTAAATATTTGATATAGGAATTGGTCGATTTCGGTGGCAGGTAGCGATGAATCTGGTCAGAAAAAAGGGTGACACCTACCGCATCACGTTGCTTTAGTAGAAGATAGGAAAGTGCGGCAGCAAGATAACGGGCATACTGGAATTTGGTGATGCCATGACTGCTGTATCCCATCGAACCGGACATGTCGACAAGAATGTTCGCCTTCATGTTGGTTTCTTCTTCATATTGTTTGATGTAGTAACGATCAGTGCGGCCGTAAACTTTCCAGTCGATGTCGCGAATATTATCGCCCGGCATATATTGACGGTGCTCGGAAAATTCCACGCTAAATCCATGAAAAGGGCTCTTGTGCAGGCCAACCAAAAATCCTTCCACGATGAAGCGGGCGATCATGTCCAGATTCTTAATTTTTGCCACCACTTCCGGCATAAGGTATTTTTGGTTGTTCTGTTGCTTCTTTTTACCAAGCATGTCTGCACTCCGCTGATTATCGGGAAAAACTGCTGAATATCGTTTTCTTATCTATGCCGGATTTAAAATTAAGTTTCTTCTCCGGGAAAAATAGGATAGCATATTTTCGCCACAAAACGAATTTTATATTTTCTGTATCCCGTATTATATTGGCACATCTAAAAAAAGCATTGACCGAACGCATACGAAAGAAAATGAAAAGGAGATACCTATGGACCTGCCTGCACATCATAAAGTGATCATTATTGGATCGGGCCCTGCCGGAGATACCGCTGCCCTCTATGCCGCCCGTGCGGAACTGCAACCGTTGGTGATTGCCGGAATGCAACCGGGAGGACAATTAACAATTACAACAGACGTCGAAAATTTTCCGGGATTCCCCGATGGCATTATGGGCCCGGAGATGATGGAGCTCTTCCGGAAACAGGCGGAGCGCTTCGGCAGCAAGTTCCTTTACAAAACCGTTACAGCTGTGGATTTCTCGGAAAGACCGTATAAAGTGACTGCGGAAGATCGCGAGTTTACCGCTGATGCGGTGATTATTGCTACCGGTGCGACTGCCAAACTGCTTGGGCTGGAGTCGGAGAGCAATTTAATGGGATATGGCGTATCCGCCTGCGCCACTTGCGATGGGTTCTTTTTCCGGGGCAAAGAAGTGGTTGTTGTTGGTGGTGGTGATTCCGCAATGGAAGAAGCGACCTTCCTGACCAAGTTTGCTTCGAAGGTGACAATTGTGCATCGTCGTGAGGAGCTGCGCGCGTCGAAAATTATGCAGCAGCGCGCCTTGCAAAACGAAAAAATTGAGTTCGTCTGGAATAAAACCGTTTTGGAAGTATTGGGTGATAAAGAAAACGGTGGCGTTACCGGCGCCCGCCTGAAAGATACAAAAACCGGCGAAGAAAGCGTCATCTCCTGCGATGGCTTCTTTCTGGCAATTGGCCACACGCCGAACTCTTCTCTATTTACCAAGACGCTGGAAATGGATGATGTCGGCTACATCATCACCAAACCGGATAGCAGCAAAACTTCCATTCCCGGCGTGTTTGCCTGTGGTGATGTGCAGGATTCGGTTTATCGTCAGGCTGTGACGGCGGCTGGCTCCGGTTGTATGGCGGCCATCGACGCCGAGCATTATTTGTCGGAATTAGACTTCGAAAGATAATTCGTTAACTATCTCTGCAAATATTTTTCAGATGATGCTTTAAAAAATACCAACCCCCGGTGGTACTGCTGCCGGGGGTTGATTTATCTGGGGGTATGAAGGAAATTTGTTCGGGAACAGACTAGCGAATCAGGTGCATCTTGCGAGTGCGGCTGATATTGCCAGTTTCCAGCTGATAAATATAAATACCACTAACGACATCCTGCCCAAAATCGTTTTTCCCATTCCACTCGAAAGTGTGTAGTCCGCTGGCCAGGGAAGCATTTGCCAACGTGCGGATTTTTTGACCGATAACGTTATATATGCTTAAACGGATATCTGCGGATTCCGGCAAACGGAAGGAGATCGTTGTGCTCGGGTTGAACGGATTGGGGAAGTTCGGGTAAAGTTGATATTCATCGACGATATTCGGCTGATCAGGATCGAGGATCCCGGTGGATGTATCAGACTCGTAAGCGCCAACATCGTAGCTGCCGCTGTAGCGGGGATTACCCTCGAAATCGCTGGTGACCATAGAAATGTCATCACCACTGTTGATTGCCGGGCTGTTGCTGCTTAAATGAAAATCCCGGCCGCCGAGGTCGACAAAAAACGAACTGCTTGCCAGCAGATTTGAGGAATGCGTTGCACCTTCATCGGGCATTTCCCCGGTGAAAAGGCAGTTCCGTACATCAAGCCCATCCTCATCGTAGCCACCGGAGGAATTCTGAAAATAATCGTCACCACTGTCTTTGTCGAAAGTGCTGTTATAGATTTTTAGAACTTCCAGGTCTTCTTCCGTACGAAAGGTTTTGATGTTGTCGAAGGCGATGCAGTTAATCAAGGTTATGTGCGCACCACCGCGACCATTGGGGCCACGCAGGCGAAAGGCGATTTCATTGTTGTAAACCTTTACGTTGATCATTTCGCAATCAACTTTTTCCTTGATGTTAAAAGCCGCACGGTTGTTGATGTATCCGGGGACGAATCCATAAGCCGTCACATTGCGAATCGTAATTTTCGCCCGATAGGAAGTGTTCACTGCATCTTCATTGATTTTTGTGTCAATAGCGTTTTCGCCGGGAATTTCACCCGCTTCCCAGTCAGCAGCATCGGCCGGTAGGGGGCCGGTCCATAAAACGCAATCTTCAATCAAAACATTGTCCCAGAGGGGGTAATCGCGATTCGGATCGGTTTGAAAGCAATCGCCGGTTACGTAGTAGATATTACACCCGCGAATGGTAAGATTCTTCTCGCCAGTAGCTACGATGCCGTGGGCATCTACCTGGTTGGAGAAAGTACCTCCCAGCATGTGGTGAATTTCGCAATTTTCGATGAGCACGTCATCCGCTTCGTTCATATCGATGCCATCTTTCCGGCCATTTTTGATTTCGCAATTTCGGATGATCGCATTGTCACCACCGCTGGAAATTTTTACAACATCGCTGCTCTCGAACTGACCGTCGAGAATAAGGTCTTCGACAGTCACGAAACTGTCGTCAATCGTTAATTCCGTTTCCAGTGCGCTAATTACCGGACGATTTTTCGGATCGGTGCCACGAATGGTTAATCGTTTATCCGCAGTGCCGCCATTGGTCACCTGAATTTTTTCATTGTATTTTCCCGGCAGCACGTTGATGACATCGCCGGGCTGGGCGACGGCTAATGCCTCACTAAAACTGTTAAATGGTGATGATTCTGTGCCGTTGCCGTTTACCTCGGAAACACCGACATAATAATCTTCTGCAAAAATGCTGCTGCCCATAACCAGCAACAAAATAAGTGCGATAAAGTTTCTCTTCATGATTTCCCTCTTTTGTATTTATGCCAATTTCATTTCGAAAATTGTAGAAACATTCTCAGCGAATTTTCTCCGCTATTCGTTTCTCTTCAAAACAAAAGCCATACCAGAAATACATTTTCGCAGATTTGCAGGGAAATAAATTTAGAGTGGAGCGTTAAGATGTTGTTTTATAGAATATTAGCGGTTGGGTAAAATTGAGGAGGAGGATGACAAAAAAATTAAGTTTTCTTTCATCATCCTATGAATATGCATTCTCACTAAAAATTATGTAAAAAGTTTACACAACTGTAACAGACCTTTTATTGCTGCGTTTCCGAAGCGGCCATTACCTGATAACTGCGGCGGGCGAAGAGCTGATTGTCTTTATTGTAGAGCCTTATTTCGTTATTTCCAATTGTTGCAGCACTGTGGGTTTTGGAAAAATAGATGCGATATCCGCTAGCGCCAGCGGGAATCGTTGCCGAGTTGCTGTAAAGCTCACGCCCGTTCACCATCCACTTAGCAGTAATAGTTTCATCGCGGGGCGTTTTGATGCGGGCCCACATCCATACTTTCCCCGGGGAAAATATCGCCGTGGTATCATCCGGCATGCGGGTTTCCCGATTAACATTGCTGCAGGTCAGAAATGCGCCCGGTGCAGAGATTTGTGCAGAGCTTTTCAATGCTTGCGTCAGGCGCTCAATTTCCTGCGCTGTATACGTCTGTGCGATTGCGGTTAACTCCGGGCTTATCCGAAAAGCTTCCCAGGAAGCAAGCGCTTGTGCAATCGTCATGGTGTCTTGCGAAGTAACTGCGATTTGTGCCAGCACCATACTGTCAGTAGGCGCTGTAGACGTCAGCGTGTCTGCCGGTTGTGTATCTGCGGAACCAAGTTCTGCGTTGTCTCCGACAGGAGGTATTTCCTCAATTGGGGGATTCGACTCGGCAGAAGCTTCATTCTCTTCAGATGATTCTGCTTGTTCTTCTACTGCAGCCTTATTGTTCTCAATAACGGCATCATTTTCCGGGACTGTTGCTTCGGCGATCTCTGCAGGAGATCGGTTTGTCTCAACAGGTTCTTCCGATTGCTGACTAACCAATACGATGGCAGCTTCCGGCTGTGTTTGCGACAGGCCAAGTTGTTGCGCAACATCGTTTAAATTGGCAATTGCCGGAAATGAGTCCTGCAATGTCTGATACAAGCGGGACTTATCATTGTCGGCCAAATCATTAATTGCCAGAGAGAGATGGCCCTGCAGTTTGTCACTTTCGGAAGCCGTGGACTCCCCGGGAAAAAGGAGGCTGCCGAGAAATATACCGAGCATTGCAGCAATAATCACCATAACTGTTAAGACATTGCGGCTGTTATTCCGTAAAAACTCTTTCAACTTTTGTCGCCGGAAATGATTTGCCCGGACTGTGAAATCGCTCGTTTTCAATTCTCCCTTCAGCAGCTTTTCCGTATCATCAATCAATTCGCGGGAGATTGGCTCATCCGATGACTGGAAATTGTTTGCGATAAGCTTGGTGACTTTTATAAATGCGCCGTCGGACAAATCCTTCGCAGAAAAGCCATAGGATTTATGACGAAGCGATAATTGCTGGATAAGGTCAATCTTGCGAGCAGGGGAGAGACGAGTCGCCCAGGCTTGAAGTTTTTTGAGGCGGTCATGTTTTTCGCTAAGCGGTAATAACCTGGGACTGAGATCGCTGGTGAGCTGAACGGGTGAACGAAAGAGCATTGGGGTATGCTTCTCTTGCAATTCTTTTCGTAATTTTTTCAGGAGATCCTGTTCAATGAAGTCATCTTCCAGCAGGTGTGCCGGCCACTCTTTGGCAGGGTCCACCAGGCAAATAATAATATCTTTCTGTAATTTGCTGGCTAAACGATACTCCTGCTCCAGGACGGATATCTGGCTATTTTTATCCATGTGACCATATAAATGGGCAAAAAGACCGATAAAAACATCCGCCTCACGAATCTTTTGCATGCGCGCTTTTTCGGAAATCTCCCGAAATTCCGACTCGGCAACAACAATCGGTTCATGATCCTGCGCAGCCAACGCATCCTTTAAAGCGGTTCGATAATCTCGTAAGTCCTTATACGTCGAGCTGATGAAGACCTTCATAAAACAACTCCGTGGGAAAGTTGAAAACTTTACCGCACACCCTCTCGGAAATATCACCGATTTGCTGCAATTTAAATGTGATGCAGCGCAAATGGAATTTGGCGTCTGGCGGGGAAAAATAGGAAGGGATAACTATAAATGGACAAACCCCGGAAGGGCAAGTGAGCAACTTCGAACTCCGAACTCTGAACTCTGAACTTAATTATCATTTCTTCGGCAGTTGAATAACAAACTCGGTAAACTTGCCATTTTCACTATTCAAGGAAAGCTGTCCATGATGTTCCTGAACGATAATCTCGTGAGTGATCGATAAACCAAGGCCGGTGCCTTCGCCGGTCGGTTTCGTGGTAAAAAACGGATTGAAGATTTTCTCTTTCATATTATCGGGAATACCACTGCCATTGTCACGGATGCGGATTTCCACATTATCCTGTCCATTATGTGTGCTAACCCAAATCGCCGGGTCCGCTTCATTTTCGCCGACATTATCTTGAATACTTTTTTGATAAGCGGCATAACAGCCGTTATTGAGAATGTTTAAAAAGGCCCGGCTTAAATCCTGCGGCACCACGTTGATTGGCGAAAGCGATTTATCATAATCTTTATGAATGGTAATATTGAAATCACTGTTTTGGGCGCGCATGCCATGGTAGGAAAGATTGACATATTCATCCAGCAGGGCATTGACATCGGTTTCGATGAATTGGCCGGTTTTTCCCCGGGAATGCATTAACATTCCTTTGACGATGCTGTCCGCGCGGGTGCCGTGCTGATGAATTTTTTCGGCATTAACAATCATGTCATCGAGAAGCTCGTCAACATTATCCTGAATGTCCTTGGGAAATTTGTCCTTGACCGGTTCCAGCTCTTCTTTGAGATCGTTGGTTAATTCTACGGATAGATCCGAGAAATTATTGATAAAATTCAGCGGATTTTTAATCTCATGCGCGATGCCGGCAGTCAGCTCTCCCAGTGAAGCAAGTTTCTCCCGAACAACTAACTGCTTTTGAGTTTTCTGCAATTCTTCCAGGGTGGATTGCAGCTGTCCGTTTCGCTCATTAAGGTCGCGGGTGCGTGCTTTCACGGTATCTTCCAACTGCTTCTGTTGGGCGACCATCGCTCTCAGGCGAATTTTGACCAGACCGTAGATCAATGCGCTTAAACTTAAAATATAAATAAGATAGGCCCACCAGGTCCGGTACCAAGGTGGCAATATCTGAAATGAAAAAGTGCCTTCGTTACTCAGTGTGCCGTAAACATTACGACTGCGCACACGAAAAATATAATCGTTTTTCGGAAGGTTGGTATATGCCCTGAACGGAACATCGGACCAATCCGACCAGCCCTTATCAAAGCCAGCCAACTGCGTCTGATAACGCGTTTCCGACATACCTTCATAAGCATGCGCGGCAAATTCAAAACGGATAGAGTTTGTGGCATAATTCAGTATCATCTCTGCTGGCGGCGCGTTCATGTTGCCGCCGTATAAAAGAGAATCTTCCTCGATAATGACTTTTCGAATCGCCGGGGTATACTCGCTTAGAAATAGACTATCCAGCGACGGCGTGTAGCGAACAATTCCTTCCGGGCCACCGAACCAGGCGTTATTTCCTTGGTCCTTATCGACGTAAATTGAATATACCCGGTCAAGATCTTCGGGACGTAAACGGTCCATCGGGGCAGATTTGAGAGTATAACTGTCATTTTCCCTGGGGACTGCCAGCAGTAGCTCGCGTCGCTGAAGTCCTTTCGGGCGATAGTTGATCCATACGCTCCCATCGCTATTTTCCTGCAGACGGAAAACCCAGCTATTGGTATCGGCAATTGCTTCACCAAAAGTCGAATCCGGAAAGAACTGCTGCCGCTCCGGGTCATAGCGTTTTAATCCGTTTTCGGTTGTAAAGGCCAGGCGATCGCTGAGTTGATAAATGCCTACATACATTTTGCCCATACCATCGGCTTCATCATATTTATGGACAATCAGTTCATCTGGCTGCCAGCGTGTTTTGCCCTCAGGCAATTCTACCCGCACCACCCCACGAAATTGAGTACCGAGCCAAAGATCGCCATTGCTGTCCTGCCCCATGGTTCGTATTTGCTCGGTAACGCCGGGCACGATGCCGGCATTTTTCCAACTGCCGTTAATCTTTTCCATAATACCCAAGCCATTATGTAAACCGACAAATACCCGCTGCGGATATTTCCGGTCCCGGTGCAGGCTATAGGTAACTTCTCCCCAGTCCATCGGGATGCGGCTCAGATCATCGCCAATGATTTGATAAGTGCCGGCCTCGGTGGCAAGGAGCAAGGCATCATCAACGGTTAATAACCCCCAAATTTCCCCGGTAACCGGATTCTGGAACTGGGGATAAATGAAATTACCGTTTTCCGAGATATATGATTCTTTCAGCCAAAACACGCCGGCGGAACTGGCGATGTAGAGGCGATCACGGTAGCGGGTCATCTCGTTAACGCTCCCGCTGAATTGACTTTCCTGCATGAATAAAGATAGTGCGGAAGACGATTCTACACGAGCTATTCCATTGTTTAATGCCAGCCAAAGGCCACCTTCGCGGTCGGTGGTCATTTCATTGATAACATTGTTGCGCAGGCCAATTGATTCATCGATATGATGGCGAATTCTCCCTTCCCGATCCAGGACCAAAACACCGTTCTTTTGAGTGCCAAAGGCAAATTGCCCGTTCGCTAATGGCGTGCTGCACTTTAGGGTGTTTGTTTCCAGAAATTTGTCTGCCTGGGTTGGGAAAATGCTAAACCGGCCATCCTTGTAAAGAAAGAAACCTTTATTGGTGCCCATGAGAATACGTTCATTATCAAAGTCATTACAAGTGATGAGCACTTTATCAACAAAGAAATCGCCACCCGGTGCTTTTTTCAGGGTATCGCCATCGAGTATCGCCAGATGAAGTTGCTCCAGGGAATCGAGGCGGATGGTAAAATATTGATCTGCTGCGACAAAAGCCTGGCCCAATCGTTTATGGCCGGGAATAATCGTCATCTCATTATTTTGCCAGCGGAAAATTCGGTCTGCGGTTTGAAAAAATACCGCATCTTTTAAAATCCGGGTATTCCAGACATCCTTAAAGTCGCGCTGATCTTCCGGGACATATTCCAGCAGGGATTGATAAATAAAGGTGCCGTCAGGCTGATGCGCTAAATATCCAAAATCTCCCTCTGCGCCAACATAAACCGTATTTGTTTCCGGACTGATATTGACGGAACGGGCACTAATATTTGCAGTCTTTGAACTGGGGATAACCCGCCAGCGAACGCCATCATATTCCAGCACGCCATAGGCATTAGCAACATAAATCAAACCATTGCGATCCTGTGCGATGCTAAAATTCTGAACACTTTCTCCATGTTCTTTTGGGGTGATATTATGAATAAACGGAATACCGGATTCCCGGAAATGCGCGTCCTCTTTGGGAGTCGCTTCCTGGGTGAGGATGCAGCCGAAGGTAAATAACAATAAGGGGGTAAAGAGATGAAATATTCTATTCATCAGGAACCGGTTCCTTGGCAAAGTGGTTATCCTGGATTTGTTCATTTTAATGGTAAGGAAATAGTTACCATTGTGCCTTTTCCAGATTCGCTATCAATATGGATCTTGCCATTATGTTTTTGAATAATGCTATAGCTCGCGGGCAAACCGACGCCCATACTCACCCGTTGCGATTTTCTGCTGAAGCGAAAGTCGTAAATGTTGGCGAGGAGCTCGGGTTCAATGCCCTTACCGCTGTCAGTGAAGCGGATACTGACATCATTATTTTCCTGGAAAGTCGAAATGTCAATTTTACCAGTGCCGTCAATAGCCTGAATGGCATTCATCAAAATACTCATGAACACCTGGTTGATTTGACTGGGAGAACAATACACTTTCGGGAGCTCGCCATAGTTCTTCACAATCTTGATTCGTTCCTGAATTTCCTGCCCAAGGAGGGTGAGAATACTTTCCAGACCTTCGTGCACATCGGCTTCCTGAAACTCTTCCTCATCCAGGCGGGCAAAATTTTTCAGGCTTTTCACAATTGTGGCGATGCGGTCACCGGCAGTTTGGATCAGGTGATTATTGTTTTTCAATAAATTCATCGTCTTGATGATCTTGGCGGTATCCGGGGCTTCATCCTGAAAAGCCGTTTCGACTTTGTTCATGCAGCGATTAATAACATCTGCTGAACTATTTACAACGCCGATCGGGTTATTGATTTCATGGGCGACCCCGGCAACCAGATTTCCCAGCGAAGCCATTTTTTCCTGTAAAACCAACTGCTGCTGTGTTTCCCGTAACTCCCGCAGGGTTTCTTCCAGTTCAATATTTTCTTCACGCTTCTTTTCCAGCAGGGTCTTGTAGATGGTATTTTCAAAGTCCTGAAAGTCAATCGGTTTAGTGATGAAATCAAACGCACCAAAATTCATCGCTTTGCGGATGTTATCCATGTCATCATAGGCAGAAACGACCACGGATTTAACAGTGTAATGAAATTCCTGGATTTTTTTGATGAGGGTGAGGCCATCCATTTGCGGCATGTTAATGTCTGTTAATACCAGCTCGACATTATCGTTCCCGCCTAATTTTTCTAATGCTTCCACGCCATTTTGGGCAAATTCGAAGTCTAATTCGTTGTTACGAATTTTTTTACGGAATTTCTTGCGGATCAGAAATTCCACATCCGGTTCATCATCAACAACCAATATTCTGGCTGGCATGTAAATCTCCTGCGCTAAAAGTCAATCCTGTGTTTTGGAATGACCAGTTTATTTCAAATCGAAAATTCGTTTCTTCAGTTCCTGAAAGTCAATTGGTTTGGTGAGGTAATCACTGGCGCCATAGGACATGGCTCTTTGGTAGTTTTCGTCATCGTCATAGGCGGTTATCATATAAACCTTAACATCGGGAAATTTGCCCCGAATATCCTGTAGCAGTTCCAGGCCACTGGTGCCCGGCATATTGATATCGGATAATATTAGTGCGTAATACTCAGCGCCTTCTGCGACTAAACGCTCCATAGCATCCTGGGCGGAAAAGGCAAAAACAAATTCTACCGCACCCTTGCGCCGTTCGCGACGAAATTTTTGTTCGAATAGAATCTGAACATCCTGTTCATCATCAACAACCATAACCTTCATTTTCACCTCTTCGCAACAGTTTGAACAGAAAAAGATAACAAATTATTAGGTATATCGGCAATTGATTCCCACAAAAAAGGAATTTTTTTTAAAATTGTGAAGATTGTTGTTTGTTGATCGTTGTTCGTTGACCGTTGTTCGAGAATCATATAGAATTTGTAGAGGCGGATCAAGATCCGCCTTCAAAGAAATAATAATCAAAATTATCAAACAACGGTCAACGATAAACGAAAAAAGGCCAAAGAAAATCTTCGGCCTTTTTTGTTCGGATAATATTTGAGAGAAATTACAACAAACCGTTACGTGTACCGGTGTATGCGAGATACGCGAAGAACAGAATACCAACCCAGATCGCTACGAAGACCGGTACATACTTTTGGCGTTTCTGAGTCCAGTCCGGGAAGTCAATCGGCTTACCGGCAAATTTACCGCGCGGTTTGCTCGGGAAAAAGAAAGTCTTGTAAGTTTCGATCGAGGCAATCGTGTAGCCAATACCGCAAAGGGTAATAAACAGGAAATTGGTTGTCAGCATTGCGGCTAAGATAGCATAACCAAAGGCTACACCAGGGCTACGGAAGAACTTGAAAATCTGGAAGCCTTCCAACGGTGCGTCTTTCCAGGCGCCGCCAAATGCGGAAATCCAGCCGCCAATACTGCCAATGGCAAAAACGATCAGCAGCGGATGCCAATTCAGATTACCAGCTTCATGCATGCCCCAAAGCGTATAAACACCCCAGCCGACCAGGAGACAGACAGCGAGATAACCGGCGCCGGCGAGTAGGCGGGCATTGCGGCTTTCTACCACTTTACCAAAAATGTGCAGCTGCATCGGAATGAAATATTTGGACTGATCTTCTTCCCGCAGGAAGGTTTTGTAAAATTCCAGGATGAGACGCTCAATCGCATAAGTACCGCCCCAGAGCATGAGAATATTTGCTGGCACGCTTAAATCCATGCCACTGATATACCAGATAACCGGACCAACGATTGCGGCGATAATAGTGCTGCGAAAATACTTGGCATGAGTGTAACCCTCATGCGGCGAGTCTTTATACATGCCCCAGGTCGAGGTATGTAAACCCGCCGTTATTCCTATCACTAATGAAATTATAAAATCCATAGGTTTTGTTTCCTCCAATTGTTTTGTTTTATTTGTTTGTTTTTTTCATTTTCAAAGTCAGGGTTTTAGGGGGTTAGGGTTTTAGGGGGTTAGGCTTTTAGGTGATTAGAAAAAATAGTCCACATTCCCTAATTCCTAAGAACCTAAACCCCTAAGAACCTAAACCCCTAAATCCCTAGTTTCCTGTCTTCCCCTCAATCGATTGATAAACTGCCTCAATCAGCTGCAAATCACGTTGGGCGAGGTCCAGGTTAAATTGAGGGGCTTCACCGTTGCGTAATGCCTCTAAAAAATCTTCAAACATCGTGCGATAACCAGCGATGTTTTTTATGCCCGGGAAAACCAGTTTTTTCTTCTTACCCCGCACAAATAGAAAAATGCCGTTGCTCTCAAAGGTGATCGAACCTTCCCGGCCGAAAATCCGGGAAATGCGTAGCCCGAAGAAAATCGTCGAAACTTCCCAGGAATAGAGAAGATTGCCGATCGGGCCTTCTTCAAATTCTGCAACGACTTGCACGCTGCGTTCCAATTCCGTCTTTTGAGTGGGTTGAAAGCCGCGAATGTTCTTAATCGTTAAACCCATGTTGGCGAGAAAATTGATCCAGTGAATGCCACCTTCAAACAATGCCCCACCGCCGGTAATGGCCGGATCGTCCCGCCAATTCTCAGTCTTCTGTTTCTTCGTTGCATTCAAATGGATAAAAAGGGGATCGCCGATAAGACCGTCGGCGAGTATTTTACGTAATTTGACCAACAGGGGTTTATAATAATAGTTTTCAGCGACCATCACCTGTAAGCCGGTTTCCTCGCTTAATTGCCTCACCTTGTCAAAGTCCGTGGATTTTAAATAGGGCGGTTTTTCCACGATGACATGCTTGCCGGCGTGGAGTGCCTGTTCGGTAAGGGAGAGGTGGGTATCCGGTGGTGTAGCGATTAAAATGACATCGATCTCCGGAGAATTTATCGCTGCATCATAACTATCGAAACTGCCTTTGCCACGGTATTTTTTCCGGTACTCTTCAGATTTCTCAGCGGAACGGCTGGCGTAATAAAGGTCCAGATTTTTGAATCCGGCCAGGGTTTTGCTGTGCAGGCGAGTTACAAATCCGCAACCTAAAAATGCCAGGCGCAGCGGTCGATCGGTAGGGACTGGTTTAATAGCCATAATTTATCTTGGTTATTTTAGTTTGGCTTTTTCTTCATTAGATGCCGCTTGCTTCTGGCCGGAAATAAAATCTCCCACCCGCAAAGCATTTGCAGCAATTGTTAAACTGGGGTTTACCGCGGCTGATGTGGGCATAAAGCTGCCGTCCACCACGTAAAGGTTGTCGATACCACGAAAGCGGCAATGCTCATCCAGCACGGATGTTTTCGGATCTTTTCCCATACGAACCGTACCGACCGCATGCGAGAAAGTGCGGATGTGGTGAATGTAGTGCAAAAGTGCACCGGCTTTCTTCAGGATCTTTTTTCCTTGCAATGCTAACACTTTTAAAGCAGCGAGATCCCTTTCGCTGTAGTGATGGCTGACCACCGGCTGCGGCAAACCGAATTGGTCTGTCGTTTCAGGATCGACAGTAATATAGTTGTTGTATTGCGGTTGATCTTCGGCAATCGCCAGCATGCCGGTCAGTAAACGCACACCGGGGCTAAGCAATTTGCCAAGCGGGCCGGGCAGTTCTTTTTGCACCAATCCGGCTGGCGGTGTTGGCATTTGCTGCAGACTGCCCAATTTGCCCGACGGGGCAGCAATATCCTGATGCCCGAAATAATAATCCATCACGGCCATTTGCTTGTGAAAGCGTTTCTCTTTATCAGCAGTGCCGGGAAAAATACCAAATATTATCGCATTTACATGGCGCATCAAAAACCGGCCGATGTTATCGCCACCGGGATTATGATCTCCCAATCCGGAAGCCATCAACAGATGCGGCGAACCCATAGCGCCCGCTGATAAAATAACGGTACCGGCTTTAACGGTTTGCTGTTCGCCTGTCGTTTTATCAAAACAATCGATTGAGGTAATATTGCCGTTGCCGGTATTCAGGTGGGTAACGATCGTATTCGGTTGCAGCGTCATCCCTTTATCAATCAGTGCCGGGATAATCATGGTTGCTAAATCATTCTTGGCATTGATCGCACAAGCGAAAGTATCGCAGGTCGTACAGGAAATACATTTATTGCGATCATTGTTGCGATAATTAATTGCCAGGGGAAGCTGAAACGGGTTAAGGCCCAGCCCTTTGGCAGCGTTTTTTACTTTTTCGGAAATGCCGGCGAGTTCCCCGGGACCCTGGGGAAAAGGGTTGCTGCGGAAGGGTTCGGTAGGATCAATATCCGCTTCGCCGGAAATATCCAGTAAAGCTTCCGCTTTTGTATAATAAGGTTCCAGGTCACTGTAGGAAATTGGCCATTCTGCGCCGGATTCACCGGTAATTTCCGGGCCGGGGGTAAAATCTTTTTCTCGAAAACGGAAAGAGACACCACCGTAGAAAACCGAGGGGCCGCCGACACAGCTGTAACTCCCCATCACTTTTTTGTTACCGCCGGCAACAACGCGTAGCGGACTGTCCTGGGAATAATGCGGCGTCAGATCCACAGAGCCCATCAATCCCCAATTCTCCGGGCCGCGATGCACCCAATTGCCTCTTTCCAGCATTAATACACGCCAGCCGGCATTCACCAGACTGTGCGCCATCATGGTTCCCCCGAATCCACTTCCGATAATTACAGCATCATACTGCTTTTTATGATCGCCCATTTCTATTCACAAAGCTCATTTCATCTTCTGCTAATTGACTGACGCCGATGTTACTTAATTCAAGTATCATTGACGAAAGCGGGCAAAGATAAGCATTTTAGATAACACGAACAACGCTTTAGGGAAATAATGCGCAGTGCCAGGAAATCGGCTATTGATTTTAAAAAAATATTTAAGTACACTTTTTTCCGTAAAATTTTATTAATCCTGATACTTACTAACAAAAATCCATAAGCCGGAGAGGAATCTTTTATGGACAAACCGCGACGCACTACTCATTTATTCCCGGTTTTTCCTGCAAGAATGGCTTGTTACTTGTTAGCTTTCCTGATGTTTAGTGGTGTTTTTCTTTTGCAGGCAGCGGAAGAAAATCAACCGCCAGCGCAGGATTCAGTTAATGATTCTACAGAAGCAGACTACAGCCGTTATCGCAGTAAAACCACCTGGGAAACATTACTTTCTTTGCCTGGTACATTGCTCTACCTGCCTTTTGATATTGTCGGTGAAGGACTGACGCAACTAGTCATATTTACTGATGAAGGGAATACCCTGCAAAAAATCAGTGATTTTCTGGTTAGCGACGATGGCAAACGAGGGCTCTATCCTACTTCAGCACCGCCAATCGGTGTTGGTTTAAAATTTTTTCAAAAGGGGCTTTTTGGTGAAGAATCCAAGCTTTCATTGTCTGCATCAAGAGGGTTACGCACCCGGCAAAAATATCAGTTTAAGGTATCCCGTATTCAGCTGGGCGGGCCGATTGCCGCAGATGTGCTCGCTAAATATCATATTCAGCCGGATGAATACTTCTTTGGTGTGGAATCCGCAGCGCCGGAAGGCACGGATGTTGATGATAACCGCACCAACTATCTCCTGGAGCAAACCTATGGCGAGTTTCGCCTGGGTGGTGACTGGGGAGAGAAATTAACGATCAAAGGTGTCGCCGGTTACGAGATCAACAGTGTTCGTGGCGGCAAAAACACCCGTTATACCTCGTTAAGCGAATTGGCTTCCGAATCTACCCTACCCGGTTTTGAAAATGATCTTGGCCTGGTTCGTCTACAGTTGGAAGCGCGCAGCGATCATCGTAATAGCGGTGTTCGTCCGACTTCCGGCGGGGTTGCCTTACTACGGGGAGGCATTTTCCAGGAAACCGGCACCCATGATTCCGATTTCGATTTTGGCTTCTGGAAACTAACTGCCGATATATCTCAGCATATTCATTTATTTCATAAAAGAACCTTAATCCTTCGCGTAGCCGGGGAGCTGACTGAACCGTTAGACGCAGATAAAACTATTCCATTCTATTATCTCAGTGAACTGGGACGGGAAGAGAGCGTTCGCGGCTTTTTACGGGGCCGCTTCCGTGATGAAAACATGGTGCTTGGCTCTGCGGAGTACCGCTTTCCGATTTGGGAAAAGCTCGACACGTTCCTGTTTTACGATACCGGGAAAGTTTTTGCTGACAGTGAGTTTTCCGATGCAAAATGGAAATCCGGTTATGGGCTTGGATTCACTTTCTGGGGAAAAACCGACGTCGTAACCAATGCGGCCCTGGGATTTAGTGAAGACGGTCTGCGTTTCTACTTTGGTTTGAATAGGGAACTGTAGACAACTTCCCTGCTAATGAATTGTTAAAAAAATTGAAAGAAATGAATAAGAAATGAGGCAAAAAATGATGCATAGTCCCGGACTTCGCATACCTTTTTCAAACAGAAAATGGCAACATTTGCTCGCCATTCTGATCCTGGCGGGAATACTCGCTGGCTGTGCCGGTAGCGGTAAATTTGTGCCACCGCCCAAGGTGCCTTCTGATAAGCGCCCAATTCCCGAGCCAAAATCCCGCTCGATTAATATTGCTGGTGATGTAGTTAAAAAACAGTTCCTCGATCAAATGAAACAATCATTTGACCTTTCCCGGCAATTCAGAAATCTGTTCGGAAAAAAGAAAGAAGCATTAAATCTGAATGCGTTTGATGAAATCGATAATAATACCTGGTTTACAAACCGAAATCATGTTAAGCAATTGAGCGTAGCAGATGTCGCTCGCGGCCCCAATCGTGGGCAGGATGGACCAAATATCGATGGCGACTGGACAATTGTCAGTGTGAAATCGGAAGGTGTTACCCCCGGCTTTAACATCAAAGACAGTGAAGGCGTTCGCTATGTAATTAAGTTCGAGCCCCCCGCTTACTCGGAAATGCCATCCGGTGCCGAAGTTGTCTCTACCAAGCTATTCTATGCTGCTGGCTACAACGTTCCGGAAAATTACATTGTCTTTTTTGATCCGAAGATTCTCAAGCTGGGTGAGGGTGTTAAATTTACCGACCGGCTCGGCCGTAAGCGGAATTTTAATGAGGCAGACCTGGCCGAATTGATGAAGAGTATCCACAAGCTGCCGGATGGCAGAATTCGCGCCGCCGCCAGTAAATTCCTGAAGGCTAAAGGTTTTCTCGGTCCCTTCTATTATAAGGGCAAGCGGAAAGATGATCCCAATGATTTTATCCGTCATGAACATCATCGCGAATTGCGGGGACTGCGGGTAATTTCCGCCTGGCTCAACCACTTCGATACCAAGGCCAATAACTCGCTGGATGTTTTTACCGAAGAAGGCTACGTCAAACATTACCTGATCGATTTTGGTTCCACTCTTGGCAGTAATGGGGACGAGCCAATGCCGGCATATATTGGCAATGAAAACAGTTTCGATCCGCATTCCGTCGGCGGCAATATCCTCACGCTGGGCTTGAATGTGAAATCCTGGGAGAAAAACTGGTCGGTGAAATATCCATCTCTCGGTTTTTATACCAGCGAAGGATTCCATCCGCAGAAATACAAGTTTATTCAGCCCAATCCGGCGTTCGAACTGATGACCGACCGGGACGGTTTCTGGGGCGCTAAAATTGTTATGTCTTTCACCGATGCGCAAATTGAAGCAGCTGTGAAGGAAGGTCAATATTCCAACCCGGAGGCGGAAGCGTACCTGATTCGCACCATTCAGGAGCGCAGAGATATTATCGGTAAATACTGGTTTGAGCGGGTAAATCCGGTGGACAAATTTGAGCTTTCGGACGATGGTAAGTCTTTAAGCTTTACAGACCTGCGCGTAACATCCAATTTAGCAACTGAAAACGATGTCGCTTATCGCTACTCTTTTATAGGCTATGGCAGTAATGCTTTACTGGCCGGAAATAATACTCCCAAGAGCAATGGCAATAGCACCAGCATTGCCCTACCATCCGGAGAAGGGTTTAGCAATGGGGATCAGTTGCATGTCCTGCTGGAAGTTCGCCGGGATAGCAATACCTGGAGTAAGCCGGCGACAGCTTATTTAAGCTGGGATTCATCTACCGGTAAGTTTCGGCTGATTGGCGTTACCAGATAAAAAAGTAGGATTATAAGCAATAAAAAAGCCCGACAGTGTTCTGTTGGGCTTTTTTGTTTAAATCGGTGTGATGCACTTAAATCTAAAAATGAATGTCGGCAACACTTTTCAAGCTATTTGATAATGCGTTCGATATCAGCAAAAACTGCGTCAACCGTTTGCAGGCCATTCACTTTATGATAGACCCCTTTTTCACGATAAAAATTGATTAGCGGCGCAGTGCTTTCCTTAAAGATATCCAGGCGATGACGAATGGTTTCTTCCTTATCATCATCCCGTTGAATTAAATCGCCACCACAGTCATCGCACTTTTTGGGTGTGCTCTCCTGAGGCATAACAATTTTGCCGCAGCCGGCGCAAATTCGTCTTGCAGAGAGGCGGCGGATTACCGCTTCATCCGGGACGGATATTTCGATCGCCTTCAGATTCAGGTTCTCAATTTTACCCAAAATAATATCCAGACCCTCTGCCTGGGGAGTCGTCCGGGGAAATCCATCAAGAATAAAACCATTTGCACAGTCCGTTTTTCGCAGGCGGCTTTCGACAATTTGCAGAATCAAATCATCCGATACTAATTCGCCAGCTTCCAGGACAGTCTTTAATTGTTGGCCCAATGCAGAATCACTTTTCACTTCCGCTCGAAGCATATCCCCGGTGGATATTTGGGGGATACCATAGTTTCCCATAATCAGCTGCGCCTGGGTGCCTTTCCCGGCGCCGGGTGTTCCCAACAGGATGATGTGCATCTACGACTCCTCTTCTTATTGCGCTCATCTATCATCCCAAAGGCTAATCATTAACCTTTGTCGAATTCTTAAAACAGCTATCCAGTAACAACAAATATTTATAAGTATTTCTGCAGGCGGTGTAAAAATTGTTACCGGTAAATCTGTAAATCGTTCCTGCCTGAGAAATTAAGTTGCAATCGGTGTCGGTCTAGACTTGATAAATCGAGGCGTCTTTTCCGTCATTTTTTCCTTGGAATATAATTGCCCGCAAGCGGCAGAAATATCGTTGCCGCGGTTTTTCCGCAAAGTAATTGTAAAGGGCGCGCCTTCCAAAATATCATAAAAAGGCTTAATCTTTTCTGCAGAAGGTGTTCTGAAACCCAGTCCGGTATCGTTAAATGGAATCAAGTTCAGTTTACATTTTAAAGGAGATAAGATGCTGATCAATCCTTTTGCATCTTTAGCGGAATGATTTATATCCTCCAGTAAAACGTATTCGAAAGTGATGCGTTTTTTGCTGTTGAAAGTATAGTATCTGGCGCTGTCCATTAACTGATCCAGGGAGAACTTGTCGGCAATTGGCATAATCGACTGTCGCAAATCCTGGCGGGAAGCATGAAGAGATATTGCCAGGCTAAATGGTTGCGACTCATCGGTAAACTGATAGATTCGCGGAACAACGCCAACGGTAGAAATCGTAATCTTTTTCGCGGCAATCGCCAGACCTTCCGGATCGGAAAAAATATGGCTGGCCTGAATCACCCGGGAATAATTCAGAAATGGCTCTCCCATTCCCATGAAAACCACATTGGTGATTTTTTCCCCGGTATCCTGCTGCACCCGAATCACCTGTTCGACAATTTCACTGCAGGTGAGGTTTACCAGGAAGCCCATTTTCGCCGTAGCGCAAAAAGCGCAGCCGAGCGCACAGCCAACCTGGGAAGAAATGCAAATGGTATTGCGGCGTTCTTCCGGGATGAAGACGCTTTCCATAAAATGATTGCCGGTTGTTTTCCAAAGATATTTGATGGTGCCATCGGTGGAAACTTCCCGGGTTGCCATGGTCAAATTGCCGAGGTGAAATTTTTCTGCAAGTTCTGCGCGAAGGGTTTTCGGAAGGTTGCTCATCTCATCAAAGCTTTTCACCTGATGATGATGCACCCATTTATAAATCTGATTGGCCCGGTACGCCGGCTGGCCCATCTCCTGGAGAATCTCCCGGAGCGACTGCTGGGTTTTTCCAATCAAAACAGGTTTGGTTTGAACGTCTGACATATAGAGCAACTTGTTGTTTTAGTTATCTTCTCAAAAGCGTCGTCGGCCTTAAAAGGAGAACAATGTACAATTTTTCACGCAGGAAAAAACTAATTTTTAATTCTCCTGAAAAAATCTATTTGCAGACTTTTATAATTTTTGTAGTATTTCACACTTACAAGCTATAAATGTCACAGATTTAGTGACTGTTTTTTTAGATTCTTAAAACCGCAACAGGAAATTTTCAATAATGCCGAAGCTGAATAGGAAAATTTGAAATGGCCATTCGTATAGCTCCTCTTTTCGTTTGCCTGATGACGGTGCTCATCCTGGCGCAATCCACGCCGATCGATCCGGGAAATATTACCATTGTTCGTGATCAATGGGGCGTGCCGCATATCTATTCCAAAACGGATGCTGAGGCGGCATACGGATTGGCGTGGGCCCATGCTGAGGATGATTTCGAATCTATCCAGATCACCCTGCTGGCCGTAAAGGGGCTCCTCGCCTCGGTGAAGGGAAAAGATGGCGCCATTCTCGATGTGCTTGCCTTTCTGCTCGATACCGGAGAAAGGGTTGAAGCGGAATATGAAGAAAGCTTCTCGCCAAAGTTTAAAGCCGTGCTCGATGGTTACGTTCAAGGAATTAATGATTATGCGGAAAAATATCCCGGCGAACGGCTGCACAAGAAAGCGTTCCCGGTAACAACGAGAGATTTAATCAAGGGATATACGGTGGCAATGGCGTTGATGACGAATGTCCAGTTCGATGTGCAACGTATTTTCGGGAACAAGGTGAATATGCAGACCGAGCGGGAAATTGCCCGGGGATCGAATGCGATTGCGGTCAGTCGCCGGAAAACAACCGATGGGAAAACCTATCTGGCAGTCAATTCCCATCAACCGCTGGAAGGCCCGTTTTCCTGGTACGAAGTGCATATCGATACAGAAGAAGGCTGGCATTTTCTCGGTGCCACTTTCCCCGGAGGGGTAACGCCTTTTCACGGCACGAATGAACACCTGGGCTGGGCGCATACGTTGAATCACCCGGATTTGAGCGATGTCTATCAGTTAACGATGCATCCGGAGGAGAAAGAGACCTATCTTTTCGACGGAGAATGGTTGCCGTTGGAAAAGCGCAAGTTAAAATTGGGCGTGAAAATCTGGTGGTTTCTGAAATTCCCTTTTCGGCAGACATTTTACCGCAGTAAATACGGAACGACCATCAAAAACAAACAAGGTTATTTTGCCCTGCGGATGCCGGCAGCGTTGGAATTTCGCGCGGCGGAGCAATGGTATTGGATGACGAAGTCCCGCAATTTTCAGGAATTTCAGGATGCGTTGGCGATGCAAGGCAGTGCCGGCATTAATACTGTTTACGCGGATCGGGAAGATAATATCTATTATATTTCGAACGGACTATTGCCAAAGCGCGACCCCTCTTTTGCCTGGAAAAAAACATTGCCGGGAGACACCAGCGCTACTTTATGGGCGGAAGAATTTTATCCGTTGAGTGAATTGCCGCAATTGCAAAATCCCGCCAGCGGTTATCTCTTTAATATGAATAATACCCCCTTCAATGCGACGGCAACTGATGATAATCTCCGCCCGGTCGATTTTCCGGCAGCGATGGGATATAAATTGCATGACAGCGCCCGCAGCCTGCGATTTATGAAGCTAATGGAAAATTACCAGCAACTGTCTTACGAAGACTTCAAGCGGATTAAATACGACCTGAAATACCCGGAACCGTTATCGACAATTAATATGGCCAATCTGGAGAGAATATTACAGTTGGACCCGGAACAGTTTCCGGAAATTCGTGAAGTAATTGCTGCTTTGAAAAAATGGGATCGCAGCACTGATGTCGATAATCGTCAGGCGGCAATATTCACCCTGGCGATTCAGTTCCTTATCAAACATTTGACGGATGAGGGCATCGTGGATCAATACAATACATTACCGGATGATACCTATGCTGCCGCTCTGGAATTTGCGCAAAAGCATCTGCGGAAACATTTTAAATCTCTGGAAATTCCCCTCGGCGAGCTGCAGGTGCATGTGCGTGGTAAGGAAGAATTTCCGATTTGGGGAGGTTACGATATTCTGGCCCAGATGTACCCTGTAAAATATAAGAAAGGGAAATACCGCAGCTATGCCGGAGAGTCATACATCCAAATGCTTCGTTACAGTCGCGATGGGGTAGAGGTCGAGACTATTAATAGCTATGGCGCTTCCAATCGCCCGGAAAGTCCGCACTATGCTGATCAGATTCCGCTGTATTTAAAGCAACAGCTCAAACCTATGACCCTGGACAAGGATAAAATTTTCGAATCCGCGAAAGCAATTTATCACCCGGGGGAAAAGCACTGAGTTATCAGGGGCTTTTCCTGAAAAATTTCCAGCAAGTGATTTCCATGAATTGATTCGGATTAAGTAAGCAGGCAAAAATATTTAGGTGATGACCAAATAGCCTGTTTTTCCTTATATCATTTGCCCATTTGCAAATCTAGGTAGTCACCCGTTTTGCTGTTGTTTTTTAATAGGTATCGTTTTTAGCAATTCTCTAACAGTCCATTGGTGATCAGTAATTTTGGCGGCCATTGCCGGT
>JANQQU010000012.1 GCA_028284905.1 Calditrichia bacterium
CAATGGCCGCCAAAATTACTGATCACCAATGGACTGTTAGAGAATTGCTAAAAACGATACCTATTAAAAAACAACAGCAAAACGGGTGACTACCCAAATTTGCAAATATACAAATGGGCAAAGGCATCAGCAAAAGACCAGTGACCGGTTAATATCCTAAATAATTTTTCCGCTTACTTAACAGAATTAAAACTAGCGAATGAGCAGCATCTTGCGAACCTTGCTAAATTTTTCCGTGACCATGCGGTAGAAGTAAAATCCGGAAGCAATCTGTTGCCCGCTTTCGTTTTTCCCATCCCAGATGATCGTTTTATAGCCTGCCGGTTGGCGCTGATTTACCAGGGTTTTTATTTTCTGCCCGAGCACATTGTAAATCACTATCTTGACCTTGCTCGGTTCCGGCAGATCGTAACGAATGGTGGTTGTCGGATTAAACGGATTCGGGAAATTGGGATGTAAAGCGAACACTTTTGGCAAGTTTCCATCTTCATCGATGCCCACTACAGTGGTATCAACCCGGGTGGCGACAATTGCGCTGACATCCAGGGGTTGAACATTACCGGTATTATCGCGGGCGATGCTGTAAATGCGATAGGTATGTCCCAGCTCGCCGCGATAAATCTCTTGGGTAACGGTGGTGTCACTAAGCCATAGCTCGAAATCGCTGCTGTCCCTGGCGACATAAACATCATAGCTTTGCAAACCGGCGCCGGGCGTAATATCTGCACCGGACCAGCTGACCTGAAATGATGGTGTAAGGGTTTGCGCGGCCAGGGTGTCGACGGCACTTTCCGGCGCATCGGCATCGATGGTATGGAAGATCGGGGGCGTGTCAATCGGTTCGTTGGTGTCGAAGACGATTTTTGCCTCCGCATTGATGACATCTCCGGATTGCACATCGCTGTTGGCTGCAACCGTATAGCTGACGAACCCTTCGCCCCGTCCGCTGTTGTCGTTTACCGGGAGAAAACCGGCGAAGGGATTGGTAGGGGTTTGCCCGCTCACCGGATCAACAGAGTTGAAATTCCAGAAGATGGTTCTCGTGTTAAGATTGATGCCGGCAGTAATGTCCACATATACACCGAGGGAATCCACTACATCCAATCGCTCGCTGAAATAGGCGCTATTCGCTGGTGGCGTAAAGACGAAATCGCCAAAGCCAAAGTTGCCGAGGCGATAGCTGCGGGCATCGATGGTGCTGTCCAGCTGTTGGGTAATATTCACCGCCAGGGCCGGGGCGCTGGCCAGAGTGGAATCATTCTCGAAACGAATGGTGTAGGGTAATACTTGATCTGCCGCTATCCAGTTCTCGTCGCCAAAACCAGCCGGGCCGGTGATGTCGTTGGGGTCGAATGCACCGACAACAGTATTACAAAACCAAATAGAAAATTCTTGAATGATTTTATTTATGAAACCGCGTCTTCTATTTTTTAACTCCTTATGAGGATCTTCTTTTAAGCCTTTTGATAAATCATAATTATCTTTTGCGTCCTTAATTGAGTCGTTTGAGTTTTTTAACGATTCCTTATCTGCGTCACACCACAGATATAAAGTATTACAGCCGAAATCCCATATTTCAAATCCAAGCCACGCTACTCCAGCAATTAAACCAATTGTCGGAGCAAATAACACCGATATACCAGCTCCCAGTATTCTTGCGGCCATAAGAATAACAGCCTTTCTAATAAGTTGTTCACTTGCTTCTTTCGTACTCAAGCCAAAAACAATCGAGTTTATTATTTGCTCACAAGTGAAAATTGAACTGGAATTTGTTAGATCAAATGGCTGAACGGTCGGTATATAATCCAAAGGAACAGTATTGAGCGTTAATTCTGAATCCCCCAATAATCCAATGTTTTCAAGCTCTAATATTAAATTTCTTAACCCGAATTGCTCAGTGTAAGCTTGATCAACCTTATCCTTTA
Source organism: Calditrichia bacterium (assembly GCA_028284905.1). GTDB lineage: Bacteria > Calditrichota > Calditrichia > RBG-13-44-9 > J075 > JACKAP01. Next base: position 1,926 of record JANQQU010000012.1, read on the forward strand.
AATCACTTTTAGGAATTAAATCTGAAAACTCTCCAAAATATGAAATCGTTGAAATTATTTGCAATATTAACTCATACTCTGGTATTGCATGAGCTTGAACGTAAATAGGACTGGTTCCATCGTTTGATCGAACATTATTTAATTTGATTTCGGCATTAAACTCTTGATTTGGCTTAAGATGTTTTCCTAGTCCGGATAACATTGCCAAATTATCAATTTGAATTCCAGTACCAATCATTGATAAATCGTTTATTATTGAATCTGGTGAGGGTATACCCCAAAAATCAGGCCCTTCAATTTTTACATGCTGAAAAGCCGGTACGATCACTGTAATACCTACAAAATCAATATCAGTGTTGCCGATATTCTTAACAGTCAAACTGTAGCTTATATCTGAACCACTCCGAATATTATCGGGACCGACCAACTCTACTACAATTTCGTTTTCAATCAATTCTTCAACGCTAAAAAAAGCTGGTAATAAAATTTCCTCAAAATTGCTGCTTAGCAGTGTAGAGGGATTTTGAATGATAACGTCATATAAACCCAATGGAATATTTTCTAGATTCCATCTGGCGTTGACTTCGCTGCTATTAATAAAAAATACCTTTTCAGCCTGCAATAAAGAGTCTGGTGATATTCTTAAAAAGACTTTGGTTGAATCTCTGAAGCCAGCTCCTTTTAAGGTGGTAGTCACCCGACCATCTCTGCCGCCGTAATTAGGAAACATATCATTGACTGAAAATGGTAATGCTTCAGTACTAATGTTGATTTCCTGAAAACCTGTAGCCTGATTTCTTCCGTAAATCATCAAATAGTATGTACCATTTTCAGTACCCGGAATTAGCACCTCTTGATTCGCTGCAAAAGGCTCGATTCCACTATGATCATAATCAGTTAATGTCGGTACTCGATCATATGCAATGTAGAGTTCGTTAGATGCATCTCCGGAATCTCCCTTTAGGACAAATTTTAAGTCGAGATCTGCCATTGCATCGACGCGATAATAAATCATTTGCCCTTCGACGATCTCAGTCGTATCTGCCGTTCCCAAACTCAACAACGGCACATTAACTGATAAGGTATTTGCGGAAGCTTTACGATTATTCTCCAGATTGTCTTCGCGGATATTATTGCGGATATCGGTGCGGACGATGGCGTGATAGCTGCCCGGGACAACGCCGGGCAGTGGATTCAATAAATTGCCGCTGGAGTCCGCTAAAATTGCTTCACTCAGCTTCACTCGCATCACTCTTTCTTGAGCGGCGCCGGGGGGCAGATTGATCAGGCGATAATCGCTGCCTACCAGCGGATCGTTTAGTCCCCAAAGTATATCTGCGGAGACGTACACCGCGTCGCGCAACCAGCCACTGGCGGGATTATTACCGATGTTGCGAATCGTCCAGCGAACTAAAATGCTGTCGCCGGAAAGTGCGCTGTCCGGTATGGCGATATTGCTAACGATCAAATCCGCCGGAGGAGGCAAGGTGAGAAAAATGGTTTCGCTGAGCATATTGTTTTCTTCGCCAAGATGCTCATAGACTTCATTCTGGGAATCGGTTCTAAAAATCAGATAATAATTCCCGGAAAGATAATTCGGAAGATCATAGGAAACGGTATCGCTGTAGGATTCCTGTAGTGCAAGTGTTGCGCTGGAACGGGTAAATCCCAGAAAACGATCGTCGCTGCTAAGGGCGGCATCGCGGGAAAGGTAAACTGCATCATTCCAGGCCCGATTACTGATGCTGCCTTCACCCTGATTTTCGACAGTGGTGATAATCTCGATAGGCTGCCCGGCGATAACATTGCTGTTCACCGTCATTGTTATGGCAGCTAAATCGACCGGAGGACTTAAGCGGATCGGTAGCGGATGGGAAGAAACACCGAGGTCATTCGCCGGATTGCTGTCCTCAATGCGCCCATCGATATCCGGACGGACGATCAGGAAATAATTTCCGGAAATGCCGGACGGTAAAACTACATTGCGACTGAGTTGGTAACTTTGCCCGGGCACCAAAGTACCACTGCGGGGGAAAGCATCGATAAAAATATCCGTGTCGACATCGAAGAGTGTGTCAGCGGAAAGATAAAATCCATCCCGCCAACTGGGCGAAAGGGTAGGGGCAAGGCCAAGATTTTCGACCGACCATTGCAGACTAATCGATTCGCCAGATTCCGCGCTATCCGGAAATGCGAGTATGTCCGCTGCCAGATCCACCGGTGGATAGCCATTAATTTGTAGGGCAGAACTACTGCTGATATTATTCTCATTCGCCGGCGGATGTTCATACTCATTCCCCAGGCCATTGGTGAAGACGTGAAAATAACGCTCACCCTGAAAATTGCTGTTGAGGAAAATTAGCACTGTTTCATTATAGCTCTCTTCAGGATTGAGACGGCCGTTATGGGAAATGGTTTGCAGCAGTGTTGCTGAGTTATTCCACACCGGCTGATCGGAGCTGTAGATATAATCTTTCCAGCTAGAATTTCGGGTGCGAGCGGCACCACTATTTTTTACAGTGTAATCGATACGTAGTTGATCGCCAACGTTCGCAGAATCCGGCAAAGTGATGCTGCTGACCAACAAATCCGCCCAAGGACTTAACTGGATTTGTGCCGCTGTGGCACTGCGCTGCCGGTTGTTCTCCTCCAAATCATTTTCGAAAACAGTTTCCCGGGCATCGGTTATGACAAAGAGGTAATAGTCTCCTTGTAAACCATTGGGGAGCGTAATCGTTGTTTCCGAGTTATAGAGGGAATCGACCGCTAGATCAAACTCATGGGTTTTACTGCCGATCAGCGTGGCGCTGTCCGGAACGAATGTTGCCTGAGTGGAGAGGTAAAGGTCATCCTGCCATCTGCTGCCCAACACGGCGCCGCTGCCGATGTTTTTCACCGCCCATGATACGGTAAATGAATTTCCGGAGCTGCCGGTATCGGGAATGGCGATGGCATCGACTGCCAAATCAGCGAAAAAGACCGTGGTCGCTGCTGTTGCCCGGCGCAGGTTATTGGCATTAGCCGTATCCTCGAAAACTTCGTTCAGCCAATCACTTTCCAGGAACAACCAGTTCTGCCCGCTAAATCCCGCCGGAATCTTAACGGTCTCCTGCCGGTTATAACTTTCAGCGGGCGCGAGGGATTCCGCGATATTGAATACCCCGATTGCAACGGCGGAATCCGGATCGAAATTGGCTGAATTGGACAGATAAATCCGATCCCGCCAGGGGCCCTGGAAAACACTGCCGCTGCCATTGTTGGTTACCGTCCAGGAAATATCGATGTTCCCACCAACGGTTGCCAGGGGAGCGGCAAGCAGGGAATCAGCGAACAGGTCCGGGTGAAGCACTGTAATTGTCGATGTGCTGCTGTTGGTATTATTGTCTTCCTGACTGCTGCCTTCAAAAACCAAATTGCCGGCATCCGTTTCCACATGAAAGTAATAATCGCCCTTGATATTGCCGGGCAGCGTGACAGTTTCGTTGACGGTGTAACTATCGAAACGGGCTAAGATGCCATTATGAGAAAAAGTGCCGACAAGCGTAAGCGAATCGGGATGAAAAACGGCATTGGAGGACACATAAACGCGATCCTGCCAGAAAGATTCGAATGTATCATCCAGTCCATTGTTGGCGACGGTGAAGGAGATCGGGACGTTTTCCGCCACGCTGCCGGATGCCGGAAAACCACTTACGTCGGTAACTTCCAAATCCGGCGGGGTATTGGTTAAGGGGACGGCAATTCTATGGATGTTGTTAAAGTCGCCGGTGTGCTCATAAATATCACCGCGCTCGTTCGCTTTTGCGCCCGGGGTTGATGCATTGTAATCGGTATGCACGAAGAAGTATACCGTATCGCCGCTTTCCAGATTATGCGGCAGAGTAAACTGTCCACTGGCTGTGTAACTCTCCTGCGGTGCGAGAGCGCTGATGCGTTCTACTTTCAACGCTTCCGGATCATTATAGACAATCGTGTTCGGCGGAAGGGCCGGGAAAAAGAAGTTGAGGGTAGAATCTTCCGAGTAGAAAACTGTATCGAACCAATTCTCCGGCATAGTTGTGCCGCTGCCAGCATTGGTCACCGTCCATTCGATAGTGATGGTGTTGCCGGCGTTGGGGATTTCCGGTATCACTTGAGCTATGGTTACCTGCAAATCCGGAAGGTCCGGCAAATTAACATCGATACCGGTCGCGGAACGGCCGCGATTATTGTTCTCATTCGATTCCGGCAATTGTCGGCGAATATCGCTTTCCACGAAGACGTAGTAATCACCTTCAAATCCCAGGGGCATGGTAAAGTTTTTTGTATTGAGATAGCCTTCTCCGGGCGAGAGATAAGAGAAGTTTTGAAAATCGCCCAACTGAATCGCCTGCTGGGGAATAAAGATTGAAGTCGCGGAGAGATACACACGATCATACCACTCCGGCACGTCGGTACCCTGGCTGCCCTGGTTCGTTACGGCCCAGGTCACGGTGAAGGGTTGCCCGGAAATCACTGAAACCGAGGTTTGTACTTCTGTGACGATCAGATCCGCAAAAGCAGGTGTTACAGCGATACTAACCGAAGCTGTATCACGATTGCCTTCGGGATCCTGGATGAAATATTCAAATCCGTCATTGCCGGTAAATCCAGTCTGCGGCGTGTAGATAAAGGAACTATCGCCGGACTGGGTAACCGATCCGTTAAAGGGTTGAAGAAAATCGATAATCGATAATGCAGCGTTGCCGGTATGGAAATCATTGGCGAGAACGTTCACCGTAATCGACGTATTCAAGGTAGTTGTTGCAGCGTCATCCCGGGCGACAGGCAGCGTTAAGGTGGAATCGCCATACAACAGGGCAATTTCTTCGACACTTAAATTCCGGTCATAAACGAAAACATCGTCGATACTGCCGGAGAACCAACGAGGCCCATGCCGGCTCCTTAACCCGATGCGAATCGGATAAGTATTATGATTCATCGTGCCGCCGCTACCAGAATAACCGCCATCCACTTCCTGCCCATCGACAAATAATTGTATGTCCGCCGGTCCGTTAACCACCATCGCGACATGTACCCATTGATCCAGTGGTAGTGGCGTTATAGTGGCTTTACTTCTCCGGTCGGAAATAAATGGCCCACTACCATCGCCAAAGCTAACAAATAGTTGATTACCTGTGGTGAGTTCCGCCCAGAAGCCATGATAATTGCCGGTGATGGCATCGGGGTTATCATCCGAGCTAAAGATGCCATGCCAGGCAGTTGGGTCATCATTGTAAATCCAGGCTGCAAGGGTAAATGGAACGGTCACCTCGTTCAGGCCATCTCCGCATTCGATGAAATCATCGACGCCGTCAAATTGAAAGGCACTATTGGGAGTGTTATTGCGATCCTCAGCTAAAACTGCACCGAAAGCAGTGCCATTATTGCCATTACCGCTTTCATCATTGGCATTGCCGTTAAACGGGTAGTAGGCGACCAGGCCGTCGGTTACTGGTGGACCTTGAATAACGTGTACGTTCACCTGCGCGGTATCCAGTAATCCCTGATTATCGCTAATGATGTAAGTGAATTGATCCAGTCCGGTAAATCCATTCGTTGGGGTGTAGGTGATGGAGCTATCGCCCGGACCAATCGATACGATGCCAAAGGTTGCAGGAAAGGCTGCGCTGATCGTTAAAGAGGATTGTGCCGGATGAGAATCGTTGCGGAGTACATTGACGGTGACCGCTTCATCTCTAAATGTAGTAACGTTATCATCCAGGGCCAGTGGCTGGTTCGGCCAGCCGCCTTCTTCATACAGCGCTTTAATTTCCGAAGGTGTGAGAATAAGTGAATAAGTGCGGATGTCATCAATACTGCCGGAAAAATAATCGCTGCTGCCCTGAGCATTGCGGCCAATTGCAATTACGTGGGGCTGGTCGATGCCCCCCCAGGATCCACCATTATTACTATCGACGGCGACCAGCTCTCCATCAATATAGAGCTGTCCAGTACGCGGACCATCCCGTACCGCTACGACATGATGCCAGTTGTTGTCATTGAAAACACTATCTGTCAGCATATCTCCATTGGCCCCGGGGCCGTTAGTGTAAAAAAAACGTAACTGTCCGGTATTCAGAATACGGAGCATGTAATAATCGGATGATTGGGGATTTTCCCGGAAAGAGAAGATTGTGCCGGCGTTCTCAGCGGTTTTAAACCAGGCGGAAACTGTATAAGGAGAGATATCGCTGGAGCCGCCGGGTAATTCAATATAATCCTGCCCGCTAAACAGATAGGCGCTGGCCGTTACGCCAAATCGGTCGGCAGTCAAGCTTGCACCGAAGACGGTACCACTGTTGCCGTTGCCGCTTTCATCGTTGGCATTGCCGTTAAAGGGGAAATAGGCGAGCAGGGTTGTATTATGCCAGGCTGCAGGTTGCAGATTGGTATTTCCATTTAAATCGCCATGATTGCTATTGCTGCTATAATCCCGAACATCATCGTTACCGTCGCCGTTAATGCCCAGATCGTCTAAATCATCCATGCGCCAATAACCGATCAGACCGCTGTCCGGTGTGGTGTAATAATTCGCACTTAAAGTATCGTTGAGGGTGCTGATGATTTGTGCTTCCGTTCGTACGACCTTCCAGACTCTTGCTTCATCGATAAACCCGTCAAAAAATTGGTTACCTATTTGTCTGCCACCGGCTCGCAATTGATCGGAATTGGCATGAAAATCACCAATATTCCCCTGGATTGCCCAAGTGTGTACCAGAGCCCCATTCAGGTAAGTTTTAGCATTGGGTAGATCATAGACTATCGCGACATGTGTCCAGGTATTTAAAGGAGCAACAACGTTCGTGTTTACCCAATTCCATGCTGGGGAAGCATTGGCAAAAGCCCATCGGATCGTACCGTCGGCAAAGCGGGCAAACTCATATTCTCCTTCTTTATTAAGAATGATTCCCCCAAAAGAAGTTGCGCCGTTTCCGGTAGGATAAATCCAAGCCTCCAACGTAATAGCCTCGGAAACTTCTAATGAAGTATCTTCGCCCATATTGATATAATCAGCAAACCCATCAAACGCAGCAGCATTTCCGGCAAGATTTTGCGCAAAAGATGAAAAGCTGAAAAGGATAATAAAACTGAATATAATGAATAAACACTGAGCTTGAATCTTAAAATGCATTGGACCGCCATATCTTTTTTGAATACATATCTGTTAAACTCCGGACAATTTATGTTTATCAGGAGGCACGTGTATTAATTCGAATAAAGTGGCATTTAGTATATATTAGCCAATCTACAAGCAATTTTTGAACTCAGGCAATTATTGGGTTTAATGTCCTGTAAATTAGTAGATTACAAACAATGCTTTCCTTGGCTGGTAAATAACGATCCAGCCAGGGCTTTACGAATAATGTGATAATTGTATTTAAGAGTGGCACTTCAAAATAGGGGGTTGCTTTAATAATTGCAAGTTAAAAACCGACTGCGATTTTATTTCGAAGCGAACTTTGACAGGTTGAAAAATCTTAACGGAGTTATTTGATCAATCCAAAGAGCCGTGGCAGCCACAGACTGATATCATCAAAATAAGTAACCACCAGCAGGGAAAGCAGCATGGCGAAAAACAATGGCAATAATGGTTTGATTACTTTCTCAATACTGGTATTGGCAACGCTGCAGCCGACAAATAACACGCTGCCCACCGGCGGGGTGCACAATCCGATGCTAAGATTTAACACCAGCACAATCCCGAAATGAATTGGGTCCATCCCCAGTGTTGTCACCATCGGCGAGGTAGGTGAGGAGTTCAGCGTAAGTATCAGATTTTATGAATTGACGGCTCTCCAGAATATTTTTCAGGAGCGCACGTTTTGTGGCATTATCTATATTTTTAAGCTTTTTCAAGGGCATCCAGCTTCTGGAAAATACATCTTCGATTATTCAATTTACCTGTGGCGTCTCAATTTATCTCTTTTCTCTATGATTTGCAAGTAGGCGAAAATGAAAGATTTACAAGCTACTTTTAAATTGGTTACAGATGCGCCTTTAATCGATCTAATAAACTATACCGTTATGTAGTTTAGTAATTAAGACGTTTTGGTCCTAAATCGTTCACTTTCCCCGAATGTGGCACCCCTTTTTTATGATATTCCTGCTTTTCATGATGTCTAAACTTCTGTTTTAATTAGGATTGTATCTCTCGTTTAATTACTGGCACCTTATTTGTCAATAACTAAAGCCATTGAAAATTTATGTGACAAATTCTTTAAAAGGATGACAGTAGATGGGACTACGAAAATCGATTAAGAAAATGAAGCCGCCCAGACCATGGCGCAATGCAGTACTGATATTGATGGGGATGATTGTCGGTTTGTCACTTTACCTGGCGCATGTCGCCAACGTTACTTCCTACCTGACAGATGATCCGAAAGCATGTGTAAACTGCCACGTAATGACGCCGCAATTCATTACCTGGAATCACAGTTCCCACCGGGAAGTTGCCACCTGTAACGACTGCCATGTGCCCCAGGATAACGTCTTCAAGAAATATCTGTTTAAAGCGAAAGATGGCCTCTATCATGCCACCATTTTCACTTTGCGTGCCGAACCGCAGGCGATCGTTATGCACGAAGCCGGACAGGAAGCGGTGCAGGGGAATTGCATTCGCTGCCATGGGGATCAGGTAACCGATCCGAAATCGATGTCCTGGATTGACTCTCATGAGGCAAGCCGCACAGACAGAACCTGCTGGGATTGCCATCGGGAGATACCGCATGGTCGCATTCGCAGCCTAACATCTGTAGGGCTTCGCCTGGAACCGCTACCAGTGCATGAACAGGAAAAGTCGAAAACGCCGGGCTGGATGAAAACTAAAAAAGAAACCAACAATTATTAAGAGGGCAATATGAACGAGAAGATGAAGAACTGGTTGTTGTTTCTGGCAACTGTAGCTGTTGTGGTGTTGCTTAGCTTGCTGGTAAACAGCGTTGTGAATCGGAAAGCGGAATCGCAGTTTGCTTATCAACCGCAGGTTGATATTATGGAGAATGAGCCAAGAAATGAAGTTTGGGGACAAAATTTCCCCCGTCAATATGAATCATTTATGCGCACGGCTGATACGTCCTTTGTATCTTACTTGAATGGCTCAAAATTACGGGATGCACTGGAAGAGAATCCGGAACTGGTCGTACTTTGGGCCGGATACGGATTTGCGAAAGATTACAACCAACCGCGTGGGCATGCTTACGCAGTTGAAGATATTCACAAGACTTTACGCACCGGTGGCCCGGTGGGACCAGGCACCGGCCCGATGCCAAATACCTGTTGGAGCTGTAAGAGTCCGGATGTGCCCCGCATGATGGCAGAGAAAGGCGTTGCCGAATTCTACCAGGGGAAATGGGCGGATAAAGGCTCGGAAGTTGTCAATGCCATTGGTTGTGCGGATTGCCATAATTCCGAAGATATGTCTCTACAGATTTCCCGGCCGGCGTTGGTGGAAGGATACGAATCGATGGGGAAAGATATCAACGAAGCTACCCACCAGGAAATGCGCTCCCTGGTCTGCGCGCAGTGTCACGTGGAATATTATTTCGATAAAAACCTTCCTGGTAAAGAAGGCACGCCGTATCTCACCTTCCCCTGGAAAAACGGTCTGTCCGTGGAAGCCATGGAAAAATACTATGATGACATGAACTTCAAAGACTGGACGCATACAATCAGTAAAGCGCCAATGTTGAAATCGCAGCATCCGGGATACGAGCTGTACACATCCGGTATCCATGCCAAACGCGGCGTGGCCTGTGCGGATTGCCATATGCCTTTCCAGTCTGAAGGCGGTCAAAAATTTACCGATCACCATATTCGTTCCCCACTGGCAAACGTTGCGAACGCCTGTCAGGTTTGCCACCGTGAAGAGAAAGAGAACTTGCTGGCGAATGTGTTTGATACTCAGAAGAAAATTAAATCTACTCAGGGTGATCTTGAAAAATTACTGGTGCGTGCCCATGTGGAAGCAGGTAAGGCCTGGGAGCTTGGCGCAACCGAAGCGGATATGAAGGGTATTTTGATGGACATCCGCCATGCCCAGTGGCGCTGGGACTATTCCGTGGCATCCCACGGCGGTAGTTTCCATGCCCCGGTAGAAGCGAGCAGAATTGTTTCTACGGGTATGGTGAAGGTGCAGGATGCCCGGGTTAAGCTGGCAAGATTACTCGCTAAATTAGGCTTTAAAGGCGAGGTGCCTTATCCCGATATCAGCAGTAAGGCAAAAGCACAGGCGTTTATCGGTCTGGATGTGGAGAAGATGATTCAAGAGAAGGAAAAATTCTTGAAAGAGCTGCTTCCGAAATGGATGGAAGAAGCAGAAAAACGGCAGGCGGCAATGCCGATTGTGGCGCCGAATGCCAGTCATTAAATCCGTGAATCAATCATGATTGACCGGTATTAACCGGAAAATAAGTAAATCATGGAATCAACAAAATTATAGTAGGGCTGAAAGATGAAAACGATGAGAATGATAGCGATTTTACTACTTACGGCATTCGCAAGCACGATATTTCCGCAAACTGACTGGCAGCTGGACGGGCAGATTCGTCACCGCATCGAGCTTGATAACCGTGATTTTAATAGCGACACCAATATTAATAGTTACAATCTATTAAGGTCTCGAATCGGTTTAACGATGAAGGTATCTGATAGCCTCTCAGGATACTTCCAGATACAGGACAGTCGCCGTTTTGGCGAAGAACAATCCACCCTGGGTGATGGCAGCGCAGACAATCTTGATTTTCACCAGGCCTATATACAGATCGGAAATCTCTTTAATCTGCCGGTTAATGTTAAACTGGGACGTATGGAGGTCATTCAGGGCTCACAACGGTTCATCGGGGCCGTGGGCTGGCACAATGTCGGGCGCAGCTTCGACGGGGTAATATTTAAATGGTTTAATGGTAAGAATTACATCGATATATATGCTTTCCAGGAAGTCGAAAGCAATGCCGCTGAGAATGATGGGGATAAAGGCGTTTATGGATTGAACGGCAATTTTCCATTAAATACGGATGTGACAGTTCAACCGTTTTTTATTTGGCAGCGGACAAACCCAAACGATGATTTAAACCGTTTTACCACGGGATTATACTTAAAAGGAAAAGCCGCCGGACAATTGGCTTACGAAGTAGATTTAGCCTACCAGGGCGGAAAGCTGGCGAAGCAGGATGTAACCGCGACATTGGCAGCTGCAAATGTTAGCTATACCTTTAAATCCAGCGCGAAGCCTACCTTGAAGGTGGGAGTGGATTTGGTCAGTGGAGATGATGACTTCGGCGATGACAAGGTAAAGGCGTTCGATACCATGTATGCCACCAATCATAAGTTTTACGGGTTTATGGATTATTTTCTGAATTTGCCTGTGAACACCCTCGGACGTGGTTTGATTGATAGTCATGTGAGTCTTAGTATTAGCCCGAAGCAGAAAAGTCGTTTTAGCGTTATTTTTCATCGGCTGGCAGCACAACAGGATTTTGTTACAGACGGTGGAGAAACGGCGTCCCTCTTTGGGAATGAAATCGACCTTATTTATTCGCTGAAATATAGCAAAAACGTAAATTTAACCGGTGGATTTGCAATCTTTTCACCAGGTGAAATATTCAAACAAACCCGTGGGGAAGATACTTCAACCTGGGCATTTGTGATGACGACTGTGCGTCTGTAGGGCGCGCATATACACAGGGCGATCAATCGATCGTTTTGTGAATGAGGAGTAGAGTAAAAGACTAAAGGGTTGCGAAGAATTTTTCGTAACCCTTTAGTCTATATAATCAACGCTTAACATAAAAATAGTATTTATGCCGGTTGAACGTTTTTGTTAGATACTCAGAAGTACTTAAGGGAGGAAATTTGTATTTGTCGAAAAGATTTAGTGCCTGGCATTCTTCCAGAGGAAAGGGACGGCGTTTGGCGATATCATTCCATCCCAGAATAAAAACTCCCTCCGCGCGGAGGCATTGATAACATTTCCGAAACGCTTTTTCTACATCTTCCCGCTCATCCAGCCCCCAACCGAAAACACCATTACAGACAATCAAATCTAATGAATTCTCAGCAAAATGTTGATCAATATTCTCAAGCGTATCGGTAATGTGCTGCTTTGCGCCATGTTTTCTTTGTCGCTGGTCCACGTCTAAAGTCCAGTAATCCTTCTGTTGAAATTGCGTATTATAGTTCCGGGTATACCATTTACATCCGACGAAGAGTATCCGCGAGAATTCGTTTTTTGGAATAAAGTAGGGGAAGATAACTTCTCTTAGTATATAACGGTCATCTAAGACTTTGTGCATCAGGTTGGTTAGGATTTTAATTGCCATGTTTATGTTATTAAAAAGATTTTTAGGAATAATTTGGAGAGGAAAAAAGCTGCCCGATTCAATATCTTACACAATTATCAGGGTTTAATACTTTCCGATTTTTTGATAAGTAATTTTATCGCAGGATGGTTATCTTCGACGATAGGTTTTAAAATACTTAAAGCTTGCTGATAACTATCTTTGGCATTTTGATGGTCATTAAGACCTTGGTAAGCATCGCCCAGGATGCTAAAACAGATTCCTTCTCCTTGCTTATCCCCTGTTTCCTTGAAAATTATATTCGCTTTGTTACAATATTCTATAGCTCTATTATAATCTTCAAGGGTATTATAAATATCAGCAAGATTAAACAGAACAACGCCTTCATTCGATTTATTTCTAATTTCTATCGCGATCTTTAAAGCTTTCTCAAGCTTTTTAATTGCCATCGGATAATCATCAAGGCGTCTGTGTAGTTTACCGAGGGATATTAGTATCTTTCCTTCTTCTTTGTTATTAGTTTCCTTTGCGATAAAAAGCGCCTGATATAAATGTTCTTTTGCGGTTAAAAGATCACCCAGGTTTTCATAAGTTGTCCCTAAATTGTAAAGCCATACGCCTTCGAGTCTTTTTTCGCCAATTTCTCTGGTGACACTTAGCGCTTGTTCCAAATTATCTTTCGCCTTTAGATAATCGCCCAGGCTGTTATGAGTTTGTCCCATACCGCCTAGCCATTTTGCTTCCCCCAGTCTGTCCCCAATTTTTTGAGAAATGTATAAGGCTTTTTTATAGTTTTCAAGCGCTTTAAGGGGTTCTCCGCTACTTTGGTTAACACCGGCTATGCAGCCAAACCAGCTTTCTTGCCCTCTTTCATCACCAATTTCTGTGCTGATCTTCAATGCTGTTTCAAAATTACATAAGGCTTTGGTATGATCACCCAGATTATAATATACGGTTCCCAAATTGCCAGACCACATTCCAATTTGATGTTTATCACCAATTTCTATCGCGATACGTCGTGCTTTTTCAAGATGATTTTCTGCCTCTGAATATTGACCACAAGACTGGTAAGTCATTCCCAGGTTACCAATGCAGCTACATTCAGAGCGCTTGTCGCCAATTTCTTTGGATATGAATATGGCTTCTTTTAAGCTTTCAATTGAGTTTATATAGTCAGCAATTTTCTCATATGCTTCGCCCAGGCCATTAAGCCAGAGAACTCTGGTTTGTTTATCATCGATTTCTGTTGCAAAATTTAATGCCTGTTGATAACAGTTGATCGCTTTTGGATAATCACAAAGCGCGGAGTAAGTGAACCCTAAGTTTCCGATAAGACTATATTGTTTTTTTCTATTATCAACACCATTAAAAATATCCAATGCCATATTAAAGTAGTCTTGCGCTTTTTTGTGATTACCTTGTCCTAAGTAAATATTTCCTAAATTACCCCGGGCCCGTCCTTCTCCTTCTTTATCTCCTAATTGCTGGGCAATTTTTAAAGCTTTTTCATAATTTTCTATTGCAGGCTCAAAATTTGATATTCTATAAAAAACAGTGCCAGCGATGCTATATTTCATTCCACTTGAAAAAATCTCTATGGTACTAAGAAACCAGCGATTTACATATTCCTGCCATTCGATCTTCAGTGATGGAGGTTTCAGAGATACCTCCCTTTTTTCAGCAAGGCAGGAATCCCATATCTTGTTTATCAGTTTGGCTGTGTCATGTATAACCCAATTACTCTCAGGAAATTTTTTAAATGGGTTGTTTTGGGTTTTATCTGCCAGGTTTTTGACTCTTGGCTCATTTTCCTTTTGGTCTTCTGGTTTATTTTCCAGATGGTCTATTAGAAATATTCTTTTGTAATCTGATTTAATAGACTCGATTTGCGGAGAAATATCAAAAAGGTCTGAACAACTATACCCCAATATTAAGACTTTTCTATGCTGGCCTTTTGAGAAAATATACTCGATAACCTTTTGGCGTTGACGCGAAAGTACCTGTGATGCGACTTGTTTTAGTGTGATGGCCATATTTTCTTTATCTTCAACACTGCCGTGTATTTTAATCAGGCGAATGATGTCTTCATTCCAATCAATCTGTTTTAAATCGATATCTTTGGAGAAGACACGATAGTCTTTGTCTCTTATGAGGCCCTCACTCTCAAAAGCCCTTTCAATTAGAAGGTCAAAATTTGTAGTACAAATTGTGGTAACAAAGCCTGCTTTCGCTAACCCGGCTAAGAGAAGATGATTTGTATTCGGTTCGCCTAATTCGAATATCTTAAGAATTTTTCGTAAATCGCTGTTCTCGCGTAAAATTTCTATAAATGCTTCGAAAGGAAGCCCCGCCTCTATAATTTTCTCCACATCCTCGGGCGAAACATCTAATTTGTTCAGTACCTCACGTACTAAACTATTAGCCAGGGGCAGGCCAGAATTCAGTGAAATCCCCGCCCCACAGAATACAACAACCTCTTTATGCTTTATTGCCGTATCCAATTCAGCAAGGAACTTTTCAAAGATCTCGGAATTTTTCTTACTCAACAGTTTATCCTCATATCATAAAGGGATCTGGTTGCTATGGTTACAAATTAAACCTTAGAAGTTGATTATCCTTCTCAACAATATTCGCAGTGCCTGAAAACAGATGCAAATCCTTGCTATAATCCAGCAATCGTTTTAAATTGATTTTTTATTGCTTTATTTCAAGAGGATTTGCATATGAAAAATCTGGCAATACCCTCTTTCTTTTTCCTTACTCGGCTAATAATACTTGGTTTCGCCAGAGTATGTTTTTAATGTTATTGGCGGATACAGCATTTCTTATACATCATTAATTTCTTAAGCATATAGCATATGATTTTATTGTTCAACAAAAAACATGTTTTTTTGGTTTCAATATTACTGGCGCTATTTATACTTATTGCAGATTCATTTGCTTTAGATCCGAATAAAAGAATTACCCAGTATGATACTCGTATTTACAACACTAAAGATGGTTTACCATTAAATTCACTACTAGACGTTTTCCAAGATTCTAATGGCTACATCTGGTTAGCCTCTCAAGAAGGGCTCATTCGCTTTGACGGGGTGAATTTTGAATTGCTGGATAATCAACAATATCCAGGATTGACTAATAACCACATTGTGGATATTAATGAATATGAAAATAAAGATTTATGGCTTAGTACAGAGGGGGGCGGTCTTTTCAGGTTTAATGGTAAAACTTTTCAGAATTACAACATCAGTAACGGGCTGCTAAGTAACAGTCTTATCTGCACGGCAACCGGACCAGATAAATCGATATGGGCCTTAGGAGAAGGCGGTATTGTAAAATTGGGGCCGGATTCTACGACTCAATTTCCATTGGATATTAGATCCGGTGCAGCTTTTACGAATTCACTATTGGTTAGCAGTACAGGACAAGTGTATCTGGGTAGTAATGATTTGGGTTTATTTGTTATCGATTCAAGTAACGTCGATACGATTCCATTGAATAATCAACAAGTAACGGCTCTATATGAAAGATCGAATGGTGATATTTTAGCCGGAACATTAAGTGGACAATTATTCATTATCAATAATTTTAGCGCAAGCACTTTTAAACTCTCCTCATTACCAACCAACAACCCCATTCGAGATATTTTTGAAGACAGCGAAGGTAATATCTGGATTTGCCAGGAGAACATTGGCATTGTACGCTACTATAAAGGGCGATTTTCGATCTTAGGCCCTAAAAAAGCGCTAAACATCTATTTTTTGATGAGTATGATTGAAGATTCTGAGGGTAGTCTCTGGTTTGCGAGCGAAGCAGGGCTTTTACAAATAAAAGATAATAAATTTATCACCTTTGGCTTACCTGAGGGACTTCCTATTGAAGCTGGTACATCAATCGTTGAAGATTCTGAAGGATTTATGTGGTTAGGCCAAAGAAACGGAGGTGTCAGTAAGTTCGATCGCTATAGCATGGAAGTATATCTGACTGGAGATGGATTGGTTAGTAACTATGTTAAAGCCGTTGTATCTGATAAAAATAATGATATATGGTTAGGTACGGATAATGGACTAAACTTGCTCCAGGATGGCAACATCTTTTCATTTCCCAATGAGGATATGATATCGGAGAAAAACATCAATGCGCTCTACGTGGATAACGATGGTGATTTGTGGATAGGGGCAAATAATGGTAATTTAATCCAATATGATGGGAATAACTTCACACAATACCAAATATCAGATGGCCGGCCGGGTAACATTATTTCAATAATGCAGGATACTCATGAGAATTTATGGCTGGGAACGTTTAATGCAGGTTTGTTTCGAAAATCGGGCGATAAGCTTCACCATTTTACAAGCGCAGATGGCTTTAAAGCCTTGGGAGTTATCGCTTTATACGAAGATCGAAATGGGGTAATCTGGATCGGTACCGATCAGTTTGGTATATATCGCTATGAGAATAATGAATTCTTCAATTACAACACTACAGACGGATTAAGTTTCTCCCGTATTTACTCTATACTTGAAGATGATTCAGGATATTTTTGGTGTCATGGAAATAGCGGGGTTTTTAGAGTTAGTAAAATACAATTGGAAGATTATTACAATCAGAAAATTGAGAGAATAACCTGTGAAACATTTGATTTTCGTGACGGCATGCGGGAGACAGAGTGTAATGGCCGGCGCCAACCATCAGCATGGAAAAGCAGCGATGGCAGATTATGGTTTGCGTCTCTTGCTGGAGTTACATCTGTCGATCCGGAAAATATGCCTGTTAACAATGTTCTGCCGCCGGTTTATATAGAGAAAGTAGTCGCGAAGGATCAAGCTTTTAATATTAACACATTAGCATCTTCGCCGTTGGAAATTTCAGAGAGAAACATAGAGCTTCATTATACCGCATTGAGCTATCTGATACCGGAAAGGGTTCAGTTTCAATATCAACTGCATGGTTATGACGAGACCTGGATTGAAGCCGGAAATCGCCGGTCGGCGTTTTACACCAACCTTCCCAGCGGTAACTACTCGTTCCGCGTTAAAGCCTGCAATAACGACGGTGTGTGGAATGAAACCGGCGCGGCCCTGGCATTTGTTATCCAACCCTTTTGGTATGAAACCTGGTGGGCAAAAAGTGTATTTGGTATTTTTGCTCTGATTCTTATTGTTTTTGCAACCCGGTTATACATTCGCAAAAATTTTGAACGCCAGCTCATAATCCTGAAAGCAGAACAGGCAACACACTTAGAGCAGCTCGATCGTATGAAATCCCGCTTCTTTACCAATATTTCACACGAATTCCGTACACCATTGACCTTGATGATCGGTCCCTTGGAAGATTTGTCAAATGGCAAATTTACCGGCGATGTAAAAGCACAATACCAAATGATGATGCGCAACGGACAACGCCTCTTAAAATTGATTAATGACCTGTTGGATATCTCTCGCCTGGAAGCTGGCAAATTATCATTAAATACGCAACAAATAGAGTTGAACGACTATTTGAAACGCGTTATTGCCGCTTTCGAATCCAGGGCTCGCCGTGGAAAGATTGGGCTGACGTTCACTCCTTCACCTGAGAAGTTGGAAGCGTATGTCGATATTGATAAATTGGAAACCATCCTTTTTAATCTGCTCGGTAATGCCTTTAAATTTACTCCGGAAAGTGGAGAAATAATAGTAGCATTGGGCAGGGCCAGTAAAAATTTGATCCAAACTATACCCTCTGCTAAATCGCCTGTTGAATGTGTGGAAATATCGGTCAGCGATAGCGGTAAAGGCATTCCTCCTAAAGAGTTGCCGCATATTTTCGATCGATTTCATCAAGGAGGAAGTAATTATACAAAAGATGATATCGTTGGCAGTGGGATAGGCCTGGCCCTGGCAAAAGAACTGGTGGCATTGCATCGGGGAGAAATTACCGTGGAAAGTGAACCGGGACAGGGGAGTGTTTTTAAGCTCTTTTTACCATTGGGTAAGGCACATCTCTTTCCGGAAGAGATTGCTGGTTCTAATATTTCTGCACCGGTAGCTGTTACCTCTCAACTCCCATCGCTGCGTACAGAAAAAAATGACATGTCATCTATTGAATCTTCGATCTCGAGGGCTCTGTCCCCCAAAGCCCCGAAAATACTAATTGTGGAAGACAATGCGGACATGCGAGCTTATATAAAGCAGCAATTCCTGGAAAACTATCATCTCCTGGAAGCGGAAAACGGCGAAGAGGGACTCGCGATTGTGAGCAACGTTTTTCCCGATCTGGTCATCAGTGATGTAATGATGCCGAAGATGGATGGCAATGAACTCTGCCGGCGCATTAAGGAAGATGAAGCAGTCAGTCATACCCCGATTATTCTCCTAACAGCCAAAGCGGGTGCGGAAGCGCAACTGGAGGGGTTGGGGTTTGGTGCGGATGTTTACCTGGAAAAACCCTTCAATGCCGAGGTGCTGAAATTAACCGTTAACAATCTGCTGGCGCAACGACGGCGGATTCAACAATACTTAAAAGATCATTGGCCGATACTGCCGGAAACTGTTGATAAACTGCAAATCGGTGTGCGCGATCGGGAATTTCTCGATAAAGTTACTGCTATAATTAATCAATTTATGGCTGAGGAATCATTTGATGTCAGCCGTCTCGCTAAAGAATGTGGTTACAGCAAGACCCAGCTTAACCGCAAGTTGCAAAAACTCACCGATACCGATTCCACTACGTTTCTGCGAACCATTCGGCTACGCAAAGCAAAACAGTTATTGGCCGAAAGGCACGGGAATGTCACCGAAATAGCGATGATGGTTGGTTTCAATAATTTCTCCTATTTTTCCCGGAAATTTAGGGAAGCATTTGGAGATTCCCCGTCCGCATTTTTGAAGAAATAAGAACTATCCCTATTCATTAACAAATAAAAGCGGCAATATCTGCAAGGTTTTTTAGAAGGTGTGCCCCCTGCAGGATTCGAACCTGCGACCCCCGGATTAGGAATCCGATGCTCTATCCTACTGAGCTAAGGGGGCGGCACTGCATTCTTTATAGATGATTGAAAAATATATGCGGCATGAGCTTTGAAAGCAATCTGAAAGATATTTGAAGAATCATACATGGATTCTTAAGCATCGAATATTTAGAGAGGCAAAACTGCTCATAAAACCAAGCATCCCAAATACATTTACTCGCGAGGTAAAAATGAAAATAAACAATTTCTCCGGTCACGATATTCAACTGGAAACCGAGCGATTGATGTTACGGCCGCTTCAGCGGAACGATTTTCGTATTGCTTTACCCTTTTATAATGATCCGGAATTCAAAGCGGGCATGGAAGGGAATCCGGATATGTTTATCGATTTGAACCAATTGGAGCGTATCGGAGAATTTATGGCGAAACGGGGCTATCTATTTGCCGTGGTGGAAAAAAATAGTGAGCGGGTGATTGGGGAAGTTTGCCTGGAATGGATGAATCTTACCCGGGCAAAGGT
Organism: Calditrichia bacterium; assembly: GCA_028284905.1. Classification (GTDB taxonomy): domain Bacteria; phylum Calditrichota; class Calditrichia; order RBG-13-44-9; family J075; genus JACKAP01. The sequence continues at coordinate 21,712 of JANQQU010000012.1, forward strand.
ACAGCCGGGAGAAAAGGTGATGCGCAGCCCCATCGGCATCTGGGATAAATCCTGCTGGCGGAAAGGCTATGGAAAAGAGATCTTACAGAAGATTATGGAGTATGCCTTTAATACAATCGGCGCGGATCGCCTTTGCGGAATGGATATCGCCGCCGAAAATGTTCGCTCAAGAAAACTCTTCGAATCCTGCGGATACAAATATGTTCGCACTGTAGCAGACGATGGCTGTGTCGATTATGAAATAACCCGCGAGGAATATTATGAGCAAACCCCATAGAGGCAGGTGGGTAAAAGTTTCGAACAACGAACAACGATTAACCTTGAACTCTAAACTCTGAACTCTGAACTTTCCCACAACATTTCCCCTTCCATATTCCCCTCGAAAGTCGTATTTTTTTACAGATATTTGGGCAGTTTAAGATAGTCTTTCATCGAATTTGGTAAAGAGGATTACATGAAGTTGGCAGCAATTGATATCGGTTCCAATTCAATCCATATGGTGATTATGAATATTGACCGGCATCAGGGGATCGAAGTGATCGATCGCGAAAAGGAAATGGTAAAATTGGGGGCCGGCGTCTTTAGCACGCATAAACTGAGTGAGCGGGCGTTTCAGGCCGGACTGGAAACCTTGCGTAAATATGTCATGCTCGCCGATAGTATCGCAGTTGATGAAATTCAGGCCGTTGCAACCAGTGCGGTTCGGGAAGCGCATAACGGCGGCGAATTCCTGACAACCGTCGCCCGGGAAACCGGTATTTCTCCGCGGGTGGTTTCCGGCAAAGAGGAGGCACGCTTAATCTTTCTGGCGGTGCGCAAAGCCATCAATCTGGAGGATGGCGAAAATGCCCTGGTACTCGATATCGGAGGCGGTAGCCTTGAGGTCGTTGTCGGGAATAACCGGGAAGTATTATTTGGGGAAAGCGTAAAACTCGGTGTGCAACGCCTGAAAGACATGATCGGCAACGACGCCCCGGTCGGCCCGGAAGCACAACGGGTGCTGGAGGCACATATTCGTTACGCCGCCGAAGATTTGATCCGAAAAGCCAAGGCCATTGGATTTCAAACGGTGATTGGCACTTCCGGGACGATCCGAACATTGGGGGAAGCTGCCCATATCGCCGGGGGAAGCAAGGCCTGGCGTTCTCTCAACGCGGAAAAGGTTTCGTTAAAGGAATTAAAAAAAATTACCACTCGCCTGCTTAAAATTCCCCCGGAAAAACGAGCGACGGTCAATGGAATTAGTGAGCAACGCGCGGACGCAATCCACCTCGGGGGCGTTTTGTTAGTGCAATTGCTGGAAATGATTGATACCGATAGCCTGGTTCTATGCGATGCTTCTCTACGGGAAGGTGTCGCGTTCGATTACCTGGATCGCCATCCAGAGGGAGCAGCGATGTTCCCGGCGACAGCTGACGTCCGCCATCGCAGCGTTCTGGAGATGGCCCGTAAGTATGGGCGATCCGGCGACCGGGAAGAGCATATCAGCAAACTGGCGCTGGACATTTTCGAAGCGTTATCAGAAAAATATAAATTCGGTGAATACGAACGGGATATCCTGCGCTATAGCGCTATGCTGCACAGTATCGGGCAATATATCGGCTTTAAGCGCTATCATAAACATACCCTTTATATCATCCACAATGCCGGCCTGCGCGGGTTTACCGATGAAGAAGTGATGCTCATCGGTTACGTCGCCAGCTATCATCGAAAGGAAATTCCCCAGAAGAGCCAGACACAATTCGGCAAACTGACCAAGAAGGATCGCCGGATAATCGAGGTGCTTTCCGGTGTTCTCCGTATCGCCGTGGGACTGGATCGCGGACATAATCAATTGGTTGAAGCGATAACTTGCAAACTGACGGATAAATCCCTAAAAATTTTACTTTACAGTAATGATAATCTGGAGCTGGAACTTTGGGATGCAGAACGGAAGAAAATCCCCCTGGAAAATGTGCTTGGGCGAAAAATTGAATTCGTTCATGCCGGGAAGAAGATCTAAAAGCTGCAATAGATGCTAATGTTAAATGGACAAATTGAGTGAGGCGAAAATGGCAGAAATGAATCGGCGAAAGTTTCTAAAAGGTAGTGCCGCAGCGTTGATTGGGGCAGGGCTAACTAGTTGCGGCTCTGATGAGGAGACAAATGATACTGCAACGATTGGTAAGACGCCCCACAGCAAGTTCGCTGTTAACGTGGAAATGTGGTGGACGGATTTGCCATTTTTGGAACGTATCGATATGGTAGCTTCCCTGGGATTTCCAGCCATCGAATTCTGGGGACATGAAAGTAAGGATCTCGACCAGATAAAAGCGGCTTGTGATTCCCATGGGCTGGGTATTGCGCAGTTTACTGCCTGGGGATTTAATCCGGGAATGAATAATCCAGTGAATCATGGCGCCTTTGAGGAGGCGATTGGCAAAGCCTGTGAAGTTGCGAAAAAGCTCGATTGTAAACTGGCGACAGTCGTTGGCGGGGATGACCAGGAAGGTATGACCCAGGAAGAGATGCACGAACAAATAATAGTTGCCCTGAAACGGGTGGCACCGATTGCTGAAGCAAATGATCTAACCCTCATTCTCGAGCCAATGAACATCCGTGTTGATCATAAGGGACACAGCCTCTATGGCAGTCCACCGGCGGTACGGATTTGCCGTGAGGTTAGCTCTTCCCATGTAAAGATCAATTGGGATTTTTATCATATGCACATCACAGAAGGGGACCTCTGTGGGCGCCTTCGCGAAGGATTTGATCAGGTGGGATATTTACAACTGGCTGACCATCCCGGACGGAATGAACCGGGCACCGGAGAAATTCACTATCCGCGTGTATTGAAGGAAGCATATGAGCTTGGTTATCGTGGCTATGTTGGTCTGGAATGCCGCCCTTTGGGAGATCCGATTGTTGCGGCGAAGCGGGTGGCGCAGGCAGATCAGTGGTAGGGGGATGAGGATGTTGTGCTAGGACGAATTGGGGGAGAAGTCTTTAGAGTTGGAGCAGTCGGCGAATTCTTTGCAATATGGTTCCGCTCCCGCTGGTCGTTGATGGCTCCGTTCCCTGCGGTCACTAATGGCTCCACTCCCTTTGGTCGTTAATAGTTCTTTGTATTTAATCATACCTATTCTAGCCCTCAGCGACCAACGGGAGCGAAACCATGAGTGACCGCAGGGAGTGGAGCCATTAGCGACCAGCGGGAGCGGAACCATATCACTCATAATTAGGTGCGAACGCATCCTTTTAATTTTTTCCAGGCAATCGTACGTAATGATAAACCTTCCCACAAAAAGACTCAATCCGACGGCACATTCAACGGCGCATTTACCCCAACATCCGTGCGCGTATAAACCAATACCATTTTGCAGGGACGTTCGCCTTGATTGGTAATCGTAACCTTTCCACAGGCAGCTGGGATTAACATCGATTCCAGATACGCTAGCTCGCTCTCGGTGCCGCTCTCGGTAACAATCTTTATCCTTTCGCCTTCAACCAAATTGACAGCGAAACCACGGTCATTGGTTTCGAAGGAAAATGTGCTGGCAAAATCTGCCCGGTGGATGTTGTAAAAGCTGAAAGGTTTATCATATAATACAACTTCTTCCCAATCTTCTCCTTTGCGGAGCAGTGCCGGCTTTGCCAGTAAATTTTTCCGCACCCAATCTTTCCGGCGCTCAAAATAGATGTTTTCCCAGGCGCGCTCAATATTCATCGGGCGAAAATTTCCTTCCAGGTCCCGGCGGAGGTAATCATAAATCTTAAATGTGAAAATATAGGGCGTGGCGCTGATTTCCAGAACCAGATTGCCGGTGCCGCTGCAGTGCACAGTGCCATTGGGGATCAGGAATAGATCGTGCGGCTGCGCCGGTTCGCTGTGAACATATTTATCGATGTCAACTGCTTTCCCTTCACGATGAGAAGTTTCCAGCGCCTCGCGAAATTCATCCGGATCGCAATCGTCGGTTAAGCCGAGATAAACCAGTGCGCCAGCCTTCGCATTGGAGATGTAGTAAGTTTCATCCTGTGTATAGGTTTCCCCAAAGTGCTTCCGCATAAAATTGGGACGGGGGTGGCATTGGGTGGAAAGATTGCCGCCGTCAATCGTGTCCAGGTAATCGAGGCGAATGGGAAATTCGTATTTAAACTGGCGAGCGGCTGCTGTGCCCATCACCCGTTGATTTTCCTGGAACATCAGGCAATCGAAAGAAAATTCCAGGCGTTGCCCATCCTTTTCAAGAATAACGCCGTTCTCCGGAACGATCATTTCGAAGGACCAGGCAAAATTGGGCTGCTCGGGATCGAGGCCCATATGTCCTTGCATATATTTTCCGCCCCAGGGACCGGGGTAAAACCACGGCCGCGGACGAAAGGGTGATGACGCTAATTCGCGAAGTGTGGCCCGAAAATCATCCCCGGTCATTGCAGCCGGGGAACCAGCATCCTGCAGATCGATATAGCAATCCAACTGGGGAAGCAACTGCCTTTTTTGCCGACCGAGAGCTGGCCATTCGACAAAATATGTGCGCTTGTAAAACTGGCCGAAAGGAACCGGCTGGCTTTCGCCGAGGTTGGTAATCTCCTGACGTCGCGCGCGGAATTGCAAGGCATCTTTGGGGATATCGAGATACCAAAGTTGATCCCACAATTCCAGCAAACCGGCACCGCAGCCATAAATAATCGTTAAGTCACCGGCAGCATTACCACGGGCCATTGCGGAGCGGATGCGGACATCAGCCAGCTTTTTGGCATCAAAGAAAACATCCATGCCCAGGGGAAAGTGTGTGCCCCATAAAGGATCGTCCCCACCTAAAAAAGGAGTGATGCGTTCCTCGATCGCAGATGCATCTGCGAGACAATCAGATAAATCGATCCATTCCGGGGAAATGGATTGTTTTTTTAGCGCATCGGAAACTGATTTCTGAAAAGATTGCCAGTCAACACCATGAAAACCATCGATGACCAAAACGCGCAATCCCTGCGGAATCGCAGTTGAAATATTCTCTGCCAGATGTGTATAACCTGCATTTATCGCTCCATGAGAAGGAGTAAAGGCCGGAAAAAGTTCGAATAAACCGCGGGGGTATTCCGTTTGGGTATCAGGAAGCGGTGCGGTAAATATGTCGTTTTTGCCATTCTGCTTGGCGGTCATGGGAATCTCCTTTTTTACTGCTAGCGTTCGAGGTTGAGGTCGGGATGAAATGCCGCGCCAATGGCTGCCGCCCGGTTGCCAAGCGCTGCCGGCTGGATGTCCACGGAATTTCGGGGAACCGTCCAGGCCATTTGGTGCACCTGCTCTATTAAGCCTGGCAGGATTAGTGAAGCGCTGTTCATTACACCGCCCCCGAGGACAATCCGATCCGGCCCATACGCATGAATTACATTGACAATACCAATGGCCAAATCTCTTTGAAAAGCTTTCAGCGTCGTTATATAACCACTATCGCCAGCAGCTATTTTATCAAAAAATGGGGGCAGGGGATCAGCCTTGTTTTCTAAATCGGGATGAGCGTTGCGAATACGTTTGGCGAAAGCAGGGGCAGAACAATAGACTTCCAGGCAGCCATAATTGCCGCAAGGACAGCGGGGTCCATTTCTGTCGATACTGATATGACCGCCGAGAATGCCACCGAGGGCATCGCTTCCCTGGTAAGGATGCTGATCCTTGATGAGTGCGCAGCCAAGGCCGGTGCCCAGGGTCATACAAACCTGGACTTTGCTCCCTTTTCCAGCCCCGAATAACCATTCTCCCCAGGCATAGGCGCGCGCGTCATTTTCCACGCAGAATGGAACGCCCAATGCATCGCCAAAAGTAGCACGAAGATCGCGGCCGGCAAGCATGGCACCGGCGCCAATGTCATCCTCTAATATTCCGGTTGCGGAGTTGACCAGCCCTTTAATCGCCAACCCACCGCCACGAATCGATTTGTTCGCAGCAAATTTCTGCGCATGGGAAAGCAAATTGTCTAATAAATTGCCATTGCCGGTAAAGGTTGTTAAGGGATGTTCGATGAAGTCGACCACTGAGCCATCTTCATGGAAAATGCCCGTCTTTAAATTGGTGCCGCCAAAATCCATCCCGAATCTCATATTATGCTCCAAAGAAATGAATCAGTGCATCTATCAAATGGCGTCGCCAGTTGCCCCAGGTATGCCCTTCCGGATATTCACGATAAACGAAATCGTAATTATGGGTGCGCAGTACCGCTTCGAAGCGACGGTTCGCCAGGAGAAAATCCTGTTCAGCTTCCGGGAGAAATGCCGCCCCGACCGAGCGCTCGAAATGCCCGACATCGACATACATACGAATCGGACGTGGAGAGGCGTCGCGGTAAGCGGCAATTAATGCGTCGTTCTGGAAAGAGGCGTAGCCGGATTGACTGTAGCATAATCCAAAGAAATCCGGGCGGGAAAAAGCGATATACGCCGAGATTAATCCGCCAAATGAATCACCAACCACCAGCCGGCTTTCCGGCGCAGACTGCAGACGATAATGGCTCTCCACAAATTGCACCAGCTGATCGCTAAAAAAATCGACGTAATCATCATTCAGACCGTATTGGGTCATGCGATTGGGTGTATCGGGAATATGGCGATTCGGCGGTGCTTCGAAAACTGCTACTAGCGGTGGAATAAGCCCTTCTTCGATTAACTGATTGAGTACATAAGGCACCTGGGCGAATTCAATGTAATCTTCGCCATCCTGAAAATAAACAGTAGGATAGATTGCGTTGTTTTTGTGATAGTTCGGCGGCAGGTAAACGTGAATGGTATGGGGATACGGTAACTTGCCTGGCGGCAAAGTATGCGTCTCAATGTTCAACCAGGGACCTTTTTGGCCAGTACGAAAATCTTTAAACAAAGGATGGTGTTGATACGCTGGCATCGCCAGTTCGGAAAGGTCGCCCAATCCATTCAGGGATAGATGCGGATTGAGTGAATCAGTTGTGAGAAGCTCTGCATCATCAATTTGAAAATTATATTCCAGGCGAGCATCGGCTGGTAATTCCGTCTGGTAGAAAAAAAGATCTGTTCCGGCAATTCGTTCTAGCGGTTGGAAAGTTTTCCATTCGGTCATGTCGCCAATGAGCGCAACCTTTTTTGCCGGACCATGATAGAGAAAAACTACGGTTGTATCGCCGATAATTAGCGGTGCGCCAGCTTGCTGGAATATATCGAGAAGTTCGGAGACATTCGTTTCCAGGGATTTGGAAAAATTATTGTCCTGAATTTTTTTCAGTATTTCAAATGCTTTTAAGTGACTCATTTTCGTTGTTCGTTGTTCGTTGATCGTTTAAGATTGCCCACTTGCCCCTATGGGGTTTGCCCATTTGCCCATTTGCCCATTCTTCCTCAGCCCAGCGTTACCTCCAGCAAATGCGGAAAATATTCTTCAAACTCCACGTAAGTGATATAAATAATCCGCCCATTCTCTCGTTGCAACACCGGATGTTCTTTTGCTGCATAAACCAGCGGAGGATAGGGGAGTGGTTTTTCCCGCACCGGAACAATGGTGGTAATAACCGTCGGCTCGCTCCAGGGACCCCAGGGATGCGCTGCAGTTCTTGCCACGATTTTTCCGGTAATATCGAATGAATGGACTGCCAGATAACAATTAAGATATGGATTAAAACTTATCGATTGCTCATTTGGAGGATGGGCAAAAATCGGCCGGGCATCAGCGATATTATCGCTCCATTTTGGTGCTGAAGAAACCAGGTATTGATAGGCGTCCGGATCGGTAATGTCATCCGGTCGCACCCGGGCGAGGTGAGTCCGCTGAACCCGTTGGGCGTCTTTTTTTACACCATAAAAATATAGCCAATCGCCATTTTTGTCCGGTAAAATTGCCGCACTGAATTGAGGATGTTCTTTTTTCCAGAAGAGATCGGAGCCGTTATGGAATACTCGTTGAAATTCCCAATCCTTTGTGTTGCCAACATACATTCCGACGCCAAGAATATCAAAATTGACCGGGAAAGGGCCATCGGGGAGCATTTCCACTTTGTTGAAAAACAGGTAGAGTTTATCCTCTAAGGCAATACCATGCATACACCAGATGCGAATTTCGTCAGGATGTTCATCAGGCAGGAGCGGCATCAGGGTTTTTATTTCGCCATCATTATCCATGATGTAGCGGACATCCTGAAATCCATTTCGGACATCATGATTTTCCAGGAGCAGGCCGCAGTTGTTTATCATTCGACGGATGCCTGCTTTGCCAGTCATATCCCAGGGACCGACCGCTTTGCCAGCGGGATACCAGACGCTTTCACCGGGCGTTCTTTTTCCGATTAAGGTATCGCCAAAAAACCATAAAGTTTTTTCGCCCAAGGGGATGGAATATGCGCCATCCTGCCCAACCATCTGGTGCGGATTCTCGGTCAGTTGCGGACCAAGGTCGCGAATGTTCTGAATGTTGATTTTCGTTGCTGTCATAAGATTCTTAAATGGTTTAGAGATTTCAATTCGGCATATTTTTGAAGAAAAAGCAATCCGGATCTGCAATTGCAAATCCGGATTGACAATAAAAAATTAGCGAACCAGCATCATCTTGCGAGTCTGAACAAAGTTGCCCGCCACCAGGCGATAGAGATAAACGCCACTGGCGAGTTCGGAAGCATCGAACTGAATTTCATAATTGCCCGGTGCTTTTGCGCCCTGATAGAGTACCGTAACTTCCCGGCCGGAGAGATCATAAACAGCCAGTTTTACATCGGTACGCTGCTGAATGGCATAACGAATCGTCGTGCTGGGGTTGAACGGATTCGGGAAATTCTGTTCCAGTTCAAACTGCTCGGCAAGGCCCGGTAATTGGGTCTCTTCGATGCCAACATTTCCAACATTGATCGGGTTTTCCAGTCTAACGTCAAACTCGTCGGGATTGGTTAGATTGTAATCATTAATTGAAATCAGATAACCGATGTTATACATACCGGCGGCACCAGTAGTCATATTGATGGTAACGGTTACATTATTGGTATCTGAACCAATCCAACCTTCATTTGGTCCCTGGTAAACCACCCATTGCATGCCTGCTGCCGGGGGATAGCGGAAGTCTAGACTATCATACCAATGATCGACACCGGCACCGGGGCGACCATCAAGGCTGTCCGGATGCAGATAAGCGAGATCCTGCGGACCATAGTCGCCATCATAATCCATGCCGTCAATTGTCCAGTCGGTGGGAACTTGCACTGCAACAATTGCTCCGGAAGGACCGCCGCCCGGGCAGGCACATGCCGATTCATCCATTTCCACTTCGATCGTGGTAGTGATCTGGGAATTAACATCCGCTGTTGCAACCTGAATCAGTTGCAGGATATACAAACAGCCGCTGAGCAGCCATACTGATGATATCAGGGTGAGGAACATCATCAATTTTCTCAGTACACGATTTTTCATACCAAATCTCCTTTTGATTGGTTGAGGTTGATTAATTAGTGTAGAGGACTTCGAAATACAGTTATCAGTGAACAGTTATCAGTGAACAGTTATCAGTGAACAGTTATCAGTAAACAGTTATCAGTGAACAGTTATCAATTTTAATATCGATGTTAAACTATAGGTCAGTTGGGTCTGTGATAACTGATAACTGATAACTGTTCACTGTAAACTGTTAGCTATCATCCCTTAATCCCACTACTGGTGAATGCCTGAATAAAGTATTTTTGAAACATAAAGAATATAATAATAATTGGTGCCATCATTAAAACGGAAGCGGCCATTAGCGGGCCCCATTCATTTTGGTGTTGACCGGTGAACATTGCCAATCCCAATGCCAGTGTGCCCTTTAGCTGATCTGACAAGTAGATGAGCGGGCCGAGAAAGTCGTTCCAGGTAAATAAAAATGTAAGAATTGCCACCGTTGCCAGCGCCGGTTTGGCCAGCGGCATAACGATATTCCAGTAGATGCGAAACTCCGAGCAACCATCAATCCGCGCCGCATCCAGCAAGGATGGAGGAATCGTGAGAAAAAATTGCCGGAGTAAGAAAATGTTAAATGCGCCTCCCCCAAGGAATGCCGGAACTGTTAACGGTTTAAATGTGTTCAGCCAGCCGAGGTCTTTAAACATTACGAATACCGGAATCATGGTGACCTGCATTGGGAGCATCATGGTGGCGAGTACTAGAATGAAAACGCCATCTCGTCCCGGCCAGCGTAAACAGGCGAAGGCATAAGCGACCATCGAGCTGGAGAGCACTGTGCCGATAATCGAGACCACAGTGATGAACGTCGAATTGAGAAAATAGGTGAGAAACGGCATCCGTTGAAAGACCAGGCTGTAATTCTCCCAATGGAGCGATTCCGGGATAAATTGCGGTGGAATCGCGAATATTTGGCCATCGGCTTTTAGCGAGGTTGAAAGCACCCAGAGAAAAGGCAGGATGAGCACAGCGCTGCAAACCAGCAGGCCGATATAGATATATAACTTTTTCAACGCTTTTTTTCGATTGATCAATTGCTGTCCCCCCCTTCGTAATACACCCAGCGTTTGCCCAGTTTGAATTGGATGATGGTAATCAGCAATGTGATGAGCAGTAAAATCCAGGCCATGGCGGAGGCATATCCCATGGCGAAATCATCAAAAGCTTTGAAGTAGATGTAGAGATTATAAAAGAGTGTCGAATTTAGCGGGCCACCTTTAGTCATCACATAGGCTTCGGTGAACACCTGCAGGGAGAAGATGACATCAAGGATCGTCCAGAGAAAAATAACCGGGGACATCATCGGCACGGTGATATGATAGAACTTTTGCCACCAACCGCCGCCGTCAATTTCTGCGCTTTCGTAGAGATTATTCGGGATGCTCTGCAAGGCGGCGAGGAATACCAGCATTCGTCCACCACCGATCGACCAAAGTCCCATGAGAACCATCGCCGGCTTCGACCATTCGGTGCTTTGCAGCCAGAGCGGCCCGGGAATCCCAAATGCAGCAAGCGCGATATTGACCAGGCCGTAATGTGGGTTGAGCATCCAGAGCCAAAGCACTGACAAGGCAACACCGGTAACAATCGAGGGGACAAAAAACGCCGTGCGGAAAAAACGCATGCCGCGCAGTTCGTTGTTCACCAAAACCGCTAGCAAGAGGGAGCCCAGTATGCTTAATGGTGTACGGAGAACTGTATAGTACAAGGTATTCCAGATCGATTGTAAAAAGTAAGGATCTTCGAACAGGAGTACCTGATAATTCTCCAGACCGATAAATTGCGGGACCCGCAATACATCGTAATGACAGAGACTATAATAGGCGGACATGATCATCGGATATAACCCGAAGGCCAGGAAGCCGAGCAGCCAGGGGGAAAGGAAGATGTAGGCGAGGATCATTTCCCGCCGTTTCATCCGGCTGCGTAATGTCTCTTTAAAAGTGGCTATCATTGCTGTACTTCCGGAGTTTGATAGGTCATTTTTGTCCGGACATAGCTATCATAACGAACGGCCTTGTCCAACTCTAACTGGATGAGTTTTTCTGCCTGCTGTAACGCTGGCATTGGTTGTTGAATATCGCGAACCACTCGTTCCCGTGCAGCCAGGAATTCTCTCCAAAAAACCCCGTGCGCTAAAGGCACGACTGCAGGAGAGTGTGCAACTTCCATCTGCTTTACAAATACTTTAGTTGCTGCATCGCTGGCAAAACTGCTATCGGTTGCTGCGAGGCGATTGGCGGGGAAGAGCGGTTCATCCAGGCTGGCGATATGTTCCAATTGAGTTTGCTTTTCCACAGCAAATTTCATGAACTTCCAGGCGGCTTCCGGATGTTTCGCACCACGGGGAATGCCCAGCCACCAACTGCCGGAAGAAGAGGCCGACGGGCGTCCGGGAAAGCTGGGAATTTCGCAAATCCCGTAATCCATGTCCGGGCCATATTGCGCGATGAAATCCAGATAATTATGGGAAAGCATCATCATCGCCACCTTGTTGGCAACAAAAGCATGCTGATCGCCATAGCCGAATCCGGCCATAAATGCACTGACGCTCTGGTGCTCGTATTCATCATAGAATGCGGATATCCACTCCAGCGCCTTGACGGTGGCCGGCTCCGTCATGGAGACAGTCTCGCCATTGTTAAGGAGAAATTTTGCCCCCAACTGCCAGGCCATGATTGATGCTGTGGCAAGATCGCCATGCCCGGGGAGTGAGCCGTATTCGGGAATAAATCCCATTTGAGAGATCCGTCCCTGATCGTCATATTTCGCCAGTTTACGGGAAAAAGCAAGCACCTCATCCCAGGTTTTCGGAGGCGTTTCCGGATCGAGTCCGGCTTTCCGAAAGAGCTGCTTGTTGTAAAATAATGCATAGGAAGCAGTGTTGGCCGGAATTCCGAAAGTACGTTGATGCCAGCTCATCTCTTGCCACAAAGCAGGAAAGAAAATTGTTGTATCGAAATTGTCTCGCTTCATAAACTGATCCAGCGGCACCAGGGCCATGCGCGAGGCCCATTGTGGCAAGGGTGAAATCTGGGTCATTACATCAGGGGGATTGCCACTAAGAATTGCCGTCAACACTTTCTTCTCGTGTTCCGTCCAGGGAATCGCTACCGCATCTACCACAATACTATCCTGGCTGTCATTGAACTTTTTCACGGTATAAGGTTCCTGATCCTTCTGCCCGGTGAGATACCAGTATTGGATGTGGATCTTCCCATCATCCGGTGGCGTTGTCGTCGGCGAGTAGCCGAAGAGCAGCCAGAGGGTTGCTAAGGCGAGGATAGTGCCGGATATGGTTCTTGTGGTTTTTAGGAGCATGTTTTTTCCCCCGGACTTACGTCCAGGATTTTCTTGGGGCGCCCTTTCAGGGCTTGGAGCGCCTGCAATTAATGTTTGGTGATGGTATCTGCTTTTTGAGACCTTTTATTTGATTAGAATCATTTTGTGGCTGCCGGTGACGCCGCCGATACGGATGTAGTAAACATACATGCCGGAGCTGACCTGGCGACCGTTATTATCCTGCCCATTCCAGTTCACTTTATAGCCGCCCGGCGGGAGTTCTTCCCGGATTAGCGTACGTATTTCTTCTCCGAGAGAATTGTAGATTTTTAGTACCACTTCAGCGCGTTTGGGCACCTGAAATGGGATTGTCGTCGTCGGGTTAAAGGGATTCGGATAATTCGGCGATAAAGAGACTTTCCGAGGCAGATGACCGTGTGTTTCCTGCACCAATTGCGGTGTTTCTCCCAGTTTTAGCCAAATAAAGCGCGGGCGGTAAATATCTGCATTAGTGATGTGCGCTGCGAAATCGAAAGTATTGACGTTGTAAGAAATGAGCAATTTCTCCGGCGTGGAAAGATGCGGATGCGCCTTGGCATTATAAACATGGATATCCGGACTGAGCTGCACTTCCGGGGTATTATAGATAATTTCCATTAAGCCGAAAGGACCAACCGGACTATCACCGATGCGAATCGCCACGCTGCTATTAATTTGGAAGACCAGAATAAATTTTCCATTTGGCAATGGGCTGACGGAAAATTCCTGGGAAATGCCATGAGTGATTGGCGCACAATCCTCTATAGCGGTGCTCCAGCCGCTGCCGTCCCAATAGCGATATTGGGAAAAATCGTTGAAGTGTTCCGGTAGCACCCGTGCAGCCATCAACTCTTTTCCGCTGATACTGCTGCGTGGTCCGTAAACATAAATATAGCCATCTGCACCAGGATTTTCGGAAGCAGCGTGCATGGGCATAATTGCCTGGCCGAGGGCGATTTCTGAACCGTCGGCATCATTGCGATAAAACAAGGGTGTGTCCACCTGGCGGTGCGTCGGAATGAGATGATCGCCATCCAACTGAAAAGAGATTAGGGCAACACCATCCAGCGCAAAATTGAAAGGACCACCGCTGCCCGGTTTCATGCGCAAGCCAGTGACGTAAATACTATCGCCAAGGGCAAGGCCGTCCATCAGCCAATACCAGTGTTGCGGGAGGCTGTTTGGCGTCTCCGGCACAAAAACCGCTTTTGGCTGGCCACCATTATTTTCATCCCAAAAATATTCGATGTTTTCGTCCAGCGGTGCAATACCATCGAGGTATGCATAGGTGTTATTGACAATCGCCCAGGAGGTGCGGTAATCGTTGCTGTCCACTTCGCCGATAAAGGTGTCGCTGAAGAGCAGGAGCGTTTGCTCATCCTCGTTGTTGCCGGGTGTTTCTTTTTCCGAAAGGGGAATGCTGTAGATGCCATCGGCGCCGGTCCAGCCGGAGTGACGGTCAAGAAGATTATCCCACTCGATCGCTCTTTCTACCACGGCGGTGTCGCAGACAACCCCGCTGGTGCTCACTGCTACCGGATTCGGGTATGACAACGGCGCCCAGGAAGGCACACCGGCGCAGATTAATCCGGGTGTTGCCTTGGTAACCAGGTAGCCGAGGTTAAAGCAGCCCTCGGTTTGTCCGGTTTGCAGTTGCAGGGTGACGTTGATGGTTTGCGGATCCTGATAGGTATAGCCGGTATCGGAAATCATTGCCAGCCATTTCATGCCATTGGCGAATGTGGTTGTCGGATAGCAAGCTTCTGCGCTGTCTGCCCAGGTAGAAGACATTTCCATAGTGCCGTCGCCAAGTGTGCCGCTATAGTCAGCGGAGAGAATCGACCAATCCTCAGGAAGCAGCACGCAGACCACCCCTTTATGAATATTCGGCTCCGGGACAATATCCAGGGCGATAGATAAATTTACAGTCATCTGCTGACCGGGAATTACCGTTAAGGGCTGGTCGATCACTGTAAAACGGCAGTGGGTGGTTAGTAAAGGTATCGCCATAATTGCAATCAGTTTTAAGAGTTTTCGTATTATGTGTGACAAGACCAAATTCCTCATTGATTTGTTAAAAATATAGTTACTTCCATTCATCCTGAGCCCTTCGATCAACTCAGGATGTACCTGTCGAAGGATGAATTGGTTATCTTAATTTTCCAGATTCGAAAAAAATTGGAATTGGGCCTATATTCATTTTATCAAACATTAACATTTAAATATCTTTCACCCTTCGACAGGCTCAGGATGAATGGGAACTGGTCATCTGAAAATGTATGCATCGGTTATTTTATACCATTCTTAAAATTCCAACATCAGGGAAAAGCGGTGAATGGTGCCGAAAACATCGCCGAAAGAGCTGTAGGCATAATCCACCCGGGTTTGAAATCCGGAGAGTGTGGGCGTGCGCAGACCGGCACCGAGAGAAAGGTCGCCTTCATCGACATTCATGCGATAGCCACCGCGCAGTGCCAGAGCATCCATCAACAATAGTTCCATGCCCCAATTCACGGATTCATTATTATCTGTGGGATGAATTAAATCGACCGCCGCGATTAAGCGAAAGTTTTCCCGGTCGATGAGATTATCCGCCGCCCCGATACGAAAGAGCAGGGGCATTTTGAACTTGTTGTCGAAAACGGTAATATCCGGGCCAAAATGCTGCAGCACGAAGGAGAGCCGCAGGTCGCGAAAGCCGGTGTAATAGATGGTGCCAACATCGAAAAGGAAATTGTCGAATGTAACGTCGTCGAGTTTCTCCTGCACAAATTTCACCTGCGCCCCGATGCTCAGGCGATCGGTATAGCGGCGGGTAATAGCCAGGCCAACCATAAAATCCCCGGCATCAACCATTCGCCCGGTGCCAAGCGGATCGGCCACGGTGGTCTCCTCAAATTCATTGACCGCCAGGGACATCACATTTACCGCAACCCGGATAGATTTGAAAGGGAAAGCCAGTGCCAGGGCGGAATGTTTGCTGTCTACCAGCCAATTGGTCTGATGAGCAAAGACCTGCCGCTTTTCCAGCCAGCCCAAACCGGCGGGATTCCAGTAAACCGAGGAGACGCCACTAACGGTGCTGGCGGCGGCATCACCCATGGCAATCTGCTCCGCACCAATGCCGATCTTCAGAAATTGAAAGCCGGAAGTGCCTGCCTTGGAGAAGTCGAACCCGTAATCGAACTGGGCGAATAGCGGGCTGGTCAATAGTGTCAATAGTAATGAAAGTAATCGAATCTTTTTCATAACAAGTCCTTATCGAAAGCTATGTTTTTGCAGGACCATTTATTTAGTAAGTCGTTGATCGTTGACCGTTGATCGTTGTTCGTTGTTTTTTTCGATCAACGGTCAACGAACAACGTTTTCTTTTACTTTATCAACAAAAGCGTTCCTTTTGCTCTGCCGACTTCCGATGACACAGTCCAGAAATAGATCCCCGGCGCGGTGCGTTGCTGGGCATCGCTGAGTTGATTCCAGACTGCTTCGCCGACATTTTCATTGTCGTGCTCAATCGTTTTAACCATCTCGCCCCCGGCAGTGTAGATGCGGATTGTCGCCTGCGGTGGCAGGTTCGTCCAGGTAATAGTATTTTCTTCCCCGACCAACGGCAGACCGGAAGTGCGCCGGAATGGATTAGGGAACACTTTGATGTTCAGCGTATTTTCCGCTGGGGGATTTGCCGCTTTGACTGGATCGCTGAGGCGATTGATCCAAAAGCTTTCCACACCTTCGGTATCCCGGGAAGTGACGGTGTAATAGTAGCTGACCCCCACCTGGATATCGGTATCCTTGTAGGCCCACAATTCCTCATCTTCATTAAAGAAATTGAGCCGGTGAGAAGCGCTGCTGGGGCGCAGTACCCGAATTCGTTCCCACGGACCATTAAAAGAACGGTTGCTCCGATAAATGCGATATTCGCGAAAGTTTTCTTCCCCATTGATGGGATTTGTCCAGCCTTCATCAATCGGTGAGAAGGAGATAGAAATCGACTGATCGGTGGGAATTGCCAGCACGGTAATATCCGGGGTGCGAGGCGGAATTTCAGTCAGCTGATAATCATTCTCAAACAGCGTGCGGGCATTGTCAATACTTCCCTGTAGCAACGTTTTTCCCTGGGGCAGATCGCCCTGCGCGGAGATTCCCTCCTGGGCATTTTCCAGATCGATACCGTTAACTGCTTCCACCACGACAATGCGAATGGACTCATTCGCCGGAATATCGTACGGCCCGCAGCTCATCAGCATAAAGGGAACGATGCGATCTTCCGGATCGGCCTGCATGGAACGATCGCTGCCGTTGAGAATGGCGTATAAAGCTTCCTGGGTATTATTGTCCAGGGTGAGGCGAATCGAGTGGTCCAGCAGTTGAGCGACGAGTACATTGGCCGGTTGGGGACGATTATCACTGGCGGGATCCGCATAGAGCAGGGCATAGCCGGCATAGCCAGTGGTTCGCAATTCGTCAAAGCGTTCTACATAGTTACCGACATCGCTGGGGAAGCTGATATTTGGGGTGTCATCATATGCAAATAGTAAGGAACGGGAAGTGTCGTAAGCGACGACCTCATCGGAACGATTGGCGTCATCTCCCCAGCCGTTATGGGCGAGAATGTCCTGATAGCTGGGACGAATCAGGTAGGGAAGGCCGAGGTAAAAATCGCTGATCGCCGAGCTGTTCTCATTGGTTAGCAAATATTCGATAATGATGAAATTATTAACGCCGGGAAAACTCCAGGCATGGCTGCGTCGTTCCACCCGAATGTTCTCGCCGGTGGTAAAGATTGCGGTAATTGTTTCTTCCGCCTGATTCGGATTAAAGTTTACGTTCTCAATAAAATTTTCGGTCTTCTGAATTCCTTCAAAATTTGCGTCGTCTACCCGGTTAAACGGTCCATGCTCACTGAAAAACAACGCGCCATCGCGGATGCCGCCCATCCACATCCCGGCACCTGCCATGTAGGAACGCTGTTCATCCTTCAGGGGCAATGTGCCCGGTCCGCCCGGCCAGTCCATGCTGGGATAAAAGGAAAATTGATCAAGCGGTTCAGCTGCGCCAATGGTGCCATCATCATTCATCGTTTCCCAAAGTATCCCGCGATTATGCACCTCAAAATCGGCATTGCGAATCTGCGCAAACAGAGATAAGCTGCTGGCTAGAAACAGAAGAAAAAGTGAGTGTAAAAAAATGTTTTTCATAAGCTTAAAACCCTGATGGTTAGTTTAAGAATTCGGAATTCGGAATTCGGAATTTTAAAAACCGTATTTAATGCCAAAAAAGAAGCGCCGTTTTTCAAAATAATTCTGATAACTAATGTCGTATCCAAAGCCATCTACCGAGGATATTTCTCCGGTTTCCACGAAGTTGGTTAAAGCATTGGGATCGAAGAAAACATCGCCCAGGGAACGGACGTTTCTGGTGTTGAGCAGATTGGTCACCCGGAGATAAGCTGTTAGTCCCTGTCCGCCCAAGAAGCTGAGGGTTTTGTCCACGCGGAGATCGACCGATTGAATCGCCGGATAGCGCAAGTTGTGGAATTCCACATCAGGATTTTCCGGTGTTAGATAAGTAAGCGGTGGACCGCTGGTGTATTTATAAAGAATGCTGGCACTGGTGTTTTTAAAGAGATAACCAAGAAATGCCGGGCCGCTGTTCTCCGGATAACGGATATAAAGATTGCTGCGAAAAACGTGCGGACGGCTGAATACTTTTTCGAAAAGCAAGCGCCGAGTGGTTTCCGTTTCGAAAATCAGTTCCAACTCATCTTCATCGTCGATATTGATTCTGCCCGGCGTCGCCCGTCCTTCCGTCGAAACGGAGAAGCTGTAGTTTAGACTAAGGCTGAAAGTCCGGCTGAACAGGGATTTCAGGGTAAATTCAAAACCGCGGGAATCGCCGTAATCACCAGGAAAGTTGGTAACGTAAAAAGCGTTGGGGGTGATCCGGTTTTGGAACGGATCAAAGCCATAAATGCGCCGGTCGAAAAGATTCGCGCGGGGTTCGTTCTGATCGAAGACGTCTTTGTAGAAAGCAGTGACATCAAGAACGGCGAAGTTGTTGAAATTATGCTTTAGGCCGACTTCAAACTGGATGGTTTTTTCCGGCCTTAATGGCTCCAGGGTAAGAAAAACGACGCGTTCCGGATCGCCATCATTGGACGGCGTGCGAACCGTTTGTCCATTTTGCCGGGCGTTGTAGTTTCCCTTCACGATATATTCCGGGCGAAAATAATTGAATTCGAACATCCGGTTCAGCGGCGGCAATTGACGGAAGTGTCCATAGTTGAAATGCAGCAATGTATTCGTCGTTACCGGAAAGGAAACACCGAGGCGAGGGCTGAACATGTGGTAATCGCGCGAGGGCTCCCGCGGCTGAGCTAAAACGTTTGCGAAAGAATATTTTTCCCGCCCAAGGGAATCGATCTGGTTGCCATCAGGATCGAGTGATGCATCAAAATCCGGATCGATAGAAAGATTAAAAAGGTTGTTGAAGGCGAACCAGTCCCGGTTGGGATTGAAGTAATCGTAGCGCAATCCAAGATTAAGAATCATCCCTTCAAATTCCATTTTGTCCTGCACGTAGGCGGCAAACTGGATCGGATGATATTTCTCATGCAATCCACGATTCAGCCAGTCATCAGGATGATCAGAAAAGGAAGGAAAACGGTTTTCCTTAACCTCATTGACGGTGTTGTAGCGAAATTCGAAACCGGATTTCAAAAGATTGTTATTATCCAATTGCCAGTTGAAGCTGCCGGTCAGGGAAAGATCGCCATTCTCCAGATGCGTGTCATAAATGAAGGCATAAGCGTCGAATGGCTCATTCGGGTAACCGTCGTAACGGTCGAATCCCCAAATATCCGGATTGATGCTTTCTCCCAGCTGGGTAAAATCGCTCGGCGTTTCGATAAACTTCTGATGAAATCGGCTGAGCTTCAATTCGTAATACATGCTGTTGGAGAGCGTGTGCGTCCATAAGGCGCTAAATGTCGTAGTTGTGGTATTTACCAGCGATCCCCAGCCACGATAGAACTTGGCCTGATTGGTAAAATCAGCGTTTTCCTGTAAGGTGGAATGTTCATCAAGATTGTAAAGCCCACTGAGGCGCAGCTTGATGCGTGGCCCGAGATGGAAGGCGGTATTCACAAGTATATTCTGCACATCGCGGGTATCGCGGGGGCGGGGAAAAGTGTAGGCCTCGCTGGAAAGCTGGGAGGAGATGAAAAAGGTGCCGCTGGTATTTTTTTTCGCAAAGAGCGGTCCCCCGAGACTGAGGTAGGCAATCTGGTCGGAAAAATCGCGATAATCGTAAATTTGATTCTGGCGATAGGCACTCCACCAGTTCGGATCGAGGCTGCCGTCGTTGCGGGTGGTGTCGAGATTATCCTGAAATTCCTTTTGGGTCGCGGGATCGTAGATGTAATTACCGAAATGGCGTTGCCCGCTGGGCGAATAGATGAATTCCGCCGAACCGGTAAACTGATTGCCGCCTTCCTTGGTGATAACATTGATGATCCCCGATTGTGCTTCACCATATTCCGCGTTAAATCCCCCGGTAATTACCTGAACTTCTTCGATTGCGTTCAGGTTAACATTGGTGAACGAGCCGCCCTGGTCTGCCCGACCTTCGATTTGTGAGGCAGTGCGGACGCCATCGATATACCACTTTACTTCATCCTGGGAGCCGCCGCGAATGGCATAGCGCGCTTCTCCTTTACCACCGCGCCCCTGCAAGGGAAGTCCGTCGAACAAAACCCCGGTTTGCAGAAAAATGCCTTCTTTGGTATCGGTAATCGGGAGCTGGTCGAGCTCTTCCGCACCGACGAATTGCACGCTGGCGGTAACGTCTTTCTGGATTACCGGACGTTCAGCGGTAACAACAATCTCATCGCCCAGATCGACCGCTTTTTCCTGCATACGGATGTTTACCCGGGCGGTATGATCGACGATGACCCGAACATTTTCTACCCGTACATCCGCATAGCCAATGTAGGAGACCTGAAGGTTATAGCGACCAGGACGCAATTGCAGGATGACAAAAATACCTTCTTCATCCGTGGAAGCGCCGAGCGTGGTGCCCTCAACGCCAATGTTCACACCAACCAGCGGTTGGCCGCTGTTCTGATCGGTAACGACACCGAATATCTTACCGGTTTCCCCGGCCTGCAAAGTAGTAAAACCGGTAACAATGAAAGCGAGGATAAAAAGATAGCATCGAAGCGTTCTTACAGGAATCATAGTCAAAATCTCCAGAATGACTATTTAATAAGTGCGAAAGCTTTATATAGTGTAACGATTAAATTTCATTTAGAAAAAAAAGGAAATCAGTCTGTTGCTTCCCAGCCTTTTATGGCGCGAAGCACCCCTTCCAGGTGAGTGCGCATGCGTTGGTAAGCCTCACTGGAATCACGATTCTTTAATGCTTCGAAAATCGCCTGATGCTGTTGATGATCGGATTTTTTCGAATGGAAAATATCGATCAGCAAGCGTTGCTCATTCTGAAAAAGTCCCGTGAGGACGTTCATGATCTGGCTAAAAACAGAATTGCCGGAGGCTTCGGCGATTTTACGATGGAACAACATGTTTTTATGATTAAGGATGCTGTCATAGTCGAGATGAGTTTCGGCATCAGCGAGCAGGGATGCCAGTTCTTCGATATGTGCCGGCGTGGCATTTTCTGCGGCGAGCGCTGCGGTTGTTGGCTCTATGGAGATGCGGGCTTCGATTAGGTCCTGTAGTTGTTTTTTGGTCGGAGTTTCTTTCGAAACAATCGGATTCATCAGGAAAATACTGTTCAGATGCTCCCCGACATAAACCCCGGAACCATGGCGCACCTGGATGATGCCAATGGTTTCCAGCGTCTTTAGCGCTTCCCGCAATGTCGGCACGCCAACCCCAAACTCCTGGGCAAGGATAGTGGTTGCCGGTAGTTTCGCGCCGGGGCGGTAACCGTTTTCAATGATAAACTGCCGTAGTGCATGGGCAAGATTATCAGCAAGTGAGCGCTTGTTGATCGGATTAATGGTATCTGGCATAATTTTCCTGGTGTAAGAAAAATTCATAAAGTCATCTTATGACTTGATAAATTTAATCGGCAGCATTAAAATTGTCAAGAAGAAAGACGTGGATTGAAATTTTGTTGATCAAAGCAGCGTTTGTTTTCAATAAAAGCAGAATTGGAAATGCCATTAAGTCCTTGTTTTAGAAGTGAATAACTAATCTCTTGCTACAAGAGGGAAAGATTTGTTATGTCATTGCGAGCGGGCGTTTTTTGCCCTGCGAAGCAATCCCCGCGTTCGTACGAAGGAGATTGCCTCGTCGCTGCCCCGTAGGGATCCCTTTGGGGCACTCCTCGCAATGACAGATTTCATGTGCTTTAAAAATGCTGTGTACTATCATTGAATAAGAAACCCGTTGAAAATCGTTTTAACAAAAGCGGTCTTTGGCGGGAGAAAAATATAACCTGGTTTTTAAAGAGAAAAGAGAAGGTATTCAATGAAGATCAAGGAAATTCTCGTGCTTCACCACAGTCATTTTGATTTAGGCTACACCCATTCGCAACCGATTCTCTGGGAACTTCAACGGGAGTTCCTTGACGGCGCGTTGGATTTGCTACAGGCAACGGAAGACTTTCCGGAACATGCCCGTCCCCGCTGGACGGTGGAAGTAACTGCCCAGGTGCTTAAATGGCTGGAGACCGCCAGCGATGCTGATGTGGAAAGATTTCGCCGCTACGCACAGGAAAAGCGCATCGGTATTTCCGCAATGCTCTGCCATGTTACCCCGCTCTGTACTGCCGAGCAGCTGATTCGCCAATTACAGCCAATCAAACGCTTGCGGGAAACTTTTGGTATCAAGATCAACACTGTTAACCAGCACGATATCAACGGGGTGCCCTGGAGTATGGTTGATATCATGCTCGATGCCGGAATCGAGCTGTTTATTATGGCAATCAATCGCCACCTCGGGGGATTCGCCGCAGAGCGGCCGGCAGTGATTCGCTGGGAAGGTCCTTCCGGGAGGACGATCAAAACGATGAACGGCGCCCATTACACCATGTTCGATCAGATTATGGACACCCACCTAAATGATCTTGACGTGATGCGCAAAGGGTTGGATCATTACCTTGATTTTCTCGAAAAGGAAAAAAAGTATCGTCATGATTTTATCTATCTGACCACGGCCAACGCCCCGGTCTGTTACGACAACTCCCCACCGAACATCGATGTTGCAAATTTGATCCGCCGCTGGAATGCGGAAGGATTTGAACCGTTGATACGTTATGTTACTCCGGAGATGCTGTTGGAGCGTATCGAACAGTTACCGGTGGAAGAAACGCCGCTGTACACCGGGGACTGGACGGATTTCTGGAATTTCGGTTGCGCCAGTAATGCGGTGGTTACGCAAACCAATCTACTTGCGAAACCACGCCTGTTTACCCGGGATATGATTGCCGCAACTGCTACGTCGGAAAAACCAGTTATACGGGAAGTCGCCGAAAAAGCCTGGCTGAATCTCAATTATTACGATGAGCATACCTGGGGTTCCTACAACGCCATGTATCACGACAATCGCTTTACCCGCACGCAATCGCATTTGAAGGATGCTCTGGCCTATCAGGCTCGCGAACTTGCCGATTACCTGCTGGTTGATACATTGGAAGCATTCTCGGAAAACCCGGCGCAGTCCAATGTGCAGGGCGGCGTATTACTGGTGAACAGCGGCCCGGAAGAACGCACGGAATATATTCCCATCCCCGATGAATGGCAGAAAGACGAGAAGCGCTTGCGCACCGCCCGCTTTAGCTGGACGAAGCGTTATGAAGACCTTGAAAAAGCAGCATTATATGGGCCGGTAACCCTGGCGCCATTTAGTTGGCAGGTCGTTCCGCTGAAAGCGTTGAAGGTCGCAGAAAATAATAGTAAAGTAAGTCACGGGCGCTGCGAGCAAATCCTGCCACGGATGGATAACAAAAGTTTTGATATGAATACGATTGTGCGCGAGCGATACTTTATCGAATCGCCGTTTCATCGCCTGGAGTACGAGCAGCCGACCGGGCGGATCGTTCGTCTTTACGACAAACAGCAAGACTGGGAAGTCATCGATGAAAACAGTGAGTGGACCTTCTTCGAATACGCTCACGAGTCTCCCGATCCATTGGTAGACTCCGGGCGGACATCCTACTACAAGCGTGACATGAAAAAGGAAAAATTTGACCTGAATTGCTGGGATCACAATTGGCGGGCCCGACGGGAACATGCCACCCGGCCGCTTGGGTTTGAGGTACGTGAACATCCACACGGTGTTACGCTGGTGCTGCATTTTGAAGCGCCCGGACTGGAAGCATTGGAACAGCACATTACGCTTCAGGGCGAGTCACCGCTTATAGAACTTTCCGCAAAGATGCGCAAGAAAGATATCCGTACTCCAGAAGGTCTTTATTTTGTATTTCCCTTAAATCTGCCATCAGGTTGGCGCAGCCATTTCAATACGGCAGGTGTGCCGCTGGAACTGGATGCGGAGCAGTTACCGGGCAGTTGCCGGGATTGGGTAACTGTGGAAACTTTTGCATCGGTGCATTCGAAAAAACACAGTGCGATACTCTACTGTCCGGAAGCGCCGATGGTGCAGGTCGGGGATTTTCGTTTCGGGCGGGGAAGCACACAGATTGAGCGTCCGGAAAATCCATTGTTGCTCGCCTGGCCGTTGAATAGCTACTGGGACACGAATTTTCGGGCCAGTCAGCCGGGTTGGATAGAAGTCCGCTATGCCTTCCGAAGCGCAGGTGCATTTCAGTTAAACGACACTGTGCGGGAAAGCCGAACGGTTTTCACTCCCATCGAAGTGCATCCGGCAATAAACGGGGACAGCTTTCGGGAAGGTCGTTTCTGCGAAATCGATCATCCCGATGTCGATATTCTCCACGTAAAACCGGCAATGGATGGTGGTGGCGCTATTTTTCGCCTGATCAACCTTTCCGACAAAATGGCAAATGTAAAATTGCGACTCCCTGGTAAAAAACTGACGGCAGCCGCATGGACGAATCCGCTGGAAGAAGATGGGGACGATTTGCCGATAAATAATGATATTATCGACATCAGTTTGCGCTCGCGGCAAATTAGCGGAGTGAGAGTTTATTATCAATAAAAGCGCCATGTTTAGCCGATTCGAAAGGATGCTTCCATGCTGAAGATTTTGCTATCTTTTATATTTGCTCTACTTACTTTCTTCTATCAGCCGGCGATTGCCCACGATTATTTTCAAATACATGTCGTCGATGAAGAGACCGGCCGGGGCATTCCGATGGTTTCCCTGACGACCAACAATCATATCCGCTACGTTACGGACAGTAATGGGCTCATCGCTTTTTACGAGCCGGGATTAATGGGGCAATCGATCTTTGTAAACATCAACGGACAAGGCTACGAATACCCGCCGGAATTGCTTGGTTATCATGGCCTGGCGATTACCCCGCTGGCCGGAGACAGTCTGGTGATCAAGATGAAGCGGAAAATTATCGCGAAAAGATTGTATCGCATCACCGGCGCCGGGGTTTATCGGGACAGCGAAATTTTGGGAAAGCCACAGCCGCTAAAACGGCCGTTATTAAATGGAAAGGTAATGGGGCAGGATTCCAATCTCAGCCTGGTGCATAATGGCAAAATTTTCTGGTTTTGGGGAGATACCTTTAAACCGGAATATCCCATCGGCAATTTCTCCGTCTCCGGCGCAGTTTCCGATTTGCCTGTAAATGGCGGCTTGCCACCGGAAATCGGAGTTGACCTCGATTATTTTGTTGATGACACCGGCTTTTCAAAAAAAATGATTGAGCTGCCCGGTACTGGGTTCGTCTGGCTGAGTTGGGTGGCGCGAGTAAAAGATAATGCCGGAAATACTGTTATCGCGACCGATTACGCCCGGGTGAAACCGAATTTTGACAATATGGAACGCGGCATCGCCATCTTCGATGAAAGCACGGAGAAATTTGAGAAATATCGGGAAGTGCCGGAATGGCTGAAAGAATATCATCTCACCAATCATCCCTTTATCGGCAATAGTAATGGAAAATCACAATTATACCTGACTTCAGAGTTTGCCTTTCGCCGGGTAGCGCCGCATGTCGATAGCGTAGCAACTGCCGCAGCGCATGAGTCATTCACATGCTTAAAACCCGGCAGCGTTTTCGATCCGGACAATCCGGCGTTGGACCGTGCCGCAGATGGCACGCTGCGCTGGGGATGGAAACGCAACACCGACATGGTCGATTTAAAGCGGCAGCAGACCCTGATTGAAAGCGGACATATAGCAGCTGCGGAAGGCTGGCTGCACTTGCAGGATTTTGCCAGCGGTGCTGCGGTGGTGGTAAATCGTGGCTCTCTCTACTGGAACGAATATCGTCAGCGCTGGATTCTGATTGGCGGTGCCGGCGTCGGGGAAATCTGGTATGCGGAAGGCGATTCGCCCGTAGGTCCCTGGCGCTTCGTGCGAAAGGTGACCGACCACGATATTCATTTTTATAACCCGGTGCATCATCCCTTTTTAGATCAGGAAAATGGACGCACAATCTATTTTGAGGGGACTTATACGAAAGCCTTTCTGCAGACGCAGGACAATCTGCCCCGTTACGAATACAATCAGCTGATGTATCAACTCTCTCTGGATGATCCTCGTTTGTATATGCCCTCTCCGGTTTACAAGGTGAAAAATGATCGGGGGAATGATTACCGGATGAAAAATCAACTGGACGCGGAAGGTCGTTGGGGAGCTGTCGAGTCGTCACCGTTTTTGGCATTCGCGCCGGACCGTCAACCGGAAGGGACAATTGCTATCTATCAAAGCGGTGAAGCCCTTTCCACCGAAACAAACGGCGACCCTCTATTTTATGCTTTGCCAGCTGAGCCACAAAAATATGAACAATTGCTGGGTAATTGGGAATGTAAATTTACTGATCAAGTCTTCTTTACCCGCAATATTCGCTTTCAGATAAAGCGAGCGGGAGAATCGATTGAAGTAGCAATGGAAAGTCTTGGTTACAGCGCCAGCGAAGTTATCGCAACGGATGATAGTCTTCACATGACCGTGGGATTCTTCAACGAAGAACACCGCTTAGCTATACAGGTGAAGAATGGAAAATTGAGTGGCAAATGGCAGCGGAAGGATGCTGAAGGCGTCGGCATTGTAGATGGAAAAAGCACTGATTACCGTCGATATCCGTTGCAAAACGCGACACTCGTCCCATTATTCCAATATAATAGCCGCGATGGTAAGACCGTTGTTTATGCTATTGAAGATGCTATGAAGAATACTAAATTGGTTCGCGCGGAAAAGCCGCTTTGCCGGGTGTGGCGCAATCCTGCTAAATATTTAATCGTTGATCCTTTAGTGCGACAGGGGGAACTATAAGGGGTAGGCAAGATGAAAAAACGCTGGAAAATACTCCTAATACTCCTGGCATTGGTCGCCTTACTGGAAATAGTCTCCGCCCCGATTGAGTGGCTCTGGCCGCAGCGTTGGGATGGCAGCACCTTTTGGCAGGGAGATACCAATCGAAAAGTTGTCGCACTAACTTTCGATGACGGCCCATCCCTCTATACGGCAACCGTGCTGGATATCTTGAAAGCGCATAATACCCCGGTAACTTTCTTCGTGATGGGGCAGCAGGTAGAGCGGTATCCGGAATTACTCCGGCGAATTGCTGCGGAAGGCCATGAAATTGGCAATCATACCTACTCTCTCGCCGCTCGAAAAAATATTTTCTTTTCCGATATCGCTGCTGATGAAATCGCCCGCACTCAAAAAATAATTGCTGATATTAGCGGCGTAACGCCACAATATTATCGTTCTCCCGGTGGACAAATGGGAAGAGGTTTATGGAACATGATCCGTGCAGAAAATTTGACTGTTGTCTACGGTGCGCTTCCAATTCCCCATCCCGGGAAAGATGCGCAGGCACAGTTGCAAACAATTCGCGAAACGATTTCCCCCGGTGCTATTTTCATTCTCCATGATGGCGATGACGGCGCGCCCGATTCCGATCGCCCCCAGGCGACGGTGGAGATGTTGCCGGAATTACTCCGCGAACTGGATCGATTGGGCTACGAAGTTATCGGATTATCCGAGATCCTCGGCAGATAGTTAAACCTCATCAATTATTCCCACTTAAATCCTCAAATGACCCTGGATTTGTAATCCCGCCTACAATTATTCTTGGTAAAACAAGGAATAATTGTTTTAATAGGTAATTCAAATTCAAGCAGTGCCCGTTTATTAATACCCGATAGATAATAGATCGCGAATTGTTATCTTGCGAAAAATTATTTAGCAAAAGAGGAGCCTCATATGAATCATAAATTGTTATGGATATTTTTACTACTATTATTAATGCCATTCTATATACTTGCCCAACACCCCACCTGTGATGGTAACCGCTATTTAAACGATGAATATCCGAAGTTGAATATTACTACCGATGTCCAATTTGGAGAAAGTATTACCATCGGCGGAAACACTAAAACGCTGTTCATGGATATCTATGAACCGTCGGGAGATATTGCGGAAAAACGTCCGCTGATAGTATTCGTTCATGGTGGTGGATTTATATTCGGATCGCGTGAAGATATGGCGCCAATTTGCGAAGCATTTGCCCATCGGGGATTTGTCACCGCTACGATCGATTATCGACTGATCGACGGAACAGTGACGGACTCAATTGGGATGGCCGATGTTGTAGTCAAAGCAGTGGGGGACTTGCGAGCCGCGATTCGTTTTTTCCGTGAAGATGCTGCTACAACAAATACTTACCGGGTTGACCCGGATTATATCTTTAGCGGCGGCGCTTCCGCCGGAGGCGTAACGGCTTCCACTTCTGCAATGCTGGATTCCACAGATAATATTCCCCAATACATGCTAGACGCTATTGCGGCAAACGGAGGATTTAGCGGCAACAGCAGTAATAATACGCAGTATTCTCATAAGGTTCGCGGATTACTCAACTACTCTGGTTCTATTCCGCGGGATCATTGGATAGATCCGCAATCCCCCCCGTTTTACAGCGCGCATGATGAGTTTGATCCGGTGGTGCCCTATGGTTATGGCACATCAAGCATCTTTGCTTTCCCGATTTACAGTTATGGTAGTGGGGCGATGAAACTTGCTGCAGATGCTGCTGGCGTTACCAACGAGCTTTACACGGTTGTTAGCAGTGGTGGACATGTCAGTTATTTTCAGGAGCCAACCGCGCAAATCGTATTGGATGCCTCCGCTAGTTTTCTACATGATATTCTCTGCAATAGCCAAACCGCAATTGCCCAAAACCAGCAAAGCGCAGAAACAGCGGCATCTATCCGGCTTTATCCGAATCCCTCGAATGCTGAAGTGACGATCGAATTTGAAAATTTAGTCGGCAATTATACGGTTGAATTTTTCAATGTGCTTGGTGAGCGTGTTTATAATACCACAAATAATACGAATTTTCTGCGCCTGAATACAAACCAGTTTACGTCAGGTATTTATTTCGTGAAGGTGCAATTCACCAATCCAGCAGTGAATCCGATTATCCAACGATTACATATTTTGAAATAAAGCATGTATTGCATAGAGAAAGTCCTGAGCTTTTGAATCGGGACTTTCTTTAAAAATATTGTGCGAAATAAAACAGTATCAGGTAATGATATCATCCCAATTGACATCATCATTATGAGAATGCGTGAACCCCATTGCCCGCTCCTGCTTAATCGTTTCAACATCCCGAAAAGCCATCACATAGGTTTTTCGCCAATCTTCGGATAAATTGCCTGCCGAGCCATGCACGATCCGCTCATCATGCACTGTTACGCTGCCGCGCTTAACCGGCAGGTAAACCACTTTGTCTTCCGGGCGGATTTCGATAACCAGCGTATGCGAATCATCCCGGCTGCCGCCATTTTCATCGTCTTCGGAATAAGATTTCGGCACATGTTTCCGTAGTTCCGGCTCCTTATTTGTCCTGGGAAGAACCTGCAAACATCCATTGATCAGGTCGGAATCGGTCAGTGCCAGAGAGAAGGTAGCGGTCCAGGTGTTGGCCGTTTTCGGCCAATAGCCAAGATCCTGATGCATGGCAAATTCCGCCCCCTCCTTCGAGGGGCGCTTCGCCAGAAATTGCTCATAATCCATTGCCGCCTTCCCGTCCTGGTAAAGCTGAGCGGCGATGGTTTCTGCTACCTGAAAGAAAATGTTGTTTGCTAATTCCGGCCGGTAAAAACTCGGCAACATGGCATTTACCAACTGGAATTCTTCGAATGGCGTTCCGTACGGTTGGGACATATCACAAAAATCCCGTCCCATCCGCTCCATTTCTTTGCCGGCAACAAAATGATCAAACCAATGATCGAGCGTTTGCAGTTCAGTTTCGCTTAGCACTTCGTTGAGCGTTAGATATCCCTCAGTATTATAGCGCTTTATTTCATCATCAGTGATCCGGTAAGTTGTACCTTTTCGGCGATGCTTGCCGGAATCCGGGTTGGTTATGCGTTCCATGAATACACCTCTGGTTTTGAATAATGTATGATACCAGCTTCGGCGGAGAAATTCAAGAAACGAGCTTAGAAAAATCAATGTCCAATATCCAACAACCAATTTTCAATGTAAAAGTAATGGCTGGAGAGATCAACTTGGATATTTTACATTGAATATTGGACATTCGACATTGAACGAATTGTATTTGGCTGTTTTGTTAATTCTTGCTTATGCGTTCCATAAATTTACCTCTGGTTTTGAATATTGTATGATACCCGTCCTGATGGAGAAATTCAAGAAACTAGCTTGGGAAGATCAATGTCCAATTTCCAATGTAAAAGTAATGGCTGGAGACGATCCACTTGGATATTTTACATTGAATATTGGACATTCGACATTGAACGAATTGTATTTGGCTGTTTTGTTAATTCTTGCTATCGTTAATCTACGAAAATCTAAAGGAGAAAGAGATGTCTGCCAAATTCAACCGCTTATTGATGCCAATGTTAATGCCATTCTTGCTCTCGCCACTTGCCGGTGAAATTCAGTTGGGGAAATTATTTTCCAATGGAATGGTGCTGCAGCGTGGGATAGAAGTGCCGGTATGGGGATGGAGCGCAGCCGGGGAAACCATTCGGGTAACCTTCGATGGGAAAAATTATAGCGGCAACGCTGATCACAACGGTAAATGGATGGTGCGTTTACCAGCGATGGTTGCCGGCGGTCCTTACAAAATGCACGTTGTTGGCAAAGGCGGAGAAGTGTTGCTGGAGGATATATGGGTTGGCGATGTTTGGGTATGCTCCGGGCAATCCAACATGGAATGGCAGGTAGCAATCTCCGGGAATGCAGCTGCGGAAATTGCCGCGGCAAATGATCCGATGATCCGCCATTTTAAGGTGCCCCGCAGCTCGGCAAAAACACCGCAGGATACTTTAGTGGGAGGAGAATGGCAGGTAGCCAGTCCGAAAACGGTTGGTGGTTTTACGGCGGTCGGTTATTATTTTGCCCGGGAACTTCGGAAAAGTGTAGATGTACCGATCGGGCTGCTCAATACCAGTTGGGGAGGCAGTCGCCTTGAACCGTGGATGCATGCCAACGCGCTCGGTATTACCAATGCAGAAAATGCGATCGATGAAATTCGTGAAGAGCAGGAAGCATTTGCCCGACTGGTACGCGCGGAGCTGGAAGCAAACGTCGGCCCCTTGCCGGACGAAGACGCCGGAATGGATGGCGACACACCGCTCTGGGCCGACCCGGATCTGGATGACAGCAATTGGGATAAAATTCCCGCGCCGGTTCTCTGGGAATCTGATAAATACCAGGGATTGGATGGCATTGGCTGGTATCGCGGGACCTTTGAATTGAGCGAAGCAGAAGCTGCCAATCCTGTTGAGATTGGCGTCGGGCAAATTGATGATTCCGACATTACCTGGGTAAATGGCGTCGAAGTTGGTAGAATGGAAATGCAGTATAACAAGCCACGGGTCTATCAGGTGCCGGTGGAGGCGCTGCGTCCGGGGATTAATCATATTGCGATTCGGGTAGAAGATACCGGCGGTGGTGGCGGTATTTGGGGCGAGGCCGAGCTGATGTATGTGAAAGCGGGTAATGACGTACGTTCACTGGCTGGTGACTGGCGCTTTAAAGTCGGCGCATTTATTTCATATACCCAAATTTTTGACAATCAGGTACCGACAATTCTCTACAATCAAATGATTCATCCGATTCTAAACTTTCCAATCAAAGGTGCCTTGTGGTATCAAGGGGAATCGAATGCTGGTCCGGCCGATGCATATCAGTATCGTGAGCTTTTCCCGAAAATGATCCGCGACTGGCGGGAGCGTTGGAATGTCGGTGAGTTTCCTTTCCTTTTTGTGCAATTAGCAAACTTTATGGCCGAGGACGATCAACCGGCAGAAAGCGATTGGGCTGTTTTACGGGAATCACAGTCGGCAACGCTGGCGGTGCCGAATACTGCCCAGGCTGTCATCATCGATATTGGTGATGCGGCGGATATCCATCCCCGGAATAAACAAGATGTCGGTTTGCGCCTTTCTCTGGCAGCGCGAAAACTGGCGTACGGAGAAGATGTCGTTTATTCCGGACCGGTTTTTAAATCGCAGGAGATAATGAAACAGAAAGTCGCCCTTACTTTCGACCATATCGGAGGCGGATTGAAAGCGAAAGATAAATACGGCTATCTGAAAGGGTTTGCCATTGCCGGCGCGGATAAAAAATTTGTCTGGGCAAAAGCGCAGATAAAAGGCGATAAAGTCTACGTTTGGAATGAAGCCGTAAAAGAGCCGGTCGCCGTTCGCTACGCCTGGGGAAATAATCCGGAAGATGCCAATCTTTATAATGCCGAAGGGCTGCCGGCATCTCCGTTTTGTACGGACTAGGCCTAAGGCTATAGGCCTAAGGCCTTAGGGACTGATTTATAGGATTTGTTTGAAAGGGTGAGGTTCTTGCCCTGCAATTGGCCTATAGCCTAAGGCCCTGGGCCTAATTCCCTAAAGCCTGTCCTGTCAAAAACCGGCAAATATTTCCCATCAGCCGCTGCCGTTGATCGGGAGAAATGATTGTTTCGAAGGGAAAACCGAGAATCACCAGCCGGTAGGTGCCATCATAGGCGATGCCGGCACTCATATTACTTTCCTGGTATCGCCCGATCGTACGGGCGAATTCTCCAACGGGCAGCAGGGCATCCGGTGCTTCAACCGTGTAAATCTCCGGGTGATAGCCGGTATTGAATTGAATGATTTCTTCCCGGGGAAAAAAGGTGCTGTCGATGGATCGTACCTGCCCGCTTTTATCTGCGTGGTTGGTTAGGTGAGACATTTTCAAGATTTCCATACCGAAAAGAACATCCGGGTGCGGTGGGTCAGCGCTATTGCGGCGTGGTTTCATCTTACGGAAAAGATCGCTGCCGACGTAAGCACCGGTAATCAACATATTGCCACCGGCCTGGCAGTAGGCGCGAATACGTTCCTGCAATCTTGCCGGAAAGGCTTCAAATTGCTTCTCCCGCACCGGTTTTGGCCAGTCCGTTTCTTTTTCTTCACCTAAGATCAAATCAACCATTGGATAGGGATGTAGCGAAATCAGGCTATCCATCACTGCTTCATCACTGCTGGAGATAAAACTGTAGCCAGCGGCCCGCAATGCCATGCCGTGAATATAGGGAAAATCATGGGTATTGCCGGGAAGGATCCGTGTTTCGAAATTGGCATGACTGGCGCCGTGGCCGGGCGCCTCATCATTGGTCCAGGGGGAAACAGCGGCAAAACCGAACTGGGAACCGATGTAATTCATATCATAGCGATCCGGCACTCCCTGATCCCAAAAGTCCGCAAATCCTTTCATCTTTTCACTTTCCAGCGTCGCTGGAGGGGCGACCCGGTCGAAGCCGTTGATGATCAATACCGGCGCTTTTTTATTGGCCAGGCGGCACACGGACAAAATCTCGGAAGGAAAACTTTCTCCACCGTCATTTACTGCCGATACCTTGAAACTGTAAATTTTCCCCGACTCTAGATTCGGGATGATGATTTCCGGTTGTTCGGTTAGCACACCATTGTCAAATCCACTGCCTTCCTGGCGGGAATATACAATATAGCGATTTGGGATTGCTGTAGGTTCCAGGGAGTCTGCTACTGCTTGCCAGCGTAAACGAACACTCTGTTCCCCATAAAATTCCGCTCGAAAATGACTAACAGGTAGTGGCTGAACAGTATAATCACTTTGATGCTGGCTGGCGAGAAATTTAAGCATCCCCTTATAAATAGAGCGGCTGGCGTCAAAACGAAAACGGGGATCGAGTGCAAATTTCATATCAAGGAAATTATGATGAGAGAGTAATTCCAGCAGCACTGCAGGCACATTGGGGCGGAAGGATTCACTATAAGGCCGATTCCAGAGGCTGCGACGCTTCCAGGCGGGATCATAAGTGCGGCGTATATCATCAACGATTTGGGTTTGCATAATATCCCCTAAATCGCGATTGGCCAGGCGGGACATCTCATCCGGAAAAATATCTTTCCCTTCGGCATCATCGATCGTGTAAATCATCAGGGTGCCAATAGTGGTATCGTTGCTGGTGCGTCCGGCATCAGTATGGAATGCCAGGGAAAGATCGATGGGGATATTCAGTCCGGCAGCATCCCGGTTGCGATTCGGACCATACGGCGCGCCACGGAGAAAATTCACCCATTCCCCACGGCTGCGGTAATCATCGATATAATCATTCTCAGGCTTATTCGTAACATTATAAACCAGGGAATCCGGCATGCCGGCAAATTGGAGATAATAACGTGCGCCTTCTACAAAACGCGGCCGTTCGCTGGTGCTGCCATTGCGGGCAACATTTCCCATGCCGCCACCAAATCGTACCGCATCCGCGCTGATAAGGGCTCCGCCGTTGCTGCTTCGATTGTTTAATTCCACGCTGGCACTATCTACCCCGGCACCCTGTTGAAAATAAAAAGTGCCCAGGTATATCCAGGTACTACCGCCAATTTGCTGGTTAACATGGAAAGTTGTGCTGCCGCCACTATGGCGGACGATATATTCTGCGCCATCAGCACGATCCGCTCCGGCCGCATAAGAAATGTGAACGGCATATAAACCATCTGCGGGAATATCCGCAGCCCATACCGCTTTTGCGCTAGCGATACTGTCTGCCTGAACATCCCGGGTTGTGCCAAGCTTAAACGGATTGATCCCTTCGGTGTACGGTGGGTTACCGATGGCAAATCCAATATTGCCTGTTTGCCATTGGTTGGCTGCGTTTGTGGAAAATTCCTGGTATTGCCCGAATGAAGTGCTATCGTTGTCGACAATAACTTCATTTGATTGCAGGTCTCTTTCCCGGGGAAGGAAAACATTTGCCCCGGCATTCTCCAACATCGGAACCAGGTAGGGAAGAACAAATGCGCCGGGTAGAAGGTCTTCCACGGTTTGAAATACCCGCGCCCGCTGCCATTCCCAGCGCTGCCGCTTGTGCTCATAATACCAGCCATGGCTGTGCCAGAGGGCGATGTTGCGATTAAATAACCCTGTGCCTGGTTGAAAAGGTTTGTTGACATTTCGGGTAATCGGCCTGCCGCGCTCTTCAGCTAGCGGCATCCGTTTTCGATCATAGCTGGCAGTATCGCTGCGAAAGTAATTTGGCACTAATTGTTCAATTGGATATCCATCAGCATAAATGGAAACCTGATAGCCGGGATACACATATTGCAGTCGCTTGCGGCAAGCATCATAAATTTCGGCGATATCTGCTTCCCGCAAAGGGATGAAGCCAAATGGTGCACTGAATTTGACAAATAGCTTTTTCTCGGTTGGGGAAGAAAATATAGTATCTATTTTGGTTGCCGAATGGAGGCGTAGTGGATCTTTTTCCCGGATACTTTTAGTCAGAAAATCGTGCATCCGTTGATAGGCCTCAATCTTCGGAGCATCAAAACCACTGGTGTTATAGGGGAGGGGAGATTTTTTAGTTGAGCGGAAACTGCAACTGCTTAGAAAAAAGACTAGCAGGAGATAGCATATATATCTGCATGAACAATTTGGTGCGATGAATTTTATCCTCATAAACGGGGTGTTATATTTTTTGTTTTTTATGGTTTAGGTGGTTTTGCGTTGTAGAGACGATTCATGAATCGTCTCTACGTTGATGGTCGTTCGACCAATGACCAACGACCATCGCGATCAACGACCAACGATCAACGAAAAACCCCATCCCCATCGGTCGCATCCCAGTGCATCTCCGGCTCAAAATGATGCCAGAGCATTGCCGAAACATGTCGTATCAATTCCCAGCCTTCGTTATCATGTTTCCAACTTTGATCCTGCTGGTTCTTGGTGATAATACAAAAAACGTAATCACCGGAGGGGGCATTTACCAGCACGACTTCCGATCTGGAGCGGCTCACGGCGCCATTTTTTGAAGCGACCTGAATATATGGTGGAATTTCCGATATCGCTTCATTATCCCAATAGGGGCGGGTCAGGACCCGGTACATTTCTTCGCTGGCTGCCGGCGAAACAGCTTTCTTCTCACGTATAGTCTTAAGCAGTCCGGCCATCTCCCGGGGAGAGGTTTGTCCCCAGCCATATTGGCGATAGTCACTGCTCCGTCCTTCTGTGCGGGAATTAACCCGGGTCGCTTCCAGGCCATGTTCCGCCAGCCAGGCATTAATCGCTGTGCCGCTGCCGGCCAGTTTTTGTAACCAGAGGCTGGCATGATTATCACTGTAAGTAATCATCAGGGATATCAATTTATCCAGGCTAATTTTTTTCCCTTCCTGATAGGACCAGAGAATGCCACCGTCGTAAGAATAGTTTATAGAATCCGCATACCAGGCCATTTCCTGTTTGTATTTCAATTCCCCCTGTTGAATACGATCGAAAATTTTTAGCATGATTGGCACTTTAATCATGCTGGCTGTTGGAAAGAGCGTGTCGGCATTTAATTCATAGGTTTCTCCGCTTTGCAGGTGCTCGACATAGATGCCCGCCTCTCCGCGGAAGTTCTCAATCAGTGGCGTTATTTTCTCTTTTAAGCCCTTGCTGTCCGGGGTGGATAAGGGCAGAAATGGTAACAGTAAAACAGTAATAGCGAGAAAATGTCGGGTGGATTTCATGGGCATCCTTCTTTAATGACGTTTATTCTTGGTGTTCCAGATGGGATTTTATTCCGGAAACAGTAATGCGCAATCGTCTCTTTAATAGAGAAAATATTTTTCCCGAATTCCGAGAAAAGTAACCAGTGATGCTTGCCAGTCGTTCACTAATGCATTCACCGACCCTCCACTAATAATTCCTTCCCGGATAACATTACTACCGCAAAGGCGATCAAAATGTTTGATATGCCATTTCAGGCTGTCCGGATACATCTGATGAACAGTATTGACAATGTGGATGCCGGTGAGGTAGGGACTAAAACTCTCACGATCATCTACCTGAATGAATGCACCTTCACAGCGTTTATCCTGATGTTTGGGATATTTAGATGCGCCGGGAATTGATACCGGGGTAAAACTGGTGTCGCTAAAAGTTACGCCCGGCAATCGTAATTCATTGAGAGCGTTGGTAAATGTATTGCCATCTATCCAGGGGGCACCAAATACTTGAAAGGGTTGCGTCGTGCCCCGGCCTTCAGAAAGATTGGTCCCTTCCAGCAGGCAAATTCCCGGATAAACAATCGCGGAGGTCAGATCAGGGATGTTCGGCGATGGTTTGATAAACGTCAGCCCACTTTCATCATACCACTGCGAGCGCTGCCAGTTTTTCATCGGAATAATTGTCAAATCCGCCTGAAGTTGATCGCCCAGCCAGTTTTCTTTGTTGAACATCGTTGCCAGTTCGCCGACAGTCATGCCATGCACGACCGGCATCGGATAGAGACCGACAAAGGTTGCAAATTCCGGCAATAAAATATTCCCTTCAACCTTGTTACCGCTGATAGGATTGGGACGATCCAGCACAACAAATTTTTTGCCCTGTTCCGCCGCAGCCTGCATTCCGTAAGCCATGGTGTAGATGTAGGTATAGAAACGAGCACCAACATCCTGGATATCGAAAATGAGCACATCCACGTTCGCCAGCATTTCCTCATTTGGCTTGCGCGTTTTTCCGTATAGGCTGTAAATCGGTATATCACTGATGGGATCTTTCTGATCATCAATTTTTTCTCCGGCGTCAGCTTTGCCGCGAATACCGTGTTCCGGGCCAAAAAAGGCGGTTACCTGCACATCCGGCATCGCAAGGAAAATATCGCTGATATGTTCGCCCTTGCTGTTGTAGGCGGTATGATTGGTGATGATCCCAACACGTTTTCCCTGAAAGAGGTGTTGAAATTCATTTACCTGATCCAGGCCGGTAACTGTTTTTTCAGCGGTTTTTTCTCCGGCGGTACACCCAATCATTAAAAGGGATGATAAGATGAATAAAATTAATAGATTTGGTTTCATAAAATCCCACTCAAATTTTAATGAAAATGCGTTTTCGATACATCCATGCTGCCAGGGCAAATAGCAGTAAAACTTGCCCGATGGCGTAGCCGAGCGAGGCATTATACGGACCCAGCCAACTGGTGAAAAATGTTTCGTAAATCCAGCCTTTAAGAGAGACGTCGCCATTCTCTCCGGCAAATTTAACATGGATAAAAATGCGCGCTATAATTCCGGAAAGCACAAAAACGGTAATGGGATTCATCCCATAAATAACAGCGGGTTTCGCCCAGCGGTCAATCTTCTGCACGTCGATTAACCAATAACAAAAGGCAAGAAATTGTAGGGCGGCACCGGTGGTAAAAACGACATATGAGCTGGTCCACAATGCTTTGTTGATCGGAAAAAGAATGTCCCAGAATAATCCAGTGATGATGGCGATCCAGCCGGCAACAAACATCCAGCCGGTTATCTCCGTTCGCTCCCGCCCGGAACGAAGCCAATAGCCGGTCAGCACGCCGCTCAGTGTGGTTGCCAGTGCCGGTATCGTACTGAGTATTCCTTCCGGATCCCAGGTGGGTTTCCAGATGTGCCCTTTCAGCAGATTAAAATCCACATACGCGGCAAGATTCCCTTCGACGCTAAGATCCCCTGCGCCATAGCCCGGTACCGGAATTAAGGTCATAATGGCCCAGTAAAAAAGTAGCAGGCCAATTGTAATTGTTATTTGTTGTTTGAGATTTGTGTGGAGAAAGAGAATTGCCACAATGCAATAGCAAACCGCGATCCTTTGCAATACACCGGGGATGCGCACCGTCGAAAATTCGAAAAAGGGGAAAAGAGCGAGAAAAAGTCCCAGGACAAAGAGAATTATCGTCCGGCGAAAAATTTTCCGATAAATTTCTCCCTGCGTCAAATTTTCCTTTTGTTTTGCCAAAGAATAGGCCATGGAGACGCCAACGATGAAGAGGAAGAAGGGAAAGATGAAATCAGTCGGTGTCCAGCCGTGCCATTCGGCGTGGCCCAGCGGGGTATAAATAGACCCCCAGCTGCCAGGATTGTTTACCAGAATCATACCGGCAATGGTAATGCCGCGAAATGCATCCAGAGAGACCAAACGTTCATTCATAATACGTCCTGTTCACCTTCACGGTATGTATCAAATGACTTCACCGATCAAATAATTGCTGGCGGTGGTCAGCGTTTATAACATCGACGATCTTCATTGTGGGCTAACTTCGCAAAAAGTCCTAAACTATAGCAACTTTTCTGCTAATAAAATGATATTAACGAAATGGACAATCAGGCTAGTACTATTCTGCTGATTACTGCCTTTTTTTTGCTGTGAATACGCTCTAAAAAAGCGAAAGGTCAATATAGTATTTGATCTAGTTAAAATAAATGTAGAATATGGCGCGGAAAGCAGTTTGATTTAAGACAAAGGATTCATAGAGTAGCTTTCAGGCTAAGCAAGAAGCAATTAAGAAGATGTTGGAGCAAGCATGTATTTCCTGGGCGTGGATGGAGGGGGAACCAAGACGACGGCCGTCTTAATTGATGCCGCTGGACAATTGGTTCGCCAAATCGACGAGGGACCGGGGAATGCAGCCGTGCTGGATAGAGGGACGATGGCCCGCTTGATCCACAGCATATTCCGGCAATTACAGGAAAGCCTTTCTCTGGATGAGATCACCTGGGCAACATTCGGGTTTGCCGGCGGCGGGCGGCCACAGGAAAAACGCAATCTAAAGGAAATTATCAGTGGCATCGGCCTAAAGAATTTTACCTTAATGAACGATGCCGAAATTCATTATTATTCCGTTTTCGGGGATGACTGCGGCATTATGTTATCGGCAGGCACCGGATCGATTTGCCTGGTGCGAAACGCTGATGGTAACTTACAGCAAATTGGGGGAGTGGGATATTTACTTGGTGATGAAGGCAGCGGTTTTGACATCGGCCGACAGGCAATTAGTCGCTCCGTTCAGGCAGCCTACGATGGCCTGCCGATTTCCCCGCTCGCACAAAAATTATTATCTTTTTACGGCTTACTGGACCGCCGGGATTTAATTTCCATTATTTATGCTTCCAAGAATCCACAACGATTGATTGCCTCCAGCGCCAAATTGGTTAGCGAGCTTGCTGCCAGTGGTGATGAGGAAGCGTTAAAAATTGTCGAGAATGCCGTTGAATCGTTGATGATGCACCTGGAAAAAGCAATGGCCTTAACCCGTGCAGAAGATACCTGCCGAATTGCATTTACCGGCGGGTTGTTGAAGGGAGAGAATGTTGTCAGCAATTTGCTGCAAAAATCTTTAGATGAGCTTGGATGCAATTACCAGCTGGCGCGTCAGGAATTTGCCCCTGCGGTGGCAGCTGCATTTTTTGGCTTTTCTGCCAGTGGCAATAAAGCACCGGCAGATGTCGTCCAACGTTTAAAAAATATCTGAATCAATTTTAAATGGGAGGGGGTTCCGGCTGTTTCTTAGCAATAGCAAACAGTCTTTTGGCCCGGCGAAAAATCGGTCATTACCGATAAATTCGGAGAGAAAAAATGCCTAATCATGTCTTTGACGAAATTAAAAATTTGGTAACCGAAGCACGCAATCCCGCCTCGGAAGATATCGATGCGAAAAGCAGTGAAGAAATTCTTCACATTATGAACCAGGAGGATCAAACGGTGCCGCAGGTTGTCGCCCGGGAAATCCCCTACATCGCCCGGGCGGTGGATCTACTGGTAGAAACCTTTGCGAACGGTGGCCGCCTTTTTTACGTCGGCGCAGGCACCAGTGGGCGACTCGGTGTATTGGATGCCGCGGAATGCCCTCCGACCTACGGCACACCACCAACGCTGGTGCAAGGTATTATCGCCGGGGGAGAGAAGGCGCTGGTAGAATCGCAGGAAGGCAGTGAAGACCGGCGGGATAATGGTGTTAAGGATCTGCTCGCCAGAGGGGTTACCAGCAAAGATGTTGTTTGTGGTATTGCCGCCAGTTTCCGTACGCCTTATGTGTTGGCTGCGATTGATAAAGCGCGGGAGATCGGTTGCAAGACGATTTTCGTCACCTGCAATCCCCGGGAGGAAATAAAGCTGGATGTGGACATTGCCATCTGCCCGGTCGTCGGTCCGGAAGTCGTGATGGGATCCACTCGCATGAAGGCCGGTACCGCCACCAAATTAGTACTGAATATGCTCACCACCGCCTCCATGATCCGATCCGGAAAAGTTTACGGTAATATGATGATCGATCTGATGATGACTTCTAAAAAATTGGAAGAGCGCTCGAAACGAACTGTTATGATGGTAACTGGATTGAATTATGAGTCTGCTGTTGCTGTATTGAAGAAGGCAGATGGTCATGTAAAGACGGCCCTGGTGATGGCTCTGGCGGAAGTTTCTG
Source organism: Calditrichia bacterium (assembly GCA_028284905.1). Taxonomy (GTDB): domain Bacteria; phylum Calditrichota; class Calditrichia; order RBG-13-44-9; family J075; genus JACKAP01. The sequence goes on from JANQQU010000012.1 coordinate 63,301, forward strand.
CGGAAGAGGCCCGCAAACGCTTGAAAGCCAGCAATGGTTTCGTCCGGAAAGCGCTCGCTAAAACGGAATAAAAAGAAATAACCTGACGAGGAATGAATGAGTGCATCAGATCGTTTTCGGATCTCGAAAGTGGATACCTGGCTGGAACACCTTGAACTGACCCGGCCATATACGATTGCTTACAAAACTGTTACGGCGGTAGAAAACGTTTTTATCCGGGTAGAAACTGCCGATGGCGCCTGGGGCATTGGCGCTGGTTCGCCGGCAGCTTATGTGACCGGCGAAGACACTGATGCCTGCTTTGCCGCGCTTTCTGCCAATGCCGAAAGCTTGCTGCTGGGTAAAGATGTCCGCGCATTGCCACAACTGATTCGGGATATGGAAGCAAAAATGCCCGCCACGCCCGCTGCCCGCACCGCTATCGATATTGCCCTGCACGATCTGTTGGCGAAACAACTTGGTGTGCCGCTGGTAAAGCTGCTCGGCGAAGCGCATACTGCATTGCCAACCTCTATTACCATCGGGATTAAATCCCTGGAAGAAACCCTGGAAGAAGCGGAAGAATATCTTGGCCGCGGATTTAAAATTCTAAAGTTGAAAATTGGTAAATCCCTCGAACAAGATATCGAAACGACCCGGAAACTCAACGAAAAAGTACGCGGCCAGATGTTGATTCGGGTAGATGCCAACCAGGGATACTCAACGGATGACCTAGTAACTTATGCCCGTTCAACAGAGGGATTGGGGCTGGATTTAATCGAGCAGCCAGTCGCTAAGGAAGCCTGGGAAAAAATGCGGGAAGTGCCCGCAGATGTCCGGAAAATTTGTGCCGGGGACGAAAGTATGCAGCTACCGGCGGATGCCCTGGCGATGGCCGCAGCGCCGCAGCCGTTTGGCATTTATAACATCAAGCTAATGAAATGCGGTGGCATTAATGCTTCGATGCGTATTGGTAACATTGCCCAGTTGGCCGGCATCGATTTAATGTGGGGATGCATGGACGAGAGCATCGTCAGTATTACCGGTGCCCTCCATGCCGCCCTGGCGAATCCCGCCACGCGCTATCTCGATCTTGATGGTAGCCTGGACCTTGCCCGGGATCTGGTAAAAGGCGGTTTCGTTCTGAAAGACGGATACCTCAGTGTTTCTGACAAACCGGGACTCGGTGTTACATTGATAACGTAGTGAAGATTATGAAATTCTTCCTGAAACAAATTCAATAAAAATAATTTTTTAGGATAAGAGGATGCAATGAAGAGTGGAACGGCAATAGTGCTGACAAACGGATGGCTGGCACATATTGAAGCGAAGACTTGCCATGGTTTGCTGCGAGGCTCAGAACGGTTTTCGGTTGTGGCGGTAGTAGACAAAAATCATCCCGGGGAGGATGCTTGTAAAGTGAGTAATGTTTCTAATCGTGAAGCGGTGCCGGTTTATGCGGATATCGCGGAAGCGCTGGAGAAATTGCCGGAACGCCCGGATTATTGCATCGTTGGCGTCGCTGTGCACGGTGGATATCTGCCGGATGAAATACGTCAGGACCTCCTCTTCGCGGCGAAACAGGGAATTTCGCCGGTAAATGGTTTGCATAGTTTTTTAAGTAACGATCCGGAATTCCTGGCACTGGCAGAAGAAAAAAATCTGGAAATTATCGATGTACGGAAGCCGCGCACGTTTGAAGAATTGCGTTTCTGGAGCGGCGACATTTATTCCGTAAAAGCACCGCGAATTGCCGTGCTGGGCACCGATTGTGCAATCGGCAAACGGACCACCTGCAGCTATTTGCTGGATCTCTGTCAGCAAAATGATATTCAGGCCGAGATGATCTATACCGGGCAAACCGGTTGGATGCAAGGATACAAATATGGCTTTATCTTTGATTCTACTTTAAACGATTTTATCAGCGGGGAAATTGAACGGGAGATAGTGAAGTGCGACCGGGAAGCATCACCGGAAGTAATTCTGATCGAAGGCCAGTCTTCCCTGCGTAATCCCAGCGGGCCCTGCGGTTCGGAGTTCATTATTTCCGGCCATGCCCGGGGTGTCATTCTTCATCATGCCCCTAGCCGCAAATATTATGATGGGGCGGAATACCCTCCTGGCCTCATGCCGCCGGTCGAAACAGAAGTGGCCTTAATACGAGCGCTTGGTGCGGAAACGCTTGCGATTACGTTGAATGAAAGCGGTATGTCCGAGGCGGAAATTACCAGCTATCAAAATGACTTACGGGAGAAGTTGGGTATTCCGGTGGTTCGTCCCTTAAAAGATGGCTTGTCCGCGTTATTGCCGGTTATTCAATCCTATATTCGCGAAAATCGGGAGGCCAGCTAATGAGGATGCGATTGAGGAATTATTCTGGTGTAAATTTTCTACTTCGATTTCTGCTGATCGGTGCGACGTTCTGGTTTTTCGGCGCTTGCTCTTCGACAAAACCCAATCTTCAGGCAATTAGTCAATCTCCGCTGGAAACATTAAAAACAGAAATCGATAAAGTACTCGCAGATTCCGTGATGCGCCAAACCCAGGCAGGCATCAAAATCGTCTCTCTGAAAAACGGGGAAGTATTGTACGAACGGGACGCGCAAAAGCTTTTTCATCCGGCCTCGAATATGAAGCTGTTAACCACCGCAACAGCGCTATCCCGGCTAGGCAGCAATTTTCGATACCAGACCACACTGCATGCCGATTCCGCTGCCATTCAGGACAGCGTGCTGCAGGGCGATCTTTACCTGAAAGGCACCGGGAATCCTGATTTACTGAACGATGATTTACGCTCAATGGTGCGCCAACTTCAGGGACTGGGTGTAAAATCGGTTAGCGGTAATCTGATATGCGATGACAGCTATATGGATGATCTTTTTTGGGGGCGCGGCTGGATGTGGGATGATGCATCCGCCTGGTATTGGGCGCCAATCTATGCCTTGTCTGTAGAAGATAACTGTGTGACCATTACGGTGAAGCCCGGCGAGAATATCGGAGATCCATTAAAAGTGGAAATTGAGCCGAAGACCGCCTACATGCGTATTGAAAATAACGGCCGTACTGTTGCTGCGGATGATTCGCTGGCGCTGGACGATTTCTCTGTTCAGCGGGAATGGAAAGATCCGGCAAATGTCGTCGTGATCAAAGGGGGCCGGACCACTGATATGGGCCCGCGTAGCTATGTGATCGATGTTTTGGATGGCGCCCTTTATACCGGTACAGTTTTCAGTGAGCGACTGATTGAAGCCGGCATTGAATTTAGCGGAGAAGTAAAGCGTGGTATTCTCCCGGAAAATAGCGAACAATTGGCAGCTCACACATCCGCATCTCTCGCTGATGTCATCGATAATACCAATAAAATCAGCGATAACCTATCCGCAGAAATACTCCTGAAAACGGTCGGGGCAGAGATGCGTGGAACACCTGGCAGCGCGGCGAAAGGAATTTCAGAAATTTACCGTTTCCTTGATGAAGCTGGCGTCGATAGCAACAGTTATTATCTGGCCGATGGTTCCGGGGTATCCCGCTATAATGTAGTTCATGCAGATCTCCTGATCGCGTTGCTGGAACAGATGCACCGGGATTTTCGGGTGCAGGCGGAATTTAAGGCTTCTCTGCCAATCGCAGGCGTGGACGGCACGCTTTCTTCCCGAATGAAAGGGGGAAGTGCAATGGATAATCTTCGGGCGAAAACCGGTTCTCTGCGCGGCGTTAGTTCTCTTGCCGGCTATACGATTACTGCTGATGGGGAGCAACTCGCTTTCGCAATCCTGATGGCAAATTTTGTTGGCTCCGCCCGGCATATTCGTAAAGTGCAGGATCGCATCGGCCATCTGATCTCGGATTTCCGGCGCACGCCCTGATTGGTTTGTGGTTAGTATTGTCATTGCGAGGCGCTTTTTGCCGAAGCAATCTCAAACGTGCATGCAATATAGAGATCGCTTCGTCGCTGCACTTCTCGCGATGACAGCTAAGACAACTTTCAGCATTACATGTTTAACACTATCGAAAAAATTTATCACACTAAAGAAAATTGGAAGCAGCATGTTCACAAAGCATCATATAGAAAAGTTCAGTCAACTGGAAACGCCATTTTATTACTACGACCTTTCCCTGTTGGACGAAACGCTGGATCGCCTGCGAAAAGCGTCCGGGCAATATGGCTACCGGGTGCATTATGCCATGAAAGCGAATGTTAACAAGCCGATCCTGAAACGAATTTGCGCACAGGGATTTGGCGCGGATTGTGTTAGTGGTAACGAGATTCTGCGTGCCCTGGAGATCGGCTTTCCGACAGAGGATATTGTTTTTGCCGGGGTGGGGAAGAGTGATAAAGAAATGCAAATCGGGCTGGACAATGATATCTTTTGTTTTAACTGCGAGTCCGTTCAGGAATTGGCTGTATTAAATCAACTGGCCGGCGCTGCCGGGAAAACCGCCCGGGTAGCGCTGCGTATCAATCCCAATCTGGATGCAAAAACCCACCATCACATCACTACCGGCCTGGAAGAGAATAAATTCGGTATTCCCCTGGAAAAACTCGATGAAGCAATCGCAGCGGTGCATCGCTGTGAACATCTTAATTTTATTGGACTGCACTTTCATATTGGCTCCCAGGTGACCGACATGCCAGTGTTTGAGAAACTGTGTATTCGGGCCAATGAAATTCAAGAATCGTTGGTAAAAAATGGTTTGCACCCGGAACACATCAACCTCGGCGGTGGATTGAGCGTGAATTATCAGGACCCAAATGGTCACAAGATTGCTGACTTCGATACCTATTTCGGCATTGTTAATCGCTACCTGACGCCATTACCGGGGCAAACTGTTCATTTCGAGTTGGGGCGTTCGCTGGTAGCGCAATGCGGTAGCTTAATTAGCCGGGTACTATTTGTGAAAGAAGGTTTGAAAACCCGTTTTGCCGTGCTGGATGCCGGGATGACCGAGTTGATTCGTCCGGCACTGTATAGCGCCACTCATCATATTGAAAATCTCAGCGGCAATGGGAAAATGTTGCCCTACGATGTCGTTGGTCCGATCTGTGAATCGTCAGATTGCTTTGGAAAAAACGTCAGTTTGGCTACTGTGGAGCGGGGAAATATTATTGCAATTCGCACCGCCGGTGCTTATGGCGAGATTATGGCCTCCCGTTATAATTTGCGGGATTACGCCCCTGCGGTTTATTCGGAGGAAGCATAATGGGCGCAGGAATAATGAAATGGGACTGGGCCCATAAGGATGCTATCGCTTATGGTATTGTAGCGATCAGTGTGGCAAATATGCGGCAGTTGCCGGTGTTTCCATCCGAACTGGTGGATCAGGTGTTGTTGGGAACCGTCGTCCCGGTGTTTGAAGAACAGAATGGATTTTATTACATGCTTAACCGGGATGGCCATTGGGGCTGGTTGAGCAAGCCATCTTTGCAAATTACCGATGCTACCGGCGCCAGCGCCTGGGAAGCGGATGAACGGGCCATTTGTGTGGCCAATTATGGCGTCATTCGCAGCGCCCCGCGGGATGCTGCTCCGGCAATCAGCGACCTGGTCGCCTGTGCAGTGTTGAAAAATGTCACGGCGAATGGGCAATATTGCCAGGTTGAATTGCCGGATGGTCGACGCGGGTTTCTGGAAAAATCACTCATTCGGAACGAAAGTACCCTGGGGCAGAGCACTATCACTGCTGAAGCGATTTACAGAATAACAGGGCAATTTCTTGGCATACCCTATTTGTGGGGAGGCACTTCTTCCAAAGGGTTCGACTGTTCCGGCTTCGTGCAGACAGTTTTTCGTCTGCTCAATTTGGACCTGCCCCGCAACTCCCGGCAAATGGCGGAAGTCGGTGAAACAATCTCTTTTGACAATAACCTTGCTGGCTTAAAAACCGGGGATCTGCTGTTCTTTGGCAACACACTGCGCCGAATTACACACGTGGCGATTTATCTTGGAGACGGTCAATTTATTCACGCCGACGGTACTGTGCACATTGATAGTCTGCAGCCGGGGGCGGAAGGGTATAATGAGTATCGCCACCAGACTTTGTTGAAAGCACAGCGGATTTTTTAAATGGGTAAATGGGCAAATATACAAATGGGCAAATAGGCAGATTTGCTCATCTGCTCATTTGCTCATCTGCTCATTTATATCCTACTCACCTAAAACCTAAAGCCTGAATCATGAATCATACTGAAATCAGTTACGAAGTCCGGCGGCTGGAATTGAAGCATAGCTGGAATCTTTCCCGGGGATCCTGGGATTTCAAGGAAAATGTAATCGTCCGTTTGACTCGCGACGGCATTAGTGGCTGGGGTGAAGCGGCACCGAATTCCCGCTATGATGAAACGCCGGAAAGCACGGTTGCTGTTATGGAAAAGGCAGCTGAGGTATTGGCCGATTTTCATCCTGCCGAATATGTGCGGTTTGGGGAAGCCATTCAACAGCTGGGAGACGGGCAGACCGCTGCTAAAGCGGCGCTGGATATGGCTTTGATGGATTGGGTGGGGAAATCTTTTAAGTCGCCACTGCATCGCTTCTGGGGCTTGTCCGCAGCGGAAACACCGATAACTACGTTAACCATTGGCATCGATACCCCGGAAGTGATCCGGGAAAAAGTAAATGAGGCGAAAGATTTTCCGATATTGAAGATCAAGCTGGGCAGTCAGGACGACCGGGAGATCATTGCGGCAGTGCGCGCTGTTACAGATAAACCGCTTTGCGTTGATGCAAATGAAGGCTGGAAAGACCGGGAAACTGCGCTGCGCAATATCGAGTGGCTGGCGGGGGAAAATGTTGTCTTCGTAGAACAACCGATGCCGGCGGCAATGCTCGATGATATTGCCTGGGTGCGCCAACGGGCCAGTTTGCCTTTGATTGCTGATGAAAGTGTGAAGCAGGGGAGTGAGATTCCCCAATTGGCGGCAGCCTTCGATGGCATTAACATCAAGGTGATGAAGGCGGGAGGACTGCAGGAAGCACTACGGATGATTTGGATGGCTAAGACACTGGGTTTGAAGGTAATGCTCGGTTGTATGGTAGAAACTTCCCTGGGGATTTCTGCCGCGGCGGCGCTTTCTCCACTGGTGGATTATGCCGACCTCGACGGACATCTCCTGATCAAAAATGATCCCTATCGGGGGATTGCGATTGATGCGGGTAAAATTGTTTTGAATGATATGTTTGGGGTTGGGGTGGTCGAACGTTGATTTTTGGGTGAATGTTTGATTTTTGCCCACGAAACACACGAAATACGCAAAAATTTGCATAGAAAAAATGAGCATTTAATGTGAAAGAGTCATGAATCCCTGGCAACACCTACTGAACAACAATTTGTCTTTTTAGCGTATTTCGTGTGTTTCGCGGGCCCCTTTATGAAATGTTTTGACCTCCGCGTAACATGAGGTGTGTAAAAGAAAAAAGCCTTCCGTTTGGAAGGCTTTTTTCTTTATAGGAAAATGGGGTTGCTGATTACTTCAGCATGGTCATCTTCTTGGATTCGGTGAAGTTGCTGGTTCTCAGGGTATAAATGTAAATACCACTGGCAACTTTCTGACCGAAGTTGTTCAAACCATCCCACTGGATATTGTGAGTGCCAGCGCTGCGGCTGTCATTCACGAGCGTTTTTACTACCTGACCGCGAACATTGTAAATCGTCAGAGATACGTTCTCGGAAGTCGGAATAGTAAAGGAAATAGTGGTGTTCGGGTTGAACGGATTCGGATAGTTCTGGGAGAGTTCATAACCGGACGGTGCATTGCTGCTCAGTTCGTCATCGATGCCAACTACACCGTTGTAATCGAGAACGGTGATCGGCTGAGCATTGCCGCTAGTACCGCTACGGGGAGTACCGGCATATAGCACTTCGTCATCGCCATCGCCATCAAGGTCTCCGGTGGCAATAACATCCCATTGAACGCCATCACTGTCAGCCAGTGAATCAATCGCTGCCGATGCCCAACTGCTGGCATCAGTCATGTCGCCGCCCTGATATTCCAGGCGATAGATTAAGCCGTTTGGTGTCGCACTACGAGTGCCAGCTACATAGTCTACCTTGTTATCACCATCGAAATTTCCGGCAGCGCCACCATTGAGGCGATTTCCAATTGCTTCCTGAATGAGGTAAGTCGCAACCCAACCGTTGGTCGCTGGTACAACTAAATACATATTTTGTGAAGAAGAGAACCAGCCAGAAACGATTATTTCATGATTGCCATCGTTGTTGACATCTACAACTGCAGCAGATTTCCAGGAAGCGCCATCGACATTTCCAACTACACCACCGCCATTGTTTGCTTCATAAGTGTCAGCAGCAGTAGCCGATACCGAATAAACTTCGCCATTGTCACGAAAACCGTAAACGGTATTGCCAATAACAGCCATGTCGTAAAAAGTGCCAGATATACCACTATACTCGGTAGTCCAATTTTCGGAGCCATCACCATTGTCCGGCACAGCATCGGTGGAATAGATCTGGATGCCATCACCAACGCGACAACTGGCCACGATTTCATCAGTGCCATCGCTGTCGATGTCAGTAACAACCCACTTAAAAGGACGCAGATTGTCTTCAACGCCCATAGTAATGGTCCACTGTGCATTGGGTGCCCAGGTGCCATCACCATTGTCGATGCCCATGCCATCGGAACCATCACCAACGGTTTCGAAAACGACAATTCTTTCCGGGTTTGGCTGCAGACCGCTACCGAAATTGTTTACCGGACCCCAAACGACTTCCCAGCGGCCGTCGTTGTCTAAGTCTGCACCAGCAAGGGCGCCCCAGGTATTCTGGAAGTTCAGCGGCAGACGGGTACTCCAAACAGTTACCCAATTACCAGCACCATCATCCTCATACTTGTAAATTCTTGGTACGAGGTCACCGCCAACATCATCAAACCAGTCAGTATTGATGGCATAAATTTCATGCTTGCCGTCATTATCATAGTCCATGCCCGCAATAATATTACCAAAACCAGCGGTATCAAGCGAATCTGGCTCGATTGTGGCTAGACGGGTAAAAGAATTCAGCTGTGCATGTGCAGCAATTGACAGCGATAATACAATTAAAACGGTTACAAATTTTTTCATTTGTACCTCCTGTTGGGTTGAACGGAAAAATAATTATGAGTGGTGTTTAGATAGATAATTACAGTGGGAAATATTTCCCGGGTAGAAAAAAAATCTGTTTTTATTGACAGCATATAGCCCCAAGATACAGAGAAGAATTATTTTTGTCTAGTATAATTTAGGATAAAGATTAACTCTGTAACTTTAATTCCATTTCAGCATGCTTGCTAAAAAATCAGGTAGGAGTTTCCCCCCTTTTAGCCAGGTAGTTGCGCCCCTTGCAGCAGCTAATTGTTAACGGTATTCAATAACAACTAGCTGTATTCGCAATCAACTAATGAAATTTAAAACCGTCATTGCGAGGCGCTTTTTGCCGAAGCAATCTTTAAAATGCATGCAACCATGAGATCGCTTCGGCAAAAAGCGCCTCGCGATGACAGCTAATCAACTATTAGCATTACTTCTTTAACACTACCCATCGTTTTAATACCGAACCACGAAAGATACAAACTTCACATCATTCAAGCGGCCATAATCCGCCCAGCCGAAATCGAATTTTAAATTGGTACCGGCGGCATCATAGCGAATACCGGCGCCAAAGGTGAGGCCTTGTTCGCTATCATCGAGGTATAATGCCTTATAGCCACCGCGGAGAAAGATAACATCCTTCACGCCCAATTCGATACCGCTGTTAATGTATTCGGAATTATCGTTCGGTTGGTTGCCATCTACGGCAACTAATACGCTCAATTCTTCGTTGTCAATGGCCTGATAGGCGATACCGAAGCGGAGATTGAGCGGCATGTCAAAGCTTTCCGTGCGATACTGCGCCGGCACTTCCTGCACGGCACCGTCGTCGCCAACCGGGGATTCGTTGAAGTATAAATCCCGGCCATCAAGCTTCATCTTTGTGCCAAAATTGGACATTGCCGCACCGAGCCGCAGTCCCTTCATCGGTGTGTCGTAAAGAATACCGAGATCGAATGCTGCACCGCGGGCGGAAAGATGAAAGATCGTTTCGGACACAAACTTACCGGTAAATCCGATGGAGAAGCGGTCGGTCAGATTCCGCGCATAGCTGAGGCCGGCAGCGATCATGCTGGCATCCCAGTTTTGGCCGTTACCATCCGGTTGGAGAACGGTTCTCACCGGCTCTTCCGGCGTACCAAAAGAGATAACATGCAAACCAATGGCTCCTAAAGCACCGGCGTTTACCGACATCGCGACAAAATCGTAACTGGTTTCCGCCAGCCATTCGGCATGGTTAAAGGTCGCCTCGCCACCACCGACGATACGCGATAGTCCCGCGGGATTCCAGTAAATGGAATGAATGTCGTTCGCCAGGGCAGTATAGGCACCACCGAGTGCGATCGGTCGGGCACCGGCGCCGATCTTAAGAAACTGCGCCGCTGTGGTTCCCGCCCGGTTGATGGAAGAAACATCCTGGGCGTTGTCCTGCGAAAAAAGCAGCGACGTAGTCGAAAAAATTGTAAAAACGATCGTTGTTAGAAGATAGTATCTTGCTTTCATAATGTCTGGCCGCTTTAGTTGTTTTTAAACCGTTTTTTCCTGGCAGGTATCGGAAGCATCCATACCTGCCTCAAATTAGGATTAAGCTGCGATTTATTTCAAGATCGCTAATCTACCGATTTTCGTTCCGACACCGGGCGCATCAACATGGTAGATGTAAACCCCATAAGCGATTTCCTGGGATTCGAAACTGAGCAGATTCCAATCGAGGAAATTGCTGGGATCGTTTTTCTCCAGAGTCGCTATTAATTCACCAACAATGGTGTAGATGCGAATGGTGCATTTTTCCGGGAGATTGCGGAACTGAACCTTGCGGTCATCGCGATCCCCGGTGCGCACGCCGGCAATTTCCGTGGCGCTGAATGAGATGTACGGATTGGGCACTACAATGATATCATCCATCTGTTCCCGGGCTGCTGCATCATCGAAACGCACTGCTTTTGTGGTAAAGGTGTAGCGATCTTCCGTATCGAACGGCTTCGTAGAGAAGAGCAGGAAGACATCGCCGTTACCGGGATAGACCGGGACGTCGGCAACGCCAGCAGTATCCACCGGTGGTGAGAATTTCACCCGATAAGTCGTCTGCGTAATGACAGTGGCGTTCGGGCGAATCAGGTTGATGGTTTCCTGCCAGTCCCAGCGATTATTACGCAGGCCGGCCGCTTCCGCGATAAAGAACTCCACCCGCTCGCCGGTCGCAACATCGACAATAGTAAAAGGCGTGCGGACATTACCGAGTGAGGAAGAATCCGCCGGGTTGACCAGATTGCCATCTGCAGTAGTGTCATAATTAACAAAACGGAATTCGAAGTCTGAAGGATAGGGCTGCGGATTACCAACTTCCGCCATTCCGATTTCCGTGGTTTCATCGCTAAAATTGGTGCCGCTTTCTCTAATCGTAAATCCACTGCGACCACCGTCGGAAGATAAAGAATCCAGCCCGGTTTCTTCGTTGTTGACGGAGATGCGAACCCCGTCGAAGGTTGGGGTATCATCTTCGCCGTTGATAGAAGTGCTGGCGGAAACCGGCTTCACTTTATAAGTGATCGAGTAGGATTTTCCTTCGGGCAGGTTCCCCGGAGCGGTCCCGCGAATCCGGCCATTCGGATAATCGACTTCATACAATGCGGCATCAATACTGCCGCCGGAAATTTCACTGAGCACTACAGTGCCTTCCTGAACCGCGCAGCAGGCGCCGAAGCGGACAAAGAAGGTATCCCGGGCAACAAAGTTGCTGGTCGTTTCCTGTAAATCAAGAATGCTGAAAGCGATGGTTTCCGAGGTTGAATCAGGATCGATGTCTTCGAACTGGACAGTGTAAACATAATCGTCTTTCACCAATAGCGGATTGAGGAAATCCACCGATACCCGGCCGGTTGCATCTCCGGATTCCTGGATGGCGTTGTTACCGTCACCATTATCGAGGAAAGCATCGACGTAGCCGTTGGCCGGTCCGCCCGGTGTCGCTGCGGCAGTGTTGACATCAAAGGTGAATTCCCGGGTCACTGCATCCCGCTGAATGGTTCGTTGGGTTTCGCTCGGGGGAATGTCCGCATTCTCATCACCGCGATCGTAAGCAGTTACCGCATAAAAATAGGTGATACCATCAGTGACGTTGTTGCTATCAACATAGCTGTGCACCAATCCGGTGTTTTTTCCAAGATCAAAGCGCACACCTCTGCCAGCATATTCGATATCGGAAAGACCTTCGTATTGATTAATCAAATCCCATTGGGCATCCAGTCCGTTCGGCTGCTCCAGCGGCACGGAGAGGAAGGGAATTCCCCGGGAGTCGGTAATAGTTTTCGTATCGTTAAAACTCCAGTCCCGGCTGCGATAGATGCGGTATCCTTCGAAGTCGAAGCCACGCTGGGTGCTATCGGGATTGGCGCGGGCAATAAACGGATCGAAGGACTGCTCGCTTTCGCTATCCCAGTAGAGAGTCACTTTGCCTTCGCCGGGCACTGCAACCAAATTCGGCTTTTTCGGCGGCTGGGCAAAACGGTAATCGTTTTCAAAAATCTGCTGAGAAATCAAGGCATTGGAAACCAGATCGTCGAAATCCAGACCCATCATCAGGGCAATAGAGAAACGCTGGCTTTCGCCCGGTTCGAGAATAAAAGGACCGGAGCCATAGATAAAGACGTTATCCGCTTCCTGTTCAATTTGTGGGGGCGGGTCAAACGGTCTTTGATTGGGGGTGGACATCAGATCCCACATCAAAGGATCGTTACTGGGATCGTTACTACCACCGAACCCGATGGCGTTAAAGCTGGTCAAACCGAGTTGATCGGACTCTGCCGTATCGAGAAAACCGAAATTCGGCTCTCCACCGCCAAAGCGATAACCGGGCAGGCGGCTTTCTGCGAAGGCCTCACCTGGATCAAAGATACCATTATTGTTGGCATCGAGATAAAAGCGCTGATTCGGTTTGCCATCGCCTTCACCAAGGTCGCCGGTACCAGCCAGGCCGTCTACGCCCACATCATCAAATTCTTCATCCCAGTCACCGTCTTCGTCGCCGGACCAGTGAAATTTATTTAACACCGGATTGAACTGGAATACACCGGCATCATTGAAGGGGCTTTCATCGATTAAGCCATCGTTATCATTGTCAAATCCGTCATCTTCCAAACCAGGGCTTTCCAGGAAACGATAGCCGAAGTAACCAGGATCTTTTCCGAGGTCACCGACGTCATCATTATCCCAGGCGTAGAGCATGTTTCTGGCATTACGGGGGAAGTTCTCGTCGAAGATGGAAATAAAGCCGGCGTTGTCATCGGAGAAGTCTCCGGGGCCACCAACGTGCGGATCACCGAACATTCCAAGGTGAACATTGTTAAGTGTCTTTTCACTCACGTTGGTGATGGTATACACCAGGAAGATCAGGTCTTCTGCCAGCGGGTTGTTGAACTGGAAGATACGCACCTGTAATTCGAGGCCGAGTCCGTTGATCGTGAGATCATTCGGAGATGGTGTGTAATCGAATTCGATATTGTCAAAATCGTCCATTACGTAATAGACTTCTTCATCCGGCGTAGTGGCGTCATCTCCGAGGAAGGCCGGCCAGACGTAGCGGCCGAGCACATCATTAAACCAGGATTCCGGCCAGCTATCCGGCTTGCCATCAAGATTTCGGTCCAGATCAGAAAATGTCGCTACCTCGTTGGATGCCGGGTCGGAAAATCCCAATTTCGGCTCCCATCCCCAACGTTCGAGGGTCGCAGGATCAAATTCTCCGCCAGATCCACGGAAAAAACCGTCACTAACGATATGAATCGTATCTCCATTACTATCAAGCACTTCCGCAGCCACCAGCGGTCCGAACTCATAGGCATAACCCAAACCGCTGGGACCGGCCGGCCAAACGAGGTCCGCATTCGCATCGTCTGCAGATGGCGTAGAAATTGAGCCCTGATTAGTAACCAGCACCCGAATTTGGTTTCCGGTAATAATGGTTTCTTTCAGCTCATCGTGCCGGTCATCTGCTTGCAGTGATTTCTGCAGTTGACGATAGTGTTCCTTAAACAATTTATGGCGTTCACTGGAAGGCAATGCTTTGTAATCATTGTCCAGTTTGCTGACCTGGGCAAAAGCACCGAAGTGCAAGCAGAGGAGCAAAATGCAAATCAGTTTAAATGGTAGGAATACTGTTCTCATAATTTTTCCGTTATGCTTTTTATTTACCGGTTTTGTTTCAACTGCTTTTCACTGCGAGCCAATTTAAGGTTGAATGCTGATGCCGACCCGAATTTCCCGGGGAGAGCTTAACCAGTCTTCCCGCTGATAAAAATTGTCGATAAATTCGATCGGGAAAAAATCGCTGGGAATACCCGTAAATTCTTCACGGGCTTCATTGAACTCAATCCTGTCGCGAATTTCGTTAAATGCACTGGTGTTGATGGTTTCGTTCAGGCTTGTCAGGGAACGGCCAGTGTTTGTATGGATGAAACGTTCCTGAAGGTTGTCGATAACATTCTCTACCTGCATGAACAGGGACACCCGCGAATCGCCGAAGCGGAAGAATTTTTCCAGCTTGAGATCAAGATTGGCGATCCAGGGACGGCGGTCGCTGTTTACTTCAAAAATAACCGCCTGGAAGGAAGATGGCAGGCTCGGTGTATATGGCGTGCCGGATTGCAGCGTACCGATCGCACTGGCCACCCAGCCACCCGGTTTGCCGAGGGTTAAGGTGGAATTAAGCGTATGAGTACGGTCGAAGCTCAGCGGAATGAATTTTTGAGCTGTCTGCCGACCGGTACGGGTGTCCACCGCCAGGCGTGTCGGATCGGTAAAAGAACCTTCACCGATTTGATAGGTGTAGTTCAGGCCCGCCGAAAACATGCCGTTCGGTGCACGACGCTTAAAGAGGGCAGCGGTGAAACCGCGGATGTTCGCGTAACTGATATTCGTGATAACGTTGAAAGCTTTATCGATCGCCACCTCACCGGCAACTACCCGGCGCAGTTCGATCAGATCGTTCACGTCTTTGTAGAAAACGGTCAGGTCGATCTTGAAATCTTCGGTGAGCTGCTGCTGCAGACCCATCTCATACTGCACACTGCGCTGCGGCTTAAGATTGGGATTGCCAAAAGTCGGCGTCAGCTGAAAATCGAAATCGATGAAGCGCGGATTGCGATAGATGCTCCGGAAGGTCGGATTCTGATAGAAAATACCGTAGGAGAAACGAATGATTCCCCGGGATGTAATCGGGAAACTAAGACTCAGGCGCGGCATTATCCGATGCTTCGGCTCGGACTCTTCCAGGAATTCCGGGCTGTCCACGCCATCATCAACAGTGCCGGCGAGGTCCGGATTGAAAAGTGCCTTGGTATCGAGATATTCGTAGCGGAGACCGGCGTTAAAGATGAAGCGCTTGGCTAGTTCCATCTTGTCGAGGATGTAGAATGCGCCCTGGGTGGGTTCCCGGTTATAGCGGGAGAAGAACAGGTTGTTCGGATTGTTGTCTTCTGTAGGAATCTCAAAGCGCTGAGTATTCCGATTAAAAAATAAGGTGAAGGCATCCAGATCCAGCTCGTGCTGCGCATATTCCGCACCGAATTTCAATTCGTGGGAGGGATGAATCTGGTTGACAAAATCGATCTTGACCTGAGTCGTGCGTGCTTCTTCCGTAGTGTGACTGAGGCTGTTGCCGCCGGCCCGGTAGCCGGTATTGGGAATGGTTAACTGGCTGAGGTCGTTGGAGTAATCGATATTATTGTTCTCATCGAGAATAACCACCGGCAGATAACGGGGATCGAGTGGATCTTCGTATACGGAAGTGCGGGCCTTGTTATTATTGATGCCTAACTTCAGGGTGTAGAACATTTTCTTCGAAAGGGTGTGGGTAATTCCCAAGGAATGACTGACATTGGTGGAAACAGTTTGCGGCCGCCCATCCGGGGTAAAGCGATAGGTGCGGAATGAGCCGTAGCGTTCACCATCATCAAGAATCAAATCGTAACTCATTTTGAGATTATGCGTTGGCTTCCAGGTGAGTTTACCAGTCACGTTGATCGATTCCCGGGTTACCATCGGAACAACTTCACGGTCCCCACTGGCGCCGCGATTGACTCTGTTTGTGTCCGCGGTAATAACACCATTGTTGTTGATAAAATCCAAACCGAGCGGGTCTACGCGGTAAGAGCTGCCCTCGGAATCCAGCATGTCCGAAGGATTGTAGAGGCGGATGCCGTAGAGATGCCCTTTGTCATTCTGATAAACACCGCTGGTGATGAATGTGAGCTTGTTGCCGAAGAGCGGAATCGGTCCGCTGAGGGTCCACTCTGCGCGGGCATTATTCAATGGATCAAATTCATCGATGTTGAAGAAGATGTCGTCCCGGGGGCTAAAATTATCCCCGCTCCAGGCACGCAGGCTCGCCTCATATTTCGGGCCGCCGTCCTTGGTAACAAAGTTAATAACCCCACTGAGTGCGTTTCCATACTCTGCACTAAACGTTCCGGCAGAGATCGATACTTCTTCCACAGCGTTCGTTGCCAGGCCAACACCCTGGGTGTTTCCAAAAGGATTGTTGATGGAAACGCCATTCACCTGGAAGTTGACTTCGTTGGAACGGCCACCGCGAATGTGCAGGTTGCCACTATTATCTTCTACGATACCGGCCTGCAGCTTGATGACATCCCTTAATTGATCGACCGGGAGAGAAGATATCTCCTCTGCCGTAACCGCCACCTGGGTATTGGTAAGGTCTGCGCGAACCAGCGGATTACGTTCGCCGACAACTTCAACTTCCCCCAACTCGACGGCGGATGAAGTCAGTCTTTGCTCCACACGGGTGGTGAAATCCACATTTACCCGGACATCTTTTACCCGGACGGTCTGGTAACCGATGAAGGAGATAACCAAATCATATAATCCCGGGGGAACATTGAGGATAACAAAGACGCCATCGATGTCCGTCGCGGCGCCGAGCGTTGTGCCATCCAGCTGGAGGTTCACTCCGGGCAGCGGCTCACCGGTTTCAGCATCGGAAATTTGACCGGCAACTTTACCGGTAGTACCTGCAAACATCATGAAGGACGTTGCCAGGATGAGTGCTAAAATAGTAAATACATGTTTCATTGGGCCTGCCTCGCATCGTGCGGTAGTTACATGAGAATTTTTGAATTGGATTCTGGAGAAAATACAAGTTCTGATAATTTTTGTCAAGATATTTACGTTTCCAGAACAAAATTAAAAAATAGTATAAGATTATGATAAAATCCTATTTGCTAATGATCTTTTCTACTTCTATTTTAACAAAAAACGATACAATATTAGCAATTGACGGAGCGCACATGTTTTCGGCACGATTTTCCCGCTTTTTGGAAGTTATCTAACGAAAAGATTCGCTTTTACAAATAGAAAAATTGCATATTGTTCTTTTTTTTATTGAATATATTCGGAAATTTGTTTTCTTAGCTAATGAAAGCATGTTGAATTAGCTATCTGGAATGTCTTACCGCAAAAGGACCGTGTTGGGAATGCCATTGAGTAATTGAGTTTGTGCTTCAGTTAGAAATCATACTTAAATATAAAGTCAATTGTAAGTAAGTGGACAAAATATTTTTGATAAAGAAGTGAACTAAAAAGATTAACATCCCTGCCCAATCCGGCATTGTTGCCCATTTGCAAATCTACAAATGGGCAAATGACACGGAGAGATATAGGCTGTCTGGTTATCACTTAAATATTTTTGTCTCATTACGTATTCTTTTAAAAAACAACGGTTAAATCACTGCCCCGGGGGGGAAATCATCTTCATAAGTAAAGTTATACTAAACGATTATTCGTAGCCGTTTAATTGGCTGCATTAGTTGCCCTCAATAAATAGCTTAATGTTCTATTATCTAAAACTCTCAAATTACTCCAACCAAAGATTAAGGAGGAAAAATGATCAAAGGTTACAAGTTTATTTTTCTTGCATGCCTCATTTTTGTATCAATGTCATTTGATTTGCGGGCTCAGGATCCTGCTCCTGGTGAAAATGAATTTCGTCTCGCCGCTGTAAATCCGCGCGCAGGCGCTGGGGAAGATACCCTGACATCCGACGCCGGCCGTGGTATTCATGTTGCCCATGATCCGGATCTTGATGGCGACGGCTTTCCGGAAATTATCGTTACCGAGTACACTAATGGTGGACGCGTTTTTGTTTACGAAATGACCGGTGATAATACCATGGAATTCGTCTGGGCATCTCCCAAGCTGAGCGCAACGGGTCGCGGTGGTGGCGGCTCCACACCCCGGATGATTACTACTGGCGATTTCGACAATAATGGTATGCGGGAGATTATCTTCCCCATTGGCTATTTTGCCAGCGACAGTGCCGAAGCAGCAACGATGGGCATCTACTTTTTCGAACACACCGGTGCTGATAATGATTATGGTACAGCGCCCGCTTACAGACTACAGTATGAGAACATCGATCCGTTGTTTGTCGGACAAAATACCGGCCGGACCGAAAACGGACTGCGGGTGCAAGATATCGATGGTGATGGCCGCAGCGAATTGCTTTTCCCACCGCGCTCCTTCAACTTCGGTATTGCCAAGTTGTTTATTATGCAGGTGACATCCGGTACTTTCAGCGCACAAAATGCCGTTGTAGAAACTGAATATGTCTACGAAGAGATGGTTTTAGCGTTGCCGCCAACCGATGGTTATGTACCTGTAAATACTGAGATTGCCGATGTTGATGGCGATAATTTCGACGAGATTATTGTTACCGGCTGGACCAATATTTCCCAGGGCGCGGGCATTGGTTTTATTCAGATTGACGGTCCGGATACTTATACACCGGGCAGCGTGGTGCCATTGGCGACATTTAATGCTTTTAATGTAAAGTCCAGTCCGTTGTTTACCATGGTAAACGGTGAGCCGGTGATTTATCTGCCCGCCTCAAATGGTTCTACCAGCCGGATTTGGGTAATAGATGGCATCATTTCCGATGCGTTTGTAACTCCCGCAAATATTTCTACAATTGCTTCCGGTATCGGACATTTTAGTATTGCTGCACTGGGCGATCAAGATCATCCTACTGATGCTGTCGGCGACGGACTTGATCTTTATCTCTACGGCGGCGGCGGTCGTCTCCTCGACTTTGAGTATAGTGGTACTGGTGACGTGACCGATAGCTCGAACTACTCAGTCACTCAGCTTTACGATCTTGACGATCTGTATGACAGATTTGGTGGCCTTTTCAACGAAATCTATACCTATCCCGGTATGGATCTGGACAATGATGGTCTGCGGGATATTGTTGCCGGCTACAAAGGCTCCGGACTGGATACCCTCAGTGGCGTTGATGTCACCAAAAACGGTTTCCACATTTTCTTCTTTGAGTGGGGCGATTCCGCAACTTCAATCATTCCTTCCGTTGTTAGTGGTATTGATGATGGCTTTACCATTATCACCCCGGATGATTATGAGTTGGCTCAGAACTATCCGAATCCCTTCAACCCCTCAACCACTATTGAGTTTACCCTGCCGATTAATAAGGCCATCAGCCTGAAGGTGTATAACACGCTGGGGCAGGAAGTAAAAACCCTTATCAGTAGCCAGCCGTATGCTGCCGGTACTCATCAAACCCAATGGGATGGCAGCAATAATAATGGGCAACAGGTTGCCAGCGGGGTTTATATCTATCAACTGAAATTTGGTAACTTTACGAAATCCAAACGGATGACGTTGATTCGTTAACTTATTCTTTTATAGCAAGTTGTTAAGGTGCCCGCCGGTTTCGAGTTAAGGAGATCGGCGGGTATCTTGTAACAAACCCCTAATAAAAGTTTATTGATAACAAAGGAGTCTAGAGTATGAAAAAAATGTTATGGTTAATTGCCCTGGCGTTTCTGGCGTTTCAAATCCAGGGATTTGCACAACCGACCAATTATGCCGTGCAGTACACTGTTTTGGATGATGTCAATCACGGGCCTGGCACGCAAACTTCCAGTGTGGCAACGATCGGTCCCGATCGCTTTGTTGCCCTGCAGGCGGAAGATCCGGATGACAATGATATTTTTGCTGTCGTCAGTAATTACTTAGTCGGATTCTGGGATGCTGATTCCGTAAACGGCCGGGTGTTGTCCCCGATAAATGGTGCGCAGGCATTGCCAGCGTATGGCCGCGGAAATGGACAGTTTACCAGCTGGGTTTCCGGCCTGGATCAAGTCCAGCTGCAAGGCGCCTGGCAAATTGCCAGTGGTGGCGCAGATAATTACATCTATGTGGCCAATAATGACGATTTTCATAACATCCTCGTGTTTAACCTGACTGAAACAGGATTAGTAACCACCGATTTCCGGATGGAGACTGGTTCGGAAAACATTTTTGCCATCGAAGTAGATGACAATGGCTACGTTTATGTCTGTGATTATGAAGGTAATGATACCAAGACGAATGAAATTCGTATTTATGCCGGTGTTGGCGCGCCGAATACCACCTGGGGCGATTTTGGTGGCCATCAGGATGCCCCGGTAGCAACCGTAGATCTGCCGCCAGGAAAATATCAAGGATTGACGGTGAAAGGTGATGGGTCGCAGTTATTTGTCAGTGGTGTAGATACCTCAGTACCATTGCTAAATGGCAGAAAAATTTGGAAATTTAATGGTAGCCCCACTAGTGGATATACTCTGGACAATGGGTTTAGCTACGCAATGGATCCGAGTGATGTTAATACTATCGGAACTGGCACGCCAACCGTATTGGGCTTGGCTTATATGGCAAGTCCGCCGACCTTGGTTGCAGCTGTAGATACCATTCTCCACGGTAGCGATGCCGGTGGATATTCTTATGGTCGCGTGTACACATTTAATCCGGCAAACGGCGCTCCCCGGGACACTATCGATATTGCCCAGTGGAATTTTGACCAGACCGGCGATTACAGCACCGGTTCAAATAACGGACGTGTTGGCGGATTTACCTCCGTCTGCGATGTAGATGCAAATGCCGAAGAAAGCACTGTTTATACCCAGACTTATTTTGGTTGGACAGTCGAAAAGTGGAACTTTACCGGCGAAGTTAGCATTGATCCGGTCGCGGATGTTATTCCTACCCAATTTGAATTGCGGCAGAATTATCCGAATCCATTTAATCCGCAAACGACGATTGAATTCTCTGTTTTAGAGGCCAATGATGTTGCCCTGGAAATTTACAATGTCCTCGGGCAAAGTGTCGCTGTCCTCGTGAATGAGCGTTTGGGCGTCGGCACCTATCAGGTGACCTTCGATGGCGCTAATCTGCCTTCCGGCGTTTATATCTACAAGCTGACTGCCGGTAACAACCAGGCATTCAAAAAGATGCTCTTAACCAAGTAATTCCTGCCCTTACTCTGTTTTGCCTAATATTTTCGAAGCAGTCGCATTTATGCGGCTGCTTCAATTTCTAATCAATTCCTGGAGGTGATATGAAAAGATTGTTTACCGGATCCATGGTTTTTGGTGTATTAACAGCTTTAATGCTCGTTTTGTCTACCAATAGTGTTCGGGCAGATGTTTTTGCCGGTTATCTAAAAATTCAAAACCCGGATGGTTCGCCGTTTGATGGGAATTTTTCTGATGGGACGGACGCTTCTCTCACATTTTACCTCAATGATGCGGCCACTTCAGTTGAAGTAGAAGTGCTTGATGCTGGCTCTGGCTCAGTGGTTGCCAACTTGTCCGGCGGGGCAATGAGTCGTGGTTTAAATAGCGTTGCCTGGGATGGCAGCGGCAGCGTTTCCGGTGGCCAATATACTTTCCGGGTAACTGCGGAGCAAAATAATGCTTCTACCACGGAATGGACGATGTTTTGGGATTCTGGTCCCAATGATATTTATACCCGTGGTGTCGCCATAAACAACAATCAGGTCGATCCCAATTTTGGATTAATTTTTACCTCCAATGACGGCGGTCCGCTAAAAACGGGAATTAATATTTATAATCCCGATGGTAATCCCCATGATCCTTTTCTGGTAGCTGCGAGCATTCAAGATGGCGGTACGATAGATTATGGCACTGATGCACCCATTTTTGCGGTGATGGATTACGAAGGACGCCTTTATGTTTCCCTGAAAGATAAGGGACAGGTGCTTCGCATTAACCGGGATTTTTCCGCGGATACCCTGATTGATGGATTGACCTTTCCGAAAGGTCTTTACGTGGCCGGGGAAGGCGCTAACTTTACGATGTATGTCTGCGCGGACCAGCAAGTATTACGCGGGGTAATTGGAGAAGCCAATTCCTTTGATCCGAACAATATGGAAGTTGTCGGGCAATATGCCGGATTTTATCCCCATCAGGTGATGCTCGATGATGATGGTGCGATGTATCTAACATTACGGGCAAGCAATAGTCTTGGCTCGGATGGCAAAGGTATTCGCAAATTCGATATTTCCGGCTCGCTACCCGTCGGTGATGACGATGCGTTATGGTTCCTCTTTGAAGACAAGACTTTTATTGCCAATGATTTACTGTTGGACAGTGGTGACGATCCAAATTCTTCCGCAGATGATATCCTCTACTATTGCACCCGCGCCGGTGGTGGCTTTGACCAGGACGGCGTTTGGCGAATCAGTGACATAAATTCTCCTTTTGCGGATACGGTACGGGTATTAACGGAAGATGCGCTTTATGGTTCGGATGAGAATATTAACTGGCGGGCCACAATTGATTTTGATGCTGCTGGCAATATCGTCCTGATGGAAAATTCCAATGAACATACATTTTTCCTGTCACCGCCAGGCGTCGGTGCAACAAACAGTTTTACCTCTACCAGCGCTGATACTGTAACAGTTGGCCCTACTGGTATCGAAGATGGTATTCAGCCCTACACGTATCGTCTGGAGAAAAATTATCCGAATCCGTTTAACCCCAGCACGACAATCAAATACTCCCTTGGCGCGGCCGGTTTTACCGAAGTAACGGTCTATAATATTCAGGGACAGATTGTCAATCGTCTGGTAAACGAGCAGCAGACGGCTGGCGATTACAGCGTGGTGTGGAACGGACGAAACAGCAACGGACAGCAGGTGACCAGTGGTGTTTATATCCTTAATCTGCGCTCCGGGGATTTTGTCAAATCTCAGCGGATGACGTTCTTGAAATAAAGATTAAAGAAGTTCAGAGTTCAGTTTTCAAAGTTCAGAGTTGTAATTTGTTTGAAAAAAATAAACCCCGACATTTTGCCGGGGTTTATTTTTCTAACTTATGTTACGTATCTACTATGTTATTAATAATTTACCCACCCAACCCTAAAGCCCGGAAGGGCCATCCAAAATAGCCCAGGACGACAGTCCAGGGCGGGTACGTCGTTATTTGCTCAATACATCATAAAACAGTAAAATAACGCCATTATCATAAATTTTCTGATCCTTTAGTTTCAGCGAAGTGGTAGGAATATCCGCATGAAACATTGGGATGCCTTTTCCGAAAACAACCGGATTCAGCTTCAGGATAATTTCATCGATGAGGCCGGCGTTAAAGATTTGCGTGGCCAGTCCACCACCACCGCAAAGCCAGATCGGTTTACCTTCCTGGCTCTTCAAATCTTTTACTGTTTCGAGCATGTCGTCCCGTACCAGGGTGACATTCTCATCCGGGCTCTCTGTTAATGAATGGGAAAAAACATATTGCTCCAACATCGGGTAGGGATTGGTGACCTCCATATCCAATGCGACCTGGTAGGTTTTCCGTCCCATCAATACCGTGCTGAACCAACTATATGAATCGAGGAAATCCTGGACATGATCTCCTTCGGCGACGAATCCATCCCAACTGCCATCTTCATGGGAAATGAATCCGTCTATCGTTGTGGCTACGTAATATTTTAATTTTCTCATATTTGACCTTTCCGGCGGATGTCGCCGTTGGCGATTTCCTGCCTGCATACTGTAATGCCTTCGGCATATGTTCGGATATCCGATAACGAACAACGAACAACTACTTCAACAGGATCATCTTTCTTACCTCCCGATAATGATTGACTTTAATTTGATAGAAATAGATACCACTACCGACGCGTTCGCCGAGGTTATTGGTGGCATTCCATTCTTCGCTATAACTGCCGGCTGCCCGGTTTTCATTCACCAGGGTTTTAATGAGTCGCCCATTGATATCATAAATCAGTAATTCGACGAATCCGAAGTCCGACAGTCGAAATCCAATATTTGTACTGGGATTGAAGGGATTCGGATAATTCTGGGCGAGCAGATAATCGCCGGGCACTCCGTTAAGCGGATCATCGATTGCCGTGGTCGAATCCTCCACGACGGAGATCGTTTGATTGACGGAAACATTACCCAGTCGATTGACCTTGCCGGAGGGCCACTGTACAATCAATGAATCGACAATGGAAGCGCTTCCCAGGCCAAAATGAGCATGGGGGCTGTTTTGCGCGGCAAAATTCGATTGTGAGGAAATTTCCCGTAATTGCCAGGTCGATGTGCCGGAAGGGCGGCTTTGTAAACGCACTTTCGCGCCAAATCCGTTAGCATTCGATAATGTGCCTCGTAGGAAAACTTTCAGCCAGTTATTGCTAAAGCTATTATTGATGAATAATTGATTGCCATCGCTTTCGGAAAGCAGGGCAACGGCAATATCGAGGTCGCCGTCATTGTCGATGTCTGCAGTGCTGATGGCATTGCTGGAGGTTGGATTGCTATTGAAACCGGGAATTTCAACCCGGGAAAAAGTTTTGTCCCCATTGTTTAAATAAAAGCTGTTGGTTGCCTCGTTGGAGACAATCAGGTCGAGGTCGCCGTCATTATCAAGGTCTGCCCAGGTGCCACTGCGGGAAGTAAATGCATCGCTGGTTGGAACGCTATTGCTGATTTTTGTGAAGGTGCCATCGCCATTGTTCTCATAAAAGAAATTAAAGCTGAAATTTGCGACAAAAAGATCAGGATCGCCATCATTGTCATAATCGCCCCAGCTGCCGGAGAGGGAGATCGCCGCATCGGTAACTATCGGACTGTTAGTTACCGCGGTAAAGGTGCCGTTGCCATTGTTGTGGTATAAATCGTTCGTCTGGGAATTCGCGACAAACAAGTCGACAAATCCATCATTGTCATAATCTGCCCAGACGGCACCGAAAGCATTGCGAGCGTCCGTGGCAATGGCCCCACTGGTTATTTTGCTAAAGCTGCCGCCATCATTGTGATAAATAAAATTGGCGCTGTTGGAGCCATTGGCAGCTAATAAATCCAGCCATCCATCATTGTCATAATCCGCCCAGCTGCCGGAAAGGGTGTTGCCGCCCTCGTTTGCTGGCAAGGCAACGGTATTACTGCTGAATGTGCCGTCGCCATTATTCATGTAAAGCCGATTGTTTTGCCCATTCACATTGGCAACGAACAGATCGGGATAATTGTCGCGGTTATAATCGCCCCAGACAGCGCCGAAAGAATCATCAGCATCGTTGGCGATAGTGCCGCTGGTGATTTCCGTAAAGGTGCCATTGCCATTGTTGCGATAGAGTTGATTCCGTTTGTTGGATGCGTTGGTGACGTAAAGATCTACCGATCCATCATTGTCATAATCCATCCAACTGGTGCCGGTGGAGGGAAACTGCGGGTCGCCGATGACGATAGCCGATAGACTGAATAGTGCGAAGTTTTCACTATAAAACAATCGGGGATTTTTAGCTGCAGTCCGCTGAGTGCCGTCACTGGCATCCGCAGACCAGTAGATCGCATGATTGGGTGGAATTACCCCGCGACTGACTGCGAAAGAAGTATCGCTGATGTTGCTAAAGCTGGTGTCCCGATAACTATTGCTCAGGAGATCTTTTAAGGTAAGAAAAAGGGAGTAGCTGAGCGTTTCGCCATCGCTATCGGCAGCATTTTCCCAGCGAAAAATAACGTCATCATTACCAGCGGCAAGGGTATCGCCATCTGCCGGGCTCAGCAACGCAAAAGTGGTGGGGCGATGATTAAGGCTGCTGCCTTCGATCATGGTAATCTCCTGATCGATATCCTGGACATCATATAATTTATCCACAACGCCGTTTGGCCAGTAGAAGATAATGGAGTCTACGCTAGTTGCAGTGCCCAGTCCAAAGTGCGCCATCAGATCGAGGTTTTGGGAGCAGAAACTATCGCCGGCGCGAATCGCCCGCAATTGCCGTTGAGTGCCGATAAAAAGCTCAATGCGTGTCCCTACACCGTGATAATTATTGCTAATACCACGGCAGCGCAATCGTAACCAGTGGTTGCTGCCGCCGTCGTTCATCAATAGTTTATTTTCCGGGGCACCGGCGGTGAAAATATCGATCCAGCCGTCGTTGTCCAGATCTGCAACAGAAACGGTGCGATGATTATTGGCGGGGATGCCGGCAGCGGCAGCGATATCGCTGTAAGTGCCATCGCCATTATTACGGAAAAGGCGGTCGGGATGATCGACGTTGGTGACGTATAAATCTTCCCAGCCGTCATTGTCGAAATCCGCGACAGACGCGCCAAAGCTGTTTTCATCGAGTGCGCCAACGCCGGCAAAGCTGGCCATATTGGTAAAGGTATTGTCGCCGTTATTGCGATAGAGGCGATTATCGCCAGGCCGGGGATCGTGCACGGAATTGGTGACAAAGATGTCGAAATCATTATCTGCATCGTAATCGGTCATCAGTACCGCCCAGCCGGCAAGAGAATCTGCCGTGCCGGAAGCCTGCCCGATATTGGTAAAGGTTTCATCCCCATTGTTCAGCAGCAGGTGGTTGATTGAACGCAGTGGATCATTGGGATGACAGGTGGCGATGTATGCGTCCGGGTAGCCGTCATTGTTGATATCTCCCCAGGAAACCCCGTAGGAATTACCGATGGTCTGTACACCGGCAGCAATGCTGATATCTTCAAAACTGATCCGGTCAATATTTTTGAAGAGCTGATTGGGACCGACGTCGTTCACGATGAAAAAATCCAGTTTGCCATCGAGGTTAAAATCGTCCCAGGCTGCGCCCTGCGCGAGGGTGAGGATATCGACATTTGCTTCATCATTCACCAACTCAAACATGCCGCTGCGGCGATTTTTATAGAGCAAGCTGGGCTCGGAAAGATCTTCGAAGAGGATATCGAGATAGCCATCATCATTATAATCGCCGAAGGCCGCGCCCCACATGTTTTCCCCTTCATCGATGTCCAGGCGTTCAAGAACGTCCAGAAAGGTACCGTCTCCCTGGTTGAGATAGAGTCTGCCGGGATCACGAAAGTTAGCGTGATAGAGATCCACCAGCCCGTCGTTATTAAAATCTGCCGCACTGCTACCCCGCTGCCCAACGCGATTGCCGGGAGGGTCGATAGGGGAAAGCAGCCCGGATACATCAGTAAATGTTTGCGCAAACAGCAGCGTAGTTGCAGAAAATAAAAAAATGAAAAGTAGGAGTATTTTGTTCATAATGTGCTCAACCTGATAAAAGTAGTTTTGAACTTTTGTTAATTAATGTTTTAGCCACGGATTTCACTGATAGACACGGATAACAGATGTTACACGCTTGACCATTATGACATGCCGCTGAGACTAAAAAACAATGACAACATTCATCAATCAATATAAATAATACCCTACCTGGGCGGCAGGGCAAACTTTAAACCTGCATAATCAAATAGCTCCGATAGGAGTGAAATATTTATAGCGTTATGATTCAAATTTATTCAATAGAGCGCCAGCGGTGCGAAATATTAAATACGAGCATAATCAGTGAAAAATTCAACCAGACGCTAAACCAAATCCGTGTTTACCTGTGTGAATCTGTGGCTAATTTTCAATAATTTCAAACATTAATGATATCGAAGATTTTAGAAAAGAACTGTAACTTTAGGCACCTTAACTTAGGGCAATTGCCATTGCGTTTTAAATTGTTGATATAAATCTGCCGTCAATTGCACAAGAACCGGATGCTTTGATTCATCCAGCCATTTGGCGATTGTCTCCATATCGGCTGCTGCCATTGCTGTGCAACCGATCGTTGGCGTTTTATTGTTTTTCCAGATATGAAGAAATATGCACGAGCCTCCGCCCGGTTGGGGCGCGGGGAAGTTGTGATCGACGGTGACGCCAAGTTGGTATTGCGGATCAACCTTTATCATCTTTTCCGAAGACTGCCAGTCGATGGTATCTACAGCGGTATTCTCAACGACTTGATTGTAGTAGCGGGAATTGGCATCATCCACACATTCAAGTGCTTCATTAACATGGAGATAGGGGAAGTTAAGGACGGTCATATCTTCAGCCGTGGCAAAGCCAAAGACCGCGCTCAACTTAAAGATACCAGCGGGACTCTTACCATCTCCTTCTTTTTTGTTCGGAAGACCTTCTACGGTATTCTGCGGATGAAGACCGGCCCCCCAACCCAAACCGTTTTTGCCGACAACGATTGTCATCTTACTCTCAAACGACTGCCAGGGAGTATTGATCGACGTTCTCTCGAAGCGATGCAACTTGCCATTGAATGCGCTATCCGAGTCGGTCACCACGAGAATGAGCTGGGAGGATTCCGGGGGGATGACCGTCCCATCTGTTTGCTGCTTATTATTGCATGACGAAAAAAGCAGGGCAGAAACTAGCGCTGTTAGAACAATCCTGAAGATTGATGAATGCATGGGAATTTCCCGTTTGGCAGGTTCTTGTTTACGGCCACGGATTCAATTGGCTAAAAAATAGGTATCATTTTTGGTGGAGATAAATGGTTAATGCTGAATGTGTTTTTTGCTGTCATCGCGAGGAGTGCAGCGACGAAGCGATCTCTCTGTAAATAAACATATTAGAGATTGCTTCGGCAAAAAGATGCCTCGCAATGACATTTCAGACAGCATTATCAATGTAACACTACCTATTTTTAAATACCCTATTTTTTATCTGTGTCTATCTGTGCACATCCGTGGCTAATAAAATTAAAAAATTTATCGAATCAACATCATCTTTTTGGTTGAGCGAAAATCGCCGGCATTGAGGCGATAAAAATAGATACCGCTGGCAACGGCTTTGCCCTGATCGTCCCGGCCATTCCAGTTCAGTTTATGTTGTCCGGCAGCCATCCGGCCGTTTACTAAGGTGCGCACTTTTTGGCCAAGGGCATTGTAAACAATCAGATTGACCTTCCCCTGGTAATTGGCTGGCACATCAAAGCGGATTTGCGTTTCCGGATTGAAAGGATTGGGGTAGTTCTGTGCCAGGGCGAATGCTTCCGGCAAACTTCCGTTGCTATCACCAATGCCAACCGGCAGGCCGAAATAGTTGAGTACTTTTTCCATCAGACGGGAGCGCTGATACGGGTTGACAATTGTTTCGTAAGTAAAACCGAGATAAATCAATTGCGCGGTCTCGTTACTGCTGTTATACGTACCGGTGTATTCCACTCCGGCAATACGCAAATTATCATAAATCAATGCTGAATTGCTGCCGCCGTTTGTTTGCAGATAATCGGGAAAATCTTCAATGTAAAGGTTCGGTCCGTTGGTGGTGCCATAGACGAAATCCAGGCCGCTAAAGCTGGTGCCACCAAGGCCAATGACCCGATTCGAACCGGCAAGATCGCCAAAATATCTGGCCTTTAGAAGATTCTCGTAACGCTGTAATTCTACCGCCGTTGTGGAAGCAAAATCGTAGCCGATCTCCGAGCCGGAGATAAACAACTTACCGCCACCTTCCTGATAAGCCATTAAGCGATGCTGGTCGGCTGCTGCCAGGGATTCATCAGAGCGACTGTCATCTCCACAAAAATACATTACCACTTCGTAGTCGGAGAGGAGAATATCGCCATTCTGCACGGCGGTTTCGGTGCAGGAAGAGAAGCCATGTCCCCGTTGGTCAATCGCTTCGCCATAGCTGGCGACAAACGGATGCTGCGGGGCGCTCCAGGAAGCGCGCCGGTCGAAATTGTCGACAACAAGAATGCTGCGGTCGCTGGCAATGCCCACGCCGTAAGCATCACTGGGGGAGCTTAATAAGGGGATTTCGCTGCCGAATTCATCAATGACTTTATTTGTATCAACGGCAACAATGCGAAAATAAGCGGATGTACCATTGCCCGGGAATAAAAGGGTATAACTACTGGCATTGCCATCAATGACATTTTCATCGGCAATCGGAGTCTCGCCCCAGCTTAATCCGTCGCTGCTGCTGAAAAGACGGTAGCCGGCAATGTCCCCTTCCAAATTCGGATACCAGGCAACTTCCACTTCATTGGCCGCGGCATCGGTCAGGCGAACCGATTTCAGAATCGGCTGCGTCGGTGGATCAAGACGGTCAACTCTTTCCAGGCGGAAAGCATCGACCATCAGCAGAGTGGGGATATCCGGCAGACCGCTGATTTCGATATAGCCAAGGGAGTCGCCATCAGCATCAAAATGCATCGGCGACGGACTCACCAATGCCCACTGATTGAAATTCACGCTGTTATATTCCAGAAATAATGGATGTGCGCGGCCATGTTCATCAACAAAACGATAACGGGCGCTATTGCCTAAATAATTTGTGCCGGAGGCGAGAAAAACATCATAGTCACCCGGCTCCACCACTGCGGGAAAGATGCGTACCCGATGGGAGCCGTCGGTGTCTTCCGCCAGCAGCCGCTGTCCGCTGGTGAGCCCGGGAAGATTAACATCGCTATTGTCGACGGTCCAGTTGCCTTCCACGCTGAAGGTGCCATTTCGAATACTGGACAGCGATTGAATTTCTACATTAAGCGCCGCTATTTCGATCTGGAACTGATAGGTGTATTCCATCACATTCGGAGGCGTAGCAAGGTCCGATGCGATAACATCGACAATCACATTTTGCGACTGGGGGAAGGGATTGGGCGGATCATAGAAAACCTGGTATAAAGATGGTGAACCGCTGATGATCGGGGTGACCACCTGGCCGTTAATGCGCATTACGATGGTGCTCTCGTCAATGCCTTCTTCCGCATCTTCAATCAACACGCCAACTGGCGTCTCCGGGGAAATACCGGTGCTGTATGGCTGTGGAAATGGAAGAGCGATATATGGCGCACCGAAACCCAGCTGACGACGGATGCCGGCACGCATATCGGGAATTTCCGGGTAGAGATTATTGCCCGGGCAGGCCGTTGAGTTGTAATCCCGGTGACCAAAGAGAGAATCGGGGGTAATGCTGTAATTAAAAGCGAGCCAGCTCCACATCGATATTAAGCTTTCCAGCGCTTCCGGGGTGGGATTTTCCCCGGAGATATCGAGATTGCCCATGTAAGAGATACCGACGTTGCCAGTGTTGTTGCCACCAACGTGGGTGCCGCGAAAATCTTGAGGAACACCTTCATAGAGGCGTCCGGCATCATCGACTAAAAAGTGATAACCGATATCCTGCCAGCCCCGGCCGTTCTGATGAAAGTCCTGGATGAACTGCATCTCGGAAATCCCCTGCGACAGTGATGACACCCGGGAACCGGCGGTATGGTGCTGAGTAAGGCGAAAAGGGCTGTGTGGAATATATTGACCGACCGGCGGATTGGCGCCCCACTGCTGGCGAGTGATTAAAGCTGGCTTGGGAATCGTATCTACTTCGATAAATGAAGTTGGGGCAATCGGGGGCAGTGTCTCTTCAATAGGATGAGCATCTTTCTCATCGAGTCCTTCTACGGCAAAAATTTGTACTTGCAAAGGCAGATTCGCACCTTTTTCAAGCAGGCGGTATTGAATAGAATGGGTATGGGCGCCGATCATATCCAGGCGTGCCCAAAAGCGACCAGTCGGGAACACCCGCAGGAAAGCATCCTGCCAATCGGACCAACTTGCATCGCTTAATTGATAACGAATTTGCAGGTTCAGGTTTTCGTCCCCAAGGATACCATTGATTAGCACCCGGTTAAAGGCCACCGTGCTTGCTTCACTAATTGCCGACCGATAAATTTCCCCGCTATTCTCGGTCGCTTGATCAATGGTAATATCCAGGTTGATAGCACCGTTAAAACGGAGCATTTCCCCGCTTTCGTGGGCAAATAATAATGATGTCAGGAATAATAATAGTCCTGTGAAATAAGTACGAATCCGCATGTTTCCAAATCCTCGCAGTTATAAAATAGGTCTCCAGAGTCTTCTGTTGCTATATACCGAATATGGCCGGAAAACCCTGCGGATATCAAGTATCAACGAACCGGAAAGTTGTATTATTTTTTCCTGGGGAGTGATGTCGCGGTTTTGAATATTGCTTTCATTGATACAGCTTAAGTTAGCCACGGATAGCACGGATTTCACTGATAAAGACTAACAACATGCGTATTTAGTATTTATCAGTGAAATCCGTGCTATCTGTGGCGAAAATTTACTGTAATGAAGTTATTTCTCACTAATAAACTTTTGTAAGTCTGGACTAAATGCCCGCTTTCGCTGTCGCTCGTAATCATAAACAGCCTGGCCCAATTTGGCGAAAAAGGGATAGCCAAGCGTTTTATATTCGTAAGTATCGTCGTTGTAGATTTGATTATCATTGACCTGAATGACGGCGCTTAGAAAAAACTCAATCTTGTTTTCGACGTCGACGATATAAGCATTGTCGATCAGGTAGCCATAGGCATTACCCACCTTATTGAAGATGCGAATATTATTCGGCAGCGGCGCTTTTGAATCGCCAAACATGAAGAATTTGACGTAACTATCGTAGTAGCGGGCACTGTCCGGATAAGATGGGTAATCGCTCTCCCGGGGGAGCATACTCATGTATTTGTAAAGGAATTGATAATCTTCATCGCTGAGATCAAACCGCTGTTCCGCTGGTGTGCCTTCCGGCAGGATGACTGCGCGGAGAATGCCCTGCAGACTTTCCAGGGAGATATAGTTGGAATTGCTAAAATCGATCGGTTCATTGACCAGCTTACCGCCACGCATATAGCCGATGCCTTGTTTTACATCAGCCATTTCTACTTTATAGTGATTGGGATTTTCTACCAGCGGTTGCTCGTAAAAAATGTTCTCCCCGCCGTAAAAGAGGAAAGGATTGGTAAAGCGCTGATCGTCCGGCGTACCGCGGGATTCCAGGCGGCGAACCATTTGCGCATCCTTGTAGCCCTTCTCCCAGAGCGCTTCATTGAAATACTGCTGACCGAGAAATTCGTAGAGGCGATTATACGCGTCGTTGTCGCTCACCAGGAAAATTTTCTTGATGTAATGGCCGATACTCGGTTTGCCGTCCTGCGATGAAGGATCATCAAGAACCGCCGATTGAGATGCACGGGCGCTGTCGATCTGCAAATATGTATGGATGTTCACATTTTCCATGCCAAGCCGATTCAGCTTTTCCATGGCGAGAATCGCCGCCGGAAGCTTCACCGTACTGGCGGGGTAAAAATAGTGGGTTTTATTCAGGCCAAAGCCGTAAGCGGTAAATGTCGGCTGATTATTTTCATCCCGATCGATCTGCGTGTAGAGAATCTGCACCCGATGCTTCCCGGCGTTATTCATAATTTTTTGCACTGCTGCTGGAGAGTTTTTCAGAATTTGATGTAGCGGGTTATTCATATCGTAATTCGGCCCATTGTCGCTACAGCTCATAAGCAATCCTATCATGATCAGACAAATGTATTTAAGCATCGGAAACTCCTTTATGATCAGCAATCGTTTGAAATTAGTCCGTCGGTTTGATAACACGACCTTGAGATGTAAAGGAAATACCCTGTTGAGATTGGGTGCCAATCATAATACTTTCGATCACCGGTGGGTTTACGTACTTGTCCGTATTCCATTCAACAATAAAGTTCGCCCCGGATCCACCACTTTTATCTCTCTCGGGAATGACATAGCGAATGGACTCCAGCGGTTTCAGCACAGCCGGTTCGTTCAAATATTCTTTTAAGAGTTTGCCTTGAGATTCATAATATTTTACGGAAGTTACTTTAATCTCATGCTTCGGATCTATATTTCGAATGCTTAATGTTATGGTTAACAGATATGGGCTTTCGCGATCACCGATATAGATGTGTGAATAGGCAGGCACATAAACCATCTGCCCGTTTGACAGGCCATCTTTATCCTCAGCTTGCACGTTGATTGGGGAGAAAGAATAAATTGCAAGGATTAACAGCGTTAAAGTAATCGACAGCTTTTTTATCATTAATATCTCCGCATTTTAATCTTTGGTATAACGACATATATACTGGCAGGAAAACCAGGGTGAGACGATGGTTTGATTTCCGCTGAACATGACGATATGCCGTAATCAAGCTGTTTAGTACAAGCTATCCGCGAGTTCAAAATATTTACTATCCAACGCCTCAAATGTCTCTGGCCGGATGTATTTGATGATATTGAGAGCATCATCATGTGTTGCGCCACCTTTTCGCATAACGGCGTAAGCAAACATCCCGGTGCGATGTAACCCGGCAGAGCAATGGACCAACACTGATTCATTGTCTAAAATACAGTTGTATATTTTATGAACCGATCGTTTAAAGAACATTTTTTCTGCAGACGAAAGCTCAGTCGCATGTGCTACTTTCAGCCATTCCCATGAGATGCCATGGGCTTCAACAGCTTCCCCAATTTTGTGAGCTTGTTCTCCACGTTCAGCCAATATCGTTACAACCCGGTCACAGCCTGCCGGAACAAGTTCTTTTACTTCCTTCAGCTTTGGCCTTTCGGATAGCGCCAATTTTCCGGAACCAAACAACTCTACAAAATTAAAACTTAATGCCATTTACAATTTCTCTTTACCGCATATCTTACCTATCGCCTAACAGCCTACCGTCTACCGCCTATCTACTTCACCATCAACAACTTACGAGTTTGCTGAAAAGTCTGCCCACCCTCTCCGGTTTTCGCCTGAAAGCGTGCGAGATAGATGCCGCTGGGTAGACTGCTGCCATTATCACTGCGCCCATCCCAAGTAATGGTATGAATGCCCGCTGGCAGATTATTGGAAACCAAACTACGCACCCGCTGCCCCAATGAATTGTAAATAACCAGTGATGCCTCAGCTGCTTTTGGCAAATGAAATTCCAACGTCGTACTTGGGTTAAAGGGATTGGGATAGTTCGGCTGAAAGGCAAATTGTCTCGGGAGTCCATCGATTAACTCACCATCCGGGTCGATAGCGACAATATCGAAGAAGAAATCCAACACGCCTTCCATGACGCTGAAACGGGCGGACTCGCTGGCAATCGTTTCGAATGGGAAGGCGAAATAGATGAGTTTACCCGGTGTGCTCCCGGCGCCAAAAGTACCGCCATATTGAATAGCTGCGGTTGCTCCACCATCGTATTGCAGAATAGTCTCCGCCCCGCCAAAGGAAGTAATGACATCAGCATCCTGCACAAAATAGGGGATTTGCCCGAAATTGAAATTAAGGCCCTGCAGAATACTGCCATCAACGCCGCTAACGCTAACAGTGCCGGCGCTGCTGTCTGCAAAGGCGGCTTTCAGATAATCGTTCAGAAATTGTCCGTCTTCAACGCTGGCGTTGCTGCTGCTGGCCGGATCAAGATCCCAGGCAACTTTGCTGCCGCTCAGGAACAGGTAGCCGCCACTTTCCAGGTAAGCCCGGACCAGCGCCTGTTCCTCACTGCTAAAAGTTTCATCTGCTGCTTCCTCATCACCGAGTATCCAGAATACTGCAT
Source organism: Calditrichia bacterium (assembly GCA_028284905.1). Classification (GTDB taxonomy): domain Bacteria; phylum Calditrichota; class Calditrichia; order RBG-13-44-9; family J075; genus JACKAP01. Next base: position 98,901 of record JANQQU010000012.1, read on the forward strand.
CATAATCAGCAAGGCTAACGCTGCTGTCGAGAATTGCCTCGTTGGGGGCGGTATCAAAGCTGATATCATGCGCGATAATTGCCTGCCCGTGGGTAACTGCGAAATCGTGCCAGTCATCCGTCCAACTGCCAGTAGTGCGATCGAAGCCATCGACGATGAGCACTTTATGCAAGAAGTTGCCGTTGCTCATCCCATAACTATCGGAAGCGGGACTTTCGTTTGCCAGCGGAGAATTATCTACCGCAGTAAGGCGGAAATAGACATCCCTGTTGAGTATTCCTGATATGAGGGTGTCGGAGACATTTGCCGTCAGATAATTTTCATCCCGAAAAAGATCCCATTGTTCATTATCAAAACTGAAATAGAGGCGATAGCCTTCCAGATCGTTGTCGGTATTCGCATACCAGTCGACGAGCATACCGTTGGATGCTTCCGCCACAAAGCGCATGGTCGGTTGCGCCGGTGGTGTCAGATCGGTCTCGGTTACATTCACTGCGGTATACATTGTATCGGCATTTCCGCGGGTATCCTCGGCAAAGGTCATTACCACATAAGGGCCGAGGGGCAAAGTGGTAGTATTCCAGGAATTGTTACTGCTGATGTTATTGGTCACCTGGTAGACATGGCTGGTCGTAGTAGACTGTGGCCTAAAATAGGCGATGTTAACGTAGCTGTTACTTGGTTTAGTATCAAATTGAAAACGCACGCCATTATTGGATGGCTCATATACTATCGTGCTGGTATCCGCACTCAGAATTTTATAGCCGATTTTATAAATGCCATTGTTCCGGATGGAGGTTGAAGTCCAGGACGGACCACTCTGCTCATCAACTTTCACGATAATATCCACGAGGCCATTTACATTGTTGTTGGAGAAAAAATTAAGGGTATTATCCTGGTAAAAATGGGTATAGCGAATAATCGGCGCCCAGGTATCTTCATAGGGAGTCAATCCACTATTTGACAGCAAGCTAACCTTTTCCGCTCCACTATAACCATTGGTGAAATGAACATGCCCTAATCCCGGAAGGATAGTGCCGAGTACCGTTTGAGACGCAATTACCGGCGAGCCGACGGAAAGGGAAGGATTCGGGAGGATATGCACATAAGCAATATCGTTGACGCGAACATATGCATTGGAGCCCACGGAGGACAGGGCAGTGACATTTCCATTCTTGACTGGATACACCGCAGAACCATCCGCTTTGGGGATATCTGTGCCGTTGTGAAAATGACCATTCACACTAGTGCTACGATATTCCGCAAAAGTACCGGTGATATATTGGCTATTGTTGAAGGGCGTTACCGGCCAGGGAAACTGCGTTTGGGCCTGCAGCGCGGAGCAGCCGAGCAATAGTAATATCAACGACATGCTTTTCATTAGCCGAGTTAATTGAATTGAGTCGGAAATTGTATTAAAAAATCTATGCATTATTTCACCCGGTAAATTTTGTAGTTATTGGAAAATCCACTCCAGATTGTCTGGGCATCCGGGGCGATAAATAATTGTGGTGTGATAAACTGCTCGCCGCGGATCTCGATCGCCTGAATCATATCGCCACTAGTATCGACAACATGCAAAGTGGGATCGCCAAAGATGAAACGGCCGTTCTTGAAACTATTGTGGGCAATGAGAATAATAGAACGATCCCCGCTATTAGCTAAAGCAACAGCACTGATCATTCCATATCGTTGATTGATTGTCTTTTCCCAAAGTTGCTGGCCGCTGGCAAGATCGAATAAAGCACTGCGGGATTTATCCGCAAGCAGGATGTGGGAATCATCTGCTGATACAGCCGCATAATCGGCGAGAATATCACTTTTGGCGATAACCTTTCCGGATCGATCAAAAACAACTGTGTTACGGTCAAAGCTGCCTTTATCCTGATGATACGTAAAGCTGTTCGCAGCAAGGTAATTTCCACTGGCAGCGATCCAGAGTGCATTGGCACTGTATCCGGGCAGCGCGGCCTGCCACAATGCTTTGCCATTTGCATCAAAGAGAAATATATGCGGTTCACCGGAAGGATTTTCCAGTCCGGCCCCGGCTGGTGAAGCGCCTTTTTTGCCCAAAAGAATCGCGGCATTTTCCCCGGCTTCGTCCCAGGCAATATGAAATGCCCGCTCGTAGTCATGCGTTAGATTCTCAAACAGTGTCGGTTCTGCAGACAAATTCCCCCGGCGATCATAAAAAGTAACCAGACCGTTGGAGGCATCTCCAATAATAACCGCACCGTCTTTGCCGGATACGGCAATTAAGGGATGCTGTTCATCAAAAGGGACCCGTTCCGTTAATTCATACTGTTTTTGAAACGCCTGGTTATAAATTGCAATCTGCAAGAGTTTCTCGCCTTTCAGGGAGGCGTCAGTCGATTTTTGATTTACGACGGCAAGAAATTTCCCATTACGGGAGAAACGCGAATAGAGATAAGTCGAATTTTCCGCTAAAATCAGCGTTTTTTCGTTATTTTGCCAAATTCGTTCGCTGTTTTCGAAGAAAATTGCCGGGCTGGCATCGTTTCTGCTTTTTGCAAAAAAGTAAATATTATCAGCGGCAAAAGAGTTGGTTTCAAATAAAGTGTATGTTGGGTTTGTCCTGGCGTTCTGGGCAAAAAGCGGTATAATATAGAATAGAAACGCCAAAAAAATCTGGAATGAGTGCTTCGTCATAAAATCCCCTTGCGGTTTGCTGGTTGATACCCATAAAAGATAAATGTATCAAACAAAATTAAAAAGGTCAATTAAGGAAGAAATTTGAAAACGATCCATGAATGCGGTATAATTAAAATGGTTGGGTTGGGTTGAATTGAGGATGTTGGTAATTTTTGTGATGTATTTGTGTAAAGTGCAATGAGGCGAAGTGGTGGAAGGATGGCTCCACTCCCTTTTATCGTTAATGGCTCCGTTCCCTGCGGTCACTAATGGCTCCGCTCCCGATGGTCGCTAATGGTTCCACTCTCCCGGCTGCCGGGATCGTTCATGGCTATTCGGGGAATTACAATAATTTAGCCATCAGCGACGCCAGGAGCGCAACAATTAGCGACTGAAAGGAGCGGAGCCCTTAGTGACCGCAGGGAACGGAACCATCAGCGACGCCAGGAGCGGCAACCATCAACGACCGCAGGGAGTGGAACCACCAGCGACTATCAGGAGCAACAACAATGATGAACAGCATCAGTTACAAAATTGGCCTGGGATTTTTTATCATGGTCTGCATTAATATCGGGATGGCGGTCTTTGCGATTTATTATATCGATCAGCTCTCAAACCCGATTGACCGTATTCTGAAAGAACGCTATGAGAACGTCGGTGCCGCAGAAAATATGATTCAGGCCTTGAAGCAGCAGGAACTCGCCAATAGCGCCATGGTGGAAGAGCAGTACGATTCGACTTTGGTAAATGAATTCAATACCTACAAAAATGAGTTTTTCAACTGGCATCAACAGGCGATTGCTGGTGTGGCATTACCGCGGGAGCCTTTATTGCTGGACAGTATTAAACGGTATTATAAGAAGTATATCGCCAAATCCCAGGGATTGCACCGGATGTTGAAGAGCGATTTACCTCCGCCGCTAATTAATACTGTTCGGAAAACCGATATCTATCCGGTAATCGGGAAAATTGAACTACTCTGTAATGAAATTAAAACCCTTAATCAGCACGCCATTGCCACGGCAGATATTCAGGCGAAACGGTTCTCCCGACAGGGGATGGTGTTCATTATTGTCATCTCAATTTTTGCGATACTCTCCAGTATTTTTATCAGTTATCGTTTTACGCAAAGCATTATACAACCGGTAAAGGAAACTACGGAAACGGTGCGTAAGATCGGACAAGGGCAGCTAAATCAGAAAATCGAAATCACCACCGATGACGAAATCGCCGAGCTGGGGAGGGAGTTTAATCGTATGACCCAGCGCCTGCAAGAATATGAAGAAATGAATATTCAACAGATACTTCTGGAAAAGAAAAAGTCGGAAGCAATCGTCGCTGGCATGCCGGTATCGATTATCGTTACGGACAATCAAAATCGTTTAATGCTGATGAACCAGCGCGCGATGGAAGTGCTCGCACTGCCAAAAGACGAATGGGAAGGCCGTCCGGCGCGGGAGATCGTTGCGAATGAAGCGGTTGCGACATTACTCTCCCGAGAAAATATTACTGAGAGTAACGCTGAAAAAGATGCCGTCCGCTCCTTGATTCCGCTGATGCGTGGTGAGGAAGAGCACTACTTTTTTGCCCGGCAAATCAGTATTCCCAATGACGACGGGGAAGCGAGCGGATACGTCACTTTGCTCCAGGATGTCACCAGCTTCAAAAACCTTGACCGTTTAAAATCCGAATTTATGGCAACCATTTCCCACGAATTCCGCACACCGCTGACGTCGATAAATATGGCTGTGGATATTCTCTTACGGGAGGTGCCCGGTCCGCTGAATACGGAGCAGGCCGATCTGCTCAGTGATGTGAAAAGCGATTGCCAGCGTCTCCGTCATTTAGTGAAAGATCTGCTTGATCTGTCGAAGCTGGAATCCGGCAATTATCAGCTGAATTTGCAGGAAATAGATCCACCTCGTTTAATCGATGATGGCTTGCAACCGTTGCGTTTTCGCCTTCGCGAGAAATCCATCGAGCCGACTATTCATATTGCGGAGGATATGGCCGATTTTTCCGGTGATTTTCGCCGGCTTTCCCGGGTCATCACCAACCTGGCAGACAATGCTTTACAACATACACCACCAGCGGGACAGATAGAAATTAGCGTCCGCCAGACCGGCAATGAAATTCAAACCTGTGTCAGTGATAGCGGCGAAGGGATACCGGAAGATGCCATCGATTTAATTTTTGATAAATTCGTGCAATTAAAGAACTTCAAGGATGCCGCCAAAGGGAATATTGGCCTGGGACTGGCGATTGCCCGGGAGATTATCCATGCGCATCATGGACGAATCTGGGTGGAAAGTGAAGTCGGCAGCGGGAGCCGCTTTTATTTTACTTTACCTGTGCAGTGAACAGTGAACAGTGAACAGTGAACAGTTATCAGTGATCAGTGATCAGTTGACAGTGATCGGTGAACAGTTATCAGTTGACAGTTATCAGTTGACAGTTATCAGTGAACAGTTGTTAACTTTCTGCAAGCAATTAGTGGTGGTTATGATTTGTTTCTTAGCTGCTTTGGAGATGCATAGTCTGAGACTTTTATCTTACTCATATACCAGGATACAAATCATCTCAAAACCAATCAGAATTTTTAAATGATAACTGTTTACTGATAACTGTTCACTGACAACTGTTAACTGCCAACTATTTCACCAGGGAATGTGTCTCGCCAAACTGGCCACCGAAAATAAAATCTTTCAGCGGTTTACGAGAGCGCGGCGATTTTTCCATTTCCTGATAATTCTCCGGCAGGCGCTCTACATCTCCCGTATAACCAAGCGCAATTGCGGTAATTGGCTGATGACTTTCCGGAATGTTAAACCGTTCGCGGGCTTTGTCTGCGAAAAACCCGCCCATCTGATGTAATGATAGTCCCAGGTGCGTTGCCTGAATCACCAGATTGCCAATCGCCAGACCAAGGTCATGCGATGCGTGATTATTCGTTTTATCATTTCGATCAAATCGAGTCTTGATCATTGTTAGCAGCAATACCGGGGCATGCTGCGCCCAAACGCGGTTGCCTTCCATCAGGCAATCCAGCAACTTATTGTAGTTATCCGGATCGTCTTTTGTTGCCAGCACAAACGCCCACGGTTGTTCGTTCATACTGGATGAGGCCCAGCGCGCCGCTTCTAAAATAGATTGCAATTTTTCCGGCTCAACGGCCTTATCGGAAAAGGCGCGAGGACTCCAGCGGTCTTTAATTAAGTCATGTATTGGGTAAGTGTTATCGGCTGTTTTCCTGCTCATCAACTTGCTTCCTTTCATAGGTTTTCGTTTATTGATGAATCTGACTTTATATCCAAAAGATGTTGTCTGAATAGATCAACGTTAATACGATGTTCAAGCAAGGAACAGGTTACTTTTTTTTAGGTGATTTTATGAAACAAAAAGTTTTTGGTTTTCATCAGGATCGACAGGGAGATTGGGTGGCCGAGTTAGCTTGTGGGCATACTCAGCACATGCGGCACGATCCGCCAATGAGTATACGTCCCTGGATAACCAGTGCAGAAGGCCGGGCAGGTTTTATAGGAACCGAGCTAAATTGCCTGCGATGCGAAAATAGTAATGAAGATGATTCAACAGTACGAAGCTATCGGGTTGCCACGGCGGTAAAAGCAGCTTGTTTACAGGCGGCAATAGCAGCTTATCAGCAAGCAAAACTTTCCGGGCTCTGCCAGGAAGGTGCCTGGGATTTAGCGCTGGATGCTATTCGTAGTCTGGATATTGAGAATGTGTTGGGAACCCTGCCGAATGGGGATTGAGGATGTTGAAAATTTTAGTGAATGGATTATTTATTGAGTGCTATTAGGCGACTTAGTGGTAGGATGGTTCCGCTCCTTTCAGTCGCTACAGCTCCGTTCCCTGCGGTCACTGATGGTTCCACTTCCTGCGGTCGTTCATGGTTATTGTAAAATGTCACGTAACTTCAACCATCAGCGACGCCAGGAGCGCAACCATTAGCGACTGAAAGGAGCGGAGCCATCAGTGACCGCAGGGAACGGAGCCATGAACGACCGAAGGGAGTGAATTTTTTAAACGATGACCAATAAACCAACAAATATTTTCCTGGAAACCGAACGCCTTATTTTCCGCAGATTTACCACGGCAGATGGTCCCCTGTTGCTTGATCTGGACAGTGATCCGGCTGTGATGAAATACATTAATGGTGGCACGCCGACGCCGTTATCCGATATTGAATCGAAATCTTTACCGAAAATCCTTAGTTACTACGAGTCCTATGATCATTATGGGTTTTGGGCTGTTTTGGAAAAGCCGGCGCTGGATTTTATCGGATGGTTTCATTTTCGCCCGTTTCGATTTGCCCCGGAAGAAATCGAGTTGGGATATCGCCTGAAACGAAGTGCCTGGGGGAAAGGGTATGCCACTGAAGGATCTATGGGGCTTATCGATCGCAGCATCAATGAATGGGAAATCCCGAAGGTATGTGCCGTTGCAATGCCGGGAAATAACGCGTCGATAAATGTTATGAAAAAGTGTGGGTTAACCTTTGAAGATACAGTGACATATTCATCCGGTGATGAGCTGGTTAAATATAGTCGAAATTTGATTAGAGAGAGCGTTGATGAGTAAGCAAAACGTAAAAGTACTGCTGGTCGATGATGAGCCGAATATTCTGAAAACAATGGCGATCTGCTTCGAGGATTTGGGCTTAATCGTGCACAAATATAATCAGCCGGAAGCAGCGGTTGCACATATTCAGCGGGAATCGGTTGATCTGGCCTTTGTCGATTTGAAAATGCAGCCGATTGATGGTATGGGCGTATTGGCGGAAATTCGCCGACATTCTCCGGATACCACGGTAGTAATGATCACCGCGCACGGCTCTATTGACAGTGCGGTTGAGGCCGTTAAAAATGGTGCCTATCATTATCTCCAAAAACCATTCGATTTTATGGAGTTGCAACTGTTTACCCAAAAAGCGCTGGAGTTTCATTCCCTCAAGCAGGAAGTGCTCGATTTACGAAATCAGCTTAGAAATGAAGCTTTCGCAGGGGACATTATTACGCGTAATGCGAAAATGCAGGAAATGGTCTCTCTGGCGGAAAGGGTGGGGGAAACTGACCTCAGCGTGCTCATCGAAGGAGAGAGCGGCACGGGAAAGGAATTAATCGCCCGCTTGATCTATCGGAACAGCCATCGTTCCGGCAAACCGTATGTGCGCATCAACTGTGCGGCCTTGCCGGAAAATCTGCTGGAAAGTGAACTGTTCGGACACGTGAAGGGAGCATTTACCGGGGCAATAAAGGATCGCAAAGGGCGCTTCGAAATGGCAGAAGGGGGCACTGTTTTCCTTGACGAAATCGGTGAACTCCCACCTTCATTGCAGGCGAAATTGTTAAGAGTACTGCAAAATAAAGAGTTTGAACGATTGGGGGAGAGCATTACCCGCATTGCCGATGTGCGAATTACAGCGGCGACCAATCGCGACCTGGAAGAGATGATACAAAATGGCACTTTTCGCGAAGATCTCTTTTACCGTTTGAATGCCGTTCGTATAAAATTACCGCCCTTACGGGAACGGCCGGAAGATATCGCCCTGTTGATCGAACACTTTATCGAAAAGTTTTCCCCGCCGGACCGCAAAGTGGAAATAAGCCGGGAGGCGCTAAAATCATTACGGATCTACGGCTGGAAAGGCAATGTGCGCGAGCTGGAAAATGTGATGCAACGGGCAGTATTGCTCGCCCGACACGGCAGTATTGATCTCGCAGATTTGCCGGAAGAAATACGAGAAGCGTCATCAGGACCTCCACAGCTGGAATCACTGGAAGCGATAGAACGCCGGCACATTAAAAGAATTCTTGAAAGCACAACAGACCTGGGAGAGGCGGCAAAGATTCTCGGCATCGACCCGGCGACGCTTTGGCGGAAACGGAAGAAGTATGGATTGTAGGTGCCACTCCCTTCGGTCGTTAATGGCTCCGCTCCTTTCAGTCGCTAATGGTTGCGCTCCTGGCGTCGCTGATGGTTCCGTTCCCTGCGATCACTGATTGCTCCGCTCCTTTCAGTCGCTAATGGTTGCGCTCCTGGCGTCGCTGATGGTTGCCGCTCCCGATGGTCGCTAATGGCTAAAGTTGCGTAACATATCCGAAGAACCATGAACGACCGCAGGGAGTGGAACAATTAGTGACCGCAGGGAACGGAGCCATGAGTGAGCCCCGCGAACGGAACCTCACTTAATAAGCTCTCCCTTTTCCCCAACCCCCATCGTGCAAAATTCAATCTCACCTATTTTAAATAATATCAAATAATTATAGCAATATTCGTATTGGCAATTCTTTTTGGTATTGCATAATGCAAGATTGTTTAATAGGAAATTGGCCGGGAGATATTGGGTTCCTGATTTTATTGCGCTGTTTTTATTGAGTTTATAGGAATATGCATTCTTTTGGCATCAATCTTGAATATATACCAGACGAGCGGGAAAAACCCGTAGATGCACAAAGTAAGCGGGAAAGCATCGATCCGGTAATGATGGAGGCACCCAATGAAGCATCAAAAATATTTTGGCTTTATTCGAAAACACCCGGCTGTCGATTTGCACAAAAAGTATCCCCGCTGGGTGGAAGGATCCTTTCTCGCCGTTTTAATTGGTATGTGTGTAATGTTCTGGTCTTTTCAGCGCTACCAGCCTCAAGTAACTTTAGCAACGATTAGCGACGGTCCGATAATCACCGAAGTGGTACCGATAACCGAACATCCTGAAAAACGCCTGAAGCCGCCGCAACCGAGAATACCTGTGGCATCTGAAGATGACGAAGAATTACCAAAAGACGTTGATGTAGACAGCGTATTTGCAAGATGGGAGACTATCGAGAATAGTGGTCCACCACCTGAAGAAGAGCCGGAGCCGATTTTCCTTATACACGAACTGTCCAATAAACCAACGGTTTTAAAGAAGGTAACGCCACATTATCCGGAGTTGGCTAAAAAGGCTAAACAGGAAGGAACGGTTGTGGTAAAGGTGCTCCTGAATACCAAAGGAGAAGTGGAAGCAACTGAGATTCTAAAATCCCACACCCTTTTCGATAATGCAGCAGTGGCAGCAGCAAAAGAATTCCGTTTTACGCCGGCGAAGCAGCGGGATCGCCTGGTGAGAGTTTGGGTTTCGATTCCATTCATTTTTCGATTGAACTAAAGCTTTGGCGAAAGACGGCAAAAATTGAAGACAAATTTATTAAATAAATCTCCTCTCGTGCATGCCCTTTGAATGCGAGGATGTCCCGTGCCGGGGTTCGTCTCCCGTTCCCCGGTAGCTTTAAAAACAAGTGTTTTATATCAGCAAAATAGAGTTGGGAGTTTTTCTTTTAACCGGATGTGGAAATGATGATGACAGTAGCAATCAATATTTGCAGCAAGTGATATCCGGTTTTAAGACCGACACCGAAATACCTGGAAGGAACCGATTTTCCCGAAGCCGGGGCACGGTGGTGCCGACATTAATTAATTAAATAACAAATGGATCGCGCATCGCTCAAGCAACCACCGCAAATTTGTCTATTCGAGGAGGCAAATCTGCATGGTGCCACCGCTGTCCCGGCGTTTCGGGGAATTTTTTCTCCTCACGCCTTAATTGCCTTCTTTCGCCTGCCTTTAAAAGCTAATAGATAACCTTCAAATTATTATTAAACATATTTCATTAAATATAAAATTTCGTAATTCGCAACTTTCAATTTTATAATTGGTTAGGAGCTATTTAATGAAGGTTTATATTTTGTTCTTTGTAATAGTTTTCTGTCTATCCTGTCATGAAAAAAAATCACGTGAATTTACGTTGCAATCAAATGGGTTAATTTATACACCAGCTGAAATAGTGAATTTGAAAAACATCGTTAACAAGGAGAATGATGAATTTAAGAATTGTGAACTCAACAGAACGTATTATTCAAAATATCAAGGGAAGGGGCATTATATTGAATTTCATAACCGAATGGAAAATGGACATTTCAATGATTTGATCGAAGATCTTAATAAAGATTTAGGGCATGATAGTTTGTTAAAAAAATATCGAAAATATATTTATGACCGTAAAGATAATGTTTACATCGTTCGACAAAGATATCTGAACTTCTATGAAAGTTTGGATACTTGCCTTTTCAGTATTGATGCTAACTATAACTTTGGGAAGAAAGTGAAAGTTAGTCCTTCTGGTGATGATATTATTAAGACTGGTGGAAAAAATAAATGGATTTATGAATTTATTGGAAGGGGCACGTTTAAACATATAACGGTTAAAGCATATTTTTTAACAGATTCGATAAAGCAGCAAATTATTCCAGAAAAATATGCCCGTTCCGTGCAATATGTTGATTGCATGATTGACACAAATTCAAGAGTAATAAATCCACCTGACTCAAGAACTCGCGAGAGTAGTTTAAGTTTGCTCAAAAAAGTTCAAGACTTTTTGGTTTATGTTGATTATCCAAACGAACCTGGATATGAAACCAAAGAAGAGGACTTAACTCCCGAAGAAATGTATAGAAAATATGAAATAAGATATGATCGATGGTTTAAGAAGAAACTCGAGTATATCGATAAAGAATTGTCACATACTACTGAATTCAAATTGTTTCTATCAAACGCTTTTCAAGAAGCGCTAAAATTTGGCAATGGCACTCATGAATTTGAAAGAATAGTCGAAAAATTTACCTCCGCGGAAAATGCGCTAGCGCTCAAAAGACGGAGAAGAGTCGTTGGTAGTTGTAGTATGGATATGTCACCCCGTATTCATGCATTAAGCATAGCCAGACTTTCGGCGAAAACCCGAAACTGGAATATCTTTTTAAGAGCGCATCTGAATCTAATGAATGACCATTTTGCCCGGGTTAGTGATGCGAGCTGGGGATGGAGCGGAAGGCAAACTTATATTAGTGAACTTGAAGAACTCGAAATAGATGTTTTCAGATTATTAATAGGTAGCTCCCTTAGAGTCGAGAATGTTAACCAGAATCATTATCAAAGTTCTGTTGGAAGAATTGGACGATCTCTGTCTGAAGCACAAAATCGCAGGTTGTTTGAAAATAAAATAATATCTATGATTAAGGATGAAAAACTGGATAATTATAATCGTTACTTAATTTATCTTTTGTACGTTAATTACATCCATAGTATTTCTAATCAAGCTATTCGTTGGTTTAAAATAGTCAGTTTGAAACTTGGTTTTTGGCGGTATCCAAAGTTTTTGCAAAAGCACATATTAACGCTTCATCCATAGACTAAGAAAGCACTATACCTTTAGGGAAATTACTCTGCCAGGAGACTGCGCAGGTAATCGCCATATTCATTCTTCGGGACAGCATCCGCCGCTTTTTGCAACTGCGCGGCATCGATAAAGCCCTGGCGATAGGCGATTTCTTCCAGACAGGCAATCTGCTGCCCCTGGCGTTGTTGAATGGCTTCCACGTAATTGGACGCTTGCAAAAGGGACTCATACGTCCCGGTATCCAGCCAGGCAAATCCCCGGCCGATCAGCTGGACCCGTAATTCTTTTCGCTGCAGATATTCGCGATTGACGTCAGTAATTTCCAGTTCCCCCCGGGGAGAGGGTTTCAGATTCTTCGCTATTTCTACGACCTGATTGTCATAAAAATATAATCCCGGTACGGCATAATGGGTTTTCGGTTTTGCCGGTTTCTCTTCGATGTCGGTAACTTTACCCGCCTCATCGAAAGAGACGACGCCATATCGCTCCGGATCTTTCACCCGGTAACCGAAGATGAGTCCGCCGGCAGTTAGCTGTGCAGACTGCTTCACCAGTTTTTGCAGGTCATGACCAAAGAAAACATTATCACCGAGAATCAGGCAAACACTGTCATCGCCAATAAAGGACTCGCCAAGAATAAATGCCTGCGCCAATCCTTCCGGTTTCGGCTGCTCTTTGTAGGAGAATGACATCCCAAGCTGTTCTCCGCTACCGAACAACTCTTTAAATTTAGGAAGATCCCGGGGAGTGGAAATGATCAGGACTTCCTGAATACCGGCAAGCATTAATACCGAAAGGGGATAGTAGATCATCGGTTTATCATAGATAGGGAGAAGTTGCTTGCTGATAACGCTTGTCATCGGGTGAAGCCTGGTACCGGCACCACCGGCGAGGATAATACCTTTCATTACGCGCCTTTCTAATTAAAGTCCCGGCTAAATAAACAAAAAGTTTTCCCCAATGCTACCTGAATAGAAAATCGATGAGCAATTGATTTGCCGACCAGGATATTTTTCGGGCAACAACTCTCCGCCTGATTCCGGGAAAATTCCCTAAGTATTTGTAAAAAAAATAGTTGAATTTTAACCCTTACAGATTTTTCAGTTGACATTTAGGATTAAGTTTATTTACTTAACTATCAGTGTTTCTTGTGATTTGAATCACTTGAGTGGGGTTGGGTCGGTTATTAAAACCGATACTTTTATGTTCAGCGAAGATTCGGTAAATGTGCGATGCATTTAGATCTCGAAATGAAGAACAATAATCTCTACGTATCTGTCGCAGGGATTCTTGACGATAATCAGGCTGAAGCATTCCGACAACAGTTAAACATGTTGCAGGATCACGACTTCGATGAAGTGGTATTCAACATGTTTCATGTGCCGGTAATGACCAGCGCAGTCATCGGCCGTCTGGTAATGTTTTACCGGGAAGTTGTCGCAACCGGTAGAAATTTTCGGGTCTGTGGGGTTAATGACAACCTCTTGCATCTCTTTCAATCTATCAATCTGAATCAGTTATTCCACATTGAGCAGTAGGCACTGCACCTTGTAACATCTGTGACAAGCCCCCGTAGTTTTTCAAGTCTCTACATTTAATCTTTGACATTCGAAGTTTTGCAGGACTTATCCACAAAGGTTTTATCCGTGCGTTTATTTAAGGAAAAATCTTGTTGCAACTGTCCATCTTTGCAACTATTATAACGCCCTGCTAAATTTTTTAACGATTAACAAGAAGGAATTAACATCTATGCATTTCTGTAAGTCAAAGAAACACGTTTGGGCCTCCAAGGAGGATGCTGCCAAGTGTTGTAATGGTTTCGAACGTGTTGTGGTGTTCGGCGAGGACATTCCTGCCGATGCCAAAAATATCCAGGTGAATAGCGAAACCGGCATCAAATTTAGCCGCATCTGGGTAAAAGCTAGCGAAGTATAATTCTCCAATTAGATTTTTCGAATTAAACCGGGGTCGCAATATTTAACATGTTTTGCGGTTCCGGTTTTTTGTTTAATGCTGCGATATCTCTTCACGCCATCTTTTATAATTCCCGGAAAAATGATACATTAGTGTTCTGATGCTTAATGGTCAGGCAATCCAATTAAGTTCACTGGCTCAATATTTAATCATAACCAGAGGTCGAATTATGCAGAATACAGATGGCTCAACGAGCAAGTTTTTGCCAATTTGGGTATGGGCAATCGCGTTATTACAGATAGTTTTGGTTTTATTCTTTTCTGCCGGTACTGCTATGAGTCCCGGTGATTTTATACCTGGATTATCCGAGGTCAACTATGTTGCCCAACTTTATATTACCAGGAATGTGACTATGGCACTCGGGATTATAATTGCCTTGCTGCTAAAGTCCCATAAAGCACTTTTGGTAATACTTGCTGTGCGACTATTAACAGATATATCAGATGTAATTACAGTGTATGCCTTAAATGTCGAGGCTGTCAAATCAAGTGTTCCTATGGTCGTTGTTATTCTGATTATTCCAGCGATACTGGCGATTGGTTATTTGTGGAAAAAAGATAAATAAGTTTTCTAAAGAAATTTGGCGTGTAAGTGCTTTGCCCACTTATACGCCATCTGATAGGGGATGATTTAATGCCGAAAGCGCCAATCACAGAAAAGCACGATGATAATGCCGTTTGGGAAAGCCTGCCGGAATTGGAAAAGCCGATCTTTCGAATTGATGAAAAACCGGAACGGCTCTGGGAATCGTTGCTCTACGGCTGGCAGCATACTTTGGTAGATATTTCCCCTTTTGTGCTCCCTTTAGCAGTGGCTGGCGCAATTGGCATGTCTTTGGGAGAAAAGGCGCAATTTATCAATTTCTGCCTCTTTGCGATGGGCATTGCCACCCTCCTGCAAACCACCATTGGCAATCGTTTACCAATTATCCAGGGCCCCTCGGCGACACTCACCGGCACGCTGGCGCCGATCGCCGGGCAGTTAGGCGCGGCAGCCATGTGGGGCGGTATTTTTATTGGAGGAATTCTGGAGATGTTCATCGGGGCGTCGCGCATACTCAAATATTTGCGTAAGCTGTTTCCCCCGGTGGTATCCGGCGTAGTAATTGTTTGTATCGGATTATCGCTGGGCCAGGTAGCGGTTCGTTTAATGATTGGGGATGGCAGCGGCACCAATTTCCTTTTTGGGATCGGAGTGATTTTGGTGATCTTTTTTCTCCAGTTGAAATGCCGGAATCTCTGGAATGGCATTCTTTCCCGGGGTGCTGTGTTTTTTGCTATCTGGATTGTCGGGTTATTGATAGCCGGTATTTTTGGCCAGGTAAACTGGCAGGTTGTTGCGGAAAAACCCTGGTTCGAGCTGCCCCAATTTTTCCCCTATGGTGGACCGGGATTTGGCTGGGAATTCATGATACCGGCAATTCTGGCTATCATCGCCGGTTATATGGGATCGATGGTAGAATCCCTGGGAGATTATGCTGCGACCTGCGCAGTCGCCGGGGAGAAATACACGGTTTCTCACATGAATAAAGGAATATTTGCGGAAGGATTGGGAAGTGTTGTTGCGGCGGCTTTTGGAGGATTGCCCTGCACCAGTTATACACAAAATATCGGGATAATTGCCACCACCCGGGTTGCCAGTCGATTCGTGGTGCAGATCGCTGCCGTTGTACTATTGCTCTATGGGCTTTGCCCGAAGTTTGGTGCCTTGCTGGTAGCAATGCCCCGCTCGGTGCTAGGGGGAGTGTTCATCCTGGTTTGCGGGATGATCGTCATATCCGGTATCCGCTTATTGCAGGTTGCCCCGGATACTACCGGAAATCAATTTGTCGCCGGCCTTACCCTGATAATCTCGATTGGTGTACCGATCTACGCCAAATTCGGTTTAGGGGACGCCTGGCTAAACGAGATTTCCTTAACGCTAAAGCTTTTACTTACCAATACTGTCGTCCTGGCCGTTTTAGTCGCAATTGTATTAAATGTTATCCTGAATATTATCTTACAGGATTCGCCTGAAAAAGGGTAAATGATCCCTAAGATGTTTGCCGTTTTAATCATGCAATGTTCTTAGTCCCTTATAACCCCACTTGGTCAATTTAAAGCACATCTTTTACCACAGTTGTATATGCCGCCCCGAATGGGGCTTAAATGTAGATGAGCAATATTTTGCTATAAATATATCGTCCCTATGAGACGCCTAAGACAAAGCCGTTTGAGCTAACTTGAGGAGCCCTGTAAGGGCGATATGTTTATAGGATAATCGATTTTCTAAAAGATTTAGCCCTGTAGGGGCGATATATTATTACCATTTTTCTCAATGCAGAAATGCCTGTAAACCATTATTCAATGGGAGGTCTGCTGAACAATTACAGGTTATATAGCATCGTATATTTCTTCATTATCATTCCCAAATTGTTTTAGCAAAAATATTTTTGCCGTAATTTTTATCATATTTTCCTCCACCCTAATCCCTTTATTTACAATGTTTAGATAGAAATAAAAAGTGAATACCAATGACTAATTGTCTTGAGTTTTGTAAATAAAATTACTTTTCAATAAAAAATACTTTGCATTGCAAAGTATTTGAGAATATGTTTAAGAAATTTTTTCAGGAAATTAATTCTTAACCATATTCACAGTTGGAGAGATAATGAGAACATATCTGCCCAAACCGTTTCTGGAAGCGCCAGTGCTGGATCCTGCTTTCCAGCCGGAACAAATCAATCATCACTTTGCATTACTGATCAATCCATTTTACCCCAAAGACCCTCATTCCAGCTTTGGGAAACATGTGTTAACACCAACACTGGCGCTTACCAGTATTGCCGCCAGCACCCCGGAGCATTGGGAAATTCGCTATTGGGATGAAAATTTACTGCAGGGACCGCCCCCGGTAGCTCCCTTCCCGCAAGTTGTTGGCATTACCGTTCATTTAACTTTTGCGGAACGTGCTTATGAATTATCTCGTTGGTTTCGGGCGCGCGGTGCAATCGTCGTGATGGGAGGATTGCATGCAATTTCCTGCCCGAATGAAGTTCGCGAACATTGCGACGTGCTTGCCATTGGGGAAGGTGTTCAGTTATGGGGAGAGATTCTCCGTGATATCGATGGCGGCAATATGCAGCGGGAATACCGGGCAAAATTTCGGAAAGCATATCGTGAAGACCCGGCACCGCGTCGGGATATTCTTCCTGCAAAAGGGTTCCTAACCACGACGAGTCTGAATGCGACTCGGGGTTGCCATAATCGCTGCGACTTTTGTTATCTGTCGACGGAAGGATTGCATATGCCATACCAAATGCGCGAACCGGCGCAAATAGCGAAGGAAATTCAGGCCGATGGACAACCTTACGCTGTTTTCACGGATAATAATTTGGGATCAAAACCGAAATACTTACGTGAGCTTTGCCGGGCACTCGCGCCGCTGAAAATGATCTGGAGCGCCGCGGTCTCCATCGATGTCAGCGACGATCCTTCCCTGGTGAAAGAAATGGCGTTAGCGGGATGTACCGGCGTATTTGTGGGCTTCGAATCATTGCAAAATGACAATATTCTCGGCGCCGGCAAGCGCAGTCCAAACACTGCGGATTATGCCCGGCGGGTACGGATTTTTCATGAGCATGGTATCCAGGTAAACGGCAGTTTTGTTTTTGGATTCGATCATGACCGGCCGGATATTTTTGCGCGCACCGTTGATTGGGTAGAAGAGAATCGCCTGGAATGCGCCACTTTTCATATTCTCACGCCCTATCCGGGAACGCCTTTATTCGATAGAATGTCTGCCGAGGGCCGATTGCTCCATCGGGACTGGCGATTGTATGACACCGCACATGTTGTATTTCAGCCGCGCCATATGTCTCCGGAAGTTTTGGCGGAAGGATATGAGTGGTGCTACCAGCGCTTATTCTCTCACGCTTCTATCTGGCGCCGGCGCCCGGCAGATGCCCGGTCGGTATTGCCATATCTGGCGATGTCTTATCTCTATAAAAGATCGAATCGATTTTGGCATTACCTGATCCAATATCAATTAACCGCGACAGTCTGGCGGCCGTTGGTAGAATGGACGCGCCTCCGGCATCTTCGTTTTCGGGAAGAATTAGCGGGAGGAAAAGACAGGGAGAAACGCGCCGCTTCGGTGGTTTCAGCGAGTGTTTAGTGGCTCGTTGTTCGTTAATTGTTAATCGTTGATCGTTGCTTAAATAGGATCAATCTAAATCTGATAAAATTTGCCAGGCTATAAAATACCGGTATTGACTAACCTCTTAATTGCCTTTATCTTAAATCCGTACCTCAATTAACGAACAACGATCAACGAACAACGAATAGCGAATCCTTTATGACCGCCGAAAAACGACGACTGCAAGCTGCAAATACCGGAAAATCACCCTGGAAAAAATGGGGCCCCTATCTCACTGAAAGACAATGGGGAACCGTTCGGGAAGACTATAGCGCTAATGGCAATGCATGGGGATACGTCTCCCACGATATGGCCCGCAGTAAAGCCTACCGTTGGGGGGAAGAAGGCATCGCCGGCATTTCTGATTATACCCAATCACTCTGTTTTTCCCTGGCCTGTTGGAATGGCGTTGATCCTTTCCTGAAAGAAAGACTGTTTGGTGTCGCCGGTAATGAAGGGAATCATGGGGAGGATGTTAAGGAATACTACTATTATCTTGACAGCACGCCGACTCACTCCTACATGAAAATGCTTTATAAATATCCGCAGCAAGCATTTCCTTATGAACTGTTAGTCGCGGAAAATCGCCGTCGTGGGAAGCAGGACAGAGAGCTCGAATTAGTTGATACTGGTATCTTTTCGGAGAATCGCTATTTTGATGTTTTTATTGAATATGCGAAAGCAACAGCCGAGGATATTTGTATTCGGATCACCGCAATTAATCGCGGTCCGGAACAAGCAGTGCTGGATTTATTACCCCACCTCTGGTTTCGCAATTCCTGGTCCTGGCATACCGATGCGCCTAAACCGAAATTAAGCGTAAAAGGAAATGCGATTCAGGCAACGATGCCGGATAAAACAGAATCATATTTCCTCTATGCAGACGGCGACCCCGAACTGCTTTTCTGCGAAAATGAGTCCAATGCCTCCCGCTTATACAATATGCCAACAGATGGCGGTTTTTTTAAGGATGGTATTAATGATTATGTGGTTAATGGGCAGCAGAATGCAGTTAATCCTACAAACGAAGGCACCCGGATGGCCTGCCGCTATCATCTGGAAATTGCTCCGGGGGAATCACAATCCATTCGCCTTCGATTTTCGAATAAATCCCTTCGGCAGCCATTTCAAACGTTTGAAAAAGTTTTTCAACAGCGGCAGACAGAAGCAGATGAATTTTATGCTGAGCTTCAGCAAGGTATAGCTAACGAAGATGCGCTTAATGTGCAACGGCAGGCATTGGCCGGGATGCTCTGGAGCAAGCAGTTTTACTACTTTAACGTTGGCGAATGGCTTTCCGGAGATGCCAATCAACCTCCACCGCCGGATGCGCGAAAAGAAGGCCGGAATCGCGAATGGCTGCATTTGCATAATGCTGATATTATCTCCATGCCGGATAAATGGGAATATCCCTGGTATGCCGCCTGGGATCTGGCATTTCATTGCATTCCCCTGGCGATGGTCGATGCCGAATTTGCCAAGGAACAACTACTACTGTTAACGCGCGAATGGTATATGCATCCCAACGGACAACTACCGGCGTATGAATGGGCGTTTAGCGACGTCAATCCACCAGTCCATGCCTGGGCAACCTGGCGGGTGTATAAAATGGATCAGAAGCAACGGGGTGGCAAAGGCGATATTCGTTTTCTGGAAGCGGTATTTCACAAGATGCTGCTAAATTTCACCTGGTGGGTGAATCGGAAAGACAAACATGGAGATAATCTATTTCAGGGGGGATTCCTGGGATTGGATAATATCGGCGTATTTGATCGCAGTGCGCCCTTGCCAACCGGCGGTCATCTGGAGCAGGCCGATGGCACCAGCTGGATGGCGATGTATTCCCTCAATCTGATGCGCATGTCCATTGAGCTGGCCCTGCACAATCCGGTTTATCAGAGTACTGCCACCAAATTTTTCGAACATTTCCTCTACATTGCCGGGGCGATGGCAAATATCGGCAAAGAGGATATCGATCTCTGGGATGATGCTGATAAATTCTTTTACGATGCGATCCATTTTCCCAATGGGGAAGCGAAGCGCTTGAAGGTGCGATCCATGGTTGGATTAATCCCGCTCTTTGCAGTAGAAACCCTGGAACCGGGGACGCTGGAAAAACTGCCGGAGTTTAAAGCCCGCCTGGAATGGTTCCTGGAAAATCGTCCGGATCTTGCCAGCCTGGTTTCCCGCTGGTATGAGCCGGGACTTGGGGAACGCCACTTGCTGTCTTTACTGCGCGGCCATCGGATGAAACGCCTGCTAAAGCGGATGCTCGATGAAAATGAATTCCTTTCCGAATACGGGGTGCGGGCATTGTCGAAATATCATCAGGCCAATCCTTACGTTTTTCACCTCAATAATCAAGCGCATCAGGTTAGTTATGTGCCTGCTGAATCGGATTCTTACATGTTTGGCGGTAACTCCAATTGGCGGGGACCAGTGTGGTTTCCGGTAAATTTTCTCATCATAGAATCCCTGCAAAAATTTCATCATTATTACAGTGACGATTTTAAGATCGAATATCCGACTGGCTCCGGAAACTATGTAACTATTGCTGCAGTTGCCGACTCACTTTCCGAGCGGCTTTGCCGGCTTTTTCTCCGTGATGAGCACGGCCGTCGGGCAGTATTTGGAGATGATGATAAATTTCAGAATGATCCGCACTTTCGCGATCATCTGCTGTTCTACGAATATTTCCATGGCGATAATGGCCGTGGGGTAGGTGCATCCCATCAAACCGGCTGGACCGGACTGGTCGCAAAGCTGCTGCAGCCGCGACGGAAATAAAAATAAATGAGCAGATGAACAGAGCCCAAAGGGGCAAGTGAGCAACTCTTAATTCTGAATTTTGTTCATCTGAAGACTTTGTTAGAGAGGCATATCTTGAATAAACTTTTTACAACCGTTTGCCCTTTATGCGGAATGGAAGTTGACCGCCTTGTCCATGGTTTTGAAAACTCTCCGGAAGCACGCCTTTTGCAGAAGATTGAAGCTTTGCATCCGGAATGGCATCTGGCACACGGGGCTTGTTCGCGTTGTATCGACCGTAGTTATGTGAAAATTATGCAGAATGAAATGCCAGGCGAAGCCGTTTCGCAGGCAACTTATGATCCACTGGTGTTACCGACGCCGGACCGCCTCAATGCCAGCAGAGAATACCTCGGAAACGGTACGACAATCTGTGTTATTGACAGTGGGTTTTATCCACATCCGGACCTTATTGAGCCACTAAACCGCATTCGTGCGCTAGTGGATATTACCCACCCCGGGCGCCGGACCAGTTATTTTAACCGAGCATATGGACATAGCTGGCATGGCACAATGACCGCAGTGGTTGCGGCAGGCAATGGCTTTAGTTCCAATGGTGTTTATAGTAGTATCGCCCCGGAAGCTGATTTAGTGTTGATAAAAGTTCAGGACGATGGGCGCATTACCGGGGAAAATATCGCGAAGGCGATTCGCTGGGCCATTCGATATAGGGAGCAGCATAATATTCGCATTATCAATCTGTCGGTAACGGACGATTGGGCGATATCATATCAGGACAGTGTGGTTTCCCAGGCAGCGGAAGCCGCTGTGGAGGCGGGCATTACTGTGGTTGCTGCGATCGGAAACGATACAACTATGCCGATCCGCCCGCCGGCGAGTGCGCCAAACGTCATCGCTGTCGGTGGATTGAATGATCAAAATACAATGTGGCTGGGCGATGATACCCTCTATCATTCCACCTTCGGCTATACGGTTGATGATTTTTTAAAACCGGGAATTATTGCCCCGAGCATCTGGTTGGCAGCCCCCATTTTACCAAAAACCGATCAGCAGCGCGAAGCCCATGCACTGTTCGATATTCTTGAGGCAAATGACAATGATATCCTGGCTGTGCTGACCCGGGAAATTGGGCATACCGGACTTTCATCGTCTTTACTGCAAGCCTCTCCCGGGGAAATCCGTGACGCTGTTGCACAGGAAATTTACCGAAACAAATATATTCACCGCGATTATAAGCATGCCGATGGCACCTCGTTCGCAGCACCGATCGTTTGCTCCGTCATTGCGCAGATGTTGGAAGCGAGTCCCGGACTGACGCCGAGAGCGATTCGCAATATTCTTTTCCTGACCGCTCGTCCCTTAAAGAACGTTTCGATTGAGCGTCAGGGGCATGGTGTGATCGATCCTCCGGCAGCAGTGGATATGGCCTTGAAAGAAAACCATCCTTTCCTGAATCGCCCACCGTCCCCGTTTATCGACCGGGACCAATCAAAGATCGTTTTCTATTTTCATAATCATGATGCGCAGAGCGTTTCCCTCGCCGGAAGTTTTAATGGCTGGGAACCAAATCAGATCTTTTTTGACTATTATGGAGAAGGCCGCTGGCGTCTTGAAATCCCGATGTTGCCAAATGGCTTTTATCTCTATAAATTTGTACTGGATGGTTGGCGCTGGATAGACGATCCGGAAAATGTTTTTCGCGAGCCGGATGGCTTTAACGGACTGAATAGCCGGTTGTGGATTGAGTAGTGAACAGTTGTCAGTGAACAGTTATCAGTAATCAGTAATCAATTAACAATTAGCAGGTGATAGTAATCTTTTTAGGATATAAACAAGAAGTTTTTTACAAGTGATTAAGCCCATAAGATGCAGGGGCTGATCAGTTAACAGTGATAACTGATAACTGTTAACTGACAACTGTCAACTGATAACTGTAAAGGGGATGAATTATGGCACAGCATGACTATGAACTTATTGTGATCGGCTCTGGGCCGGCAGGGCAGAAAGCAGCGATTCAGGCGGCTAAACTGGAAAAAAAAGTTGCCATTGTCGAGCGAAAATCGGTCGTTGGCGGCGTTTGTATTAATTCCGGTACCATTCCCAGTAAAACTCTTCGTGAAGCGGTTATCTACCTTTCCGGATATCGCCAGCATAATATTTACGGCGAGGCTTACCAGGTAAAGGATAAAATTACCGTTACGGATCTTTCCCGCCGTACCGAGCATGTCATGCGGAATGAGATCGATGTTACCTTACATCAATTAAGCAGAAACGGCATTGATGTGATTAATGCAGAAGCGTCGTTTGTCGACTCGCATACCCTTAATCTGAAAATCGTCGATAGTGATCAGGTGCAGGAGGTGAGCGGGGAAAACATTTTTATCGCGACCGGCACCAGTGCCACCCGGGATCCGCATATTCCCTTCGATGGCCGTAATATTATGACCAGCGACGATATCCTTTATATGGATGAAATTCCCCGTACCCTGACTGTTGTTGGCGCTGGGGTTATCGGGATTGAATACGCCAGCATCTTCGCCGCGCTGGATGTACGGGTAACGCTGATTGACCGGAGAGATGAAATGCTCTCTTTCGTCGACCGAGAAATTATCGATGATCTTGTCTATCATCTCCGGCAAAATGATGTCATCATCCACACCGGGGAGAATGTTAGCGGTGTAGAGATGATGGAGGATGATCATGAAAGTGTGAAAATTCATCTGGAGAGTGGCAAGATTATCCAATCGGAAAAGGTGTTGTACAGTATTGGTCGCACCGGCGCGAGTGCTGCGCTTAACCTGGAAGCAGCCGGATTGAATGCGGACAAACGCGGCCGTTTGAAGGTAAATGAAAATTTTCAGACCGACGTACCGAATATTTATGCGATTGGTGATATCATTGGTTTTCCCAGCCTCGCCTCTACCTCCATGGAGCAGGGAAGAATGGCAGCCTGCCATGCTTTTGGCGAGGAAACCCATAGTATTCCGGCATTATTCCCTTATGGCATTTATAGCATCCCGGAAATCTCTACAGTTGGGAAAAACGAGGAAGAGCTGACCGCCGCCGGCATTCCTTACGAAATTGGGAAGGCGCAATACCGCGAGGTAGCGCGGGGGCATATCATCGGCGATAGCGTGGGGATGCTGAAGTTGATCTTTCACCTGGAAACCCGCGAAGTACTCGGTGTTCATATTATCGGCGAACGCGCCAGTGAGTTAGTGCATATCGGGCAAACCGTAATGGCCTTTGGCGGCAAAATCGATTATTTCGTTGATACGGTGTTTAATTATCCGACCCTGGCGGAGTGTTATAAGATTGCGGCGCTGAATGGAGTGAACCGTTTGGCGAAGTAGGGTAGTACTCCCTGCGGTCGTGAGGTTCCACTCCCTTCGGTCGTTAATGGCTACCGCTCCTACCGTCGCTGATGGTTCCGTTCCCTGCGGTCACTAATGGTTCCACTCCCTTCGGTCGTTAATGGCTGCCGCTCCTACCGTCGTTGATGGTTCCGTTCCCTGCGGTCACTAATGGTTCCACTCCCTGCGGTCGTTGATGGCTTTTCCGGTTAAGTTAAGATCTTTTAACCATCAGCGACGGTAGGAGCGCAACAATTAGCGACTGCAAGGAGCGGAGCCATCCTGCTCGGCAATCGTTTGGGCAACCAATCACGAATATAGCAGAACCATAGGCGTAGAATCAAACCCAAACCAACCATCAGCGACTGGCAAGGAGCGGAGCCATCCTGCTCGGCAATCGTTTGGGCAACCAATCACGAATTTAGGCAGAACCATCCACGTACAAACAATCCCAAACCAACCATCAGCGACTGCAAGGAGCGGAGCTATCCTGCTCGGCAATCGTTTGGGCAACCAATCACGAATTTAGGCAGAACCATCCACGGTCAAATAACCATCAAAAAATCAATTCATTTCCAATTTGCATACAGAAAAAAATCTGTTTAAATATTGACTAGTCATATAGTTACTGCGGTCGCACAGACAGATTTTCCTTCCTCTGATTATTCTATTTTGATGACTACCCTAAAATGACTGCTTACAGGAGTAGCGGGAAATTTTCAAAAAAATACAAAATGTTTTCAGAAAAATACGCTATTTGCCGGATAAATAGTAAAAAAACTCGCTAATTAATGATTTACCGCAAGGTGGCGATTATGAAATAATATACATTTATAGGAGAGTTACGCTTAAACGTTAGCATTCCTATGGAGGCAAGGATGAAGAGACAGGTGTTAACAATATGCGTTATTTTGGGATTAATGGTGGTGGTTGCCCAAGGGCAAACGGCTGGCTCCGGTCTGGAAGTCAGCAATCCCCGGGAATTGATCGTTTTATACGAACCCCTTTCCGAGGCAACTCAGGGAGTTATTTCCTCTGCTCGAGTAGAAACACTGGTTGATCTAAAATTACGCGAATATAATATCAACCCGAGAAATAGCCGTTCGGTGCCAGCCGGCAGTGGCTTTTTGGTGGTGCAGGTGCAGGTCGTTTCTACCGCATTTTCAATTAATCTCAGTTTTTACCGATTCGTGAACTATTCCGTTTTTAATAATGATTACGAGTCGCGGGCAAAAACCTGGGATTCCGGATTGTTCGGTCAACTGTCGGAAGATGAAACTGCCGACCGGGAAACCGTCATATCTAATTATCTCACCCAACAACTGGAAGAATTTATCGATAGCTTTCAGCAGGCCAATACCAGTGTGGATAGCGTCAGCAGGTAGGAAATAAATTTGTTGCGAAATTGGTAATGCAAATTTACTTTCCTATAAGGCCTTAGGCAATGGGGGCTTAGGCCGTTGAATCTTTCAAAATAATCGGGGGATGTTATGAGAGATCATCGAAAGCTTAGGGCTTTTGTTTTAGCTGATGAAATTGCTTTATTGATCTACAGGCTAACCAGCACTTTTCCTAGAAGTGAAATATATGGATTAACGTCTCAAATGAGACGTTCTGCAGTTTCAGTTCCTTCAAATATTGTTGAAGGATGTGCACGGAATGGCTTGACAGAATACTTACGATTTTTAGAAATTGCATTTAGCTCTTTGAGAGAATTGCATTATCAATATTCTTTTGCAAGCCGGCTCGGATACATTGCAGAGTGCGATAAGAACGAAGCAGAATCATTGATGTGCGAAGCAGAAAAGGTGTTAGCAGCCTTAATAAGATCGTTACGAAAAATGTAACTAACGTCTTAAGTATACTCTGTTTTGCCTAAAGCCTACGGTCTAATTACCTTGATTTCGCCTAAATAAAAAGGAGCGCTGTGAACGATTCCGAAAACATCAAGATTGAAGATCAGGATTATCCGGCATTATTCCGCTCGGCGGATCAGGCTTCTATAAAAGCTCAAAGTAGTTATTTAGCCACTATCCGCTGGTATCTCATTTCTCTCATTGCCGGTGCCCTATTTACTTTACTGGCAGATGCGAACCCAATTAACGGCATAATTGCAACAATATTATTTTTAGCTTCTTTATTCCTTTTTATTTTCCAGCAAAACCGAAAGAATGACACCGTCTGGTATAATGGCCGGGCTGTCGCGGAGTCCGTAAAAACCCGCACCTGGCGCTTTATGATGAAAGCGATACCTTATCAGGATTATGATTCCCTGGAGGAGGTTAGCGAGGCATTTAGTAAAAATTTATATGATATTTTGCATCAGAATCGCGAACTGGGCTCTCATATTGGCGGGGTAGAAGCTGCCGGTGATCAGATAACCGATAAAATGAGAAAAGTCCGTGCGTTGGATTTTAAAGAGCGGGCGGAAATATATCTTCGGGAAAGAATCGACGATCAGCGAAACTGGTATGCCCGAAAGTCTGATTTTAATAAAAAGACTGCGCATCGATGGTTTATTTCTCTGGTGATAATTCATGCAGCTATTATAGGATTGTTACTGTACAAAATTTACCAACCGGAATTGCGTTATTTACCAATCGAAACTTTTATTGTTGCCGCCGGGGCAATGCTTACCTGGATTCAATTAAAACGTTTTCAGGAATTGGCAACTGCCTACGCCCTGGCTGCCCATGAAATAGGAATTATCAAGAGCTCAATTAATCGTATAAATGATGATAGTAGTTTATCGGATTTTGTGCAGGACGCGGAGAACGCCTTCTCCCGGGAGCATACTCAGTGGGTGGCTCGTAAAGACAGGTAGGGAAATATTTAAAACAGCAGCAAGCGGCAGTTAATTATTTAACTGCCATCTGCTACTGCAAACTGTACATCCCTTTGGGGCTACTTAAATAGCGACCATCTGGCCGTATAACTCTTCTCGCTGTTGCTTAATCTGTTCCGAAGCAAGATACTCTTCAAAACTCAATAAGCTATCGATAATACCGTTCGGGGTAATCTCGATAATGCGGTTCGCTACAGTTTGAATCAACTGGTGGTCGTGAGTCGTAAAAACCATGCAGCCACTAAAGTCTTTCATTGCATTATTGAGCGAAGTAATCGATTCCAGGTCAAGGTGACTGGTCGGTTCGTCCATCAGCAGGAAATTCGGCTTGCGTAGCATCATTTTGGAAAGCAGGCAACGCACTTTCTCGCCCCCGGATAATACGCTGGACTTCTTGTAAACTTCATCACCGGAGAAAAACATCCGTCCCAGAAAGCCACGGATAAATTGCTCATCTTTCTCTTCAGAAAATTCCCGCAGCCAGTTAATCAGATCGACATCTTTTTCGTTGGAAAAGTAGCTGTCGTTTTCATTGGGCAGGTAATCGTACGTAATGGTTTGTCCGAATTCCAGATTGCCACTATCGGCAGGAATGTCGCCGGCAATAACATCGAGCAGGGCAGTTAACGCGGCGGAATCGCGACCAAGCAAGGCAATTTTATCACCGGGATTAATGGTAAAGGTGAGGTCGTTAAAATAGGTCTCGCCATTTAATCCATTTTTGCTGAGGTTTTCAATTTTGAGAATACGATCGCCCGGCTCCCGCTCCGGCTGGAATTTGATAAAGGGATATTTCCGGCTGGAAGGGCGAATCTCGGCGAGATCCAATTTTTCCAGTGCTTTTTTACGACTGGTCGCCTGACGGGATTTTGCCGCGTTCGCGCTAAAGCGTTGAATAAAGGCGAGCATCTCTTTCCGCTTCTGCTCGATCTTCTTGTTCTTGTTTTGTAATTGCTTGGTAATTAACTCGCTGGACTCATACCAGAAAGAGTAATTACCGGTAAAGAGGCGGATATTGTTGTAGTCGATATCTACGATATGAGTACAAACCATATCAAGAAAATAACGGTCGTGGGATGCAACGATGACGGTGTTGCGGAAGTCTGCGAGAAAATCAGCCAGCCAGGTGACAGTCTGTGCATCAAGGTCGTTTGTAGGCTCATCGAGAATGAGAATATCCGGTTCTCCGAACAGTGCCTGGGCAAGTAACACTTTTACCTTTTCTGAACCGGTCAGTTCCTTCATTTTTTTATAATGATCTTCTTCACGGACGCCGAGGTTGCTGAGAATCTCCGCAGCATCGCTCTCCGCCAGCCAGCCACCCATCTCACCGAATTCGTTTTCTAGCTCGGCAGCGCGTAAACCATCTTCTTCGGTTGCATCGGGATTTTCGTAAATGGCATTTTTTTCGAGCATAATATCATACATTTTTTTATGCCCCATAATAACCGTGCTCAGCACTTCCTCTTCCTCATACTCGAAGTGGTTCTGTTTCAGCACTGCCATGCGGTTACCGGGATCAATGTTCATGTGACCACGGGTTTGTTCAATTTCGCCGGAGAGGATTTTCAGGAACGTCGATTTTCCCGCGCCATTGGCACCGATAACGCCATAGCAATTTCCCCGGGTAAATTTCAGATTGACATCATCAAACAAGATGCGTTTGCCAAACTGTAAACCTAATTCGCTTATTGTAATCATTTTATATTCCGTTTCGATAAAGTGTTCTTATTCAGATCGCCCGTAATAACGGGGGTAAAGCCTTTTTGAGCGGCGGCCAAAGATATAAAATTTTCCGGGAGGAAGTAATGATAAAAAATAATTCTCGGAAAGAGTGTTAATTAAATGGGCAAATGGGCAAACCCCAAAGGGGCAAGTGGGCAGATGAGCAGATGAGCAAATGAGCAAATGAGCAGATGAGCAAATTTGTAAATCTGCAAACGATCAACGATCAACGAACAACGAATAACGATCAGCCATTTCTTTACGGGAAGATTCTCAAGGCTATTGGATAAATGCGCTAAAAGAATTAATATTGCCTGAACCGAGGGGAAACGAATCTGCCGGAAATGGGAAGCTGGCGTTTGTTGAATCTTCTTATTAAGCGAGAGGCACTGTGATGAGAAAATTAATTTATCTGGTTATTTTGGGGGTAATTGCATTTGGTTTGTTCAGTTGGGGAACCAGTTATTATAACAATTTCGTGACCCTGGATGAAGGCGTGAATCAGGCCTGGGCGCAGGTAGAGAACGTCTATCAGCGCCGCTATGATCTGATTCCTAATCTGGTAGAAACAGTTAAAGGCTATGCCAAGCAGGAAAAAGAAGTGCTCACCCAGGTTACCGAAGCCCGCTCCAAGATGGGAGGGATGGTCAATATCGGTCCGGAAATTCTCAACGATCCGGCGGCGATGCAGCAGTATCAGCAAATGCAGGGTTCCCTGGGATCCGCATTGCAGCGCCTGATGGTTGTCGTGGAAAATTATCCCGAATTAAAATCCGATAAACTCTTTCAGGATTTACAAACCCAGCTGGAAGGGACCGAAAACCGAATTTCCGTGGAACGTCGTCGTTTCAATGAATCAGTGCAGAATTATAACGGCACTATCCGTCGTTTTCCTGCATCGCTGATTGCCAGTATTACCGGTTTCTCGCAAAAAGCTTATTTCCAGATGGATCCGGCTGCAGAAAAAGCACCACAAGTGCAATTCTAAGCATTGTCCTCAGGTACCATTTGAAGCGAGAGAATAACCGTCGATATGAAATTATTAACTGACAGTTACAGCAGTCAAGCTGTCCGTGCGCGGATGTACGGCTGGCTTGCCTGGATATTTCTGGGAAGTATTACTTTTTTATCTGCCCAAAATCCGGGAGATCCTCCTCCCGGTATACCCGCCAAACCGGACAGTTGGATAAACGACTACGCCGATGTGCTAACCATGTTCGAAGAACAAGGGCTGAACAAAAAGCTCTCCCAACTGGAATCGGAAACATCCACCCAAATTTTTGTCGCAATTTTCAATCGTATACCGGAAAATTATGCGCTGGAAGATTTCACCACCCGCCTCTTCGAACAATGGCGCCCTGGTCTGGCGAAAGAAAATAACGGGGTGCTGTTAACCGTTTTCATTGAAGATCGCCGATTGCGCATTGAAACCGGCTATGGGTTAGAAGATGTGCTGACCGATGCACAGGCCGGAACGGTGATCCGCGAATACATCACCCCGCATTTTCGCGCGCAGGATTACTATCAGGGGATTTCCAGCGGACTGGATGTCATTATCAGCGCCGTCGAAGGTAAATTCCAGATTCCGGTGCGTCGCCCCCGGGATCGTGAAACCATTTCTCCCTTAGTAATATTTATTCTGCTTTTTTTGCTGCTACTGTTTATCAGCAGTATTCGCCGGAGAAGCACTACTTATTCGCGGCGCGGGGCTCGGTATAGTCCCTGGCTGTTTCCGCCGGTTAGCGGGGGGCGTTCCCGGGGAGGCTGGAGTTCCGGAGGTAGCCGCGGTTGGGGATCATCTGGTGGAGGAGGTTTCTCTGGCGGATTTGGCGGCTTTTCCGGCGGCGGTGGTGCTAGTGGTAGTTGGTAGGAAATGTCCAATGTCGAATTTCCAATAACCAATGTTCAAGTATAAAGGTGGGTGGTGTTAAAAAAATAATGCTGTAAGCTGTCATCGCGAGGAGTGCAACGACGTGGCGATCTCTTTGGGGATGCAACTCATGAGATTGCTTCTCCCGGCAATCCGGGATCGCAATGACGGTGGCAAATAGTATTAAATGTTCAACACCATCGAAAAATTTAACCTGTTTTTGTGAGAATTATGAAAACAATATTACCCAAGGCTGATTCGGAAACTATCGTTGCTGCCATTCGCGCAGCGGAAAAAACAACTTCCGGGGAAATCCGGGTGCATGTGGAAGATCGTTGCTGGGGAAACCCGTTAAAACGCACCCGCAAGCTGTTTAAGCGCCTGAATATGCAGAATACCCGGGAGAGAAATGGTGTGCTGATCTATCTTTCCCTGAAAAGCCATAAATACGCCATTTTAGGTGATGAAGGTATCAACAATCAAGTTGAAGCTGATTTCTGGAATGACGTGCTTTCGGAGATGCATCCGCACTTTGCCAAAGGCGCTTTTGTCGAGGGACTCTGCCTGGGCGTTGAGCGCATTGGTATGAAATTGAATTCCCTCTTCCCCCCGAGCGATGATGATGTGAATGAGCTGAGCGATGAGATATCGACGGCTTGATTTAATTAGATCTTACTTCCTGACAAATTCTTCGAAGTTTTCTTCCGTTTCAAACCTCCCAAACTATTCCCATTAGGCATCCTTTTTGTAATTACTAAGACTAATAATCGCGGAAAACGGCCGGAAAAGCCCGCCGCAAGCGGTTATTAGGCCTTAATTCGCCGGTTTCTATCGTTTGATAGCCCGGTAATTACGAGCCCATTGTTAATAGTTGAATGCAATTTTGTAAACAATATATGCCCTTACCGTCAGTTTTGTCGACAGATAGTGTAAATAGGGTTAACAGGAGTTGTAATGGGAAACTTCTCGCAAAATTTAAATAAACTAAAATATTCGATTATCACGCTGTTATTATTGATGATACCAATCGGATATTATTTCTACGAATACGTCCCTTCCCGGGAAGATTATTTCACCAGTCGGAATCTGCGTCTGCTGGGAGAAATGAGCGAGCATATCAATGAAAAAGTGAAAAATTACAAAACCAGTCTCGATAATGTGCTCATTAAAAATCAGCTGATAAAAACTGTATTGAATAATTCCCGAATAAGCCCGGTAACGCAGGATGAAATGCAGCTGATGAAGCGCCGAAAAGTCCGGAAAGCTGTCGAAGATCAACTGCATGGTATCGAAAACTTTTCTCTGCAGGAATACCGGATACAGCCGGGATTTAGTTTGCTGGATTCGGTTTTTAATGATTTATGCAGGCCGGCAAACGCAACCG
Source organism: Calditrichia bacterium (assembly GCA_028284905.1). Taxonomy (GTDB): domain Bacteria; phylum Calditrichota; class Calditrichia; order RBG-13-44-9; family J075; genus JACKAP01. The sequence goes on from JANQQU010000012.1 coordinate 130,884, forward strand.
AGATACAATCATTATCTTATCATCGTCAGTTCTCGCATACCCGTTTTTCTTTGGCGCCGTCAGCCGATGGAGCCAATCTTCACTTAAAATATCTCGGTCAGCGAAAAGATCCGGCAAATGCCTGGGGAGGCACTTTTACGGTTTTTCTAAATGGCACAATTGGTTTGCAGGAATTGGTGGCACCATTAATACAACCGGAAATTTTCGATAATATTCTCGTCCTGAATCGAAGCAACGATAACACCGTTGTCTATCAGGCAGTGAAGAGAGAGTTTTTGGCAACCCGGCTGGATACATTGCTGAAATCTGCAGCGATTGGTGAACATGGCAGTTGGCGGGAAATCACCATGGGAAATACCCGCTATAAAATGTATACTCAGCCGATTCGCATTTCCTACCTGGGAGATCTTCCGGAATTACACAGCGCACCATCGATAGACTGGGAGCTTGTTGGGTTGGTCGAAGCTGAAAAGTTTGAGGCTGCCAGCCGGGAAATTTCTCATTTCCGAATAACCCTTTTCATTTACCTGGTGTTTGTGGTGTTGATCAGCCTGCCGTTTATTAAGCTGCGCTATATCGGAGAACGTGAGGAATTAAAGAAAAATGACCTATTGCTCGGGCTATTTGCTATTCTCCTCGGGGCCGGCGGCCTCACATTTTTTCTGCTGACACTGTTTGCGGAAAGTAAAGATGTTGGGATACTGAATGACTCCCTGAAGAAGTTTGCTATGGAAATCGAAGAAAATTTCCATAGCGAAATCGATCAGGCGATATTGCAGGTCGATCACTTCAAGGAAAACTTCTCCTGGCAGGGAAATGAAGCCCGAAAAACTTCCGTACTATTCGATCCCGACTATCGGGTGAATGCTGCTGAAAAAATACCTTATCCGTTTTTTAATCAAATCGCCTGGATTGCCGGTAACGGCGAGCAGGCCAGAAAAGTGGGCACCCGGCAAACGCTGACGCCATTGGTTAATGTGGAACAGCGGGAATATTTTCAGCGGATTAAAAATCGCCAGTATTGGTACCGCTCCGGTGGTAAACCGTTTTTTATTCAGCCGATCATTTCCATCACTACCGGCGAGAATAACGCTGTTATCAGCCTTCCCGATAGCGTCCGTGCCGATGTGTTAAAACCAGTCGATCCCGCGTTGAATGCGCTGCCGGACCAAGCAGTTGTGCCAACAGTCGTGGCGCTGTCCCTCAATTTCACCTCACTGCAAAATACACTCTTCCCGCAAGGGTTTGGTTATAGCATTATTGATGAAAACGGCAAAGTATTATTTCATAGCGATGCCGATAAAAACCTCCAGGAAAATTTCTTTACCGAATGTGATAACAACGAGCAGTTGAGAGGGGCAGTCTTCTCTCGGGTAGAGAGTGAAATTTACGTCGATTATATCGGCCGGGGGCATCGCATTTTTGTTCGCCCTTTACCGGATATGCCCTGGACGTTGATTACCTTTGCAGATGTCGCTTTATTGCGTACCCCGGAGCTAAGTTTGTTAAGCATTGCCGTTTTGCTCTTTCTGTTTTTGCTCAGCGCTTATGCCCTGGTGCTGGCCTTATCGAAATCGATCAATATTTTCAACGATCGCAACTGGTTTTGGCCGCAAAAAGGATTGGACAAAACCTATCGGCTATATATACCATTTATGTTTGGTGTTGCCGGATTCTGCTACGCCGCTTTTTTTCATTTGAATAATGGCGAGACGTTTTACCTGGGCATTTTATTGCCGTTGATAACTGTCGCAGTTACCCATTTTCTGTTCCGGGAGAAGATGGATTTTTCCCGATTGAAGCATTATGCGAATGAATATCGTCGTGCGTTTCCGGCTCTGCTGGGAATCTTGCTCATTTCCGGTATCTGGCTGCATTATCAAGCCGTCGCCTATGCTGCCGTTTTTGCGCTTTTCGGCGCAATTCTCGCATCGGATCAAATAACCAAATTAGCGAATAAAGAGAAATTCCCGATTCACTACATCCGTTATGCGATGAGTGGCGTTGCCTTCCTGGTAATGATATCAATTCTGCCGGTGATCGCTTTTTTTAAGGTCGCCTACGATGCGGAAATGGAGCTGCTGATCAAACGTAGTCAGATCCATCTGTTGCAGGACTATCATGAACGACAGCAACGTTTAAAGGCTGAATTACAGCAATTTAAGCCAGCGGAGAATTCTGGTCCTCAAAACGAATGCCGTTTAAATATTCTGGAAAGCAGGCGACTGGATTATCAGAATGCTGATGATATCTATGCCCGATTTTTCTTCCAATCCTATATCGGTAGCAAAGATTCGCTGCCAACTGCTGCGAATGGGCCGATGCGCGAGCGGTTTAAAGATTTTAGCACTTCAAATGGTGATTCGATCGTTTGGGAGCCGGAAACTGCCTCGCCCGTAGATTCCCTGCTGGCATTTTTTCGAGCGCGTCTGAAAATCGCTCATCACGAGACTCTCGCCCTTTTTCATAATCAAACTGCAGATAGTGCCTGGCAATGGCAGGTTGCCGCAAACCAGCTATTGCTCTTTCGAAAAAATAGTCCACCCTACGAGGGCATTCCGGTGATTGTCAGCCAGCTGAAATTCTTTACCAAGCCGACTGGCTGGATCTGGTTTTTAGGATTACCAATGTTGATTATCATGATTTTCCTCATGCTCATGTTTTTCGTTCAAAAGGTGTTTATTCATGATATCGCTATTCCAAATTATGCTGATGGAGACGAAATGACCATGCTGGCACTTTTACAGAATACTTTATATATCGGCCAGCCCAACTCCGGAAAAAGTGCGTTTATTCAGAGAATACATTATAAATATGTTATCGATATTCGCAAGATGGATGCCCCGGCAGATTTAACGAATGCATTACGGAATGTTTTAGAAACGCCTTGCTGGGAGAATCCGAAAACGGTGATTATTCTCGATCATTTTGATCATCATCTTGGGCTGGCAGATTGGGATAAAGCTAAATTAACCTTGCTGGAATCTCTTATTTCCACCCATCAAAGAAATTTGGTGATCGTAACTGCAATAGATCCGGAAATCTTCTTTACCCGCCGGTCGCTGGATGAACAGGTGAATCCGGGAGAAAACAAAAGGGAGAGTGAGCGCTGGGCGATTGCTTTAAGCTCATTCACCAAAGCCTATCATAATATCCGGGCGAATAGCAAAATTTTTCATGAGTTCATAAAGGATGCTTCGGAAGCAGCTGTTTATTCCCGGGAAGATGAGAATGAAAAAGTGCGGATTGTCCAATTGTATCAAACGGTAGCGGACGAATGTGCCCATACGCTTTTTTTGCAAAATCTTGGGACGCAATTGGTTTTAAATGTCGATTTCCGGAATGAGTTTTTTAATCCGGAAGTATTAGTTGATGAAATTCTACAACGGGCGGAACCTTATTACAAATCGATTTGGGCTGTTTTGGGAGTCGAAGAAAAAATAGTCCTCTATCATTTGGCCCGCAATGGTTTTGCCCCGCCAAAAGACGCCCGGGTGGTTCGTACCTTAACCAGAAAAGGGTTGCTCCATAAGGAATTGCGATTCCGCTTGCTCAACGAAAGTTTTCGGAAGTATGTATTGACGGCAGAGCCGGGCGGTGTGATCGAAAAGTGGAGAGAAAGCAGCGAAAGAGGCTGGCAGGATATCCGGACACCGCTGGTGACGGTTTTGATCGCACTTGCCTTATTTTTGTTCGTAACGCAACGGACAACATTTGACGAAGGCATTGCCTGGCTCTCCGCAATTACCGCCGTTGTGCCTGTCCTGATGAAGCTGGTTAATGTTTTTCGTTTGCCATCGCGAAAGAAAACAGCTCAGGAATAGACCGTTATGTTAAGCGAATGCTGCAAAAATTACGCATCCGCTAGTTTTTGCAGCATCGCCTCGCATTTTTTCCGTTCGTTATTGAAAAGCACTCTTTCTTAATTCTATTAAAAATATACACTTAATGATCAATAATACGCTGGTTTTCCAAATTTTATCAAGAGATATTATGATAATTAATTTTATTTTTGTAATTTGGGAAGCATTATTCGATCTGGTTATTGCGCGCGATGAAATTCTTTAAAAACAGGAATGTATAACGAAATCGTTTGCGTATCAGATGATGAGGAAGATGGAGAACGGTGAGCACACCTCATCCTATAATGAAAAAATTCACCAGATAGATTTTCTAATTTATTTTAACTAACCGATCTAATTAAAGTTTGTGGAGGCTTTATGGTTCGTAAGTCACTATTAACAGTCATTCTGCTAGCGGCAATGTCTATAGGATTGCTGGCAGGATCCATAACGGGTAAGGTTACCGATGCGAGTTCCGGCGAAGCATTGATCGGTGCGAATGTCGTCGTTGAAGGCACCAGCCTTGGTGGTGCTACCGATATTAATGGCGATTATGCTATCGATAATGTCGATGATGGTACTTATACCGTTATTGTATCCTACATCGGATACACAGAAGGTATTTTCACAGTTCGGGTTAGCGGCGGCTCCGGTTCTTTGGATGCATCCCTGCAGCCCAGTGGTATTGGTCTGAATGCTGTAACGATCAGTGCCTCTCGTCGTCCGGAAAAAACACTGGAAGCACCGGCTTCCGTTAGTGTTCTGGATGCACGGGAAGTTTCTACCAATTCCGGTTTAAGCTCTGTAGACGCGCTTCGTAATGTACCGGGTGTGGACGTGTCCACAACTGGTGTTGACCGTCGTGAATTGGTATTGCGTGGTTTTAACAACGCATTCTCCGGCGCAACTTATGTGCTTACCGATTATCGTCAGGCGGCGGTGCCCGCACTTGCGGTAAACATCCACTCTATTATGCCCAATATCGCCATTGATGTTGAAAAGGTAGAAGTGGTTCGCGGTCCTGGTTCTGCACTGTATGGTCCTGGTGTAGATGCTGGGGTTATTCATTATATTACCAAGAATCCTTTTGATCATCCTGGTTCAACTGTTTCGGTTGGCTTTGGTGAGCGTGATGCTTTTGTCTATGCATTCCGTAATGCTGGCAAAATTTCTGAAACGCTTGGTTACAAAGTTACCGGTCAGTATGGCGAAGCAGACGACTGGGCATTGGATCCCAACGATCCGGATGATGCAGTCCAATTGGCTGGCGATGTACGGCCGCGTGTTAATGATTTTGAGAAAAAGAATTTTAATGGCATGTTACAATGGCGCCCCGGTTCCAATGTAACGCTTACCGCTAATGCCGGTTATTCCGAACTGAAAGCGACCACGCTTACCGGTATTGGTACCACCCAGGCAGATGGTTTCGGATATGGCTATGGCCAGTTCCGCCTGCAGGCTGGTGGATTGTTTGCCCAGGTCTATTATAATAAGAATGATGCCGGTGAGTCTTTTGTATATGGTACTGGTAATCTGGTTGTTGACCGTGGTGAACAAATCAATGTTCAGTCCCAGTATGACTTTAGTTTGAGTGATAAGCAGCAGTTTATCATTGGAGCTGATGTTGATATGTTAACGCCGAAAACAGATGCGACGATTTACGGTCGTAACGAAGATAATGACGACATCACCGAGTATGGTGGTTATATTCAGTCTTTAACCCGCTTATCTCCCAAGCTGGACCTGACCGTTGCACTGCGCGGTGACTATGACAACATCATCGAAGAGATTTCTCTCTCTCCGCGTGTTGGTCTGGTTTTCAAGCCGACTGGTACTTCCGCACTTCGCGCTACATATAACCGCGCGTTTGCATTACCGGGTTCCAACTCTCTCTTCCTCGATATCGTTGCTGGCCAGGCCGGCCCGATCACCGTTCGTGGTCTTGGCGCGAAAGATGGTCACGTATGGGAAAGAGATGCTTCTTTTGCCGCACTTGCCGGTACCGATCTGGTTGCCCGCAGTCTTAATCCTGCCGCCGCTGGCGCCAAACAGCCGGTTGGTCTCACCCTGGATGCTGTGTATGGCTCCGTTTATGCCGGTCTTGCAGCTATTCCTACAGATAACCTTGCTGCATTACTTTCTGCACAACTTGGTCTGCCGATTGATGCCGCTACCGCAGGGGCACTGGTTGGCTTGTTAGCACCGGGCACCACCAATGTTACCGGTTTCTCTCAGGGACAAATGGTTATTCCGAACCTTTCCGGCGGCCCCGGAAAAGTGGTATCGGATTTGACCGATGTTGCCCCGCTGGAGCATGTTGTTTCCCAGACATTTGAAGTTGGCTATAAAGGTTTACTCGGCGACAAACTGTTGATTGCAGTAGACGGTTACTATTCTCAGAAAGAGAATTTCACCGGACCGCTCATTCTTGAGACGCCGCTGGTTTACGTCCCGTCATTAGCCGGTGATCTCACAGGCGCTCTTGCAGCTGGTATTACCGGAAATGCTACACTTGCCGGAACACTGCAATTGTTGGGCGTTTCTCCGGAACAAGCTGCAGCATTGATCGTTGGCCTCGCAGCCGGCGAACTGCCGGATGCTTCTACACCGGTGGCAGCGGTTGTCTCCGGAAGTAATGCACCTGGTGCTGGCGCGTTACCGGAACTGATGCTCACCTATCGTAACTTCGGTAAAGTTTCTTACTGGGGTATCGATGCCAGTCTGCAGTATTTTGCTGATGAGAATGTAAGTTTCTTCAGTAACGTTTCTTTCGTCAGCGACGATTTCTTCGACAATGAAGAGCTGGAAGAAAGCAATACTGCATTGTCCCTGGCACTTAATGCACCGACCTTTAAGATTAAGTCCGGAATTAATATTAATATTCCGCGCGGCGCTAATGCCAGCGCAGCCGTTCGCTACGTGAAGGACTTCCCGGTACTTTCCGGTCCGTATGTTGGCGGTATTCCGGAGCCGTTCGGTACTGGTCGTGGCGGTGTTGATGATTATGTATTGTATGACTTCTCTATCGGCTATGACTTTGCCAAGTATGCTCAAGGTCTTCGTGTCGATTTAATTGCCCAGAACGCCCTGGATAATCGCCATCGTGAATTCGTAGGCGCTCCGCAAGTTGGCCGTGTAGGTATGGTTCGTTTGACTTACACTCGTTAATTTTGGGTAACATGATTTTGAAAAAGGCCGGTCTTTGTTACCGGCCTTTTTTTTGTACTTTTCACTTCTCAGAAAGGATTCCTCCCAATGAAGCGTCTGCTTGGCTTTTTGATTTTTTTGAAAACCATCATACCGATCCTCCTTGTCGCGATACTGCTGGTTTCCAGTTATATTGCCCTTAGTTCTCTTCAGGACATTGTGGAGGAAGCCACGCAATCATTTGATGAAAAAGCACAACTGGTGCAGGCAAAGGTAGATGCTGTCAAGGCTGAGGCTGCCCGCATCCTTGGGGAAGTACAAAAAATTCGTGATTCCGCTGCAACTTTCTCAACAGAAGTCGGAAAAATGATCACTCCGTTGAAAAGTTCCCTGTATGGATTACAGAACTCAATGAAAACTATTGCCGAGGCACTGGAAGGATTCATCAATGGGGTGGTTCGGGCAGTAAATAAAATTCCCGGAGTAAAGTTAAAACCATTGGATCTGAAAGGCGTTTTCAGGATTCCCGCTTTTGTCCCCACGCTGCCGGAGTTTGATTTGGATATTTCTCCGGATTTCAGCGCTATTCAGGAATTGGCAGTGATTTCCGAGGAAATGGCGGATGAAGCGCTGGCCAATATTCAACGGATCAATGAAGTGCTCGCTTTCTGGTGGCGAATGCTGCGGATTTTTTTGATCCTGATTATGCTTTGGTTGATACTTGCTGTCGTTGGATATGTGGTTCGGACCTTTGCGCGCCTGGATTACGGCTGGCGGTTGATGACCGGTAAAGCGGAAGAGGCCCGTTGGGAATTGTTGTAAATTCTAGGAAAAAGACTCTTAATAGATCGTGAATTATATTTTATAAATTTTCAAAGTTACTGGTTACTTGTGGCTGGTAAAGACAATCCAGCAACCAGCAACAAAAGGCACAGGTTTAGTACACTTAGCTCACAATCTAATCAGTAATAACCAAGTCCTCCATTAGACGAATCACCGCACTGCCCGTTTGTTTAAGGAATTTGTATCAAAAGCAACTTTACACTATCATGTCTGCGTAGCTTCGGTAACCAGATTCAAAATTTGTTTGCCGCTCAATTCAAAATTGAAAATAAAGGCATAGAATATGAAAGTTGCTCGCTTACTTTTGATCCTCTTAATGTTGTCTCCCGTATTAGATTCTCTCATTGCTGAAGAAAGCTGGGATGCCTGGCGCGGCCCGAATCGAGATGGCAGCATCACCGGCCTGGAGTGGCAGGATAACCTGAAATCCCTCACGCCTAAATGGCAGTATCCTGCCGGGAAGACCTACAGCAGTCCAATAATTACCCCGGACCGTGTATTTGATTTTAGTACTATCGATGATAATACTGTTGGTGTACGTGCGCTCTCCCGTCAGGATGGAAAAGTGCTCTGGGAGACGACCTGGGAAAGCAGTGGGGAAGTCCCTTTCTTTGCCCGCCGTAATGGCGCCTGGGTGCGCTCGACGCCGGCATGGGACGGAAAAACACTGTATGCCGGGGATATGCAAGAAGTGCTTGTTGCGCTCGACGGTGCCAGTGGCGAAGAACGCTGGCGGATTGATTTTCCTGCCACTTACAACCTACCGCGCCCGGATTTCGGCTTTTCATCTTCACCGTTAATTGATGGCGAGTTCCTTTATGTTCAGGCAGTAAACTCCATTCTTAAACTGGAGAAAAATAGCGGGAAGTTGATCTGGCGTGCTTTGGAAAACGAAGCAAATTTAGCAGATATGGCCTCTCGTGGTGCTTTTTCCTCACCTGTATTAACAGAAATCGCCGGTAAAAGACAACTGCTTGTTTTAACCCGTAGCAGTATGAACGGCCTTGATCCACAGGATGGGACGGTGCTCTGGTCTCAGGCGTTGCCATCTTTCCGGGGATGCCACATCCTGACACCGATTGTTTACAAAAATTCGGTATTCACCAGTCCGCTGCGCGAACGCTCTTATTTGCTGGAGATTCAGCAGGAAAACGAACAATTCAGTGTGAATGAGTTATGGACGAATAAGGCCAGTGGCTATATGTCTTCTCCCATTATTGTCGGCGATTATGTTTACCTCCATCTCGGGAATAAGCGACTGGAGTGTATCGATCTAAGAACCGGGGAAACCCGTTGGCGCACTTCAGAAACATATGGCGATTACGTCAGCATGATTTGGCAGGATGATAAAATGCTCATGCTTTCCCACGATGGCCGTTTGTCGCTGATTCGCCTCAATCCGGAGAAATTTGAGTTACTGGATACCTTCCAGGCGGCAAAATCGCAAACCTGGGCATATTTAGGGATTAGTAATCAGGAACTATATGTCCGTTCGTTGGAAGGGCTGACGGTTTATAATTGGCAGTAGTTTTTAGTCTTTAAATAAGAAAGCCCTTTGCAAATTGCAAAGGGCTTAAGCAAGAACTCCCCACACAGGGAGAGGATAGACGTTGATCTCTTCAGCTGAACGGTAAGCTATTTTTTTTCAGGTACTGGGTGCGCAATCTTATCCCAGCTTTCCTCAAAGTTAAACTCTTTATAAGTTGGGCTTTCCGAATTATGGCATTCGAGACATTGCTTCTCAGCAGAGCCATCCGCAACAAATATCGGTAGCATTCCTTTGGCAATCGAAGCTTCCCGGTCTTTCATAACTTTCTTTGGCTTATAGAGTGAACCGGCACCATGACAGGTTTCACACTGAACACCGGCTTCCATCTCAAATTTGGTCTTTTTAAGCTCATCGGCGACATCGTGACCAGTCACGTGGCATTTCAAGCATTCCGCTGACTGATGCGCCGGCTTTGCTAATCCTTGTTCTTTGGCAATGCGATCCGCCTCTTCAGTCTTCAACGTTTCATAAGCCTGGGCATGCTTGGATGCTTCCCAGATCTTAAACTGCTTACCCTGTTTGGTGGTTTTATGGCATTTTTTGCAGCCGATTGCCCCGATATACATTTGAACAGTTGAAGTTTCTTCTTCATCTTCTGCTTCTTCCACTTCGGCCTCCTGAGCAAGAGCGCCTACGGACATTGCCAGCAGGAATATCAGGCTTAAAAATATCGTTTTCATTTTTTTCTCCGAAATTTGGTTGAACTTATTCTCTATAGTTAATGGACATTTTTTCCTGTTGTACCGTGTGATATTATGGATTTAAACCGGTATGGCAATCGGTGCAAAGTCCCTCACGCCAATCTTCATCACCATCCGGGTGCATGAATTCCAGGCCATTGCCGGTTTCCGCATAGGCCATTTCAGCAGGGGGCCCTTGGGCCGTGATCAAATGGCAAAGGTTACAATCCATGGAGATGGATTTACCACTTTCGCTAATATGCGTGTTGTTATGGCAGCGGAAACAACCGTTAAAATCTTTGTGGCCGATATGGTCCGGATAGGCATCCCAGCGCACCTTCATTTCCGGAAAAATATTTTTCGAAAAAGCCTCCTGCATACCAAGAATTGCCTGAGCGACCAACTCTCTCTTCTCCTCATAAATTTCAGGATATTCTTCTTCGTAATAGTCGTTGATGGTGCGGGCAATTTCCTGCATTGCAGAATCGTTGTTGGCAAATTCCTGATCACAGAGTTCTACGGCAATCATTTTGATTTCCGGCAACTCGACAGGAATCGCCCCGGTGTTGATCGCTACGTTGACAAATTTCGCCGGGGTCTGATAGATATGCGAAGGGCGGTTATGACAGTCCATACAGTCCATCAGGCGTGTTTCCATTATTGCCAGCGAATCAACGTCCACGTCGCTCTCTTCGTCCATGTAGATGGTCTCCTCACCGGTTTTCAGATTCGTGTATCGTACCCAGACGATCTCTTCCCGGGATTCATCACTGGGGATGTATTCAATTTTGACATCCGGATTGATATGCCAGTGAATCCCTTCTTTTAACCCATGATCAGAGTTTATCGCCCCGGTTTTCATCAGCAGCTGAATATCCCATTGAGTGTTTTCTTCATCGGAGAGATAGTGGCTTTGCTGATGAAGTTTTTGCGCATAGAACTGCGACGGCCAGTGACAATTCTCGCAAGTTTCCCGGGCCGGTCGTAAATTAGCAATCGGCGTCGCAATTGGCCGGGGATACTTGTCCGCCAGGCTGGAATAGACCTGATATAGCCCGGATAGTTTCGAGCGCACATACCAGTCCGCGCCAGTACCGACATGACAATCCACACAGCTCACCCGGGCATGTGCGGAATTTTGATATGCTGTGAATTCCGGGTGCATAACTTTGTGACAGACCGTTCCGCAAAAAGTCACAGATTCGGTATAGTGAAATGCTTCATAGCTGCCAACCGCGGAGGCAAAAAGGAGAAAGGAAGTACCAACGGAAAAAACCATAAATGCATTCCGGTGCCGAACGATGTTTAAATCTACCCGAGGCCAGGCGGGTTGATCCGGATCGAGCGCCTTCTGGCGCCGTCTGGTTTCAATTAACATTCCGATGGGAATTAACAACAAGCCGAGAATCATTACCGCCGGCAGCAAAATATAAATTACCAGTCCCAAATAGGCATGCGTATCCCGCCAAAAGACCGAAATCGTAAAGAGAAATACAATCATTGAAAATGAGATAAACGCAATCATCGCACCGATAAGCGTTATCCAGTTTTGGGAAGAGCGGGGTAGCTTGAATTTCATAATGATCTCCTGAGATGAGATTCTTTCCATCAATTAGGTGACTCTTTTTCAGGTGATTCTTTGGTATCTGGTTTTTCGGTTTCTGCTTGTTCTTTTTCTGCTTCTATTTGTTGAATTCTTTCCCATTCTAACGGATGCTCGTGTGCCATTTCTTCCGCGCTCACTTTTCCGGTTAACCAGGTGAAATTCATCGGGTAAACGTCCGGGTTAAAAATGACGTAGTAGAAATGCCAGACGACAATGGCGAGAAAAGCCAGCCAGGCTTCGAAATAGTGGATCGCTTCACAAACATCGACGAACAATTTCGAGAACCAGGCCATCGATTGATTTTCAAACCAAAGGGCAAACCCGGTAACGCCCATAATGACCGTTCCCCAAATCAATGCCCAGTATTCGATTTTTTCCACGTAGTTAAAGCGATCGAATTTCGGTTTTTCCTTACCGAAGCCTAAATTATGTTTCATTGCCATTATCATGTCCCGGGCGTCCTGAATCCTTGGAAGCATGTCCTTAAAGAACTGGCGGCCTCGTTTGGTCCAGAGCACGTAATACATGTGATAGAAAGTAACTGCTGTCATCACTACTGCAGCGATTCTATGCAAAAGGCCTCGCAGTTCGAAGATGCCTTCTCCGCCCATTTTGCGAATGCTGATCACCCACCACGCTTCCGGAAATTTCAGCATAAACCCGGTGATCACCAGCGCGATAAAGCTACTGGCGAGGGCGATGTGCTGGACGCGTTCCCCGACGGTCATTCGTAAATGAGGTTTAAGGCTCTGCAGCGGTTTGGCTTTCGGCACCGGGCTAAAGCGTTCCTGATACTTTTCCCGGGTTTTACTAACCCAGTCAAGAATATTATGGATGGACATGCTGCCGACGGTTGCGATGATCAAGACCAGGTAAATATTGGCAATCCAGTAGATAATGTCCTTTTCCCCGGATTCGGTGGAGATATGCACTTTACCAATAGTAAAATTCTCATTTGCACCCGGGTGACATTGTCCGCAGGTTTCCGCCAGGCGAGTTTGGTGAATCATCGAACGTTCGTCGCTGGAAGGCAGAATATCATGCACGCCATGGCAGCTGGCGCAATTGGCTGCTTCTACGTCCCCAAAGCGCACTGCCAGACCATGATAGCTGTCGTTATAAGCGGCAAAACGATCTGAAGAAATGCCATATTTTTCCGTCAGCTTTACAGAATTATGGCAAGGGCCGCAGACCTGCTCAGCAACATTCTGCGGGGCAACCGGAGAGCTGGCAATTTCATGCTCGATAATCCGGTGTTCACCATGGCAGTCGGTGCAGGTTGGTGAATCTTCAATACCCTTGGCGAGTGCAACGCCATGAATGCTTTCGTTAAAATCCACCATAACGCTATCATGGCAGCTGCCGCAGGTTTGTGCAATGTTAAACTTGTTCACCGGCGAAGCAGGATCGGAAGCTTTCATATTCTGATGCGCGCCGTGGCAGTCGCTGCAAATGGCAGAATTTTCATTGCCTTCGAGATATAAGCGACCGTGCACACTGTTTTCGTAGCCGGCGATAAAACCGGGATCGTGCGTTGTTCGGTCAATAACATCAGGACTATCGAGGTGGCAGGAAAGACAAACATCGATTTCCCGCTGGCGACTCATATTCGAGCGGCTATCGTCGCTGGCATAAATCTGATGTTCGCCATGGCAGTCGACGCAATTCGGTGCATTCTCGAAACCGGCCGCTAATGCTTTTCCATGCTCGGATGCCATAAATTCTTCTGTAACATCATCATGGCATTCATTACAGGTGGCGACGATATTACTGTGATTCACCGGAGAGTTTTCCGCATCGACGGAAAGAATATCATGGCCCCCGTGGCAGTCGCTGCATTCAAGGTCTTCAGCATGAATACTTTCCGAGTATGATTGCACAAACGCCAGGGTCGATTCAGTGTGACTTTTTTCTGCATACTCCTGATCACCATGGCAGGAGAGGCAATTGGCAGAGCTGGCTGCTTCTGCGCGGTGCGGCGAATGACAGTCAAAGCATCCCGGCCCATCTTCTGCTGTAAAGTGGATGGACTTCTTGATCGCTGCGATTGCTTCTTCATGGCAGTCCTGGCAGACGGCAGCGAGGCGTGCCGAATTTACTGGTTGGTGAATCTCGGTGTGGCAGGTTACACAATTTAATTCCCGGCGATGCGCACTGGCGGAAAACGCATGGACACTTTCTTCATGGCAGGAACTGCAATCCACCGGGGTAATGATTTCCTTGTGAGGATCTTCTTCCGGATCAAAACCGGTATGGCAATCGACACAAGTATTTTCCCTGTGTGCAGATTTCCGAAAAGCGTCCGTAGCGACATGGAGAGAGATTTCCTTGCCATTCTTTTCCATGGTAAATTCCGGGTCATCATGGCAATCGAGGCAATCTTCAATAGTTTGTCCCGGCAATCCTGCGCTCAGCAGGATGAATATGAGGATGATTAAATGGAATGACTTCATAGCTATTCGCCTGTATTCTTTCCGTTCGTATGATTCGCTCTCAGATTGAATTTGTTGATCAGTCGATGTATTGTTCGCCGGTCGATCTCGCAGATGTTTGCTGTCCGACTAATATTCCATTTATGTTTTTTCAGGTGATGGCGAAGGTATTCCTTTTCAAATTTTTCCAGGACCATTTCCTTCGCTTCTTTATAGGTTAGTTTATCCCATTTTTGGCGATTATTTTCGATGTGATATTTGGCGATGTTCATCGGCAAATCGGTATGGCAGATCGTCGGTGGGGTTGCCAGGTAATAGGTGCGCTCGATAACATTTCGCAATTCACGCACGTTGCCTGGCCACTCATAGTCTTGCAGAATTTGTAAAGCCTGGGCGCCGATGCCGTTAATTTGCCGGCAATACTTTGTTTCAAATTGCTTCAGAAAAAAATCGGCGAGCAGCGGAATATCCCGGCGCCTTTCCCTTAATGGTGGTACTCGCAGTTGAATAGTGTTAATCCGGAAATACAAATCTTCTCGCAATTTTCCGTTCTGCAAAAAACTTTCAACATCCCGGTTTGTTGCGGTAACGATTCTGACATTTACCGGTATTTCCGCTTTGCCGCCAATTCGGCGAATTTTGTTTTCCTCTAGCATGCGCAAGAGTTTTACCTGCAAAGTTTGCGATAGCTCGCAAATTTCATCGAGGAATAGCGTACCTCCACTCGCCAATTCCACCAATCCAGGCTTTGATTGAAAGGCTCCGGTAAAAGCGCCTTTCTCATATCCAAAAAGTTCACTTTCAAATAGAGAATCGGGCAATGCACCGCAATTTATCGGGACAAAGGAGTGATTGCGGCGTTCAGAGAAATCATGGATGCTCCGGGCTACTAATTCTTTACCAACACCGCTTTCGCCGAAGATAAAAACTGCTGCATCCCCGAAGGCCACCTTTTTGATGATCTCAAAAACTTTCCGGATAGCTTTGCTTTTGCCGATCATATTATGAAAGCTGGGAAATGAAGCTATCGTATCCGTGTAGTTGGTCGCTTTCATTCAGTTATCCTTATCCGTGAACAATTCTGTATTCAGCAACGCTAAATCTCCTACTTTACTATATTCTTATCCACAAATATTCTGCCAACTATTCGTGACCAATCCTATTTGCATGAAAAACTAATATTTAAGCAATTACCGCCCTCCTGAGAAGGTAAAGGAAGGGGTGCTTCATTTCTTCGGTAAGAAATTTTTGCAAATTTTTAAACAGTTGTTTTTTATGGAATAACGAGGTTTTGACTTGCGTATTTCTGTGGCAGGGTAGCTTTGTGGCTACTGTTAAAGTTGCTAAATAAGCACACTCAAAGTTGAGACATTGATACGACAGGTGAGACAGTTTTGTCTCAATGTTTAAGTATTTGTTTTTCAATATTTTAAAGGGGTATGTTTCAAAATGAAACAGTGAAAATCAACGAAATTTAGGAATTAAGCAAAATGTGAAAGGCTTTTAAGTGTAATAAAAATAATTTTTTAAGGTGCTATAACGTAGATGGCATAATTACTGCAATATACCAAAATGATGATTTAGCGGACCGAATAAGTCGTGGTATAGTTCTTCCAGAGGTGACCTGATGCAACAAGTCGAAATTAACAATCGCAGCATCAAAAGAAGAAACATGAAGGCTGATATTATGCGCACGATAATGGTTTTAACAGCAGAACCTTCTCTTTTTATCAAGCGAAATCACCTGGAAGCGCAGGAAGAAACTATTGATATCCGTATTTATACCGATGTGCTGGATTTTATGGAAGCCTTCCTGCAGGCCCATCCACAATTGGTTATTCTCGATATTGATGTGTTCAATGGCCGCATTTCCCAAATGGTCAATATCCTGACTGCAATGGAGAAGCAACTAAAGTTATTATTGCTGCTCCCCAAAGAAAAATTGAAAAGTATCTCCAGAAGAGTTGTCCTCAGTGATTTACCCTATCTGATCAAACCGGTGTTCCGGGAAAATATATATGAATATGCGACTTTAATGTTAAAAACTAGTCATAGATAGGTCCCATTATCAGGAGGTGCACTACGATGAGACAGTTACCATGTAAAAAGTTCGTTCAAGCTACGATTTTTGGTCTTTTTGCGATGCTGCTGTTGTTTAGTGCCTGCGAAAACGAAAAGACGGTGATTGAGACCGTCGTCGTTCGAGACACTGTAGAAACAATTGTCAGCATTATCAGTGTGGATGAGGTTTATGCCGAACCGGATTCCATTAGCCAGGGTGGTTCGATTACGCTGGCTGCACAATTAACCCTGGGCCCGGAAGCCGGGAACATCACTCTGAAGTGGTTTGCCGAAGCGGGCACGCTCGATAAGGCTGAGGGCGATACGGTAATCTGGAAAGCACCGGACGATCCGGGTGCGTATATGATCTCGGTACATGCCACCGACGGGGATTACATCGGTATCGGCACACGACGGATTGGCGTTGGGATGTATGCCCCAACGGTGACGCCCTACTATCTTGGTGATGTTAGTTGTATGAGTTGCCACCAGGATCAGCATAATAAGTGGGCGGAAACCGGACACGCCGAAGCTTGGGCTGGCTTGCAGGCAAGTGGTCATGTTCAGAGCTTCTGTATTCCCTGCCATTCGGTTGGTTATGAAGGGGAAATCGGCAACAGCGGCTACGACGAAGCCCCGATCGCGAAGTTTGAAAACGTGCAGTGCGAAAACTGTCACGGTGCTGCTTCCGATCATATTGCCGGCGCTGCCCCGGATCCCACCAAGGTTCACGTTGGATACGAAGTTGAGCAGTGCGGTAAATGTCATGATGGCACTCATCATCCATTCCTGAGTGAATGGGAAAATTCACCGCATAATTTTGATCCGAACTTCTTCGCGGTTACCCGGGGAAGTTGTGCCGGCTGCCATGAAGGTGTTGCCTCGGCAATCCGCCTCTCCGGTAAATCCGCATCTCAGCCACTGGAGGTTTTTTATGGCAGTGGTACTGTTACTGAACGGCCCGATACCAGCGTTTTTGCTTATGGCAATATCGGCTGTATTACCTGTCACGATCCGCATAATGACGAGAATCCCGGCCAAATCCGCACCGTTGCCGACGTGCCGCTGGTAACTGCCAATGGCGCCTCTCCGGTAATCACCGAAGGTGGCGTTGGGAAACTCTGTATGCATTGCCACCACGCCCGCCGTGGTCCGGATGATCAGGTTGTTAATGGATATGCCCACTTTGGCCCGCATGCCAATCCGCAGGCAGATATGATGCAGGGCGCCAGCGCTTATCATGGCGTGGCCGATGCATCCTTCCCCTGGGCAGATCCTTCCCACCTGAGTGTGCAAAACAGCTGTAAAACCTGTCACATTCAAACAGCAGAATATGTGCCGGGTACCGGTGCAAAAACCGGTCACACCTTCCTGCCTTCAGTGGAAGCATGTGTGAACTGCCATGGTCAGATTGCTGAATTTGGCGACATTATGGCCCTGGAAGACTTCGATGGTGATGGTAGTGTTGAAGGCGTGATGCACGAAGTTGACGGGTTGATGGCAATTCTCGAAGCTGCATTGTTTGAATCCATCGTCAATCGCGGACAGGATACTACCGGATACAGCAATGACCTCGCGCATTTTCTCGGGGACGACTCGCTGACTGTTTTGATTGAACGGGAAGCCGGGTATAACTGGGTATTTGTCCATGACGACAAGAGCCATGGTATTCATAACCCGGATTATGCCGTGCAGTTGCTGCAGCAAAGCTTTCAGCACCTGACCGGTACACCGGTACCGAATGCCGCCATTATGGATGGCACCCGAAAAGTTACCGCACAGTGGTGATAATATTTTTAATCCGCATGAAGCCCGGATATCCCGGGCTTCATACCGGTGAAACCATTCACCATAAACGGAAAAAGATGCCATGAAAAATCTTATTGTATTGACGATCCTCATACTTATCCTCGGAATGACTGAGCAACTACGCCCGCAGATTCATATTAGCGGAGCAACCCAGTCATCAGCTTATTTCTTTGATACCCCAACCGTGGAGCAGGGTAATTTCTACCAGTCGCTACGTTTTCGATTGAGTTCGGAAGGCCTTCCCGGCACTTACCTCGCCAGTTACGCCCGTTTGGCAAAAATCGGTGATGATAGCTGGGATGAGCAGGTCTACAACCTTTATCTCAACTGGCAGAATGCCAACCGTAAAGTGCAACTACGGGCCGGCCGGCAGTTTCTCTATGAGGGCGTTATTAACGGTACTGTTGATGGTGTAATGTTGGCAGTGAAACCCGCGAAGAAACTGACGCTGAAAGTGGTTGCCGGTTTGGAATCGCCCTTCGACCGGGATCTCAATTTAGTCGGTGGTGATAGCAGTGCCCTGGGAGGCTATCTCTCCTATCAACTACCCTGGGACTCAAAAATAGACCTGAGCTATTTCAAGCGGGATCGGGAGAGCGGCACTGTCTGGCATTTGGTCGGTGCTTCTTTAACCGGAACTTACCGAGATAACCTCTACTATCTCGCCCGCATCGATCAAAATCTGGAAACGGAAGAATTGCAGGGGATGCGCTACCGTTTAAGCTACTTCTACAAACACTGGTCCTTCTCCGGGGAATACAGCCAGCAACGGCCGCGTATTCTGGAAGATTCCTTTTTCCGGATTTTTCGGCAGCTGGCATATAAACAAACCCGGGCCGGGGTTACCTATCAGCTCAATAATTATCGCTTCGGCGTGCAGTATGCCTTTACCGATTATGAGTTGGACCAGGGAAATCAGGTAACGGCTACCTTCGGGAATCAGTGGGGGATTGTCGGCGTGATCTTCCAGGAAGGGTATGGCGGCGAAAATCTCGGTGTTTATGGAGAGGCGCGTTATGATATTCTCCCGCAGCTGACCGTCCGCGCATATAGCAGCTATTATCAGTATCAGCGTCAATCAATTCAGATTGATGAAGAGGCGATTGGCCTTTCCGGAGGATTGACCTGGCGGCCGCTGAAGGATTTGATGTTGAGAGCGGAAATCCAGGAAAGTATTAACGAGTATTACGAAAACGATGTGAGAGGATTATTCAGGTTGCGTTACGCGTTTTCACTTTGAGACGACCTGATAGACCACTAGCTGGAGATTATCCATGAAGAAAATATTAATTCTCTCGGTGCTGGTTTTTTCATTCGCATACTATCTGCAGCCACTGGCCAACAATGGTAAGGGTGAAAAACTGGATTATAATTTTTCCCATCAACTGCATGTTGTCGAAGAGGAACTGGAGTGTATCGACTGCCATGAAGGTGCGGAGATTAGCGTAAAGGGGACCGATGATCTGCTCCCGGCAATGAGTGTTTGTGTCGATTGCCATGAGGGAGATGAGATTAAGCTGGACAATCCGGAAGGACTGCCGCGCATCGACCGCTATAACGAGAAGTTTTCGCACAAGCAACACGCTGATGCCGGTGAAGACTGTATGAGCTGTCATGCTGATGTGGTGCAAAAAGAGTTAGTTGATGCCTACACCTTACCAACAATGATGAGTTGTATGGATTGCCATGAAAATCGGGCGGTCACGGTTGAGTGTGCCAGTTGCCATCAACCGTTTGAGAATCTGCGACCAATCAGCCATCGCGATGATTTTACCCATCACCACGGACAATTGGCGCGCAGCGATGCCCGGCAGATGTCTGCGGATATGTCCTGCGCAACTTGCCATAAAAATGATTTTTGCCAGGAATGTCACGAAGGGGATAATATCGCCCGGGTCGTCCATCCGCTCAATTATGAATTTACCCATGCGATCGAAGCACAGGGGAAAGAAAAAGACTGCGCAACCTGCCATACCGAACGGCAATTCTGTTTCGATTGCCACCGGGATAATCAGGTGCTCCCGCATAATCATACTGTCGGTTGGGTGAATAATTTCCCCAATGATGGCGGCAGACATAAAGTGGAAGCAATGAACGATCTGGAAGCTTGTTTATCCTGCCACGAGAACAATGCGCAGGAAATTTGTCAATCATGCCACGGGTTATAAAAGAGGTGAAAGAGACATGCTACGGTTAAATACGAATTATATTCAGACGCTGTACAAAGCCTTTTGTAATCGTCACAACGGTCTGCTTGTCGTAGTAACGCTCGCACTGTTTTTCCTGAGCGGCTGTTTGGATGAGAAGCAACCGATGGGTGTTTCCACACACCCGGAAAACTGGTCGGTGGCCGGTAGTGCGGATTTTCACGGCACTGCAATATTGACAAAATCCTTTTCCCAGGAAAGCTGCCAAAGCTGTCATGGCGAAAGTTACGATGGCGGCAGCTCGAAGGTCTCCTGCTATAGCGCTGGCTGCCATGCTGTGTATCCGCATCCCGGTGGGTTTGCCGATGGCAGTTCGGAAAGCTTTCACAGCAAGTTTATTGCAGAAGAATTGAAATGGGATATCAATAGCTGCCAGAGTTGCCACGGTAGTGATTATGCCGGTGAAGGTACGCCGGAAAAGAACTGTTTATCCTGTCACTCCGCCCCGGATGGTCCGGAAAATTGTAGCTCTTGCCATGGCGATGCCAATAGTGCTGCACCACCAAAGGATCTCAGCGGTAACACCAGCACGAGTGTCGTAACCGTTGGTGCCCATCAGGCACACTTGAATGGCAGCAAATGGAGTACTTTTCAAGCCGGAAACTGCTTTACCTGCCATAATCAAACACTGGTTTACAACACCGCCGGACATATCGATGATTCGCCCCATAGCGAGGTGGTCTTCAACAATTTGGCATCATCTGTCGGAACGGATGCTACTACCTGGGAAAGAATGGATGCATCCTGCAGTAATGTTTATTGCCATGGCGGATTCGAATTCAAGAAAGCGGATAGTGAGTATCCCTGGGCTTATACTGAGGACGCCATGCGGGGAAATAATCCGCGGATGATCTGGAACGCCGTTGGTACTGGTCAGGCACTCTGCGGTAGCTGTCACGGTTTACCGCCACAGGGACATATCCCCGCTGCAACTTGCGAAGGTTGTCATAGCAGTGTCGTTGATGCGAATTTCAATATCATCAATAAGTATCTACACATTAACGGCAAGATCGATGTTTATTAAGGAGGCGTTAGTGGTTTAGGCGATAAACCTAAGACGAAAATAGTTCTGTAAGGAGAAAAAGCCTCACTGGGATGCCAGTGGGGCTTTTATTTATTCACCGATCACCCGGCTTTATCGCATTAATATCATTTTACGAACCTGGGAAAATTCCCCGGCTGATAACTTGTAGAAATAAATCCCGCTGGCCAGTTGAGCGCCATCCGTATTTTTACCATCCCAGCGAAGGCTATGCGTGCCGGCGGAAATTGTGCCGTTTAGCAGGTTTGCTACCAAGCGTCCATTCATATCAAATACTTTTAACGATCCCTCTTTTGCCGTTGCCATTTGAAAGCGAATGGTTGTTTCCGGATTGAAGGGGTTCGGATAATTCTGTTCGAGGTGGAATTGTGCAGGAATCCTCGATTCGGTTTCAAGATCGATGCTGGTCATTATGCCGCTAATTTCCCGGATACTTTTTGTGCCGTAATCGGAAATGTAGAGTTTGCTACCATCCGGGCTGGCGACAATACCATTCGGGTTGGCAAAACGAGCATCCGCAATGGGACCATTCAGCAATCCGGAAGCGCCGGTGCCCGCGAACACGGTCATCTCGCCGGCCAACGAAATACGATAAATACGATGGACGCCAATACCGGTCGCGTAGATGTAGCCAGCGGAATACTCGATGAAGCCGATTGAGCCAAAGGAAGTGCCAGGGACATCGGCAATTTCGGTCAGCTGGTTACCGGGATCTACCCGTAAAATTTTTCCATCATTAAAATTTGCTATGTAAAGATTATCATCGTCATCATAAGCGAGACCGACCGGCCCATTTAATGGTGCGCCAGAGAGAAAAGGCGTAACAACGCCATCCGGGGATATTTTAACCACCCGATTTGGACCATACTGGGTTACCAACAGGGTGTCGCTAAAACGGTCAAAATGCAGTCCACTGGGAGAATCAATCGGATTACCAAACTGCGTTTTAACACTATCCGTCGTCACTTTGTAAATGCGATCGCCGACGTTATCCGCGACATATAAAATTCCCTGGGTATCAAAGGCCAGTCCGTTCGGGGTATTAAATCCGCCCATGTAGACGCTTCTTTCGCCAGATGGTGTCACCTTAAAAACTGCTGAGCCATCATAGTTGGAACCATATAAATTTCCTTCAGCATCCCAGATGAGGTCATCATCTATACTGATGTTAGGACCAATGAATGTAGAGACTGTTTGTGCAGGTAAGTAAGCCGCAAACAAGAGGCTGATGATAAAAATACAGATCGGAAACAATGATTTCATGGAATACCTCCAGAATGAATTTGAGATTTTTTTTGTCTCAATATGGGGAATTTTATGTGGAAATCGTTCTTCCCGATGGAGGAGGACGGGTTTTTAGATGAGAAAAATGGGCAAATGGGCAAATGAGCAGTTTTGCAATTTTGCCCATTTGCCCATTTGCCCATTTGCATATTTACGCATCTACTACCCGGCTTGCTGAGTCAACTCCGCATTTTTTTTCAGGTAGGAAGAAGGTGTCAATCCCGTACACTTCTTAAACATCCTGTTGAAAGACGTTTTGCTGTTAAATCCGGCATCGAGTGCAATTCCGAGAATGGTATAATCTTTATACGCGGGATCGAGCATTCGTTGCTGCGCTTCTTTAATGCGGTAGACGTTCACAAATTCGTAGAAGCTTTGTTGCATTTCCTGGTTAAGCACCTGGGAAAGATGATAGGTCGATAAGTCCAGCATCTCAGCGAGGTCCGGTAACTTCAGTTCGCTGTTCAGATATGGTTTTTCCTTCTCCATTAATCTTAACAACCGGGCGAGATGCTTTTGGGCATCGGCAGGGGAGAGGGCGGAATTTTGATATTTCTTTTTAAACGGAGCGATGCTTAACACTTGCGCTGCCTGCAGTTTTGTGGTCATCACAGGCATTTTTTCTTCCGGAAAGAGCTTTTGGGGATCGCGCACGGCGGTATATGCAACGATGAATACGAATAAGGTCATTATCATCATTGTTAAGCGGGAAAGGCTTTCTGCATCGTTGCCCTGGGAAAGTAAGAGATAGCCCATAACGGTATCGAAAACAAGATAGGCGGTAAAAGCGATTAATAGCGTACGCACCCAGCTGAGATGAGCGATTTCAAAAAAACGCGATGCTTCTTTTTTGAGGGATATCGAACGGGTTAACCCCCGAACGCTGATAAAAAAATATCCCAGCAATAAAACGGAAAGAAAGAGGTAGCTCAATTGATAGCTGGGCGTGCGGCTTACTGCCATTTCAAACAGTGCCACTTTACGATCGGCCGGGAGAAGATAGAAGCGACTCATCTGCGCCATAATGTAAATAAAAGGAAGTAAATGCAGCGCATCCCACCAGGAAAAACGAAATTCGTGATCCCCCAATAAACGGGTGTAAATGTATACCAGTCCGCCAAGCATGTACCAAAAAACAAAGCCAGTCCCAATAACATGAGGAAAGTAGCGATGCAGCCCGGAAAGCATAATAACTTCCGCTGTCAGAAAGTAAGCAACGAGAAAAACCAACAGGGCCAGCCAACGATTTGCGCGAATATTGCCCTGTTTTTGGAAAGCGAGCAAACTGGCAAAAAAATATCCCTGGAGTGCGCCAAAGCCCATTAACAACAGGCTCCAGTCATTTTTGATCGTTATCATCTCATCCATAACACAGTATAACGATTGAGAAGCAAAAATGTTATTCCCCAAAAGGGGCATTTGTTAGAATTTAGATGATATTAGTAGCCGTGATACAGAAAATTGTTCATGCTGTCATCGCGAGGCGCTTTTTGCCGAAGCGATCTCTCGGCTGCATGCACCTTTGTAGATTGCTTCGGCAAAAAGCGCCTCGCAATGACAGTAATAAATACTTTCAAGGTTTCTTTTTGAACACTACGAGAATCTTGGGCTTGATTTATGATCGCATTTAAAAAAAACAGGTAGGGTAAGCCAGATAAATATCTCCAACTGCGCCGCCGGAGAAACGCCCGGCAGCACAGTTATCCCCTCAAAGAAGTCTATGTTCTATCCTTTCTCGATAGGAGCACCAACGAGGTTACCCCATTCCGTCCAGGATCCGTCATAATTTTTGACATTCTCGTAACCGAGTAAATATTTCAGCACAAACCAGGTATGGCTGGATCTTTCCCCGATGCGGCAATAAGCAATGACGTCCTTGTCCGCTGTAACATCATGGCCGCCATATAGTGCCTGTAATTCGCCGAAGTTTTTGAAGCTGCCATCCTCATTACAAGCCAGTCCCCAACCAATATTTTTGGCGCCGGGAATATGCCCACCGCGCTGGCAAGTTTCCGGTAGTCCCGGAGGGGCGAGTACCTTGCCGGTAAACTCATCACCGGAACGCACATCGACCAGGGCGGTTTTACCAGCTTTTACAGCGTCCATCACTTCCGGTAGAAAGGCACGCAGGCTATTGTCGGGGTCTGCAGCACGATAGCTGGTAGGCGTCGGATTCGCAGCATCGGTGCTTAGCTCACGGTTTTCCGCCAGCCATTTCTTCCGGCCACCATCCATAAGGCGAACATCTTTATGGCCATACACTTTTAACTGCCAAAAAGCCCAGGCAGCAAACCAGTTGCTATTGTCGCCATAAAGCACGATGGTGGTATCGTTGCCGATGCCATTATTCGCAAGCAACTTTTCCAGATCTGCCTTCGGGATGATATCCCGCTGAACAGTGTCGCATAACTGCGTTTGCCAATTCCAGCCGATCGCCCCGGGCACATGGCCCTGGTCGTAGGCTGCTGTATCAACATCGACTTCCACAATTGCCAGATTGTCATCATTGAGATGCTCTGCCACCCAGGTGGTGGAAACCAAAACTTCAGGATGGGCATAACTAGACATACACTACTCCTTCTTTTCGTCTCTCGACTTGGATAAATGATTAAATTAGTTTGGTAAAATATGATTAAGACAATATACGTAAGAAGCATAATAACAGTTATGCCATCAATGTCTGCTGTCATTTTTATATATCAGATTTTTTTGTAAAAGTTGGTGCGAATGTTCCTGAGCAGGAGATATTCGTACTTACTTCATAAAAATCATCCTGGCCTCCATCACTAAGATTTTCTTAAAAAGATTTGCTATCGCCGCCCGGACTCAGGAGGTTAGACGAGTAGAAGCCTGGGCATTCATCGCTTAATCTTGAGAGTTGCGTTTATACGTCTCTGCTGTTCTCAGGTAAGATTCTTCCGCTGAAAACAACCAGGTGTCGTTTAGGAATTCCTTCTTGGATCTGCCACCAAAGATGATCATGCTGCCATCACTCAGCCGGGCGCTGGAAAAATCGACTCTTCGTACCGCTTCGGCGCCGGTCGCGATTTTTTTCCAGGTGTTCGTCTCGCAGTTGCAAGTCCAGGCATCAGTGTATAATTTGATATTTGCTACGCCGCCAAACATAATGACCTCATTATTTTTGAGATAATCCATCTGATGGCTGACGCAGCCTTCCGAAGAAATGGGTAATTAATAATCGATCATTGATTATCAATTATCCGTCAATATTAAATTCTTCTGTTATAATTACTTTTTTGCCAATGAAAAATTTCCCTCCAGGCACCTGGTATTTTGGAGATATTTATGTAAGAACGTATATTCCACTTCTCGCCGTCTGGGCGATCAACTTTGCCAAAGAAAGTTCGATGTCGATAAAATGTTTATTCAACCCACCTTCAAAAATGCATTCAAGCCTAAAAGTGCCGGCAGACTGGCGCGGTGTTGAATCTGTACGAGTAAATAAATGACCGATAAACAAAAATTCGTTCGCTTTAATGATGTTATTACTGCTCTGGCGCCCCACTTGCCAGCATTGGGCGGGGAACGCCGTTTCTATAAACCGGACGAACCGATTATCCGGGAAAATGAAAAACATGACACCCTCTATTTCATTGAATCCGGCAATGCCCGGGTGGAGTGGGGGAAAGAACGCTTTGTGCTGGCAATGGTTGGAGATGGGAGTCTGCTAGGAGAACTTTCCTATCTGGAAAATATTCCCCATACTGCATCAGTCGTTGCAGAAGAAGAGTGTTCTGTGCTGATTATGAGCCGGGCGGCAATGGGGCAGTTGCAAACTCAAAACCCGGATATTTATCTCCGCTTTACCGAAAAACTGGTTCAGGTGTTGGCGACCCGCTTTCGCAATAATGCGGAAATGCGCCAACAGCTCGAACGTCAGAAAAAAGAAATTAGTGACCTGACCGAACAGCTGCAGGAGCTCGATCAACTCAAATCCCGCTTCTTTGCCAATCTTTCCCACGAGTTTCGCACGCCACTTACTTTGATTCTGGGTCCCATCGACAAGATTATGGAAGATGTGGAGAGTCCGGTTACCCGAAAAACCCTGGCGGGAATGAAACGAAATGCCTGGCGCTTGCTGAAACTGGTAAATCAATTACTGGACCTTTCCAAGATCGATGCCGGCCGTATGAAGCTGCAGGTGCAGGAAAATGATTGCATTCCGCTCGTTCAGGGAATCGTTGGTTCCTATGAATTTCTCTCGAAGATGCGCGATATCGAATTACGCTTGGAAGCACCGAAGTCTTTACAGCTTTGGTTCGAGACTGATAAGATCGAAGCAGTGTTGCATAATCTCCTATCCAATGCTTTTAAATTTACACCGGATGGTGGCAAAATTATCGTTACAATGGATGTTGAAACGCCCGGCAAAAAGAAGAAATCAGCAGAAGACATATTCCCAGAAGGGAAGACTCGCATCACCATTATGGATAGCGGCAGCGGCATTCCAGATCATCAGTTGGCGCATATTTTCGATCGTTTTCATCAGGTAGAAGGATCGGCAATACGGGAAGCGGGAGGTGCTGGTATCGGCCTGGCATTGGTGAAAGAATTTGTCCAGTTGCATCACGGCACCGTTAAGGTCGATAGCACTCCTGGAAAGGGAACAACCTTTACGATATTATTACCACTTGGCAGATCCTTGTTTGCGGATCATGAAATATTTGCTTCGCCTGAAAGCGGACCATTGATCCCTGATGGGGAAGCGGCAAATACAGTTCCCGACCTGGCCCCGGAGGTTGCTGAGGATGATCAGCTATCGGTGTTGACTGAAACAGATAAACCGTTGTTATTATTGGTTGAAGACAATCCGGAAATGCTCAATTATATTCGAAGTTCTTTACTCGATGATTATCGGATTATAACCGCAGCGGACGGTGTCGCAGGTATTAATAAGGCTCAAAATCAGATGCCGGATATTATCGTCAGCGACGTAATGATGCCAAAAATGG
Organism: Calditrichia bacterium; assembly: GCA_028284905.1. Lineage (GTDB taxonomy): Bacteria > Calditrichota > Calditrichia > RBG-13-44-9 > J075 > JACKAP01. The sequence continues at coordinate 158,359 of JANQQU010000012.1, forward strand.
ACGGCTATGAAGTCTGCAAAACTTTGAAAACCGATATCAACACCAGCCATATTCCGGTGATTTTGTTAACTGCAAAAGCAGCGCAGGAAGACAAACAGGAAGGCCTGGAAACCGGCGCAGATGCCTATCTTACCAAGCCATTTAATGCCCGGGAATTACGCACCCGAATCAAAAATTTGATTCATCTGCGCCGGCAGCTACGGGAGCGTTATCGTCGGGAAAGCGGTTTAAATCCGGTTGATGTCACCGCTACCAGCATCGATCGCCGTTTCCTGGAAAAAATCATGACGATTATCGAAGCGCGCATCAGCGATGAACTTTTTGACGTCAAAGCACTCAGTAAAGAAGTGGCGATGAGCGAAAGCCAATTGCGTCGCAAATTGAAGGCGCTTCTGAATCAATCGCCCAAATTGTTTATCCGTTCGTTCCGTCTGCAACGGGCCCGCCAAATGCTGGCCGAAAAGCAAGGCAGTATTTCCGATGTCGCCTACGATACCGGTTTCCGCAGCCTTGCCTATTTCACCAAATGTTTCCGGGAGGAATTTAAACAAACCCCCTCGGAATTTTTGCGCGGGTAATCCCGGAAATTGAATCCCTGATTGCCTAATTACCTAATTACCTAATTACCTAATCAACACCATTTTCCGACTTTGCACAAAATCGCCGGCCTGCAGGCGATAAAAATAAATGCCGGAACTGACTTGCTCTCCACTGTCGTTTTTTCCATCCCAAATTATTTTGTACTCCCCGCTGGATAGTTGATTATTCACCAGCGTTTTTATCCGCTGCCCCAGCACATTAAAGATAGTCAATTTGGCATCCACCGCTTTTGCCAGACTAAAACGGATCTGCGTGCTGGGGTTAAACGGGTTGGGATAATTGGGAAACAGCGCAAAACTGAGCGGCACACTTTCTTCATTTGTAATGCCGAGGGCATCCAGTGGGTTAAAGGTGTAGATATTACCGATTGTTATCCCTTTCTGATAATAGAAGAAAAGATCAAAATTATCCTGGAAGAAGGAATAGCCATCCCGCAATCTTGACCATATTCCCCAGACCACATCTGCAGTCGGACCAAAATTGTCATCATCATAGCCGCCGCCGTTTAGCGAATCATAATCGCTATGCATAATGAAAAGATACTCCCTGCCACCAACAATATCGTCAGTAGGATTCCAGATTTTGTCGGCGGGTTTGACATCATTATCTTCCGCGTAAACGATATTTATGCGGCGGGGATTCTCCGGATCGGAAATATCATAAGCTTCTCCGTAAAATATACCCAGGCCATCAAATGCGTAGTTCATATCCCGGCGATATACCGCACAATTCGTCGTTTTTGTAGAATCAAAGACAATTTTCACACTATGATGCTCGCCTTCCATTAATCCGGTGCCGAAGAAATTTCTCCCCAGGTCCGCACCTCCGAAAAATATCGAGGCGCCCCAATTTACACCGGTTAGCCAACGCTCTCCGTTTGCTGAGTCCCAATCGAGGAGATCGGAGGGCAGGGTGCTGCCGCGGGTAACGAAGAAACCATCGGCGGGTAAGCTATTATGCCCGTATTCGTCGGGATAAGGCTGATCGCTGAAAATAATGTTACCGCTGTTCAGGTTTTTCAATTGATAATGCGGCGGACTGGTTTCGCTGGAGTCATTAAAATTGACTTCATAAACATCCCCGGTAAGTGCTGCGGGATCAAAAATGCGAAAACCGAGCGCACCGTCAGAGATGCCACTCACCTGATCCATCAGGAAATCAGTGGATTGATACTCGAGCGGCGCAACCCAGATAGATGCGGTATCCTGCCAGATATTGTAATCGTCATCGATCATTTGGATCAGGAAGGAAATGTAGTCATTTCCCGGATGGGTATCGAGAATATCGAATTGAAAATAAGGCATCTCATTGCTGAAAGGCCAGCTATAGGTGGTGTTGCCCGGCAGCGTAGTAATCGTATGATGGCCCAATGGCGCTTCAATGTTGGTAACAAATTCCGGTGTCAGGGACTTTACCTGAAAAATTCTAATATTGCTGAATGCCTGATTGCCGTTATTGTTTATTTCCAGGGTATAGCGAATATTCTCGCCGGGGTTGGCGATACCGTCATGGTTGAGATGATCCGACCCTACGAGGGCATCGGCAATTACCAACGGTCCGCCGGTCGTCAGGTTTTTGTTGAGATTGTCCCAGGTATAGGAGAAACCTGCCTGGTATGCCACTTCAGCATCGACCCAAAGGCCGTTGTTAAAGGGAACGGTGTCCCAACTATTACCAAAGATACCGTCGCCGGCTGCACCGTCATCGTGTTGGCCATCGTCGAACAAACTCAGGGAGATCACCGGTGTTTCATCGGGATGCTGAATATGCAGGGTGATTGCTACGGCATCCGGGTTCTCTGCCCGGAATTTTACCCGCGTCTGGGCAGTGGTCAAATATTCGATCTCATCATTCAGTTCGACAAAAGAAGGAATATTGTTGAATAAGGTGTTATAGAGCGTCCGGGCATTTTCCAGGTTACTTTTCATGGCGTTAATAGCGGTGAGATAATGATCGCTACTGCCACCGACGATTGTATAGATGACCTCCTGCGAGTCGCCGGGCATCATGTAAAACGGACCAGTGGCACTGACAATTCGTCGATCGCCGGGGGCGCGATTCAGTCCTTCACCGTCGATGTCACCATTGCCTAATACCGGATCACCATTCAGGGGAAACTTAGTGGGAAGCCCGGAAAAAGGACCACTGCCATGGAGATAAAAGAAATAAGGACCATGGCTTAGATAAGGACGGTAACCGTTCAGTAAATGATACCACTGTAGTGTACCTTCATAATGGCCCAGCGTGGGGTCCTTAATTGCATCCCCGGCAGCAAGATAGCCAAAGGAAGTCATCGGCAAATTTTTGTGATCGGGTAATTCCCGAAGGTTGAAGATCGCTGTATTGCCCGGTGAAGACACTACCGGTCCCTGCAGCAAGGCATAGCCAGAGGCAGCCGGCGCTAAACCATAAACGCTAAATTCGCTGTCGTTGGGGTAGCCGTTGTAAGCATAAGCGAGGTCCAGCAGTGAATCACAGCCGGCGAAATCATCCCGATAGTTGCCGATATCCGGATCGGACCAGCGCGCAACAAACATCGAATCGATCTGGTTGCCGGATTTGTTGATGAGCAGATAGCGTTGAAAGCTGAGTTGCCCGAGCGGGGTATTCTCACCTTTATATCCCCACATGGTAATCTGCAGCTCGATGCCGATTGGCGGGGAACCGTAGAGGTTGCTGGTCGCATCTTCATTAACATCGTTGCAGACTAACCATACGACCTGATCGGCGGAGGCGATACCGGCGATATCGATTGCCGGATCATAAACGCCGTTCCCATTTATATCTTCGAATGGCGCGCCGAGTGTAGCCGGCCAGTTTGCCCAGTCCAGCGCGTATTGATCGAGTACTGCCTGTGCCATGGCGTCGGTAACATCATCGATGTCTACGAGGTTGACTTCCGCGGCATCCCGGCGTACTTCCGGATCATTAATCGTTAAGGTTTCCCAGTCGCGACGAATTCGATAGATGCGCGCCAGTGCGGGGTCGGAGGGAATCGGATCGTTATTTACGTCCCCGGCAACGGCAATATGCCCCGGTATGGTGCCGCTGCGATAAGTTTGTCCACCAACCCTGATTTTCGGCCAGATGGGATTGCGACTGCTCTGAACAATGCCGCCCCAAACCAGGCCGTCCTGGAAAATAGTCGTCGTGGTGCTGCGAGGATAGGTTACTCCGGAAGAAAAATCGGGCGAATTAGCGGAGCTGCCATCAGCAGATATCCAACCGGCGATATTGTTGACGTTCCAGAGTGTGCGAAAAGTATTGTTCGAATTTTGAGGGTTGATACTATGAAAATGTTCTTTGTCGAGATCTTTCTGAGCAAACGCCAGAAAGGGGATAAATGTAATGAAAACAATTATTCTTAACCAATGATAGCACGAATGCCATCGATTTTGTTGCTGACTCATAACCCCTCCTGTTGGAATTTGTTGAAGATTGATGAGTTTAATCAATACATCAGAAAAGGCAGTAATTACCTGATCAATACCATTTTCCGGCTTTGTACAAAGTCGCCGGCCTGTAGACGATAAAAATAAATTCCCGAGCTGACCTGCTCTCCATTGTCGTTTTTTCCATCCCAAATCATTTTATAATCACCGCTGGATAGTTGATTGTTCACCAGGGATTTTACGCGTTGCCCCAGCACATTGAAGATCGTCAACTTGGTATTCACCATTTTCGCCAGTGTAAAATGAATCTGTGTGCTTGGGTTGAATGGATTGGGATAATTGGGGAACAGCGCAAAACTGAGCGGCGTATTTTCTTCATTATTAACACCTAATGCATCGAGAGGATTAAACGTGTAGATATTTCCGGTAGTCATCCCTTTCTGGTAATAGAAAAATAGGTCAAAATTGTCGTGCTGAAAGAACCGTCCTCCTCGAGCTTGCGGCCAAATTGCCCAGACCACATCGGCGGCAGGGCCATAATTGCTATCATCGTATCCACCACCGTTCACCGGGTCATAATCACTATTCATGATAAAGAGGAATTCCCGCCCCCCCAAGTCGCCCATGGTGAAGGTCACGGGATTCCATGCCATGTCCCAAATTAAGTTTGCAGACGTGCCATTCGCATTAGAAGCATTTTCATCTTCGACGAAACAGATATTAATACGCCGGGGATTTTCAGGGTTGGAAATATCATAGGCTTCACCGTGAAAGGTTCCCAGTCCGCTATAAGCGTAGGCCAAATCCCGGCGATAAACTGCACAGGTGGTAGTTTTCGTAGAATCAAAAATAATTTTTACACTATGATATTCGCCATCTGTCAAAGTGCTGCCAAAAAAATTTTCTCCTAGATCTGCACCGCCGAAAAATAGCGCTCCGCCCCAGTTAACGCCGGAAACCCAACGGTCGCCATTTCCCCAATCCCAATCGGTAAAATCATCCGGGCGGGTGCTGCCGCGGGTAACGAAAAAACCATCGGTTGGCAAGCTGTTATGGCCGTATTCGTCTGGATAAGGTTGGCTGCTGAAAATGATGTTGCCGCTGCTCAGATTTTTGAGTTGATAGAACGGTGCAGCGGTTTGGCTGGAATCGTTAAAGTTGATTTCATAAACATCCCCGGTGAGCGCAGCGGGATCAAATATTCGGAACCCTAAAGAACCACCGGAAACGCCGCTGACCTGTTCCATTAAAAAATCAGTGGATTGGTATTCAAGCGGAGTAACCCAGATAGAAGCAGTATCTTGCCAGAGGTTATAATCGTCATCCAACAATTGAATGAGGAAAGAGACATAATCATTCCCGGGGTGAGTGTCAAGAATGTCGAATTGAAAATAAGGCATTTCGTTGCTAAAAGGCCAAGTATAGCTAGTGTTACCGGGGAGGGTCGCGATCGTATGATGGCCCTGTGGTGTTGCAAGATTAATAACAAATTCCGGAGTCAGCGATTTAATCTGAAAGATACGAATATTGTTGAATTCCTGGACACCGTTGTTATGTATCGCTAGAGTGTAGCGGATATTCTCACCGGGATTGGCGATGCCATCATGATTGAGATGATCTGAGCCTACCAGGGCATCGGTGATGACCAGCGGCCCGCCAGTGGTTAGGTGCTTTTCTAAATTATCCCAGGTGTAAGTGAAGCCCGTCTGGTAAGCGACTTCTGCATCGATCCAAAGACCAGTACTAAAGGGATTGGTATCCCAGCTATTACCAAAGATGCCATCTCCGGCTATACCGTCATCATGCTGCCCATCATCAAATAATGGAAGAGATGTTACCGGCGTTTCATCCGGCTGCTGAACATATAAAGTAATGGTTGTGGCATCCTGGTTTTCTGCCCGGAATTTTACGCGGGTTTGAGCGGTGGTTAGAAATTCGATCTCATAATCAAGATCAACATAAGTGGGAATATTGCTAAATAAAGTAGCATGTAATGCAGCGGCGTTTTCCAGATTCTTTTTTAATTCATTAATGCTTGTTAGATAATGATCGCTGCTGCCCCCGACAATGGCATAAATAACTTCTTGTGAATCTCCCGGTAACATAGTAAATGGGCCAGAGGCGCTAACCATTCGTCGATCGCCGGGCGGGAGGTTTTGCCCCTGTCCGTCAATATCCCCGGTGCCGAGTACTGGATCTCCGTTTAGGGGAAATTTGGTAGGCTGGCCGATATTGGGGCCACTACCGTAAACGTAAGGTGTGGGATTTTGAAGATCATCTGTTGGCGTATAACCATTCAGCAAGTTATACCACTGCAATGTGCCTTCATAACTTCCCAGTATCGGATCGCTAATGGAACTGCCAGCGGCAAAATAGCAGTAGGAAGTCATTGGCAGATTGGTATGATCAGGTAATGGCTGAAAATTGAAAATGGCGTTACTGCCCGGATCGGGGACAATAGGTCCTTGCAATAATACATATCCACCCGCACCCGGGGGCAGTCCGAAGGCAGCGAAATCATTGTCATGAGGATATCCGTTGTAACTGTATGCTAAATTGCGTTGCGGATCACAACCGCTTAAATCATTGGTGTAATCGCCGATATCTGGGTCGGACCATCTGCTGACAAACATAGAATCTATTTGCTGGCCGGATTTGTTGATCATCAAATAGCGTTGAAAGCTCAACTGCGCCAGCGGATTGTCTATGCCTTTATATCCCCACATAGTGATTTGCAATTCAATGCCAATTGGTGGGGAGCCGTATAGATTAGTAATGTTGCCTTGATCAAGGTCGTTACAAACCAGCCAGACGACCTGATCGGCAGAGGCAATGCCAGGACTGTCGATACCGGGATCATATGTATTGTTATTGTTCACATCATGAAAAGGTGCGCCGAGGCCAACCGGCCATTGTTGCCAGTCCAGTGCGTATTGATCCAATACAGCCTGGGCCATGGCATCGGTTACATCATCAATAGCGACCAGGTATATTTCTGCAGCGTCTTGACGGATTTCCGGATCGTTAATGGTTAACGACTCCCAGTCACTGCGAATCCGATAAACGCGCGCTGAATTTGGATCGGAAGGTATGGGATCATAGATGGCAGTTCCAGGGGAAGAGATGTGCCCCGGTGTAGTACCAATGCGATAGGTTTGACCACCGACCCGCAATGCTGGCCAATCCGGATTGCGGCTATCTTGTACATAACCGCCCCAAATTAAGCCGTCCTGATATATAACACCTGCTGTGCCCCGGGGATATTTTACACCAACGCTACCAGTGGGAGAGTGGGCGGATTGACCATTGGCAGCTATCCATCCGGAAATATTATTGATATTCCATAAGGTAAAAAAAGGGTCAGCAGCTGTTTGTTCGGGAACAGGATTTTTATCCTTACTACCTGGTAATTCTTTGGCTGATACCATACCACCCATTATTGTTAATAAGAGTGGTATTAGTAGCCAGTGAAAACTTTCTACATAACGGTCCTGTCTCTGCTCCATGATAATTCCCTCCTTTAATAATTGTTTATAAAAGAATTATATGATTGTCTTGATGTGTATTCTCCGCTCGTAATTCAGTTTTGAATCAGCACGAGGTATGCAGAAACTATTTCAACAAAATCATTTTTTTCGCTTTTAGATGGTCCCGACTTCGCAGTACGTAAAAGTATAAACCGGAAGAAACCCTGAGTCCCTGATCATTTAGTCCGTCCCAGCGGATGATATGTTGACCCTGTTCCCCCTGCCCTTTTAGCAGTCGTTTCACTCGTTGCCCGAGGATGTTGTAAATATCGATGGTTATCTCCGCAGCCTCCGGCAGTTGATAGGGGATGATCGTCTCGCTGTTAAAGGGATTGGGGTAGTTTTGTAATACCTGAAAATCGGTAATGATCAAAGGCAGGCTATCCGGCAGGGCAGACGGAGCCACAACACGAAATAGATCGCCGTCCCGAAAAGGTTTGTCAGTAATCAGGCGGAAAATTGTGCCGGTTTCCGGATGATCCTGAACGGTTGCGGAATTACCGCCAAAAATACGTTCGACCAGTACCATACCGGCCATTACCTGTTGTAACGAATCTGTTTGCCAGGCGCCGTTCATAATTTGCTCAGCAGCTGCGAAATAGCCGCTTTCTCCCGGAGTTTTATCAAGCGGGTCATACCAGTAAAACCAATCCGTATAAGGATCAACATCACTGCTGGTAAGACTATGGTTTGATCCACTCAAGTTAAAAGTGCCGGAACTATCCACATCTTTGATAACAGGTATCATGCGATAATCATCTGTGGAATCATCTGGGGTGTTAAACCCGATATTCCATAATTCAAAAGGGATTTGTAGAGGATTGCCGTTATTCATAAAATTGCCGGCAACGCTTCCTTCTGTTGTAAATCGTATTTCAAAATCATTACCAATAATGCGCCTCCAGTTGGCGCCATTCGCGGAAATGCGCTCAAGAAATTTTTCGTAGCGTCGATTTTCCCCATCTTCATCGGCGATATGGATAACCCAGCGATTATCACTTTGGCTTTGCTGATTGTAGCTGGGGAAAGAGCCGGGAAAACCGGTTGAGCTATATGGAGATGCGCCGAGCGGCGTACTAAACGTACCGTTTCCATTTGCAATTGTTAAAAAATCTCTGAATTCATTTTTGTGCCGAAATACTTTAAATAAAAGTCCATCGACATGTGGGTAGGGGAATGGTGTCTCATCGGCCAATGGTTGATCGCTCAGTTTGATATCGCCGGTATGATAATCCATCAGATGCCAAAGTATATTGTTAGCATTATCTTCCGTAAAGGAAATTTGATAGGTGTGGCCGGTTAAATTTGCCGGAGTTGCGATACGGATCTCAATATTGGTTCTATCACCGGTAATTTCTTCTATCGAGAGTTTTGTGCCGCGGGAATCGTCCGGATACCATTGCTGCAGAGGGAATACTTCTTCCTGCCAGGTAAAATGGTTATCAAAATTTATGCTAATGGAAATCCGTAGTGAATCGCCATCGTGGGGCGCCGTTATCACAAAGTATTGATCCTCTGCCTGCCGTATATCGGCTGAAGGGAGCATGTTTAGGCGCAAGTCCGGCTGGGATTGCGTGAATCCGGAATTGGAGATAAAACTGACTGGCAGGCCAGAGAGTCCACTACTGGTAAAATCGGCGCGTAGAAGCAATGAGTCGATGCTGTGGCGGGCATCGGGATTTTCGATATCGAATGAAAGGAAAGAAGTTTCCCGAAAGTTGAATAATCCATCCTGCGGTCCGTTTTCCCAAATAAGCCGCCAGTTGCTTAATCGGGGAGAAAGACGAAAAGAGAGTTGTGGCAAAAATTCGGGGTAGGTAATGGTCGAATCCGTGGTATAAATATTCAACGCTGCCTGATAGGGATATTTCAGTGTTTCCAGTATCAAACGGTTGCCCCAAATCCCATCATTGCTCAAACTGTCATTATGATTGCCGTCATCATAGAGTGCAATGGGAATATCATCGCTGTTGCCGATTTTATCGGTAAGGTGTAGCCTGGCGGTTGAAATTCCGGTAAAGTCAGTTAAATCCATCCGCACGGCAAATTCTATTTCACCAGGATTAATCGGGGTTATCGAGTGACGTATATCTGTCGGGGAAATGAAACCGTTTTCGAAGGCCTGTTTCACAGCGACCGCATTCGTCTTTAAAGCTTGTAAGGACGTTAGATGGTTTCCGACGATCGAATTTCCCCCGACCAATGCATAGATGATTTCCTGAGTATCTCCCGGCTGCATGGTAAACGGACCGCTGCTAACCAAAATTCGTTGATCGTGTGGACTTCTATTGTTGCCAAGCCCGTCAATATCACCTGTTTGCAGAAATGGATCACCGGAAAGGGGAAAGATTGTAGTTTGCCCGGCATTAGGGCCGGATCCGACAGTAAAAGAAGTAAGCTCTCCACGATATGCATATTGGTAGCCGTTCAATAAAGCGTAGTGTAACTGCGAGTATTCATGGCAATTGACACAGGGCTCTTCCAGGGTGTAACGAAAGCTATTAAATGAAGTCATCGGTAGCCGGGAAAGATAACCGGCGAACGATTTTTCGGGACCCTGCAGTAAAAGCGTGCCTCCGGCGGATGGGGCAATATTAAAGCGTTTAAAGTTATAATCGAAAGGCGATGCATTGTAAATATAGCCCATATTGAGCAGGGTGTCGCAACCGGCGTAATCATCAGTGTATGCACCAATATCCATATCGGAGTAATGACCAACAAACATGGAATCTATCATAAATTCCGATTTATTAATGATGCGGTATCGTTTGAATATTGCCTGTCCAAGTGGCGAATTCGGCTGTTCGTATCCCCAGACTGTTCCTTGAATTTCCAAACCGATAGCGGGAGAACCATAAGCATTTCGTGTAATTGTCTCATCGACATCGTTGCAGGCATACCAGGCAACCTGATCGGCGTTGGCAATCCCTGGTGTCTCTCCCAGGGCGGGTTCGTAAATGCCATTATCATTCAAATCATAGAACGGTGCCCCGAATTCAGTCGGCCACTCTTCCCAATCCAGTTGGTATTGCCGGCGGACAAGGTTGATATTCCCGGGAGTAACCCGAGTCACATCTCCTTGATAGAACAGTGCCGCTGCATCTTGTCGCATAGCTTCATCGCTGGCGGTTAAATAATCGCGGCGAATGCGGTAAACCCGGGTAGCAGGATCATCGGGATCTTGGGCAATTCCGGGAGCGATTATTCTGCCTGGAGTCGTGCTGGGGCGATAGGCATGTCCATTTACCCGTAATGAGGGCTTGCTGGAATCCGGATCATCAACAAAGCCACCCCAAAACAGGCCATCGGTGTAAATGACCGAGGCAGTGCCCTTTGGATAGATGCCACCGGGTGCGCCGATATGATGATCATAGCCGCCCCGCCCATCATTGGAAACCCAATAGGTAAAATTGCCAATATTGATTTGCGCCTGGTATAGCGTGTAGTCGTTTACCTGGGAGGCCTTGGATGTTTGTCCCGGCTCTTTTGCTGCTGCGATTTGAAATAATAACGGCAGGCAGATTACGAAAAATAGCTTTTTCGCTCTCATACTAATCCCCTTGAGCAATAGATTCATCCTCCGGTTTTAGGTCTCTGTCCCTCCGGAAAATGCTTTGCTGCCGGGTAATTGTGTAATGCATATTACATTTTGCTGGCGCTGATTAAAAGGGATTTTTAAAAAACTAATCGATTGATTTGATAATTTTTAATTGAATTGATGTTCCATTGCAGGGGATTTGATTACGCCCCCTGTAGAGAAAATTCATGAATTTTCTCTACAGGGTGATATACGAAAGCATGGATAGATTGGTCCGATGGGTTATTTAATCAACATCATTTTCCGAACCTGCTGGAATTTTTTTCCGGCCTTGAGGTGATAGAAATACAATCCACTGGCCACCCGTTGGCCGTTTTGGTTTTGGCCGTTCCAGATGACATTGTGGTATCCTGCATTCATATTTTTATTAATCAAAGTACTAACTAGCTGCCCGGTAATGTTATAAATCTTTAAAGATACAACATTCGCTTCCGGCAGGGCAAACTTAATTGTCGTACTTGGATTGAACGGATTCGGATAGTTCTGGCTCAGTTCGAATTTCTCCGGAATCAGTGCATTACCGTTTTCGTTTTCCTTGCGCAAGCCGCGTCCGTGTTCCAGGCCGATACGGGCATCTTCCCAGGCATCCCGGTATTCCTTGATGGCACGGTCCGGGTCGCCGCTGGCGATTTCCGCCTCGGCATCAGCCATATCCGCTTGGGCAGCAGCAATGCGGCTATCGACATCGGGATTGCCGGCATAGGCCTGTGCTTCCGCCAGCTTCACCTCGGCGAGCATTTTCGCCAGATCAACGATCTCGTCAATTTCATCGTTGGCATCGGCACCATCTGTTTCCGCATCCTGCAACTGCTCCACGGCATCCTGGAGATCATTATAGCCGTTTTTAATATCGCCATCATTGAAGTCAGCAATAGCATCATTCAACTCATCGATGGCGTCCGCCAGTTCGTCATTTGCAGCAGCGGAGTAGCCGCCATTGTCGATTAAATCCTGGATGTTCGTAATCGCGGTATTGACATCATCTTCCGCATTCATTCCCTGGGCAATGGCGCTACCGAGATGGATCGCCCAGTGCAGCTCCTTGCGGGCATCGGCGAAGCGGCGGATGGCAAGGTCCGGATTTCCACCTGCCAGCTCGTCCTGGGCATCGCTGATAAAGTCCAGGGCATCCTGGATGTAGTCGTCCACTACCGGATCGCCGGCAAATGTGTTCGCTTCGGTCAGGGCATCCTGTACCAGGTTATTGGCTAGCGCGAGAATTTCATCAATCAGGTCAGAAACATTAGCACCGTCATCTGCTGCCTTCATCAGGTCTTTGATGGCATCCTCCAGATCTTTGAAAGCTTCCTGCACATCGTTGCTGTTCATATCATCGATAGCGTCCTGCAATTCGTCTTTGGCATTCTCCAGATCGTTTGCTGCGGCGGCAGGCAGGCCAGGATCATTAAGCAGCTCATTGATATCCGTGATGAAATCCCCGGTTATATCTCCGAGCGGACGGTGAAGCACCCAAATTTCTGCCCCATGAGCACCGTCGTCGGCGCTGAAATATAAGGCATCCTCATGAACAAAGAATGATTGAGGATCGGAGTTGCTAACGCCGGGGAAGATGTCTGCGGCGAGTTCTGTGCCGTTTGAAGTACCATCACTTTTCCAGAGCTCGTTACCATTGATACCTTCATTCGCGTTAAAGTATAGTGTTTTGTTAAAAACAATCAATGACGTCGGTTCGCTGCCGGTATTTCCCGGCCGAATATCTTTCACCATTTGGGTGCCGTTGCTGCTGCCATCTGTTTTCCAGAGTTCTTTGCCATGTGTGCCGTTATCTGCCTGGAAGTATAGGGCACCATCGAAAACCGTTAAATCACTCGGAGAAGAGCTGCTGGAACCATTTCGAATATTTTTTACCAGCTCGGTGCCGCCAAGGGTGCCATCACTTTTCCAGAGTTCGATGCCGCTGTTGCCATCATTGGCGCTAAAGTAGAGTTCGTTGTTAAATACTGTTAAATATTTGGGAGTAGAACTGCTGTTGCCGGAACGGAGATTTATTGCCAACGTGGTACCATTCTTGGTGCCATCGCTTTTCCAGATTTCCGTGCCGCCTGTTGAGCCTCTTGCGCTAAAATAAAGCTGATTATCAAATACAGTTAAATAAGCCGGTGAACTCGAGCTACCCCCTGGGCGGATATCTTTTACTATCAATGTACCATCTTTGGTGCCGTCACTTTTCCAGAGTTCATAGCCAGAGCCACCACTGGCCGAGAAATAAAGGTTGTTATCGAAAACGACAAAATTCTTTGGTATGGAAAAACCACCTCCGGCGCGAATATTTTTTAGTATTTGGGTATTGCCGGCCGTGCCGTCACTTTTCCAGAGTTCTGTTCCATTAAAGCCGTCATTAGCAGCAAAAAAGAGATTGTTGCTCATAGCGGTTAATCCGGAGATTAAAGAAGTATGTATACCGGTACGAATATCCTTCACCAGTGCGGTGCCGCCAATGCTGCCATTGCTCTGCCATAGTTCAGTTCCGCTGATGCCATCGTTCGCGGCAAAATAAAATTGGTTCTTTAGTGCTGCAAAATCTTTCGGAGATGAAGAAAGGTTGGTGGTGTTGATGTCTTTAAAAAGCATGGTACCGGCAGCAGTGCCATCGCTTTTCCACAATTCAAATCCCGTCGAACTGGTAGTCGCACTAAAGTAAAGAGAATTGTTAAAGATAGTAAAATAACTCGGCCCCGAAGCGTCGCTGCCGGGATAAATATCTTTTACCCGCTCAGTGCCGTTAGTAGTGCCATCGGTTTTCCAGAATTCAGCGCCGCTACTCCCATCGTCAGCCCGGAAATAGAGCGTATTGTTAAAAACGGTAAAAAATACCGGGTTAGAACTTCCACTATTGGGATTAATATCTTTAACCAACGTAGTCCCACCCAATGTGCCATTACTCTTCCATAATTCTGTGCCATTACTGCCAACCCTGGCGCTGAAGTAAAGTAGATTGTTGAAAACAGTTAGATAACTGGGGTAAGAACTAACGTTTCCAGGAGCAAGGTTTACTGCCAGTATTGTGCCATTTTTGGTGCCATTGGTTTTCCAAATTTCTGTACCGCCAGTTGACCCTGTTGCCCGAAAATAAAGAATATTATTTAAAACGGCGAAATATGCCGGGTCGGAGTTTAAACTGCCGCCACGAATGTCTTTTACCATTTGGGTGCCGTTTACGGTACCATCACTTTTCCAAAGCTCCCAACCATTGATACCATTCGATGCTTTAAAATAAAATTCATTATTGTAAGTTATAAAAGGGACGCGTAATCCGCCAAAAGCAGAACCACTACCGAGCCGAATATCTTTGAACAGCTTGGTGTTGCCAGTAGTACCATCGCTTTTCCAGAGCTCTCGCCCTTTTACACCATCAAAGGCTTTAAAATAAAGACTGTTGTTAAATACGTGGATATTATCAGGATTTGAATCACCACTACCGGGCCGGATATCTTTAACCAGCATGGTACCTCCGGGGGTCCCATCACTTTTCCAAAGCTCGTTGCCATGAATGCCGTCTTTGGCGCTAAAATAAAGTGTATTATTGAGAACAGCTAAATAATTCGGGTTAGATGAAGCGCTGCCGGGCCAAATATCTACTACCAGCATTGTGCCCTCCACAGTGCCATCGGTTTTCCATAGTTCCTTTCCGGTAAAACCATCATCCGCTGCAAAATAGAATACGCCGTTGAGTTCTACAAAATCTTCAGGCTTCGACCCATCCGGTAGGGTGTTGATGTCAACCAATAATTCCGGGGTTTGACTAAAGGCTGTAGTGGCGCTTATTAATAAGAATAAAAGAATCGTACATAGCTGCATTTTCATGATGCCTCTCCTTGTTTGGGTAAGGGTTCAACGTTCAAAGTTCAGGGTTCAGAGTCGCTCACTTGTGCATTTCTTTTGAGTGGAATGGTCTGTACGTGTTCCTATACAACGATGCAGAAGAACTCAAAAATCTTTGACGCAAATTGATAAATTGGTAAAACAGTCTTCGACAGAGAGGAATCAAGCACCTGTTACCCCGGTGTAATGTGCCGGGGCAAAAGGAAGTGTTACGTGGGGAGGTTAGGGGATAATCCCGCTTTTTCTAGAATGGGTAGAAAAAGTGCACGGATAAGTAAAATACATTTATGCTGTATCCACTTAGATAATGCGTTTCTGATTCGCTAAATAAGGTTAGCGATCCTCTCCTTGTTACAAATGGCTCCTCAACCAAACGAATTGAATAATTAATAATGCCGAAATTCGCTCCTCAGCTTTTATCGGAATTCGCTTAATTTTAAAATAATATTTTCGGGGGGATAATCTTTAACATATGTCCAAAATCTTTGCACAAATGTTTATTTCTTAAAGATTACTGTTCTAATTGTCCGTTTCGCTGAAATGCTTTTGGGGTCATACCAAACTGCTTCTGGAAACAGCGGGTAAAATAGGATTGGCTGCCAAACCCCACCTGATAGGTTATTTCCGCGATGGTGCCGGCATTTTGTTTGATCAACTCCGCTGCCCGGTGCAGGCGCATGGTGCGGATAAACTCGCTCGCGGATTGACCGGTCAGCGCTTTCAGTTTGGCGTGCAGATTACTACGGCTCAGACCGATCTCTTTCTGAAAGGTTTCCACTTGAAAATGTTCGTCATCAATGTGCGCTTCCACGATGAGCATCGCTTTTTTCAGGAAGGATTCATCCATTGAGTTTACGGTAATTTCCGATGGTTTCAGCACCATTTGTTGTTGAAAGCGGCGTTGCAACTTTTGTCGTTGTTCAATCAAATTGCTAACGCGCACCAACAGTTCCCGGGAGTCGAAGGGTTTACTGAGATAATCGTCTGCGCCGGTCTTCAGGCCGGTTAACTTGTCTTCTTGTCCGGCTCGGGCCGTCAATAATATAATTGGAATGTGGCTGGTGCGTTCGTCAATTTTTAAAGCTTCGCATAATTGATAGCCATTCATCTTTGGCATCATCACATCGCTGATCACCAAATCCGGCATTTGCTCAATGGCCATATCAAGTCCTTCCCGGCCATTTTGTGCTTCCAATATCCGATACTTTTCCGGGTGGTCCGAACGATTTAGCAAGCACTCCCGAATGTAGGTGCGAAATTCGTTTTGATCTTCCACAATCAGAATGATTTGAGATTTCGACCTGCCCCTTTCGGATTTTTCGGTGGTTGTGGCACTATTTGTTTCAGGGGTATGATTTAAGGTTTGATGATTGGAAATCTGGGGAACCATGACGGGCTTGTGAGTGCTTCCATTTTGGGAAGCTGAATTCTCAGCGACGATTTCATCGGCGGCAAAGCAGGCTGAGCCCAGGGGCAATCGCACTGTAAATTTGCTGCCTTCCGCCTCTTCGCTCTCCACAGTTATGCTGCCGTAATGGCGCTCTACCAATTCCTTAGTTAATGCCAGGCCGATGCCAGTGCCTTCATATGCCCGGGTGGAAGTATAATCTACCTGGTAGAAGCGGTCGAAAATATGCGGGAGAAGCTCAGCAGGAATGCCAATGCCAGTATCTTTGACGGTAATTATTAGCCAGTTATCAGTTGTCAGTGAACGGTTGTCAGTTATCAATTTATCATCTCTTGATTGACTATTGTTAATTGCTAATTGATCATTGCCAACTGATAACTGATAACCGTCAACTGACAATTGCACACTGATCTTACCGCCTTCCGGCGTAAATTTCAGAGCATTGGAGAGCAAGTTGTTAATTATTTTTTCAACGATATCCCGGTCAAAATAGATATTGTTCGGTGTTTCATTGGCTATAAACTGCAGGGAAATATTCTTTTGTTCTCCCCAGGATGAGAAACCTAATACCAGCCTGTTTATGAATTGCACGATATTACCCGGTGCAACCTGCAGCGGCAGTTTTTTTGCGTCCAGGCGGGAGATATCTAATAACTGATTAATCAATTGGTTCAAGCGACTGGCATTTCTATACACAGTGTTCAACTTTTGTTGGAGTTCCACGGGTTTTATCTTTTCACTGATTTGCTCCAACGATCCTAAAACCAGGGCGAGCGGAGTGCGGAACTCATGAGAGATATTCGCAAAAAAGCGGGTTTTCAGCTTATCCATTTCCTGCAGTTTTTCGGCCTGTGTTTCCAGTTGGTCTCGCTGTTGCCGTACTTCCCGGGTGCGCTGGGCGATAACTGTTTCCAAATGTTTTGAGCGATGGCGCAGGGCGCGCTCCCGATAACGAACGATTGCGGTGATTCCTAATGTCAGGAGGAATATCGCGAGGGAGTAAGCCCACCAAGTACGATACCATGGTGAAAGAATATTGAATTGAAAAACCGCTGCTTCACTAATATGTTCATAAACATTTTTTGCCCGCACCCGAAAGGTGTAATTACCTTCCGGCAAATTAGTATAATCAGTTTGGCTTTCGTTGTGCCAATCGGACCAGCCTGCATCGAAACCATCTAAAAACACCTGGTAGCGATTTTTTTCCGGCATCTGGTAGGAATGAGCCGCATAGCTAAATCGGATGGTGTTATCGGCATAATTCAATTGGATTTTTTGTTCCCCGCCAGAGTCGGAAATGCCGCTATCTCCAGCTAACAAACTGTCATTGTTGACCAATATCCGGCGGATTGATACTGTAAAATCTCGCTGATAATTTTTGTGTATGTCTGGATCATAGCGTATCAGCCCGTCGGCACCGCCAAACCAGACAATACCGTTTGTGTCGGAATAGATTGTGCCGACACTATAATCCGCTATTGGCAAAAACGGTTTTTTCGTAACCTTTATCGTATCGCCTTCTTCTGAAATTGATGGCGATATTATCGCGCTTTCGCCACCCATATTGATCCATATCCGGCCCTGTTTATCCTCCTGGAAAACATAATCTTCAAACACCTTGGCCACTTTTCTGGAGACAAACTGGTAAGTGCTATCAACATAAAAGGCGCTGGTGGATTCCCGAAAGCGGTAAAGGCCGGACATTGCCACAAGGTAAGGGCTGCCATCCACCTGACGTAGCATCGCCTCTTCACTCACTGGATCTCCATTAATGGTAAATTTCTCGATATCGTACAACTTGCCCGGTAGCGTGTAGAAGTTATATTTTAAACGCATTCCACTATATCCCGCTCCCAGCCAGAGTTCCCCTGCTTTGAACTCGAAGATTGACCGTATCGATCCTCTGATTTCCGGATATTTTCCTTCGTCGACCCACTTGCCGTTTTGCAGGCTGAGTACAATCAGTCCCCGGGTAGCCCCGGCAAATATTCGGCGAGGATCCAGGCGGGATTGGTGCAGGGATAGGCCATATAGATCTCTGTTAAGGGATGGACGAATATTACGGGAACGGTTATCGAAAATTTCATAAACGCCATCGGATGCTGCTGCCAGCAAGCGCTGCCTGTCGTTTTCAGGATCCTCTACGGTTAGGAATTGGGAGCAAAGGGTTTGCAAACCGGCAACCTGCCGGAAGCGGTTTGCTACTTCGTCATGATAAAAAGCGCCGAGACGAGTACCGATATACAATCTATCCTGATGGCGATGAATGGTATGAATGCGTCCTTTAAAGCCATCATACTCATTATAAAAGGATAGCGGTGAAGCAATTGCTAACCTGGAAAGACCGTTGTCCAGCGCCAGCCATAGTCCGCCTTCGCGATCCTGATAGGTGGCCCAGACGGTATTGCCCTGCAAGCCGTCTTCACTGCTGATGGTTTTAACCATTTTTCCTTGCCGATCAATGATGACTATGCCGCCGCTTCGCGTGTTAAATACAAACCGTCCGTCTGCCAGGGCGGTGCCGTTTTGATAAATCCTATGCTGTTTTAAATACGATGTTGCCACTTCTTCCAGAGGAAATGGTTGCAGGGAATCTCCATCAAAAAGCAGCAAACCATTGTAGTAAGTGACGATTAGCAATCTGTCCTCGTCAAAGGGAAAAATGCCGCAAATAAATGCATCAGCAAGCGGTTCGGTATTGTTTACTAATCGGAAATCGTCACCGTCGGGAACCATTAGCCCGCTGTCGCGCAGCGGGAAATATAGTTGACCATTCACTTCGTGCGCAGAACGGAAAGGATATTGAATCTTTTTGGCCTTAGCCTCCCGGGGAGACCAAAGAAAGGTGCCTTCATTAGCAATAAAGTAAACCTTGTTGTCTGCGGCAAAGGTATGCCAAACCTCCCGGAAAGAGCGATCTTTTTCCTGAACGGTATTTAAAAGAGAAACGTATTGTAATTCTCCCTGAACGTCCGCCGCCAGGTAGCCGAAATCGCCGGCAGCGCCCACATAAACCCGGCCATTGTTATGATCGACATCGAGCGAGAATACCGGAGAATTATTTGGGACGGGAATGCGGCGCCAGGAAACTCCGTCAAACATTAGTATGCCGATACCATTAGCAACATAAATTATACCGTTAGGGTCCTGGACAATTGCCCAATTTTGCGGAAATGCATTGTAGTCTTTGGCATCGTAATTTTGAATAAAGGGGAGCCCATTGGGAGCTGAGGAAAGCCATGATGCGGAATTTAAACTATCTCCGGTTTCTCCAAGGGCTGGCAGTATTAAAGCGGTCGCGATAAACAATAGATGAAGCTGTATCCGTAGAAGAAACATGTTTTTCCCTTTTTAAATAGGATATATACCAAAATCTTTGAAACGAAAAAGTAGATCCAAATGGTCCGGGGTAAACAGCAAAGAAGGAATGAGAATATAGGATATGGGGATGCGGCTGTCACCGGCATCGGTCAATAATTTTGATAGCACTAATTAGCTTAACTTGTGGGTACTATCGAATAGGATTATGCCTCCCCTGTTGCATATCTATCGCTCCCGTAGATATGCCTTCGCCTTTTCATCTCCAGAGCCATGCTGTGCCTGATACGACATGGCATCGTTTATAATCTTTCCTGTAAAGAAATCCCACAATTATCTTAAGTATTATTCTCGCTTTGGGGTTTGATGTAAATCGTTTCCAAAGTTAGGCTTTTTTGAATGTTTTTGATATAATTACCGCTTTTTCAGCCTTCCTTCAGAAGTAGAGAACCTTATGAATATAAATGAAAATAGCCATCATCTGAATATTTGTTAATGGAAAACCAGCCTTTAGGCGGGAGAAAAACATTAATAATAACGAAGGTGTAATGCAAATTTTCTAACCACAAAACATGATTTTTATCGTGATAAATTCTCCGACGTTTCAGGGGAAATATACTATTGCATGAAATGATTTATTTTACCAATATCATCCGCCGAACTTTTTCAAATTGATTGCCAATCCGGATGCGATAAAAATACGGTCCACTGGCAACATGCTGCCCGGCGTTGTTTTTTCCATCCCAGACCACATTATAATTGCCAGCCTGCAATGATTCGTTTACCAACGTCTTCACCTTCCTCCCGGTTATATCAAAAACCATTAATTCTACAAGCCCTGATTGTGACATCGCAAATCCAATGTTCGTTGCTGGGTTAAAAGGATTGGGATAATTTTGCGCCAGATGAAATTCATTCGGATGTATTTCTGGCGCAGAAATCGCAGTAGGGTTTGCTTGTAAAAGCGCCTGATAAATATTCAAACGGCCCCAGTTCTGCCCACTGACAGGATCACTACTGCCAATCAATATCTCTTTAATTTCACCAGGTGAAAGCGATGGTTGCGCGGACTGCAGCAACGCAACCGCTCCTGTAACAAACGGTGTTGCCATAGAAGTGCCGTAGATATATCCGTAGCTTTCACTGTTGGGACTGTAGAAGGTCGGATAGCCGGGGAGGGTTGAATATATGTCTTCGCCATTATTTGAACCGGAGTGCCCACCCGGTGCGCCGATGTCGATTTGCCAGCCACTATAGCCACCGCCATAGTTGGAATAGGGCGCCCGTTCGTCATGATGATTGGTGGCCGCTACAGCGATGACATTCTCGTAGCGCACATTCAGGTTGGCGGGAAATCCAACCCACTCCCGGCCGTTATTACCGGCGGCAGCGCAGATGACTACATTATGTTCAAGCGCGTCGCTCACTGCTGCTTCGACCATGGGATGATTGTCAAGCAGTGCACCGGCACTAACGTTGATTACCGTTGCGCCATCTTCGATAGATGCCCAGATGCCATGAGCAAGTGTTTCAATGCTTCCCCAACCGGTACCGAGAATTTGGTGAACGATGATCTGCGTGTTCCAGGCAACGCCGGAGATACCAATTGAGTTATTTACTTCCGCGCCGATGATGCCTAAAACATGAGTGCCATGTCCCAACTCATCGCGAATACCGGGAGAGTTCTGGGGGCTGGCAGGAAGAAAATCCTGCCCACGAATAAATTTGGTGGGATCATCAAGGTCCGGATGGGAAAAATTGCCGGCCGTATCCAACGGCATCCCGGAATCCAGCACGGCGACTCGTGCGTTTGAATTTCCGGTGCTGATGTCCCAGGCTGGCAGGGCACGAACATCCGCGTAAGGTGTACCGGCAGAAGGCGCTTGTCCGAAATTATTCAATGCCCACTGCAGGTTAAAATCCGGATCATTGGTTTCCGCGAAGGGACGAATCACCAGATTCGGTAGACAAAATTCGAAGTAAGGATGATTTTCCCAGGTCGTTAACTGCTCAAGCGCGTTAAAACCTTCCGGCAGGCGAATTTTCCCCCAGCGCCGCTCGGGATGAAATGCTGTTGCCAGGGTGGCATTGTTGGTGGCGAGCACCTCTGTTAACTTTTCAGTGGAGATGCTGGATTTAAGTTTAAGCAGCAATTCATTAACAATATATTCAACTTCCTGCCCCTGCCATTTCCCCCGGGAGATTTTAACTGATTCGGATTGTGCAAAAGTGGTTTGCTGAAAAACGACATACATCATAATAAAAAAGATTCCGTGAAAAATTATACTGCGACTCATGGTATTCCCCTTGCAGATTTGATTTTGTTTTTCCAGTTGCGTTGGGAAACAGGAAGTGCCGATCACCTGAATCCCGTGAAAAACTATCAAAAAAGCGGGGCGAAATATTTCACCCTGGTCGCGAATCGTTTCAGATATGTCGTGGGAAAAAGAAAGGCTGAAAGGCCTGTTGCAAGAGGCTTCCAGTAAAAACGGTTTGTTTTGAAATTATGTCGTACGAGTTATCAATTATGTCGTACGGAAGGGAAGAAAGAGTGTAAATGGGCAAATGGGCAAGAGTGCTCATTTGCTCATTTGCTCATTTGCCGTCGATACTCGCTGGGGGTGCAACCAAATAAATCCTGAAAGCTGCGGGTGAAATAGGCTTGACTGCTAAATCCCACCATGTAGGCAATTTCTGCCATGTTGCCCGCATCTTGACGAATAAGATCCGCTGCGCGTTGCAGGCGGAAATTCCGGATAAATTCGCTGGGAGATTGATCGATGAGTGCTTTCAGTTTCCGATGTAATTGCCCCCGGCTCATGCCAATTTCCGAACCAAGCGTTTCGACGTTAAAATTTTCGTCCTCAATGTGTTCCTCTAAAATCTCATTCAGGCGTTCCAGGAAAATTTTTTGCGTAGAAGGCACTGTCACTTCCGCGGGCCCCAATCGCATCTCCTGGCTGAATTTTTCACGCATTTGCTGACGAATATTGATTAGATTGCGAACCCGAATTTGCAACTCTTCAGGATCGAACGGTTTGGTTAAGTAATCGTCAGCACCAAATTCCAGGCCGGCAATTTTTTTCTCGCGGGCCGCGCGGGCGGTTAATAGAACAACGGGAATATGATTGGTCTTAATATTTCGTTTTAAGGCATCACAGAGCTGGTATCCATCCATTTCCGGCATCATGACATCGCTGATGACCAGATCCGGGATGGTCTCCATTGCTTTCTCCAGCCCGGCCTTTCCGTTCTCTGCCTCAATAACCCGATATTCCGCCGAGAGATTCTCCCGGATAAAGGAACGCAAATCCGTATGATCTTCTACAATTAGGATCAAGGTCGCATCTGTCAATGCTTCTGTTTGTTGCGGACGATTGTTTTCAGGACCTGTCAGCTCTGTGTCTTCTACGGGAATCATGGCAGTAGGCAGATCTTGCGCCGTTTGATCCGTCGGTTCAACAATCTCTTCCAACTGCAGATGTTTTTTGCCCATGGGAAGCAACACCGTAAAGGTGGTTGTATCGTCGACGATGCTTGTCGCGCTAACCGCGCCATGATGTAATTCTACCAACTCTTTTACCAGCGCCAGTCCGATACCGGTGCCTTCGTGCTTGCGTGTGTTATCGTCATCCGCCTGGTAAAAACGGTCGAATATATTGGGAAGTTTATCTGCGGGAATTCCCGGTCCGGTATTGCTAATCCGAATTTCAACAAACTCGGAAGCAGCACTTCGCTCAGGCAATCGTCTGTCATTGTCGCTGCCAACCGAGACGTTCACACTTATCTTTCCTTCTGCGGGCGTAAATTTAAAAGCATTGGAAAGTATATTATAGAATACTTGCTCAAGCTTATCTCGGTCGAAATAAATGTTAATAGCGGTTAATCCGTTGCTGTTATGCAGGGGGGCGTTGTTAAACGCCAGGGTGATTTGTTTGCGTTCGGCCAGCGATGAAAAGGTGGTGAATATTCTACGCAATAACTGAGCGATATCACCATTCGCTGCCTGGAGCTTAACCGCCCCCGCTTCCAGCTTAGCTAATTCCAGTAATTGATTGATTAGCTGGCGCAAGCGAGTCGCATTATTGTGCATCATCTTAAACTGCGGTTTCAGAGAATCCGCAATATTTTTATCCTTCATCCAGTTTTCCAAAGGGCCAAGAATCAGGGTTAGCGGGGTGCGAAATTCGTGTGAGATGTTCGCAAAGAAGCGGGACTTCATCCGGTCGACTTCCTGCAGTTGCTCGCTATGGGCCAATTCCATTTCCAGCTGATGCTTCAAGCGTTGCCTGTGAAGATCGTAACGGCGTAGTGAATATAGAATTGCACCCGCCAGGATGAAATAGAGCAGATACGCCCACCAGGTGCGCCACCAGGGAGGGGTGATGAGAATGCGCAGGGAAGTCCCGTTTTCATTCCAGATACCATCATAGTTTGAACCCTTCACCCGAAAAGTATATGTGCCCGGGTCGAGATTGGTGAAGGTGGCATCGCGTTTATTTCCAGTATTAATCCAGTTTTCACTGAATCCTTCCAGTTTATAGGCATATTGATTCTTTTCCGGATTGGTGTAATCCAGCGAAGCAAACTCCAGGGAAAAAACATTCTCATCGTACGGAAGGCGAAGTGTCTGAATTTTCGTAACGGCCGTATCCAATGAGACAGTTTTATTGAACTTTTTAAAACCGGTTAAAACAACCGGGGCAATATGAGATTTTTTGATAATGCTATCGGGATGAAATACCATAAATCCATTATTGCCACCAAAAAACATTTCTCCGGCAGCGTTTTGAAAATTGGCCCGGGCGTTAAACATATTCCCCGGAAGGCCATCCTCCTTGTAGTAAACTTTGAACCTGTTTTCCCGAGGATCAAATACGCACAGACCGTAGTTCGTACTGATCCATAAATTTCCGGAACCATCTTCCAGGATGCCGCCGATGATATTTCCCGGCAGACCATCGGCAGTTGTGTAATTGATAGAACTGGCGCTACCATCTTTTACAACCATTTTGCTTAAACCGTTGTTGGTGCCTAACCAGAGCGTGCCGGATTTATCTTCGAAAATTGTTTCGATATTATTGTCGATTAATCCCGGAAATTGCTGTGAAGAAGAGTGATAATGTGTAAATGTTGTGGTTTTTCGGTCAAATTTATTTAATCCGTTTAAAGTCGCCAGCCAAAGCGTGCCGGATTTATCTTCGTAAATTGTATGTATATCATTGGATGGATTCTCAGGGTTAACGTTATCATATTGGTATTGCGTAAATGTATTCGTTTGCGGGTCAAACTTGTTCAAGGCTTTGGCAGCGCCAACCCAGATGACGTCCTCGCTATCTACAAAAATGGAATTAACACCCCGCGTGCTTAATCCATGTTGATCTGCAGAATCCTCCAGATATTGATGTCGTGGATTGCCGTTACTGTCAAAAGTGAATACCCCGTTTTCGGCGCCGATCCAAATTGTCCCTGCGCTGTCCTGATTGATAGCATAGACGGTTTCCCGCTGTAATAATACTTTACCAGTTTGTTCTTTCCGGTCAAAAAGGGTGAGGTCTATCTTGGTGCCAATCCAAAGCCGATCCCGGGATTCATCCTCATAAATAGCGGTAACTTCGTTGATAAAACTGCTGCCCGGTCCCTGTCCAAACCGGATGTAATTGGAAAAGGGACTTCCCGACGGTTTAAATTTGTTAACACCGCCTCCCCAGGTACCCAGCCAAAAAATGCCGGAACGATCTTCGTAAATATTAAAGACGACATTATGACTTAAACTTTTCGGATCAAGCGGATCGTAAGTATAATCGGTTAAGATGTTTGTGAGAGGATCAAGCTTGTTGATGCCCCCTTCCCAGGTGCCAAACCAAATATTGCTCTTATCATCTTCCCAGATACACTTGATCCAATCTTTACTGATTGAATATGATTCTTTAAAATTGCCCCTGTGCACAGAAAAAGTTTCGGTTTGCCGGTCAAAATTGTTTAAGCCGCCGTTGGTGCCAATCCAAAGATTTCCGCGTTTATCTTCATGTATTGCCGTCACCCAATTATCACTCAAGCTGCCCGGGTTGTTATCATCACGTTCGTAACTGTAAAAAGTGTCAGTCGCCTTATTGTACTTATGCAGACCGCCATGACTTGCATCGTAATGCCCTACCCCAATCCAGAGAACATTAAAGCGATCTTCGCGTATCACGTTAATGAAGCCATTGCGTATCGTACCAGGGGTGTGGATATCGGGAAGATACCTTTTGAATGAAAGCTGATTTTTGTCGCTTGATTCCCTTTCATTTCCCTCGGCCGCTTTTGTACCTGTTCGCTTATTGAGGCCATTGGCGGTACCGATCCAAAATGTGCCGGATTCATCCTGATATATTACCCGGATTTCATTATTGGATAAACTGTTCGGATCTTGCGAGTCGTGGTGAAACCTGCTAAATGTCTCTGTGATAAGATCGAATTTGTTTAAACCGTTTTGAGTGCCAATCCAAAGGTTGTTTTCCCTATCTTCATAAAGTGACCAAATTTTATTGTCACTTAAGCTATTAACATTATTCGAATTATGGTAATAATTAGTGAAGCGATACCCATCATAGCGGGATAAACCGCTTTGGGTGCCGAACCACATAAACCCCTGCCGATCCTGGATGATAACATTGACATAACCATGTGGCAATCCATCCTCCACGGCCAGATGATCGAAAGTAATGTTGTCTTTACCGGAAAGTTTAAATATCGAATTGACGGTGGATTGTGGCAGCAGTCCGGAGGTGGCTGCTAAAAAGAAGCAAAGTATTGATACTATAAGATTATAATTAGTAGTCATCGCAAATCTTATCCCGCTATGAAATTTTCCGCTAATTCGAAATTCTCCCTTTGATGTTTTTCGTAGCGGACTGTTTCTTAAGCATTGTAAGAAATATTCCCAATTATTCCAAAAATGATCCAGGGGAAATAACGCTGCAGGGAAAATTCACGAATTTTCCCTGCATAGGCAATTGCAACCGCCCAAACAATTATTTAATCAGTATCATCTTTCGCACCTGCTGGAATTTTTTACCGACCTGGATGTGGTAGAAATACAATCCGCTCGCTACCTGGTTGCCGCCGGTGGTTTTACCGTTCCAGCGCAGATTATGGTAACCCGCCGCCATATTTTCATTTACCAGGGTATTCACCAATTGTCCTGCCACGTTGTAAATTTTCAAGGTTACGTGGTTTGCTTCCGGCAGAGCGAATTTGATAATAGTACTTGGGTTAAACGGATTCGGATAATTCTGCGAAAGCGCATAAGTCTCCGGCAACGCTGCTCCTGTTACTGCCACGTCCTTCCGCAAACCGCGTCCGTGTTCCAGGGCGATATGCGCATCCCTCCAGGCGTCTCGGAACTCCTTGACAGCCGAATCGTGGTCGCCGGCGTCAATTTCTTGCTGCGCGTCCTCCATGTCTTCCTGAGCATCTGCTATTTTGTTATCGACCGACGGGTTGCCGGCGTATGCCTGGGCTTCCGCCAATTTTACTTCAGCCAGCATTTTTGCCAAGTCGACGATTTCATTTATTTCATCGGTTGCCACTGCACCGTCTGCTTCCGCGTCCTGTAGTTGTTCGACAGCGTCGCGCAGATCGTCGAAACCATCACGAATTTCACCTTCATTGAAATCTTCAATGGCGTCTTCCAGCTGTTCAATCGCATCTTCCAGATCCGCATTGGCGTTATTGTTATAACCGCCGTTATCGATTAAATCCTGAATACTGCTGATTGCGATATTTACATCTTTCTCTGCATCCATACCCTGGGCAATGGCGCTGCCGAGGTGGATGGCGCGCTGTAATTCCTTGCGGGCACTGGCCAGGCGGCGGATGGCCTGGTCCGGGTTGCCGTCCGCCAGCTCCTGCATCGCGTCATCGATCAGCTCCTGGGCATCGGCGATATAATCATCGATTGCCGGATTGCCGGCGTAGCTACTGGCTTCTGCCAAATCATCCTGCACAATATTATCCGCGACGGCAACTACTTCATCAATCGCGCCATCGGCATCTGCGCCGTCTTCCACTGCTTTTAAGAGGTCTTCGACCGCGTCTTCCAGGTCCTTATACGCTTCCTGGTAATCGTTATGGGTAAAGTCATCAACCGCCTCCTGTAAATCTTCACAGGCATCTTCAACATGATCAACGGCACCGGCAGGCAGGTTGGGGTCGCTAAGCAGCGTTGTCAGATTGTCGATAATATCATCCAGCACATGCCAGGGCAGGGTCTCGCCACCGATCTCCAATTTCCAGAGTTCGCCTCCGGAAAAGCCGTCATCGGCAGAAAAATATAAATCATTATTAAAATTAACCAGGCTGAGCGGATCGGCGCCAATAGCACCCGGGTAGAGATCCGTTAACCGCGTGGTGCCGCCTGCCGTACCATCGCTTTGCCAGATTTCATAACCGCTAATGCCGTCATTGGCGGAAAAATAGAGCATATTGTCAATAATCGTAAAGCCACTCGGGGAAGCATGGTTAAAATCACCGGGATATATTTCCAGCACTTGCTCTACCTGACCACCAGCGCTTAATTTCCATAATTCCCCACCACTCAGGTACGAACCGGTTGCCCGGAAAAATAATTCACCATCATACGCGATTAAGCTTCCCGGGGAAGAAGAGCCGCTGCCTTGCAGAATATCTGCTACCTGCTGGAAATTACCTACCTCTCCATTGGTTTTCCATAGCTCACGGCCATCGTTGCCATCGTTTGCCTGGAAATAAAGTTCCCCATTAAAAACGGCAAACTCCGCAGGATGGGCACCACGGTTGCCGGGGCGAATTTCCCCAATTTGCATCGTATTAGCCGCTGTACCATCGCTTTTCCATAATTCCCGGCCCGTGCTTGTGGTGAAGGCCGAAAAAACCAGGGTATTGTTAAAAACCATTAAATCCTGGGGTGTTGAGCCGCCACTGCCGCTGACAATCTCCACAGCCAATACAGCCTGGCCGCTCACCTTGTCTATTTTCCACAATTCTCGGCCGTTCTGCCCGTCATCTGCGCTAAAAAAGAGGGTGTTATTAAAAACGGCCAGGTCAATCGGCGAAGCGCTTGCACTGCCGTTGCGTATATTGGCAACCAATGTTACGCTGCCATCCGCACCGCTTAATTTGTACAGCTCTTCACCATTTACCGGTTCATACGCCTTGAAATAAAGATCATTACCACAAACCGTTAAATGTTGCGGATAAGCATTTCCACTACCCGGAAAAATATCCGCCACCCGCGATACACTACCGCTTGCATTATCGTAACGCCATAACTCTGACCCGCTAATGCCATCATTCGCGGCAAAAACCAGACCATCCTGAAATACAGTCATTGTTTCATTGATGCTGGCGGATAGCGTTGCCGTGTTCAAATCTTTCAGCTGCGCTGTGCCGCCGGTTGTGCCATCGCTTTTCCAGAGTTCGGTATTCTCCCCGCCATCCTTTGCCCCAAAAAAGAATGCGTTCCCCATTGTGGTCATGTTAAAGAGTTCGCTATTCCCGCTGCCGGGCAGAATATCTTTCACAAGCACCGCCTGGCCACTATTATTGTCCAGTTTCCACAATTCCGGGCCTTTACTGCCGTCATCCGCTGCAAAAAAGAGTTCGCCATTCAAAACTGTAAAATAAAAGGGAAATGATCCTTCATTACCATCGTTGATATCTGCAACTTGTTCGGCGTTACCAACAGTGCCGTTTGTTTTCCACAATTCGGAACCCGTAAAACCGTTATTCGCCTGGAAATAAAGCGCGCCGTTAAATGGAATCATCCCTACCGGATAACTGTCACCGCCGTCCGGATAAATATCGGTAACCCTGAGGGCATTGCCTGCTGAGCCATTCGTTTTCCATAACTCCTGTCCGTTCGTATTATCCCGCGCGGAAAAAAACAATTCACCGTTGAAGACCGTTAAGTATTCCGGGGAAGCCGAACGCGAATCCGGGAAGATATCTGCAATCATAACTGTTTCTCCGCTGGTATTAAGCTTCCATAGCTCACTCCCATGCGCATCGTCTCTGGCGCGGAAAAAAAGTTCATTATTAAAAACGGTTAATTCCCCGGGGGATGCGTTCGCCGAGCCGGGATTTATGTCTGTTACCCGAACTGCATTGCCGGGTTGTCCGCTGCTTTTCCATATTTCGATGCCAAATCCATCATTCTTTGCACCACCGCCCCCTTGGTCATCTCCTTCTTGAGCGATAAAATAGATTTCACCGTTAAACGCAGTCAGCCAGCCGAAAATGACAATACCGGTATTGGCACCCGAAACGGTAAGGATAAGCTCTCCGGCGTTATCTATTTTCCATATTTCGTTGTTCAGAGTAAAAAAGAATTCATTGTTCAGAATAGCGGGCCGTTTTTCAAAAAACACTGTGTTTTCTGTTGATGAGAGCAGGTTGCCTTTTCCCGCGCCCGCAAGCGTATTTTTGTTCGCAATAGAAACCTGGCCGCCTTTTAAAAAAATTGTGCCCTCGGGGGTGCCGTCGCTTTTCCATAAGCCGGTTTGTCTGCCCTCTTCAGTAAAGAAATAAATCTCATTATTAAAAACAGCGAATGTTCCCGGGTAGGAGCCTGCGCCGAGGGTGTTGATGTCTGCAATCAATTCCGGCGTTTGAGCAAAAATGGCCGTCGTTGCCAACCATAAAAATAGCAGGATCATTCTTATATATGGATTTACTGGTTTATTGTATTTATTTTTTTTCATGATCATTCTCCTCAATGTATCATTTGTTGATTGAGTGATAGGCTGATTTGTTCTCTTTTCAATCAACCAATCACCAATTCATCAAATCACCTAATATCATTTAATCAGCATCATCTTGCGTACTTGCTCAAATTGGTTTCCGGCTTTCAGGTGGTAGAAATACAGTCCGCTCGCTACCGGGTTGCCGCTGGTGGTTTTGCCGTTCCAGCGCAGATTGTGGTAGCCTGCCGCCATATTTTCATTCACCAGGGTATTCACCAATTGCCCGGTGATGTTGTAGATTTTCAGGGTAACATTCGCCGCCTCCGGGAGGGCAAACTTAATCGTTGTGGCCGGATTAAACGGGTTGGGGTAATTTTGTTCTAACGCAAAACGGGTAGGCAGGGCAGTGCCGTTTTCGTCGTCCTTCCGCAAACCGCGTCCGTGCTCCAGGGCGATACGCGCATCTTCCCAGGCATCGCGGTATTCCTTGACGGCTGCATCATGGTCGCCGGCAGCAATTTCCGTGTCAGCGTCGGCCATATCCGCTTCCGCATCGGCGATTTTATCATCCACGGCCGGGTTGCCGGCGTATGCCTGTGCTTCGGTGAGTTTCACTTCCGCCATCATTTTCGCTAGATCGACGATTTCGTTAATCGCGTTCGCAGCATCGGCGCCATCTGCTTCCGCGTCCTGGAGTTGTTCCACGGCATCCTGCAAGTCATTATAGCCGTTTTTGATCTCCCCATCATTGAAATCGGCGATAGCGTCTTCCAACTGTTCGATGGCATCTTCCAGGTCGGCATTCGCGGCGCCGGAGAAGCCGCCGGTATCAATTAATTCCTGAATGTTAGTAATAGAAGTGTTGAGATCATCTTCCGCATCCATGCCCTGGGCGATGGCGCTGCCCAAATGGATGGCGCGCTGCAGTTCCTTGTGGGCGTTGGCAAGGCGGCGGATGGCGAGATTGTAGTCTCCGGCGGCTAATTCATCTAAATAATCCTGGTAAAAATCATTGGCGTCATCGATGTAGCCATCCACCTGCGGGTTGCCGGCAAAGGCGGCGGCGCTGTTTTGCGCATCGCTGACAATATCATCTGCCAGCCCGATAATCGCATCGATGATTGCCTGCACATCCGCGCCGTCGTCTGCCGCGTCCATCAAGTCGTTCATCGCATCTTCCAGGTCGTCGTAGGCTTCCTGCACGTCGTTGCCGTTCAGGTCGTCGATGGCGTCTTGCAAATCATCATTGGCGTTTTGCAGGTCCGGGCCTGCTGCCGGCGGCAGGTTGGGATCGTTGAGCAGGCCGGTGATGTCGTCGATGGCGGCGCCAAGCTCGCCGGCGGGCGTGGCGTCATCTGCCGGTATGGAGAAGAGGTAAGCTGCACCGGCGCTGCTGGCGCCATCATCTTCCAGGTAAGCGCCAACGATGGCGGTTGCGCCGCTTACGGACACGGAAATACCGAATCGGTCACCGGCTTCGGCATCGTCTGCCAGCAGTTTTTCGCTTTGCTGCCACACACCATTTTCATCCTGCTCAAATACATAAGCCGCCCCGGCGCTGCTGCCGCCATCATCTTCCCAATGAGCGCCAACGATGGCGGTTGCGCCGCTTACGGACACGGAAACACCGAAGTGGTCACTGGCCTGGGCATCGTCTGCCAGCAGTTTTTCGGTTTGCTGCCACACCCCGTTTTCATCCTGCTCAAATACGTAAGCCGCGCCGGCGCTGCTGCCGCCCTCATCTTCCTGGTAAGCGCCAACGATGGCGGTTGCGCCGCTTACGGACACGGAATAACCGAAGCGGTCACTGGCCTGGGCATCGTCTGCCAGCAGTTTTTGGCTTTGCTGCCACACCCCGTTTTCATCCTGCTCAAATACATAAGCCGCGCCGGCGTTGTCGCCGCCCTCATCTTCCCAATTAGCGCCAACGATGGCGGTTGCGCCACTTACGGACACAGAAACACCGAATTGGTCACCGGCTTGGGCATCGTCTGCCAGCAGTTTTTGACTTTGCTGCCACACCCCGTTTTCATCCTGCTCAAATACGTAAGCCGCACCGGCGTTGTCGCCGCCCTCATTTTCCCGAAAAGCGCCAACGATGGCGGTTGCGCCACTTACGGACACGGAAACACCGAATTGGTCACCGGCTTCGGCATCGTCTGCCAGCAGTTTTTGGCTTTGCTGCCACACCCCGTTTTCATCCTGCTCAAATATATAAACCGCCCCGGCGTTGCTGTCGCCCTCATCTTCGGAAGCAGCGCTAACGATGGCGGTTGCGCCGCTTACGGACACGGAATAACCGAAGACGTCATTGGCTTCGGCATCGCCGGCCAGTAGTTTTTGGATTTGGGTAATCTCATCCTGGGCAGAAAGGAGACCGCTGAAGATGAGTAACACACAGGCCAGCAGCCAAAAACTGCTGATCTGTAATGCTTGAGATAACGAATCTTTTGTTGAGAACTTTTTCATGGTATTTCTCCTCGGGTTATTGATTTGATGATTGATTTTTTGATTCTACTTTTATCTCTTGGGAAATTGTTGTTTTACTAAAATTCGGCAACTTGTCCCGGAAGGTCGGGATTTCGGATTTCGGATTTTCCCGAAGGTGAAACCGATTAGACTAAATTTGCATAATCGGTCTCTACCTACGGGGCGTTCCGGTAAAAATTTTGCTCGTTTGCAATTTTGCAGTTTTTCTACAGCCTAAAGACCTATAGCCTACAGCCTATTTAATCAATATCATCTTCCGCACCTGTTCGAACTTTAGCCCGGCACTTAGGTGGTAGAAATACAACCCGCTGGCCACCGGCTGCCCGCTACTGTTTCGGCCATGCCATGTGAGATTATGGTAACCGGCGGTCATGCTTTCGCTGACCAGGGTATTCACCAACTGCCCGGAAATGTTGTAAATTTTCAGGGTGACATTGGCCGCTTCCGGCAGGGCGAACTTGATCGTTGTTGCCGGGTTGAACGGATTGGGATAATTTTGTTCCAGCACGAAGCTGCTGGGCAAGGCATTGCCATTTTCACCGTCTTTTCGCAAGCCGCGCCCATGCTCCAGGGCGATGCGGGCATCTTCCCAGGCATCGCGGTATTCTTTTACCGCCAAGTCGTGGTCGCCGGCAGCGATTTCCTCCTCAGCATCGGCCATGTCCGCTTCCGCCTCGGCGATACGGTCATCGACTTCCGGATTGCCGGCATACTCCTGCGCTTCGGACAGCTTCACTTCCGCAAGCATTTTCGCCAGATCGACGATTTCGTTAATCTCGTCCGTGGCGTTTGCGCCGTCTGCTTCCGCATCCTGCAACTGCTCCACCGCGTCTTGCAAATCATCGAAACCGGGTTTGATATCCCCTTCGTTGAAATCATCAATCGCATCGTCTAATTGCTCAATCGCATCTTCGAAATCGGCATTGGCTGCGCCGGAATAGCCACCGTTATCGATCAAATCCTGGATATTGGCGATGGCAGCGTTAACATCATCTTCCGCATCCATGCCCTGGGCGATGGCGCTGCCGAGATGGATGGCACGCTGTAATTCCTTGCGGGCACTGGCCAGGCGGCGGATGGCGAGGTTGTAGTTGCCGCCGGCCAGTCCATCGAGGTAATCCTGGTAAAAATCATTGGCGTCATCGATATAACCGTCCACTTGCGGATTACCGGCATAGGCAGCGGCGTTGTTTTGTTCATCGTTGACAATGTTATCCGCTAACTCGACAATCGCATCAATTATTGCCTGCACATCTGCGCCCTCGTCTGCCGCATCCATCAGGTCGTTCATGGCGTCTTCCAGGTCGTCGTAGGCTTCCTGTGCATCGTTGCCGTTCAGATCGTCGATGGCCTCCTGCAAATCATCCTGGGCATTTTCCAGATCGTTGCTGGCCGCCGGGGGCAGGCCGGGATCGTTGAGCAGGTCGCTGATATCGCCGATCACATCATCCACCGGATCGCCGGGCTGGCTGCTGCCATCCAGTTTCCAAAGCTCAATGCCATATAAATTATGTTCTGCGCCAAAATATAGGGCATTATCAAACACGATCATGCCTTTTATACCCGCTCCTCCCGGGCCGGGAATAAGGTCTGCTACCAGCACGGTGCCGCCGGCTGTGCCGTCGCTTTTCCACAGTTCTTCTCCGCTATTACCGTCATTCGCACGAAAATAAAGTTCATTGTTAAAAACAATTAGCCCGCTTGGCGACCCATCTCCGCCTGAATTAATATCCGCGACCCGCATGGTGCCGCCGGCTGTGCCGTCGCTTTTCCACAGCTCAATCCCACTGCTGCCATCATCAGCGCTAAAATAGAGTGCATCGTTAAAGACGACGAGGTCGGTCGGGTTGCTGCTGCCACCGGAATTGATATCTGCTACCATCATAGTGCCACCGGCTGTGCCGTCGCTTTTCCACAGCTCAATCCCGCTGCTGCCATCATCAGCGCTAAAGTAAAGGGTATCTTTGAATATCGTTAAAAAGGAGGGACTGGCCGACCCGCTGCCAGAATTGATATCTAACGCCATCATGGTACCGCCTTCCGTGCCGTCACTCTTCCATAGTTCTTTGCCGTTTATCCTATCATTGGCGCTAAAATAGAGGCTATCATTAAATACGATTAAATTGTCCGCAAAAGAATTGCCGCGGTAACCGCTTCCGGTAGCAATGTCCTTTAACATGGAAGTACCATTTTCCGTGCCATCGCTCTTCCAAATCTCTGTTCCGTTTGTCCCGTCATTGGCGCTAAAGTAGAGGCTATCATTAAATACGGTTAGATTCTCAGGAAAAGAAGCATTGATACCGGGCCTAAGATCAATCACCAGTTCCGTGCCGGCAGCCGTGCCGTCACTTTTGCGAAGCTCCAGGCCGGCGGCTTCATCCGATGCGCGAAAGTATAGCATATTATTAAATACGGTTAAAAAAGACGGGGAAGAACCAAAAGCGTCGCTGGGAGAAGGGTCCGGTACAATCGTCAAAATGTCTGCTACCAGTGCTGTGCCTCCGGCCGTGCCGTCTGTTTTCCAGAGTTCGTTGCCGTCGATACCGTCATTGGCTGCGAAATAGAGTTCGTTATTAAAAATCGCAAAATTGCCTGGCGAAGCATCATTGGTTTCGGTATTAATATCCGCTACCAGCATGGTGCCGCCGGCTGTGCCGTCGCTTTTCCAAAGCTCTTTCCCGCTAGTACCGCTGGTTGCGCTAAGGAAGAGCTGGCTATTAAAAACGGTTAATTCCCGGGGGCGAGAGCTCGAAAAGCTGGTATTAATATCGACTGTCAGGATGGTACCACTCTCCGTGCCGTCGCTTTTCCAGAGTTCTTCTCCACCAGTGCCACCACTTGCGCTAAAGTAGAGGGCATTATTGAAAACGGTAAGTGCAACCGGATTGGAGCCGCTGGAGCCAGGTCTAATATCTTTTACCAGCTCCGCATTGCCGCTGTCGCCATTTGTTTTCCAAAGCTCAGCACCTGTTGTGCCATCACTTGCACGGAAGTAGAGCGCATTGTTGAAAATCGTGAAACTGGCCGGGTTCGATCCTCTTGAACCGGGACGGATATCTTTTACTAACACTGCATTGCCGCTGGTGCCGTCGCTTTTCCATAGTTCGTTGCCGCCGGAGCCTCCTCTGGCATTAAAATACAATGCGTTGTTAAAGACGGTTAAATTATTTGGAGAAGAACTGCGATAACGTTGGGGATCAATATCCACCAGCAGCATGGTGTTGGCAAGCGTGCCGTCGCTTACCCACAATTCGGTGCCAATTTCGCTATCGCTACCGCGGGCGCTAAAGTAGAGCTTGTTATTGTACACAACCAAATATCTGGGAGAAGAACTGCTGCCGCCGGAGCGAATATCTACTGCCAATTCTGTGCCGCCGGTCGTGCCGTCGCTTTTCCATAATTCTTCGCCGTGGGTATCATCATCTGCCTGAAAGTAGAGCGTATCATTGAGGATCGCAAAATCTTGCGGATTACTACCCTCGCTACCGGAATTAATATCTTTTAACAAGATCGTGCCGGCAGCCGTGCCGTCGCTTTTCCAGAGCTCCCTTCCATTGATCCCGTCATTTGCCCGAAAGTAGAGCGCGCCATTAAAAGCAAATAACTCATCGACTTCTGATTCACCGGACTTTTCCCTGTCATTACCAGGAAAAATGTCCGTGACACGCATTGTGCCGCTCTCCGTGCCGTCGCTTTTCCAGAGCTCACTTCCATAAATGCTGTCCGTCGCGAAAAAATAGAGGGTTCCGTTTAGCTCGACAAGATCACGCGGTTCGGAATCCAGCGTCGTGGTATTAATATCGAGCAGCAATTGCGGGGCTTGGCTGTAGGCCGCTGTAAAAGCGAATAATAAGAATAGGGTAATCCGTAAAAAGTTATCCATTTTCCTCTCCTTTGGATATTGGGTGATTTCGTGATCCCGACGTCTCGGGACAAGTTCCGGTGATTGGTTGATTGGGTGATTTTTATCTTTTCAATCACCCAATCACTCAATTTTCAATCCCCAAATATTATTTCATGAGTATCATCTTCCGCACTCGCTCAAATCCTTGTGCTGAGCTTGCCGAAGGGCTGGCTTTGAGGTGGTAGAAATACAGGCCGCTGGCAACGAATTGCCCACTGCTGTTTTTGCCATTCCAAACCACATTGTGGTAGCCGGCCGCTATATTTTCGTTTACCAGCGTATTTACCAGCTGCCCGGCTACGTTGTAGATTTTCAGGGTTACCCGGCCCGCTTCCGGCAGGGCGAATTTGATAGTTGTATTTGGGTTGAATGGATTCGGGTAGTTCTGTGCCAGCGTATAGGTTTTGGGCAGAGCAACGGTATTGCCGTTTTCAGCTTTCCGCAGGCCGCGCCCATGTTCTAGGGCGATGCGGGCATCTTCCCAGGCATCGCGGTATTCTTTCACCGCCACATCATGATCGCCGGCAGCAATTTCCACGTCGGCATCGGCCATGTCTGCCTGGGCATCGGCGACTTTATCATCTACTGCCGCATTGCCTGCGTATTCTTGCGCTTCCGCCAGCTTTACCTCGGCGAGCATTTTTGCCAGATCGACAATTTCGTTGATCTCATCCGTGGTAACTGCACCGTCTGCTTCAGCATCCTGCAACTGCTCCACTGCGTCCTGCAAATCATCGAAACCGGGTTTGATATCACCTTCGTTGAAATCTTCGATGGCGTCGTTTAATTGCTCAATCGCATCTTCCAAATCGGCGTTGGCATTGCTGGAATATCCTCCGGTGTCGATAATGTTCTGGATATTTGCAGCAGCAGCGTTGATATCATCTTCCGCATCCATACCCTGGGCGATGGCGCTTCCGAGGTGGATGGCGCGCTGCAATTCCTTGCGAGCACTGGCCAGACGGCGGATGGCGAGATCAAAATTGCCATCTGCTAATTCATCGAGATAATCCTGGTAAAATTTATCAGCATCGTCAATGTAATCATCCACTTGCGGATCACCGGCAAAAACAACGGCGTTGGTCTGTTCTTCAGCGACAAGCACTTCCGCCAGATCGACGATGGCGTCGATGATCTCCTGCACATCAGCGCCATCACTGAGGGCATCCATCAGCTCGTCTACCGCTTCTTCCAGGCCTTTATAAGCTTCCTGCGCATCGTTGTCCTGGAAATCTTCCACGGCACTGTTCAATTCCTCGCAAGCATCTTCCAGGTCCGCAATCGCCCCGGTGGGAAGGTTCGGATCGTTGAGGATTTCCAGCACGTCGGACATCACATTATTGACAATATCGTCCGGTTCCGCTTCTTCACTCGGCGGAATGTATAAATCCATACCGCTGACCGATTCAACCCCGAAATCACCAATAACGGTACCGACGCCGCTGGTTTTATCGATCGCGATCAGTTCCTCGCGTTTGGAGCCAAAAAGGTTGCCCTCGGCGTCAAAATGAATATCCTGGGTGTTGCTGCCCAGTCCGGTGGTGCCAAGCAGGGTGGGCGCGCCATTGGTTTTGTCGATTTTGTAGATTTTATCCCCGGTGCCGGATGCATAGAGGGTGCCGTCCGTCGGATCAAAATCCATTCCGACAATTACTTCGCCTATAGAACCGACCACCGTTACATCACCGGTTGCCGGATCGATCGTTACCAGCTCTTCACTATCTCTGCCGATAGCATAGAGAACATCATTTTCATCGAAAGCCATCGCCGCGTAAACATCACCCAGATAGCCGATGTACTGGAAATCCCCATCGGCGGCACTGATGACGAAAAAATCATACTCCGTATTGGCCGCATAAATAATTCCCTGGGAGTTAATGGCGATTGCCGGATAACCGGCATCCTCTCCCTCCAGGATGTCGCCGACCAGAGTGGCGTAGGGGGTGTTCGTTGTGTCGATAGTATATAATTTGCCATAATCATCATAGCCGGTTGAAGCATAGCATACGCCGGGAAGTGCCGGCGCCAGTGCAAAGGCGCTGAGGAAAACTTCCCGGTTACCGGGATAAATTTCATCGCTCTCTATGATCACCAACATGGTGTCTCTACCGGCATCCA
The DNA here is from genome assembly GCA_028284905.1 of Calditrichia bacterium. Taxonomy (GTDB): domain Bacteria; phylum Calditrichota; class Calditrichia; order RBG-13-44-9; family J075; genus JACKAP01. The sequence goes on from JANQQU010000012.1 coordinate 197,263, forward strand.
ACGGGGTATAGACGACATCGAATGACAGTGTTGCCCCCGGGGAAAGCTGTGCTGGCAGGGTTGGCAGATTGCTGAGCGTGAATTCACCAGCGGGGATTGAGATCGTATTAACCGTCACTGGCGCATCCCCCAAATTCATAACGGTAGTGGACTGTGTTTGAGGGGTATTTGCCACTGTCAAGTAAGACAAACCCGGTTGAAGGATACGAAGATACCCGCCGGATGGATTGGAGATATCCAACTCTAATCCTTCAATACCATTCTCCGCAAACAGCAGTGTGTCTGTGCTACTGCCATCAAATTTTGTCTGAACGATTAAGTAATCCAGCGGCCAATCAGCACTTTCAGCCCAATAAATGTTTTCATTGAGCGCATCTATCGCAAGCTTGCGCGGATGGTTCGGGCCATCAGCAATTGTTTCCAACTGGCTACCGTCCAGATTGATACGATAGACCTTGTCTTCCCGGCCACCAATTAAATATATTTTTCCGGAAATTCTTTCAATGATCATGTCCTCTACGAAAGGAATGTTGATAAGGCTTTCCTCGTTAGTGCCATCCAGCGCCATGCGAGAGATAGATGATCTGGAATACCAGTATAATTTTTCTGAAACAGGATCGATTTCGATTAGTTGCGGTCGAATGCTAAGAATGCTGCCGATATCGCGCAGCGTCACGGTGTTGCTACCATCCAGGTTGGTACGTTTAAATTGTCCGAGTACAACCCAGTACAATTGATTGGCAACAGTATCGATGACCATATCAGTGTTGGACTGATTTGCAATTTCAAAAACAATGGTTTCTAACCCGCTCCCATCAGGATTTGCAGATTGAATGACATCATATTTTTGTCTGTTGAGCCAATAAATTTTGCCACTTCTTTGGTCAACTTCAATGGCATGCGCTTCCCCGCTGCCGATAATTCCTTTCCGATTACCTCCATCAAGGTCCATCTCTTCGATTTTTTCTGAATAAGACCTTTCATTACCGACATATGCCTTGCCGGTAGTGAAATTTATTGCCAGTCCTGTTGGCCTGAAAGTGACTGCATCATACGCGATGACTTCGGCATTATGCCCATCGAGATCTGCCCGGCGGACTCGCTTTTTATTAGGCTCAGTCCAATATATTTTATTCGCCCCCGGGTGAACCGTAATAATCGATATGGTACTTGAAATATCGGCAATCGGCAGGTTTTCCAGGTTGCCGCCGTCAAAATCGAAGCGTTGGAGGACTGAGCTTGCAATGTGATACCAATACATTTTTTCATTAATGAAATCTACCGCAAATCCCCTGGTGGTAGATTGGGTAAAACTGATTAAATCTTCCATGTTATCGCCATTGAGGTCCGCCCGCCGGATTTTATCTATTTCCCGCCAATAGATCTTCCCATTGTCCGGATCGATTGTGAGGTATCCGGTGCTGAATAAATTATTTATTATTTCCTCCGGATTGCTGCCATCAAGGTTGCAACGGAATATTTGGCCAGCGGTTGACCAGTATATTTTTTCGCCGGTCGGATCAACCGCCAGGCCGCTTACTCTGCTATCTGTTGGTAAGTTGATGATATCAATGCCACTACCATCCAGGTTAGAGCGCCAAAGAAGCTCTTGGTTTCTATGATCATGCCAATAAATTTTCTGATTAACAGAATCGATGGCAATATGCCCGGGCTGGTCCACTTGCACCTGCACTATCTTGGCATCGGAGCCGTCTGTATTGGCGGACATAATAAGATCATTTTCGTGAATATTTTCCGACCAGTAAATTTTGTTTTGCCCGAATAGCGGTATCATTAAAATCAAAAAAATCAGCATGGTTAATGGTTTGCTGTATAATTCCTTGTTCATCATCCTTCTCCTCGTATGATTATGCTGGTTTTGGGTCTTTAATACCCTGAATTTTTATTGCCGCTACCACTACCAATCACTATTTTGAAATAGCCTTATTGCCAGTTTATCAATTGATAAAAAGTGAAAAGGGCCTGTGACAACCGGTGATTGACCAAAAAAAATGATCAATGGTTACAGATGGTTATCTGCAGAAATGATTACAATTCACCTGTTTTCAGATGTGAAAGCAGCTTCTCATAGAAATGGTTATTGCCCGATGTCAGAGATATAAAAAATAGGAAGCCCGGAAGTCGGTTTCCGGGGTGGAATACAAAAAAAGGATTTTTGCAGTCACCTGAAATTTAAAAAGTTAAGCCGCTCCAAACAAGTGGTACAAATACCCATTTTTTGATTTCAACAACCCGCTAACTGCCTGTTAAACAAAAGATTGCAGCTTAACCGACAATCAACGAATTGTTATCTCTCCTCATCCTCAACAGCATCGTCTTCCAGGGGAATTAACCCTTCCCGGATCGCGTAACGGGTTAGGCCGGCAATGGTAAAAATACCCAGCCGGCGACGAATGCTAGCCCGGTGTTTATCTACCGTCTTTTTGGAAATGCACAATTGATCAGCAATCTCCCGGCTATTCCGGCCATTGGCGATCATGATCAATACTTCCATTTCCCGGGCAGATAATCCCTTTTGCATATCCATTTACCATTCGTCGATAGTTCCATAGTGCTGTTAGGGAAAAGATAGGAAAATTGCAAGGGAGGGACCTAGTACTGAGGTTGCAAAAAGTAGCAAAATTGTTGCACAAGTAGCTCTCAGGCCACACAACCCCGGACTTCAGTCCGGGGAGGAGCCGCGGCGATACAGAAGACACCCAAAGTACTCAAACACCAGAACGCGCTTTCCGATAAGCAGACGGCGACATCCCATGCTTTTTCCGAAAAACTTTCGTAAAGTAATTCGGGGAATTGAAACCGGACATGTAAGCGATTTCCGAAATTGTGGCAGCATCTTTCCGGATTAATTCCTCCGCGCGTTGCAGGCGAATGGAAAGAATAAACTCGCCGGCGTTTAGGCCGGTAATCGCACTGATTTTCCGGTGGAACTGACTGCGGCTCATTCCGGCGGCATCGGCCAGTTGAGGTACGCTGAAGTTTTCGTTCTCAAGATTGTCGTTGACAATCTTCAGGGCTTTTTCCAGAAAAACTTTGTCCATTGAACTGATCTCAATAGCATCCGGTTTAAGTTCTGGCATCTCCCTGATCTTCGCCAGTAATTTTTGGCGCTGGTTAATCAGATTGTGCACCCGGGCGAGCAGCTCTTTGGGGTCAAAAGGTTTGCTGAGATAATCATCGGCGCCGGTTTCCAGTCCATGAATTTTATCCGCTTGTGAAGCTTTGGCTGTGAGTAGAATCAGGGGAATATGGCTGGTGCGTTCATCGGTTTTCAAGGCATCGCAGAGCTGATAACCGTTCATTTTCGGCATCATCACATCGCTGATAATGATATCGGGAATCACCTCCCGGGCAGTTTCCAGGCCCGCCTGCCCATTCGCAGCTTCGATAATGTTAAACGTACCGGAAAGATCTGCGAGGCAGCTGCGCAGGTAAAACCGAAAGTCGCTATGATCTTCAACCAGCAAAATGATTTTAGCTTTTTGCGGATCCTGCCCATTATCTAATTCTGCATTTTTTCGCACTCCGCTTTTAGAAGGGGAGGAAAGCGGCATATCAGTTACATTCGCTTCATAAATATTTTCCGAGACTGGATGGACTCGCTGGGCAATGGTAACTGATCCGGCGATATCCTCCGAGGGGAGATGCGCCTTCCCCAGGGGGAAATGAATTGTAAATGAGCTCCCTTTCCCGATTGTGCTGTTCACTTCGATTTCCCCATAGTGCCGTTCTACCAGATCTTTACAGAGTGCCAGACCAACGCCAGTGCCTTCATATTCCCTGGTCGATGAGGCATCTGCCTGGTAGAATCGGTCGAATATGTGCGGCAGACGCTCGGGAGAAATACCAATACCGTTATCTGAGACGCGAATTTGCAGAAATTGGGGCTTTGCATTTAGGATTCCCTGAAGGGGCAAGTCGGAAGTGGGGCGAACTATTTCAACTTCTACAGTGATTTTTCCATTTTTCGAGGTGAACTTCATCGCGTTGGAGAGCAGATTATTAACGATCTTTTCCATGAAATCCCGGTCAAAATAAAATGGTGTCGGGGATTGATGGATCGTTTCCACAGTTTCGGAAATAATGATTTGTAATGTTATCTCTTTCCGTTCCGCCCAGGAAGAAAATCCCATGGTCAGTCCTTTCAGGAAGGCGGCGATATCTCCCGGGGCTGCGTGGAGGGGGAGGCGATTGGCTTCCAGGCGGGATAGATCCAGCAATTGATTGATTAGATGAAACAGTCGCTGCGCATTCCGTTGAATAATGCTGAGCTTTTGCCGGGATTTTGCCGGTGTAATTTCTTCGAATAATTGTTCTACCGGCCCCATAATCAGCGTGAGTGGTGTGCGAAATTCGTGAGAGATATTGGTAAAAAAACGTGTCTTCAAACGGTCGAGCTCTTTCAGTTTATCCGCTTCCCGCCGGTCCTGTTCACTTTTCAAGTGCTCCAGTTCCAGATCATGCTTGAGCTGTTGCCGGTTTCTTTCATAGCGGCGAATACCGAAAAATGCGCCCAGCAGAAAAAGCCCGTAGAGGAGATATGCCCACCAGGTTTTCCACCAGGGCGGGGTAATGATAATTTGTAATGCGGCACCGCTTTCGTTCCAGACGCCATTGCTGTTCGCCGCTTTTGCCCGAAAAGTGTAATTGCCAGGAGGCAAACCGGTATAATGGGCGCTACGACGATTTCCATTCTGAACCCAGTCTTTATCATACCCATCCATCTTATAAGCATACTGATTTTTTGCCGGAGCGCGAAAATGCAACGCTATCATTTCAAATGTCAGGGTATTTTGGTCATGCGCCAGGGTGAGTTTTTTGGTTAAAGAAATTGGCTGGGTCAAGGGAGAATCTGCTGAACCCGGCAGAAGTGGCCGATAATGGACCTGGAGCTCGTTAATCATTATCTGCGGGGCATCTGTTTCTACAGTCAGGCCATCCGGGCGAATAATGTCAAACCCTTTGGGGCTGGTAAAAATTAATTCTCCCTGATTACTCTTGAAGGCATTCTGCCCGTAAAAAAAGCTGTAATCCTCTCCATGTAAGCCATCACCCGCAGTATAAGTTTGAATCTTCACCGGAGTTCGCTGATCGGTAGATAAAGAAATTTTTACCACGCCACGATTACTGGCCAGCCACAAATTGCCGGCATCGTCATCTAAAATTGAAGAGACCACGTTACCGGGTAATCCTTCCCGGCTGGTATAGTGGCTGAAAGTGTCCGCCTCGGTATCGAGGCGATTAAGTCCCCCGCCATTGGTGCCAATCCAAATATAGCGTTCGGGCAATGCCGGATCGGCCAAAACGGCAAGCACCTGCCCATTATTCAAACTATTGCCGTTGGATGATGTTTGATAGTTTTTTATTTCCCGGCTAATACGGTTATAGCGGATCAAACCAAAATTCGTCCCCACCCAAAGCAACTCATCACTACCTTCATCGATCGCATAAATGTAATGTTGTTCACTATTCCGCGGGAAGGTGGCGATTGGATGTTCCTGAAACGTGTTGTTGCCGGGGGTGAATTCATATAAAATGCTTTGACGGCCAATCACATGCGAAATTTTTGGTTCAACCATTGAGCGCTCGGAACCCGCCCAGATATGACCGCGACGATCTTTGCTGAGAACGGTAATATTATCCTGGGCGACAAGGGTATCTGCATCTGTTTGGGGGAGAAAATGAGATTTTATAACCTCTTTGACCGGATCATAATAAATAATACCCTGAAATTCACTGCCGAACCAAAGATCACCATTACGGTCTTCCAGCATGGTATTAATAAATGCCCAGTTTGGTTGACCATAAGCCGGTAATAAATTTACTTGTTTCACCGTTCCGTTATTACGGTTGCCCCGGAAGATATTTTCGGTAACCAACCATAAATTCCCTCGAGAATCCGGGTATGTAAAGCGTTGGTTGAATGCGGAAGCATTGGCAATAGCGGATAAATCCGGATGATAAGCAGAGAAACGTTCTTTTAAAGGATCATAGAGATGTAAGCCGGTGCCGCTGCCCAGCCAGATCAGGCCGCTGCGGTCCTGATAAACTGCCCACATAGCAGCATCGAAGAGAGATCTCGGGGGGGCTTGTGGTCCTCCCGCGTAGATCTCGCGATAATTTCGATATTTTCCGGTTTGCGGATTAAACATCAATAATTCAACAGCGCCATTGAAGCTGGCAATCCAGATTTCCGATCCAATATCGGTCGATATTTCCGCAATACCCTGTTCCGCTGATAAACCAATGCCTTCTGCATCCGGAAAAGGAAATTGCACCATCTGCCATTGGTCGCCAGTTTTTTCCAGACGAGTGAGAGCGTTGTGTTCCAATACCCAAAACGTCCCATCGGTTGCCGTCAAGAATCCGTGAATTACTGAAGTGCTGAAGTCAAACTGTTGATTGTTGGGGCCGGATAAAGATCCAAAAGACAATTGAAGTTGCGTTTTTGAGGTGAGGCTGGAATAATCGCTAACCAAACCAAGGCCAAGGCCGGTGCCTATCCAGAAATTGTCCTGCGCATCGAAGTGTAACGCGGTGACGGCATTGCGGCGATGGAGAGAATCTTCCGGCATCATTGTAAAACGATTCTGCCGGAAAGATCGAAAATGACCGCTCGCTGCTTGTTGGGTTTCGTTGCTCGCGATGGTAATTTGATAAAGGCCGTTTTTACTGCCTACCCAGATGTTGCCGGCGTTGTCTTCACTAATCGCCAATATCCAATTTCGGAGGGAGGAGGCAGAATTTTTTCCGTCTAAATAAATGCGTTGGAAAAGGCCATTCTCGGGATAATAACAATTTAACCCTTCAATGGTGCCGACCCATATCCATCCACGGGAATCTTCAAAAAGGCAACGGACATTGTTCGCAGATAATGAGGTTGAATCATAGGATAAATGCTCGAAAGTATGGAAAGAATAACCGTCATAACGAACCAGTCCGCCAGTTTCACTGCCCAACCACAGGAAACCCTGGCGATCCTGAAGAATGGTGCGAATCGATTTTTGGCGAAGGCCTTCTGCCGGACCAAATTTTTCCAATCGGAAATGATTGGTTAACACCGTGGTGTTATCCTCATTCCAGGTTAAATTTTGAGATGCACCCGGTAAAATGAGGATACAGCAAAGAATGAATATTCTGAGGTAATTCATGATATCGCCAGATAAATCCGATTGTTTTATATTGCCTGGGTAGATCGCCCCTTGAGGAATGATAAATTACACATCGGCGGTTGCTGTGAGTAAACACGATTTACCGCCGAATAAAAATATAATCGATTAAGAGAACCTAAACAAACCAACGAGGGCACTATTGATAAAATACATGGTTATCGAATATTTTAAACCGGGGAAGAAAGCCGCGGTGTACGAGCGATTTCATCGAGAAGGGCGATTTTTACCGAAGGGTTTACACTACATCAATAGCTGGATAGAATTGGACGGCAATCGTTGTTTTCAATTGATGGAAACGGATAATGCCGCGCTCTTCGAAGAGTGGATTGCTCATTGGGCGGATTTAGTCGACTTCGAAGTTGTGCCGTTGGAAAAAAGGTGAGTTCGTTGATCGTTGATCGTTGGCCGTTCTAATTGACCATCCGGAAAAACTCGTTGGCGCAACATCCTTGGACCGAAGAAGTTTGAATCCAATGCCTGATCCTATTGCGGCATTCGGGATTGTATCGGACTAACGAGCAACGAACAACGATCAACGATTAACGGATAAAAACGTCTTATCCTCCCCAAGCAGAAGTCGAAGCAGCCCCTGCACCGATGCATCAAAATTAGGTTCAGAAGAGATTAAGCGAACCGTTGCATCCACTACCTGCCGGTTTGGAGAATTTGAGGGCGTCTGTGCCCAAAGCTGCTGAAAGGTTTGATTGAGAAAGTGGCGATCCGTTGTTTTATCCACAAGAAATACAATTTGCGATAGGGGAACGAGGTGTAATAATTGTTCGATCTCATATATGCAGCCGCGTTTCCGTGGAGAAAATCCCCGTAGGTCCATCAAAACGGCATCGCTCTCTGCGGCCAGTTTACGCATGGTCATCCGCCAGGTGTCGTTGTAGCAAAAAAATTCGTTAACCCGGTAAAGGCCATCAGGGTCTGAGCGGCGATCCAGTGTTGCCAGTCGATGCTGCAAATCTGCCTCATCCTTAACGAACTGCCGGGATAATCTTCCGCTGATATAATCCAAAAATTCATGAGGCTCAATTGCGGTTGTTACCAGATCCGGCCCGGAAATCATATTAATATTCCCAATTCGCCGCCACCATTTCGAGAAGATATCAAAAAACTGTGCGCTGCGGTTGCCAAGTGCAAATACTCGTAATAGAAGCAATTGTTTACCATCATCTTTAATGGCACGGGATCGTAAATACTTAAATCCGGTATTGGCGATTATTTTGTAAGCGGCAAAAGCGACCGGCCCGCTAAAGATCCAGTACCAGCCTTCAAATGTAAAATTAATGGGTTGCACAACTGCGAATAACAGCCAAATCGCATCGATGCTAATCGCCTGATCACTGAACTGTTTGAGATGATATTTTTTCCCAAGGACACTCAATAAGCGATATCCGAAAAAGCTAAAAATCAGAAAACCGCTAAATAAAATCAGGAAGAAAATGACATATGCATTTAAACCAACCGGTGCTGCCAGTTGAACGATCAACTCTAGCAGGGAACTATTACTGGCAACAACTTCCACGGCGATAAATGAACCAATAATTGCCACTATCAAAAAAGCGAGTACCAGAGGACCAACCGCACGAACTTTCCGCCTGAGGAATGCCAAGAGCAGAAGCGTGCCGGGACCATTCACATAGAACCAAAGGAAAAGCAATTGAAAAATGGTTGTTTGGCCGGGGTTTCGGAACAATGCGAAAATTGCAGCCAGCATAAAAACAAGCGCATACCCCCCGAAGAGGATCTTTAGTTGCGGTTTTGAAAAACCGGTCGACAGCCAAAGTGTGAGTATTACCGGCCAAATATAACAGGCGAGCAAAAAGAAAAAACGCCCCTGTGAATATCCGGCGATTAATTGCCAAACGATGGTTAATAAAATCGCATAAACCGACCCGGCAAAGAGATATACCAGCGCTGCGGAGCGATTCGCCTGCTTTGTTCTTTTATAAATCGTGCTATTATTAGCGTTCAGTGTTGATGGTGATAATTCCATCACGATTAGGGGATCAGTGGGGCGGCTTGAATCTATAAGTTGCTTTTTAGGCCGGGCGGAACTCTGGCCGATATTTTTTCGCATGCCTTTACGAACTGCCAGGCTGTAACGTTTTAATATCCAGCGGGAAACAATTGCTGTTGCAATTGCAGCAAATATAATGATAAGCGGCAAAACGCCGGTTAATGTAACGGACATTTCATTCCTTTCTGGTTATCAGCTAAGGATATTGGCGACGATAGTGTCAATCAACCAGTATGTCAGCATATAATACTATTTGCGCTTCCAGTTGCGGGGCAAATAGTTGCATCGCTTGTTCTATTACAATGGCCATGGCAGGATCCTGCCGGGACATTTGACGGTAGAATGGCAACATCTGGCGCACTTGTTGGCGCATTGCCGTACCAGTGCTATTGAATGGCTGCCAATCCCCGCTTTGCGCAGCTGGGAGTACTTCCGCCAGCCAACGTATTTCCTGACCCAGGAGGTAAACATCCGGGAGGCCATTTTCCATATTTCGGGCAATATTGTAGATCTTTTTTTGATCTATATCGATTTTCTCTGCTCGTGCCCTGATATTAGAATAGTTTATGCCTGGCAGGGCATTTACACCCTGCCTGATAAGAGCGCTTCCAAGTGCATTGGCACAGCGAATAGCATCGCCATCAACAGAAAAAGCTGAACCATGCTCCTGAAGCAGCTTTTCCAGTTCACGGTTGGGGTTCATCGGGTTTGAGAGTAAATAAGCCCGACCCAATAAGCGGGCCGCTTGTATGGTGAAAATTTTAGTCCTCTCTTCTGAACGATAAAAAACTTGTGAGGATTGACTATCGGAATATGCCGGCACAAGAAGAAGCTGCAATAATGCCTGAACAGAGACATCAACTCGCGATTGGATAGAAATAAAACGTATTGTCGGCTGTTTCGAATGTTTGTTCGGTGAGTTCGGTGACATATTTGCCCAAAGCCGCTGAAAAGTTTCGTAGATAAAACTGTGCCGGAATGTTTCATCAGTGATAAAAACCAGCTTGCGCAGTGGAACCAGATTCAGCAATTGTTCAATTTCATAAATACAGCCGCGCCGAAGCGGAGAAAATCCTCGTAAATCCATTAAAATATCATCACTCTCGGCGGCCAGTTTGCGCATAGTCATTCGCCAGGTATTATTGTGGCAAAAAAACTCGTTTACCCGGTAAAGCCCATCAGGGTCGGGCTGCCGGTCGAGCGCCGACATACGAAGGTTCAGGTCATTTTCGTCTTTCACAAATTGCCGGGAAAGTTTACCACTGATGAAGTCGAGAAATTCATGGGGCTCAATAGCGGTGGTTACCAGATCCGGCCCGGAAATCATGTTTATATTGCCGATATGGCGCCACCATTTTGAAAATTGATCAAAGAAGCGGGCACTGCGTGAATTCTGTGCAAATACCCGTAATAATAGAAGTTGCCGGCTTTCACCTTTCGTTGCTAGCAAATGTTTAAATCCGATATATACAACAAGCTTATATGCTGCAAAAGCAATCAAGCCTGCAAACACCCAATACCATCCGGCAATAACCAGGTTAACCGAGTGAATCATTGAAAATAGTAGCCAGATAGCGTCAACTGTAACCCCTCGATCGCTAAATTGTTTCTGACGATACTTTTCACCAATAATATTCAACAAGCGATAGCCGAAAAAACCGAAGATCAGGAAACTGCTGATTAGAATAAAGATAAAAATTAAATTCTCTTCCAATCCTATAGCTGCGGCAGAAGGAACTTTAATTGTTAATAGATCGGTATTCTCCCCAATAACTTTTAATGATGTAAAGGTCCCTAAAATTGCAACAAACATGAATGTGAGTACCAATGGACCGACAGCCCGGATCTTCCGGCGCAGAAAAGCCAATATTAGCAGCGTAAATATGCCATTACCAAAAAAAAGTGCTATAAAAATTAACCAAAAATAATCGCCCTTCCTGGTAGGATCTTGGGACAATGAAAGAAAACTGTCATTTCCGCTTTGTTGTGTAAAAATATATATCATTGTCAATATTAAGAGAACAGCATAACTACCAAACAGCAGCTTACCTCTGGCGTTAAAGTAAGCAGTTGCTAACCAAAGTGTTAAGACAGCTGGCCAAATAAGGTATGCAAGCATAAAGAAAAACCGCCCCGGAGAATACCCTGTTGCAACCTGCCATACCAGGTTTAATATTAGAACGTAGACCAATCCACCGAGAAAATATATCAACCCTGTTGAACGATCGGATTTGCGTATTAAATTATAAACCTCGTTTTCTTCTGTTCCGGAAGCGATAGAAGAGAACATTTTTAAAGTTAATGGCGATTCGGGATCGTGGGTTGATTTATCAGGGAGGACGGGAGCCGTTGGTATTGTGGCTCCCTCAATATTGTGACGCATTTTTTTGCGAACAGTCCGCCTGTACCATTTTAACAACCAACCGGATACAATTGCAGTTGATATTGCACTCAAGAAGATTGTTAATAATAACACGTCGGTTGCAGGCATGGTCATGCGTTACCTTTTCTTTGATTTCGACTTTTTTACTTCACAAGCATGTTTGCATAAACCACTACTTGTTCCTCGATTAAGGGGCCAAACTGTTCCATTGTTTGTTCGAAAATTGCGGATATTGTGGGATCCATTTGGCTCATTTGGCGATAGAATGGCAGATATTGCCTCGCTTGTTGGCGTTGCATGGTTCCGGTTGTATTAAATGGCTGCCAGTTGCCTTGTTCTGCGGCTGGTAATACCTTGGAGAGCCAAATCAATTCTTCACCCATGATATAAACATCTACGGCACCGCTGGTCATGCTATTCGCTATCTGCCGGGCTTGATCGCCATTCGCACCCATTTGTAATGCACCGCCATAAGCATCATTGTAGCTCATTTCAGAAAAAGCATTTACCCCTTGCCGCATCATAGCTGTCCCCAGGGCTTTCGCACAGCGAATGGCGCTACCATTTTCCTTGAAAGCAGACCGGTTCTGCTGGAGAAAATCTGCCAGCTCCCGAGGGTCATTCATCGGATTTGCCAATCTGAAGGCCCGGCCAAGCAGGCGAGCGCTTTCCGGGGAGCAGGTTTGAACCTTTTTTGAAGCACTGAAATAGTTTTGCGAAGCACTGTTATTATCTCCCCCGCAGCTTGTAAAAAACAATATTAGAAGCAAGCATATGAATTGAGTAAATTTTGAAGCCATTGCTAAATCCCTCCAAACTTTTAATTAATTGTAATGATTTTTGAGTAATTCTTGAACTGCTTAAAGGAAAAGAGGGAAAAAATAGATGTGTTTTCTCAGAATAGAAAAATCAGGCTGGTGGTATTTCAAAAGGGGATATATAAAAAAGGCCCTCAACTGCCAGTATAGAGTTACTGATAATTGAGGGCCAGGTGGGGTAATTTAAATATTACTTCATCATGATCATTTTTCGGGACTGTTGGAAGTCACCAGCAGATATATGGTAAATATAGATACCACTGGCAACACGATTCCGACGGTCATCCAGGCCATCCCAGGAGAAGGTATGGCGGCCGGCATCGTAACTGTCGTTGATCAGTATGCGAATCAATTGTCCCTGCACATTATAGATTTTCAGGGAAACGAATCGATGTTCCGCAACAGTAAATGCGATAGTTGTGCTGGGATTAAAAGGATTCGGATAATTCTGTTCCAGCTCAAATCTATCTATCGTAACAGCTGCTACTTCATCATCACCTTTTACGATTGTCTTGTTGAAAGACATTTCTGATAAATGGCCAACGATGGTTGCACCCGTCGCGAAACGAATGTTCTTCGCACTAAGTGCACCGCGGAAATTAGTATAGCTGTTTGCCTTGAAATCTGCATTCGGTGCATTGATGGTGCCGAGAATCGTTGCTTCCCGCTTGGATTCTATCGTTTTGCTCTGTTCACAATTGAAGATCAATTGATCACTGAAGCCGCCGGCCATACTGATAACCATCCGCTGACCGAATTCGAGATCATCAACGATGTTGATAATAACCTTTCCGGCGGTTGCATCGACGATTAAGCGTGTATCGGTTCCGAACTCCAGCTCTTCCAGGAAGTATTCGCCGGTGCTGAGACGAAGCGTTCCGCTTCTTTCGACTTCAACATCCTTATAAGAACCGGGCGCCAGGGTTTCATCTTCCCGTTTCTCTACAGTAAAGTCATCGGTGCCGGCAGTAAAAGGACCAACGGCCGGAATATCTTCCGCATCAACCACACCATTTGCAGTAGCGACGCCGTTAATAGTGCCATTGTTGTCTAATTCGCCACCAGCCGTAACATCACCTTCGATGGTGTTTTTGCTGCGAATCTCAATTTCGTCTACGGCTGTTAATGTGCCGTAAAGAACACTCGGTGCACCACGATATACCTTGATATCGTCATTCGCGTGCATATTGCCATCGGTGCTATTCACTGCACTTACCATAATGTCACCTAAAGCCAGCAAGACAAATCCATGCGGCAGTTCCACCGGCGGACGGTTGACCGCACCCGGTGTTGGCGGAATTTGGGTATAAGTAGACGTGTTTAAAGCGCCACCGGAACCATTTGGTAATCTCTGGTTGGAATGGCCGTCTTTATCACCATTGCCGCCTTCGTTGATCTGGTCCTGACCCGGGGTGAGTGCATTTAGTAATTCCTCATCATCGATGTCATTTGTATCATACACTAATGCATCAATAAGGAAATTGGATGCTACCGGCGTGCCATTGGGAAAATCGCTGTCATCGGCAAAATAAAGTGCAACTGCGTCCGGTCCATTCTGCAAGGTGTTGTCGCTAAAAACAAGATTTACGTTAGGAACATTGCTGTTTCCGATAACGAAGAATCCATCGGCGTTGGTCATCTTACCATCGAGGTCAAATGCTGCATAGGAAGCATCAGAACTACCGCCATTGTAAAGAACGAGGACTAAGCCACTCAGATCTGTACTACCAACACCACCATCATATAATTCGACAAATTCCATATCATCGAGGCTCGCATCATCAGCATCCACTTCGTTAATTACGACATTCGGTGCATCGAAACAAGCTTCCGGTGCGGTGAACATTGCCGGAATGTTAAAATTGCAATTGTCTTCGGAGAAAGCGATGTTGATGTCTACTTCATTACCATTCGCTGGTAAATCGGTTAATGTAACAGTTTGCGGATTACCAGTGATGGTAAATGCCTGGTCGTTGACGATTAGATCGCCACTCGTCGGGCCATTTTCCCAGGTAACAGTAACATCCTGGGTATAAGTGTTATCGTCGGGATTACAGGGAGATTGATCGCCAACGGTAACGTCGGTAATAGTACAAGTAACCGGTGGATGGCAAATTTCCAGGCTGTTGAAGAATACATCACTGGGGGAGTCAGTACCGGCGTTATTATTAAACAACTGAATAGCAGTTGGGGTTGAACCATTCGACGGCATTAATAAGTCGCCGCTGATATTAGTTGTGGTTCCTGTCGCTTTGTCGGTAATAGACAAATAATAACTTGTCGAAGAAAGCAGGGTTACGCGAATATCCAATCCCTGGTCTGTAAAACTTGGTCCGGCGCTTATAAATACCAAGCCGGAAGCATCAATTACACTATAGAAATCGAAGCCACCTAAGAAAGAAAAGAAAAGAACCGTTTGACCATCTGCATTTCGCAGATTAAATCCAACTGAACCGCTTGATTGTACGTTACCATTATCCATAGATATAGCCAGGGAAGAAAATGTGCGCATGGCCGCGGTAAAGCTGCGAGTTGCTGTTGCAGAAAATCCGTTATTCGCATATAATCCCCAGGCGCGATCGCCAGTTGTGTTTATATCGCCATCATTATTGGGATCGGTGCCGGAACCATTCAGGGTAGAGTTGCCAATAAATAAGCCGGAATTGGCATCATTACCACCGACCAATGTCCAGGGACCAAAGCCACTGCCATCGGTATCTCCGGTCTGCCAGCCATCGTCATAATCGGTGCCGGTGCTGGCATCGCTGTTGTTGCAGTTAAGTCCAAAGATGATGTCAAAAGTTTGCCCGGGATTAATCGAACCAAATGATGCAGCGGCCGGGGAATTCCAGGTGAAATCTTCATAACATTTTCCAGTGCTGCCAAGCTGTAAAGATTGACCGACCGGTGTATCACCAGGTTCGGAAACCCCGATGTCGGTACTGGTCATCCCGTTGGCTGCGCCATTCGTAGCAGCGAAAGAACCTTCGTAGCTGAGGAATTGGACAACATTACCGTCATCATCAATTAAGGCCAGTCCATCCGGTGAACCGTTTTGAATACCGGCACGATCGAATGACAATGCACCAAAGCCATCACCTTCGTCATCAATAATGCCTGATAAGCTGGTGCTGGGGGAATATGTCTGGCCGTTCGCTCCGTTATAATAAACTACCGACCATCCGGTGAGATCGGTCCCGGCCGGACCGGCAATTTCAACACCTTCACCAGTATCTGCGCCGTCGTTGTCATAGTGAATCTCGTTAATAAAAACCGCAGTTTCATTGGCAAAGGCCTGGCTGCAGAAAAAACTTATCATAAATGCTAATAGATAGTATAACACTCTTGGATTGTGTTTTAATGTTGTCATAAGCACTCCTCTTGACTTGGAAGATGTTGGTGTATTCTGTGATTTCATATATGTCTCAAACCATTTAACCGGACTGCCTGCATTGTCAGGCTCCGGTAATTAGTATTTTATTTGAAAGGCAGGGAATTAGACATCATTCTTCAAAAAATTAATGAAGAATGAAGCAAAAAACGGTTTTTACCGTAATCTCTGCCCTTGACGTTTAACCAGTATTTTTATATAAGGCAATAGGCTGCCGGCTTATATAAAAATTACATAAGTAGAAATAAATGATTGCGTAATAGAACAAAAGACGGGGAGAAAATCCTGTCCGGACTCTCCGAATTTCCATAGGAGGTTCAATTAGTCAAATCTGTTACAGACAAGTATAATTCAGTCGATAACGATTTTACTCAACAAATCGTGTGATAATTATCACAAATTTAGTGTGAGGATTCTATTTTTGAGGTTTGGCAACTATCAGGAGATAGGATTCGCTTTAGTGCTGCCGCAAACCCAAAGAACAAGATTCAATATCATTTTACGATAATAAAGCGATGTAAATGTGCGATTGCGCATAAATTGATCGAAATTTTTTAGAATAAATAATTGATTGTATTTGAATTGTAGAATAATTTGAACGAGTAGAATAGCGACAGGAGTGATTGTTGAAGAAGTTATTATTTTGGGCGACCCGGCACGAGCGAAAGAATATTGCCTTTACAGGAGATCTGTCTAAATATGCCCCCGGCGATTCTTTATGGCAGGCGATTCTGAATCTTTGTGAGATTCATGGTTTACCTGAAGCAGTGGCGGATAACCAGGAAAGCGATATGGATTTGCGGTTGAAGATGTTTCGGGAAACCGGTATTCTGAAAGTAGAAGTGTTTATCGAAGAACGCGGTGGGAAATTCGCCATCCGCTACAGTAATACAGCCAGTATTATCGATGAGAAAGACGAAAAATTGGCAATCTTTAAATATCTTGATATTATGGCACGCAACTCTTTGGAAAATAAACATGGCCGAATGGCCTAGGGAAATGCTTCGTTTTCAAGTAAGATGTTGTAAATTTTTAAAATGAATCAGTACTGCTTTTCGTACAAAAGAAAGGCGAATATCGGATGATATTCGCCTTTCTTTTTAAATATATATGGAGCGGTTGATTAATACATGCCGCCCATGCCGCCCATGCCCGGTGCGCCACCCGGCATTGGTGCAGGTTCTTCTTTTTCCGGAATGTCGGAAATAACTGCTTCGGTCATCAACAACAGACCGGCAACAGATGCAGCATTTTCCACTGCAGTGCGGGTTACTTTCGTCGGGTCGATAATACCGGCTTTAACCATATCGTCTTCGTACTCTTCCGAGTAAGCATTGAAACCGAAGTTGGTTTTGCCTTCTTTAACTTCACGAACCACAACAGCGCCTTCCAGGCTACCGCCAACGTTGCGAACGATCTGGCGAATCGGCTCTTCCAGAGCACGAACCATGATGTTAACACCAATTTGCTGATCGCCATCCAATTGCAGATTGCCCAGTGCATCCAGCGTGCGTAATACAGCTACGCCACCGCCAGGAACGATGCCTTCTTCCACAGCTGCGCGGGTTGCGTGCAATGCATCTTCAACACGGGCTTTTTTCTCTTTCATTTCTACTTCGGTAGCAGCACCGATTTTCAGAACAGCAACACCGCCAGCCAGCTTAGCCAGGCGCTCTTGCAACTTCTCGCGATCGTAATCGGAAGAAGTGTTATCGATCTGCTTACGAATCTGTGCGATACGTCCCTGGATTTCCTGGGAGGCGCCGGCACCTTCTACAATAGTAGTGTTATCTTTGTCGATAACCACACGCTTGGCGCTACCGAGATCCTGCAGGGTTGCGCTTTCTAATTTGAAACCAGTCTCTTCGCTGATAACACGGCCGCCAGTCAAGATAGCGATATCTTCCAGCATAGCCTTGCGACGATCACCAAAGCCCGGGGCTTTAACAGCAGCAACCTTCAGGGTGCCACGGAGCTTGTTAACTACCAAAGTAGCCAGTGCTTCGCCTTCGGTCTCTTCAGAGATGATCAGGAGCGGCTTGCCAGTCTGGGCAACTTTTTCCAGAACCGGTAAGAGATCTTTCATGTTGGAGATTTTTTTATCATAAATGAGAATAATAGCGTCTTCTAAAACAGCTTCCATATTCTCGGGGTCGGTGACGAAGTAAGGAGAGAGGTAGCCACGGTCGAACTGCATACCTTCTACAACTTCCAGGCTGGTTTCGGTGGAGCGGGCTTCTTCAACAGTGATAACACCGTCTTTACCAACTTTTTCCATCGCGTCTGCAATTAATTCGCCGATAGCCATATCGTTGTTAGCGGAGATAGCGCCTACCTGGGCGATCTCTTTTTTGCCTTCGATCGGGCGGCTGATGTCTTTCAGTCCACCGACAATAACGCCAACTGCTTTTTCGATACCACGCTTGAGTTCAGTCGCATTCGCACCGGCAGTTACGTTTTTCAGACCTTCGTTGAAAACAGCCTGGGCTAAAACAGTTGCAGTAGTAGTACCATCACCGGCATCATCACTGGTTTTGGAAGCAACTTCTTTAACCATCTGGGCTCCCATGTTCTCAATGGGATTTTCCAGTTCAACTTCTTTCGCTACGGTAACACCGTCTTTGGTTACTGTCGGCGCACCGAATTTCTTTTCGATTACTACATTGCGGCCTTTCGGGCCCAAGGTAACTTTTACAGCTTCGGCCAACTGATCAACACCTCTTTTGAGGGCGGCGCGGGCATCGGAGCTATAATCAATATTCTTAGCCATTTTTATTTCTCCCTTATAAATATTTATTCAATTATTCAACGATTGCTAAAATATCACTTTCACGCATAATCAGGTAATCATCGCCGTCTACCTTGATTTCCGTGCCGGAGTATTTTCCGTAAAGAACAACATCTTTAACTTTTACTTCCATGGCTACATGCTTGCCATTGTCGTCCAATTTGCCTTTGCCGGCTGCTACAATCTGGCCACGCATGGGCTTTTCTTTTGCTGTATCAGGCAAAATGATGCCACCCGGTGAGGTGTCTTCATTGTCCAGCGGCTTAACCAAAACACGATCAGCTAAGGGCCTAACATTCATGTCTTACTCCTTTTATTATTTGTTTTTTATGGGTTTGTGTTTGATTTTTAGCAGTCTCATTTTCTGAGCGCCAATAATATAAATTTTCTTTTCTGCCAAACAAACAGAAAAATGAAAAAATTGGAGAATGGATTAAGGTTTGAGGGTTGCAACTGGCAGTGCTTTTCTCTAAATTGTTTTTTTGCATATTAATTGCATAAAATAAGATCCGTTTGTAGCCAAATAATTGTCGTAAAACACCGCTTCAAGAAAAACGAATTTAGGTTCTGTGACTTTGGTCTGGCGAAATGGTTAAACAATTGGATAATAATAATGAATGGGCCAACCGAAAAAAGGAGTTAAGCTAATGGAAACTCAGAACGTACTATTGGAAATTAAGGATCGAGTGGCAATCGTAACTGTAAACCGGCCCGAAAAACTGAATGCATTAAACGGAGATACTATTACGGCCCTGGCAGATGCGATGTCATCAGCGAATGACAATCCAGAGGTGCGCTGTGTAATTCTTACCGGCGCCGGTCCGAAGTCCTTTGTTGCCGGTGCAGATATCTCTGAAATTCAGACATTGAATATCGAAGAAGGTGCAAAATTTTCCAGAATAGGTCAGCAGGCATTTCGCTATATTGAAAATATGCGGAAGCCGGTGCTGGCTGCGGTTAACGGTTTTGCACTCGGTGGGGGATGTGAGCTGGCGATGGCCTGTCACCTGAGAATTGCTGCTGAAAATGCGAAATTTGGCTTACCGGAAATAAACCTGGGCATTATTCCCGGATATGGTGGCACCCAACGATTGCCGCGCCTGGTTGGCCTAAGCAATGCCCTCCATTTAGCATTAACCGGCGATATGATTGATGCCGAAAATGCCCATCGATTGGGGCTGGTTAGTGAAGTTGTTCCTGCGGCTGAATTAATGGAACGAGCGGAAAAATTGGCTGGGATATTGGCATCCAAAGCACCTTTGGCAGCCGGTTTCATATTGGATGCAGTCTATGAAGGTGTTCAGACAGATATCGATAGCGCTTTGGATATTGAAGCAGGCTATTTCGGTAAAGTTTGTGAGACCGAAGATATGAAAGAAGGAACTGCCGCATTCCTGGAAAAAAGAAAACCAAATTTCGAAGGAAAGTAACCGGCGCCTGTATGAAAGCGAAAAACACAGCACTGATAATTTCCGAGTCCCGGGATTTCCTGAATCAATATGCCAGGGTTTTTAAAGAGAATAATTTTGAGATTGTAAAATCCCGCGGATTAGCAGACTGGAATGATAAGCGCCATTTATTCAAATTTGATGTTTGTCTGCTCGACAATAGTAAGGAAAATATCGATTTTAAGCCGTTGCTGGATTATGTGAATCGCTACAATCCGAAAGCGATTATTATCAGCATGGGCAGTGATAATATTGCAAAATTGGAAGGAACCAATTATCTTTACAGTGGCTTCGGTAATAGTATCCATTTCGAATCTTTTGTCGGAAATCTCGGCGAGTTCTTTAAGCGATCGAAAGCGCGGACGGATCTGGCGGCCATGCTAATTCACGATGTGCGCTCTCCACTGACCAGCATGCTTTCGTATACGGAATTGCTTTTGAACAAGACTTTTGGTGAACTAAATGACGGCCAACGTAATTTTCTAGAAAAGATAATGATTCTGGGGGATCAAACCCTGGACATGCTTGAAGATATCAATCAGGTTTACCGAAGCGAGCAGTATACTTTTTCTATCGATAAAGAAGTTTTTCCGGTAACCAAGGCTATTGATCAGGCGTTGTTAAATATTTGGATCCGTGCGGATCAGAAAAATATCAAGATCCGGAAAGAAATCGATGAGAGTATGCCACAAATTTACGGTGATTTCTTTCAGGTTCAGCGGATATTGATTAACCTGGTCGGTAATGCCATCAAATATTGTGAGGAAAACAGCACTGTATTGATACGGGCAAACATGCGTACGGAAAGAATGGCCGAACTGGCCGTGGAAGATAACGGGGGCGGAATTCCGGAAGATGATCTTGAAAATATCTTTAAAAAATCATTTCGCTTACAACAACATGAAGAAAATTATAAAGGCCATGGTTTGGGGCTTTACATCAGCAAGCTAATCGTGAAAGCGCATGGTGGAGGAATAAAAGCTGAAAATAACGACATTGGAGGCGTTACTTTTAGCTTTACATTGCCGGTTTACAATAGCCGATAGTGATTATTCCTTTACCTTTTCGAGTGATATATCGAAACGGTCGTGAAGCAAAAAGGAGAGGCACTTGGAGAATAGGTCTGTAATTATCCGTATTGATGATCGTTTAATTCATGGTCAGGTTTTGGTTGGTTGGGGGAGTCATTATCCATTAAAACGGTTAATTGTCGGAAATGATGAAATTGCAGAAAATGAGTGGGAAAGAAACTTGCTTCTTATGGCTGTTCCCCAGGATATCGACGGTCGTATCTTGAGTCTGAAAGATACTGTAGCTTTATTAAATGAAGACAACGACGTCGATGGGCTTACTATGGTGCTTCTCGATTCTCCGGGAGATCTGCAAAAAATGTTGTCATTAGGACTGAAGCCCTCTTCAGCCATCAATGTCGGAGGTATTCATTTTCAGGAAGGACGCCGCGAATATCTACCGTATATTTTCCTGGATGATGCCGAAGTAGAGTCTTTTCGAAAAATGATCGATCATGATCTGATTTTTGAATGCCAGGATGTGCCAACCGGAACCAAATACGATCTTCAGAAACTAATAGGGTGAATTAATGGAACTCGAGACACAAACATTAACCTTTGATACCAAGGGTTTTAATGACATTATAGACATTACAGCCCGACTGCAACGGTTGCTTAATGATGGTAATTATGACGAAGGCAGGATGTTGGTGTTTGTCCCTGGTGCGACGGCGGGCTTGACAACAATAGAATATGAGGGTGGATTAATTCAGGACATGAAAGATTTTTTTGATCGGATTAGTCCGATGGAAAGTCATTATCACCATAACGATCGCTGGCATGATGGTAACGGATACGCCCATGTGCGTGCAGCGATGCTTAAACCGGATCTAACAATCCCGTTTGTTCATCAGCGATTATGTTTGGGAACCTGGCAGCAAGTAGTATTAATCGACTTTGACAACCGCCCCCGGAAAAGGGAGCTGGTTGTGCAAATATGTGGCAAAAAACACTAAACCGTGGCCTAGTGTGCTCCTTCTGTAGCTCTTTCCGAATCAGTTACTTCATTTTCACTTAGGAAATCTTCCCGAAATTTTTCGGCATGACCATCTACAAACCAATTGATAATCGCTTCCTCTAAAGTAAGTTCTTCCTGATCATAGTCGGAAATAGTTTGATAGTAATCTTCAATTGCTTCCAGTTGAGCGTCGTTATAATCTTTATTTAAGTTCATTGTTAACTCCTTTGTATCATCAGACTTACCTGAGTTAGGTAAGTAGATTCTTCAGGTTTCTGCGAGGCTTGACGGTAATATTTTCGGAGAACCATAGTGCAACTGCCTCGGAGTAGGAAATCAGTCGCTTCAATTCTTTCGACTTCAATTCCCGGTATTCTAAAATTTTTTCCATCTGTTTCTTCGAACGATTCATCAGCTCTCCTTACCGATATCCGCTACAATAATAGTGCCATACTTTTAATACTTTTGAATCTAATTTAAGTTGCGGAATTTTTAAATTCTTTTCAATATTCGTCACGCTTTTGTCTACTTCTTAATAGAGCGATCTATCGTCCGTTGTTTCTCATATTAAAATTATCAATTCCGGACATTTTTTTGAATTCAATTATTTGACAGTTAAAGATAATCAAATATCAGCAAAAGGTATCACCCTTTAAAATTTATGTAATTGATAATTATCAACAAATTTGAATCAAACTTTTCGCTTTTCTATCAAACTGGTATCCTGCCGGAGCAGTTTTAAGAGACCTTCGGCATGTTGAAAGTCTGCTATCTGAAATCCTTCGGGGTCATTCAGCAATATTGGTTCCCCGTTTATCAGCTGTTCAAGGCTCACCCAGCAATAATCGCTGTGTTCCTCAGAGAGGCGAAAATCGCCTCCGGTTATTTCGACCAGAAAATCTATCGACATCAGGTAGCTATTTTCCAGCCATTCACCAAACCAGACATCTGCAGTGTGTAATATCCGAATATCGAATCCGGTTTCCTCTTTAACTTCCCGAATGATTCCTTGTCGTGGATCCTCATCAGGAAGCAGCCTGCCGCCCGGTGGTGCCCATAAGCGGGGTGGGTGATTTCTTTTCAGTAAGAGAAACTTACCATCCCGGTAAACATAGGCAATGACCGCCACCTGATGTGTATGCTTCGAAGGATTCATCGCTTCTTTCGCCGTAAAGGAATATCAAAGGGCTCGCGGATAAAATCCGGAATCGGCACCGGTCTCCCCTTGAGATTGGTAACCACCCAGGTAACATCTGCTTCGGCGACAATTGCCTGATCCTCGACCCGGCTGATTTTTTGGTGAAAGGTGCCGCTGACCTGGGAATGAGATTTCATATAAGTCTTGATAGATATTTGATCTTCTACAACGGCCGGCGCCCGATAAGTAATGTCGACGCGTCGAATGACAATCGTATATCCGTTGTTCTTCAGGGCAGAAAGAGAAATGCCTTTAGTATCGAGTGTCTCCATCCGGGCAAATTCCAGGTAATTCAAATAGATGGCGTTATTAACATGGCCGTAATAATCACATTCGTATGCCCGTACTGTGTGAAATGATTCGCTGAGTGCTGCTGTCATTTTTACCTTTTCCGTTCCTAATATTTAAGAATATTTCAAAATCTGTTTTGCATAAATATGTGTCTTTTAATGTATGGAATCTTCAGCGATAAAAAAATATGTCCTGAAAATTATGCCTTCGTTTTTTCTGCATTTATTTCCAGGAAAATTTTTGGCAGGGAAGTGATACTGCTGGTCGATTCTCAGACGCGAATGATCACGTACTATCTACATTTTGATACTTAAATTCGGTAAGTTGTTCTACCCGATTATTTCCGAAAAACTTCCGGACAAAGCTATTAAACTAGCATTTTGTTTTATGTGAATTTGTTCATAAGTTCTTTGCCGGATATTTCGGACAGGCTATGGGGCCTCAAGTAATTTTGGAGTAGCTTGTTTTTTGAAAATGTTTCTGATGGAGGATGATATGAAAGAAATTCTGATTTTAGGCGCTGGACAAAGCACACCTTATTTAATCAAATACCTTTTAAATGAAGCACAGAAAAACGACTGGTTTGTTACTGTTGGTGATTTAAGCCTGGAAAATGCTCAAAAGGCAGTGAACAATCATCCCAATGGTAATGCGATTCATTTTGATATTAACGATGCCGCTTTGCGGGGCACCTATTTTGAGAAAGCGGACCTGGTCGTCAATATGCTTTCGCCGGTGTTTCAGCACCTGGTTGCGCTGGATTGCCTCAATCACAATACGCACATGATAACCGCTTCCTATGAAAATCCAAAAGTCCGGGATCTGGATGCAGACCTGAATCGCAAAGGATTAATCGTGCTAAATGAGATGGGGCTGGATCCCGGAATAGATCATATGTCTGCAATGAAAATGATTCATCAGGTGCAGAATAGCGGTGGGGTCATTAAGGCTTTTTTGTCTTACGGCAGCGGTGTGCCGGCGCCGGAAGTGGAAAGTAATCCATTAAAATATTGTATCACCTGGAACCCACGCAATGTTGTCCGGGCCGGAGAGGTTGGCGCCCAGTATATGGAGCGGGGCAGTATTAAAGTGCTTTCCTATCATCACGTTTTTAACCGCACCTGGGCAGTGGAGGTTGATGGTGTCGGCACAATGGAAGCCTACCCGAATCGGAATTCGTTAATCTACCAGGAGATCTTCGGGCTTAAAAATGTGGATACGATGATTCGCGGCACCCTGCGTTATCCCGGATGGAGTGAAACCTGGCAGCAGATTGTTCGGCTCGGTCTTAGCAACGATACCATGCCGATTCCTAATTTGAATGAGTATACTTATCGACAGTTTTTAGGTATGTTCTTACCTTTGCATGCACCGGGTGCTCGGCTGGAACAACGGGTTGCCAATTTATTGCGTATCAATCCTACCGGAAAAATTATGGAAAACCTGAAATATTTGGGATTGTTCTCGGAAGAGAAAATTAGTGACGCTCCGTCTACCGCATCTGAAGTTATGATTCAGCTGTTGGTGAAAAAACTGCCATTGCCGGAAAATGGGCGCGATATGGTTATCCTGCAGCATGAAATGGATGTTGAATTCCCGGATGCCAAAGATGGTATTCAGCGTCTGAAAAGCACCCTGATCGAATATGGTGAACCGGGAGGATATA
Source organism: Calditrichia bacterium (assembly GCA_028284905.1). Classification (GTDB taxonomy): domain Bacteria; phylum Calditrichota; class Calditrichia; order RBG-13-44-9; family J075; genus JACKAP01. Next base: position 222,493 of record JANQQU010000012.1, read on the forward strand.
CGGCGATGTCGAAAACGGTTGGATTACCCGCTGCTATTGCTGCAAAATTGATACTAACGGAACAATTACCGCTAACGGGTTGCCAATTACCCACACATCCGGTGATTTATGAACCTGTTCTGGAGGAATTGGAGAAGTTAGGAATTCGCTTTAAAGAAGAAGCACAAGTGAAATCCAGTGAATAATTGGCAGGGGGCAGTGGTTTGAACACCGGCACTGCCCCTGTTCTCTAATCTTCTGCTAACTGATTCTCAATTCTTTCAATCCTGTCTAAAATTTCTTCCAAATACCTTAAGATGACAGCATGGGTGTGTTTTGCATCTATGCCTACTGGAGATGTATCCGAATGAATTTGCTTTAGAATTTCCTGATAATCATTTCCATTTTTGTCAAATAGACCCTTATCTGCCATTTCTGTCTCCTCTGTGTCTTTATCACTGATCATTTAATGGTTTAGTCCTGATGGCATTAACCAGGATGCCCGGGGTTAATATCGTGTATACTTGTTTAGTGAACAAAAATATATCTTTTTTAGAATATTTACTTGACAAGTGAATATCTGTTTACTATAATAGTGGTGAACGTAAGTATACTTGGTTTGTTTTTATACTTACTGAAAAAAAGTCTAATGACTAAAGGAGTTTACAATGGAAGCTTTAGCGGTTCAAACAAATTCTCCGAATTATGTGCATAATCCGAATTTGACTTTAAAATCCGGTAATCAGTTTGACGCGCAAATGATGGTTGCGTTGCATGAATTGTTGCAAGGGGAGCGAGCCTCAGTGAACATTTTCAGCAAAGCGCTGGACGGTGAAATCTGTTTTTTTAATCCGGCACTGGTAGATCCTCTTGAGCTTGATGATACACTACCGGCCTATTCTACCCGGGAACTGGCTTTTGTTCTGTCGCTTTCCGCGGAAGAGTTGCAGCGTTATCATCACCTAAAAACGTGTCTGGTTTAATTTAGAATATAAATCGGGTGAGGCTATGAATGCCTGAAACCTGAACATCCGTTGCATATAATCTTCTCAATAACACCTTGTCCTACATGCCAAAACGCGCTGTAGCGGTTATCGAAATAACGGTAGCTCTCAGCGCGTTTTTATATTTATTCCACTCGAAATTATTCGAAAGTGTGTATCTTCTTTCGCCACTCATATCAATTTCGACCGATTTCCCTTCAATTATATTGTTCAAACAAAGGCTTATTGAAGTGAATTTGCAATGCTTTGCAGCCTTAAGAATACAATAATCGCTACACACTGCTAAGTGAAAATTATTTCATCCGCTATGGTTGCTATAAAAAAGGAATTTCCCTTGCGTTGCCTGTAAACGCAATTTATATTGTGTCGCTTTAGCAAAGTGGGTCAAAAAACCCACTTTTTTGTTATATGGGACACGCAAAAAATTATGAACGTAACTCAGGAAAAAATTCGCGAACTGATTGAATCACTCTTAATGGATGATGATGTCCGTTTGGTTGATGTTGAGTTGCGAGGGCAAAAGGGGAGCCAGGTATTAAGAGTTTTTGCGGATACCATGGAAGGCATTACCATGGCGCAGGTAACCCGACTGACCCGTGAAATTAGCGATGCTCTGGATATGCAAGATATTATTCAGGGAAAATATCGGCTGGAAGTGTCATCTCCCGGTGCAACGCGCCCTTTGAAACAGTTGTGGGAGTTTGAAAAAAATGTCGGTCGTAATTTAAAAGTTGTATACGAAATCGACAGTGAAATTGATCAGTTTATCGGAGAACTGCGCGAAGTAGACGAAGAAAATATTCTGTTAAGGGATATTAAGAATAAAAAAAATGAAATGCAGATACCTTTAATTGCCATTAAAACTGCTCAGATCCAGTTAAAATGGTAGATTATACATTGGAGGATCTATAACTCTATGAAAAGTCAAATTGTTGCCGCAGCGGCTGAAATTGCAAGAGAAAAGCGTATTGATAAGGAAGATTTACGAGACATCCTTGAAGATATTTTTATGACCTTAATGAAACGCAAATACGGTGAAGAAGCCGAATTTGATGTCATCGTAAATATCGACCGCGGCGATATGGAAATTTATGTTGAAAAAGAAGTTGTTGGTACTGTAGAAGATTCCGGTTACCAAATTTCCCTGGAAGAAGCTATGAAAATCGACCCGGAAGTAGAAGAGGGCGAGCTATTTGCGGAGGTTGTCAATCCGGAAAACTTTGGGCGACGCCTGATCAATATTGCCAAGCAAACGCTGATGCAGCGCCTCCGGGAATATGAAAAAGAGAAAGTTTATCAGGAATATAAATCCCGTGTTGGGGAGATCGTTATCGGCGATGTGCATCAGGAAACCCGTGGCGGGTATTTTATCGTTGTGGATCGCACGGAAATGTTTATGCCAAAATCCGAATCGATTCCCAATGAAAAATTACGGCGTGGCGATAGTGTTCGCGCCCTGATCAAGGAAGTTATCAAGCCGGATATGCTGGTTGATGCAACTGAAGAACCGGAACCACGGCAGCGTCGCCGCCGCGGTCATCGTCCGGAAATCATTGTTTCTCGTGCTGATAACCGTTTCCTCATTCGTTTGTTTGAAATCGAAGTGCCGGAAATATTTGACGGTATTGTGGAAATTAAAAAAGTGGCGAGAAAGCCGGGCGAGCGTTCAAAAATTGCCGTTGAATCGATTGATAAGCGTATCGATCCGGTGGGCGCTTGCGTGGGGATGCGCGGTGTAAGAATTCAGTCTGTTGTGCGGGAATTGAACGGTGAAAAAATTGACGTCATCGCATTTGTTAGTGAGCCGGAAATTTTCGTGAATCGCGTATTGACCCCGGCGAAGCCCATTCGGGTAATTATCAATCGCGAAGATGACCTGGCCGTTGCGATTATCCCTGATAAGGAAATGGGATTGGCAATGGGCAGAGGTGAAGTGAATCGTGAACTCGCCCAGGAATTATCCGGAATTAGTATCGAATTAATTAAGGAATCAGAATATTACGACCAAACTATGGAGCCGGAAGAAACAATCGAACTGGATGAAATCCCCGGCCTTAGTGCGGCAATGATTGAGCGTTTGGAAGAGGCTGGGGTAAAAGATGCCGGCGAACTGAAAGCACTCGGTTTGCAGGGATTGTTAGAAATTCCGGGCATCGGCCAGAAGACGGCTCAAAAGATTTTAAGTTATTTGAATATTTAAATGAATGAATTATTAACAATATCACTTGATCGTCAGCTGACGGGTTTACTCGGCCTGGCATTAAGGTCTTCGACAGCAGCTTGTGGTTTTGAAGCCAGTAAGCGGGCAATCACTAAAGGTAAAGGCGCTTTTATCTTGGTTGATCAAGCGTTGGGAATTAATTCATTGAAAAAGATTTTAGCCCTTGCAAATCGGCAACAAAAACCGGTTTTTGCTGTAGAGAAAAATGAAAATTCTGACGACCTGTTAAGTGTCTCAGGATATAAAATTGTCACAATTTTTCAAGGCGGCGTAGCAAAAGGTTTTATCGATAAGTTAAAACAGGAGCGTAAATGGCTGTAACGGCAAAGAAAAGAAAAAAATTATTCCATATTGCCAAGGAATTAAATCTGGCAATTGAGACTATTAAGGAATTTCTCGAGAAAAAAGGGATCGCCGTTACGAACCCGAATATGCGGGTCTCCGAGGATATCTACGAGCTTATCCTGCAGCGCTTTTCTCACGAGAAAAAAGTCGCCGATAAAATTCATAAGCGACGTGAGCTTCGTAATATCGAAGACCAGGAAGATGGTGCGGATGAAGCGGTAGTCGCTGAAAGTGAAGGCGCGGAAGAAGAATTTGCGGAAGCAGCCCCTGAGGAAACGCCTGAAGAAGATGCACCGGAAATGGTTGAGGAAGAAAGTAGCGAAGAAGAGCCGGTTGAAGAAGAGGTTGTTGCTGCTGAAGAGGAGCCAGAAGTTTTAGAAGTTGACGAGCCGGAAGAGACTCCTGAAGAGGAAGCTGTTGCTCCTGAAGAAGAAACACCAGAGTCAGTTGAAGAAGAGGTAGAAGAAACAGCTGAACTAGAAGCAGAAGCGGTTGCTGAGCCGGAAGTTGAAGCACCTGAAGAAGAAACTGCGGCGATAGAAATAAAGCCACAAGTTGGTGATATTATTACAGATCACCCGATGGCGAAAAAATATCGCGAGCAGATGGAAAGGGAAGCTGAAGCTAAAAAAGAGCGGAAGAAGAAAGCCCAGGAAGCCAAGAAAAATGGTGAAGCTGATGGGCGGAAAGCCGGAAAAGATGCCGCTAGTCAGGAGACTCGTGATGCATCCGCTGACGATAATCAAAGACGTAAGAAAAAAGACAAGAAAAAAGACCGCAAATCCGAGCAGGAAGAGCGGGATGCCCGCCGCAAAAAGGCTTTCGAAATGCTGAAGAAGGAAGGCCGGAAAATTCGTCCGCAATCCATTCCACTAGATGGGGAGGAAGGTGGCGAGGTTCCGAAAGCGAAGGAAGGGCGCAAGAAGCGTAACAAGCGCAAAAAGGAAGTTGACCAGAAAGAGGTTGAAGGCGCTCTGAAAGAAACACTGCGCAAAATGCAGGATACCACGGTCGGTAAGAAGAAACGTAAAAAAGTTAAGACCGAACAGGGCGAAGAAACTTTCGAAGAAGTTAATGTTATCAAGGTTACCGAGTTTATTACAACTCAGGACCTGGCCAACTTGCTGGATGAAAATGTTGTCGAGATTATTCGGAAATGTCTGGAGCTGGGACTTGTTGTAACGATTAATCAGCGCCTAGATATGGATACCATTAAGTTACTCGCTGAAGAATTCGGTTACGAAGTTGAAGAAGAAAAAGAATTCGGCTCAGAATATCTCGAGGAAGAAGATGAAGAGATTGATGATCCGGATAAGCTGCAGCCGCGTCCGCCGGTCGTAACGATCATGGGTCACGTTGACCATGGAAAAACATCGCTGCTGGACTATATTCGCGATGCCAACGTTGTTGGCGGGGAATCTGGTGGTATCACCCAGCATATCGGCGCTTATGAAGTAGAATTGAAGAATAAAAAGACAATTACTTTTCTCGATACGCCCGGTCACGAAGCTTTTACGGCGATGCGTGCACGTGGTGCGCAGGTAACCGATATTGTCGTGCTGGTTATTGCTGCGGACGATCGCGTGATGCCGCAGACTGAGGAAGCCCTGGATCACGCCAAGGCGGCAGGGGTATCCATCGTAATTGCAATCAATAAAGTCGATAAGCCAAATGCGAATGCAGATGCGATTCGGAAACAATTGGCAGATCGCAACGTGCTGGTCGAAGACTGGGGTGGTACTTACCAATCTGTGGAAGTTTCGGCAAAAACCGGTCATAACGTAGATGAACTGCTCGAAAAAATCTTGCTGGAAGCTGAGTTACTGGAACTGAAAGCAAATCCTGACAAACGAGCGCGCGGTGTCGTTCTGGAAGCCCTGCTCGACAAAGGAAAAGGCCCGGTAGCGACAGCCATGGTCGAGAGCGGTACATTGAATGTCGGTGATTGCTTTGTTGTCGGGCAGCATTGGGGACGTGTCCGTGCAATGCTGAATGAGCGTGGCAAGCGAGTGAAAGTCGCTGGACCATCAACCCCGGTGCAAATTCTTGGTATCAATGGCGTACCGGAAGCAGGTGACCGGATGATTATCATGGAAGACGAAAAGTCCGTTCGTGATATCGCCCATCGCCGCCAGCAATTGAAGCGGGAACAGGATTTCCGCCAGATCAAGCTGATGACTCTTGATGAGCTGTCCAAGCAGATCAAGTCCGGTAATCTGAAAGAATTGAAGTTGATTGTGAAGGCGGACGTAGATGGTTCTGCACAGGCCTTGACAGATTCACTTCAGAAGATCGATAATGATGAAATCGATATTCAGGTTATTCGCCGTGCTGTCGGCCCGATCGCTGAGTCCGACGTTATTCTCGCGGCTGCATCTCAGGCAATTATCATTGGTTTCCATGTACGGCCAACCGTAAAAGCAAAAGAGCTGGCTGATAAAGAAAATGTCGATATTCGCCAATATAAAGTTATCTACGATGTTATCGAAGATATTCAGAAGGCCCTGGAAGGTATGCTGGAACCGATCGAACGTGAAGTCGTTCTTGGCACCGCGGAAATACGCCAGGTGTTTAAAGTATCGAAGATTGGCTCGATTGCCGGCTGTTACGTTCAAACTGGCAAAATTGCCAGAAATGCCAAAGTGCGTCTCATCAGAAATGATGTTGAAATTTACGAAGGTAAACTGGCATCCCTGAAACGCTTTAAAGAAGACGTGCGGGAAGTGCAGTCCGGTTACGAATGCGGCTTGAGCATTGAAGGCTACAATGACATTAAAGAAGGTGACATTGTAGAGGCTTATGAAGTTGTAATGGAAGCGCAAACATTAAAGAAATAGAATATAAGTCCGGTGCTGCGATTGTTAAAAGACAATCGCACCCGGTTTTACAACGCCATTTCTAAATGACGTATGCCAGATAATCAACCTGCAAAGCTGAAACCAGCCTTCTTATCTAAAATTAAAATATAATATTATCTAGTTTAGGCTAGTGTAAGAATGATCGTTGCTGTTTTAACTGTAGATTTATATTTGCCTGGTTCGCTTTCTTTAAAAGACAAGCGAATGATTATCCGCAGATTGAAAGACCGTTTATCAAATAAATTTAATATTTCAATCGCGGAAACCGATTATCAGGAGAAATGGCAGCGAGCGCAATTTGGTATCGCTCAGGTCGGCAGCGATTACGTCTTCCTGGAAAAAAATATTACCAAGATTTTTGATATTCTTGATAATCAAACTGATGCTGAAGTGGTTGAACATACGATTGAGTATCTTTGATCAAATTGAATTAACAACGAAAGAATGAGTGATATTATGGCGGGTGAATCCGTTAGACAAAAGAAAGTTGCTGATAAGGTTCAACAATTGGTCAGCCTTGTTATCGACCGAAAAATAAAAGATCCTGATAAAGGATTTGTTACGATTACCCATGTAAAAATGAGCCCGGATTTACGAATTGCTTCGGTATACTTCACTGTTCTTGGTGATGAAGATGAAACCGAACGGTCGTTAGCCGCGCTGAATCGCGCTAAAAATTATATCCGAAATGAAATTGCCCCGGAGTTGAAAATGCGTTTCGTTCCGGATTTACGATTTTTCGTAGACGATACGATGGCTTATGCCAAAAAAATCGAGCGATTGCTGGAGAACATTAAAAAAGAAGATGATGAGAAGTGATTTTTATTCGCCAACGGAAGGGAAAATTCTCGCTATAGACAAGCCTTCCGATTGGACCTCTTTTGATGTAGTAAACAAAATACGCCGGCTGACCGGAATCAAAAAAGTCGGTCATGCCGGTACTTTGGATCCATTCGCTACTGGTGTTCTGGTTATTTGCATGGGCCCGGCAACGAAAAAGTCCTCCGAAATAATGACGTTGGCCAAGGAATACGTTGCAGAAATTACCTTTGGCAAAGAAACGGACACTATGGATCTGACCGGCAAGTTTATAACCGAGGCAGCACTTCCTACCTTAACTGAAGATAAAATAAACGAGACGCTAACTTCTTTTCTTGGTTTAATAGAACAGGAAATTCCTGCCTATTCCGCAGCGAAACATAAAGGCAAACGGCTCTACAAATTGGCCCGGGCCGGCAAAGAAGTGCCACAATTGTTTAAAAAAGTCGAAGTTTATGAGCTGGAGCTGCTTTCTTTTTCTTCGGAAAAAATGTCCATTCGTGTATTGTGCGGCAAAGGTACCTACATACGAACATTGGCCAGGGATATTGCCCGAAAGTTAGACAGCGCAGGTTATGTTAACAAGTTACGCAGAACCAGGGTTGGGGATTACCGGATCGAAGATGCGTATACTATTGAGTCTTTTCAAAGAGAAATTCAAGTTGTGGAAGCAGATAAATAATGACGGTAATCCGGGATCTCTCAAATATTCGCCAGATGCACAATAGTGCCCTTACCGTTGGTACTTTCGATGGTGTTCATTTGGGGCATCAGACGATCCTGGATCTTGTTAAGAGAAATGCCCGGGAACGGGATTTGTTGAGCACCGTGGTCACTTTCGACCCTCATCCCAAAAAAGTTGTTGGTAAAGATAAAGGATGGGACGTTCGCATTTTAACCACAACGGATGAGAAAATTGCTGTTCTGAAAACACTGGGCATTGATCAGGTCGTAGTGATTCCCTTTTCCCTGGAGTTTGCCCGCCTCTCTTCCCGGGAATTTGTAGAGACCATCCTATTGGATAAGCTGCAGGTAAAAGCAATGGTCGTCGGTTATGACCATCAGTTCGGGAGAAACCGCGAGGGAGGTTTCGACGAGTTACAAATGCTGGGTGAAGAGCTGGGATTTAGCGTTGAGCAGGTCGCGCAATTCGTAAAGGATAAAACGCCTATCAGTAGCACGATTATTCGCCAATTTCTTTCCGAAGGTAAAATTAGTGAAGCGAATAATCTTATGGGGCGCCAGTATGAGATAACTGGTACAGTCGTGCACGGTGAAAAACGAGGAGGACAAATTGGTTTTCCGACAGCAAATGTGCAGCCGCTGGATACCGATAAGGTGCTGCCTGCTAAGGGAGTTTATGCGATCGATGCGACGGTCGGAACCCAACAATACAAAGGGATGATGAACATTGGCGTGCGTCCTACCTTTGATATTGATTCCTTGACATTGGAAGCTCACCTGTTTAACTTCAACGATTCTCTTTATGAGAAGCAAGTTACGATTCATTTTAAAGCATTCGTGCGTGCAGAACAGAAATTCTCCGGAATCGAGGCATTGCGCGAACAATTGGAAAAAGATAAAAATTTCTGTGAAAAGTTATAATTAATTTTTGGAGGAAAGATGTCCATTACTCAAAACGAAAAGCTTGAACTGGTAAAAAAGTTTGGCAAAGATGAAAAAGATACTGGCCGTACCGAAGTTCAGGTTGCATTGATTACCAGCCGTATTATGCATTTGACAGATCATCTAAAAGCAAATAAAGATGATCATCATTCTCGCCGCGGCTTGTTGAAACTGGTTGGTCAGCGCAGAAGACTGTTGAACTATCTGGCGAAAAAAGACATTACCAGATATCGTTCTTTGATTAAGGAATTGGGATTAAGAAGATAATAGAAGCTAGAGGCGATAATGATTATAAGAAAAGAAAAGGAAATTGGCGGCCGTTTGCTGTCAATCGAGACCGGACGGGTAGCAAGACAGGCCAATGGGGCTGTTTTAGTTCAATATGGCGACACAATGGTGCTCGCTGTTGCTACCGCCGCCAAGAGTGCCAGGGAAGATATTGACTTTTTTCCACTGTCTGTGGAATATCAAGAAAAGGCATATGCCGCTGGAAAAATACCCGGAGGCTTTTTTAAGCGTGAAGGACGCCCCGGCGCCTGGGAGATACTCAGTGCCCGTTTAATCGACCGTCCTATCCGCCCCCTCTTTCCAAAAACATTCCGTAATGAAACCCAAATTGCAGTATTTGTTATTTCCAGCGACAAGGAAAACCCGGCAGATGTTCTCGGTGGCGTAGGTGCCTCTGCGGCGTTGAGCGTGTCGGATATTCCTTTCGAGGGACCGATTGCTTCCGTTCGCGTTGGCCGTATCGATGATGAGTTTGTTCTCAATCCGACTATTGCCCAGCTCGAGGAAACAGATATCAACCTGATTGTTGCGGGTACCTACGACTCGATTTTAATGGTCGAAGGTGAGTCTCACGAGATCAGCGAAGAAGAGATGTTGGAAGCGCTGAAGTTTGGTCATGAGGCGATTCGGCAGCTTATCGAACTGCAGAATGAAATCGTTGCAGAATTAAGCATCGAAAAGATGGAAGTTGTTGAACCGGAACTCCCGGAAGGATTGGCCGAAAAAGTCGAATCCATTGCGCGGGACCGGGTACTGGAAAGTATTAAAATTCAGGAAAAGAAAGCGCGTAACGAAGCGCTAGGCGAAATTCGCACCGAGTTGATGGAAACGCTTGGTGAGGACGAAGCATATGAAGACCATCTCAAACTTGCCAAGGAGTTATTTCAGAAGATTGAGAAGAAAGAAGTTCGTAGCATGATTCTCAACGATGGTGTTCGTCTGGATGGCCGTGGTATGGATGATATTCGCGATATTAGTTGTGAAGTATCCTTCCTGCCGCGTACTCACGGATCTTCGCTGTTTACCCGTGGACAAACCCAAAGTTTGGGAACCACAACCCTCGGTACAAAAAATGATGAGCAGATTATCGATTCGTTGGAATCTGATTCGAAAAAGAGCTACATGCTCCATTACAACTTTCCAGGATTCAGTGTTGGTGAAGCCAAGCCGTTCCGCGGCACCAGCCGCCGGGAAATTGGGCATGGCGATCTTGCCGAGCGCGCATTGATTCCGGTATTACCTTCGGAAGAAAACTTCCCTTATACTATTCGGATCGTTTCTGAAATTCTCGAATCCAATGGTTCTTCTTCAATGGCAACGGTTTGCTCCGGTTCGCTTAGTTTGATGGACGCTGGCGTGCCGATTAAATCCCACGTTGCCGGTATAGCCATGGGATTGATTATGGAAGAAAATGATGTTCGCGTGCTTACCGATATCCTCGGTGATGAAGACTTTCTTGGCGATATGGACTTTAAAGTTGCCGGCACCCGTGATGGTATCACCGCTTTTCAGATGGACATTAAGATCGGCGGTTTGACTTTCGAAATTATGGAAGAAGCGCTGGAGAAAGCCCGCAATGCACGACTGAAAATCCTCGATGTTATGGAAGAGAGCATTGATCGTCCGCGTGCGGAAATTTCCCAGTATGCACCGCGTATTCTTACGCTGATGATTCCGGTCGAAAAAATTGGCGCGGTGATTGGCCCCAGTGGTAAAAACATCCGCGGTATTATCGAACAAACCGGCGCCAAGATCGATATCGACGATTCCGGTCTGGTTGTTATCTCCGCAGTTGATGTCACTGCTGCCGAGAGCGCGCTGGACATGGTTCGTTCCATGGTTGTTGAGCCGGAAGTTGGTAAAGTATACAAGAGTACCGTTAAGAAGATTATGGATTTTGGTGCTTTTGTTGAATTCCTGCCCGGTAAGGAAGGCCTAGTGCATATCTCGCAATTAAGCGACAAGCGCACGGAGAAAGTCTCTGATGTGGTTAGTGCTGGCGATACGATGTATGTCGTTTTAAGTAAGATCGACAAAGAAGGTCGCTATAACCTGAGCCACAAGGAATACCTCTTCCTGGAACGTAAGAAAAATAACGACGCTTAAGTCTTTGTTTAACATGATTTGATTAAAAACGGGAATCCCTTCGGATATCCCGTTTTTAGTTTAAGGATAACAATGGAAAAGAAAACCTCCCTTCTTACCGCAAATTATGATTCCCATTTGGATAGTTTACGTAACGGTCGACTTCGTTGGACAGTGCAATTGAGAACAATTTTATTCTTTGCAGTATTAACAATTGCCGGGGCAAAAATCCAATTTCCAATTTGGGAAATCCCCTTTACCTTACAAACCCTGGCCGTTTATGGCAGTGGCCTCTTTCTTGGCGCAGCCCGTGGGTTTCTCGCTCAAATTTGTTATCTGGCAATCGGGTTATTTTTTCCTGTAACCGCCGGTGATGGCAGCGGCTGGGAGTTCATGACTTCCCGGGTATCCAGCGGCTATTTATTAGCTTTTCCATCCGTTGCAGCACTTGTCGGTTTTTGCTCCGAGCGCTGGAATTCCTTTCCGGGGAGTATGCTGGCAGCACAGATGGGCTCCTTTTTGTTGTTTTTCTGTGGCGTTGGCTGGTTATATGCCGCATTGGATAATTACTTTATTTCCCAGGCTGTCTATGATGGTTGGATAAAATTTATTCCCTTTGACTTGATTAAAATCGTACTAATTTCCGGCATCTATTATTCACTCCGGAAATACTATCGCAAATAGCCGGCATATGAAGGTCTGAGAAATATGGTATCTTCCCGAATTATCGGTGACCCATCTTTGCCATCAATTCTTTTCCTTCATGGATTTATGGGCAGTGGTGAAGATTGGATGCAAATTGCATTGCGCTTGCAGTCTTCATTTTGCAGCATATTAATTGATTTGCCTGGCCATGGGAATGCGAGTTCTGCAGCATATGATCAATCTTGGGGAATGCAGGAAACCTCTCAGGCAATAATAGCCGAATTACAGCGTATTAATGTGAAACATTGTTACCTGGTCGGTTATTCGATGGGGGGGCGAATTGCACTCCATCTAACTTTAAATTACCCGGAATTTTTTAAACAAACGATACTGGAATCTGCTTCCCCGGGCTTAGCGACTGCGGAGGAACAAAAAGCACGCATCAAAAAGGATGCAACGCTTGCCCGGCGCCTGCTAAAGGAAGATTACAGCGAATTCCTGGAATGGTGGTATCAAATACCGTTGTTTCAGGGAATCTCCGAACATTCCGATTATCCAGCGATGATGGAACGAAGATTGAAGAACAATCCGGCGAATTTGGCTAAATCACTAGCCGATATCGGTACCGGCAGTCAGCCCTCTCTGTGGGAAAAACTTAGGGATAATTCCACTCCAATTCTGCTGATAAGCGGTGAAAAAGATATGAAATTTCAAGTGATTGCTGAACGCATGGTTCATTCCGGGAGACGGATTTCCCGAACAGTGATACCGGGCTGTGGGCACAACTGTCACTTTGAGCAACCTAAGGCATTTTGCAGGATTCTGATGGATTCTTTCACGGAATAGAGAAAAATATAAAAATTCTTCGATCTGCAAAAAAACTTGATATATTTTCAACTTCACCGGTAAAGTTCATTTCGGTGAAGCTGCTTCGAAAATGGCCCGGGAATAACCGAGGATAAAATAAAGAAGCTGAAAATTTGTCTTTAAATAAATACCGGGGCTCAAAAAAGCCTGCCGGTTAGCGATAAATTAGTATACGGAGGAAGAACCTATGAGTGTTGTAGAATGGCATGCCGCAGACGGATATACCGATATTCGCTATGAAAAATGTGAAGAGGGTATTGCAAAGATAACGATTAATCGTCCGGAAGTGCGAAATGCATTTCGTCCATTAACGGTAAAAGAAATGATTCATGCCCTGTCGGATGCGCGCGATGATGCCAATGTTGGTGTCATTATTCTCACCGGTGAAGGTGAAAAAGCTTTCTGTTCCGGCGGAGATCAGCGTGTGCGTGGTGATGCCGGTTATGTGGATGACGGCGGCGTTCATCGCCTGAATGTTCTCGATTTTCAGCGCCAGATCCGCACCTGTCCTAAGCCGATCATCGCGATGGTTGCTGGTTACGCAATCGGCGGTGGTCATGTATTGCACATGATGTGCGATCTGACAATCGCAGCAGATAACGCTATCTTTGGCCAGACTGGCCCGAAGGTTGGCTCTTTTGATGGTGGCTATGGCGCCGCTTATATGGCCCGTATGGTTGGCCAGAAAAAAGCGCGGGAAATCTGGTTCCTGTGCCGGCAGTATAATGCTCAGCAGGCAATGGATATGGGCATGGTAAATACTGTCGTGCCTTATGCCGATCTGGAAGCAGAAACAGTTCAGTGGTGCCGGGAAATTCTGGCAAACTCCCCGATTGCGATTCGTTGCCTGAAGGCAGCTTTAAATGCGGATTGCGATGGACAGGCAGGATTACAGGAACTGGCCGGAAATGCCACGATGTTATTTTACATGACTGAAGAAGGACAGGAAGGGAAGAAAGCTTTTCTGGAAAAGCGTAAACCGAATTTCCGGAAGTTTACCCGTCGTCCATAAGTTCAGTCTTCCTGCTGAATTAAAATATTATTGCCGGTATGTCATTAGGAATACCGGCAATTTTTTTACCAACGGTAATAAACACCAAGCGTATTCGCCGGAGATTTTGCTACCAGGTTTCCGGAAGACGCACCAAATCCGGAGATATTTATCCCCACCTGTTCCGTGATACTCAAAATGAACTTAATGCCAAAAGCAAAATATTCCTGATTATCCGGGTAGAGTCCGGTCTGCTCACTGTTTTCATTATCCGCAGTGCCATCATTCAACGATTGACGAACGTCCAAGACACCAATGACCCAGAGGCGATCAAAGAATGAGCGGCCAGCTTCGCCCTGTAAAAGGAGTTCATTGCTGTAATTGTTTGTGCGAAAACGGACCCCGGCATCGGCGAAAATATAGGATTTTTCAAAGCTTTTACCGAGGATAACTGCCGGATAAAATCCCCAGGCATCAATACCGCTGCGCAGACCTGTTGCGACATCGCTATCATGCACATTCGTTTCCAGTTTGAAACGGCCGGACAGCTTAAGGTTGCCGCTCATCAGTGGACGTAAAATTCCCAGACTTATGTTACCGAGCCCGTTTAAAGTACCGGCTGCCAATACATTATCGCCAAAATCCCGGGTATTAAATACTTCCGGATGGGTTTCGGTGACTTTGTAAGGTAATTCGCCGATCAGGGTTAATTCATCAGTGAGTCCGTACTCCAGGTAGCCGGAGAGGGTAACATCAGAGACTTCCCGTTTCAGGTTTAGCGTGTTGTCGGTAGCAGTATTGCTGTAAAGTGAGCGGTATTTGGGAATAAACGTATAAGCCGCCTGAAAATAACCGCTCCCTTTCTTTTGCGTCCATGGCCCACCGGCGAAAACCGGTATTGAAATAATTGCAATGCCGATGATCGCCAAAACGGATGTAAATATTTTTGTATGCTTCATAACTACAATTTGCCTTTTTTCTGAATGAAATTGTGCTTGTTTAAGATTACTTATCTATTGCCAATAATCGGTAGTTTATCCCGATGCATGTATATCAGGGTTACTGCGCAAAGGAAGGTAACAACCGCCAGGGCGAAGAGCGCTCCACCATCGTGAACGCCAGCAGCACCGAGATCGATGCCGAGCACTGTTAAATGGCTAAATATTGCACCTGCCATCGTGCCGACAGTTAATACCGCGCCATAAGCAACAGTGTTTGGTGCGATAAGTAATGCCGCAGCAATCAGCTCGATAATACCGGAGCCGATCCGTCCCCAGGGTTCTGCGCCCAGTGTCGAGAAAATTTTAATCGACTCTTCTGCGCCGGAAAATTTGAAGAACAGCGTTTGCAACATAATAATTGCTGCAACCACTTGCAGAATTCTGCTAATCCATATTTGCTTGCCGGATAATGCCATTTTTATGCCTCCATTTTTTATATGTGCCTGTTTGAGTTTACTAAGTGTTTATAAATTCTGAAAGTTTAAACTGGTTCGCGTTGAATAATGGTCTTCAATAAAGTAATCACCGGGGTGGTGGAATGGCCTTGCAGACTGTTCTGCTGCCCGATCTCAAATGCAATTTCCCACTGCCGCCATAGAACCTTATAGGCTTCCCATAAACTGTTTTTCGGGTCGTAAATGTGCGTCGCTTCCGAAGTGACACCATTTAACTCAACAATCTTGAAATTCTTGCCGTTACGAAAATCTTCCAAAGAGGAGGTGCGAATGTCAAAACGGCCGAAATAAAATCCTGGATATTTTTTGGCAATTTTTTCGATGGCTACGGTTAGTGCCGGGGTTCGGATCTCCATGCCATCCAAAAAGATTGCACCTCGGCTATGGGTGCCGATATTTACCAATGGAATATCTTCTCCGTCCGCCGGTATGTCAAAAAGATGGTCAGCATGCTTTTGCAGATGGAAGCGCGCCATACAAACCGCCCGAGGATGATCGAGGATTAATTGCTCCAGAGTATCTTTACCATTCCCGGTCAGGTGCAGAAACTGTTTGTCAGTAATCGAGTAAATACTGCCGGTCTTCTGGTTAGGGTAACGATAGTAAAATATACCATACTCCACGCCGGGTACATAAGCCTGGACAATCACCGGTAAAGTAGCATTTGCCAGATAGGTTTTTACATCCGCTTCAGAGCTCGCGAAAGAAACGCCGCTACCACGTTCTCCCTGGTCCGGTTTGAGAACGATGGGAAAATTTAGTTGGGCTTCAGTCATAAAGTTCTGCACTCCCCGGCACTTTTCATCCAAAGGTAAATTCGGTGGAATCAGATGAAATGCAGCGACAAAATCCGGACTACTTTGCAACCCTCGCAGTATCGCCGATTTGGATTCCCCAACGACGCCGCCATCCGGTATCGCCGGATTTGCTGCAGTGAATAAGGTGAAAGCACGATGGCGTAAGCCTAGAAATAAAACATATATCACTACCGGAATGTAAAATATCTGCAACGGCCAGAATTCCCAATGTCGCAGCCGTAAATAACTAGAGTAAAGTAATCGCCGTCCCCGATAGGTAAAGAGCG
Organism: Calditrichia bacterium; assembly: GCA_028284905.1. Taxonomy (GTDB): domain Bacteria; phylum Calditrichota; class Calditrichia; order RBG-13-44-9; family J075; genus JACKAP01. The sequence goes on from JANQQU010000012.1 coordinate 238,761, forward strand.
GGACGATCAGCTTTAATATCAACCAAATAAAGAGTATCAGGGACAACAACACCCAAAGCGCGTATTGTTGAAAAGCCTCATAGTAGTCGAGCAGTTGTTGCCCAATGAGCATTGCCAGGCCGACCAACAACGGCGTCCAAAGGGCGGCAGCGAGAACGAAATAGAAGGTAAACATCCAGAAGCCTGCCTCCAAGGCACCGGCAGCGAAATAAGTCGGCAAGCGACTGCCAGGTAAAAAGCGACTGGCCAGAATAATCGCCGGTCCTTTGGACTGAAACCAGCGACGGGAGCGGAGGACATCTTCTCCCTTGATCATCCATTTTAACGGCGGATATTTCAGGGCGGATTTTCCAAAAGCTTTCCCTACCAGATATAGCAGCATATCCCCGACAAATATCCCCAGAAAGGAGGCAAAAACGGCTGGCCAAAAACCAATAATGCCCCGGGCCGCCATTAATCCGGCGCCAATGCAGGCAAGATCTTCGCTAATAAAAGTGGCGAGTGCGATAAGGATAATGAAAACGAACAGCGTGATGCCTTCAGCCTTTTTCACTTCTCGTGCGGTGAGCGGCCTGGCAGCGTCAGCAATGCGCTCGGCTGCTGCATTGATCCTGGTGATCGCTATTCCCGAATCTGCTCTAGCAACAAAGCTATGAATCAATGGGGAAATTATGCGGGTTTTTCCCATAACAAGGCCATGCCCGCCACTCGGATGGATATAAATTTCACTCTGGGGAACAATCCGATGATGCTCCCGGGCGGCGGCGATTGGTACCAGCGCATCATCTATTCCGTGGATGATCAGCATCGGTTTTTTATATCTTTTCAGTATGTCCCGAATGGGGCGTTGATCGGTATCGTAAAAGCTGCGAGCGTAAGGAATATTTAGCGGGAAATGGTCGAATAGCCCAAAGTGGGGTGTCGCCTCATGGAATAACCAGATGAGGGCCAGCTGCCCTCCATGAACGGCATGGTTGAGATGGTAATCGCCCAGTAATTCAAATTCTTGTACGCCAATTGCCGATACCATCGATATGGATTGAATGCGATCCGGCGCTATTTCTGCCATGTAGGGCGCAACGCCTCCACCCAGGCTGTATGCAACAAGATGCACCTTCTCAATCTGCAAAGCATCCATAAACTGCAACATGTATTTTGCGACTGTTTTTACAGAATAATCTCCCTCAGGTTTGCCTGAGGCACGATAGCCGGGATAATCCGGCGCCAATACCCGGGCTTCGCCGGAGAGGGAATTGATGAACCGTCCGAGCATTTCCGTACCGACCGGGCTGCCATGGAGTATTAGCAAAGTTGGCGGAGTAGGATCATCACCCTGGTATTCATCATAATAGGAAATTGAATTTGTTTTTTCCGGAGCTGCGCCCGCATCAGATTGCGCAAGGGAGACAACTTTTTGCCCTTCGCCGGGGAGATATTCCATCGGTTGAATATATCGGTAAAGGTGAGAGAGGAATAGCAAGCCGATATAAAGGAAAAAAATATTCCGCCAGGTTAATATGCCTTTTTTAGGTCTGCCGGATTTATTGCTCATCAACCAGAGATCCTATGTATTGGCGAATAAGGGTGACCGGAGGATCCGCCGAAGTTGTGCAGGGCGATCCGGGAGTATAATGAAAAGCGACTTCATTCTCCCGGACAGCTATATGACTAAAGCTGACGGTTTGGGCATCGGAGCGATGCATACAAACTGAATATGCGCCCCTCTCAGGATTATGACTGGCATGAAAAGCGCGATATATTCCGGCTGAATCGAAGGGGGTAGCAGTAAGAAACTGCTGACGTCTACCATTAATAACTGTCTTTGGTTGGAAAGAAGATGACGCCAGCGGTGGCCTGACATCGGCCGTTTGCAGATGTTCCGACTCACCATTCCAGGTCAGCGTTTTTAACGCTTCATCGGGCGCGAAAATTACCAGAATAAACGGACGGAATTGTTGCCAGTTAAACATTTCAGTCCGTTGAATAACTTCCAGAGAAGATTGGCAGGACAGGAGAGATTTAACCAGCTGGCCACGGCTAATGTAATCCTTACCATTGCTGTTGCTAAGGGGCGAACCCTGATAATAATTCAATAAACAAAGCGACATGCCATACTGGTTAACGCCAATCCAGGTGCCCCCGGCATCTTTGTCAATCGGGGCAATAAAGTGTGTGCCTTCGGCCTGGTGTATCGTCGGAGGGAGGGCAATTTGCCTTGTGCGTGATTCATCCCGATTAAAAAAAAGTTCGTAACCGTTTTCGTTATAAAACCAACTAACAGTACACATTTTATTTGTATTGCTGCAGCATCGGCTAAAAACATATTGTTCGCCGCAGCTTAATCCTTTCTACATGCTCATTCATTTGGCATTTGAAATATCCGGAAAGACTAGCGATCGAGGGTCATCTCCTGATGCTTTAATGTTGAGGGTGCAATGCCGAAGTCGGCGGGAGGATTGGATCCCTGAATTCTGAGAATAAGGGCGATCATCGCATAGTGATGGACGGTATGGCTAATTAAAAATGAGAGTTCTCTTTTCAGATTAGATTCGCTCCAGAGATTTTCAGCGCAATTATCGATACCTTCATTACATTTGATGGATATCGGTTTTTCAAATAAATCGAGTCTGTTCTCCAGATGCGTTAGCGCGTTAATATTTTCCTGAGATTTTTCAATAGCAAATGCCCGATCCGATTCCAGGCGGGGATCGCGTTCCCGGGCATCGTAATCGATGCCGGTGATAATGCCATCGAAAAAATTGCCGTAATGATCGAGCACATGGCGAAAATGTTTACCGACGCCATTCTGAAAATAGGTATGATGATCGTTTTGATAGATATGATCTTCAATGTTTTCCAATAAGGCAATCCCTTGATGTAAAAACGCAATATTATCGCGTATTAATTCCATATATTGCTGCATTATTCCTCCAAAGATACTACCGGTGTAAATATTTTATTCGCTTCGCCCCAGAGTTTTTTCGCAAGTTCTTTACGATCATTTAAATGGATTGGCGCTGCGCCGAAAGTGATCGTCGCTTCGATGCTGGGCACCTTAACCAGCCCGAGCAAGTGGGGGAAGAAACCCATGTCTCCCCACCAACAGACGTGAAGATAGGCCGGAAATTTCTCATTCCCAGTAAGGTAACTTACCGTCGCATAATAGACCGGCATATTTTCGCTGGCCGGAAACTGAAGTAGTGATGGACGAAAGGGGAGAATACCGTCCCCCTTGCTACTGGTGCCTTCCGGAAACAATACAACGCCATGATGATTGGTAATGTGCTCGGCAATCAATTTGTTTACGCGGGTGAGATCCCGATGGTTTTGCCGGTCTACAAAAATGGTATTGGCAACCCGGGCGCTATATCCCATCAACGGCCAGCCGCTGACTTCCTTCTTGGCGATAAACACACATTTTAGCTGAGTAAATAGTAATGGAATATCTATATAGCTTAAGTGATTGGAAACCAGCAAAAACGGCGGTTCCGGGGCAGTACCGCGCACTTTGATCTTAATATTGAGAATTCTGGTAATTGCCCTGCCCCACCAATGAACCATACACATCCGCCAACGGCTGCGCAGAGATTTCGAGAAAAAAAGGAAAAGCAGTCCGATAATTAGTATGAGTGTCGCCAGAATTGTTGCTGCAGCAAATAGTAGCAGGCGCCTTATTAAACGTATATTCTCTCGCAAATCTTTTATATTCCGTTACCTTTGTTAATCGAAAAACATATTGTACGTACGCGAATCGAATTTTCCAACATCGAGTAACACAAGGTAGTCGATGGTCTTAAATGCCCGGTCAATAGCCGGGGGGCCACATACTTTCGCACCGTAATTTAGATAGATCCTGAATAGTTTCGGCAACTTCACTTTCTCTATGCCGCTAAACGGCAGATCCGCCGGGTAACATTCGAATCCCGCCTGGGGAGAAATTTGAATGTGCTGATGAACCTGCCCGGATGCTTTCAGCTGTTCCATTAACTGTTTGCCTTCCAGTGGATCCTGACTGGTCAAAGAGCAGCAGCCGAAGAGGTAGCGTTTACGGGCGTAAAGCATGTATTTGGCAATGCCTTTCCAGAGGAGGAAAAGCACTTTTCCATTGCGATGTTCCCGGGCAATACAGGCACGCCCGACTTCTACGGCATTCGTGATAACCGCTTGTGGAAACATAGAAAGTATAAATTCACCGTCTGAGTAAAATCCATTGGCATTCTTTGCCATTTCCAAAGTTTGCATGCGATAGGTCGCGATGACGCTGTTATTACCTTTTTCGGTGACCAGGAGATGATGGCATTGATCATCAAACTCATCCTGATCGCGCATGGTATCAAAAGATGCAGATAACCCTTCTCCCAATTCCAGGTTGAAAACTTCAAAACGTAGTTTTAAGGCAGCATCAAGTTCGGCGGCATTTGCGGCAAAATGAACCCGATAGCGGCTGTTTTCAATCTGAATGGCTGGATTTCCGGGGAAAAATGATGTTGCATGGGATTTTAGCAGTGATGACTTACTTGTCTTTGCCATGGGTTTCGTACTCATAATAAATCCTTTCCGAATATACTTGAACCTAACTAAATATCCAATTATTTGAGCAAAATTGAATAAGCAAGATTACGTTTTCTTAAGAGAAAGGTGAACCCTAAGCGAAATTAGTAACGCGCATTTGGTAATATGCACTTTGGTAAAATGTTATGAATGTAATGGATCGGTGATGTGAGGAGGGCTGCTATTCGGCGTTCTTTTCCAGAGACTTTTTCAGGTCTTTTAGTAAGTCGCGAATGTCATTGAAGCTTTCGAACTGGCTTTCCAGCTCCGCGTCTTTATCCCGTTGTTCGCTTTGGAGAAGCGCTTCCCGGGCTAGGGCTAAAGCTGCCTCGGAATTGCCAAAGGCCCGCTCCGCTTTGGCCATCCAGTATTTACATTCAACCTGGTAACCAATAGAGGTATAAGGCGCATTATCCAGCCGGGTGAGTAACTCCCGGAAGATTGCATCTACCGTTGCCCAGTCTTCGGACTGAATCATTAAACGGCCTCGTAAATATAGAGAAGACATCGTTTTAACCCGGGCGGATTGCTCGAATGCATCCAGCACTGTAAGGGCTTCGTCATACTTTTTGTAGTCATATAATGCAGTAACATGCACCAGGCTGGCTTCTGCCGGGCAATATTGACCATGGCGCACTGAAAAATCGATTTGCTCCAGACCAAAGTCGCGTTTGTCGGACATCCAGAAGGCGACAATACGAATAAACTTTGAACGGGCGGTTCGCCAGTAATGGTAGGAACCGAGGCCAAGATAAACATCATAGAGCGACGGTTCTTTTTTCAGTGCTTTCTTAAAATTACCAATGCCTTTTTTGCCATCCATGTAGGCCCCGATCCAGTTAAAACTGCGAATCCGGAAAAAAGCCCGGTAGCCATAGGCGGCACCAATGTAGAAATTCAGCCAGGGATCATCCTTGCGCAGTTTCAGCATGGCATTGCCTTTATCGATGGCAAGCTGGACGTTCTCCTCCAGTTCCTTTTGGTATTTACTGAAGCGGTAACTGCTCATCCAGGTTTGATAGGTGGCTGCCTTGTAAAAGTAGGGCGCGGGGTGATCGGGATAGGCCATTTGCAGACTGTCGAAGAGATCAATGCTTTCCTGAAAACGATCTTCATAAACCATTTGTAAACCCCGGGAGAGTGGTTCATGAAACAGGGAATCCTGCGGGGCAATCGCATCTGCAGCTACTTCCGGCAATTTGTCTTTGCCCGGTAAGGGGAGGGCAAACAGCGTCAGGAGCATTGCTACTAAAAAATACGCCTGGATATTAAACTGCCGCCGGAGATTAGCAATTGCACGATTTGCCGTTTTCAAAACATTTACCCTGTGTCTGGTATACGAAGTTTTGTTGAGAAGTAAATGAAATGATGCTTCAAAACAATAAGATGACTTACATTTTCGGGATTATCCGGCGGCAATAAGGCGTAATTTCTAGCACAGTAAACTTTCGGGAAGGCAGGTTATTCCATTTCCTGATCGGCACGATATTTATCGCGAAGACGCTTGAGAAAGTTTTTCTCAACTTTTAATTTCGTGCGCCCTTTGTCGGTTAGTCGCAAGGTGTATTTTCCGGATACCCGCCGGGTCATGCGTTTCAATTTCGGATAGGCGATAATGTGAATCGGATTGATTTGGTAAAACACTTCCGGGTCCAGCGCATTTTCCAAATCATCGAATACGCCATCATAGCGGTAAACTTCTTCGTAGGTGTGTATCAGCACAGACCGATGACGCGCTTCAAAATAATAAATGTTTTCTGCGGGTACGATCAGGATTTGCCCGTTGGCTTTGATGGTAAAGCGGTCGGTGTAAATCCGTTTATCTATCTCCTGGCGAACCTTGCTTAATAATTCCCGGTTCATTTTCTGGCGCATCGCCGTTACCTGCTGAAAGGCTTTCTCCAACGGTTCCCGGGAATATGGCTTCAGGATATAACCGATACCGTATTTATCAAAAGCCTTGATAGCGTAGGGATTATAATCGGAAATAAATACAACCATTGGCAGATAGGAGATATCATCCAGAACGTCGAAGCAGCTGAACTCCGGCAATTGCATATCCATCATTACCATGTCCGGCTTCAGGCTGTCGATAATGTTGACAGCGGTCTCGCGGTCCTGCGCCTCACCGATAACCTGTATTCCGGAGAAGGCGCGTAATTCCGACTTTAGACGCTGGAGGGATTGGGTTTTATGCTCAATAAGAATCGTGCGTATCATGTCTTTTTGCCGGGGAGTGGATGGGATTCGTAATTCATTTCCTGATTAGGAACGATATAGGGTAAATTAATCGTGGCCTTGGTGCCACCTTCCGCCAGGCGGGAAATGGTCAGCTTCGCTTCATCATGATAGAGCAGATTGAGACGCTGATGAACATTATAAATACCGAAACCGGACTGTTCGCGCTTCCGGCTGGTGCCACCGCCGGTATCGCGTACATTGACGATGACCCGTTCACCTTCCTTGTAAACAAGCACAAAAACTTGTCCGCCCCGGCGTTTGGCATCAATGCCATGTTGGACGGCATTCTCAACGAGAATGGTGATAACCAGGGGAGGAATCTCCAGATTAGCAAGGCGATCGTCGGCAGAGATTTGGAACTCAAGGCGATCGTCCATACGGATTTTTTCGATTTCCAGGTATTCCCGGACCAGCTTGAGCTCTTCTTCCAGGGTAATGAATTCATTATCCGGTAAGGTCAGCAGTTTGCGGTAAATGCCGGAAAGATTGAGAATAATTGATTCTACCAGGTGGGGTTTTTGATAAATAAGATCCAGCATCGTGTTGAGGGTATTGAAAAGAAAATGCGGATTGATTTTCGCCTGGAGAATTTCCAGTTTGGATTCGGTTTGCATTCGCTTGAGGTTTTCCACCTCGCGCATTTTGCGTTTGATGTTCGCTTTTTGCTGCTCATACATAAAGGCAACAAAATATGCCCCGCCAATAATCATCGCGATGATGAGATTCGCAACCAGGAGGTAGGCGTGCCTCATATCCATTTCCTGGGGTTGGTTAATGTCGTAGACCGAACCAACGAGGGCGAGCGCGCCTTCGGTGCCAAGGTAGACCGATGCAACCACAAAAGCAATGAGGATGACAGCGGCGATTTGTTTTTGCTTGATCCGCTTCGCCAAAAAACGTTCGTAGAATAGCCAGAAAATAGTGCCGATTATCGCAATTGCATTGGTAAAGGTGAGACAGAGTATCAGAAATGCGATAAATTCGTGCACAAAGTCCTGGACGAACGCACGGGATAATCCGATTAGTAAACCGGTAATTTGCCATAACACTACGGCTGCCAGCCAACGTCTTCTTGTCATAGATCGCCTCAATCGTTTCGATTAAAATCTCTCTGACAGTTTACGCTTATTGCAAGAATTATTCAAGGCGCATTCTGAAATAATTTGTCTTGGAGTTTGACAAATTTTTATCGAAATATGTGAATCCAGGAGGAAATTCCCCAAAATGGAAAACTGTAAAGGTGATTATGGAAAACAAGCATGCCCGGAAACGGGAAAAACTTGTCATTGGGCGAAAAGATAAGCTGGATTTGCCGGCTCTAGCGCTATTCGATATTGATGCCAAAATAGATACCGGTGCTTATACTGGTGCGATTCACTGTCACAATATTGAGCTTATTCCCCATCCCGAGGGAGAAAAGGTGAAATTCAATCTGCTCGACCCATCTCATGAAGATTATAATGAGCAACAATTTATTTTGCCGGTTCACCGGAAAAAACGGGTGAAAAGTTCATCCGGTAATGTTGAAAACAGGGTGTTTATTCAAACCGAAATTAAAATTTTGGGCTCAACGTACATGGCAGAACTCTCTTTAACCGACCGGTCTGATATGCGGTATCCGGTGTTAATCGGGAGAAAATTGTTAAAAAAACGGTTCCTTGTCGATGTTGACCGTATAAATGTTTCTTACCGGAAAAAGAAAAAAAACGCTTCCCGAAAGGAGAATATTGGCGTATGAAAATTGCGATTCTATCACGGAAGTCTTCACTATATTCGACCCGGCGTTTAAGAGAAGCCGCGGAAGAAAAAGGACACAATGTATTAATTGTCGACTATTTGCGTTGTTATATGAACATTACTTCTCATCGGCCGATGATTATCTATCAGGAAAATGCACTTAATGATATCGATGCGATCATTCCACGCATCGGTGCTTCAAAAACGTTTTATGGCACCGCTGTCGTGCGTCAGTTTGAGATGATGGGGGTTTTTCCCACCAATGAGTCTCAGGCAATCTCCCGTTCGCGGGATAAGCTGCGCTCTCTGCAGTTATTGGCGCGTAACGGTATCGGGCTGCCGGTAACCGGTTTTGCGCACTCGACAAAGGATATCGATGGTTTGCTGGAAACTGTCGGAGGGGCCCCGGTGGTGATCAAGCTACTTGAGGGGACGCAAGGCATCGGGGTGGTATTGACAGAAACTTCCCAGGCAGCGAAATCGGTAATCGAAGCTTTTCGCGGATTGGATGCGAATATTCTTGTGCAGGAATTCATCAAGGAAGCAAAAGGGATGGACATCCGCTGCTTTGTAGTCGGGGGAAAGGTGATTGCCTCGATGAAGCGCCAGGGCGCGGAGGGAGAGTTCCGCTCGAATTTACATCGGGGTGGTTTTGCGGAAAACATTAAGCTCACCCCGGAGGAGCGTAGTACCGCGGTACGGGCGGCAAAAACGATGGGATTGAATATTGCCGGGGTCGATTTGCTGCGCTCTAATCATGGACCGGTAGTAATGGAAGTTAATTCTTCCCCCGGGTTAGAGGGAATCGAGGAAAGCACCGGCGTTGATGTTGCCGCTAAAATTATTGAGTTTATTGAAAAAAATGCCCACAATAAAAATAAAATTAAAGATCGCATCAAAGGATAATCCCTATGCCGGAGATCATTGAAATCTATAACAAGAAAATTGGTTTGGGGGAAAATGCGGTTGTTAAACTCAATATCGCCAGACTCCCAACCCATACCTTGATAGATTTACCTGTGTATATTTATCGCGCCCCCCAGGATGGACCGGTGCTATTGTTGACGGCATGCTTGCATGGTGATGAAATCAACGGCCTGGAGATTATTCGACGAATGATGATAGACAGCTCTCTAAAGCTGTTAAAGGGAACTATTATTGCGCTGCCGATTGTTAATGTGTTTGGTTTTATTCATTTGACCCGGGATTTGCCAGACGGAAAGGATTTAAATCGGAGTTTTCCGGGCAGGAAAGATGGGGGTTCCCTGGCGAGCCGTGTTGCCTATGTGATGATGAATGAAATAATTCCCCATATCGACTACGGTATCGATTTCCATACCGGTGGCGCCAGCCGGACCAACTATCCGCAGATTCGCTGCGTTGCCGATGATCCGAAAAATATGGAACTTGCCCGGGCATTTGCCCCATCTTTTATTATTAATGCCAAGCTCATCGCGAAATCTTTTCGTAGAGCTGCTTATGAATCCGGTAAATACATTATTGTTTATGAAGGCGGTGAATCTTTGCGTTTCGACGACCTGGTAATACGGGAAGGTATTGAAGGCACGCAGCGCTTAATGCATTGGTTGGGTATGATCAATAGTAGTTCTGTTGCTGAAAGTTCTGTGTATATTAAAAGCTCGTCCTGGCTCCGCGCCCGCCGGTCGGGAATTTTCCGATCGCATATTAATTATGGCGATCAGGTAAAAAAGAATGAAATTATTGGCAGTATTACCGATCCTTATGGTGAAAGTGAATTCTTTATTAAATCACCGGTGACCGGTTATATAATTGGGCTAAATAATTTGCCGGTTGTCAATCGCGGAGATGCCCTCTTTCACATTGGCGTAGCAGAATGAGCACCTTTGCTACCCGACATTTTGCTCTGAAATAAACCGAGCAAATTAAATTCTCGCCTGGTAAGTATAGAGGCGATGATATCTGCCTTCCCGGGCAATCAGTTCATCATGAGTGCCACGCTCGACGATTTCTCCTTCTTCGATGACGAGAATCTGATGGGCTTTGCGAATAGTGCTTAAGCGGTGCGCAATAACGAAAGTAGTGCGGCCTTTCATTAGTTCTGCGAGACTTTTTTGAATATAAGCTTCACTTTCCGTGTCCAGGTTTGAGGTTGCTTCATCAAGAATAAGGATGGAAGGATTGGCTAACAAAGCACGGGCGATGGCGATTCGCTGTCTTTGTCCTCCGGAAAGCTTAACACCTCTTTCCCCAATCAGGGTTTCCAAACCTTCTTCGAAGCGATCGGTGAACTCGTTGACATAGGCAGCAGCAACGGCTTCCTGTAGTTCTGCTTCACTCGCATCGGGCCGGGCAAAAAGAATATTCTCGCGAATCGTCCCTTCGAAGAGAAAATCATCCTGTAAAACCACGCCAAGGCGGGAGCGGTAGCTGTTCAAATCGACCGTAGAAAGGTCGATGTCGTCGACGGTAATTTTACCATCTCCGGGGGTAAGAAAAGTAGCGGCTAGTCCTGCAATCGTAGTCTTTCCAGAACCGGAGCTACCGACCAGGGCGGTAACGCTACCGGCCGGGGCATCAAAAGTAATGTTGCGTAAAACGTTCTTGTCCGCCTCGTAGGCAAACGAAACATCATTGAAGGATACGTTGCCGGTAATTTTGCTTAGCTCCCTGCTGCGCTTGGCATCATCCCGTTCGCGGGGAATATTTAGCAGTTCTTCCATGCGGTCCAGTCCGGCAAAGGCATCGGTTATCTGGCTGCCGATATTGCCCATTTGCACGATCGGTGCGATCATAAAACCGAGGTAAAGGGTAAACGCGAAAAAATCACCGACGGTCATCTTGCTATTCATAATCATTGCGCCGCCGATGCCCATTATACCCAAGCTGGCCAGACCGAGCAACAGTGTAGAGATACTGGTGACCAGACTGGTCGTGGTCAGGGATTTACGCACATTCTGAAAGAGGCGATCCACGCCCCCTTTAAAAACATTGATTTCCTGCGGCTCGGCATTAAATCCCTTGATTACCCGAATACCATTTAAGGATTCGGTCAAACGACCGGTGACATCAGCATTGATTTCCCCCCGTTTCCGGAAAAGCGGGCGAATAAAGCCAAATGCCCGCATGGCAACCACGCCGAAGACAATCATTGGCAGAATCGCATAAATCGTCATTAAGGCGTTGATTTGTAAGAGCAGGATTAACGAAGCGATTGAAGTGAGTATGCCGCCGAACATTTGTACCAGCCCGGTACCGACGAGATTACGAACGCCTTCAACATCGGTCATGATCCGGGAAACCAACACGCCGGTCTTGGTGTTGTCAAAATAGCTGACCGGCAGATGGATGACGTGCTGCTGCACTTTGGAGCGAAGTTGGGAAATAAGATGCTGGCCTTCGACGCTGAGCAGGCGGGTCAGAAAATAGGAGGTTACAGACTGAACCAGAATCGCCGCACCAACGACGCCAACGAGCAGGTAGAGTAAATCCAAATCTGAGTTTGGGATGATGTCATCTATTAGCACTTTGCTGGAGCCGGGGAGTACCAGTCCGGAAAGGCGGTTTAAAACGATTAAAACCAGGCCAAGCAGCAGTAGCTTTTTGCGGGGCCAGATGATATTGCGAAAGGCGTAGCGTACTGTTTCCAGAGATTGTTTCTTCTGAGGGGCGTTTTCTGTCTTCATAAGATTTTCTTCTTTGAATTTGCGAGATTAGCTTTCGGATTTAAGGCAAAATAGCTGCCTGCCCGCTCAAATTAACCGATTGTGAACCCGGTCATGATTTTGGGCAAAGCGAGACAATATACTTAGGCTGCATCATATCTTCAATAAGAATTGATGCCTGATCTTAATTAAGGTTTCAGGAAATGATGGATTCAGAAAAATATGCGGCAAACAGTTAAGGTGATTGACGCCCTGTTTTAAAGTTTTTCCGGAAAAGATCGATAATTAGAAGCATCTTTTTCATAACTATTTAAGAAGGCTGTAAACTGTTTGTAGATAATGTTTTATATATTTCGTAAGAGTTGGACTTTGGGAGGCCCACTCCGAAACCACACCACACTGGTCTTTATCTATTAATACTGTTGTTTTAACACATCGGAAGGAGAACAACTGGCATTCCGGCCAGGTTCTGCTATCCGGTAAATAATGTTAAGATTTTGGAGAATTGAACGATGCAGTTACATCGAGGCAATCGTATCGTACTCTTGTACTTATTGATTATTTGGGGAAGCTGGCAATCCATAGTTTCTCAAACAACTTATAGCTGGAATGCCTCCGGCGACAAACAATTTGGCACTGCAGCAAATTGGACACCGAACGGCGTTCCCGGCAGTGGCGATAATATCATTATTAGCAGTGATACGCTGTTTATGAGTAGCAGTCGCACCGTTCACGATGTCACCCTGAACGGCGGCATTATTTCCGGTAGCACCACACTGACGGTTGATGGCAGCATGACCTGGAGCAGCGGAGAGATGATCGGCAGCGGCACGACTGAGATTAGTAACGGCGCCAGCTTATCGATCAACAACAGCAATAATGTTCATCTTTACGAGCGAACGCTGGAAAATTATGGCACCATTACCTGGAGTGGTGATGGTGAAATTCGTTTGCATGATAATGCCTTTATTTATAATCGAGGCTCCGGTCTGTTTGATATCCAAACTGATGGCCGGTTGGATTATGTGCTGGCGGATAATGGCGGCCGGTTTACCAACCGCGGCACATTGACAAAGTCTAGCGGCAGCGGCAGAATGGAAATCGATCCGGTTTTTTTGAACGAAGGGGGAACGATTAATGCCAACAGCGGCACCTTGCGTTTTGAACGTGGCGCCACCGACAGCAGCGATGGCAGCTGGAATACTGCCTCGGGTGCGGTGCTGGAGATTGCCGAGCGCGAGTTCTTTCTCGATGGGGTCACCTTTGGCGGCAATGGGACGGTGGAAATCGTCGATCGGGCGACTGTAAATGTCCTTTCAAGCGGGGTTACTGTTGCTAGCACCGCTACTTTTGTCTTCGATACAGATCACCAGGGAAGCAACGGCTACATTCAGGGAAGTGGTGCGATAACGGTCAATGGTACTTTCGATTGGCAGGAAGGCACCTTTACCGGCAGTGGTACAATAACACTGAATGATACAACATATTTTAATACCGGTGGCACCAAGCAATTGGACGGCTGGACACTGAGTAATAATGGCATCGCTTTTATGCTGAGTTCGGTTCGTGTTTCCAACAATGGCGTGATAGAAAATCTCAATAGTGCTATCCTGGAAATGCAGAATGATGTGCAGTTTCAGCATTATGAGCCCAGTGGCGGTTCCTTCAGCAATGCCGGAATTTTTCGGAAAACCGCCGGTACGAATACTGCCCAAATCAGTGTGGATGCCAGCAATACAGGCACCATCGATATTCAAAGCGGCACTTTGCGATTCAGTCGGTCTTTATCCTGTGCCAGTACGTCTCTGGTTCAGGGAGATGGCACGCTGCGCGTCAGCGGCATTTCCTTGATGAACAATGGCGAAATTGCCCCGGGCAGTTCAGCAGGCATCCTCGCTGTTACCGGAAATATTACCCAGACTTCTTCAGCCACACTGACTGTTGAAATTGGCGGATCTACGCCCGGATTGACGTTCGATCGGCTGGATGTGAGCGGCACTGCCAATCTCGATGGTACTTTGGATGTCTCGCTGATAGGCGGCTTTGAACCACTTCTCGGGCAGGAGTACGAAATCGTTACCGCAAATACATGCAACGACACATTTAGTACGGTAAATATTCCGCTGGTCGATGGCAGTCCAGCATTTGCTGTTTCCTATGAATCCGATCGCGTTATTCTGACAGCGCTGACCGGTGGAGGCATTACCGCAAATGTAAAGGTTTGGCTGGAAGGTCCGTATGATAACAATGACATGAATACTTTCCTCTCATCGCTTGGCGAAGTTTCCCCGGGGCATCCCTACAGCGGCGCTCCCTGGAATTATGCCGGTAGCGATACTGTTGAAGTTATACCGGATGGTGCCGTCGATTGGGTGCTGGTCTCGCTACGCAGTGATACCGATCCCGATAGCACCAGGGCAACCCGGGCGGCCTTCTTGATGAACGATGGGAGTATTGCCGATCTCAACGGCCTAAGCCCACTATATTTTGAAATTCCCGCAGATGATTATTATGTGGTAATTTCTCATCGGAATCATCTTGACATTATGAGTGCGGCGACGATCTCTTTAAGTAATGGCAGTGCGCTTTATGACTTTACCAGCGGACAGGCGCAGGCGTACGGCAGCAGCCCGATGACAGCGGTCGGCGGGGGAAATTATGCGATGATCGCCGGCGATGGTGATAGTAATGGAACAATTAATACTACCGACCGCGAATCTATCTGGCGATTGCAAAACGGTACCGAAGTGCAGTATGCCAAAATGGGGGATTATAATCTCGATGGTGGCGTCGATGTGCTCGATATAAATCTCATCTGGCGAAATAATAACGGAGCGGCCACTGAAGTTCCTTGATTGAAATCTCATCACAGCTGATATTTTATTGATACCCCCAATTTGAAAACCGAGTTGGGGTTTGCTGTTTATCTGCAGTTAAGTCTTCGGAAAAAATATTCAATTAGAACTTGACATTTGGATCGATTTATAATGAATTGATTGGTTGAAAGTGAAATGGGAATTCAGGAAATATAGGCAGTTGATTTGCCTGAATACTCAATATAATCTTCAATACAAGAGATAGGAAGAATTATGACCCAGGTAGAAAGCTTTGTATTCAGCCCTTTCGCTGAAAATACCTATGTGCTTCACGACGAAACCAAAGAGTGCGTCGTTATCGATCCGGGATGTTATGCGCCGGAGGAAGAAAAAGAATTAGTCAAACTAATTGAGGCGTTAAACCTGAAGCCAGTAAAATTGCTCAATACCCATTGCCATATCGATCATGTTTTCGGGAATAAGTTTGTCGCAGAGAAATACGACTTAACGCTGGAGACACACAAAGGGGAAATACCGGTTCTGGAAGCATTACCGCAGTATAGCCAGTTATTTGGGGTTGAATCCGCACCTTCTCCTTCGCCCGGTGTTTTGCTTGATGAAGGGGATGTCGTTCGTTTTGGCAATACAGAACTGGAAGTGTTGTTTACCCCGGGACATTCGCCGGCGAGTATCAGTTTCTATAATCGCCGGGATGGATTTATCATTGCCGGGGATGTCTTATTTAAAGGGAGTATCGGTCGTACAGATTTGCCTGGTGGAGATTTAAATGTCCTGATGGCCAGCATCACGGAAAAACTGTATACGCTTGATGACAAGGTGATCGTTTACAACGGCCATGGACCGGAAACAACGATTGGCGAAGAAAAGGCGACGAATCCCTTCGTACGCGCTTATATTGAAGGACAGCGTTGGTAGGGAAATATGCAAATATACAAATGGGCAAATATGCAGTTTTGCCCATTTGTATATTTGCCCATTTATGGCAAAAACGCCACGATTCGCAATGGCCCACCGCTACCGTCCTTTATCTTCATTGGTAAGGCAATAATAAACGCGCCGGTTTCCGGTAGTTTCTCGAGGTTGGCGACGTTCTCAAACCCTGGAATATTTTCCTTGAATAAAATTTGATGACTTTCGAAAAGTGTTGATTGCCCGTAATCAATGCTCGGGGTATCCAACCCAAGCGCTTTAATCTTCCTGTTTTCCACCAGCCAGGTTGCTGCGTCTGGTGCCAGTCCGGGAAAGTGAAGCTTGGCGACTGCTGCGGGACCCAACTCTGCCGTCCCCATATACGTTTCCCGATCCGGCCAGAATTTACCGCTGCCGGTCCGCAATAAAACAATGCTGCCGTCGGGAAGCTTGCCATGTGTCTTTTCCCAGGCCTGGAAATCTGCAGCCGAAACCTGATAGTCCCGATCATCCAATGCCTTGTCGGAAACATCAATGACTGCTGCTGGTCCGACCAATTGCGATATGCTCAGCTGGTCAATGGTTTTCTTTCCCTCTGCAAAATGGATTGGCGCATCCAGATGAGTACCGCCATGCTCAGCTGCACAATATTGATAGGCGGTATAGTAAAAGCCGCTATCGGTAAATCCGGCAAAAACTGTATCAAATTTAAAAGTTTCCGCGGTTGGCCAATAAATGGTTTCATCGGAAAAATCGTAACTCAGGTCGATCCACTGCCCGTTCTGCAACACTTGATCTATAGGCGTTTCCTGCGTAGTGCAGGCAAGCATAAAGAAAAGCAACAGTACTAGTAGATGTTTCATTAATCGATACCTCCGGTTTCGATGGTAATGGATGGCTACTAAACCTTACAGTGTATCAATATATCCTGAAAAAGTAAATAGCAGCTGCTGAAAAACTTCGGAATTTAAAGTCAAATGTTAAATAACCGGTAAGCACTAAACTACAGCAAATTTTAGAATAGCTATTGCTTTAATGAAAAATCAATATTAATTACTGCTGGGTAGACTAAAACTGTATGAAAGAAAAAACGCCACACCTTAACCGCCCGAATATTCGGTTCGCAGGTTAGCCTCTTAGTTTTCATTTATCAATAATTTATATCGGCCAAAAGACTGAATTGGAAAAATTTGGTAAGGTAACTTTTTTTCATTGGAGAATTTCAGGAGTACGGATATGAAGCAGCAGAAGACGATTGTGGTTGCATTGGGTGGGAATGCGATTACCCGGGAAAATCAGATTGGGACGATTGATGAACAATTTGCCAACACCCGGCAAAGCCTGGAGGGAATTGCCGCCCTGGTGCATCTTGGATATAATGTGTTGATTACCCATGGTAACGGTCCGCAAATCGGTAACGAACTGATTCGCGTGGAAGAGGCTGGTAATTTGGTGCCAACATTACCGCTCGGTGTTCTAGTCGGCGATACCGAAGGGGGCATGGGATATATGATCGAACAATGTTTGATCAACGTTCTCAAAGATGCCAATATTGAGCGGGAAACCTGTTGCCTGGTCACCCAGGTGATGATTGATCCAAACGATCCGGCCATTGCCAATCCCGCTAAATACGTGGGACCTTTTTACACAGCGGAAGAAGCTGCAGAATTGAAAAAGACGCGGGGATGGAATATTAAGGAAGATCGCGGCCGTGGCTTTCGCCGGGTAGTGCCATCCCCAACCCCTTTAAGCATCGTTCAGAAAGATGTTATTCGCAAACTGGTTAAGCATCAGGTGTTGGTGATCGCCGCTGGCGGTGGCGGTATTCCGGTCTTTCAGGCGGAAAATGGTTGGCTGGAAGGCCTCGATGGGGTGATAGATAAAGATCTCGCCTCCGCATTGCTCGGTAATGAAGTTGGCGCAGGGGAGCTGATGATCCTTACCGGTGTCGATCAGGTCGCAATTAACTTTCGGCAACCGGACGAGCAGTATCTGGATCGAATGACTGTTTCGGAAGCCCGGAAATACCTGGATGAAGGACAATTTCCACCCGGCAGCATGGGGCCGAAAATCAAAGCGGCGATCCGTTTTCTGGAAGGTGGGGGCGAGAAGGTAACGATTACCTCCATCGAAAAATCCGGGGAAGTGCTGCAGGGAGATGTTGGGACAGTTATTGTGAATGATTAGTATATTCATCGCTGCTGTGTTCCCCATCATAGAGAATTTCGAATTACCCGGCTATTTTGATATTGGTAATACCGGAGATATTTTTTCGATAATTCAGCTTATCTTTCTGTAGCATACACTTTTAAAATCAATTAGGCGCGTATGGATACCAGTGATACAAAGAAGCATCGCAGGACCAGCAGCCGTACGATTAGATTCTATCCGCAAATTATTCCTGCTAAAGTTTTCAACTTTTCGATCGTTATAAATGCGACGATCCTCTTCCTTGCGTTTCAGTACGCATTTGCTCAGACAGGCAAGAGCAACGTTCGGGTTTCCGGGGAAGTCGGCGCGTTTTTCGAAGCATACGACGCCAGCGGCATCGAAGCGCGCCAACCGGATAACACCTGGCATCTCTATGCCCGACCGACGGTTCATTTGGGTGGCATCAGCTTGCCTTTCGAGTTTTTTCTTTCCAGCGAGGACAAGGAATTTCGTCAGCCCGCCAATCGTTTTTCCATTCAGCCCACCTGGCAATGGGGAAATCTTTCCCTGGGCGATTTCCATCGGCGCTATTCCCGTTTTAGTTTGAATGGCACTCGTCTGCGCGGCGGCGGTTTTTTTCTGGAACCGGGGCTGTTCCGGATTTCAGTCTCGATTGGTGAAAACCAGCGTTCGCTGACGCAGGAGAACCAGGTTAATTCTCCGGGCGCGTTCCAGCGAATGATCTATGCGGCGAAAATCGGGGTGGGGGATGAAAAACGATCTTACCTGGATATCAACTTACTGAAGGCGGAAGATGACACCACCAGCGCGGAAGCGTCTCGAGCACTGCAAGCTCATGAAAATCTGGTCGCGTCGCTGAATGGAAAGCTGGTGCTTTTTCAACGTAAGCTGGAAATATCCGGAGAGGCAGCCGGCGCGGCATTTAGCCGGGATCTACGTGCTTCAACATTTGACAACGATGAAATCCCCGAGTTCCTCACCGACATTTTTACCCCACGTCTCAGCTCCCGCTTCAGTACCGCATTTAACGGGAAAGTGGTTTATAAAGACCGTAAATCTTCACTGGAAACCAATTATATGCGGGTTAATCCCGGCTTCGTTTCCCTGGGGGTTCCCTCATTGTTCGATGATCAGGAAGAATGGCAGATCAAACCAATGTTTCGGTTAATGAAAAATCGTCTGCAGATCCGCTCGTTTTATTCCCGGCGGCAGGATAACCTGAGTGGAGAAAAACGATTTACCACCGAACGGCAGCGGATGCAATTTGCAACGACCTACCGGCCAACTCGCCAAATTTCGCTTACCAGCAGCATGCAATGGTATGATATGGAAAATGATGCCCCGAGCGATGCCGGTAAACTGGAATATCACAATCGTTCATTCTCTTTCCAGCCAAGCGTTAACTTTTCAACGGGAAGCATTGCGCATGTGCTGGTGAGCGCTTACCAATATCAAAGCGCGGAAAACAGTTTCGGTAATGTCGCGGATTCGCTAGGATTGGAGTTTCACTACTTTAATTTTAACTGGACCGGGAATATTACCCGGCAATTTTCCCTCACTTCCGGTTTTATCTACCAGGATAATAACGGTGGCTTTTTGGAAAGCGACATTCAGACCTATTCCCTCGGAGGCAATGCCCGTTTAATGCAAAATCGACTGATTGCTTCCAGTACTGTTAGCCTGACGAACAGTAACTTTCAATCCCAGCCGGAAGGGGAGCGGATCGGTGTTCGGGGTTCCTTAACTTTCCGGGCCAGCCCAAAAGATCGCTTTATCTTGAATTTCCGCAATATGGAAATTAAAAGAAACACGCAGTTCCTGAACAATAATTTTACTGAACTACGCGCCAGCTTACGCTATAGCCGGCGGTTATAATCAAGATGAGAATTACAGATTGAATTTGGCTGCGAATTTCACAGATTGATCAAGAATCGTAGCAATCCATTGATGCTTCAATTTGTAAGAGGAGTGGATGATGAGAAATTTTACCGTAAAGTCCGTTTCGGGGATTTTGCTAAAACCATTTTTAATGATGACCGCTGTGTTAGTGTTCTTCGGGGGAAATATTGCTGCGCAGACCGGGTCGTTACAATTGATGGTGATGATTTCTCCGAATGTCTCACCGTATATCTCCGACTGGGAAACCGATCCGAATATGGTGATCGCCCGGATCAACAGCCTCACAAATCAGAACGTCGGGGTTATTTTGGCGGTTAGCGTTAATAGCAGCCGTTATGGAGAGGTGTTTAACGGGGAAAGCCCGCCGATGATTGTCAATGCCAGCGATGTTATGGATGTCGCTACACCGGACCTGGTCGCCTGGAACGATATTAACTACAACGAGGCGCTGGAGCAGCAGATTTTCCAAACCGGCCGCATTCCGGAAGATGATTATGAGTTATGTGTGCAGTTATTCTCGGCGGATACCCGCGAATTACTGGATGAACAGTGTCAGAATTTCCAAATCTTTATTCCGGAACCGCCGTCACTGGTTATGCCCGGAGATAATGAGATTATAGATAATCCTTTTCTCACCTTCCAATGCACCCCGATTATCTGGCACCCCGGTCATCCTGCGATTGTGTTGATCCGCATCGCTCCCTTGCGGGATGGGCAAACCCCGGAACAAGCCATCGAAGGCAACGTCCCGCACTTTGAAGGGGAAATGCCCGGGGGCACAACGCTGATTTATCCTCCGGAGGGTTTGCCGTTTGAACCGGGAGAATCCTACGTCTGGCAAGTGCAAGCGGTTGATCAGAATGGCACGCCGATTGGAGAGAACGGCGGGCGGAGTGAAATCTGGCAGTTTATCTTTCAACCTGAGCAGGGCGGTGTCGCCGTTGTTGCAGCGGGTGAACCGGATGTGGTGATTTGCCAATGGGATGATCGCTACTTCCTGTTGCCGCGGGAAATCTGCGAATCCCTGAACGGTATTCCCGGAGGCAGTTATCAGGTTGGTGATGATACTTTAGCAACAGTAGCGCCGGGAAAATTCAATGTGCGTTGGGCATCGCCACCAGCGGTGGTTTTACCGGATGAGCAAACGATTATAGAAGCAAAATCCGCTGTAGAAGCGGATGAAATTTCAGCTGCCGCTTTTGCCTATCGGGACATCGGGGATACGAGCTGGACGGAGATCGCCAGTGATGGTGATGGCAGCGATGGCTTCAGCGCTACCTGGCCGCTGGCAGACTTAGCACCGGGCGTTTACGAAACCCGGGTCGGCGCGGTGAACGGGCGTCAGCAATATCATGAAGTGAGCGTCCTGACGGCAAAATACCCATTGCTAAATATCGACGCCGGTAGTCCGATCGGGCAAAACATTCAACAAGCAAACAAGCCTGGCTTAATTGCTGATGTGGAAGCTTCTACCCGGCAGGGCTGGCAAGGAGTTAATCAACGGAACCGCCAGCAGGCCGCGAACCGCTTTGCAAAGCTGGATCCCGAGGCGAAACGCCGGGCGGAGTTGGCAGCGAAACGGGATAAAATGCAGGAGCTATTAAATCAGTTAGTAAAAATTGATAGCTTGCTGGAAGCAGTGCCAAACACCTACAAACCGAAAATCCGCGCAGCCATGGATGCTCTCAAAAAACTGCCCGCTCCACCGCCCGGTAGTTCGATTCAAGCTGAAGTCGATAAAGCAAAAGCGCTCTCGGATTCCTGTAAAGCAAAACTGGATAAACTGAAAAAAGAACAGGCGGATCTGGAAAAAGAACGGGATGATCTGAAAAAGCAGCAGGACGATCTCCTCAAGCAGATGGACGATTTGCATCATAGTAACGGCTACACCGGAGGACACGGCTGGTATAGCAGCGGTAGCTATCATTGGGGATATGTGAAAGGGGGCAAGAGTGGGTTGCCCTACGGAACACCGGCTTATAATCAGTATACCGACATCAAGAATCAGTTGAAAGATTTAAACAAGCGTTATAAAAATGTCCTAGACAAATTAAAGGATTACCCGGATCGCATTAAGAAGGCAGAAGAGGAATGCCGTAAGCTGGCGAAAGCGTTGCAAAATGCCCAGAAGATTAAAACCAAGCAGGATATGGCTACGGCACAAATGAACGACTGTGCCCGCCAGATTCACTCCTTGCTGCAGACCCTGGCACAATGGTGCAAAGCTAATCCGGGACTTTGTACTTTCAAAGATCTCCTCGATCGCCTGATGCAAACTTCACCGCAGGATGCGGCTGGCTGGAACCAGTTCTGGGCGGATTTCAACCAGTTGATTAATGCCAAGAAAGCCGTTGAGCGGGATCTGAAGAAGAAGATCGGGGAAGCCGATGATGAAATTAAAGGCATCGATGATGCCGCGCAGGCAGCGGCCGATGCGGAACGGAAACGGAAGGAAGAGGAAGAACGCCTGAAAAAATTGATGGGTGATGGTCCGCCAATGCCGTCCCCAAAAGAAATCCCGGAAGAAAAACTGGTTTTTGGACTGACGGATTATTTCCGCGAACTGGCTCTCGATGCCAACCTGAATCCGAATGATTGCAAAAACAAGTGTCTACTGGCAATGGATGATATTCTCGGCAATAATTACGCGGAGTTGCTGCGCGGCGTCGCCAATGCCGCCTGGATGGGGGCAATTAAGGCAATGTTAAGCATGACCGGCCTCTCATTTCTACCCAGTGCGATTGCCGGGTTTGTTTCCGGCCAGTTGCTGAAGCTGGTGAACTCCCCGGATCTGGTGCCATTTGGAGGATTGAATAATTATCATTACAAATACAGCGGACTTAAACGGGGGCAGAGGGTCGATATCGATTGCAAGATAAATGCTTCTTTTTTCTTTAATCCGAAGACCTGTTATGTCCGTGGTTTTGTGACTTGCAAGTGCTGTGGAGAAGAGAAGCTGCTCTTCGTAAAATACAAAGTTAACGAAGAAGGATATCCGGTGGATGGCACGAAGGTTTCCCGCTGGATGAACTAGAAGCTGTCGATTCTGTATTAAAAATAGATTTGGTTGAAACCGCACGCTTAAATCGCTAAATTGGGCGCGTCAAAATGAAATTGACGCGCTTTTTTATTATAATGCCGCAAATGATTGATCGGAGTACCATTTGGACTTACCGGCATATCTGAAATTCGAAAAAATTTTGAAAAATATATTTAAACGGTTAAACACAGGAGCAAGTTAATGAATATTCACGAGTATCAGGCGAAAGATATTTTACGCAGTTATGGCGTAGCGGTGCCGGGTGGCAAAGTTGCCTTTAGTGCCGATGAAGCGGAAGCGATTGCGAAAGAAATGGGTGGTGATATCTTTGTTGTAAAGGCGCAGATTCATGCCGGTGGGCGTGGAAAAGGCGGTGGCGTTAAATTAGCAAAAAGTGTCGCAGAAGTACGTGAACTGGCAGATCAGATGCTTGGGATGACCCTGGTAACGCATCAGACTGGCCCGGAAGGTAAAACCGTTCACCGTGTGCTGATTGCCGAAGGCGTGGATATTGCTCGTGAATTATACCTGGGAATCGTGCTGGATCGTTCGGTTTCCAAGCTGGTCGTAATGGCTTCCACCGAAGGGGGAGTGGAGATCGAAACGGTTGCCGAAGAAACACCGGAGAAAATCTACAAGGAATATATCGACCCGCAAACTGACATGCAGCCTTTTCAGGCCCGCCGGCTTGCCTTTAAGCTGGGACTGGAAGGGGACCAAATCAAACATGCTACCAAATTTATTCTTCAATTATACAGCGCTTTTACCGAAACCGATGCTTCTTTGATGGAAATTAATCCGCTGGTGGTAACACCGGCTGGTGAAGTGTTGGCCCTGGATGCAAAAATCGGTTTTGACGATAATGCCCTTTATCGCCACAAAAATATCGCTGAAATGCGCGATACTAACGAAGAAGATCCGCTGGAAGTTCGTGCATCCGAACATCATTTAAACTATATCAAGCTGGACGGTAACGTCGGTTGTATGGTCAATGGTGCTGGCCTGGCAATGGCGACGATGGACATCATCAAACTTGCTGGTGGTATGCCGGCTAACTTCCTCGATGTCGGCGGCGGCGCAAATGTTGAGACCGTTCGCAATGGTTTCGAGATTATTCTATCTGACCCCAATGTAAAAGCTGTTCTCGTAAATATCTTCGGTGGGATCGTTCGTTGTGACCGTGTCGCAAATGGGATTATCGAGGCTGCAAAGTCCATCGATCTGAGCGTACCGCTGGTGGTAAGATTGGAAGGCACCAATGCCAAGGAAGCACGTGAATTATTGGCAAATTCCGATATGAACTTTGAAGTTGCCAGTTCCCTGGAAGAGGCTGCAGAAAAAGTAGTTGCCTTAATCTGATCCCGTTGAATACGATTTTGATGAAAAAGAAAATTTGAAAAATAAAGAGGTGAAAAATGAGCATTATTGTCGATGAAAACAGCCGGATTGTGGTTCAGGGAATCACCGGAAAAGAAGGTTCCTTCCACGCCGGACAGATGATAGAATATGGTACGAAAGTGGTCGCCGGAGTTACCCCGGGAAAAGGTGGCAGCAAATTTCAGGATAGCGTGCCGATTTATAACACCGTTAAAGAAGCTGTCGATGCAACGCAGGCAAATGTATCCATCGTATTTGTGCCTCCGAGATTTGCACCGGATGCCATCTACGAAGCAGCCGATGCCGGTGTGGAAACAGTGGTATGTATTACGGAAGGTATTCCCGCCCGCGATATGCTGAATGTCTATAACTATCTGAAGAGTACGAAAACCCGCATGATCGGTCCGAACTGCCCGGGCATTATGTCTCCGGGAAAATGCAAAGTGGGTATTATGCCGGCATTTATCCATGAGCAGGGCACGATTGGTGTCATCAGCCGTAGTGGTACCCTCACTTATGAAGCGGTGCATCAGCTGACTCGCGTCGGTCTGGGACAAACTACTTGTATCGGTATTGGTGGCGACCCGGTTATTGGCACTCGCTACATCGATTGCCTGGAACTCTTTAAAGATGACGATGAAACCGAAGCAGTGATCATGATCGGTGAGATCGGCGGTACTGCGGAAGAAGAAGCAGCGGAATGGATCAAGGAGAATTTCAATAAGCCGGTTGTGGCATTTATTGCCGGCCAAACTGCTCCTCCCGGAAAACGTATGGGCCATGCCGGTGCGATCATCAGTGGTGGTAAAGGCACTGCTGCCGAGAAAATGGCTGCACTGCGTGCTGCTGGTATTCATGTTTGTGAAAGCCCGGCGGATATGGGGAAAACCGTTGCGAAGGTCTTAGGGAAATAGATCCCAGGTAATGTGAATTGCAAACTGAATGGCAGTTTCATTCAATGTCCAATATTCAACTCAAAATATCCAATGGCGAACGTAAGAACTAAAAAATGCCAACATTTGAGATGGCAAGATACTTCGAAATTGGAAATTGAAAATTCGTCATTGATTATTCGTTTCTAATTAGGTTTGTGATTCTTAACAGATAATTATTAATAACTTGAATGGATAAATATCCACACTCAAATGAACAGGAGATTTTACAGTGGCAGAACGTACATACACAATGATTAAGCCGAAAAGTGTCGCTAATAATAATATTGGTAACATTGTTGCCAGAATTCAATCCGGCGGCTACAAAATCCTTGGCATGAAGATGGTTCAGCTTTCCAAGCAGGACGCAGAAAAATTCTATGCGATTCATGCCGAAAGACCTTTTTATGGTGAATTGACAGATTTTATGAGCAGCGGCCCGATCGTTGCCATGGTTCTCGAAAAAGATAACTGTGTTGCTGATTATCGCGAATTTATTGGCGCGACTAATCCGGCAGAAGCAGCTGAAGGCACGATCCGCAGAGATTTTGGCACCGATATTCAGTGCAATGCTGTACATGCATCTGATTCTCTGGATAATGCAGCGATTGAGATTGGTTTCTTCTTTTCGAATCGCGAACTGGTTGGTTAATAAACTTACCAGCATTGATCTTTTCAAAAAGCTTGCCTGCGGGCAGGCTTTTTTTTTCGTATGAGATTTTTTATTGAAGCTACGGATTAGCACTGATTCACACAGAATTTAAAGTAATAAACAATGTTTCGTGCTGGGAAGAGCAGTGTCGTTTAGCCCTGGACGTCAGTCCGGGGCGGTCCCCGGATATCATCATTGCCTTTTTCCCGGATTTGTGATTATATTGCTTCGCTGTAAACAGATGAAAATTGTCAGTTTGTTGTTGACAATGGCAGCCGGTGATATCAGATTGGTACGCGAACTGAAATACAAACAACTGTTTTGAGAAGTAAGGGGAAAATATGCGAACTTTTGGAAAACTCACTTGCTTACTGGCAATATTACTTTGGCTGCAGGGGTGTAATGAGCGGCTGACCGATGCGACCAGCGAGTTGCCAATAGAAGAGCAGATAGAAGTGCCGGGATATGGTGTTGACGGCACTCTGGAAATTGCCAGCTGGAATATTGAAAGATTTCCCAAGAACGGCCAGGAAAGCATTGCCAGCGTTCGCGAATTGATCCTCGATATGGATATCGATATTTTTGCCGTTCAGGAAATCACCGACGCGGATGCATTCGATGCGCTCGTCGCCAGCCTGGATGAATACGATGGTCGCCTCGGCACCGGTGCGGCGAATTTTGCCCTTTGGCCGGGCGTTATCTATAAAAAAGATATGGTAGAGGTTATCTCGGAAGAATACCTTTTCACCAATGATAGTTATACATTTCCCCGCGCCCCTTACGCCCTTTATATGCGCGCCGTGGAAAATGGCCTTGCCTTCGATTTCAATCTGATCATTCTCCATTTAAAAGCCAGCGGCGGTAGTGAGAATGAAGCCCGGCGACGAAATGCCATTCGGGATTTGGAGAATTATGTCGATCTGCAATTACAGCAGCCGAATGTGGATCGGGACTTTATCATTGCCGGCGACTGGAATGACCTCCTTAACGATACCGGGGCAAGTAATGTATTCATTCCTTTTTTGGATGACACTCTCAACTATCGTTTTTTAACGGAAGAATTTGCCGGCAGCGCTACGGAATATTCCTTTATCGGCGGCAGCTTCCGGTCACTACTCGATCACATCATGATAACCAGTTCGGTCGACACGCTTTACCAAAACATCGAAATAGAAATACTTAAGCCGGATCAGTCTTTTCCGCAATATGAAGTGCAAGTATCCGATCATCGACCGGTTGCGGCAAGATTTCCGGTCTTTTAATGTCGACGCTCACAGACAAACGCGCTCCGGTTTATTTTTTTATTTATTGTCAGAAAATTCGGCCTTACATTAAAAATGGCCAGAGCAGCGAAAACAGCCGCTAACTTCGTGACATTTATCAAATAAGTTTCTAATCATTTTATCCTAATTGAAGGAGAATTCGCTATGTCAGACAATCGTGGAATTGATTTCTTGAAAGGCTTTTTAATTGGTGGTGCATTAGGTGCAGTCATGGCTTTGCTATATGCACCGAAAAGCGGCCGGGAAACCCGGGAAGAGCTTGGGGGCCGGATGGGCGATATGTATGAAAAAGCAAGATCGGAATATGAAGTTTCCCTCGATCGTGCCCGCCATTCCTACGAAAGTGCGATTACCCGCTTAAAAGACCTGGAAATGGATGCCAAAAATAAGGCCGCGGAAGTAGAAGGCATGATGGAAGAATTGGTTGATAAAGGTAAAACTTCCGTGACAGACAGTAAAACACGTTTGAAAGATGCCTTACATGCCGCGAAAAATGCCTTTAAAGACGAAGCACAGACGAAACCGGAAGACGACGACGCCTAGATAGCGTCTGTTAATTCGGGCAATAAATAAATACTCGAGTTTTTCGAAAAGACTGAAGACAGGACGTTATGGAAACTATCGGAATTGCCGCAATTCTTATCGCCATCGCCCTTTTGATTCTGGTGGCGTTTTTGGTGCCGACAATTGTTCAACTCCGGCAAACGGCGAAACAGGTTGCGCAGACCACTGCCAACCTGGATAAGACCCTGCCGGGAATTATGTCGAATCTGGAAGATATTTCAACCAATATGAATGCCATTTTGCACACCGGGCGAAAGCAGGTGGAATCGATGAGCGAAGCGGTTAGTGATGTCAAGGGAATGATCGACGATGTAGTCACCTTTGAAAAGCGTTTGAAAAATCGGGTTGAAATGCCGGTGATGCAAACAGTGAGCACGCTGAATGCAGCAGCAAAGGCAGTGCAGGTCTTCTTTGCTGTGATGGGGGGGAAAGATAACCATAGCAACAATAATCATCGCTAAATTTTTTCAGGTGTCCTTTCATTGAGACTGTGAACGGCAATTACATGCACATCGTTTATTTGCCCCGCACCGGCATTTTACAAAAAGGTGTCGGGGGCGAATGAGATTTTCATCAATGCATTTGTCAATCTTTACGATAATTTGATCCCGCTTTGAAAATAGCAGCACTGACAACCGAAGAGTTTCCGGCATATTGGTGCGATAATCCTTTTTTATAATGGGTAGACGGAAGTATTTATGGCAGATCTGGGTTTTAATGATGATGTATCAACCGGCTCGCGGAAATTTCATATCCAAACGGCGACGCTGGTTGAAGAAGGCGTAATACGCACGGAAGTGTTCGAAAAAGGTCAGGTCCTTTTCGTCGAATATTACCCCTACGAAAAAAGGGATATGGAGAAGTTCGCCAGTGCAGAAGGGCGCCTTCGCCATTTAGTCGATCAGTTTCATCAGTCGATTATTGAAGAAATTGATTGTCTCTTCGAAATGTCGGAAAGAATTTTCGAAGAAGACATCGCTACCGCCCATGAGAAAATCGGCCAGGTTTTTTTGCATACCCACATTTTTGACAAAGCTGAACGACATTTTCAGCGAGCGATAGAGTTGGAGCCGGAACGCTACAGCAGCTATGTCTATCTCGGCCGTTGTTACCTGCTCCAGAAACGCTACCATCAGGCCCACGAAACGGTGTTTGAAGTTATTCAGAAAAAAATTCAATATCCCGATCTCTACAATACAATGGGATTGATCTTGATGGCGCGAGGGAAACATCGCCAGGCGATGCATTTCTTCAACGAGGCAATCAAGCATAACGCCGGTTATATTGAAGCCTATTTTAATCTTACCGAGGCGACCCTGCTGCACATCAAGGAACTGATTGCTGCTCGTAATCAGGAAGAGTTCAAAAAGAGTGTGCGGTTTTTGCGGGTAATTCTGAAAAAAATAAATGATCTGGGCGACGCCGAGGATCGCCTGCAAAGCCAGGCAATCAACAAGTTTCTCAGTAAACCGGCCTTTGGTAAAGCGTTAGCCCAGGTGAATGAATACCGTGAGGCAACTTTCATTCGCCAGCCACCGCCGGAAATTGCCGGCTATAAATTTTATTTGCGCCTGCTTTACAGCGAAGAAGAGATGTCGACGGAATCTTTGGAAACTTATGAGAAGAAGATTTCCGAGGCGCTGCAGAAAAACCCCTCCTATCCTGATTTATGGCAGTATCTCGCCCTGATTCACCTGATGCAATGCCGTCATTATTTCCTGAAAGGATTGGATAATTTCCGTGATGCAACCCGCATCAATCCCCATTATGACAAGGCAGTGAAGAACCTTCGCCTGGTGGAAAACGACGGTCGCGAGTTTCTGGCGTTAATCAAAACGATTGTTTGATTTCTCTGCTCAATTCATTCCTCAATCTTCCATAAAGAATTTCCGCTATTCATTATTTCATGAGAATTGTATAATTTAAGAAGATAATGCATAAAATTTCTTTTTGTGCGGATGTCGCCGTATTTCTGTTCTTTTGATGTTGGATTTCTAATTCGTTAAAAAAACATTGTTAATTACCCACCAAATTAAAAATCTTTTTTTTAATTTATTTTGCCAACTTGCAGATATAGTAGAGATAATTATAATAGGCTGTTTTTAATCAATATAAGACAGATATTTGCTTCAAGGATTTAATTCCTATTTTCTAAATAGGTTTAAGACATTTTTCCTTGTGATAGCTATCACCATTAATCAGGCTTTCTGCAAATAATTTAGGCACGCCCGGCACGAAAGAGGTTACGGGAAAACAAACGAAAGTGACTTTCAGTTTGTTGATGGATCAAAAGAATATGATCATTGGATATTTTATGAATACAATTCATATGGAACAGATGTGCCAATCCAGTCTAAAAACTGCGCCGCAAACGATGCCGGATCGATTGCCAGTACATACCCCTTTTCGCATTCCAACCAACTGTGTAAATAACCAACCTTTCATACAGGAAGATATAATGACTGAGAAACGTTCGATCGCCACCGATGCCCTTTGGGCCGGTAGCCGATTATTAGTTATGCTGGCTATTTTGGTCAGCTGGCCTTTGGCCGCCCAGGAAAAAAATACCATGACGCCTGCAGATCTTGCCCGGGGAATAACAATGGAGATTTCTGCCGGAGATGTAAATGGAGATAGTAATTTCCTGATCATCAGTGAAGTGGCCGGCAATGAACTCGCGCTCGCCGAAATATCGTTGGATGCTCAAAAATTGCTGGCCCGTGTCAGCAAGGATACGCCTCCGCAAGCGCAGGTTGTTCACTGGTTTTATGATGAAGATAACGACCAGCTGCAGATTGATATTCGGAGAATTAAAGATTTGCTCGCAAATGGCGGCACGCTTCGCGTAAATGTGAAACCGCTGAATACTCGTGGCAAATCACTGAATCTATCCGCTTATCAAAGTGGCGATGTGGTAAATGCAGGTCAGCGTAATACCCTGCCAATAGTGAATGAAAAAAATATTGAAGTTAAAATAGATGGATAAACATATGAAGGTTGTCGGGAGATTTTACCTCTTTTGTTTGGTAGCGCTTTTCGGTTTAAGTTCGACGCTTCTGGCGGATAAAGGAACAGCTTCCAATCGGAATATAAACTGGGCAGATGGCAATGATACTGAATTCTTCTGGTACGAACCGGGCGGCACGCAATTGTCCCCAACTACGCCAGCAAGTGATGATGTCTACGAAACCATTTTTTCAAGCGGATTTACGTTTAATTTCTATGGAACGGATTTTGATCGTATTTATGTCGGAACGAATGGCTTTGCAACTTTTGCCGATATATCCCAGACATTCAATAGTAATGATAATCTAAGCGCCTCGCAGACGCCGGATTCTCTGCTGGCCATTTTCTGGGACGATTTAGATCAGCCCGGTGGTTTTCCGCCTTCGCGAATTTTTGCGCAGATGGTCGGTATTGCCCCTTATCGGCGCTACATTCTTTCCTGGGATAATATGCGCATTGCCTCCGGCCCTGGTGGCAGTGATGGTCCGTTACGCTGTCAGATTATCCTTTACGAAACCAGCAATGTCATCAAATATCAATATTTTGAATTGGGGAGTGGCGGTTCTCTGAACAGCTTTGAGCAGGGAGGAAGCGCCTCTGTTGGTTTACGCTTCCCCGGAGATAGCCAGGCTTATTCCGTAAATTCAACTTCTTTGTCAGAACTGTTGCCGATTTTCTTTTATCCGGAAGATCAGATTTCCGGAACTGTTGCTTTCGGTGGCAACTCGGATACTGTGCAAACCGGCACTGTTAATCAGTCCCTGACGCTCAATATTACCGGATTGCAGTTTGATGATGGCAATTCTATCGGAGAAATGGGTAAAGCGGATGTTGTGCGTATCCACAGTCCCTTCGGTGGCGATGTTGATACTATGACCGTCGCGGAAGTTTGGGTCGACGGCACCAGCTTTTTCCTCGATGGAAATAATTCGCAACCTCCAACAGCTGAGCAAACAGCTTTTATTGGGAATATTGCCACCTGGCATTTTGATGATCCGAAAGATTCTTTATTTATTCAACTACCACCTTTTGCCGCCCGGGATTCTATTCGGGTCGTTTTTCAGACGAATATTTCTCCCGGATTAACCGCGCCTTCCAACCGGGATTTTGACACCAATGTTTATGCTCGCTTAAATGGTTCCGCAAACGGCATTGCGGCTTCTCCGTCAATCCGGATTACGGCTGCGGATGCTAGCATATATGAGATTTCACCGGATACAGATGTATCCATTGCTGCTGGTGCTAACCTCAATGTTGAAATAACCGCAATTGATGAATTTAATAACACCGTTTCCTCCGATGATTCAGTAAATATTATCATTGTTGGCAGCAGCACTGTAAATGCACCGACAGGAGAGCGATTTAGCAGTTCGAGCTCCCTAACTTTCTCGGTCTCAGATAGTGTTGCCGGAGAATTTTCCATTCGGGTGGAAAATGTACTGCGCCCGGAATTGACGATTAGCAGTGGTATTATAACTGTTTTGCCCGGGGCTGCGGATGCCCTGGAAATGGTGAGTGGTGACGGTGAGACGGTAACCGCGGGGACGAGCCAGATATTGCAGGTCCGGGTAACAGATGGGTTTGGCAATCTGGTGCCCAATACCGATGTTCGCTTTCAGGTAACCGGAGGAGGGGGAAATATTGGTGGCAGTAATCAGGTTGACATCACTAGTGATGCCAATGGTCTCGCGGAAGTGACGCTAACCACCGGCCCGACTGCCGGGGTTACCAACACAGTCCTCACTACGCTACTTAGTGGCTCCATGGATACTTTTACTTTTAATGTAAATACGACGCCAGGTCAGATCAGTTATTTTACTGTAGTGCCATCCGGCTTTAATTTTACTGCCGGTCAAACATTTAGTGTGACGGCAACTGCATTCGATGCCAATGATAACCAGGTATCGGAAACCGGGACCTCTGTGGACTTTGCCAGTTTTGGCGGGGCGAGCGTTAGTTTTCCCGGAGGCACCAGCGGCACCTTGACCAACGGTGCTACGAGCTTTAGTGTTGTAAATACCGAGGCTGAAGTGTTTCGGGTTACGACCGCATTAACTGCCAATGCCGCTGTGCAGGGAGTGAGTGACGAGATTACCATCGCTGCCGCCGCTGCCAGTACTATTAGTATAAACAACGGCGATGACCAAACCGGTGCTGTTAGTACCCTATTACCACTTCCGCTGGAAGTGCAGGTGGCAGATGCCTTTGGTAACTTGATTAACGGCGCAACCGTAACTTTTGATCCAGTCGGAGGCGGTTCGGTAACAAATTCTACTGATCTTACTGATGCCAATGGTATTGCAACAACAGATTGGACTGTTCACAGTACACCGACAAATGATAGCTTAAAAGCTTTCATTGCCGGCGTTTCTACGACGCCGGACACACTTACTTTTAACGCAACTGTTGTTGCCGGGGCCGGAGACACATTGATCCGGGTAACACCGACTGTTACCAGTGGCACTGTTGATACTGACCTTGGAGACGTTTTCGAAGTACAGGTTACCGATAATCTCGGTAACCCGGTCGCCGGATTCGATGTCTCCTTTGCCATTGTCATTGCACCGGATGGTTCCACGAATGAATCCCTCTCAGTGACTTCCACAACCACGAATGCCAGTGGATCAGCTTCAACCTTGCTGCACCTTGGTACTCGTGCCGGCAGCTACACGGTTCGCGCTTATACCAATGCAACCAATCCGAGCTTTGTGGACTTTGTTGCAACTGCAAACCCAGGCGCGGCAGACTCATTAGTCCATATCGTCGGTGATGGCGAAACTGTTACCGCCGGACAAAACCTATTGCTGCAAGCCCGGGTAATTGATGCTTTTGGAAATGAACTCTCCGGAGAAGGAGTACGGTTCCAGGTCACTGCCGGCGGTGGAAATATTGGTGGTAGCAGTGTTTTCATCACCAGTAGCGATGCGGATGGATTAGTGAGTGCGACATTAACTACCGGCCCGACTGCCGGCGTGGCAAATACTGTTGTCGCAACGTCGCTGAGTGGTTCGAACGATACCCAGAACTATAATGTTAGCACTACGTCCGGTCAAATTAGCTATTTTACCCTGATCCCGGAGGCATTTACGCTTACTGCAGGCGATACTTTTGATGTAACAGTAACTGCATTTGATGCCAATGATAATCAGGTTTCGGAAACCGGAACACTGCTGGATTTTGATGATTTCGGCGGGGCAAGCGTTGTCTATCCGAATGGAAATACTGGCATCCTGACCAATGGGACAGTGACCTATCAGGCGTTTAATGTAGATGCTGAGATTTTTCGCTTAACTGCATCACTCAATGCCAATCCGGCAATTCAAGGGGTAACTGATCCAATTACGACAGTTGCTGCAGCGCCCAGTCTTTTCAGTATTGTTAGCGGGGATGGACAGACCGGCGCAATTAGTACTCAATTACCCTTGCCATTGCAAGTCCGGGTTACGGATGAGTTTGGTAACAATGTCAGTGGCGCAACAGTGACATTTGATCCGGTCGGCGGCGGCGCCGTTTCCAATCCGACTGATAACACCGGAAACGATGGTATTGCTACTACCGACTGGACGGTTCACAATACAACAGATAATGATAGCCTGAAAGCCTTTATTGCTGGTGTAGGAACTACGCCAGATACACTGACATTTAATGCGACAGTAACTTCTGGTGCCGGTGACAATCTCACCCAGACACCTCCGGGGGTTACCAGTGGAACTGTCGATACGGATCTTGGCGGTACATTCGAAGTGCGCGTTACCGATAGTG
This sequence comes from Calditrichia bacterium, assembly GCA_028284905.1. Classification (GTDB taxonomy): domain Bacteria; phylum Calditrichota; class Calditrichia; order RBG-13-44-9; family J075; genus JACKAP01. Next base: position 273,367 of record JANQQU010000012.1, read on the forward strand.
GTGGCAATCCGGTAGAAGGATTAAGTATCTCCTTTGCGATCGTCGATAAGCCTGCCGGTAGCGAAAACGAAACGCTCAGCGCTTTTTCTGTCGCTACAGATGTTAATGGTTTTGCCTCGACAACATTGCACCTGGGAACAATTGCCGGTAGCTATACCGTGCGGGCATTTAGCGCTATTACAACCCCGGGATTTGTGGATTTTATTGCGACCGCTACACCGGGAGCTGCAGATTCCATACTGATCGTTAGTGGCAACAATCAAAGTGCTACCGTTGGGCAGGCTTTAAGCGATTCCATTAGATATCAGGTTGTGGACATCTTTGGTAACGGAACGCCCGGCATAACTGTCGACTTTGCACCGGCCAGCGGCTCGGTGAATCCAACTTCTGATGTCTCCGACAATAGTGGGAATGTTGCTACGGCCTGGACGCTTGGAACCACAACAGGATCGACAACTCTGAATGCTTCTTCGACAACGCCGGCACTTTCCAGCGCGCCGGTTACAGCGACTGCCTTATCCGGCGGCGTAAACAGCCTGAACCTGGTATACATGCGTAGTAATGAAATAACCAGCGATTCCATTGCCATCATAGCCGGCGAGAATATCGCAGTGGTTGTCGAAGCCCTGGATATTAATAATAATCCGGTTGCGGACGTTGATATTGTTTTTGAAGCGCTCGCCGGATTTAATGTTGAATTTCTTGATGATACAGTGACGACGAATGCAAGCGGGCGGTCTGGTAATATTGTTATTACCGATGCGGCGAGAGATTCATCTTTCTTCCGGGCATTTGTCGGGGGCATAGAATTACCTTTACATGCTTACAACATCAGCTATGCCGGCAATCTGACACCTGCAGCGGTAACGCCGGGACAAACCGGTATTGGTTTCAGTTTTGATGTGATTAACTATTCCCCGCAATCTGTTGATTTGGATTTCGCAAATTCCAGTTTCAATTTTAATGATGGATTAACCAGTTTCTCCAGCAATTTAAGCAGCCCGGCAACACTACTGCCTGGCACAAATAATCTGACATTTACCGCCGCAACGCTTTCAAGCAGTTACGCGCCCGGTAGCTATGCACCGACCTTCATTGTTAAAGGAGAAAACGATAATAATCTGCTCTCTGGGGTGATTCAATTGCCTGGAAGCGAACTCTCTGTTTTCTCCGTTCAAATTAATTCTATTAGTGGCGCCAGTAGCGTTCCGAAGGGCGATACACTTCGCGCATTAATGAGTGTGCAGAATGATGGCGGCGCTGCCATTGATGTGAATGCCCTTACCACAACTCTCGATGTTACCGGAACCCCGGCAGTAACGGTGATTCCTGATCCCGCGAATGTGACTCAAATTCCCGCAGGTGGCTTAGCGGTTTTAGCTTTCGATATTGCTGTGCCGGGAAATGCCACAAGCGACTATACCGTCGGCGGTGTTTTTAACGGAACGGTGAATGGCACAACAGTGCCTGCGACGGCGACATTAAGCAATGCATTCACTTTCAGTGTTACCGATAATGCTTTTCTGACCGTGCAAAATTTCCAACCACTGCGCGCCACAACCGGGGAGGCAGCTGCCTTCACATCGGATATATTCAATGACGGTGGCTTACCAGTAGTATTGGATACAGTAAATACCTATATCACATTTGGTGTAAATGACACCTTGCGATTGAAGCAAACATATGCGGTGCCTACCGGAGGCGTTTCCAATGCCGTGGAAGTTGAGTGGGAAACTGCTGCAATTTTATCTCTCGCGGGAGACTATGGCATGAGCGTTCGCCTGAACGGTACTCAGAACGGCACGCCTTTCGATACAACAATTGCTTCATTGGGAACTATAACAGTACAAAATCCTCCCAATGTAGTTGTTCAATCGATAAATGTTTTACCGCTGACTGTTGCGCAGAACCAAAGTGGTATTGTCGCTGAAGTCGTTTTGCTGAACAGCGGTACAAACAATGCAGATGCAATTCTTGACTTACCTGCCGGGGTTACGTTATTCGGCACCCAAACGGAGCTGGATAGTCTGGCACCAGATGGCGGAAGCCAAACAATTACTTTAAATGCTGATTCTGCCAGCTCACCGATTCAATTTACATTTTCAGTGAGCGATACATTCCCGGCAGGAACGGAGACTATTGGGGTTCGCTATCGTTACAGAGACGCCAACACCAATCTTGTCTTTCCTGTAACTGCACCCGATCAGGACACTTTTGACGTGTTAACACGAGCACTTCTTGGCTTGAGCAATGTTAGCATAACGCCGGATACAGCATATGCCGGCGTAACTAATAGTAGCACACTCTCTTTTACGATACAAAACCTGGGACAGTCTGCCGCATCGATTGCAGCCAGTGATATCGTCATCGATTTTAACAACGATTTTAGTCCGGCATTGCAATCCCCGGCATCGCTACCAGTGGTGCTTGGCCAGGGGGCTAGCCAGAACTTTCAATATCTCTTAACGATACCGCCAAGTGTTGGTATTGGGCCGGATCCGTTTGATCTAACTTTCAGCCATACGGATACACTCTCCAATGTTTCCTATACCGATATTGATTCTACTAACATTGATACCCTGCTCGTACTCCAGGGGGCAGGCGATAGTGATCTGATTATTCAGTCTGTAGCTGTGGATCCGGAGCTTGTCAATCAGGGCAACACCGGTATTAGTGCTACAGTTGTGCTGGAAAATCGCTCTGTGAATCCTGTCGCGGTTGATACCGTGCGGTTGGTTGGCGATACACTCTCTCTTGGTGGCAACTTCATTACGGCGCTCTCTCCCGCCCAAGTTATCAGTGGCGGAGATACTGCTCAGTTCGAGTACACATTTTCCGTAAATCCGGCAACGGAACCAGGGATTTTAACGCTGGATGGCGAATTTGTTGCCCGTGATATCGGCTCCGGAGTTGTTTTGAGAGATAGCGGTGCGGTCAGTGTCGGAGAGTTAACTGTACTCAAACCAGCTGCCATTAATTTTGCGCCGGTCACCATTACGCCGGACACTGCCAGCGAAGGTCAAACCGGAATTATTGTCGCTACGGAAATTACGAATGGTGATTCCGTTACTTCAGATTTAATGTTAACTAACCTTGGCATTCAATTCTCTCCAAATGACGGCAGCGTTAGTGCCGTATTGGAAACGCCAACAACTTTACCGACGCTACCGGGCGGACAGTCTGTAAATGTTCGTTACCGCCTGACAGTGGCGGATCCAGCTGCAAGTAATTCTATCTCCGCCCGTTTAGGCGCGGTTGGTACCGATGTAACTGATGGTGCATTGGTTAGTGATTCTTCCTTGACGGACACATTGACAATTGTTCCCAAGGCGAGTCTTTCAATTGTCGCTATCGATATTCCGGCTGACTCGGTTATTGTCGGCGAGAATGAAATCCCGGTTGCTATTACGGTAGAAAACACCGGCATTGGCACTGCGCAACTAAACAGCGTTTCGCTGGATTTGGTGAACGGACCGGAGCTTTTAAAAAGCCTTCAAACGTTTACCCTGCCGGATACATTAACAAGTGGACAACAATCCATCGTAAACTATACTATCGACGTTCCGGACAACCTGGTGTTAACCGGAGGATTCCGCGACGTTTACGCGAGTGCATCCTTGTCTGGTGAAGATGTTGTTTCCGGAATCGCAATTTTTAGTACAGCTGATTCTTTAGATACATTGGTGATTGTCGACTCTGTACAAGTTATAAACGGGCTCGATCCGGTAATTTCACCTGCCGGTCCTTTCAGTATAAATCAGAGTGAAACTTTTCAGGTGAATCTCGGCAATAATGGCGGTGCAGCTTTGCTGCTCGATGGCAATACAAGCCTTCGCCTGGAAAGAACCAATGCACCGGGAAGTCTGACACCAATAAGTATTAATCTGGCTGCAAGTGACTCAATACTAACACCTGGAGAAAATCAGAATTTACTGGAGTTTCAGCCTTCCGTCCTTGCTGAATCCGGAGATTTTCGGATGATTGTGGAATTATCCGGAACAGTATTAGGGCAACCCTATCAACAGGATTACGACACGGAGCAATTCATTAGTGTTGGGCAGCAAGTGGCTGTAACAGCGATCAATGTTGTTCCCGGCGTGGTTGGCCCCGGACAAACCGGTGTTGGCCTGGAAGTCGTTTATGGGAATCTTGGCGGACCGGTAGCGATTGATCCCGGTACGATACTGAATTTCCGCTATACGGATGGCGATATTCCGCTATCGGTTGAGAATCTGTTGCGAACCGATACCCTGACGATAATCCCCTCCGGCGGCGACACAATGAGTTGGACCTTTGATATTCCAACAGATGCAAATGCCGGTGAAGTTAACGTTGTTGTTTCTCAAAATTTTGAAAGCGGCGCCTTTAACGTTACCTCTCAACCACAAACGTTTGATATTAGTAGTGGGGTTTCTTTAGCTTATGTGGATGGCAGTTTGACCCCCAATCCGGTTGTGCCGGGACAAGCCATCCAATTCTCTGCCCAATTTATTAACCTGGGTAGCAGCACTTATATTCTGAATACAGATAGCACTTTTATTAGATTCTCTGATACGCAGCCACGCGAGTTCTCTGCCGCACTAAATGGTAGTTATTCTATCGGTGGCATTCAGAACTCTGTCGTGGATACCAGTACGATTTTCTTCACCACAACCGTGTTGGATGATTCCTTCGAGATTGGCGCTTTCAATGTCGATTTCGAATTCAGTGGCAATCAGCAAAATGGCGACCGGGTGGATACGCTGTTGGATAACAGCACTCAGATTACGACAATCTCTCCGGCAAATGTTGTCCTGGATTCCGTTGATATTGTGCCAGCATTTCTGGTGCCCGGACAAGAAAACATCACAATTCATTACTACTTAAGAAACAGCGGAGACGCAGATGCTTCGTTGGATGGCGTCGAAAATGTTTTCAAAGATATCAATGGTGATGTCGGTGCATTCTGGACTCAACAAAGCCAGTCAGCACCTTTGCCTTTGGCTATTACCAGTGGAGAAATGATCACTTTTAGCCGAGATTTTATTCTCTCAGAAAACAGCACGACCGGGTTAGTACTTGCCCGTGGAATACTTAACTATAGTGATGCCGCTAATTCATATTCCTTTGATCAGCCCTCCCCGCGGGATTCGGCAGAAATCATTCAACCCTCCCGCTTGTTTATTGAAAGCCTGACTTTATCCAACGTACCGAATGCAGCAGCCGGGACAGTTAACTTTAATCAACCCCTGCAGGTAACTTTAGTGCTGCAGAACAGTGGTGGCGACCCGGTTAATGGCTTAATCCTTGAGCTAATCAACGATGCAACCGGCGATACCGTAGATACGCTGACGCCGCTGTCAGTGATTCCACCGGATGATATGTTGACGATCGCTTTTGATGATACTGCCGGCACGCTCCTGGAAACCCGCGAATATCGCGCGGTGATTACCCAGGCACTCTCGCAAACATCCGGAGATGCCGTGGAAATTGGCGCGCCGCTGGATGATGAAGAGGATGTAACCATTCAGGAACCACGCGAGCTGAATCTCTTTTCTTCTGCGACCGGTGGAGGCATCTATTCGCAGGCGCAGGAGTTCCAGGTTAACTTTACTGTAAAAGATACTGTTGGTAATAGTCCTTATGGAAATGGGGAAGTCTCTATTGAACTACCCGCCGGTTTTAGCCTGGTGCCACCATCTACCCAGACGGTTCCTTTTGACATAAACGACCTGACCGGCGGATGGACGATTATGGGAGACAATGTTTCCCAGGGCTCCCTGGATACATTACGCGTTCGTTTCTCACAAATCCCCACCGACCTCAACATTGATAGCCTGGTACAAATCGGCCCGGACAGTATCGCCGAAGTAACCGTGAGAATCGACAGCTCTGCGCGCGTGCTTTCTACACTGGCGATCCTTTCTCCGGTCGGTGCCCAGGATAGCGTTGTTTCAACCGGACAGACTTTTATTATCTCCGATACCGTATTCTTCGACGGTGGATTTAATGCAGACGGCCGAACAGCGGAAATTATATTGCCGCCGGGATTTGCCGTGAACACACCGACGACGATAACGCTGCCGGGAGATACCAGTCGTTCTGCTGTTTCCTGGGAAGTAACCGTCCCAACAACCGTGCCTTCAACGCAGCCAGCTGTTTTTACGTTTAACCACGAAGGAACGGAAACCAATACCGGCCTGCCGGTAACCCGGGTATCCTCCTTGCCGATAACAGTTGTTTCGCAGGCGAGGTTATCACTGGCAGCCGACATTATTGCACCGACTGGCGCAACAGATGGTATCATCAGCACTGAGCAATTCCTGGATTTACGCTTATCCATTAATAATCTCGGTGCTGCAGCAACAACACCGTTGGATTCCAGCGATGTAACCATCTCATTGCCGGCAGGATTCACGTCTCCGGAAAATCTGCAGCGGCGGATTGCAACGAATGAAACAGACACCATTCGTATTCGCGCACCGCAGACTGCCCAGGGCCCGAACGTTATCAGTGCTACTTTTACAAATGTAGCGACAGATATTAATAGCAACCTTGGCGCCGCCGTTGTCGATTCTACCGATCAAATCGAAAATATTAATACCGTCGAGCGGGCGAATCTGAGCGTCTCAATCGCAGCTGGTAATCTATTTGCACTTAGCCAGTCAAATATTCCGGTAAATGTTACCGTGGATAATACCGGGGATGCACTTATTAATCCAATTGAGATCGGCGTAGAATTAACCCTGGATAATGGCTTTTTCACTTTTAGCGGCGGGCAAAGTGGTGATAAAGATACCCTTTATCTACCGATTGTCGATAATACCGCGCAGGGCACCTTCCAGGTAAATGCTACCGGGCAAGCCGGTTTTAGCAACTTTATCGCAACGCTGATTCCGGCGAATTCATCCGGACAGATTTCTCAGGATGCCAATAATAACTATCCTGATACCCTGGCGTTTATTTCCGATAGCACCGCAACGCACCCGGTAGAAATTCGTGAGGGTGGTGGTATTGTTATCGATAGTATCCGGGCGGTCGTTGATAATGCATTGGTCGATGATACCCTTTCCAACGGCCAGAATTTTACATTAAGAGCATTCATCAAATACGACGGTAATGTTGCGCTGAACGGCAGAACCGCGAAAGTTAGTCTGCCGGCAGGATTCTTCACGGAAACCGACTCCGTAGAACAAGTCATCACCGGCGATGATGTAACTGTCGACTGGCCGGTTTCAATTTCGGAAGCGGTCCTCAGTGAAATTATCAGCAAAGGTAATGGCGGCAAGGCAACTGCAAACCGGGCGAGCGCCAGTAGTGATAGCAGTAGCAGCCGTGCTGAAAATGGCGATCTCGGCGAGAAGATTGAAGAGATTCTTCAGGAATTCTACCTTCAGGTAAAGGCACAGGGACGTAATGCCGTGGATACCAGTCAGGTGGTTACCCTGACGCAGCAGGATACGATTCTGGTCGAGAGCCGTGCGGAAATGCGGGTGCGCACCGAAATCGCCGGACCGAGCGGTGCCCTGCAGGGAACCATCAGCACCGGATTACCTTTCGATATTCGTATTTGGGTGGAAAGACTGGGAGATGCCGGCCTGGTTGATGGCGACTCGAACTTTGTCAGCCTCCACGTCCCGGATGGATACCGAATTCTTGGCGATGGCGTGGCACCGGGAGATACCGTCTTGCCGGTTCTGAAATTTGATGTTGGCTTTGCCAATGCCAAAGTCGTAAGCGTTGTTGCACCGGAGGCAATTCCGGGCGTGCCGCAGCCGCAGGTCTTTGCCCGTCTGGATTCTACGGCAAGAGATGAAAATACTGCTCAGAATGCCTACATCATTCCCAATCAGGGCACATCTCCAGTACCGTTAACGCTGGAAGAGCGGGCAACCCTGCGCCTGGATGAACTGCAGGCGAATGCGCCCTCCTTTGGCATTAACCAGGGCTTTAGCATTACTGGAATCCTGACTAATATTGGAGATGCCGCTGTCGCACCAAACGATAGCGTATCAGTAGAATTGTCTTTTGATACTACCAAGTTTGTATTGGAAAATGGTGAAACTGCCCGCAAACGCATCCAATTGCAGGGCAAGCAGGATACACCGATAAGCTGGGAGCTTATGACCCAATCCGAACTCGGTGATTTCGAAATTATCGCCACCATTCTCGACTCACTTTCTTATGATGAACATGGCCCGGACTCTATACCGGTCTTTACCGCAAAGGGCGCTGATAGTACGATGATTTCCATCGCGGAAGTTGGCAACGTTGCTCTAACCTCGGCGCAAATCTTTAACCATCTGACTGGTGACGACAGTCTGACCGTTTCCACCGAGCAGGTGGTGCGGGTTGCCCTGAAAGCAAGTATCAGCGGAGAGTTTGAAAATCGTCTCGCCTCGCTGGAATTGCCGGATATCTTCACTACACAGGTATTGACCGATACTATTTCTACAGTAACGGATTCGGTCGAATGGTTGATCCAGGTACCTGATACGGTAACAAATCTCTGGGAGATGTTGAAAGTCCGCATTCAGGCGACATCCAGTATCAACCAGGCGGTGACGCTCCGTGATTCACTGGAATTATTTATCTTTGTCGAAGATCGGGCCCGCTTGTCGATTGCCGGTGAAATTACTGATGGTGCTTTCAATAATACCGTCAGTCAGGGCAATTCTTTCACCTATCAGGCAGTTGTGCAAAATACCGGAACAGCGGTATTGCAAGAATCGCCGGTGGGAGCAATCGCACTCTCCTTTGGAAATGGTTTGCAATTGGCCGCCGGAGATACGCTGGAGAAAAATTTTGCACTTAATCAGCCGGTAAGCTGGACGATCGATGCCTCGGAAAACGCGGCAATGAAAGGTGTTATCGGGCGTATCAACGATCTGAAAGCGAATAAGATGGCGCCGGTCGATCCGGAAAGTGCTGCCAGAACCAATCGTGAATTTCAATCGAAATTAAGTAGTCTTTATAAAGAGCTCAGCACGCTGGCGGAAGAATCGTTTGTGCGGGTGAACGTCACGACTCGTCCGGTGGATGTTAACTCCGGTCGTCCGGCGGCGTTTGCCGTTAATTGCGGTTGCGATACGCTGGCAATCACCATTGCGGAAGCGCCGTTTATTACAGTCGAATCGTTCACCGTCCCGGCGGTTATCTCTACCGACCAGGTTGTGGAATTCCGCCTGGAAGTAGATGCACCACCGAATGTCGTCGATCGCCGGGCAGAAATCATTGAATTGCCCTCCGGTCTGGAAGCAACACTGGAGCAGGCATTCAACCAGGATTCTGTAGTCACCTGGACAGTGCTGGGAACAGCGGCTTCCAGTGGCAACATCCGTGTGATGGTCGAAGGCCGGGATCTGAATAGTTCGGTGACAAATCCGGTCTTTGTGCAGACGGAAACCAATGCCAGTATTACCGTTCAGAACAAGGCACTATTGCGCCTGCGGGCTGGTAGTGAAGTGCTCAATGCCCAGCGGGGAGATACCCTGACCATCCAGGCAACAGTCTCCAATGTCGGAGAAGCGGAAGTGACCGGACAGGGCAGCCTGCGTCTCGATCTTGGTGTCGGGGATGCCTTTACCTTGCTGGATCCGGATACGGTGAAAACCTTCTCACTGGATGGTGGGCTAACCAGTGCATCCGTTAGTTGGGAAGTGGTTGCGCCACAGGTGAATGTTAACAATACAATTTTTGAAGTGACTTACGAGCAGCGCCCACTGGATGTAAATACCAATGCGCTCGCAACCCTGGAAAATACCCGGGCGATTGTCTCGGTGAATATGGTTGCCAGCGAATTGCGGGTGCTGCAATTGAGCGAAGTTATGCCGGAAGAAAGTTACGTTCAGGGACAAACCAACGTCGCTATCCTCGGCCTGGAATTCAGCAACGAAAATACCAATGATGGCATCCTTCTGAAAGAATTTATTCTCGATGTCATCGACGGGCAAAGCGGCGAAGCTGTTACAGATATCGAAAACCTGCTCTCCCGGATTGAAGTTGTTGGTTATAATTTCCACCTCAACGGCAGTGGCTCACCGGGCGTATTGGGAGGTATAAATATCTCCGGGCCTACCAGCGGTCCGTTAAGCCTGGTGGTTTCTCCGGCCGATACCATTCCGCCGGAAACGATACAGCAAGTGGTCGTGCGTCTGAACCTGGCGGATCAGAATATCAACCGTAATTTCAGTCTGCGGATTAATCGCATCGTTGCAGAAGGTGAATTTGCCGGAAACATCGCGGAAGTGAAGGATAACAACAACGTGCCGATTGAGCAATCGCCAATTTTTACTTCGTTGTCAATTACTATTCTTTCTTCCGATGTGGACCGGATATTCCGTAACTATCCCAATCCGTTTGGTATGGATACTCAGATTCCCGGTGGTAACCCGGGAGAAACCCGATTCTCCTTCTTTATGGAGAACGAAGGCGACGCACAGTTGTCTATCTACACCTTGCTGGGAAGACTGGTTGTGCAGACGGATGCGACCGGACTGGCACGCGGATTACACAACCGAACACTCACCTGGAGTGGCATGAACGGCGATGGTCGCCGGGTGGTGAACGGTGTATACGTGGCGGTTCTGAAGATCAGCTACAATAACGGTTCGAATAAGACCTTGCAAACCAAGGTGGCATACATCAAGTAACATGTTTTGCCTGCCGTCGATCGTTTAGATGGTCGATGGCATAACAATGAAATTAAAACAGGTATTTTACCCGATATATCAGAGATAATATTATGAAAAATTCTGTGTCGCGCTGGAAAATGAAATGGATTGTTGGGATTGCTATCTTCACCCAACTCCTTTTTACAATGCCGATGCTCTCCCAGGGCACTGGTGGTACTGAAAACATTCTCCATGAGGTAGGGGCAAGCGCCCGGGCATTCTCCCTTGGCCGTGCCTATGTTGCCATGGCGGATGACCCGTCTGCAGTGTTTTGGAACCCTGCCGGACTGGAATATGTACCGCGCACATCTCTTTCGCTTTTTCACAGTCCGCTGGTTGCCGATGCAGCGTATGACTTTCTGGGATTTGTCTATCCGACCTTACAATATGGTACTGTCGGCCTGGGCTTTTCCCGGGTGGGCGTTGGCGATATCATCGTAACTGATATCTTTAATGTTCAGCAGGACGATAATCTGGCGACTTTCGACATGAGCGAGATTTACATCTCTTATGCGAAAAAGATTCCCTTTAACCTTACCACCGGTATTACTTTCAAGGTGCATCGGCAGTCTTTTGCAGCGACCAATTCGGTAACGAGTGCTTTTGGTCTGGATGCCGGATTGATGTATCGACCGAATTCCGATTCTCCGTTACTGAACGGACTTTCAATTGGCGTGCATTTCCTTAATGCGGTTCGTCCGCAGTTAAAGCTTGGGGCTAACGAAGACACCCTGGCCAATCGTATCTCAGTTGGCGTTATGAAAAGCATTCCAATTGGTCCCAGCGGCAAAATGAATATCCTTTTCGATTATGTTCAGGGACAGTACGAAGGTGGCAGTATTCATGCGGGAACGGAATATCAGTTTAACAATGTGGGTACGATTCGGGTCGGTTATGACAAGGATGCCCCGGCCTTTGGTGCTGGTCTTCGCTACAGCTTTGTCGATATCGATTATTCGTTCAGTAATTTGAGTTATGAAAGTGAATTTAGCCCCTCGCATCGTTTTTCAGTGACTTTTAATCTCGGTAAATCCCGGGAAGAGAAAATCTTTCTCGCCAATGAAGAACGCCGGCGTCGGGAAGCGGAGCTGGTGCAGCAAACCCGCGAAGAAGAACGCTTGCAGCGCGTGGGTAATCACCTGGAAAATGGAAAGACTTTCCTGAGTGAAGAAAAATATTTTGACGCCTATGCGGAATTTCAGCAGGTGATCGCTAACGATCCTTTTAACAAGGAAGCGAAAGCACTTTTTGACAGCGCCCGCGCTCAAATTCAGAACCAGTTTGACAATCGTCAGCGGGTAGCAATTGAAGAGGCCGTTGATAAAAAGCTGGAAGAAGAAAACCAACGCTACGTAGATTTGCATTTCCAGAAAGGCCAGCTCTTCCTGGAAAAACGCCAGTTCACCGACGCATTAATCGAGTTTAACTTGGCCCTGGAGCGCTCCCCGCAGGATCCACTCATTCAGGAAGCAATCAACACCACCCAGCGGCGCTTGAATGCGGAAGTGCAGCAACTGGTGCAGGATGCCCGTTCGGAATTCCAGCAGGGTAATTTTACCGACGCACTTCGCATCGTTGGGGAAGCGATGGTGCTAACCCCGGATGTGGAAAGCCTTCAGGAAGAGTTGAGCACGCTGGAGAAGCGTATCAAGCTGCAGCAATACATCATCGATGGTCTGGCTTTGCTGGAATTAGGGCAGTATGACAAGGCATTGCTCGAATTCGAAAAAGCCCTGGAGCTGGATCCCACCAGTCAAACGATTCGCGAATACTACAACAAAGCGAAGCTGAGTGCGGATACCAAGCGTGAAAAGATGAGTCCGGATGAAGAACGTCAGCACCTGGTTGCAACCGAACATTTTCTCGCTGGTCGTTACGAGCAGGCCCTGGAAATCTGGGAACGCCTCGCCCGTAAATATCCGACGAACAAGAAGGTTCAGGATGCAATTAAGACAACAAAAGATCGTATTCGCCGGACAAAATAATTCAGGCATTTATTGACTCAGCGAAGATCGAGCGTTATAGTGTAGGATGGCAAAGCAGATAAAAAAGCTTGTAAACTTATTTTGTATCACATTTAAAATCTAATTTGGGCTTATAATTTTTTATTCTGCCCGTGGGTAAGTTAACAGTAAGAACGGTTAGGCGAAAAGCACACTATGTTCAAAAATATCTCTAAAGAAGAACTGATTATCCCTGCATCGATGTCTCACCTCCTGGAGGTGAGGGAATTTATTGAGCGGATCGGAAAGAAATATAAATTTTCCGATAAGATCATCAATTCCTTTAAGCTGGTTGTGGATGAGACTTGCACCAATATCATCCGGCACGGCTATTCGGACATTAAAGACGGTAAAATTACGATTCGTGCGATTATTCGCCGGTTGAGTTTGACCGTTGTAATTATCGATCAGGGAAAAAGTTTTGACCCGCGCCAGGTGAAAGATCCTGACCTGAATAAGTATGTGCAGATCGGGAAAAAGGGTGGTCTCGGTATTTTCATGATGCGTAAGCTCATGGACGATATTCAATACAACCTTACCAGCCATGGCAACGAACTACGTTTAACCAAAATGCGGGAAGCGGTCGAAGAACCGAAATGGAAAATGGAAATCGAATCGATGTCCATTCGCCGGAAGTATTTTGTTTTTCCCTCTGTGGCTTTGGTTCTGCTGGCAATTGTCAGTTATTTTTTCCTGGTTCCCCGGATGACCGCCCGTGCGGAGCGGGAAATCGTCAATGAAGCGGCAACAATCACCATGGATTTTGCCCGCACCAACTGGGCGCCGCTTAGTATCGAAGACGACCTCGCCCTGTTTGAAATTGCCAACACCTTTCATAAAAACCGCAGCGATCTTATTGAATACGCTGTTGTTACCAATAGTGATATGGAAGTGTTAGCAGTTCGACCTACCAATTTTACCCTGGCGATAGACCGGGTAATTAATCTCGACAGTTTGACGGTTGTTAAAACGATCGAAGATGTTACTATCTACGAAACGATAATAAACGACACCTCGATCGCCCGTATGGGATCGGAATTCTACTATTTTGTTTCCCCGATTCAATTGGTTACCGAAGAGATCTCTGAACCGGAGCCGATTGGATATGCAATGCTTTGGATCGATCATAATATTATCGACAAAGCGCAGGCGAGCACCCACCGCCGCTGGCTGATGTTGATTCTCGGCATCCTGATCTTTGGGTTGATCGGCATCGCAATACTCGTTACCCGGATTACCGAACCCTTCCATAAACTGGCCGAATGGGTGCGCCAGGTGGGACGGGGACAGGTCGATGAAGATGAAATTGATATTGATGCCCGGGACGAAATTGGCGAGATTGCCCAGGCATTTAGCGAAGTGACCTCAAAGTTCCGGGAAGCACAGGTTACCGTTATTGAGCAGCAGCGTCTGCAAAAAGAATTACAGGTTGCCCAGGAAATTCAGCAAATGTTGCTGCCGGACGATTTCCCGGATGTGGTCGGATACGATATCGCCTCCTACTATCAATCTGCAAAAGAGGTTGGCGGGGATTTGTTTGACTTTATGGAAGTCGACGATCAGAGTATCGGCGTTTGTGTGGCGGACGTCTCCGGTAAGGGGATTCCCGGATCGTTGGTAATGACCATGATTCGTACCTCATTACGCCTGGAAACCCGCGGAAATAAGAACCCGGCGCAGATTGTCACTAAGGTGAATAACTTTGTGACCGATGATATTCGTAAGGGGATGTTTGTTACCATGTTATACGTCATCCTCGATTCCCGGGAGCGCACTATCTCTTTCTCCAGCGCCGGGCATAACCCGATGATCCTCTATCGCGGTAAAAGCAAGGAAACGTTTTATCTCAATCCATCAGGATTCCCGGTCGGTATTACTTTGCCGGATATCGCGCTGTTTGGCGAAAGAATTCAGCATGACAAGATTCGCCTGCACCCGGACGATATTTTTGTTCTTTATACAGACGGTATTACCGAAGCAATGAATCCGCAGCGTGAACTGTATGGCGAAGAGCGCTTTTTGGCGGCAATTCGTAAATTCGGTCATCTCGATGTGGTTGAGTTTGTAAAGAGTATTAAAGATGATATTCTCACCTTTACCGGTGGGTTTGAGCAAAACGACGACATCACCCTGGTGGCGATAAAAGAAAATATGGCTGCGGTTGATGTAAAAGTGAATATGTTCCGTCATCTCTTTGAGCAGGTGCAGACGAACTCGAAACTGACCATTGCAGAAGCATGCAAGGAAGCAGGCATCTCTCCGACAACCTTCTATCGCTATAAGCGCATCTATCAGGAAGGTGGATATGACCTGTTACGGGAAATGCTCCACGGATATACCAATCTTGGTTTACGCCACATGAGCATCGAAGTAAAAACGAAGATGTATGATATTATTCGTAAATACCCGGAATATGGGCCGAAGAAAATCAGCGATGAATTAAATTCGGAAACCTATGCTTTTACGGAAGTTTCTCCGACGTTGATTTATGAAGAACTAAAACGGGCCAAGCTGAACACCAAGGAAAGAAGAACGGTCTTCGTCCACCGTGGTGGAAAGAAGCGTTTAAAGCCTCCGGGAACACCATTGTTGACCCTCGACGGCGACGTTTTGGTAGGATTCCGCAGCGAAGATCAGCAGAATCATATTCCGTATATTCCGCCGGCCGCGGCATCCAGCCGTCCCAAGGAGAAGATACTGGCGGCAAAAGGGCGCAACATCCCGGCACCACCCCCGGAAACATCGGAAACATCGGAAAATTCCGTGCCGGTAGAGGAGCCGGAAGTAGACAATAATATTGAAAACGGCAGAAGTGTTGCGGAAAGCAAAAACGAACAGGGTTGAGTTTATTAAATTCTATGATATTCAGGGGTAATGTGCTATAATTATGCAATTACATCAGGCCCCCTGATATTTAGAGGCAATTTTATCTAGTAATATTTTTTTAATTCAGGCGTTTAAGAATTCAATTAGTCTTAAGTAATAATTACATGGAGGATTGAATGGAAGGCATTCAGGTCTCAGTACAAACAGCTGGAAGTGCCGGTCAAATTTCGATCATCAAAGTTGGCGGATACATTGATACTACAACTTCCTCCGAAGTGGAGCGCGCGCTCAATAGCCTGCTAAAGCAGGGCAGATTCCAGATTATTATCGATTTGGGGAATGTCGATTATATTAGTAGTGCAGGATGGGGTATTTTCATTAGTGAGATCAAAGCAATTCGCGAAAATAATGGTGACCTGAAGTTGGTTCAGATGATTCCGGATGTATATGAAATTTTCGAATTGCTGGAATTTCATCATATTTTAGATGTTTACGATACTGTTCCCGCAGCAATAAATAAATTCGAAGAATCTCAGTACGTGGAAATGGTTCCGAAAACAGAAGCGCAGCCGCAACGGGTGCAGCCTTATGGTGGCGAGCAACAACAGCAGCCGCAGCAGCCTCAACAGCAACCGCCGCGTCCGCCGCAGCCGACACCAACTCCCGGGAATTATAATAATAACCCGTTTCAGCAGCAACAACAGCAGCAGCCGTCACGGCCGACGCCTCCGCCACCTCCGCCGCCAACGAATCCTCAGCAGCCGCAGCAACCGAAGCGGCCGAATATTCTCGATCTCGTGAATATGTCTGTGGAAAACAAGATCAAATACCTGGTGGCGCAAAACCCCAATATGGGCGCTTACAAGATCAACAAGCGTTTGAACTCTGCTGATTTTGGATTCACCAAAGTTGGTTGGTTTGGTGTTCGTTCCTGGTTAAGTAAATTAGGATTGAACAGCCGGCAGAATCGCCGCAGATTTGCAGCGAATTACAGAAACATGTAGCAACATTGTGCGTTAAAATTTTTATATTGCGAATATCAGTAAAGTGATATATACATGAAATGCGGCTTTTAAGCCGCATTTTACATTCTAACGGTTGGTATAAAAATGAGCAAAAAATTGTTGTTGACATTATTTCTGGGAATCACCCTTTATAGTTTACCGGCGCTATCACAGTCGCCGGTAAATGTCGTTAGGGTGAAATATGACGGGGGAGGGGACTGGTACGGCAATCGCACAACCTTTGTCAATATTTTTGAATTCATGCGGAGCAATACCAATGTTGTTACCGCAGAACGGGAAATTACCCTGAGCATCAGCGATAAAGATTTTTTTCGCTATCCCATTGCTTATATTGCCGGACACGGAAATGTAAAATTCTCCGATACGGAAGTAAGCCGTCTAAGGCAATATCTCACTTCCGGTGGCTTCCTGTGGGCCGATGATGATTATGGCATGGATATCCACTTCCGCCGGGAAATGAAGAAAGTTTTTCCGGAAGGAGAGTGGGTTGAGTTGCCGTTTTCCCATCCGATTTATCACATCAATGACAATTTCCCGAACGGATTACCGAAAGTTCACAAACACGATGGCGGGCCGCCGCGTGGCCTGGCACTCTTCCATGAAGGCCGGATGGTCGTTTTTTATAGTTTCAACACGGATATCAGCGATGGCTGTGAAGATATGAATGTCCATGAAACCAGCCCGGAAGTACACCGTTCGGCATTAAAAATGGGAACCAATATCCTGCTTTGGGCATTGTTACATTAAAGGCGGCCAGGGAAAAACTCCCGTCTGTTTTCTGTCCAGGAATTAACCCTTTACGAGGCAACTATGAAGCAATCAACCGGCATCGACAACATCTTTCGGGAAACCCACCAGAAGGTATTGTCCGTTACCAGGAAATTTTACCTTATGCACGTCATGCGGGCACTGCTAAAACTTGCTGCCTATGCCCTGGGATTATTGATTCTCTTCGCCATCGTCGAAATGGTTTTTGACTTATCCACCCCGGTCCGCAGTGGCTTCTGGCTCGGAAGTGCCGGTATTTTACTCTATTTTTTAGTTCGCTCAATTATTCCCGATTTTCGCCGCGCCTTCAGTCCCGGTGATCGTGAGTTTGATAAGATTTCCCGCCAGATCGGGAAAGGAGATCCGGAAGTTCAGGATTCCCTGATAAACTTCCTGCAGATCTACCGGGAAAAAGGGATTACGACGCATCCGGCATTCAGGAATCTTTCTCTTAAGCAGCTTTATCAGCAATTCAAAAATATCGATTTTTCACGGATCCTTTCTTTTAACATCATCAAGGACAGTATTACTCGATTAGGGTGGGTCGCACTTAGTTTGGTGTTACTCTTCCTGGTTTTTCCTTCTTCCATGAGCCAGGCCGTGCTTAAGGTGATCTACCCTGGTGAATCTTTCGAAAAGCCTTTACCGTTAACGCTGCAAAATGTCAGTGGTGAAATTAATGTCCTGAAAAACGAAGCGGTGTCCTTAAATGGCAGTTATGACGGATTAGCACCACATAAGCTGTGGCTGGTGGTCGAGAGCGAAGCCGCCAATAATGACTCGACGATTATCGACCGTATCGAACTGCCGGCAACCGTTGGCAAGTCCTTTTCCTATGAAATACCCCATGTAAAAAACAGCTTTCAATACTGGTTTGAAGCACGTATGGATATGACGGAATTCCGCAACCGTCTGGCGAAAAGCGAGGCGGGGAAAGTGCTTGTGAAAGACCGGCCGTTTATTCGGGAATTACAGGCGAAGCTAACACCGCCTTCATACACCCGTTTACCGGAAATTTTATTACCTCCCAATAATGGTGAAATTACTGCGTTGAATGGCACCACCGTTCAGTTTGAAATTCAGGCTAATAAGTCTTTGGAAAAAGCATGGTGCGTTTTCGGAGATTCTACCATGCTGCCATTGCAGGTTATCGAAAATAAAGCCAGCGGACGCTTTACTGTTTCGGAAGACAATCAATATCAGATCCGTATTCTTGATCAGGAAGGGATCTCCAATTATCAACCGGTGCAGTATTCGGTGTTTGCCCTGGCTGATGAACATCCCTATGTGGAAATCGCCCGCCCGGGACAAGATCTGGATTTGGGGAATGAATTGGAAGTCCCCATGCTCGTCAATATTCGCGATGATTTTGGTTTCCGTAAACTATTTCTCAAAGGACAGCATATTCGCGCTGGCGGCAACGGTGATACCACTACTTTCGAGATAAACATTCCTTATCAAAAGCTGGATCAGAATCGCGGACTTGCCGATTTTCGCTGGGATCTCGGAGATTTCTATATGGTACCGGAAGATTATCTGGAATACTATGCGGAAGTATTTGATAATGATGTGATTAGCGGTCCGAAATCCTCACGGAGTAAAACTTTTATACTTCGCCTTCCCTCCTTGATTGAAATCCTTGAAAACTCTGAAGAACAGATTGCCGAGCAGCTTGACGAGACAGAGGACGTCGCCAAGGAAACCGAGGAGTTGCGGGAAAAACTGGAAGAGATAAACCGTGAAATGCAGCGGGAAGAAGAATTAACCTGGGAGCGGAAACAGCAAATCCAGGAACAGCTCGAAAAGCAAAAATCCGCGATGGAAAAACTGGAAAACGTTCAACAGGAGCTGGAGAACCTCATTCAGGATATGGAAAAGCAGGAAATGCTTAGTCCGGAAACCCTGGAAAAATACATGGAGCTGCAGAAAATGTTTCAAGAGCTGGCATCGGAAGAATTGCTGGACGCAATGAAAAAGATGCAGGAATCCATGGATGAAATGAATATGGATGAGGTTAAGAAAGCAATGGAGCAGTTCAAACTTTCCATGGAAGAATTTGAGCAGAAAATTGAACGTACTTTTGAACTGTTCAAGCGCATCGAGCTGGAGCAAAAAATGGATCAGCTTGCCCAAATGGCCGAGAAGATGACTGAAGAGCAGAAAGCCATTAACGAACAGCTGGAAAATGAAAACTTGAGCGAGGCCGACCAGCAGCAGCTTGCTGAGCAGGAAGAGAGCCTGGAAAAGAATGCCGATTTCTTCGAAGAAAAATTGGAAGAAGCGAAACAGGCCTTTCAGGAAGAAATGGCCCAGACCGCTCAGGAGTTACAGGACATTCAGGAAATGATGGCTTCTCAGCAAATGCAGCAGCAAATGCAGCAAATGCAGGAGCAGATGAAAAACGGGGAAATGCAGCAAGCCAAAAAACAGGGTGAAAATGTTCAGCGGGATATGGAAATGCTCCAGTCCATGATGCAGCAGGCCCGGGATAATATGAATCAGGCGCAAAAAGAAGAATTGATGCAGGCGATGCAGAAAGTGCAGCAGGATATGCTCCGCGCTTCTTTTAAGCAGGAACAATTAATGGAGCGAACATCCAAAATGGATGTTGCCTCTCCGCAGGTGACAGATGTTGCCCGCCAGCAATCTCAGATGAAAGAGAACGTTAATAATATTATCAGTCAGGTAATGGATATCGCCAAGGAGACTTTTTTCGTTTCGTCGGACATGAACAAAATGCTGGCGAATTTGAAGGATGAAATGGATGCTTCATTGGCAGGATTGGAAAATCGCAATATGCGCAGTTCCGCCCGTTCGCAAAATAAGGCGATGTCTAATCTCAATCAGGCAATTATGTCCATGCAGAATTCCATGAATCAAATGTCCATGGCTGGTTCCGCTTCCGGTTTTGAGGAAATGATGCAGCAGCTCTCGCAAATGGCTGGCCAGCAAGGACAATTGAATCAGGAGTCCATGGGACTGATGCCGAAACCTGGCCAGGGAAGAATGCAGCTCTCCCCGGATGCCGCCGGTCGCCTGGCAGCGCAGCAGGAGATGATTCGCCAATCCCTGGAAAAACTCAACCAGGAGAGTGGGGGCGGCAACCAGAAAGACGTGCTCGGTCGCTTGGGTGAACTGGGTGAAGAGATGGAAAAAGTTATCGAAGATTTACAAAAACAGCGCCTGGATCGCAATGTCATCGAGCGTCAGCAACGAATCCTCTCCCGGATGCTTGATGCTCAAAAATCTGTGCGTGAAAGGGAATACTCGAAAAAACGCCAGTCCGAGAAAGATCGTAATTTTGTCGCTAAATCTCCCCCGGAATTAAAGCAGGAACTGCTGGAGCGGGAAGATCAGCTGCGCCAGGAAATGCTGAAAGCTTTGAAAGAGGGGTACTCATCAGAGTATAAAGAATATATCAAATCCTATTATGAAATACTTTCTCGCCAGGGTGGGAATGCCCGCCAGAATAATGAGTAATCAGGTGATAACTATTACCTTGTAATACTATCCGGTGATCAGTATCTTTAGCCAGTCATTGTTGGAGAGTAGATGACGACCGGCGTTATTGATTGCCGGTATTACCCGGGACCGCAAACAAAAACCTTACAGTATTATCACCTTTATGAAGGCTCTCAATTATCGCCGGCAGTCATTGGTGCAGGTCTGGATTTTTACCCTGACAGGTTTCTTTCTCTTTGTTGCTTCGCTGGAACTCTTTGCGCAACCTCATGAAAAATATCTGTTTACCCTCGAAAAAGAACCACCGCATTCTTACCCGATTGAAAATCTACCATACCTGGTTTTGAAAGAGCACAAAGTCGCGCTCGTGCTGAGTGGAGGCGGTGCTCGGGGGTTGATTCATATCGGCGTATTAAGGGCATTGGAAGCGCATAATATTCCCATCGATTTAATTGTTGGCACGAGTATCGGCAGCATTGTTGGCGGGTTTTATGCCGCAGGATACAGCGCAGACCAGATACAACGAATCGTAGCTGGGATTAATTGGAATAGTATTTTTATCGACAGCGCCTATCGAAATCAACTGTTTTGGTCGCAGAAAAGCATTCCCCGCCGGCATATTCTCCAGTTTCGTTTTGATGGCCTGTTGCCCTACATCCCATCTTCCATTTCTCAGGGGCAGCGAATATTTCAGACATTCTATAATCAATTGCTTCAGGCGAACTTCCAGGCTGCGAATAACTTTAATCATTTGCGGATCCCTTTTCGGGCTGTCGCCACAGATTTGGTTAGTGGCGAAAGAGTCGTCTTGGATCGCGGCGACCTGGCCGAAGCGATGAACGCCAGCATGGCTTTTCCCTTGTTGTTTGCGCCGGTAGAAGTGAATGGCCGTCTGTTGATTGATGGTGGTGTAACGGATAATCTGCCGGTAGGTGTTTCGCTGGAAAGTGGTGCGGATTTTGTGATCGCTGTAGATGCCACATCCAGCTTACGAAACGCCGAGGAAATTGGTGCGCCCTGGGAGATTGCCGATCAGGTGACATCGATAATGATGATGCTTCCGACAGACGAGAGTCGGGAAAGCGCGGATATTGTCATTCGACCACCGCTGGCAGAGTATAAGGGAGGCGATTACCGGGCAGCGGATATTATTATCGATAGAGGATATCAAAAGACGATCGACCTGATTGATAGCATCCGTACTGGCATTACCAGGAAATGGCACACCCTCAACGGTGAAAACCGGCAGATCGGTACATTGGCAGGCTTATCGTTCACCGGCACTACAACCGCAGATCAGCGGGATGCCACCAGTCCATCCGCATTGCTTTGCCAGCCCGGGCGAGTCGTCTCTGAAGCAGATCTTTATGCAGACCTAAGAACGATTTTCCGCGAAGGGAATTGGGTCGATGTTCGTGCAGTAGTCTCCGGCCCTGAGGATGCCCGGGAAATAGTTTTTGAGCTAGAGGAATATCCGCTGATCAATAAATTGAAGTTTCACCATCAGCACGCGCTTGACGATTCCCTCTTTCTGATCAATGAACGTAAATTCAATAGCAAACGCCTTAATATTAAAGGGTTTAGAGAATGTTTGCGGGATATTAAGAATGAATATGTTCGTAAAGGGTTCTTTGCTGCGGATATTCAAAGAATCAGTTATGATCCGGCAACTGGTAATCTCGATGTCTATATCAATGAGGGCGTTATTAATGAAGTCGAGATCGTCGGCAATGAATCCACCCGTGCAAATGTCATCTTACGCGAGTTGCCATTTGCTACCGGTGAGGCATTAACGGCCGGTATTGCCACTAACAGCATCGAGAATATTTACTCCACTAATCTTTTTGATCGGGTGCTAATTAATCTTGAAAGGGGAAAGGTTAATAACAAACTCATCGTAAAAGTTAAGGAACGCCGATATTTTTTAAGCCGTCTGGGCGCGCATTATTCCTCGGAAAGAAATACAGAAGGATTTCTGGAGCTACTGCAGGACAATCTTTTCGGAACCGGTGTTAAGCTTAGTACGCTGGGCGTTGTTGGCGATCTTGCTCGTCGCGCAGAGGCACACTTCTATACTGTACGGCTGTTTCGCACTTATATCACCGCCCGCTTGTCCCTGTATTATAAAGAACGAACTGATCGTTACTATGAGAACTTTGTGAATCTGACCGATTATCAGGTGATCCGCCGCGGGGGGAAATTGATTCTGGGACAGCAGATCGATCGGCTGGGGCTTATTTCTGCGGAATTGCGGGCGGAAAATGTATCCGTTTCCTCGCTGGATCCAGGATTCCGTTATCGGGACAAATACCGAATTCATTCCCTCGCCGTTCGTTCGGTAGTAGACAAGCGGGATAAGTTACCCTTCCCGGATCGTGGTATCTATAACCGTTGGTACTGGGAAGCCGGCAATCAGACATTTTTAGGTAGCAGCGTGCCATTTACAAAGATCTTTCTTGGCCTGGAAGGCTACTATCCTTTCTGGCAGTTGAACTATCATCCCTTTCTTTTCGTGGGCAGCGCTGATTTGACCATGCCATTTTCCGAATATTTTCATTTGGGTGGGCAGGAGAGCTTCCCGGGTCTGCGGGAACGGGAGAAGCTCGGCCGGCAATATGTTAATACCGGAATGGAGTTGCGTTATCGGGTGAGATGGGGATTGCCAATAGAAGCGTTTCTTTCAGCAAGATATAGCATCGGGGCGATATGGGATCGGCCGGATGACCGCATCGAAACAGATGATTTTTTTCATCAGATATCGGCATCAATTTCGATGAATTCTCTGCTGGGGCCACTACGCTTTACATATGGAAATTTTAGCGGGGACAAAGATCGGTACTATTTCACCTTCGGTTTCGACTTTTAAGGACATATAAATAGTCTCTAATTATTTGCTGCTTTTTGTCGAAAATACAAAAATCGATCTTGATTTTTAGAAAATATGGCACTACCTTTGATTCTCTATAGATATGTTTAGGAATTTTATGAAACGCTTTGCGGTTATACCATTCACTATTTTGTTGTTTTTTTCACTAGCGCTTGCAGATGCTGTCATTCTGGAATTCAGCGGCGAGCCTACTCAGGATAGGATCGTCCTGAACTGGAAAACCGGGCAGGAAGAAGATATTAATCTGTTTATAATAGAGAAGAGCAACAATAATAGAGATTTTTATAAAATTGGAGAGATCGCATCGAAGGGCAGCAATAGCAGCTATGAGTATGTTGATAATAATTTGACTGATGTTAAATCGATTTACTATTATCGCCTGAAAATCCGTAGAACAGATGAAACATTTCAGTTTTCAGCGCCGATATCAGTCATTCCAAAGGTGAGCAGTTTTGCAAAAACCTGGGGGAGCATCAAAGCCTTATTTCAATAAAAATAATATCATATCTATTATTCCTCTTTCACTTTGTGTGACTTACCTAATAAACCACTTTATGTCTCTTAGTAAATTATATTGTTATGCTAAATAGAAAATGATGGGTCAAGAGTAGGAAATTTAAATAATTGTAGAAAAAATCTGAAAAAAACCCATTAAATAGTCGATTTTAATGATAATTATGAAAAAAAATGTCATATAGCTATTGACTAGAAAATTTAGAATCGTTACTTTTTCGAACATTTGGCGTGACGTAGGACACATTAAACATTGCTGGGGTAACCTTAATGAAGAAGAGACCGCTACTCATTTACATGAATCCAAAGACGTCCGGGGTGAAAGAATTCAAGCTTTCCTTCCGAAAAATTATTTTTACCTTTCTCGCTTTGGTAGTCGTAGTTGCCCTCTCTTTAAAGTATTCGGTTGATTTTATCGTCGATTTTAGTCAAAACTCGCAAATCTCAAAATTGAAGAATGAGAATGACGTGTTACAGACTGAGTTAAAAGGCATCACCGAACAAATTGTTGAATTACGCTCAAATCTGGATATTATCGAAGATCGTGATGATCAGCTTCGGGTAATGCTGGATTTACCGCAAATTAACCCGGATGTCCGTCAGGTGGGCATCGGTGGGGCAGACCCTAACGCGACCGAGTTGATGAATTTTGAAGCACTCTCTTTTGGAAATGAATTGACCGACAACCTGGAAATGCTCAAAAAGTTGGAACGGGAAGTTCGTTTGGAAAAAGAAAGTTATGAAAAAATTCTTTCAACAGTAGAAAGAAGAGAAGACTCTCTCCGCTATTTACCTGTTTTAAAGCCAGTCCGCAATGCTTATATCTCCAGCCCTTTTGGGAACAGAATTCACCCCATTCGTAAAAGACTCCACTTTCACAAAGGTATCGACCTGGCAGCACAGCGGGGTACACCAATTATGGCTACTGCAGATGGTATTATAGAATTTGCCGGTAAAAATGCCGGGTACGGTCTTTTTGTTCGTATCAATCACAAATACGGTTTTGAAACCGCTTATGGCCACCTGCGGAAGATATATGTCCGCTCCGGTCAGCGGGTGAAGCGTGGGGATAAGATTGGCGAAGTTGGCAGCACCGGTTTAGCAACCAGTTCTCACCTACATTATGAAGTGATTCAAAATGGCAAAGTGCAGAATCCATATGACTTTTTCCTGGATGATGAATCG
Source organism: Calditrichia bacterium (assembly GCA_028284905.1). Classification (GTDB taxonomy): domain Bacteria; phylum Calditrichota; class Calditrichia; order RBG-13-44-9; family J075; genus JACKAP01. The sequence continues at coordinate 298,688 of JANQQU010000012.1, forward strand.
CAGTATTAATTCATTCATTACATAGCGAATATAAAATTTTAGGGAATAAACTTTGAGGGTTTATTCCCTTTTTTTATGGGCAATTTTCTCCCTTGCAATTCTGATTAAGGGTTGTTTTTTCAATAATGATTTTTTACTTTACGTAATTACCAACAATCGGCGGATATTTGGATAATTCCAGTAAAGCCGGTTGAATTAGAGAGCTGCCGTGGAAGGTGAGCGAATCCGGATGATCGCGATACTCCACGTTTTTTTTTGAATGAGCGAAAGAACTACAGGATCGATAATGCCTTTAACACCAGAACAGGTAGCCCATATTGCGAGCCTGGCAAAATTGAGCTTTTCTGATGAAGAAAAAGTGCAAATGGCCAAAGAACTTGATGCAGTTTTAACCTATGTAGAAAAACTGAATGAGCTGGATACCGAAAATGTTGAACCGCTATCCCATACCAGTGAACTCACGAATGTGATGCGGTCCGATGAAATTAAATCCTCTCTGCCCCCGGACGAAGCTGTTGACAATGCGCCGGATAAACAGGGCAGCTTCTTTAAAGTGCCAAAGGTGATTCAATGAGCAAACGGCCTGTCGTTGCTATTATTCCCGCCCGATACGCCTCTACCCGCCTCCCGGGTAAACCCCTGATCCAGCTTCACGGAAAAACAATGATTCAACGAGTATACGAACGCGCCAGCTTATTGCAGAGCGTGGATCGTGTTTTGGTCGCCACGGACGATCAACGCATTTTTGATGCTGTGAAGCGTTTTGGTGGAGAAGTTGCCATGACGCCGAATAACATTGCCACTGGTAGCGAACGGGTCGGGTTCGTCGCGAAGGACCTTGCTGCAAGCATCGTTGTGAACCTGCAGGGAGATGAACCGCTGGTTGATACAGGTGCTTTGGATGCCTTGATAACCATGATGCAAGCTGATGAAAACATCAATGTCGGTACACTTGGCTGCGCCATCGCTGATGAAGCGGAATGGCAAGAGCCTTCAGTGGTAAAGGTGATAGCCGATGAGAAGATGAATGCGATTTATTTTTCCCGGGCAGCGATTCCGTTTCACCGGGATGAAAAATTTCAAACGTTACCCAATTTATTTCGCCACATCGGTGTTTATGTCTTTCGCAAATCGTTTCTGATGGAATATCTCAGTTGGCCGCCAGGCACTTTGGAAAATATGGAGAAGCTGGAGCAGTTAAGAATTCTGGAAAAAGGACATTCAATTAAATTAATGAAAGCAACAAATTTATCTCCCGGCGTAGATACCCCGGCAGATATTAAAGTCGTTGAAACCTTGATCAAAGAAAGAGGGGAATAGTCCATTGAATCCCGAAATACCGTCAAACACCAAGTTCATTATTACCACCGGCGGGGTGGTGTCTTCATTGGGGAAGGGAATTGCCTGTGCATCATTGGGGCATTTGCTGAAATCGCGGGGATTAAAAGTTACCATTATGAAGTGCGATCCCTATATAAATGTAGATCCGGGAACAATGAGCCCGTATCAGCACGGTGAGGTATACGTCACCGAAGATGGTGCCGAAACTGATCTCGATTTGGGACACTATGAACGTTTTATCGATGAGAATATGTCTCAGATGAACAATGTGACTACCGGGCAGATTTACCATAATGTGATTTCCCGGGAACGCCGCGGCGATTATCTCGGTGCTACCGTTCAGGTGATTCCCCACATTACCGATGAAATTAAGCGCAGTATCGTGCTTTTGTCCCGCCAGTCCAACGCGGATGTGGTGATTGTAGAAGTTGGCGGTACCGTCGGTGATATTGAAAGTTTGCCATTTCTGGAAGCGATTCGCCAGTTTTGCCTGGAGTGCGGTCCGGATAATGTCGTGCGGATACATCTTACCCTTTTGCCTTACATTCAGGCCGCCGGCGAGGTGAAAACGAAACCGACCCAGCACAGCGTGATGCGCTTGCGGGAAATTGGTATTCAGCCCGATTTCCTGGTTTGCCGCACCGACCGACCGATTGATGAACCGACAAAGAATAAAATCGCTCTCTTTTGTAATGTCCGGCCAGAAGCAGTTGTAGAAGCGGTTGACGCAGAAACGATTTACGAAGTGCCGCTGATGTATGCAGCTCAAAAGTTCGATCAGTTGGTGATTGATAAATTGAAACTGCCGGCGAAAAAAGCAAATCTCGCACCGTTGGAAGCGGTAGTAAAAAAAATCAAGTATCCCGAGAAGCGGGTAAAGATCGCGATTTGCGGAAAATATACTCAGTTGCATGATGCTTATAAGAGCATTGTGGAATCTTTTGTCCATGCCGGGGTGGAAAACAATGCCGCAGTGGACTTAAAATGGATTGACACGGAAGCAATCGAAGAAAAAGGGGTAGGGGATGTCTTTAAGGACGTCGACGGTATACTAGTGCCTTACGGCTTCGGCCATCGGGGAATTGAAGGAAAACTGGAGACCGTACGTTATGCCCGCGAGAACAATGTGCCATTTTTTGGTATTTGCCTGGGCTTACAGTGCGCGGTGATCGAGTTTGCCCGGAATGTTTGCAAGATCGACAAGGCCAACAGTTCGGAATTTGACCCGAATGCGAAAAGCCCGGTGATTCATATTATGGAATCACAGAAATCCGTTACCGATAAAGGTGGAACGATGCGACTGGGAACTTATCCCTGCGTAACCGGAGAAGGCACCCTGGCAAGAAAAATTTATGGTTCGGAAATAATTATAGAGCGTCATCGTCATCGCTACGAAGTGAATAATGATTTCCGCCGTGCGCTGGAGGAGAATGGGATGCTGCTCAGTGGACTTTCCCCGGACGGTACTTTGGTTGAAATTATCGAACTGGCGGAGCATCCATTTTTTATTGCCTGCCAATTTCATCCGGAATTGAAAAGTCGCTTGATGACCCCACATCCTATATTTGCCCATTTCGTTGGTGCAGCCCTGAAAATTGCTGAAGAGAAAGGTAGCTAAGGCAGGAATGAAAACTGTTCAGATTGGAAGTTACAATGTTGGTGCCGGGCAGCCATTGTCCCTGATGGCCGGACCATGCGTGGTTGAGAATGAAAAAATGATCATGCAAACTGCCGAATCGATTATGGAGGCAGTTTCCGGTATACCGGTGCAGTTTATCTTTAAAGCCTCTTATAAGAAGGCAAATCGTACTTCTCTGAAGGGATTTACCAGTATTGGTATCGACGAAGCGTTGAAAATTCTCGGCAAAGTACGAGAAACATTTCAAATACCGGTAGTCACGGATATCCATAAAGAAGGGGAAGCGAGCGCTACTGCCGAGGTGGCAGATGTTCTGCAAATTCCCGCTTTCCTCTGCCGGCAAACCGATCTGATCGTTGCTGCAGCAAAAACCGGTCGGGCTGTCAATATCAAAAAAGGCCAGTTTCTGGCGCCGGAAGATATGGCCAATGCTGCCGAAAAAGCAATTGCGGCCGGCAATGAGAATGTTCTTCTCACCGAACGGGGTACTTCCTTCGGATATCGTAATCTGGTGGTTGATATGCGTGGATTGCAGGTAATGGCGAGCAGTGGATGCCCGGTCGTTTACGATGCAACCCATAGCGTGCAAATTCCCGGTGGGGAAGGGGGCGCCAGTGGTGGGCAACCGGAATTTATTCTGCCATTGGCCCAGGCGGCACTTGCCACCGGTGCAGTCAGTGCCTTGTTTATGGAAGTTCATCCCGATCCGCCCAATGCATTTAGCGATGCGAAATCCCAACTGGCATTAGACCTCTTTCCGGATACCATCCGGCGGCTGGTAGACCTCTATCAATTTATTCAGGCAAAGGTCATCCGCTAATGATTTGCGAATCACATCTGAGTCAGGAGTTGTTTCAGCGCGCCCGTAAAATTACAACAATTCTCTTTGACGTTGACGGTGTTTTTGCCAATGGTCAAATCGTCTATGATATCAATAAGATCGAAACTAAATATTATGATGCCCATGACGGATTCGGTATTAAGCTGGCGCGTTTTGCAGGGTTTAGAACCGGTATTATCTCTGCCCGGGAAAGTGATGCTATTCGGCATCGGGCAAAAGAGTTAAAAATCGATACGCTTTATCTCGGCCGTTATGATAAGCTAAATGCCTATCGTAGTTTGAAGTCTTCACTGGAATTATCCGATCAGGAAATTGCCTTCGCTGGTGACGATATTGCTGATATTCCCGTGTTGAAACAAGTAGGACTTCCGATAGCAGTAACCAATGCCGCCCGGGAAGTAAAAGCTGCAGCACGCTTTATGACCCGTCGCCGCGGTGGGCATGGCGCTATTCGGGAAGTGATCGAATTTATTTTGTATGCACAAGGCCGGCTGGACGAAACCCTGGCGGAAATAGAAACCGCCCTCTGACATATCAGGGGTTGAACGACTATGGAAGAATTCTCAAAAAATCAATTGCTAGATATTGCCCGGAAGGTGATCCGCCTGGAAGCAGCTGCCGTTTCGCAATTGCTTGAGGTACTGGATGATAAATTCCTGGAAGCGGTCGATATTATTTATCGCTGCCAGGGGCGGGTGATTGTCACCGGACTGGGGAAATCCGGGGCGATTGGGCGCAAAATCGCGGCAACGCTTGCTTCGACCGGTACCGCCTCCCATTTTTTGCATGCCGCCGAAGGATTGCATGGGGACTTGGGAATGGTTCATAAAGACGACGTCGTCATCTGCCTCTCGAAAAGTGGCAATTCCGATGAACTGTTTAGTTTACTACCGGTGTTTAAACGGATTGGGGTTCCGGTTATTTCGATTACCGCGAATAACAATTCCAGCCTTGCGCGCCATAGCAATGTTGTTTTAAAAATCGGTGTTAAGGAAGAAGCTTGCCCGCATGATCTTGCCCCAACAACCAGCACTACGGCCATGCTCTCGCTGGGAGATGCCCTGGCGATTACACTGCTGGAGAAGCGTCAATTTTCCCGGGAAGATTTTGCATTCCTGCATCCGGCTGGCACATTAGGTCGACGCTTGTTGTTGAAAGTCGGAGACCTCATGGAAAAGGGCCCGCAGCTGCCAGTTGTGCAAGCGAATGCGACCATGAAAGATGTTGTTCTGGAGATGACCGCGAAGCGAGGTATCTGTGTCATCGTAGATGACGAACAGAAGATACTCGGCGTTATCACCACTGGCGATCTGACTCGCCTGGTTAAAAAGACTGAGCAGTTCTTTAATATTCCCGCAGTGGAAGTAATGACCAGTCACCCAAAGCTGGTACATGAAAATACACTTGCCTATACAACCTTTAAAAAAATGGAACAGCATCGGATAATTGCCGTTCCTGTAATTGATGAGGATGATAAGTTGGTCGGCGTCATCCATTTGCATGATATAATGCGTGCTGGTATCGTTTAATTTGGTAAGAGATATGAAAATTCAAATATCCATTTTATGTTTGATATTATTGTTCCTGGGAAGCAGCTGTGATTTTGCGGCCGATGAATCAACCGGCACAGAGGAACAGGTACAAGACACCCCAAAAGTAGCGCTTCCTGATCAGGAAAGCTGGGAAACGACGATTATTCTCACCCGCAATGGCCACAAGGTTGCGGAAGTGTGGTCAAACTACATTGCCCGTTATAAAGGGAAGTCAAAGTCTTTTCTGAAGGATAGCATCCATGTGGATTTCTTTAATCGCCGGGGCGAACACGATGCAGTGCTGACAGCTAACGAAGGGGAAGTTGACGAGACGACGGATAATCTCACGGCGATAGGCAATGTTATCGTTATCACCAATGATGGCAAGCGCCTGGAGACGGAAACCTTGATTTGGGATAACCGCGAACAAAAGATTGTCAGCCATGTGCCGGTAAAATTTACCACTGCTACAGATACGCTTTTCGGAGATTCTTTCGTTTCCAATCCCGATATGACCAATTATGAAATCGAAAACCCCCGCGGCTATTCCGGAAATGTCGTGCCGGTTGACAAATAGATAGCCCGTTTATGTGCCTATATTCTTTAAAAACAAAGTCTTCTGGCTTTCAGAAAATTCATAAAACAGCCCTGTTCTTATGGTTGCTGTTACCGGCTGTCCTTTTCGCCCAATCCCGCGCTCAGTTGATCCATGCGGATATCTCTCGGGGGCAGGAGGTTAATGGGGAACAATTGTTTATCCTGGAAGGGGATGTCCATTTTGTGCAGGATACAGTGAGCATCTTTTGTGATCGGGCGGATCATTACCGCAGCCAGAACAAGATTATTCTGACCGGGAATGTTAAAATTTATCGCGGACAGGAGTTGCTGAAAGCGGATCTGGTGACCTATTATGATCATTCCAAACTGGCGATTTCCGAAGGGAATGTTTACGTGGAAAGACCCGGACAGGAAATCTATACTGATTATCTGAGATATTTTTATGAAACGGATCAGGCGTACGCGAAAAATAATGTGAAGTTGATTGACCGGAAATCCGGGGCAACGGTTCTGGCGGAAGAAGGGGAATATCTGCCACAGGAGTTTCGCAGCCGGGTGCGGAAAAATGTGCATTTCTGGCAGAGCGATAGCAGTAGTAGCGACACGCTGCACATCTATTCGCAGGAAATGGATTACTTCTTTGCGCCGGAACGAAAAACCTTAGCAAGAGATTCGGTGCGGATTATCCGTGGAGGCCTGGAGGCTGAGTGCGATTCCGCTGTATACCTCGTCGATAAGGAACGTGTTTTTCTGGAGATTAATCCGCGGGCGCGCCAGGAAGGCAGTAATCTAAGCGGCACCCAAATGGAGCTGGATCTTACCGGGCAGATTTTACGGAAAATTCTGGTGCGTGGTAACGCAGTAGCAACCTCTTTGGATGATTCGCTCAGCCGGAATGAAAATCGCCTCACCGGCCAGGGAATTGACGCATTTATCGTCGAACGGAAGATCGATCAGCTCTGGGCATTTGAAAATGCCCGCAGTAAGTATTATCTTAAGGACGACGGTCGTCCCCAGGGAGTAAACACTGCCTCTGCCGATACAATTCGGATATTTTTTCAGGCCGGGGAAGTTGATCGAATCACAGTGATTGGTGGTTCGCAGGGCATCTATTATCCGGCGAACTATCAAGGGAAAATCAGCTCGGAGTATTAGAATGACGGAACAGCAGAACGATACATCTATATTGCGGTCGCAGGATCTGGTAAAAATTTATGGTAAACGCAGAGTTGTGGACCAGGTAAGTTTGCAGGTGCGCCAGGGAGAAATCGTTGGGCTACTGGGTCCGAATGGTGCCGGCAAGACCACCTCATTCTATATGATCACTGGCATGATTCGTCCGAATAGCGGTAAAATCTTTCTTGATGATAAAAATATGACCTCCCTACCGATGTATAAGCGGGCCCGATTAGGCATGGCTTACCTTCCGCAGGAAGCATCTATTTTTCGCAAGCTCACCGTGGAGCAGAATTTACTGGCAATTATGGAAGCGTTGAATTTTCCCCGTAAGGAGCGCAAGGAGCGTAGCCAGGCGCTGATGGAAGAGTTGAGGATTACCCACATTGCCAACAATAAGGGGTATAATCTTTCTGGGGGAGAACGGCGGCGTACGGAGATCGCCCGGGCGCTGGTGAACAATCCGAAATTTATTTTGCTCGATGAACCTTTTGCCGGCGTCGACCCGATTGCGGTTCAGGATATTCAGAGCATCATTTTATCCCTGAAAGAGAAAAATATTGGTATTCTGATTACCGACCATAACGTCCATGAGACGCTTTCGATTACTGATCATGCATATTTATTATTTGAGGGGAAAGTGCTTAAAGATGGGGATAGCGAGTTCCTGGCCAATGATCCGGAAGCACGGAAGCTTTATCTAGGGGAAAAGTTTCAGTTGATTCGCTAGGAACTGCTAGCGCTTGATTTAAGACAGCAGCTGCAGAAAGCTGGAAAGTTTTCACTGCCTTCTGCAACTGCTATAAAAAAAGAAACTGAATAATTAGTTCTTCAGCGCCAGTTTTATCACCTGGTCATAATGAGCCGCCTTCACAATCTTCACACCTTCACTTAGTTCTTCCGGAAGATCCGCAATCTCATTGATATTCTCTTCAGGAACAATCACTGTCGGAATTTTGTGGCGCTTCGCTGCCAGCAATTTCTCATTGAGTCCGCCGATAGCCAGCACTTTTCCACGCAGGGTGATTTCACCGGTCATGGCGATATCTCTGCGCACCGGGCGATTCGTTAGTGCGGAAATAATCGCTGTCGTTAGCGTGATACCGGCGGATGGACCATCTTTCGGAACTGCCCCTTCCGGAATGTGAATGTGCAGATCGAGCTTCTCAAATGTTTCCTGAGGAATTTTTAAGCTTTCCGCCCGGGAACGTATATAACTTAACGCCGTCTGCGCGGATTCTTTCATTACTTCCCCGAGCTTACCGGTCAAGGTCAATTTTCCTTTGCCGGGGAAAGTATTCACTTCAATTTGTAGTACATCACCACCGTAAGGCGTCCAGGCAAGGCCGGTAACCACACCAATTGCATCTTTGCCGTTCACCAGCAAGCGATTGAGAAACTTGGGTTTGCCAAGCATTTCCGGCAGATTTTTTTCGGTTAGTCTGACCGTACGTTTTTTGCCATTCTCAGTGAGGGTGCGAACAGACTTTCGGCATAATGCTGCAATTTGCCGTTCCAGATTACGTACGCCGCTTTCCCGTGTATATTCCTGGATTACCCGATAAATCGCCTTCTCATTGAGCGTAACTTCTTTTTTCTCCAGGCCATGCTCTTTCAGCTGCTTGGGTAGCAGATGATCCTGAACGATACGCAGCTTCTCATGTTCCATGTAACCAGGCAATTCGATAACTTCCATACGATCGAGCAGTGGCGCCGGGATATTACCCTTAACATTTGCTGTTGTAATAAAAAACACCCGGGAAAGGTCGTAGTCGACATCGAGATAATGATCGTTAAAGCTTTTGTTCTGCTCCGGATCCAGCACTTCCAACAGGGCAGATGCCGGGTCTCCACGGAAATCCATGCTCATTTTGTCTACTTCATCCAGCAGGAAAACCGGATTGGTTGTGCCGGCCTTTTTGATTGACTGAATAATTTTACCGGGCATGGCACCAATATAGGTGCGTCGATGCCCGCGAATTTCTGCTTCATCGCGAACACCACCGAGGGAAACGCGCACAAACTTGCGACCAAGGGCGCGGGCGATCGATTTCCCGAGAGATGTTTTTCCAACGCCGGGAGGACCAACAAAGCAGAGAATCGGCCCTTTAATTTTTTTCACCCGCTGCAATACCGCGAGGTGCTCGACAATGCGCTCTTTCGGCTGCTTCAGTCCATAGTGATCGTTATCGAGGATCGCCTGTGCTTCTACGATATCGAGGCGATCACTGCTTTGGCGCTGCCAGGGCACCTGGATCATCCATTCGAGATAATTGCGTAACACTGTATACTCCGGGGAGAAAGGCGGTATTTTTCGCAATTTAGATAATTCCTCAGTGGCCTTATCAAGGGCATGATCCGGCATATTCGCTTCCAGAATTTCTTCTTCCAGCTTATAGATCTCCGGAGAAGCAGTTTCTTCGTCTTCGCCTAATTCTTTATTGATAACTTTTAGCTTTTCCTGAACATAGTAATTCCGCTGGTTACGAAGAAGATTTTCCTGGACTTTCTGGTCGATTTCCTGGCGAACCTTGTGGTAGCCGATCAATTGGCGGAGCAAGTCCAGCAATAAAATCAGGCGGTTTTCAACCTCTTTTTCCTGTAGCACTTTTTGTTTCTGTGCGGCATCAGCGTGGATGTTCAAGGCGACAAAATCAATCATCCGATAGGGATCGCCCTGATTATGGAGATGCTCGAGCATTTCCTCCGGCATTTCCGGAGTAAGTGATATATACTCCCGGAAATAATGAAAGAGCTGCTTGATGTAGACATCGGATAAATCCGACAGTTCAATATTCTCATCAAAAATATCAATATCTGTTTCGAAGAAATTTTTCCGGCGCAGAAAACGATTTACTTTTGCGCGGATAATACCCTCAACAACAACCTTGGCATGTCCATTGGGAAACTCGAGTACCTGAAGAATCCGGCAAATGGTACCAATACGGAAAATGTCCGAGGAACGAATCGATTCCTTTTCGGCATCTTTCTGAGTGGCAACCATTAGGAGATTTTCATTTTCAGCAGCAGCGCGAATGGCTGCCAGCGATTTTTCCCGGCCAACCAGCAACGGCACAACAGAATAGGGAAACACAACCAGATCCCGGATAGGAAGGAGGGTTAAGGTGCTGGGGATTTCGAGAATCTCTTCCCCTTTTAAAATTTTTTGAATTTTTGTCATAGTTTGCAAGCCTTGTCATCGCTGCTCGTCAGTCGTTAATATCTACTGCGGGGCGATACCTGGTATAAAATAAAATCCCCGCTGCCAGAACTGACAGCGGGAAATCTATCATTCTTTTTCTTTTTAATTAAGAACCGGATTTATGCAGACTGTCGGGATTTACCGAACTTTAATACCGGCTCTGCATTACCAAGGATTACCTCTTCGGTAATCAAGCACTCTTTAACGTTGTCAAGAGAAGGAACATTGAACATTACGTCAGTCATGACGTTTTCGAGAATTCCCCGCAGACCACGGGCACCGGTTTTCCGCTGCTTCGCCATTTTCACGATTTCCCGCAGCGCTTTTTCGGTGAACTTTAGTTCGATGCCTTCCAGTTCAAAGAGCTTTTTGTATTGTTTGATCAAAGAATTCTTGGGCTCTACAAGAATCGAGAGCATTTCAGTTTCAGTCAGTTCCCGCAAGCCGACCAGGGCCGGTAAGCGCCCGATCAATTCCGGAATCAGACCATATTGAATGAGATCCTCCGGCTCGACATACTGAAGAATTTCTCCATCGGGCAGCGCGGTTACATTGGATAGCTGCGCAGAAAAGCCCATGGTCTTTTCACCGATCCGCCGGCGGATAATTTCAGCCAGTCCATCAAAAGCACCGCCACAAATAAACAACACGTTTTTAGTGTTGATATGAATCATCGGTGCTTCCGGGTGCTTCCGTCCACCTTTCGGCGGTATGGCGGATACTGTTCCCTCAAGAATCTTTAACAATGCCTGCTGAACGCCTTCGCCGGAAACATCGCGGGTAATCGAAGGACTGCCGGATTTCCGGGCGATTTTGTCTACTTCATCGACGTAAACAATGCCACGCTCGGTTGCAGGAATGTCATAATTCGAGGCCTGGTAAAGGCGAACGAGAATATTTTCGACATCTTCTCCCACATAGCCGGCTTCTGTCAATGTCGTCGCATCAGAAATGGAGAAAGGTACCTGTAATAATCTGGCAAGTGTTTGTGCCAGCAGCGTTTTACCTACCCCTGTCGGGCCGATAAACAGAATATTACTCTTTTCAATCTCCACGTCGTCGTCAAATCCCTCGAAAGAGATGCGCTTGTAATGATTGTAAACGGCGACAGACATGGTGATCTTCGCACGATCCTGCCCAATCACGAACTGGTCGAGGAAAGCCTTGATCTCGCTCGGTTTCGGCAGATTGAAGTCGCCTTTTTGAAATTGGGAATAACGGGAATTCCGCAAAATCTCATTAGCGCTATGGATGCACTGGTCACAGATGCTTGCCGAAGTGCCGGTTACCAACTGGGTAACCTGGGTGGCTTTCCGTCCGCAAAAGGAACAATTGGTTTCGTGTTCAAAAAATTCTTTGTTGGCCATAGGGATCGTCTTCGTTGTTTAACTGTCGATGATTATTAGCCTTCCCGGCTGTCTTCTTCTGTTCCACGCTTGCTTAAAATCTGATCGATAATGCCATATTCCAAGGCTTGCTGTGAAGACATAAAGAAATTCCGATCACTATCTTCTTCAATTCTTTTCAGCGTTTGACCGGTTGCCTCTGCTAATATTTTATTCAACTTTTGGCGAATATTCAAGATTTCTTTTGCATGAATCTCAATATCCGATGCCTGCCCTTCCACACCGCCGAGCGGTTGATGGATCATCACCCGGGAATTCGGTAAAGCAAAGCGCTTCCCTTTGGTGCCGGCGGCAAGAAGAATTGCCCCCATACTGGCGGCTTGCCCCATGCAGGTTGTTACAACATCCGGGCGGATATAACGCATGGTATCGTAAATTGCCATACCGGAAGTTACGTGGCCACCAGGGCTGTTAATGTAGAGAAAAATATCTTTTTCCGGATCATCTGCTTCCAGAAAAAGCAGCTGGGCAATAATCAGGCTGGCGATGGTATCATCGATCGGCGTGCCCAGAAAAATAATTCTTTCCTTTAAAAGGCGGGAGTAAATGTCATATGCGCGTTCGCCGCGCCCGGATTGCTCAATAACCATTGGTACTAAGGCCACTTCGTAATCCTCCTTCCAGAGAGTATAATGTTAATGCTTAGCTATTGTCTATTTTTTAACGCCAGATAACCGTCGATTAATGCGCGTGATCGTGCTGATGCTCATCCGGCTTCGGTTCTACTTCGGTAACCTTGGCATTCTCTTCCAGGAATTTGAAAAGCTTTTCATCCAGTAAGTCATCCTGAATGCGTCGTTTCAAATCTTCGTTTTCTCTCAGTTGTTTCTTTTCTTCGTCGCTGTAAGGCAATTCCTCGATTTTAGCCATCACGTCATCTTCACTAATAGCCATCTTCTCTTTCTCGAGTAGCTCCTCTTTTACCAGGTACCAGCGAATCGCATGAATCGCATCTACCCGGTAACGCTGGCGGATAGTGTCTTCATTAAAATCTTTGTCGCTGCCGAACTGCTGACGAAAATCCTGCACAACATGATTGAGATAGTTATTAATCATCGCTTCCGGCACTTCGAAAGGATTTTCTTTCAAAATTTCGTCTACGATGCGATTATTCAATTGCTGCTGACTGCGACGCTGCATGGTCGATTCCATGTTCTCGCGAATCTTCTCCTTTAGCTGATCGAGATTCTCGATACTGTCATCCTGCAGATTTTGCACGAAATCGTCATCCAATTCCGGGAGTTCACGTTCTTCCAGAGAAGTCACAGTAATTTCGTAACTTTCGGTAACAAGGGATTGATCTGCCGCATCCGCAGCGGGAGGGGTTGTTTTACGAAGAATCGCATCCTGATCCAGCTCCAGCCCGATCATCTGTTTTTCCAGTTCCGCGTCGAAGTCGCCGGAACCGATTTTTATGGATACATCTTCATATTTACGACCAACCACCGGCACATCGCCTTCGCCGAGCAACTGGGCGTTGAATTTAATCATATTCCCTTCTTCGGCCTTATCTACCGGCTTTACTGTTGCAAAATGCTCCCGCATATGCTCCAATTCGTGATCGATCATATCGTCCGTAACAGCCACTTTCTCTTTTTCTACCTTGATACCTTTGTATTTCTTCAGTTCTACTTTCGGTGGAATTTCGAATTCAATGTCAAATACCAGTCCTTTTTCAATATCTTCGAACTTAATATCGGTAATTTTTCCCTGGGAAATGGGATTGAAATCAATTTCATCCAATACTTTGTTATAGTTTTCGGAAAGTGCCGTTTCCATTAGCTCGGAACGGATGGAATCCTGGTAGCTTTTTTTAACCAGCCCCAAAGGTGCTTTCCCTTTTCGGAATCCCGGTAAGGCGGCATGTTTTTGAAAATTTCTGCTGATTTTTTTCTCAAGTTCAATCAGTTCTTCCGACGTCACTGTCACGGTTACCTGGCGCTTAATCGCATCCGTCTCTTTTATATTGAACTCCATAAGGTTTTCCTTTTTCTTTAGCCTGTGAATTCACCTTTATTTGAACTGACCAATATAACATCAACTCCCTACCATTGCAACACAAGTATATGAAAGGCGGGCACTTGCGGACAGGGAAAGTCGCCCGTTAAAAACAGATGCTTTCGACGGCTGCAAAGATACTGGATAACAAAAATTATTTTCCGGAATCCAGTTGCCGGATTTGTTCCTCAAATCCGGGAATATTGCTAGGAAATTTCTTTTAAGATCAGGGGAGGTTGCTGAGTTGGTGCGTGTTCTGTAATGGTAATTGCCTGCTGAAGGCGCTGCAGTATGGCCGTGGTATCCAGCGCATCATCACAATGGATTTCCAAAATTTCCTCTCCCTCCCGAACAGCATCGCCACACTTTTTCCGGAGGATAATGCCGGCGCGCGGATTGATAGTGTCTTCTGCCCGTTTCCGACCTGCTCCCAATGATACCGAAGCCATACCGATATCAAATGTGTTCATGCTGTTAATATAGCCAGAATTAGCCGCCTTTAAGACTTCCCGTTTTGCCGCCTGCGGATATTTTTCCGGTTGCTCCAGATAGCTTATATCCGCGCCCTGCGCCCGGGAAATTTCCAGGAATTTAGCGAAGGCGCTGCCATCATCCAATGCTTTCTCGCAGCGTTGCCAGGCATCTTCCAGTGAGTTCGCAACATCGCCAAGCAAAAGCATTCGGCTGCAAAGTGCGAGTGTTACTTCCCGTAAATCTGCTGGCCCTTTACCGTGCATACAGTCAATGCACTCATCGATTTCCAGCCAATTGCCGATTTTGTTACCGAGCGGTTGTTCCATAGAGGTCAGTAATGCGACGACAGTTTTGTCAAATTCTTTCCCAATGCTAATGAGGGAATGCGCCAGTTTCTCCGCCTCAACGGGATCTTTCATAAAAGCGCCATTGCCGTATTTGACGTCCAGAACTAACCCATCGATGCCCTCGGCAATTTTTTTGCTCATGATGCTGGCGGATATCAGGGGAATGTTATCGACAGTCGCAGTGACGTCCCGCAGAGCATAGATGCGTTTGTCCGCCGGAACGATATCTGCCGTTTGGCCGATCAATCCCAGGCCGTGCGTCTTCACCAGGCGACGAAATTCGCTTACCGGCAAATTAACATTGAAGCCGGGAATAGATTCCAGCTTATCAAGCGTACCGCCGGAATGTCCGAGGCCGCGTCCGGAAATCATTGGTACCGGCACACCCAGTGCCGCAACCAATGGTGCGAGCACGATAGAAACTTTATCTCCGACGCCACCGGTGCTGTGTTTATCTACTTTTTTTCCGGGAACATCAGAGAGATCAATGGTTTCTCCGGAGTCGATGTAGGCTTTGGTCAGGGCAGAAATTTCTTCGCTGTCCATTCCGTTGAGGTAGGTCGCCATCAGGAAGGCGGTGATTTGATAATCGGTTACTTTATCTTTTAGATATGCGCTGATAAAATAATCGATTTCCCGGGCAGTCAGCTTTTGCTTATCCCGTTTTCTGGCAATGATCTCGTAAGGTGACATCCCTCTTCCTCAGCGGTATAAAAAAATCCCGGCAGCGTCCGTAAGTTAAATAAAATATATAGGAAAGACTGCCGGGATGCAAATCATATTATGGGGTGGATCAGGCCTTTTGGTTC
>JANQQU010000028.1 GCA_028284905.1 Calditrichia bacterium
CCTAAAAACCTAAAAACCTAAAAACCTAAAAACCTAAAAACCTAAAAACCTAAAAACCTAAAAACCTAAAAACCTAAAAACCTAAAAACCTAAATCTCATACAAAAACTGCCAATCCGGAGCCACTATGGAAACCCGCTATCTAGGAAAACCTTTACGCCGTAATGAAGATGCCCGCTTACTGACCGGACAAGCGCTGTTTGTTGATGATGTCCATATTCCCGATATGCTGCACGCCGCATTCTTACGCAGCGATCTCGCCCATGCAAAGATCACCAGTATCGATGTTTCGGAAGCGCGGAAACGCCCGGGGGTTGTAGCTGTTTATACTGCTGAAGATCTTGGTGTGTACTGGCAGCCGGGCCCTTTGCTGGTGCCGCCGCCCCCGATAAAAGACATCGTTTTTAAC
Organism: Calditrichia bacterium; assembly: GCA_028284905.1. Classification (GTDB taxonomy): domain Bacteria; phylum Calditrichota; class Calditrichia; order RBG-13-44-9; family J075; genus JACKAP01. The sequence continues at coordinate 409 of JANQQU010000028.1, forward strand.
GAATGTACCCAGGTGCCGCTTGCAAAAGATAAAGTGCGGCATTGCGGCGAACCGCTGGCAGTGGTGGTGGCGGAAAACCGCTATATCGCCGAAGATGCGCTGGATGATATCGTTGTTGAAATGGAATCTATCGATGCAGTGGTCGATCTGGAAACAGCGCTGGATGCAGATACGCCCCTGATTCACGAACAGATCGACTCGAACCTTTGTGCACATGTTGTTCAGGAAAAAGGCGACTATGAAAAAGCTGCCGCCAAGGCACATAAGGTGATTCGCCGGAAATTTTGGTATGACCGTGGCGTCGCTGCTGCGATGGAAAATCGCGGTATTGTTGCTAATTGGGATCACCGCAGTCAACAATTGACAATCTGGGATACGACCCAGGCGCCAATCCCGATTCGTAATGGTCTTGCCGGTATGCTCGGATTGTCAGAATCCCAGGTGCAAGTTGTTGCCCCCTTCCTTGGGGGAGGATTTGGTCCGAAGATTATGATGTTCTACCCGGAAGAAGTAGTGCTGCCCTGGATTGCCATTCAGCTGAACTGCGCAGTGAAATGGATTGAAGATCGCAGTGAAAACTTTTTTGCCACAACGCATGAACGTGGGCAATTACACGAATCGGAAATCGCAGTAGACAAAGATGGAAAAGTACTCGGCGTGAAAGACGTTTTTATCCATGATGCCGGTGCATACGATCCTTACGGCCTAACAGTGCCAATCAATAGCCAATGCACTCTCCTGGGCCCGTATGAAGTACCCAACTACTATAGTGAGTTTAAGGCTGTTTTTACTAATAAGCCGATCGTTACCCCTTATCGCGGTGCCGGGCGCCAGCATGGTGTTTTCGTGATGGAACGGTTGCTGGATTTTGCCGCGAAAGAATTGGGGATAGACCGGGTGGAGATCCGCAAACGTAATTACATCCCCGCCGATGCTTTTCCTTATAATAATGAAATCATTTACCAGGATTTTGCTCCGCTGATTTATGACAGCGGCAATTATACTCCGGCGCTGGAAAGAGCAGCGGAAATGATCGACTTTTATAATTTCCTTGATAAAGAGAAGGAAAAATACCAGAAGGAAGGCCGTTGTGTCGGTCTCGGCATTGTTTCTTATGTGGAAGGTACCGGCATTGGTCCTTACGAAGGCGCACGGGTGACAGTGGAAGCCAGTGGCAAAGTTAGTCTGGTAACCGGCGTTGGTACTCAGGGACAAGGGCACTACACTGCTTTTGCCCAGGTTGTCGCGGAACAGATCGGTGTCGATATCAAAGATATTCGCGTAGAAACCGGCGATACGCGCAAATTCCACTGGGGCACCGGTACTTTTGCCAGTCGCGGTGCAGTAGTCGCCGGGAATGCCTGCCATGCTGCGGCCGTGGCAGTTCGGAAGAAGATTTTGAAGATGGCCAGCAATATTCTGGAAGTGGCCGAAGACGATCTCTTACTCGAAGATGGCCAGGTTCAGGTAAAAGGAGTGCCGCAAAGTGCGATCAAGCTGGGAGATTTAGCGGTGCAGGCCAATCCACTTCGTGGTGCGGTACAACCCGGTACTGAACCAGGGCTGGAGGCCGTTGCATATTTTGGCCCGGAAAGAGGCGCAACGGCCAGCGGCGTGCATGCAATGCTGTTGGAAATTGACCGGGAAACCATGATGGTCGATATTAAACGCTACATTGTGGTGCACGATTGCGGCACGGTGATTAACCCGATGATCCTGGAAGGGCAGATCCAGGGCGGCGTCGCCCAGGGGATTGGCAATGCCTTCTACGAAGAGCTCCATTTTAGCGACAATGGTGAACTCGTAAATGCCTCTTTTATGGATTACCTTTTACCAACCGCGCTGGATGTGCCCCCAATCGAAACCGATCATATTGAAACGCCTTCACCATTAAACCCGCTCGGGGTTAAAGGGGCGGGAGAAGCCGGGGCAATTCCCACGGGCGCACTCTTTGCGCAGGCGATTGAAGATGCATTGTCTGATCTCGATCTGGAAATTCTGGAGATCCCACTCAGTCCCAATCGTTTGTTTGAGATTGTCGGGAAGAAATGAGCAAAGCCAAATGAGCAGATGAGCAGACCCCAAAGGGGCAAGTGAGCAACTCTGAACTCTGAACTTTTAACTTTGAACTGGAAATAACATGAAACCTGCACCCTTCGAATTCTTCGCACCATCAACTGTCGCAGAAGCCATTGAATTGCTGGAAACTCATGGCTTTGATGCCAAGTTGCTGGCCGGTGGACAGAGCCTGATTCCCACTATGAACTTTCGTCTTGCCCAACCGGGCGTTATCATCGACCTGAACCGGGTTGAAGGCTTGTCTTATATCCGCGAAGAAAACGATAATATCGTTATTGGCGCGATGATTCGTCAGTATGAATTGGAAAAAAATGAGCTGATTAAAGAAAAACTGCCGTTGTTGCACGAAACGATGCCGAATATCGCTCATCCGCAAATTCGTAATCGTGGGACCATCGGAGGAAGTTTGGTCCATGCGGATCCCGCTGCTGAATTACCTTCGGTAATGTGCGCGCTGGATGCCGTTTTTCATATGACCGGACCGGAAGGGGAACGGAAAGTCGCGGCGAATGATTTCTACATGGGGATGTTTGCCGTAGATCTGGAAGCGGAAGAAATTTTAACAGCGATTAGTATCCCGGCAATGAATCCAAAAAGCGGTCACGCTTTTTTAGAGATTGCCCGCCGTCATGGTGATTATGCACTGGCTGGTGTTGCGGTCATTGTTGATCAGGACAAAAAAGGGATATGCACTAATGCCCGAATCGTATATCTCAGCGTGGGTGATGCCCCGGTTACCGCAGAAAATGCAGCGGATGTTCTGCAGGGAAATAAAGTCGATGAAGCCCTGATTGCCAAAGCAGCAAAAACCGCCGCGGAAGAAGATATCGAACCGGAAAGTGACATCCACGCCAGCGCAGAATACCGGCAGCATCTCACTGAAGTTCTCACCCGCCGCGCCCTGGAAACCGCATTCTCACGGGCCCGTTAATCTTTTTACGCCAAAGGCGTTACACATCGATCCCCGGACCTGACGCGCATTTTGCGTCTACTCCGGGCGGATAAAAGTCAATACAATATTATTATCCCATTCGGGCGGTTAAAATATTAAAGGAGGCGCATGCATCGATTTAATTATACCATCATCCTCTCATTAATTATCCTATCCACCCAAATTCTCCCCAAAGAAGATAAAGCAAACAAATTCTACAAAGCGACGCCCAATAATCCGCAAATACAGGCGATGGTAGATGCCGTTTCTGCCGATAGCATCGAATTCTATATCGAAAAACTGGTGAGCTTTCATACCCGCCACACTAACTCCGATACCGTCTCTGCCGATACCGGTATTGGCGCTGCCCGGCGCTGGATCTACAGCAAATTTCAGCAAACCGCCAACACGACGCCCCTTTCTCCAGAGTATTTCTGGTTTATTGAATCCGTCTGCGGCATAAACGGTTTACATGCCAATGTGCAGGCGACTTTACCCGGCAGCTTAACCCCGGATCGTTTTTTCCTGGTTAGTGGTCATATGGACAGCCGCAATGCCGCGCAGTGTGATCCGTTAATTTTTGCGCCCGGCGCCAATGATGACGCCTCCGGCTCAGTGATATCCATCGAACTGGCGCGTATTATGAGTCAACAGAGCTATGATGCCAGCCTGATCTTTATGGCGGTTACCGGTGAAGATGTTGGACTGGTCGGCAGTACCGCTTACGCCAACTGGGCTGGTGCGGGAGGAATGAACATCGATGGCATGCTTACGAATGATGTGGTGGGAAATATTATCGGACCCAATGGAAATATTGATAGCACCAGCGTGCGCCATTTCTCCGAGGGACCATCGAATTCTCCATCCCGCCAGCTATCCCGCTATTTTAAACTAAAAGGTGAGCAATACGTGCCGGAAATGACCGTCAATCTTATTCCTGCCCAGGACCGGCCGGGAAGAGGGGGCGATCATATGCCCTTTAATGATAATGGCTATGCGGCTGTACGCTTTACTGAACCGGCAGAACGACTGGAACATCAGCATAGTAACACTGATATTCTCGAAAATATGTCTCCCGCTTACACCGCCCGCGTTGCGAAACTTTCCCTGGCCGGCCTGGCAAATATGGCCCAGGCGCCGGAAACGCCAACAGCACCATTAACTGTGCAGGATGTTGGCAGCGGCAGCGAACTGCTGCTAACCTGGACTGCGACAAACAATGAACCGGATTTCGCCGGATACCGGGTTGCCTGGCGGCATAGCGATTCACTTTTCTATGAACGAATTGATTCCGTTGGGAATTTAATTAGCTATACGCTCGGAGGATTAACACCCAATGTACCGATATTTATATCCTACTCAGCATATGATGACGCCGGCCATGAAAGTATCTTTAGCGCGGAGATAATGGCGACACCCAATGATCTTCCTGAAGCACCGGCTGAATTATCTGCGACTTCTTTTACAGATCAGGTTACCTTTAACTGGGCACCCAATAATGAACTGGACCTTAGCCATTACTTGTTAACCAGAATTGCGCCGGACGGTTCTTCTCAGTCATTTCAGATAGATATTTCCCAGACTTTCTATAGCGATAATACATTGCAAGCGGGAACTTTATACCATTATTCCCTGCAAGCTGTAGACCTCGATGGGAATAAGAGTGCGTCTTCTCTATCGGTCAACGGACGGTTGGTCTCCCATGATCAGGGCATCCTGGTGCTGGATATGAGTCGGGATGGTCCGGGCACAACGCTTTTCCCGACAGATGAAGCAATCGATGCCTTCTATGCAGAAAAGCTAACTGAATTTCCTGTGGCGGCACAATGGGATCTTGCCGATAGTTTGCAGGCCGATGTGCATATTAGCGATGCCCACCTTGGCGCTTATTCCACAGTCTTTTTGCATAGTGATGTTCGGGTACCGGGCAACTTTATTGCCGATGATACTGTCGCGATAAAAAAATATCTCCGGCAGGGCGGCCGCCTCTTAATCTCCGGTTGGAATCTCATCTTTAGTGCTACCCGGAATGGCCTGGAAACGAAAACGTTTGGCCCCGGCGAGTTTAGTCATGATTTTCTGCAAGCGCGGATCGTGAAATTTTCCGGGGAAAGTGATTTTGCCGGTGCATATTCTCAGCAGGCGGAATACCCGGATATTTGGGTAGATTCAGTAAAGACCGCACAGTTAAACGGTAGCTTAATGACTATGGAAGGCTATTTCGAACTCGTGGCTAACTCCGCGACTGAAGTTCTTTACACTTACCAATCGTCCCTGGATCCACCATCGCAGTTTGAAGGATTGCCGGTCGCCATTCGCCATATTACCGATAGTCTGAAAATCGTTCAGATAAATATCCCGCTCTTCTATATGGAAAATGAGAGTGGGAGAGAAGTGTTGCGGCAAGCATTATTGGATCTTGGAGAAGTTACCGGTATTCCTGAAAATGACAGATCGAATAGCGGGGCGATCGCTGGATATTCTTTATTTGCCAATTACCCGAACCCGTTTAATCCACAAACGAATATTTCTTTCCGAATTCCGAATAAACAGTACGTTCGCCTGACCGTCTTCGATGTGCTTGGGCGGGAAGTGCAAGTGTTGGTTAATGAAGAAAAAAACGCGGGAGTGCATTCTGTTCAGTTCGATGGAAAAGGAATGAGCAGTGGTGTATATGTCTATCGTATCGAAGCCGGACAATACCGGCAAAGCAGGAAGATGTTGTTGATGAAATAAGCTTAGAGTTCAAGGTTCAGAGTTCAGAGTTGCTCACTTGTGCCTTTGGGGTTTGCTCATTAGCAGCCCTTTTTTGAATTTCGCAGACCTATCTTGAAGTTCGCAAGAAGTGCTGAATCTTTTCTGTTTGCTTTACTTATGTTGAATAAAACATAAACAGAAAACAGTTTCAGGAGGTCTGTTATGAATCATAAACCGCAAAGTTGCCCAAACTGTGGCGCGGAAGATATCATCAAGCATGGCAAAACGTCAACCGGTAAACAACGGTATCTTTGCCAGAATCCTAAATGCTATGTCAGTACGTTTATTGTTGATTATTCCTACAATGGCAGCAATGCCTACGTAAAGCGGCAGATTATCGACCTAGCCCAATCCGGTAGAAATGTTCGCGAAATTAAAAACATGCTGAAAGTTTCCGAATGGGTGGTTATCGATACCATTCGCCGGCACGAAAGTCCCTACTATTAATACCGGCAAAATATTCCTTGAAATATTCTCGATGCGCCCGAAAATAAATTGCATCTGCCCGGCGGCGATATTATACTCAGAAATATTCGGAATCCTTAATCTTCCTGCTGCAAGGAGTAGCTATGTCAGATATTTCCCGCCGAACGTTTCTGAAACACAGCTTTAATTCAATCGTCAGTTATGCGCTGCTGGAAATGCTCTTTAGTAATCGCATGTTCTCCCGAAGCATTGCTCCCTTAACTGATCACTGGGCGAAGTCGCTGAATGAATATTGCCTGGATTTACAGAAATCCGCGATTACGCTGCCTGAATGGCAAACCCTTGTCGAATCGCTATTGCAACGCATCGAGTTAAAGGAATTGATGAAGTTTATCGATTTCGAGCGGCTCTCAAAAAACTTCGATTTTCCCGATCTGGGCACAAAAACCAAACCGATTATCTTTCCCCGACTGGAAGGATTACCGGAATCTTATGCCTTTTACCGGAAGCTCTTCGGATTAAAAAAGGGACGGGCGATCATCCCGCACGGCCATAAAAATATGGTCTCGGCGCATTTGGTGCTTAATGGTGAATTTGAACTGCGCCATTATGACAAGGTGCGCGATGAAGGAGAGCACCTGATCATCGAACCGACGATTGATGAAATCGCCGGCGTGGGCAGCGCATCTTCGATTTCTGATGATAAAAACAATATTCACTGGTTTATCACCCGCAGCGATTTTGCCTTCACCTTCGATTTGATTATGGTGAATATCGATCCAACTTTTGAGAAAACCTATGATATTGAAAATATCGATCCGGAAAACGGCGAAAAGATTTCCGGTGGTTTATTGCGCGTGCGTAAAATGGATGTCGAAGAAGCGCTGAAGAAATACGGCAAAGAGATGCATCATCATTAAGCGAAACAGCGAATACGGATATGGGGCTTAGGCTGCGACTGGCGCTAAAAATCATTTGGGGAGAGCTGGGCGGATGGGGATTTCTGCTGCTGCTGATCCTGCCATTGTTTTTAGGATTCGGACCCAGTATCGGTTTTTTCCTCAGAGGCGGACTGATTGCCGGCTTGGTCTTCTTACTTCTGTTTTATCAACTATGGAAAGATAACCGCTTTACCATTCGTCAGGCGGCGTATCTGCCCGATTACCCGCTGTTCCTGAAAAAACAGCTGCTCCTCTTCGCAAGTATCTATCCGCTATATTTCCTCTTTTTAAACCGGCTCGCCTATCAGCAGCTAAATTGGGACGTTCCCGGCGCTGCTTTGCTACTAACAGCGACAATCTTCTTCGGGATTTCCACGATAGTTTTTCGCTCGCCATTTATGATCGTTGGTTTTCTGCTTGCGCTTGTATTCATCTTTATCCCGGATATTTATTGGATTTCTGCACCGCTTCTCACCGGTATGCTGATTTACGCCCTTTTCTTCAACACCGGTTGGCAATTAAGATCCCCGGGAGGCAGTCTGCCAGAGAACGCTTCCCGCCAGCTGGCAATAACCACGGATAATTATGTGCTGCGATTTATATTGCTCAGCAGTAAGCGTCAGGAACATCTCCGGGGAAATCTGAAATTCTTTTTGGCGCTGCCGGTAATTCTCTCTGTCTATTTGTTATATGCCATTCGAAACAATAGCAGCTTCGATCCATTTTATTATGGTATCTATCTACAGGTGATATTGTTTGCCGGTTTGCTGCTCTATGGTATGATTTTACTGAATCAACTTCGACCAACCATCGATTTTACCGGCCGCTTAAAAGATGTAGAAAGACAGCTTGGGCCATTACTGTATGGCGGTTTTTATGGATTGGCAGCAATCATCATCTTAAGCGGGAGCTGGCTGGTAACCGACGTTGATCCATTGGCGCTTACTGCAAACTTGTTGGGCACAATTCTATTTTGGCTCACTATTATTCCTTTACTGATTCATTCCCGGAAATACTATTTTCATTTCTCACTGGTCATTTTTATTGCGATCATTCTGATGTTGCTGCAACCGGGCTTTCAATTATTATTTATCAGCATCATTTTTCTTATTCGGCAAATTTATCTACACACACGAAAGAACGCAGATTTCTAACAACGAACAGAACAACCCCAAAGGGACAAGCGAACAAACGACATGTTAAAAATCAACCAGTTAAACTTTTCGTACACCCGAAATACACCTGTTCTGGAGAACATTAACTACACTTTCGAAAAAGGGAAAGTTTATGCCCTGGTCGGCGCAAATGGTGCCGGGAAAACTACTCTGTTTAAACTGTTGTTAAATCAATTGTTACCGAATGATGGCAGTGTGGTTTTAAACGGTTCACACCATCTGGAGGATCGCGTGAACTATCAACGACAGCTGGTTTTTTCCGGAGATGAACCGCACTTTCTGCCGTATCTGACCGGGCGGGAATGGTTGCTGTTTGTGCTTTCCGCCTATCATCAAAAGCCGGATGCGGAGAAGCTGGCAAAATTGCAGGATATTTTTGATTTTAGCGAGCTGGATTTAAAAACGGAAGAATACAGCCATGGAATGAACAAAAAGCTTTCGATGATTATCAATTTTATGATCGACTGCCAATGTCTACTCTTTGATGAATCCGTTGCCGGTATCGATCCCTTTACCCTGCGGAATATTTACGATTTGATTGAGGAAACCAAGGAGGAGAAAATTATAATTTTATCCTCCCATAGCCGGGATCTGATCGAGGCTTGCTCCGACCAGGTGCTGCTTTTGAAAAACAAACACCTGGGGGATATTAATCAGTTCGATGATATTTTCGCGGATTGAGCGGCTGTCGATTTTTGCCGATACATCTTGAATTTTAATGCTTGCTCGACAGGTGTCTCATAATTGAGTAGGGGAGGCGACTTGGTTAAAATATATCCATCCCGCCGGGTTTCGATGCGATGCATCCCTTTACGAACATTGATGACTGCCGGCGTCGTTTTGTAAATGTAATTACCATCGACATAAATTTTGCTGTCCAGCGGCAAACCGGTTTCATCATATGCCTCAACTTTTACACTAACCTTTTCGTTGAAATCGACAATTAATTCTGCGCGCTTCCCTTCCTTTATCTCAACTGTTTTTTCCCAGTAACCATGGGTCGGGTGGGTAACTTTAACCTTGTGTTTACCGGTGGAAAGCTTTTCCGTCCAGGGAATATTGGTATTTCTGCGTTTTATTTCCCCGTTGATGTACGAGGTGCCAAAGGGAAGGGCAACGATGCTGATTTCACCAAAAGCGGACTTTAATTTGCCGTGCAGCTTAGCCGTTTTCTGAGATTGAACACGAATCCGCTTTTTATATGAACGGTGACCATCTTTCTTTAAAACGACATTGTACGTGCCTGCCGGAAGGTCGGCGAGTTTTGCCGGCGTTTTTAATCCCCGTTGGTAACGTCCGTTTAACCATACACGGGCCCCGGCTGGATTAGATGTTAGCTTCAACTGCCCACTCAGTGCTTTTAAAGTGGCCCGCAAGGGGCGGGATTCCGAAGGCAGCACTTCGATGCTTTTTTGAAAGTTTGCAAATCCCTTTTTACGTAATTCCAGGTGATAGTTACCTGGGGCAATTTTCTCAAAGATGTGCGGTGTGATGACATTGGGAAGTTTTTTTCCGTTTAGATAGACCTCCGCGCCGGCAGGACTTGAAATCAACTTCAGTCTGCCAAATTGGACATCATTGGCGTTACTGCCGGTCATTCGATGATATATTTCATCAGCCGCTTCTTCCTCAGCTGATTCGCGGAGATTAATAACCAGTGCATTTGTATCGTTCGGGGAAATGTATAAGCTTGTATCCTTCACAAAATAATTGTCTTTAACCAGGCGAAATGCCGCTTCACCGGCTTCGGACAGATAGGTTTCCAGTGGCGTGATACCGATGTTCAGGCCATTGATATACACCGATGCACCTTCCGGCCGGCTGAGGATCGATACTGGTATTTCTGCACCTGTCGGAGAGTCTCCGGGCAGCATGCTGTTTTTGTAATAATATACGGCACTGGTGCTGCCAAATAAAACGCCCAGGAACATCGCGAGAATCAAAAGCTTCAAGTAGAACGGTTTGATAATGTTGAACTTCCGAAAGTCCAGGGTGGAAAATGGTATTTCCGGCTTGACGTCTTCGACAATATCGGTGCCGGATGTTTGCTTTTGTTGCGGCGGCGTCTGATAAACCGTATTAGCCGGATTCGTCTGGGTAACCGTGTCGAAAATGTGATCGGGGATTTTCGGCCCGTTTTGCACTTGCATTTCCCGTGGGGGAGGCAATGCTTTTACTTTTTTGTATTTTAACTCCAGATGCTCAATATCTTCCAGCATATCCAGCGCGGTTTGATAGCGGCGGTTCGGATTAATATGCGTTGCCTTGCGAACAACCTGCACAAACTCTGCGGGAATATCCGGGTTGAGAAGATCCGGCGAAGGTATATTACCCTCCATAATTGCCAGCTGAATCGTCAGATTGGAATCGGTATCCCCAAAGGGAAGTTTACCGACGAGCATTTCGTAAAAGCTCATACCTATCGAGTAGAGGTCGCTGCGATGATCGGTATTCTTTAAACTCTTCAATTGTTCTGGAGGTGCATATCCCAATGTACCGACAGCAACACCGGTATGCGTGAAGCCGAAATCATGCTGCATTTTTGCCAGGCCAAAATCGGTCACTTTCACCAAATCAGATTTGTCGAGAAGAATATTCGCCGGTTTAATATCCCGATGAATGATTCCCCGGGAATGGGCATGTTTAATAGCAAGGAGAATTTGTTTGACGATTGCCAGGGCATCCGGAGGCGTAAATGCGCCTTCCTGGGCGATGCGCTTTTTCAGGGTGCCGCCGGGCACGTATTCCATTACGATATACAGGCCTTCGCGGGATTCGCGCAATGCATAAACGTTGACAATATTCGGATGGCGCAGCCGGGCCTGGGAGCGGCCTTCGGTGCGGAATCGTTTCACAAAATCTTTCCGGCGGGAAAGGCGGGATTCCATTATTTTTAAAGCAACTTCCCGATCCAGACTTTGGTCAATCGCTTTAAAAACAGTGCTCATGCCTCCTTTGCCAAGTATGCCGGTAATTTTATAATTTTCTATCGTTTTTCCAATTAAAAGGGCTTCCATGACCTTCTTTTACTCCCTTTACTCCGCTCTCGGTTTTTTGAGCAGTTCTTACAAAAACCTTACCAGAATTAAAAATAAGGTGGCCCAGGCAAGTAAAAATGATAGCAGAATAGGGGAGAAGGGGAAGACGGTAAAGATTTGCGGATTGAATGAAAAAACGGTTTTTATGCAGAAAAAACTAATAAGTATAAAACTATATTTAATAGTTTGAATTTTTACTACTGGGAGGTAAAAGCTGTTTTCGGGAAAAATTAAAAAATTAGAAAGGGAGAGAATTCTTGCCTGGGAATAAAATTTCCCCTGTACAAAAAACTGCCGAAATGAGATTGTGTGTAAAAAAAATACAGACTTACCACCTGCTAATATTATGTCGATTATTTCAGACGGGAGGTCAGCGGGCGATTTAAACCTTCTATTTCTTTCAATTCGGTTGTAATCGAACCAACCGCAACCTTCGACTTCATTAACACTGGAATTTTATATTCGTCGTCAGTCAGCCACACCCATAATTCGCCTTTTTGTTTGAAAATAGCTTCTCCGAGTAACTGTGGCTTAATCTTAATGCATTTAAACTTTCCTGCCGGAACTTTAATTTCTTCCCGTTTCTGCACGATCACCTGAAGGTCATAGATATTCTTGTTATCATGATTGCTGATATAGATCGGCTCGCCGGGATTTAAACGCTGTGTGCGAACATAATAAAATGCACAGAGCACATCCATTACATATTCCGGTATATCCACTTCATAGCTTTTCTGGCTGCGAATTTCCAGGGGCTCTTTTTTGTGATAGCGAATGCGCTCTACAGTGGCTTTCCCGTAGTGTTGATTATAATCTACCTGTAAGTCGAGCTTATAACCACCCTCGCGCAATTGTTTGTTAAATCTCCAGGAAAAAAATCCCTGCGCATCGATAAACGTTTCCACTTTATCCCGAACCTTGTAGAAACCGTCGAAAAATTTTGCAGAGCGGGCAGTGGTAACAATATGGTAGGCTGGTATAGAATCGTGCATATATACCTGATCCTGCACTTCCATAACGGCTTCTCCAGCCTTGATGAAACCATAGCGTATATTGAAGGTTAGCTTTTCACCAACTTCGATCGCATTGTTTTCCACGATTCTATCCAGGGGGCGATAAATCAGGGTATCGGGAAGTACATCAGTTGAATCCGGAATGGTAAATTTGGTTGAATCTGAAACAGCTGTTGTGGTTGAATCCTGAGCATTGGCAGGAGGATTTATCAGAAAGGTTATCAGGAACAGGCAAAGCAAAATTGTCCGTTTGAAAAGCATCCATCATCTCCACTTTAATTCTTAAACCGGCTAATCCGGCTGTCTAGCTATTGTATATGGATAAAACCCAATCATGTTCCCGGGAACCGATAGGGAGTGCTGCTGGAAGATAATGTACGTCCAGACGTGTGGCAAGGAGGGATAGCTTAAATTCCGGTTCAATTTTGCCTTTCAGAACTATTCATTAATGATAATGTTGTAAGCGCCTTCGGTAACGACCTTGCTATTATTCGTAAGTAATTCAGGCAAATCGAGTATCTCAATAAAGCCATTTGCACGGTGCCCGGGGACGACCGGCAATTGTTTAAAGGTATATTTATTGGCTGTCGAAGCTACCTGAATCAACACAAAATGTTTATCCTCTACTGATATCACAGCGTTCTCGGGGAGAATATTTCTCACTTTCTCATCGACCGAAATAGCTGCTTCGACGTACATCCCGGGCAATAGCATGTGTTGATTCTTTTCCTCTAAAAGATCACAATGAATCAATACTGTTCGCTTCGTGTCATCAATCTTGTTATTGATCAGATGAACAACAGCAGTAAATTTTTTTTCTGGTTCACTGGGCAGAAAAAAGGTTACCGGCTGGCCTGGCTTGAGTTTCAAAATATCTTTCTCGAAAACAGATAGTTCCAGGTGAAGCGCAGTTGTATTGATAATCTCCATTGCGATGTCGGCCATTGTCAGGAATGCCCCAAGGGTAACATTAACCTCGGTGACCGTTCCGGCAATCGGTGCATTTACCGCTACCCGTGAAGTGAATTTGCCCGCTTCAACCGCTGCTAGGGAAATGCCGAGCAGTTCAAGCCTTTTGCGGGAACCATTATAAACGGCAAGTGTCGATTTATATTGCGATTCCGCTGCCAGAAAATTCTTCTTTGCAGAAATGTTGCGCTTCAATAATAATTGCTGCCGCTCATAAGCCGCTTTCAAAACAGCTAAATTTTCCTTTGCATGTATGTAGTCTTGTTGCATTTGGATAAAATCAGGGTTTTCTATCTCGAACAGAAGTTCACCGCGGCGGACAACATCGCCGGGAATCATTGCCAATTTTGTTACGAAACCACCATAGTAAACACTAACTGTGGCGCGATTCCCGGGAGTAACCTCCAAATAGCCCCCGCTTGGTATAGTAACTGGCAGTTCCTTTTGAACGAGATTGCCGAATGCCATTTGCGAGTGATCAAACTGTTCTTTGGAAATAACCACCTGATCATCCGCGTGTTGAATTTCCACTACATCAGTGTTGGGTTCTGCGTTATTGTTGCCGCAAGCAGTTGCTAAAACGATTAGGTAGGCAAGGGTAAGTACAAAAAGGAAATTTTTCATGAGAATTCCTTAATCGGTTAAATAATTCAGTTCGATAACAATTTGATTATAACGATGCAAGTCGCCTAAATAATTGATTTCCATATTTTTAGACTGTTCGAGGGAAAGGAGATATTGAAAGAAATCTATTTCCCCGACACGGAACGATTCCCGGGCAGTTTGGTAGAGCTGGCGGGCAATTAATTGTCCGTTTTCCTGATAGTTTTTTAAAGCTGCTTCATAGCTGTCCAGTTCATTAATCAGCTTATTCTGGCGGGCCGTCAATTTGATTTGATAATCCCTCGCTCGATGTGTCAGTTCCCGCTGCCGGCTGGCAGCAGCAGCAATCCGGGCTTTATTGGCAAGAAACCAGATCGGTATTCTAAGTCCAATCTGGAAGCCGCTATAACTGTCCTGGTTGTTATCTGAATTGCCTCGAAATAAGTCCAGTTGAATATCAGGCAGCAGGCGTCCCCACTCCAGGCGGGCGGCTATTTTTGCGTTGTTTGCCGCGGCTTGTTTCGCCAGAAAACCGGGATGCAGATCCAACGTTGACGGCGTCGTCCGGGACATCATGGATAACTGATTTTCCGGGATAACATATTCGATATCATTCTGTAGCAATTTTGCTAAGGCCCAATAAGCCGAACGGATAGCTGTTCGGCTGCGTAGCAATTGCAACTCAATTTCTTTTTGTCGTGCATCGGCGGTGAGCTTTTCCAGGTAATTACTCTCGCCAAGTTCATGTTTATAGCTGGCGGCATCGGCAAAATTTCGATATATACTATCCAGCTCTGTATATATCAGCAGGGTGTTTTGCAAGTAAACAATTGTTTCATAAGCAGCAGTAACTTCCCGGGAAACTCTTCTGATTGTCTGTGCATGTTCATAGGAGGCCGTTTCCGTCTGGCTGCGATGCAATTGTCTCCGGAAGATAAAAGTGGTTGGGAAAGGAATTTCCTGCTGCAATCCCCATACTTTCAGTTTTTCTCCATCCGGGGAAAGATTGGCTTCATCTTCATTATAGTAGATCGTTGTTTTGCCCGGTGCGAAGGCTGTGCCGTTCAATTGCTGATGCTGTTTTACGACCAGTGCGGATGCTAAAACAGCGTTGTTCTTTTTGCTGGCGATCTCAATTGCCTCCGGCAGAGTTAGCGGCACGGCCTGGCCGTAGCTGTTAGCGGGGAGGAAAAATATTATTAGCAAGAGGGAGAGCGGCGCTGATTTCCATATACTGCTTCTGCGGTCATTTCGTTGTTCGTGGATGTAATAGATCACGGGTAAAACGATCAGAGTTAGCAGAGTGGCGGTAATCAAGCCCCCGATAACAACGGTTGCCAGTGGCCGTTGCACTTCCGCGCCAGCTGAGGTAGAGATTGCCATCGGGAGAAAACCGAAGGCCGCAGCTGACGCCGTGAGCAACACCGGACGAAGTCGTTGCCGGGTACCGGTTAAGACCCGCTCTTTGACATCACTGAGACCCTCCTCCTTTAATTCCTTGAAATGGTCGATTAGGACGATGCCATTTAACACCGCAATACCGAAGAGAGCGATAAAACCAACCCCGGCAGAGATACTGAAAGGCATGCCACGAATCCAGAGGAGGAAAACGCCGCCAACTGCAGCGAGCGGAATGGCACTATAAACCATCAGGGCTTCGGAAAAAGAGCGGAAGGCGAAGTGCAGAAAAATAAAGATTAACAACAGGGCGATAGGAACAGCAACCATCAGTCGCTCCCGGGCAGTGCGCAAATTCTCAAACTGTCCGCCGTAGTTGATAGAATATCCTGGTGGCAGGCTAATATTCGCGTTGATCAATGCCTGGACGTCTGAGACGACTGATTCCAGATCACGGTTACGGACATTGACGCCAACTACAATACGGCGGCGGGCATTATCGCGGGAAATTTTTGCCGGCCCTTTTTGAATGGAAATATTGGCCAGTTGACTTAAAGGCACCTGTCCTCCGCCTGGCAGGGACACAAAGGTTTGTCGAATATTGTTGATATCAGTACGGAAGGCTTCTTCAAATCTGACCACCAGATCGAACTGCTTTTCGCCTTCAAAAACGCTTCCGGCAGCAGTACCGGCGAAGCTCAAAGCGATTATCCGGTTGAGATCGGCAACATTTAGACCGTAGCGGGCAATCTGCGCTCGATTATATTGAATGCGCATTTGTGGCAGGCCGCTGGCTTTCTCCACGATAATATCGGAGGCACCCGGTACATCACTTATAAGCGCTTCGATCTCAAGGCCTTTCTTATATAAAATATCTAAATCTTCCCCAAAAACCTTAATTGCCAGATCTGCACGAACACCGGTAATTAACTCATTGAAGCGCATTTCAATCGGTTGGGTGAATTCATAATCGACGCCCGGAATAACCGACAATGCTTTCTTGAATTTATCCGCTAGGCCATCTTTGCTGGATGCCGTTTGCCATTCATCGGGCGACTTCAGTGTGATGATGACATCACTTTCTTCCATTGACATCGGATCTGTCGGAACCTCGGCCGCACCAATCCGGCTGACGACCTGTTTCACTTCCGGGAACCTGCGGAGTATTTTTTCCATTTCAGTGGTTAGATCAATGGTTTTACTGAGAGATGTCCCGGTTTTTAACACCGGTTGAATAACGAAATCACCCTCGTCAAGGGTGGGGACGAATTCGCCACCCATTTTATTAAAAGTGAAAATTGTCAAGGAAAGTATAGCGAGTGCGGCAAAGATAACGCTTCGGCGGTAGCGTAAAGCCAGTTCAATGATTGGAGAATATATTCGGTTGAGGAGAGAGAGCAGCTTATGGGAGATGGTTTGGCGGTTTTCTGCGACCGGCTGTAGAAAGATTGAAGAGATAACCGGCACAAAAGTAAAGCATAAGATCATCGCACCAATCAGGGCGAAACAAAAAGTTAGCGCCATTGGTTTGAACATTTTACCTTCGACATTTGTTAAAGAAAGGATCGGGATAAATACGATCAGAATGATCAATTGTCCGAAAATTGCTGAACGCATCATTTTTGAGGTGCTCTCAAAGGTAATTTTGTTGATGGCACTTTTTTGGGCAGTGGTCGGCAAACCAACGAGTTGACTGCTGCGACTACTAATCTGGAAAGCAATAAATTCCACAATAATTACTGCGCCGTCAATGATGATACCAAAGTCGATCGCACCCAGGCTCATCAAATTGGCATCGACGCCGAAAAGATACATCATTGACAAAGCAAATAACAAACTCAAGGGAATTACTGAAGCTACCACCAATCCTGAGCGAAAATTCCCCAACAGAAGAATGACTACAAAAACCACTATCAGGCAGCCAAGCAGGAGATTTTCCACAATTGTGAAAGTGGTTTTCCCGATCAATTCACTGCGTTCCAAAAATGGGTTAATATAAACACCTTTTGGCAAGGTGCTCTGAACTTCCATTACGCGCTGCTTCACGTTTTCGATGACCTCTTTGGAGTTAGCACCCTTGAGCATCATAATCTGACCGAGTACTTTTTCGCCCTGCCCATTTCCGGTGATTGCGCCAAAGCGGGTGGCGCTGCCAAAACCTACCACGGCGATATCTCTCAGATAAACAGGCACCCCATCGCGTTGACTGACGATAATTCGCTCGATATCCGGGATAGAATTGACCATCCCTTCTGCCCGGATGAAATAACTTTCGTTTGCCTTCTCAATGTAGCCGCCACCGGCAACGCCATTGTTTTTTTCCAGGGCAGTAAAAACCTCTCCAATGGAGATATTCATCGCCCGGAGTTTGTTGGGGTTAATCGCTACTTCATATTGCTTGAGATACCCGCCCCAGGTGTTCACTTCTACTACCCCGGGAATGCCGGCCAATTGTCGCTTGACAATCCAATCCTGGATCGTTCGTAAATCCATCGGGGAGAATTTACCCTCGTAGCCAGGCTTAACATCGAGAATATACTGATAGATTTCCCCCAGCCCGGTAGATATCGGCCCCATAAAGGGGCGGCCAAAGCCCTCCGGAATATTCTCCTGGGCAATTTTTAATTTTTCAGCAATTAACTGCCGTGGTAAGTAGGTGCCCATATCATCTTCGAAAACGATCGTTATTACTGATAAACCGAATTTCGAAATTGAGCGTACCTCTTTAACGCCGGGGAGATTAGTCATTTCCAGTTCCAGTGGAAAAGTGACAAATTTTTCCATATCCTGAGTGGATAAATCCCGGGAGGTTGTAATGACTTGTACTTGATTATTGGTGATGTCCGGAACTGCGCCGATGGGAATCTGGGTGAGTGAGAATAAACCTGCGCCGATAATCGTGCAGGTAAACAAGATGACGATGAGCTTATTCTTCAGGCTGAATTGAATTAGCTTTTCCAAGTTGAGTGCCTCGTATTTTATTCGGAGGCAATATGGAAAAATTGTCCTAAATGAAAGCTAAAATCAATCTTAAGATTTGCTTAAATTTTAGTGTGATCAGATGGTGTTGGCGTGGTAGGAAAGCGAATGATCGCGACAGTTCCTTTATTCGGTGTGCTGTCAATATGAATATCTGCCGACAATCGCCTGCCAGCTTTTTTAACGATTGCCAGGCCAAGTCCACTGCCGGTAATTTCCTTATGTTCCAATGCATCAGAACGGAAAAATGGATTAAAAATATGCTTGATATCTGCTTGTTTGATCCCGATGCCATTATCGCTAATAATACATTCGTAATGGAGATTCTTCACTTGCAGCCGAATATCAATTTGTCCGTTTTTCCGGGAATATTTTATTGCATTGGAAATCAGGTTGCGAAGAATGAGCTCTAGAAGGTATTGATCGGTTTGTAAAACGATATCTGTAGTATTATCCATATTGATTTTCAGCTGTTTTGCGCGAAGCTGGGCGGCGTGCCTTTGGATAATTTCATCAATCAATAGCAGGAGATTGACTTCCTGCGGATGTGTTTGCATTTCACGCTCTTCAACCCGGGCGAGTACTAACAATTGATCCACGATAAGGGTCAGGCGATTGATTTCCTCGATGGCTTTGCCGATACTTTCATTATATTCAGCGGTTGAGCGGGGCTTTCGAACTAAAACTTCCAGGGTGCCTTTTAGTATAGTCAGCGGAGTTCGTAGTTCGTGAGAGGCATCCGAAGTAAATTGTTTTTCCCTTTCCAGCGCATCACTAAGTCGTTCCAGAAGCCAATTTATCGACTGGCTAAGAGAGTGTATTTCATCACGGTTTACCGGTAAAGGAATTCGCTGCTTTAAATTATGGAGGGTAATTTTGTCAGCCGTATCAGTAATATCAACGATTGGACGAATGCTCTTTCCGGCAAGTATGCGCGTGGCGAAAAACAAAAGCGCGAGAATTAGCGGGAAACTCAGCAAAAGCAAATTTCGCAGCTGATTGAGAATTTGCAGTGAATCTTCCAAAGACATCGCCGCGAGAATAAAACCAATTCGTTCATTGTCGTATTCGATAGGCAGTTGAATTTGACGGATGAATTTGTCCCGTAAAAAGGTGTTGAAATGAGTGGCGTGTTGGATATCCTGGCGCAGAGAAAGAGAGTCTTCTTTAAGGTTTGGGGATTTGTCCATCAATTTGCCAGAAGAATTGACAATTTGAACAAATACCGGACTGACCTCTGCTTCACGATGCTCCCGAGCTTCCCATTCATCCTTGCTTTTAAAGACAATTATGTTTTCGGATAAAACAATATCGCCGGAATGTTTAACAGCTTCAAAGCTGAGATCTGCATCGATATTCGAATAAATCGAGCGCTCGGTGACGAAGTAAACCGCAATGAAAACCAGTGCGACCAAAATAGCGGTAGCTATTAAATAGTATAGGGCAATTCTATTCCGGAAGGAAAGCCGCATTTAGGGATGCTCCTTAGCAATGTATCCAACACCTCGTACGGTCTGAATGCAGCCGCCTTCTGTCGGGATGCCCAGTTTTTTGCGCAAGGAATTGATGTAAACATCAATAACGCCGGTTTTATAATCGAAATGGATATCCCAGACACTTTCGATAATGCGGGTACGTCGGCAGACCTTTCCTTTATTGCGCATCAAGTATTCCAATAGTGCAAATTCTTTCTGGGTCAGTAACACTTCCTTGCCATTTTTCAGTACCTGATGTTTCTCTACATCAAGCAGGATATTCTGCAATACAAATTGCTGATGCTCCCCGCTGAGCGGGCGCAGCTGAACTTTGATTCTGGCTAGCAGTTCTTCAAAATCGAATGGTTTTTTGATGTAATCATTGGCACCCATTTCCAGACCAAAGACGACATCCCGTACAGTATCGCGGGCAGTAAGAATAATAATCGGCGTTGTAGAATTTTGGGCGCGGAAGCGGCGGCATACTTCCATCCCGCTGATGCCGGGAATCATCCAGTCGATTAACAGTAAATCATAATCTCCGGACAGGGCCATTTCCAAACCGCTATCACCATTTTCCGCAGTATCGACTGTATAGGACTCTTCCCTCAAACCTTGAGCAAGAAAACGTAAGATGCCTGGTTCATCTTCGATGACAAGTACTTTCATATCGGCATAATATAATCATTTTCTTACAGGAGATTTAGCGGCTTCTTAAAATTGTCTTAAGAAATTACTAGCTGGTAATGTTTCTCAGGAAGATGGTGTTGCTAATCTTCAATGGATGTATAAAACAGGCTTTAGGGAATAATAGGAGGTGTGAATCAATCCCGATTGTTACAGCATCGCCTTGATTTTTTCAATTGTTGCGCGGGTTTTTAGCACTGTGTCTTTACTCTGACTGATCTTGTTGTATGCATAGAGAACAGATGCATGGTGCAAATTAGAGAAGTGGTAGCCGATGGCATTGAGTGATTCATTTGTTAATTCCCGGCAGAGATAGATTGCAATCTGGCGTGCTTGAATGACTTTCTGTTTCCGGGAGACGCCCTGGAGAATATCGACCGGAATATTGAAGTAGTTTGCTGTCGCGTTAACAATTTCTTCGATGCCGGTTTCTTTGCGGTAAAATTTGGTCGCTGCCCCGATATTTTCTTGCGGGCACATCTGGGAAATGATGTATTTTACTTCGTTCAGGGAAAGGCTTTTTCCGAGAATGGAGATTTGGGCGACAATGCGCACGACAACCGAATGCAGATGATGAATGTTGTGCGTGAAATGCTCGGAAAGAAAGTGAATTATTGACTCGTCCAGATGGATATTGTTCTTGTCGAGATGATGACGAATAATTTTTTCCCGAATGGTATAGTCGGACTTCGGTAAATCAACAACCAGTCCCTGCTGCATAAAGGCAATTAGTTTCGGATTGAACTGGCTGAGCATATTGGGGGCGACATTGCTGGAGATAACAATTTGAGCACCGCGTTTAATTAATTCCGATATAATGAATAATAATCCTTCCTGGGATTTGTTTTTATTTGCCAGGAATTGAATATCATCCAGGAGAAATACTCGTGCCGGCATAATCGTAGCAATGAATTTATTGATGCGATTGCCCTGTAATGCATTCACGTATTCATGCAAGAACTGCTCGCAACGAAAGAAGGCCACCTGATTATCCGGGCTCCGTTCCTGGAGATAATTGCCAAATGCATGAATCAGATGCGTTTTTCCGGAACCGACTTCACCTTGAACGATAAGTGGATTATAATCTGCTGTGCCGGGATGACGAGCGACATGCTCCGCCGCTTTAATTGCGAAACGGTTATCGCCGCTACCGTAAAAGTTGGCAAATAAAAACCTGTGATTAAAATCACAGGGTGGGCGGACGGATTGAATCTTCATTGCCGGCGTCGCTACCGGGGCTTCTTCCGATTTTTCCTCCACGACAGGCGCAGGTGCATTCTCATGGGGGACATGGTCCGGGGCATCGTTCGCAATAACGAATTCTGTCCGGGTATCCTGCCCGAATGCCTTGGCTATCGACTTCCGAAAAATATGACCGTAATGGGAATCTATCCACTCATAGAAGAAACGGGAAGGTAGCTTGAGGATTAGAACATCATTAAGAAATGATATTGGAACAATAGGACTGAACCATGTTTGAATCGTTTGGGCAGGTAATTCTTCTTGTAAATTGACTAAACATTGCTCCCAACGCTCCTTGGAGCTACTTCCACTACTGGAAAGCGGGGACAGTGTTCTACGTGAGGCGTTCCCCGAAAGTATGTTTAGTCGTACTGCCTGTACTTGGTTCATCCCTTACATCACCCATTCCAGACCAGAGGCTATTTGGCCTATTCAATAGTATCACTACTAACGATTTATTCTTAAAACTAACTGTCATGATTATCCCTACCCCAAAAGTGACTAATAATAAGAAATGAGGACCCAGAAAACCAAATGGGTAACAGAAAAAAAACGAAAAAAAATGAGAAAATTTTTCACAAAAAAATTAGTTTCACGTAAAACAGCAACCTTTCTTTTAGTTTAATAACGACTTACATAAAAAATGATGAAAATTTAATTAAATTTATAATCTTGGTTGTATTCACATCAACAATGTTTTATATTCTAGGCTTGTCATTTTATAAGCAGAAGGAGAGTCATATAATGGCTAAAATTTGTGCAGTTTGTGGAAAAAAACCAGTCTCTGGAAAGAACGTAAGTCATTCACATATAAAGACTTTACGTCGTTTTAAGCCGAATCTGCAAAAAGTGAGAGCTAAAGTAGACGGTGAGACTAAAAGAATCTTGGTATGCACCAGTTGTATTCAGGCCGGAAAGATTGAAAAAGCTGTTTAGTTTGTTTTTAAGACTGTTTATTCCGGTCAGTTCTCTGACCCTAAGTTTATAAAAAAACGCCCTTTTTAAGTTATGCAAAGGGCGTTTTTTTATGGATATAGGTGCTATGTTTCACGGAGCACTTAAGCGCATTTCTACCTGCTTAAAATTCGTAGTTTTATCCTTCCGTTTTCCTCATCATCATATTGTTTTTTTATGCACTATATCCGAATATTTTTGAGTCAGGTGAAATCCTGATCACCTGCAGATTATTCATATTCCACGTAGTAGTACGATGGATGAAGATCATAGTCTCCGAAACCGGTACGGTCGATAAACAAAAAGTTTTTCTGTAGTGAATAGTATCGCCAGATCTCGTATGGGTTACCGTTCGGCTCAAAGGGATGTCGTTCTACATCATCCGGTTCCCCGAATTTAATGAAAATACGACCCCGGTCGCTGATCCATCCACCCAGGCTGCCATTTGCAAACCGGGCATTTGAAAATTGGATGCGGCGATAATATTCTTCCATCAACTCATTTGCTTCAGTGTCCGGGTTCGGATCTTTGCTAGCCCAGAATCGCTGGAAGAAGGCTTTCTTAGCCTCATAAGACCCTTTCTTGAGATAATGCTTAATGGAATCTTCCCGGCCGATATAACGCAGCTGGCGAATTGCCATATCAAGATCCTGCTCGGTATTGGGAAGAAATTTCCAGAAGAATTCAAATGGGGCCGTTTTCATAACCGACTGTTCGCCATTGGTTACAATTACTTCCAGATTGTACTGATTGCGGCTAAAATTAAAACGATTTAGTTTCAGGAAGTGCTCGGAATAACCATCCTGATCAATCTTGGAAGCGTAAGTGTTCTGTAGTACGGCTTCCCCGGTATTGTCGACAACTTTATAGCCAATTTTTAATTCACCCTGGGGAATACGAGTGAAAGTATTAAAATAAACATGCACATACTGATCGTCGCTGGAAAAACTGTTACTTAGTTTCGGATTGATCTGGTTAATCGATCCATCCGCATCAGTGTTATATTCTTCAAAGAAAAGCAAGTCGCTGACGGATAACAAATTTCCGCTTTCGCTAAACCCCTGAATTTCAAAACTCAGTTTACGGGAAAACTGCTCACTGTTATTTTCATCCAATACGGTAATTTGGGAATTATAAATACCAGCAGACATTGGCAAGTCAGTATGAAAGGTATTAATGACATTGCGGGAATTTGTTAAATCAAAGTTATCCACCGTAAACTCATGTTTTAAAGTACGATTGAAAACAGTTTCCGAATCTTTAAGGCTGAAAAATAACTCGACCTGAATATTGGCCTTGAAGACCTCCTCCGTTTTGACAAAGGTTAGATTATCGTTAACGATTTGAATGTAGATACGGGCCAGCGTTGTGTCGGCCTCCCGGGAATAGGTTTCGACAACTTTCGCATCGAAAACCGGCAGCCCAACGGCAGCACTCTGGGCCTGTATAAATCCCGTTAAAAGAAAGGCAATTGCTAAAATGAGTGACATGATGCGGTTATTTGTTCTCATGGGTTAACCCCTTATTTTGCCATACAATTCGTATTCAGTTGCATCATTTATGTCAACACTGAGAAAGTCCCCGGCTTTTACGGCTTTGCCAAGCGATTCGATTACTACCTCATTGTCGATTTCCGGGGAGTCTCCGGTCGTGCGTCCATAGGCCGTTAGCGTAGACCAATCTGCTTCATCCACGAGCACTTGAAAATTGCGTCCGACTTTCGCCAGGTTCTTCTCCAGGGAGATCGATTGCTGAATTTCCATTAGCTCGTTATAGCGCTCCTGCTTAAGCGCTGCCGGTAAATCTTCCAGTTGAAAGGCGCTGGTGTTTTCTTCGTGAGAGTAGGTGAAAACACCGACCCGATCAAACTGAAACTCCTCCACGAATTGTTTTAACGCCGCAAAGTCGCTTTCAGTTTCACCCGGATGCCCAACAATTAATGTTGTTCTTAAGGTGACATCCTGAATTTTACCTTTTGCCTGCTCGAAGATGCTCCGAATGCGCTGAGATTTGCCGCCACGCTTCATAATTTTTAACATTGGGTCGGAAACATGCTGAATCGGCATATCCAGATAAGGCACTATTTTTGAACTTGCCGCCATAAAGTCGATGAGTGAATCCTGCACGGTAGTAGGGTAGAGGTAGTGCAACCGTATCCATTCAATACCTTCAATATCTTCCAATTCCCGCAACAAATCAACGATTTTTTGGGAACGGTAGAGGTCGAGCCCATAGAAGGTGGTGTCCTGAGAAATGATAATCAATTCCTTAACCCCTTGCTGCGCTAACAAGCGGGCTTCTTCAATAATCTGTGGCATTGGCCGGCTGCGATGACGGCCGCGCATCAGCGGAATGGCACAAAATGAACAGGTGTGATTGCATCCTTCGGAAATTTTGAGATAGGCATAGTGAGAAGGCGTTGCCAGCACGCGCTTTTCGTAAAGGTATTCCGGGGATAATTTCGGGTCATACTCCAGGAAGGTGAGAATATCTTCGTAAGCTTCGGTGCCGAAAATACCGTCTATCCCGGGAATTTCTTCCCGGATCTGGTCGGCGTAGCGTTCCGTAAGGCAGCCACAGACAATCACCTTTTTGGAAGGATCTTCTTTCTTGATCTGCTCTGCTTCCAGAATTGCATCAATAGATTCCTGCTTGGCCATTTCAATAAACCCGCAGGTATTTATCACGATGACATCGGCTGCTTCCGGTTCTTCTACCAGGTTCGCCTTGCGGGCATTCAACTGCCCGGCGAGAACTTCCGAGTCGTATGTGTTTTTTGAACAACCCAGGGTAGTGATATGGATTTTTTTATTGGTCCTCGGCCGAATCTTCTTTTGCCGCTTGTTATTCATATGATTTTCCATTCAAACAAATATTATTCAAAAAGGCCTCTGGCATACATTTCCGGATCGAAGGGCTGCAGGTCATCGATCTGCTCGCCAACGCCAATATATTCCACCGGAACTTCCAGCTGATGGGCAATACCGATGATCGCCCCGCCTTTTGCTGTGCCGTCCAGTTTGGTTAATACGATGCCGTCTACACCAACTGTATCGATGAATTGCTTCGCCTGATTGAGCGCATTCTGCCCGGTGGTTCCATCCAGGACCAGCAGGTTACAATGGGGAGCTTCCGGAATCACCTTCTGGATTACTCGTTGAATCTTTTTCAGCTCTTCCATCAAATTTACTTTGGTGTGCAGGCGGCCAGCGGTATCCATAATAACGACATCAGCATTGCGTGCCTGCGCTGCTTTCATTGCATCGAAAGCAACCGCGCCAGGATCGGCGTTAGACTGATGCTTAATAATCTCTACCCCAACCCGATCTGCCCAGACATCCAACTGTTCAATTGCTGCTGCGCGAAAGGTATCACCAGCGGCTACAATTACCTTCTTGCCATTATCTTTCAGGCGACTGGCCAGTTTGCCTATTGTCGTGGTTTTTCCTGCGCCATTTACACCAATAACCATGATAACATACGGGGCAGCAGGGAGATGGGACTCGTTTAGCTGAGTCTCCGGAAAGATGTTCGCAACTTCCTCTTTTAGAATGCGATAGAGTTCCTGGGATTCTTCATACTTTTCCCGCTTTACTCGTTGTTTTACTCTTTCAATAACCGTTAGCGTGGCATCAACCCCAACATCACCACTAATGAGGATCTCTTCAATTTCTTCCAAAAGGTCATCATCAATTTTTTTCTTGGCATTAATCGCATGATTGATCCGATCAAATACCTGGGTTTTAGTTTTTGAAAACCCATCTCTAATTTTTCCGAAAATTGACTTCATTTAATACTCCTGTAATCTCACTGGCAATTTGCCAGGATTATAAACTTTCCTGTTTCAGCAGCCGTTCCAGTATCGCGCGTCCGAAGATCCTGCCAAGAATATTCGTAACAATTACCGCAGTAATAAGCGTTGTGAAAACCAGCGGGCTGATAATATCCAATTCTGTTAAAAACCATAAAATTAAAACTGTTAATTCGCCGCGTGGGAAAAAGCCGGTGGCAATTACCAGCGGATAAGACCGTTTGTTAAACAGCACTGCGCCCAGCAGAACCGATATAAGCAATAATACCAGGACAATCGTACCGGCATTCAACCACAGTTCTGCTGCAGCCAGCTTGCTAATAAACAACGTTCTACCGATTTCTACAAACGGTAAAATATATAAAAACGATGCGCCGGCAAAAAACTTCTGCCGGAACTCAAATTGCGAGGCTTCCATCAGCGCTTTAAAGATTAAACCGGCCCATACGCCAAGGAGCAACAGGGAAAGACCGACCTGAAAACCGATGTAAACAAACCCGAAAATTAACGCCAGTTTTAGGAGAAGGGTGAAATCGCCGGCCCAACGTTGAAAATAGCGAAAAGCAGTTTTCACACCGTCGGTATAGATTAATGGCACCAGGAAGAGGACCAGGATGACAATATAGCCGCGTTCCAGCAAAACAGCCGCCATATCCCTGCTGTTAAATTTATAATATATATCCACCAGCGAGAATCCTACAATCGCTATAATATCCAATATCACAGCAATTTGAATGAGCGCGGTGTAAGGTGCTTTGTAATTCTGGGATAAAGGGAAACCGGAAACCAGCAGTACTCCAATATTCAAACTGAAGAACGCAATTATGGTTAATGCTGTAGGTTGAAAATCACTATTGAAGACGGTAGTGTATAGAATGCCACCAAGCAGCAATATGCTCAAAGTTAAAAAGAGAATGACCTGACGCCACACGATGCTGTCCTTGGGGATGCGAAAAAAACGGGAATCAAAGTTGAGGCCTATCTGCATCATGAAAAGCAGCAGACCTATTTTTACCCAGAAAGTGATGTGGCTGTTGAGGAGGTTGTCTTCCGATATTGCAGTTTGATTAGCATCGGGCGAACTCGCCGGAGGTTGAATAAGACTATCCGGCAGTCCAGCGGTGAGTGAATCTACGGACTCTAGATCATTAATGGTGCTGTCCGGGAGAACAATCGCTGTTTGCAGGTAGGTGGCATTCGGTGTATGAAATGGTTTGATAGCGTCATCGCCGAAAATTTTCGCCCAACCTACCAGCAGCAGACTAAACATTATTCCGGTAGCAATATGGGCAATAAAATCCGCTAATTTTAATCGCCGGAAAATATTGATAAGAATGCCATTGATAAAATAAATACAGGCAAGGTAAAGAAATATTTGGCTATAGACTGTATCCATTTCGGGTTTCCGTTGCAGAGACGCGAATGTCTCCTATTCACCTTTAAAATTGGGATAATCCACATTGAACCGGTGCTTATAGTAAAACCGGGTGATAAAGTATGCCGCGCATATTAGCAGCAGGAAAAAGGGAAATTTAACACAAACCCCCAGTGAAAGAAAGAAAATACCCAATTTTAAATTAACAATGACCAAGGCAATGGATTTTGAAAAGAACATTTTTATCCATAAGGGGACATTCGCAAGGCAAATCAAGAGTAGAAAAGCGTCTTGATTAATTGCTGCAAAAATGATCGCGAGAATAAATAAAGCTAATCCACTGTAAATTGAAGCTTTAAGACCGTATTTAACGGCAACGGTTATTTTACCGGTCGAGCGATCTCCCTCAATATCCGGCACAGTGGTATATACACAAAGCGCGGCGTTATAAAAGAAATAGGGGAGGGAATGGAAAAACATTTCCGCTCCGGGGGGTTGTAAAAGGAGCCATCCGCTAAAGAATGCCAGCCAGCCCATCACGGTATTTGCGATAAGACCACGAAGCGGATAGCTTTTTAGTTCGAACGGCGGATAGTTATAAACATACCCGGTATGAATAATGAAAATAACGGTTGCTATTAAAAAGGGGGTATTAATAGTGGCGGCAATAAACAGACTGACAGCAATGAGTACAAAACTTTCAAGATAACCCGCTCGCAGGCTAATAAGTCCTTCTCCTAGCAGGAATAGCTTTTCATTAATTCGGTCGCTATCCACATCCTTTAGTTGGTTTAAAATAAATACGCCACCCATAGCAAAGCCAAATGAAATCATCGCCAGGAATAAACCGGGTGCCCAAAGTAGCGGGAGAAAATGAAAATCTGCAAATGAGAATCCACGAAAATCGCCGCTCGCGCTCAGATAACCGGCAAGGAGGGTCGTCCATCCGGGAAACCAGAGGATCGGACGGGTAAGGTAAACATAATCCAGAAATTTCAGAGTATTTTTCACGAAAGCGGGTTATAATTTTATACGCAGAGAGACCATCGCTGGCTGCCGGTAATCTTTTGGTGGTTGCCAGGCTACATCCATAACATCATCAAAACCAAAGAGATAAGCATCTACATATGCATCGACCATGGTAATTAAGTATGCCAGACCAGTGTACCAAATGTAAAGATTGCGATTTTCTCGGACAGTTTCAGCTGCGCTTAGTTGATTCATTGCTTCCAGATTTTTCGCATCCTGATGCCGCGAGGAGACCCGCCAGATAAGAGCGACATGCGCACTGGCAAATACAGCGCTTTTAACATAGGAACGATTGTAAATTTGCCCCCATCCCGGTAATACTGCCGATCTTAACACTGCTCCCCAGGGAGACTTTAACGGTCGATCAGATAATAGGCGTAGCGTGTCGAGTTCTGTCGCGGGTGAAGTTGCCTGGACGGAATCCTGGGGTGTCTGTGCCTGCAAGCTGAAGCAGGAGAGAAAGATCAGGATAAGGAAGCTGTTGATAAGCGTTGTTTTCATAAAGTTGTTGTTCCATCCGGTCTTTATTCCGGATTCTGGTCTTGTTCTTTTTCGCGCCAAATATAGTATTATTCCCGGGGAGATGCCAGGTTATGTATCACTTTTAATGCGCCAGGCAGAAGTTCAACTTCCAGTGAGGTTGCTGCTTCTGCGATTAGTTCGCCATCAGCATGGACCGGGACGCCTGTTGCGCAGGATACGTTGAGTTTGTTGGTTCTAAACATCCGCACTTCCTTTACTGTGGCATGAGTGCCTTTAATAACCTTCAGGAGGTGTTGGATAATCTTCATCCGGTTTAATCCTTCTACCAGGCAGACATCAAAAAGGCCATCATTGATTTCCGCTTCGGGGGTGATATAAAAGCCACCACCGGAGCAGCGGCCATTTCCGACAGCGAGCATAAAAATATCCTGTTCGACAACTTCACCGTTAAATTCAATTATTGCCGGCCGGTTCCGATAGGAAAATATGGTCTTTAGCACAGAATAAAAGTAAATGAAAAATCCACGCAGCCGACGAACGGTTTTGCTGACAATTACTGCTTCCGCATCAAACCCGAGACCGAGGCTATTCGGAAAACAGATATCACCAGCCTTACCGATATCTATCGCCATTGTCCGGGCAGATTTGACAACCCGGAACGCTTCAGCGGGGACTAAAGGCAGATCAAGCATCTTAACAAAATCGTTGCCGCTGCCTACCGGGATGATGCCAAGAGTGCAGTTACCGGAAACCAGGCCATTAACGACCTCATGGATACTGCCATCGCCACCAGCGATAATTATCGTATGATCACCATCTTTTAGACTGGCAGCAATTTCCCGGACATGGCCGGCGTATTCACTCAAGTGAATAACGATGCCCGGAAAGGTTGCCTCGGCCAGATTGATAAGCGCCTCGGCAGATTGCCCTGCCTTGCCTTTGCCGGCAGCCGGATTAATAATGAGATGATAAGCCAAGCCCTGAAGCTCCTGCTAACCGATCACTTCGGCGATACAATCAATTTCTACCAGCACATCCTTCGGCAGACGACTCACTTCAACGGTGGAACGGGATGGAGCTGTGGCTTCATCAAAGAATTCCGCGTAAACCGAATTTATCTTCGCGAAATCGTTCATATCTTTAATAAAAATAGTTGTTTTGATGACGTGAGAAAAATCAGAACCCGCTGCTGCCAGCACTGCTTTCAGGTTGCTCATAACCAACCGGGTTTGTGCCTGCACGTCGCCATGCACCACTTCATTTGTGGCTGGATCAATCGCAATTTGCCCGGCGGTATAGACAAGTCCGTTGACGACGGTTGCCTGATTGTAAGGGCCAACAGGATTTGGCGCCTGATCTGTTTTAATGATTTTTTTCATCATGTTCCCTAAAAGTTAATAATACAATAAGTCCAGATCACCCTTGCCTTCCCGGATGATTTCAACTTCATCATGGCGAATTTTAACTACCGTCGATTCTGCGGGATCATCAAGCGGTCCGGCATCGAGCATAATATCTGCAAAGTCCATGAATTTTTGCGTCAGCACTTCATCTTCCGGGGTATAGCCTCCATGGTAAAGATCCAGGGAAGTATTGAGAATCGGATGTCCGAGTGATTCTACCAGCATTTGGCAAACCGGATTGTCGGGAATGCGAACGCCGACCTCTTTTTGACGGGATAGCATTAATTTGGCAATCCCGTGACGTGCTTCCAGGACAATTGTGAATGGGCCCGGCAAGCAACGCTTAAGTATACGGAAAGCCGAGTTGGATACATGGGCATATTCTGATATTTGCTGGATAGAATTGCAGATGATGCTCATCGGTGAAAATTTTGATTTCCCTTTAATTTTATACAATCGATCGATCGTCGATTTTTTGTATATGCTGCAGCCTACGCCATAAAGGGTGTCGGTGGGATAGATAATGCTGCCACCTTTTTCCAGAGAATCTACTGCTTTTTGGACGATGCGGGCATGTGGCGTGGCGTTATGAATTTCGAATTGGACCATAGGAGTTCCCGAAGATCTTTTTTAGATCGTATACGAAAAAGTAAGTTTGATATATATAATTTATATCCGGGAGCTTTTGAAACTGCATTTCCGGAAAGCTATATTCGCGGTTTTTCTCGATATGTTGACACAAGAGGTCAAGGTAAGCTTTCCAGGATTTTTTTACAAATAAAATCTTGGGAGCGGCGGGTAAATTAATCTGAGTATTGATCTGCCAGAAATTGAACGGATTCTTCCAACTCCAGGGCTTTGCTGCCAATAACTAAAACCGTGTCGCCTTCACCGACAGCCTCTTTCAGTAGCGTATTTAAGGCAGGCTTATCCGGGCAGGAAAGTACGGTTTTTTTATTCTTGATGTTCAAGCGTTCTATCCCACTGGCAATATTCCGGGCATCTTTACCGACTGTGATAACGATATCTATCGGCAGCGCGGCAATATAGTAGCCCATTTTCAAATGCGCATTTTCGACGTCCGGTCCGGGATTACTCATATCACCGATAACCAGGACCAGTTTTTCAGAAAATTTCTTGAATTGGGATAATGATTCACAGGCCTTTGTAACCGCATTGACGGTGGCGTCATAACTGTAATCAAGGATGTTCAAGCGCTTTTTGCGAATGAGATTTCCCCGGTTGCCAATAAGTGAGAACCGCTCCTGCAGCCCTTTCTGGATGTCTTCAAATTCCACCCCTAATACGCGGGCGACTGAAATCGCTGTTAACGCATTATAGATCGATGTAGTGCTGTAAATCGGCAGGTGAAAACGATAAAAATCATTTACATAGAAAACGATGCCATCGGGTCCGAGATACTCAATTTTACTGGCAAAAAAATGCGCATTTTGATTCAGGCCGAACTTAATGATGTAGGGGGTAGGGGAGTGAGCACCAAGCGCGCTAACCAGATCATCATCTATATTGAGAACGGCGAAACCATCTTCCGGTAAAGTGCGAATCAATTCAATCTTTGCATCGGCAATTAGATATTTGTCACCCAATGTCGCCAGGTGGGCTTCCCCGATATTGGTAATGACGGCAATATTTGGTTCAGCAACTTCAACAGCCAATTCAAACTGTTTTGGATTAACGATCCCTAATTCCAGAATGGCATATTTGTGGGATTCATTTAGCTTGAGCAGGGTAGAGGTAACCCCGGAAGTTGTCGAACAATTTGGCGGTGTTTCGAGAATGTTATCATCCCCGCGAAGAATCGCAGAAAGCATACGCTTGGTAGTGGTTTTTCCTTCTGCGCCGGCAATACCAATCACCGGTATTTCGAATTTTCGTCGATGGACGCTAATCTTGCGCAGATTTAAGCGGATATAATCTTCCAGCTCCTTGTTGGAGAGGAGGGATATCTCGTCTGAATATAGATTTTCGGTTTTTTTCGAATCCAAATGGTAGATCCTATGCTTCGATTTTAAATGATAACGTTAAATTATCCTGACTAAGATATTGCGCTGTGATTAGCGGTAACTCATTCCTGGTAAGAAATCGATAAACCCGTAAAAATAAAGGTAGTTAAACAACTCTTGTATGTCTTTCCATTGCTCAGTCGTTGGATAAAATTTATATACGTCATTAAGGAGATCATAAAAATAATCCCACTGTTGATCATGGGCAGCGGCATAATTCTCAGCGATCTTTTTCAGGTTGCGCATGCCTAATTCACGAGAGAGAGAGAGGGCTTCCAGACCAACATCCTCGTGGTTATCTTCCCGAACGACCAACATCTGATGAAAATAACATACTTCGGTATTACTGTCCCAGATATCCAGCAAATCAAGATAATTCTCGGCAAGGTAGCCTGTTCGCATCGCTGCCGGACCATCGAGAATGCAAACCGGTGCATCCTTTAACAGTTGGTCAACATCAGCTTGTTTTCCTTTACTTTCATGTTGATGCCACTCTGCTTCTATTTCAAAAAACTCGCTTAAAACTATTTGTGCCAGATAGTAATATTGGCTTTCGGCCAGATATGTAACATCTCGGATATCTTTTAAATTTTCCCGAAAAAAGAGCAGAAGGTATTTTGCTGCGCCCTCGGAAAGCACGGCATAATCCCGCACGATATTAAGCAAACTGCTGTTACGAGCGTAATCCAGGGGGCTGATAAAAGCAATATCTAATTCTTTGTTCAGGAGTGCCTGGCAGTTCTCGCTAAGCGATTGCGTTTTAAGCGTAAAGGGATGGTCGATAAGAGAATTACTAATGCCATATAGGATCGGTTGATTGATGAGATCGTCGCTAATGCCCAGGCGTATCATGCCAACTCCGGGTTAAAAATCTATACTTTCATTGGGAAATCTTAAAGCATCAAAATGTAAGCAGGGAAGGAAAGATTCGAAAGTGCTATTTATTTTGAGAAGCTTTTTCTGCTGGTAAAAAGAGAAAACAGGTGGTGCCTTTGTCTATTTCACTTTCGTAATTTATCAAGCCATCATTTTCTTTGACGATCTGATAGACAATGGAAAGTCCCAGGCCAGTACCGAGCGTTTTCGTCGTAAAAAACGGGTTAAAGATGTGTTTCAGATTATCCATTGAAATGCCACAACCATTGTCCTTTATCTGCACCTCGATGTAATCCGCAGCCTTACCCAAAGCGATGTAGGGCGATATCAAGGCTTTCGAAGATGCACTGGCGCTGGAGATCGGCTGAACCGAAATGACAATCTCTCCTGCTTTGCTAATCGCCTCAATACTGTTGAGAAAGAGATTTACCAATACTTGCTGGATTTGTGCGGGGTCAACCAGGGCACGTGGCAAATTGGGATGAACCAGTTCCGTTAGCTTAATGTTGTGTTCGCGGAAATTTTGGCGCATCAGGCCAATAACTTCACTGAGGACATCTTCCAGACTGCAAGGTTGGCGATTCGGCTTGGGCGGCTTGGCGTAATGGAAGAGTGTTCGCAAGAGTGCGTCCAGCCTGTTAACCAGGCGAATAATTCGTTGCACATATTCAGTTTTCGGATCTTCCGGTAACAACTCTTCTTCGAAGGTTTGCGCCAGCGATTTTATTCCCGCCAAAGGATTACGGATTTCGTGAGCAATACCGGAAGCCATTACGCCCAGCGATGCCAGTCGGTCTACCCGGCGCATTTCTTCCTGAATTTCTTTCGAAAATGTAATATCCTTCAAGGAGACGATATAGCCTTCTTCACCATTCATTTGATCGGTGAATTCTTGCACGGAAAAACCGACCAGGTGCTTCTTGCCGTTTTTACCGCTTAACTGTAATTCCGGGCGATCCACGGTAAAGGGAGAATTGTTAACCGCCTGCATAATTTTTTCAATCGCTCTTTCGCTCAGTATCTCCGCTAGCGGTTGGTGCAATGCAGTTTTATGAGGAACGTCCAGCAAAGCAGCAGCGTTTTCGTTTAAGTACTTGATTTTCAAATCTTTACTGATAACCAAGATACCGAAGCTTAGCTGGTTGACAACCTGGTCCAGATATTCAAAATAAAATTGCCAAACCTGATTGTCATCCTGAACCTGAGTCTCTTTGCGCAGATAACTGAGAATGTAGGTATGGATGAGGAAATGGGAAAAATTCTGGATCAACAGATAATGAAATTCGGAAAATTTCTCTTGATCAGATTTTAAAACACAAATCAAAAATCGGGTGTGATTTTGAATGACGACCGGATAAATAATGAAAGAACGAACCTTGATATTCAGGAAAGCGCTTAAGTGTGTAATAAATGTATTTTCTGTGCTAACCCGGTTAAGTATCGTCGGCTGATGTAACTTTACAGCTTTATGCAGGAGGGGAATGTCTTCGGTATCCAACTGCCAGTTTTCATCGAAGATGCCGTCTGGTAAAAAAGAGCGCAATTGCGCGTGTTGATCTTCTACAACTTCAAAAAGCAGGGTATAATGGGCCTTGCTCAGTTTGTGAATTGCGGTAAGTATTTCCCCGGTAAAACTGTCCCTGTCCAGCTGGAAAATCGATTGATTCATCTTGCTGTAAAGTTGATTCAGGGTTTGCAGAGAATGCAGAGCAGGCATCTGTGAGGGAAAAAAGAAATCGTCACTGCTCTCAAAAAAGCTGCTGGACTGCATCAGGTTACGGCAGCGAACCTGGAGATCCAGCCGGTGAAATGGCACAGTTAAATAATCGTTGATGCCCATGTTGATCAGGCGATAACGCAAGCGGGTTGGTTTGTCTTTGACCAATGCCAGGGTAGGAATATGAGAAAACTGCGGGTTTTCTCTTAACAGGTAGAATTGCTTAAATTGGGATTCTTCATAAGGCAGGGTATCGATAATAATCAAATCGGCATCTGCCAATTGGGATGCCGAATCTTCCAGGACCGCCACATTCACAAATTCGAAGTCGCAGTCCTGATTGTTTAATGCATTATGAATAAACTGGAAATATTTTTCCTCTTTTCCGAGTAATACGATTTTTGATGGCAAAGAGATCTCTCCCGATTATGCTACCTGGAGAAGATGGATTTAAATTTTTCGTAATCCAGAATAACGATTTTACCTTTTTGTTTTTTAAGGTATCCCTGCACCATCAGAGACTTTATAACCCGGGAAATTGTTTCGCGGCTGGTGCCGGCCATATTGGCAAGATCCTGCTGCAAAGGCAATTCACTGATTTCCACCTGACCACGACGAAAAACACCGGAGTCTTCAGCAATTCTTAACAGGGTGCTGGCCACACGACCGGTTGCATCCTGCAAGGACAATGATTTGATATGTTCGTCACTCTTACGAATACGCTGAGCAAGTTCTTTTAAGAGGTTAATGGCAATTTGGGGATAATCCCGCAACATTTGCAGAAAGTCTTCCCGGCGAATCACCATCAGTTCGGATTCTTCAATAGCGGTAACGTTGGCAGAACGGGTTTGTCCATCCAGCAGGGACATTTCACCAAAAAAATCACCTTCGCTCAAGATGGATAAAATTACTTCCCGGCCGTCATCACTAATGCGGGAAATTTTAACCCGGCCATCCAAAATAACAAACATGGTAGAACCGATTTCTTCTTCAATAAGGATCAGGTTGTCTTTGTGGTAACGTTGTTTACTGGCTACCTGGGTTATTTTTTCTAAATCCTTGTCGCTCAACTCAGAAAAAAGCGGAATTCCTTTTAAAATATCTACATCCATAAAAATTTCCCCATCAATATTGAATTATGTAGCCGTTTACATTGAAAGTTTGATTTATTTCCGGTAATGCTTCTTCAGCCGCCCGGCGGGAATCGTAGCTGCCGATAAGGACTATATACAGTGGTATACCTTCCCGGTCCTTGCGGAT
Organism: Calditrichia bacterium; assembly: GCA_028284905.1. Classification (GTDB taxonomy): domain Bacteria; phylum Calditrichota; class Calditrichia; order RBG-13-44-9; family J075; genus JACKAP01. The sequence continues at coordinate 37,054 of JANQQU010000028.1, forward strand.
GATTTCGGTATTTTTGTATTTTTGATTATAAAGTTCGCTGGTTTTTTCAGCATTCTCATAAGAGCTAAAAGCGCCTAATTGAATACCATAGCTGGCGCTGAGGCGAGAAGGCTGACGGTAACGGGAGCGTTCCTTACGCTCGAAATTCTTGCGATGTTTTGCCACCTTTATCGAAACAATCTCCTGGAAAGAATGTTGGTCTTCTCTAATCTTTCGAGCAGTTTCGTAATACCCTTTGGCAGCATAAAAAAGTGAAATTCGGGTACGAATGAAGGTTTGAAGCTCATTATCGTTGGAAATTAAATAAGCTTCCATCATTTGAGCAGTGGCGGTTTCAGCATCATCGATAAATAATGCATCGACGAATAATTGCCAATCCTGGCTTTGAATCGCATCATTTTTGAGATGATCGGAGAGGGTGGAAATATCATTGTTACGATACAGACCTGCCAGCTCTGCAGGAGACTGACTGTAAAGCAAAGTAAAAGTGCAGAACCAGAAAAGGAAAATAGCTAATATTCGCTGTTGTCGGCAGGATATAAATGTTGTAGACCTGTATGCTCGCATGATTTTGTCCGGAATATTATCCTCAGTAGTTCTAACCCATTATAATCGGATCATAAATGATATCAAACAACAGTTTTTTCTTTTTTTGAACAAAAACGAATGATTCTGATCAAAAAAATATTACATTTTTAAATTTATTACATTTTGTGGAATATAATAAGTGATTGAATCACATATTACAAAAAAAGCTTTGAATTTTTTGCTCTGGAAAAATTCAATTTAAGCGGGGATAAAAACCAATAATAGCAATAATATAGCTAATTAGTATTTGATGGCGCACAAATGTTGCTAAAACATGGCTAAACTGAGCCCGAGGTGAGATTCTTATATGATCCAGCGATTTGACTTTTCCAAACCACTAAAGAAATTTTCCCGGCGAATTCGAGGTACCTGGCAGGCTTTTTTTCTACCGGGAGTGGTAATGTATGCAGCTGCGCTTTTTCATAATTTTTACTTAAAACCCCCGCCGCCAACAATGATGACGCCATTTTTGAGAAACCTTGATATCGCCAGTTACTTGATTGCAATTGTGTTGACGGTGATTGTCTTTAATCTGAAACGGAAATATTTTTCCCGGCGATTTAGCCGCAATATTGTAGACAAAGCTTTGAGGCGAACGCCGGATGCCGATGTCGAGCAGTTATTGACCAGAGTTTTTAACGAGCTGCAGAAAAAAATGCCGATTGTCTGGATGCTCGGTTTGTTATTGATTATTGAAGGTGTTGTTTTCTACATGATTACTGCTTCAACCGGAAATATGAATATTTATTTCATGATCGGCGCTTTTTCCCTGTTAATCAACTACCCGCGCAGCGAGATGTTTGAAAATTTGGCCTTGTATGTGGTAGAGGAGAAAAAGCTCTATCAACAGCAGGTAAATAGGGAAGAACTTGGCCAAACTAACAGGGATGCTTGATAAGATATCATCGCTTCGACGGGGGCTTTTTCGGTCTAAGTAATCTCTGTGAGTAAACTGAAAGAGATTGCTTCGTCGCTGCACTCCTCGCAATGACAAGCACCTGTCATTGCGAGACGGACGCTTTTTCCGTCGAAGCAATCTCCTTATGCGACACTCGAAGATTGCCTCATCGCTGCACTACTAGAATAGAAATATCATTCAAAAATTTTAGTATATCTCATGAGTGACAAGCAATATTTCGTTTATATAATGACTAATAAAAACAATTCGGTTTTATACACTGGCGTTACAAACGATTTACTTCGCCGTGTATCTGAACACAAAGAAGGAAAAGGGAGCTCATTTACAAAAAAATACAATATTCATAAACTTGTATACTTTGAAATCAGTATTAACGCTTATTCAGCAATTGCTCGAGAAAAACAGATAAAAAGTGGTTCGCGCCTCAAGAAAGTTGAATTGATTAATGAGAAGAATCCTGAATGGGAAGATTTAAGCATAGAACTTTTTGGGTAGTTGATGAGGTATGTGCGTAATTTAACATATGCTAAAGATTGCTTCGTCGCTGCACTCCTCGCAATGACAAATATCTGTCATTGCGAGACGGGCGCTTTTTCCGTCGAAGCAATCTCTTTGTGTGATGCTCTAAAGATTACTTCGTCGCTGCATCCTTCGCAATGACATTGGCGTACTGACTAATCAATCTTCAAAAAAAGCTCCCAGCTCATCAGTACGCACTTGATGCGCGTTGGGAAATCCAGGACGCCCTGCAATGCGGTCAGATCTCCATAACCTTCCAGCAGAGAGATCTCCTGACGGCCTTTGAAAATGTCAACAATATCGATGGCAATTGTCTTTGCTTCGGAAAGCGGAAGGTTTTTGAGGAGGGTGGTCAACATGGAAGATGATGCGATGCTTAAAGCGCATCCTTTCGCATCAAATTTAATATCCGCTATGGTCTTATCTTCAGCCAGCCGCAGCGTCAGACGAACCTGATCGCCGCAAACCGGATTACTGTCAAATATGTCAATGTCGGGATTTTCCAGGACACCGGTGTTTTGGGGATGCCGGTTGTGAGAGAGAATAACTTCCTGATAAAGTGATTCCCGGGACATTAGTCTTCAACCTGCACGTAGACATCACCATCTTCAACTTTGGTCGGATATGCCTGCACCGGAACGACCGCCGGAAAGCTGAGATTCTCGCCGGTTTTAATATCGAATTTTGCACCATGTAAGGGACATTCGACCTGGCACTTTTCGACAACATCGCCATCGGAAAGTGAAGCCTCGTCGTGAGAACATTCATCATTAATTGCATAAAAACCATCTTCCAGATTGAAAACGGCAATTACTTCACCATCGTGATCAACTGTCTGAACAGTGCCAAAACCATCTACACTCGCTACTTTTAACCAATTTGCCATCTTGATATCCTCCTATAAAACTTGTTTGAGTTTCAGTTCAATAATTTGCTGAATTTCTACGCCGTATTCCATTGGCAACCGGGAAATAATCGGTTTTGTGGCTGCTTTTAACAACATGCTCCGTGCCAGTTCTTCTCCCAGACCGCGGCTTTTCATATAAAATATATCTTCTGCAGATAAACGGCGTGATGCAAATTCTTTTTTCAGGTTCGAAATGTTCGTGTCGATGTTGATACCGGGGGATTCAACCTTAGCCGTCGGCTTTAGGAAAATCGATTCGGAGTATACAGCAGCCTGAACCGGACCTTTACCGGTTTGGGAAAACTTGAAATCCAGTTTGGTTTGTTGGCTGCAATCGTTGATAAGAAGGGTATTAATGCGGGATTTTGATGGAGAAATTTGGTGGTTTACCTCGGTGGGAATTTTCGGTGTCGCATCCGGGTTACACCACATCAACAAGTCAATCTCACAGCTGGCGCCTTTACCTGCCAGGTTCACCCTCGGCATTCCACCGAGTACCTGTTCTCCAAGAGTAATGTTGGACCAGTGCATTTGAGCATTTTCAGCCAGTGTTGCCCGCGATATACCGCCGGCATTGGCATTACCTTTATAATTCTGGAGAACAGAATAATTGAGTGTCGCATTTTTTTCAACAATACATTCCACTACCCGATTTTTGAATGCCTTATTCAAATAGATCGGTGCAGCGCAGCCATGGATAAAATCTCCGGAACTGCCCTCCGCAACAACAATCACCAATCGTTCAAAGGAGACATTACGTTTGTCGCGACCGTCAAACTGAATAGGGGTTTCAATCCTGGTGCCGGGAGGAATATAAATGAATAAGCTGGTGTTTAGTAAATCTTCTTTCCAGGCGGTAAAGGGGTGCTGGGTCTTGTTTAATACAGGGCTCAGATATTGCTTGGAAAGATCGGGGCAAGTTTGGGTTATTTCCTGAAAATTACCGGAAATAACGCCTTTGGCCAGAATCGGCGCTGGAATAGAATTTCGCATAATACCGCAGTAGTAAAGCGGCAGCAGCTGTTAAAACAACTGGCTGCCACTATTAATTTGAATGCTCGTTTTTGTAGCATACGAACAGATAATCACCTGGATTCACAGGTTCTGAAATTATCCGCCAAAAAGAGGGATTTTAGAGCCGCAAGCACGGGCATGAACAACTTGCTCATATTGCTCCGGCGTAATGGACGGGCCTTCTGCCTGGCAGTGTTCATTAAAGACATGCTTAAGAATTTCAGCGATCTGCGTATGAGATCTGCCTTCAATGTGGTGGCGCGGCAGTAAGAATACAACTTCGCCATTCTTAAAAAGCGCCATGCTTGGGGAAGACGGCGGAAATTGTCCCAAATACTTTTCACGAACATAAGCTACGGCTTCTTTGTCCTGGCCGGCAAAGGATGTCACCAGGCGATCCGGGATTACGCTATGTTGCAGCGCTTCACAAACGCCGGGGCGGGCACTACCAGCCGCGCATCCGCAAACGGAGTTGATTACCAGCAATACGGTTTTATCGTCCTGCTGATTGATTGCATCATCAACATTTTCTACTGTCAACAATTCCTGAAAACCAACTGCGAGCAGTTCGTCGCGCATCGGCTGCACAGCTACCGGATCGTAAGTCGGCTGATTATTGATCATATTAAATCCAGACATATCCATTCCTTACTATTATAGTTTTAAAATTGTTCGCGTTTAACTCTTGTTGAATATCCAATGCTCAATGTAAAATGTCCAATATCGAAGTCTCTTTCACTTACCTACTTTTACATTGGTAATTAAATATTGGACATTAGATATTTCACTTTACATGAACCCTAATTCCAATCTTGCTGCCTCAGTCATCATTTCCATATTCCAGGGAGGATCCCAAACAACTTCCACCTTGGCGTCGGTAATGCCTTCAACGTCTTTTACTTTATTTTCTACTTCCACAGGCAAAGTACCGGCGACCGGACAAGCGGGGGAGGTGAGGGTCATCTTTACGAAGGCCATGTTATCTTCATCAATCATCACATCGTAAATTAAGCCAAGCTCGTAAATGTTGACCGGAATTTCCGGGTCATAACAGGTTTTTATTGCAGCAACAATATCGTCCTTTAAAGCATCGTTCGCTGTCATTCTTTACTCCAATTTATTCTGTGGATACCACGTCATCGCTTTTGTCAATTGCGGCCAGAGCAGTGTGCCAGGCCAGACTCGCACATTTTACCCGGGTGGGAAATTCTCTAACCCCGGAAAATACAGCCAGTTTGCCCATCTTATCATAATTGGGGGAGCTGTTGACATCAGCGGTGATCATTTCCTGAAAGCCGTCAAAGATCGACTTTGCTTCAGCAACGGTTTTCCCTATCAGCATTGTTGTCATTACCGATGCGGACGCTTTCGAAATCGCACAACCGGAACCTTCAAATCGAACACTCTTAATGATCTCATCTTCGATTTCCGCATAAACATGAATACGATCGCCGCACAACGGATTGTAGCCTTCGGAATCGTGACTATGGGCTTCCGGTTTGCCATAGTTCTTCGGGTTTTTGTTATGGTCGAGAATGACCTGCTGATAAAGTTCTCTCAATTCATCCATTACCTAAATACCTCAATAATAGTTTTCAAGCTGCTCGCCAGCGCATCAAAGTCTGACTTGCGGTTATACAAAGCTATAGATGCACGACTTGTCGCCGGGATACATAATCTGTCCATTACCGGCTGTGTGCAATGATGACCAGCCCGAATTGCAATACCATCACGATCCACCCAGGTGCCAATGTCATGTGGATGAACGTTATCGATAATAAAAGAAATTGCCCCGGATTTCTCTGCCGCGGTACCGATAATTCGTAATTCATCGATATCTGCAAGCAGCTCCGTGCCATAGTCCAGCACCATTTTTTCGTAGGCATGGATTTTTTCCAAACCAACGCTGGTTACATAGTCGATTGCACTGGCGAGACCAATAACGCCGGCCATGTTCGGCGTGCCTGCTTCAAATTTATGGGGCAATGCATTGTAGGTCGTTTTTTCAAAGGTGACCTGGAGAATCATGTCTCCACCACCTTTAAACGGGCGCATTTTTTCAAGGTGTTTCTCTTTCCCATAAAGCACCCCAACACCGGTCGGTCCAAAGATCTTATGGCTGGAAAATGCCAGAAAATCACAATCCAGCTTTTGAACATCAATCGGTGTATGCGCCACTGCCTGTGCGGCATCCAGCAACACCGGGACGTTTTGAGAACGCGCCAGGCTGATAATCTTCTCTACAGGATTAACCGTGCCCAGGGAGTTGGAAACATAGACAACCGAGATCAATTTAGTGCGGGAGTTGATCATTTCTTCAAATTCATCAATTAACAGCTCACCCTGATCATTGATCGGGGCAACTCGCAATTTCGCACCGGTATCTTCACAGATCATCTGCCAGGGAACGATGTTGGAATGATGCTCCATTGTGGTGATGAGAATTTCATCTCCGGGCTTAAAAAATTCCCGGCCAAAAGCATTGGCTACCAGATTGATGCTATCGGTAGTGCCGCTAGTAAAGATAATTTCTTTTTCCGAAGCCGCATTCAGGAATTTGCGAACCGTTTCCCGTGCTTCTTCATATTTGCGGGTTGCGACTTCGCTGAGATAATAGACGCCACGGTGAATATTTGCGTTTTCTTCCTGATAATAGCGGTTGATCGTATCAATAACGATTTGCGGCTTCTGGGTAGAAGCCGCGTTATCGAGAAAGATTAGTTCCTTATCCCGAATCGGCTTGTGCAGAATCGGGAAGTCATTGTACACTGAATCTATATCATACGTTAAGGCTGCTGCCGGAACGTTCTTTTCTAATGCTGCGATATCTTTCATTCTTATCCCTTAAAGGGTTTTGAAACGTTCAAAAATAGTGTGATCTATTTTTTCTCTTACGGATTCGATCGGGATGTATTCAAATACATCGCTGGCGAAAGCATACTGCATCATGGACTGTGCCTTTTCCTTGGGAATACCCCGGGAGCGCAGGTAAAAAATTGCCTCTTCGTCCAGCTGTCCGACGGTTGCACCGTGACTACATTTTACATCGTCTGCAAAAATTTCCAACTGTGGCTTGGTGTTTACTTTTGCATCATCAGAAAGCAGCAATGCTTTGTTGTCCTGATAGGCATTGGTCTTCTGCGCATCTTCTCTGACGAAGATTTTACCATTAAAAACGCCACTGGCTTTTCCACCCAGGATGCCTTTGTATATTTCATTGCTATAACAATTTGGCATTGCATGGTCAATTGCAGTATGATTATCAATATGCTGCTTTTTGCTGCCCATGTAAAAGCCAATTAAATGACCTTCGCAATGTTCAGCTTTTAAGGCAACATTGAGGTTGTTACGGGTCAGTTTACCACCGATGTCGATGTTGACCAGGGAATAAACACTTTCCTTTTCCTGGTGGGCCTGCAGATTGTAAATATGATATGCCGCGGAATGCTCATCCTGCAATTTAACGTGGTCTACCCGGGCATTGTCCATAACAACAACTTCGCTGACAAAATTGTTGAAACAGATGGCGTCTCCAATGCCGTGATGAGATTCGACAACTTTCAGACGGCTGTTTTTTCCGGCGACAATCAAATGGCGAGTATTACTAAAAAATGCGCCATCATTGCTATCGGAGAGATGCAACAGGTGCAGCGGTGCTTCAACTTCAGCGTTGTCCGGCACGTAGATGAAGAGCCCATCATTTGCGTAAGCGGTATTCAACGCGACAAATGCTTCGTCGTCATAATTGGCGTATTGGGATAGAGAATCGGCGATCAGGTCGCTGTGATTTTTCAAAGCGCTGGCCAGGTTCTCTATGATAACACCATCGACAGTATTCTTATAATTAGAAAGCTCTTTGGAGTATTGCCCGTTAACAAAAACCAACAGGTTTTTTTCCAGTCCTTCGAAAGTGTAAGCCGCCAGATCTGCAGCACTGAAACGATCAGATTTACCGGCGAGGGGAAGCTTCTCCTTCAAAAGAGGAGTAATATTGGTATATTTCCATTCCTCATGACGACGCGCCGGAAAACCCAGTTCTTCAAATTTGGCAATCGCTGATTTGCGGACTTTATGAAAAGGCACATCCAGACTGCCATTAAGATTGTTCTCGAATGTGTTGAAGTTAGAGACGTACCAATCTCTAATTTCGTCATAATTTAACTTGCTCATGTTTATCTCACTTCTATCTTAAAGTCTTGAATTCGCTCAAATTAGACGGTTGCAGCAGCCTGCTCACCTTTAACCCAGTCGTAACCCTGTGCTTCCAGGCGGAGTGCCAGATCTTTATCGCCGGATTCAACGATCTTGCCATCTACTAATACATGAACCACATCCGGAACGATGTAATTCAGCAAACGCTGATAGTGAGTAATAACAATGAAAGAGCGATCCTGACCGCGCATTTTGTTAACACCATTGGCAACAATTTTCAATGCGTCGATATCCAGACCGGAGTCGGTTTCGTCCATAACCGCCAGTTTCGGTTCGAGAACAGCCATTTGGAAAATTTCGTTACGTTTCTTTTCACCACCGGAAAAACCTTCATTGACGGAGCGGCTGAGGAATTTTTCATCCATTTCAACCAACTTCATCTTTTCGCGGATATAAGCGAGAAATTCCATCGCATCCATTTTTTCTTCACCACGATATTCACGGATTTCATTGACAGCAGTTTTCAGAAAGTTAACGTTTGAAACACCGGGAATTTCTACCGGATACTGAAACGCCAGAAAAAGACCTTCGCGAGCGCGATCTTCCGGGCCCATTTCCAGTAAATCCTGACCGTTGAAAGTTACTTCTCCACCATCAATTTCATAATCTTCCCGCCCGGCGAGAACGTTTGCCAGGGTACTTTTACCGGAACCATTCGGCCCCATAATCGCGTGAACTTCGCCCGGTTTAACTTCCAGGGTTAAGCCATTGAGAATCTGATTGCCTTCTACAGATGCGTGTAAATCTTTTATCGTTATCATGTTGAAAATCTTTCTTGCTTAGATGTTTATTTATAATATTCAATTTTTAGCAATTTTTAGCCCACGCTGCCTTCAAGGCTGATGGCTAACAGTTTCTGTGCTTCGACAGCAAATTCCATCGGAAGCTCTTTAAATACTTCTTTACAGTAGCCATTGACGATGATACCGATAGCGTCTTCAGTACCAATACCGCGCTGATTACAGTAGAAAATCTGGTCTTCGCCAATTTTCGAGGTTGTTGCCTCATGTTCTACTTTCGCGGTTTTATCTTCGATTTCCAGATAGGGGAAAGTATGTGCGCCGCAGCGGTCGCCAATCAGCAGAGAATCGCACTGAGAGAAATTGCGGGCATTGTGTGCGCCTTTATGAATTTTCACCAACCCACGATAGGAGTTGTGGCTCTTTCCGGCGGAAATTCCCTTGGAGATAATCGTGCTCTTGGTGTTTTTACCCACATGGATCATCTTGGTGCCGGTATCGGCCTGCTGGTAATTATTGGTTAAAGCCACCGAGTAAAATTCACCGACTGAATTATCACCTTTCAGAATTACACTGGGGTATTTCCAGGTAATCGCAGATCCGGTTTCAACCTGCGTCCAGCTGATTTTAGCATTGTCATCGAGGCAGATACCGCGTTTGGTTACAAAATTGTAAATACCCCCTTTACCATTCTCATCCCCGGGATACCAGTTCTGAACAGTGGAGTATTTAATTTCGGCATCACGATCTGCAATCAGCTCTACTACCGCAGCGTGCAGCTGATTTTCATCACGCATCGGAGCGGTGCAACCTTCCAGATAGCTGACATATGAGCCAGGCTCGGCAACGATGAGGGTGCGCTCGAACTGGCCGGTGTTTGCTGCGTTTATCCGGAAGTAAGTGGATAATTCCATCGGGCAACGCACCCCTTTTGGGATGTAGCAGAAGGAACCATCAGTGAATACTGCTGAGTTCAATGCTGCAAAAAAGTTGTCGGTGTAAGGGACAACCGTACCCATATATTTCTTAATCAACTCCGGATGATCCTGCACCGCTTCAGAAAACGAGCAGAAGATGATGCCGTGTTTGGCTAATTCATCTTTAAAAGTGGTTGCCACGGAAACACTATCCATAACCGCATCCACCGCGACGCCGGTTAGGCGTTTTTGCTCTTCCAGGGAGATGCCGAGTTTTTCAAAGGTTTCCAGCAATTTCGGATCAACTTCGTCAAGGCTTTTCGGTGCTTCAGTTTGTTTCGGCGCGGCATAATAGTACGCATCCTGATAATCAATCGGTGCAATATCTACATTCGGCCATCGCGGCTCTGTCATGGTTAGCCAGTGGCGAAATGCTTTTAGGCGCCATTCCAGCATCCATTCCGGTTCGTTCTTCTTAGCGGAGATCAACCGTACGATATCTTCGTTGAGCCCCTTCGGGATCGTTTCCATATCGATGTCAGTGGTAAAACCCCACTTATATTCGCTTTTGATCCTGCTTTCAATAATTTGCTGTTCGCTGCTCATCTATGTTTCCTCATGATAGGTTGTTTATATCAGTCTGTTTTCTTCAAATATCCAATACTACGTTAATTGCATCGGCTGTCCGGATATCCAGAGAGATTTGCTCGGCCTGGAGATCTGCAAGCGTAAAAGCATCAAAAAATTGTACTAAACGCGATTGTAATAACTCCATTGGGTTACGCATGTTACAAAACGAAAATTGATCACAGCCGCAATTATCTTTGCCGCTGACACAATTTACCAGTTTAACCGGTCCATCTACTGCTTCAATAACTGTTGTCAGGTTTATCTCTTCGGGAGATTTAATTAATTGATAGCCGCCTTTAACGCCCTGCACGGAGGAGATGCAGTTGTGCCGGGCAAGTTTCTGCAAAACTTTACCGGTAATTTCTTGAGGTAAGTTGAATTTTTCGGATAGCTCACGGGCGGAGGTTAATTGCCCGTCCTGGCGGTTGGCCATGTATAACATTGATATAAGTGCGTATTCGATTTTTTTACTGAATTTAAGCATTTTAAATAAATCCGACTTTTTTGGTCGTGTTTTAATCTAAAAAAAACTTGACGGTGTTGTCAAGCCTTTGAAAATAAATCCGACAAATTTTGTCGCATTTCGCAGGAATATAAATGTGAGAGCTATGCGAGTCAACATAAAATTTTAAAATGTCGATTTTTTTTCGCTCATAACGCTCATTTTGTAATTCTTCTTTTTTCAAATTAACTTGACCTTTTTACTGTCATTTTTCATAACTTGTCCCGGGTGGAAAATTGTCGGGTTTTATCCGCGGTATTTTTCAAAACCTTCCATTTGCAACAATGATGTAAAAGTTCTTGTTCGAAAGGGGAAAGATGGGCAATAGTCGATTGTTCCTGGTAAGTGCCTTTATCTTTTTGGGCGTGGTGTGGGGAACCACCTGGATCGCTATTAAATTTTCACTGGTCAGCGTACCGCCGTTTAGTGGGGTGATGCTGCGTTTCATATTAGCACTATTCATCTTATATATTTATGCCCGGGTACGGAATATCAAATTGCGAATTTCCCCTGAAGATAGGAAATATATTTTCATTTCCGCGCTTCTGATGTATGCCGGCGACTATGGCGTCATTTATTGGGCGGAGCAATATCTGTATGCTGGCGTGACAGCGATTTTTTTTGCGACTTATCCGATTTTTACCGGACTGGTATCAAATTTTATCTTTCGGAATGAAGCGTTTTCTGCCAACAAGTTCGCCGGACTGTTGTTGGGATTTATCGGCATTGTGATCATATTCTACGACCAATTAATAATTACCCAATTTGACACCATGGTAATCCTGGCTTCTGTAGGAATTCTCTTTGCTGCTTTCTGCGGGGCATTATCGACCGTAATGGTGAAAAAATATCTCGATCATACGCCGATTATGCCGCTGACAATCAATCAGATGTTCTGGGGAGTCCTGATACTTACGCTAATTGCATTGGTTCGCGGAGAAGCCGCTGCTGTGGCATTTTCCTGGGAGGCGTTCTGGTCAATTTTATATTTGGGGATTATCGGGTCCGCTGTTGCTTTCGTACTCTATTTTCACCTTTTAAAGCAAATGAGCGTTGTCTCTCTTTCGTTTATTGTTTATATCAATCCGGTCATCGCTTTACTGGCTGGTTGGGTGATTTTAGATGAAAAAATTTCCCTGCAAACAGCAATTGGCAGCGCAATTGTGCTCGGGGGCATTGCATTATCGCAAATGTCGCAGTTTTATACCGGGAAGAAACGTGAAAAAGTTTTGGAAGAATTGAAGAGTTGATATCTGCTTAATTGTTTTGGAGTGATTTATGCGATTTGTTTTATTCTGCTTGTTAATGTTGTTTTGCTTACATTTGCCACAAACACTCTCCGCGCAATCGCCGGAAGAGATTACCAAGCTGGTAAAGAAATTCAAGAAAGACCCGCGTGGGCCATATAAAGGTATATTCTGGTTTTGCCCGGATGGCAGTATTGTGCCGCCGAAAGAGCGTTGCGAAGAACCGGGCGGGTTACAACATGCCCTGCATAAAGATATTGTCGAAAAAATTGCCCGGGAACAGGGGATATACCTGGGGCAAATTCTTGCCGGCAGTGACCTTGATGCTTTTCTCAATAAGTCCGATTATTATTCCCGATTGAAACAATATCAGTTAGAGAAATTTCTCCAAAAAATTGACGATGGCTGGATTATGCGCCGGGCGCAATTTTATCGGGGCGCATTGCAGGCGGAAGATGAAGAAGCCTGGGGAAAACAGTTGTTGCAGCAGGCATTGGGAGACGATAATCTGCTGGAAAGCCAATATTACCTGCTCCGCCAATCGGCCCGGGATATTCCCCATATTGATGATACGGATTTATTGGCGCGCATTCGTGCCACAGCAAAAACCATTGCAGACACCATGGCAGCTTTTATGGATACCCGGGTAAAAATCCACGGGCAACCAGACCAGGGAGACCTGGAAAGAGTGAAGGAATTTCGCGAAACTTTCAAAGATAGTATCCCTGTTTTTTTGGATAGCATGTTTGTTGCTCTGGAAACCGACCTTGAGCTGTTTTATTTTACCCCGGCCGATGAAAAATTTTCCGATTATAGGGCGTTTTTTCCAGTGAATACACCCGTAGGATTTCAACTGGAAACGGCGCTTTCCGTTTATGAAGAAACGCCCGACGATCTTGCGAAGCAATCTGAAGCGCTGGCCCATTTGCTTTGGGTGATTCGCAAACAATTAGGAAAGATTGAAAATCCGGAAACCCGATTAATGATGATAGACCTCTCCCTGCAAGGGGAAGATCTCTTCTTTGCCGCAGCCAGTAGCTGGCAGGCAGATCAATTGAATGAACTGCTTCGGAAACATCACGCGCTTGCCAAAGCGGCTGCCGCAACGGGGTTGCTGGAAACTCATGAATGGGAACAGCTGGAAAGACATCTCCAGGCGCCGGTAAAGGCCGATACGCTGGATTTTCCGGATTTGCAGCGGATTGGCGAGCATTCCCGCCGGTTAGTGGAATGGTCTGCCGGAATGGTGAAAGGGGTTTATGGACCGGTTGTAGAGAAATTCGCTGAATTTGAACCGTTAGCCGTTGGCTTCCTGGATGATCGTATTCGTGGGTCGGTACTCTTGCCTTTAGGAGAAACTGCCGGTCGTCTGGCTAATTTGATTACCCAATTCTCAAATATTAGCAATCAAATGCTTACCGTAAGTAATCCGAATAGCGCCCGCGGATTAAATCCCGGTGTGGCAGTGGGAGAGTTGGTTGTTATCGATCAGGAACATAAAGGTTATAACTATCTGGCCGACAAGATTTACGTTTTACAAAGAGCGCCTTCCGATCTGAAGCCGGTTGCCGGTATCGCGACGGTTTCAGAGGGGAATGCTGTCTCGCATGTGCAATTACTGGCAAGAAATTTAGGCATTCCCAATGCAGTGTTGACATTGGAGAATTTTCAGGAGATTCGTTCTTTCCACGGGCAGCAAGTCTTTTATGCCGTTTCGCCCGGAGGCACAATCCGCATGAAGCTAGCTGAGGAGATGACCGCGCAGGAAAAGGACCTGATCATTACCCAAAAACGGGAAAGACGAACGATTACCATCGCAACAGATGAAATTGATTTAAATACCCGGGAAATTCTTGATATGAGCCGCTTGCGTGCGGAGGACTCAGGTAAGCTGTGCGGACCGAAAGCCGCAAATCTCGGGCAGCTGCATTATTTATTCCCCGGAAAAGTGCCGCCGGGCCTGGTTATTCCTTTTGGCATTTTTTATGACCATATGCAGCGAACTTTACCGGTTGGAGATAAAACTTATTGGGAATTTCTCAATGAAATTTTTGCACAAGCGAAACGGGATATCGCCAACGGACAATCGCAGCAGTCGGTGGAAATTACCGTGCTGCAAGGATTGGCCGATCTTCGTGCTGCGATTAAAGAAATCCCCCTGAAACCAGACTTTGTTGAAAACCTTGAGGTCGAATTCGAGCGTGTTTTCAAAACAGATATTGGTAAGCTGGGCATGTTTATTCGCAGCGATACGAATATGGAAGATTTGAAAGAATTTACCGGTGCCGGACTTAATTTAACAGTGCCGAATATATTTGAGAAAGAAAAAATTCTGCAGGCGATTCGCGATGTCTGGAGCTCTCCTTTTACCGAACGCAGCTATAAGTGGCGGCAGCGATACCTGAACAACCCGGAAAATGTTTATCCGTCGTTATTGATGCTGCCGACCGTCGATGCGGATAAGTCGGGCGTGCTAATTACCGCTGGTATTGCATCCGGTAATCCGGACGATATTACCGCCGCTTTCAATCATGGGGTTGGTGGCGCTGTTGACGGACAAGCAGCGGAAACTTATCTGCTCCGTAGCGACGGTGTTGATGAGCTGCTCGCACCTGCCCGCGAACCGAAGTTTAACAAAGTCTCCCTACAGGGAGGTGTGAAGAAGCGCTTTGTCGATTTTAGCGAGCCGTTATTAAGCGGTAATGATCGCTTTTTGCTACGTCAGTTAGCGGCAGAAGTAAAAGCGGTATTACCGGGAACCACCGGCATCGAAACCGATGGACCGTTTGATGTCGAATTGGGATTTTGGAATGAAGCGATTTGGCTATTCCAGGTGCGCCCATTTGTGGAAAACCGCCAGGCACGAGCCTCAGACTATCTACAATCCTTGGATCCACTTGTAGACATGGATCAGCGGATTCCGCTCGCTTTGCCTTTAAACTAAAGCATAATTCCGGACTGCGAATATGGTGATTATCCGACGTATATTTTTACTGATAGTAATTCTGATTTTAAGCACCGCAGAGCTTTCCTATGATTATCCGGTGGACGGATACGAAGAAAGTGGTATTCGGCGAGTGGAGCGATTGCGGATTCGCATTGCCGATAGCCTGCGTGGATTCGTACCCGTCGAAGGTGGCAGAAAATCGATTGCAGATATTCGGTTGAATTTTCTCGATCATTCTGCACCTTTCCGGAACACGCAATATGATCCCCTGGCTTTCCTTGCAGATTTGAATAAGCCCTTTCAGGATAGCGAACTCGATACACCAGCACCGATAATAACGCTCAATGACATTACGGATTCCCTTCATAGCACGCTTGCTAAATTCCCGCGAATGGACCGGGCATTGGCAGAGCGGTTAAAGCGCTTGTTTGCAAACAGGGACCGGCGCTATTCTCTCGCTTTGATGGAGATTACACCAGGAAAAGAACTCCGCTACGCCGGCGTTCGACCGCATTGGCAATATGCCCCGGGCAGTGTCGGGAAAATCGCTATTGCAGTTGGGCTGTTTAACGAATTATTCAAGGTTTACCCCGATTCACTGGAAAAGCGCCAGCGAATTTTACGGGAAACAACGATTGTCGCGGATGACTGGATCCATACCGATAGCCATGGTGTGCCATTGTTTGATTTATCGGATTCCAGCGCCGCTTTTCGGCCGATAAAAGAGGGAGATGCCTTCAGCCTGTTCGAATGGGTTGATCACATGATTTCACCCAGCTCGAATGCTGCTGCCAGCACCGTCTGGCGGGAAGCGATGTTATTACGGTATTTCGGCCGGAATTATCCCCCATCTCCGGAAGACGCCGCCGCGTTTTTAAAAGAAACGCCCCGAACAGAATTGGCGGAAATCGCTCTGGATATTGTCAATAAACCATTACGGGAAATTGGCATCGCAGAACGGGACTGGCGCCTGGGCAGTTTTTTTACCCGCGCCGGAAAAAACAGGATTCCTGCAACAGGTGGCAGCTATGCCAGTCCACGGGGATTGTTGTTGTTCTTGCTGCGGATGGAGCAGGGGAGAGTGGTTGATGAATGGTCCAGCCTGGAAATCAAGCGATTGATGTACATGACGGAAAAACGTATTCGTTATGCATCCGCGCCACGCTTGAAGAAAAGTGCGGTTTACTTTAAATCCGGCAGCCTTTACCGCTGTCAGGAAGAAGCCGGCTTTACCTGCGGCAAATATATGGGGAATCGCGATAATTTTATGAATTCTGTGGCGATTGTCGAACGCCCGGACGGTGTCGTCTACCTGGTTGCCTTGATGTCCAACGTGCTGAAGATTAATTCAGCTGTCGAACATCAATCGCTGGCGACGTTCATCGATCGAATGCTTCGGTAAAAATATGCAAATGAGCAAATGAGCAAATGGGCAAATATGCAAAAATGCCCATTTGCCCATTTGCATATTTGCCCATTTGCCCATTCTCTAACAAGATTCTCCAAGCGGTTTTTGCATCGGGTTGGATTTCACGAAAATGTAAGCAGCGGTATGATCTTCATCCGGCAGAACGCGATGGCAGATATTTTTGTCTACCAGATGAGAATCACTTGCGGACAGCGGATAGGTGATCACAGTATTGTTGGACGAATCTTTTTCCTGTAGCAACAACTGCCCCTCCAAAACAACGATAAACTCCTGCTGATGCGGATGCCTTTTCCATTGCCCGGCCTTCGCTGCATCTTCCGGCAGCACCGCTAAACCTGCTGCCAGGCTCTCGCTTTCCAGAAAAAAAGGATGGTCGACAAAACCACCGGCGAAGTAAATCGAAGAGAGGGACGGATCGTCTTGACTGGCAATGCGCATTTCCGAGATTAGTGCGGACAGTTTTAACGCTTTCGGCTTCTCTCCATCTGTATCAGACTGATACGCTTTCTCGATTAATTTCCGTCGTTTATGATAGTCTACATCATTTAGCGGTTTGCCTGATGTTGATGGTGTCTGCTTGTCCTTAGCCATAAAATTCCCGATTTTCTTTTATTCGGCGATAATATCTTCATGAATCGCAGCAGGTTTATTCCGCTTAAAAATGTCCGGCCGAATATCATAATAATAGCCGATGTTAATAACTTTCTTTTTGAACATCTGGGCGCCATCTTCGGCACGAGAGCTGGCTTTGTATTTGAGTTGTACCCATTCGCCAGGGGAAACATAGATGTGATCCTTGGAAAATACCCATCCGCTAGAATTCTCCTGGTCAGCAGGGAAAATTTTCATTCGTTCTTCATTAGAGCTGATTTTTAAAGCTTCATATTCAAAATCGGCCTCACTGTTTTCGGTGTGTATATCTTCAATCGGTGTAAAAAGGTGCCATTCCCCAAACATCACTTTATGCATCAGACGATTCCCGCGAATTTCCTGAAGTAATTCATCCGGGAGTGACATCACTTCCGGTAATGAATTCCGCTTTTCCTCACCGCTCTCTCCCCGGGTCGCGTGCGTCCATTTTGTGGTTAATGTTTGAATGATCAATTTTGGTTGAAATTCCTCCCGGAATACTTCTGATCTTTTCATTTCCCGCCAACCCTCTTGAGTTATGTATAAAATTATTTAATTTGAGAATAAATATTAAACCGATTGCCGATAACTGCTCCAACTTGTAAACGAGAGACCTCACCAGCGGTCTCTGATCTGTTATCAGAACCCGGCCAGTATTAACGCAGCATTTTCGGTGGTAGTAGAACTTTAGTATTATCGGAAGATTAAAATTATCGACTAGGAAAACGATAAACTATGTAAATATTAGCATCTTTCAATACTATCTTAGCATTGTGCTGTATAAGTAATTGCTACCCATTTATTCGTTCTCAACAGGGGCGTTGTAGTGAGCTTGTAGCAGGTCTATAATTTTGTCAATGTTTTTATCCTTCGGGAATATGCTCTGGAATTCTTTCAGATCAATAATCGCCTCGTAGATTCTTTCCCGGCTGGCGCCGTCTTCAATACTTGCCAGGTATTGCTTTTCTGCAGCGGCATGTTTTCCGTCTGCCAGGTCATATAAGGCCTTGTTAAAATGATTGCGCCATTTCTGGGCGACATCATTGTATTTTTGCTTTTTGGATAATTCGATCGCCTTTTTAATGTCTGCTTTCGCGGCTTCCTGGTTTTTCAGCGCGCTGTATGCAAGAAAGCGATAATAGTAATACCAATCATCTTTCGGGGCGGCTTTAATGCAAATATTTAAATCATCAATGGCTTCCTGGTGTTTGCCGCTAAGGCAAAGCACTTCTGCACGTTGCTCAATTATCCAGTCATTTTTCGGGCTTATTTTCAGAGCTTCTTCAATATCGGCGAGTGCTGCATCCAGGTCCCCCATAAATCGTTTGATGCGGCCGCGGATAGTAATTGCATAGTCATAAGTCGGGTCGATTTCAATGGACTTATTGAGATCTGCTAATGAACGTTGAAAATCGCCCAGGTACATATAAGCATTGGCACGATTATAATATGCCCATTGATATTCACCGTCCAGCGAAATGGCCTTATTGTAATCTTTGATCGCTTCTTGATACGCTTCCAGCGTTTCATGCACCAAACCGCGGTTATTATAGGCGTCGGCAAAATCGGGATCGATATCCAGTGCGCTTTTGAAATCTGCCAATGCTTCTTCATGGCGGGAGAGGAGGCGATAAGTTTCTCCTCGGTTGGTAAAGGCGTATTGGTAGGTGCTGTCTAATTCAATAGCTTTGCTGAAATCTTTTAGCGCTTCTTCATATTTTTCCATACCCTGGTGAACCAGTCCACGGCCATTAAGAGCCCAAAGATAATCAGGATCGATTTTCAGGGCATTGTCAAAATCTTTCAATGCATCTTCCAGTTGATTTAGGGCGCGATGAACATACCCGCGACCAGCCAGGGCATAATCGTAATCAGGATCGATGACAATGACGTCATTATAATCTTGCAGGGCAGCGTTAAAATCTTTCAGCATACGAAAGTTTTCGCCCCGGTTAACCAGTGCCCATTTATGCTTCGGATCGATCTCCAGCACCCGGGTAAAATCTTTATGGGCCGCATCATATTGCTTTAATGAATGATAGGCCAGACCTCTGCCATTAAATGCGTTGGTATAATCGGGCTGTAAACGTAAAGCAGAATTGTAGTCCTCGATGGAAGCTATATAATCCTTTAATAAACGTTTTACCCGGCCACGATTAACGTAAGCTGCTTTGTAATTGGGATCGAGATAGATGGTCAGATCAAAATCCCGCAATGCTGCCGGATAATCTTCCATTTCCAGGTAGGTTAATCCCCGTCCATGACAGGCGTAAGTGTAATTGGGGTCTATCTTCAGCGCATGATTGAGATCCTGTAAAGATGCATCATAATCGTTCTTGTTACGATGGAGCAGAGCGCGATTGGCAAATGCCCATTTATAATTTTTGTCCAGTTCAATCACCCGGCTAAACTCCACCATTGCCTGCTCATTTTTTTCCTGATCAAGATAGGTGAGGCCGAGTTCGTGGATTGCCCAGAGGTATTTTTCATCCAGCTTAATGGTCTGCTGGAGATCAGCAAGGGCGAGATCAAATTGTTTGGTGATTCGGTAGCTGGCTGCCCGGTAGGCAAACGCCATTTTAAATGTATCTTCCAGCTCAATCGCCCGGGTAAAATCCGCCAGTGCTTTTTCGTAATCGAATCGATTGTAATGGGATTTGCCCCGGAGGAAATATAGAAATGAAGAGGAGACATCGTTTAACGGTGCAATATCCAGGAGGCGATCAACAGCGGCTTCGATTGCCGGATTATTATCCGCATCGTTTACCGTTAGCAGATGATCCCAGGCGGCCGCGACATTGAGAATCTTTTCATCCTCTAAAATATTGCCGGCTTCTTCTAGGAGCATCGATCCTTTTTGCGCTCTGGCCAGGCTGGATTTGATGCGATAAAGCTCGACAAGAACCCCAAGTGCTGTTTCAAGGCGTTTTTGCGGCTTGCTGCAGAGATGATGGTAAACGCTTTCCAGAGCATACTGCTGCCAGGTATCATCCTCATAACAATTATCATCGGTGAGCCCAAGGCCATCCTGCAACTCCTGGTAGTAGTCGCCCAGCACATCATTCAGCTTTTGCCATTGTAATGGCGAATCCTGCTTTTTCTGACGAAGCATTTGAGTGCGCACAACTTCGTGATAAACCCAGCCATTGGTCTGCTTCTTCACAAAAGGCATCTGTTTAAGCCATTCAAAAAAATCGGCCGCATTTTCCTTTTCTGTTAACAGGGAAATAACATCAAGATTGAGATAGCGGGGAATGGCGGCATCCAGCGCCAATTGCCGGCGAGCCGGATCGTCGACCCATTTAAGAAAGCGTTCGACAGCTGTATTGCTGGGATCGATTAACACTTCGCCGTCACCCGGTTTCCCGGCGGCAAGCGTTGCCAGCAGAACTGGCAACCGTCCGGAGAGATTGAGAATGGTTTCGATGATCTCCGGCTGGGTGATTCCTTTTCGATGAAGAAAATCGATCGCTTCATCTTCCGTAAATGGATCAAGGGAAAGATGCGCAATCAGCGGCTCATAATTGGACCAATCGTTATTGTTTAATTCCTGCCGTCCGGCTATCACCAGGAGGATATTGGGTGATAGCACACCATGATCGCCATCGAGCACCTGGCGTAGCCACTCGTCCAGAAATACCCCGGTCTGCTCGTAAGTATCGAAAAAGAGGCAGGTCAGATGGTCTTCGGTAATCTTTTCTAGGGCTTTTAGAAACAACGGCGTTAATACCGCGACTGGTTCCAGGATCAGGCGAACTTCGTCCTTGTTCGTAATTTTTCTGGCAACGAAAGTGGCCCATTCACTTACCTGCTCTGCAAAACCTTCTTCATCGACAACTTCGAAAACCATCTTCCCGGCGGCAGTGTGCTTGGCGATGCGGGTACCGGTTTTTACCAGGGTGCGCGCCAAAAAAGGCAGGGTGCCCTGTGGTGCTTTCGGATCGGCCTCCAGCCGTTTTAGCTCCTGCTGATATTTTAGATAACGTTCGTTAAACGCTTTAAAAGAATACTCTTTTTCTTCGAATTGCCGGGCAAATTCTGCCAGGGTTTCCAGCAGGTCTTTTTGGGATTCATCCATCCGGGCAACGATCGCGCCTTCCCGCTCCGCCAGGGTGCGAAATTGCTCCATTAGGGTCGACTTGCCAACGCCGCCCTGCCCATGAATGGTGAAGATAAACTTGCGCTGTTCATCCTCCAGCGGAATCGATAAATTGGCGCGAAAACGATCCAGTTGTTCCTGGCGTCCGACGAAAGCACTTTGCTGTCTGCGCCGTGCAATATCCTGAAAACTGAGTGGTTTTTTCGGTGTCATAGCGTTATATATGTGTGTAGGGTTAACGAAAGCTGTTTTGAATATAAATCTTGAATTTACCCGAAGATAGGAAAAAAACGGAAAGTTTTGGAAACTACTACGCGCTGAAATTTAATGATTGCCCGGAGGCTGCCCTTGCTGAATAATTCTCACCGCTTAATTCTATTATTTCTGCTGCTGCCATTATTGATTTGGAGTAAAGATATGAAAATTGACTATCAGGTGAACTGGCAATTTGCTAATTCACACTATTTTGACATTACGGTGACCGTTGAAAATCCGGAAAATGATGCGACGCGTTTTCGAATTCCCGCCTGGCGGCCCGGAAGGTATACGATTGAAAATTTTACCAGAAATGTTGTGCACTTCAAGGCTTTCGGTGCGGATACAAAAACACTGCCTTTTCGAAAGCTGGATAAAGATACCTGGGAAGTGAATCATGGCAAGTCTGGAAAAGTAAGCATTCAATATCAATATTATGCGAACGAGCTGGATGCCGGAAATTCTTACCTGGATGATAGTGAGGCATACCTGAATCCGATTAATCTAATGATGTATATTCCCGGCAAGGAACATCTGCCGGTTACCGTGCAACTGCAAAAACCGGAGGGCTGGAGTATTGCTACTGCCCTGAATTTCAATCCCGTTAAAAATGAGTATTTTGCTGCCGACTATCACGAGCTGGCGGATAGCCCGATCCTGATCAGTCCAAGCATGGAACTGTTATCCTTCAACGTTGGGGAAACGCGCTTTGAAATCGTTTTACAGGGAAAGAGTAATCTGCGCGACCGGGAGAAGCTGGTAGATGATTTTCGGCGGATGGTTAACGAACAGGTAAGTATCTTCGAAGGCGTTTTTCCATTCGACAAATACTTGTTTATGATTCACCTGGTCGATCGCCGTTTCGGGCATGGAGTTGAGCATAAAAATTCCACATCGATGGTGATGGGGCCGGCTGATTTTCAAAATGGGCGGTTCTACGAAAGTCTGATGAGTTTCGCTGCCCACGAATTCTTCCACGTCTGGAATGTAGAGAGAATTACCCCGGCGGTGTTGTCTCCACCGGATTATTCCCGGGAAAATTACAGCACCCAAATGTGGTTTTTCGAAGGCGTTACCAGTTATTACGAGAAATTGACGCTATGTCGCTCCGGCTTGATTTCCAAGTATGCATTCTACAATAATCTGGAAAGGTCAATCAATGGATTCACTTTTTCTTCCGGTAGGAAAGTCGCCAGTCCGGCGATGACCAGCTGGGATAGCTGGGGAAGGGTAGGGGGAAATCCTCCCGGAACGGTCGTTTCCTTTTATCGCAGTGGGGAAGTTTTAGGTCTGCTTCTCGACCTGGAAATACGCGGCCGAACCGAAAATAAAAAATCGCTCGATGATGTGCTTCGTTACCTCTACAAAGAATACGCATTGAAGGACAAAGGCGTTCCGGAAGGCGGCATCGAAAAAGCAGTAAACACTGTTTCCGGAAGCAATTTTCGGCAGTTCTTTACTGATTATGTCGCTGGCACGAAAGATATCGACTACAACGCATTTCTGAAGCATGCCGGGCTTTCTTTTTCTCCTGCCCAGGGAGAGCAATCGTTACCGTTCTCCGGCATCATTACCTCATCATCCGGAGGAGTAAGCAACATTCGAAATATCATTAGCAATTCTCCGGCGATGAAGGCAGGCCTGGCAACAGACGATTTGCTGGTCGCCATTGATAATCAGCGGGCAACCCATGAGAACTTTAATAAGTTAATGGCAACCTATCAGCCCGGTGATAAAATTCTGGTGTCCGTTTTTCGACGGAATCAACTGATGCAAAAAGAACTCGTTCTGGAAAAAGCCCGGTATCCCTATCGCCTGCTTTGGCAAGATGAGAATGCAACAGAAGCGCAACTGAAACTGCGGGCAGCCTGGCTGAAAGAGTAGCAATATTTTTTTCTCCCAATCCACAAATGTGATAATTGACCTGGCTGATATAAAAGATGGCAATGTAACTTCCCTATGTGCGATGGACTCTAATATGCGAGAACTAAAACCGGAAAGGAAATACGATATGCGAAACGCTCTCACTGCAAATGCAAAAACTGGTAAAATTCCCGCATTAGATAAAAATATTCCCGGCAAACTGGAAACAGCAACCTTTGGCCTGGGATGATTCTGGGGACCCGACTCCCGGTTCGGGAGTTTTGATGGTGTCTACAGAACCCGTGTCGGTTACAGTGGTGGCCGGAAGAAAAATCCGACCTACTACGAACTTGATGATCACACCGAAACTTTTCAGGTAGACTTTGATCCGGCGGTGATATCCTATCGGGATTTGCTGGAGGTATTCTGGAAGAGCCACAAAGGCACTGATCGTGCCTGGTCTCGTCAATATATGCCGGTGCTTTTTTACGAGAATGCCGGGCAGCAGGAAATCGCTGAAGCAAGCAAGGCTGAATTGGAGGCCGATTACGGACGTCCGGTGGTAACGCCTTTATTGCCGCTGGAAAAATTTTATTTGGCGGAGGAATATCATCAAAAGTATCGTATGCAGAACTTAAGCGAGATCATGCAGGAATTTAAGATGATCTACCCGAAAGGGCTCGATTGGGTGCATTCGCCGGCTGCGACTAAAATAAATGGCTTTGCCGGCCGGAATGGTTCAGTAGATGGTTTCACTGCGATCTCCGAGCAATTGGGACTTTCCGATGCTTCGAAGCGAAGATTGCAGGAAATTCTTCAGCGAAGATGGTAATTGATTTTCCTGAATTTAGATAGAAAAAGATAATCTTCGAAACTTGCAGCGGGAATCCGAATAAAAGAACTGTTCGGATTCCCGGAATTATAAAGACAGGTAAGCATATGTGCGGCAGATATTCACTTTACACACACAAGACAAACCCGGAAGAGTTTGACGAACGTTTTAGTGTTATCTGGCCGGAAAAACTGGATTTTCCGCCTTCCTACAATATTGGCCCCTACCGGGATGTGCCGGTTATCTATTCGGAAAAAGACGGCACTCCCGCTATAAGGATGATGCAGTGGCAGCTGATTCCTTCATTTTCAAAAGAATTCAAATCAAAATATGCAATGTTTAATACCCGGGTGGAAACGATTCGCGATAAGCCGTTTTGGCAGCGGCAATTGTCTTCTGCTCGCTGTATTATTCCCTTCAATAATTTTTTTGAATGGGCAAAAGTTGGCGGGGAGAAAGTGCCGCACAAATTTTATGAACCAAAGCGGTCGTTGCTGGCTGCCGGGGGATTGTTTTCAACCTGGGAAGATCCTGCTGGATTCCCCCGCTACAGCGCTTCCATGATTACTGTGCCGGCGAATGGCGTTGTCGGGAAAATACATGGGCGTATGCCGTTTATTCTGCCCCAGGAACAGGAAAAAAGCTGGCTGAATAACAGCAATCGGGATTTTCAGGATTTGCAGGGTTGGATTAAAACCTATCCGGCAGAGAATACCGCTAGTGCAACCGTTTCCCGGGAAGTCAACAATATCCGTAATGATCATGCCGGATTAATTGAGCCGTTGATATCAGCGGAATAGCGAATAGTGAGAAGATAGAATGAAGAAGCTTTTTCTGATACGTCATGCAAAGTCCAGCTGGAAAGATGCCAGCCTTGCGGATTACGAGCGCCCGTTGAACAAAAGAGGTATGCGGGACGCGCCGTTTATGGGGCAACGTCTCGCCCGGGAAAATGTGTTGCCGGATATTATTCTTTCCAGCCCGGCAAATCGGGCTATTACTACCGCTGGCATTATCGCCGATGAAATTGGTTATTCGAAAGACAATATTGTTCAGGATGAATCAATCTACCTTGCCACCGATGGTATGCTGCTGGATATTATCCGGCATATTGATGATCAGCATCAGTCCGCTTTTGTTTTTGGACATAATCCCGGCTTTACAATGATCGCTAATAATCTTTGTAACCACTACATTGATAATCTACCAACCTGCGGTATCTTTGCTATTCAATTTAATATTCATTCATGGAAGGACGTTGGTTTGGGCGAAGGGACTTTCGATTTCTTTGATTACCCGAAAAAGCACATAAAGGATGGATAATATGAGTACGCAACCCATTGATGTTCGGGAGCTGTTAACGGCCATACATACCCAGAAAAATGTTGATGCAGAGCTTTGCCTGGATCATGGCTGTCTCTTAAAAACTGATGACCCGAAACCGTTTGTGAAGGTTGTCAATTATATTATCAATCTGCTGACGCCGCTGGCAAATGAACAATTGCAGGTGGGGCTTAGTCTGCAAAAAGAGAAATACAGCATCAGTTTTTTGGCCCTCACGGAAACCAATGAATTTCCAACGCTCAGTGAAAAAATCGCCGAGGCTTTATCCATTTATCAGGCAACGGTTGAGCATAATGGTGAGCCGGGAAAATATTTCCAGGTTCTTCTGAAATTTCCGCAATCTCCCTGATTTTCACCCCTTCATTGCTTGCATTGAGAAAGATTCGTTTTTAGCTTTCGGGCGACAAAATTTACGGAAAAGGAAGTCGCCTGGTGGCAGATGTTAAAGCAAAAATTCTTATTGTGGATGATGAAACAAACATCCATTACTCCTTCGAAAAAATTCTCGGAAGCGATTATGATATTGCTTCCGCTCAAACCGCTGAAGACGGCTTGCTGAAGCTGGAGAAACTTCATCCGGATGTGGTGGTTATGGATATCAAGATGCCGGGGATGAACGGTCTGGAAGCGCTGAAACGCATGCGCGATATTGATGGCCGCGTGCCGGTAGTGATGATGACGGCACACGGTTCCATGGACACCGCCATTAAAGCGATGAAATATGGTGCTTTTGAATATCTGCTAAAACCATTTGATATCGACCGTATGCGGGAAGTTATCCAGAAGGCTTTCCAAAGTAGCCAACTAATGCGCCGGTCTGTTCGTGTCGCCAGCGAAAAAGGTGAGAAAACTGATATCAGTGGCGACATGATTGTCGGTACTTCCGAGGCGATGCAGGAAGTGTATAAACTGATCGGGCAGGTTGCTGCACAGGATGTCACCGTATTGATTCGTGGGGATAGCGGCACTGGGAAAGAGTTAGTGGCGCGGGCGATTTATCATCATAGCCGCCGGGCGAAAGCGCCCTTTTTGGAAGTGAATTGTGCCGCTTTGCCGGAGAACCTCCTAGAATCCGAATTGTTTGGCTACGAGAAGGGGGCATTTACCGGGGCGACGGAACGGCGGATTGGAAAGTTCGAACAAGTGGACGGCGGTACTCTTTTTCTGGATGAGATTGGAGAAATGTCTCTAGTGACTCAGGCTAAAATTCTTCGGGTGATCCAATATGGAGAGTTTAACCGGGTAGGGGGGAATACAGTTATCCGGAACAATGTACGCCTGCTAGCAGCAACCAACCGGAATCTGGAAGAGATGATCAAGAAAGGGGAATTCCGGGAAGATCTTTACTATCGCCTCAACGTAATCACTGTTCCCTTGCCGGAGCTGCAGGAGCGCAAGGAAGATATTCCTCAATTAATCGAATACTTTCTCGCTCGCTATGGTAAAGACACTGGTCGTTCGATTCAGGGCGTGGACAAAAAGGCAATGAAGAAACTGATGGACTACGCCTGGCCGGGCAATGTGCGTCAGCTGGAAAACTGTATCCGCCGGGCGATGGTTTTGGCAAAAGGGGTTACTATTACTGCGGAAGATCTGGAGTTGGAAGCAGTCTCCGAAGAAGCATTATTACCCCGCCAAAACGAGGATGACGCCCTGGATGCGATTATCGATCAAATTGTTCAGGGGAGCAGCCAAACCCAGCTCTGGCCGGAAATGGAAAAACGGCTGATCGAAAAGGTGCTGGTGAAAACCCGTGGAAACCAGGTGCAGGCCGCGCGGGTGCTGGGGATTCATCGCAATACACTGCGCAATCGCATTGACCGGTATGGATTGAATGCACTGATATCCGGAGGGTGAGAAAATGGGCAAATGGGCAAGAAATTCTTTTTGCCCATTTGCCCATTTGCCCATTTGCCCATTTTTCAAACTTGCCTAATCTATTATCCGCTTTTGCAATCCAAGTAAAATGTTCTTATACGCCCGCGGAAAATAACGCACGATACGATCAATCGTTTTTACATCGGCACCAACCATGATCCGGGAATTCTTTCTGCGAATACCGCGAATGATTTGCCGGGCTGCGCTGGTTGCAGATATCATTGCGACCTTATCAAACTTTTCTGCCACTCTTGCTTTTTCCGCCGGATTACGCTCCCGGGCATTACGGGCAATATTCGTGCGAATTCCTCCCGGATGCACGCTGCTGACCACCACTGATGTGCCTTTCAATTCCATATGCAACGATTCACTAAACCCACGTACTGCAAATTTGCTAATGCTATAAGGCACTTGCCGCCGAACCCCGAGCAAACCAAACATGCTAGAAATGTTCACCAGGCTCGCTTCCGGCCGTTGAAGCAAATGGGGAAGGAATGCCCGGCTGCTATACAATACGCCCCAAAGATTAATATTCAATAACCACTCAATATCTTCTAGCGTGTTGTCGAGGAAAGAAATCGTTCCCAGCGCAACCCCGGCATTATTGATGACAATATCTACCTGCCCATGACTGTCCAGAACTTTTTCTGCCCAGGAAAAAACAGCTTCCCGATTTGCGACATCAACGATATCGCTGGTGCATTCTTTCTGGTTTTGCGGCAGCATTTTCACCGTCTCGGCAAGATTCTCTGCATGAATGTCGGACAGCGCCAGGATACAACCCGCTGCTGAAAGCTGAATCGCTAACTCCCGGCCAATACCAGAGCCTGCTCCGGTAATCACCGCTACTTTTTTCGCGAGGTTTTTCATCTTTTTATTCGTTTTTGAATTAATCTACCTGAATCATCAGCTTACCAGTGTTGCCACCATCGAACAGCATCAGCAGCGTTTCCGGAAAAGTTTCGATGCCGGAGACGATGTGTTCTTTCACAGTCAGTTCTCCGCTGGCAATCCAACCGGCGATTTCCTGCATGGCAGTCTTATAACGGCCGGCATAATCGAATACGATGAAACCTTCCATCCGCGCGCGGTTGATCAAGAGGGAAAGGTAGTTGGATGGACCTTTGATCGGCGTGGTATTGTTGTATTGGGAGATCGCTCCGCAAATCGGAATGCGGGCGCTGCGGTTGATGCGGGTGAGGACAGTGTCGAGGATATCTCCGCCAACATTATCGAAATAGACATCAATGCCGTTCGGGCAGGCTGCTTTTAATGATTTACGGAGATCATCAGATTTATAATCGATGGCGGCATCAAAACGGAGGGTTTCGGTGAGCATGTTACATTTTTCCGGACCACCGGCGATGCCTACCACTTTGCAACCCTTGATGCGTGCAATTTGCCCGACGACAGAACCAACGGCACCTGCCGCACCGGAAACCACTACAGTTTCTCCTTCTTTTGGCTGACCAACATCTAACAGGCCAAAATATGCAGTCATACCAGGCATTCCTAATGCCCCGAGGTAGAGCGAAAGTGGCGCTAGTTTCGGATCGACAGCCATTAATCCTGCACCGTCGGAAACCGCGTGGCTTTGCACGCCGAGACTTCCAACGACATACATCCCTTCGCTAAATTTTGTGTGGCGAGAGGCAATCACCTTTCCAACAGCACCGGCACGCATTACTGCGCCGATTTCGACCGGAGCGATGTAGGAACGGGCATCGTTCATCCAGCCGCGCATCGCCGGATCAAGGGAGATGAATTTTGCTTGAACCAGTAATTCTCCATCCTGTAAATTGGGCACTGCATCTTCGCGATATTCCCAGTCGGTTTTCTTCGGACGTCCTATCGGTCGGGCAGCGAGGCGGAATTGTTTGTTGATTAGTTGGGTCATAGGTAAAGCCTTTCTAAATAGAGGATAAGGTTTTTTGTCGTAAGAAATAATTGAGATCTGAAGGCTGGATAAACTTCGTTGGCGCTTTTGGAGAGGATGGCTCCGTTCGCGGGGCTCACTAATGGTTCCACTCACTGCGTTCATTAATTGTTGGCCTTCGGCAGGAAAACTTGTCATCCATCAGCGACCAGCGGGAGCGCAGCCATTAGTGACCGTAGGGAACGGAACCATTAGCGACCAACGGGAGCGGAGCCATGAGTGAGCCCCGCGAACGGAACCATTTTCCCTGGAAAAAGTAATTCCTGAGAATATTATCATTTCCCCCAGAAACTAAAAATCTCTCAAAATCCCATCAAAAAATAATCCAATAAATCAGCATATACGGAATAAATCCAATTGCACAAACAGCCACTGCTCGTTCCGTCGATTCATAATCGAGCGCCTGACGGACGGCGATGACCATAGCTATCAGCATCCATACTGCAGCAATGGCATGGGTCAGCCAGCCGAGTAAGGGGAGGATACCGAGTATCCGGATAATTCCCGGTGCGCTGGCAAAACCGAGTGTGCGCAGCAGCTCTCCGATATTCGATTCTGTGTTAGGCCCTTTCAGAATGCTGGTGCCGATAAAATAGGTAATACCTGCCCAAATCAGCCAGCCGATAAAATAGGCGAATACATTCTTAAACATTGCGCCAAAGCTGAAAAGTCCTTCCTGGCCTGCCGCACCAGCGATACTGGAAAGGGCAACGACAATCATTGCCTGCGTCAGGGCATTTGGATCGGCTTCGACTTCTTCATAAAGATTCTTATCGAGCAGCGAGGCTCGCACCATGCGTTGTAGTAAGTTTTCCATGGAAAAGTTTACCGATTTGCGAATAAAAAAACAAATCGATAATTTTGGAAATTACGATTTCCACTTGCTGCAAGATTGCGCCAATTCAATCGGACATTCCAGAAAAGGATCCATTCCATGACGCAACTCCAGAAAAAACTCAATCGTTTCGACCTGACCCTGATTGCCATTGGCTCCGTTATCGGCTCCGGCATATTTTTGACACCTTCCGGTATTGCCCAGCAAATTCCATCACCGTTGTTGATTATGATTGTCTGGGTAATTGGCGGCATTGTCGCACTGACCGGCGCGCTCACCTTTGCCGAATTGGGCGTAATGATGCCGAAAGCAGGAGGCGTCTACGCATTCCTGAAAGAGGCTTACGGAGGACTGTGGGGATTCCTTTACGGCTGGGCTTATTTCCTCGTGGTCAATTCCGGTGGACTGGCAGCACTCAGTCTTGCATTTGCTACCTATTTCAGTGTTTTTGTGCCGCTATCGCCTGCCGGTTTAAAGGCAGCAGCAGTCATCGGTCTGGTTGTGTTAACTATAGTGAATTACTTCGGGATTCGCTCCGGAGGCATCTTTGCGGACATCTTTACCTTGTTGAAAATCGCCGGGATTATCGTGGTGATTCTGGTGGGATTCTTTGCCGGCAGTACGGAAAATCTCGACTTTTCCTATCTGATTCCCGCGGAGCAGGGCGATTTCTGGGGACCGCTGGCATTGGCGATGGTTGGGGTGCTCTGGTCCTTCGGTGGCTGGCAGCATGCAACTTACGTCGGCAGTGAGGTGAAGTCGCCGAATAAAACCTTGCCCTTCGCCTTAATCGCTGGGACGATTGTTGTAACGATTATTTATCTGACTGTTAATATCGCCTATATGATGCTTCTCCCGGTATCGGAAATTGCAGCGACTGATAAAGTTGCCGCCGATGCTGTGCGTACCGTCTGGGGAGAAGGCGGGGCTACATTTGTTGCGCTGGCAATCTTTATCTCCGTCTTCGGCACTGCCGGCATTTATACCATGACGGCACCGCGTATTTATTATGCGATGGCGGTCGATAAAGTCTTTTTCCAGAAAGCAGGGGAGGTGCATCCGAAATACAATGCGCCGGTATACGCGATCATTTTTCAAACCGTTTGGGCGATTGTGTTGATCTTTAACGGCACCTTTTATGAGTTGATCACTTATGTTGCTTTCACCGACTGGATCTTCTTCGCCATGGCGGGATTCAGTGTGATCCTGTTTCGGAAAAACCGGCCGGATGCGCCCCGCGCTTACAAAACGATTGGCTACCCATTTACCCCGTTGGTCTTTGTGGCAATCTCCACCTGGTTTGTGCTGAACACTTTGGTAAATGCGCCGTATGAGTCTCTAGCCGGCCTGGCTTTTCTGGCTGCTGGTGTACCGGTTTATTATTTCTGGAAGCGGATGGGGGAGAGATGAGGGGGAGAAAGTCTCCAACTTTTTGGCTTTTCAGGAGTCTTTTATATGGATAGAAGATTAAGAATCTCTTGTTCCCTCACAAAGTGATTCCTTGGGAAAAAGTCCTCTTTGGGAATACAATTATGCACAAAACTCCAGTTTTGTGTGACAGGTGTAGCAAGCGCGAAACAGAGTTTCGCTTCTAATTGCGTTGCCAAACTGGAGTTTAGCAACGAGAGGAGACCGGAGTTTGGAACGAGTGCATGCATTAATTTTTAATTAGGCTGTAAAACAAAAAATTTTGCTATTAATAATTTAAGTTTGGCGTTTTAGCGCCGTAGATATTAGATTAACGGAAATTTTGAAAAGATTGAAAAAAAGCTCATTTATGAGAGAATACAATTTTAAATACATTTTTTGCTTCCTGCTCTTATTCTCTGTACTGATTGTTCCCAAAAATTCATCCCCGTTTAGTTTGCCTGTTTCGGTAAATGGCGAGATTTGGTCGCCTTTGGAAAAAGCTGTTGATGACACGCTTCAGACGCAGTTAAAAGCAGCCTTATCCCAGAAAAAGCTCTGGCAACGGCTACAGGGGATGGAACGAATGGCCGTCGGTGTCGTCGATCTTACTGACCCGATGAACCCTCGTTATGCAGCAATTAATGGCGATAAGATGATGTATGCCGCCAGCTTGCCGAAAATAGCAGTACTCCTCGCGGCAGAGCAGGCCATCGAGGATGGACGACTGGAAGAAAGTCCGGAGATCACTGAAGACCTGGCAAACATGATTCGCTACTCCAGCAATCCTGCCGCCAGCCGTTTGATCGATTTTCTCGGACTGGACAGCATCGCAGATGTCTTGCGCGATCCGCAATATCGTTTCTACGATCAGGAGGGGGGAGGAGGCTTATGGGTTGGCCGGAAGTACGCCCGGAAGAGTGAACGCAATCCTGAGCCCTTACAGGGGCTCTCTCATGCCGCTACCGTCCGGCAAGTCTGTCGCTTCTACTATATGCTCGCCACCGGCCGCCTGGTTAGCGAAGCCCGCAGCCGCCAGATGCTCGAAATGATGTCAAATCCCGGTATTAACCACAAATTCGTCGGTGCTTTGAAGGAGCTTGCACCCAATGCCCATATTTTCCGGAAATCCGGCACCTGGCGCAATTGGCACTCCGACTCTGCTTTAATCTGGGAGGAAAATGGTCCACGACGCTATATTGTGGTGGGTTTAGTGGAATCCTCTACTGGCGGCAAAATCCTCAGCGAAATTATTCCGCTGGTTGATCGGGTGATGCTGCAGCGCTGATAAAAAGAAATGTCGAATATTGAATGTCCAATATCGAATGTCGAAGTGAGAGATTTTGCTTGGACATTGAATATTGGATATTTTGCATTGATTATTTAGCACTCCCAATTTCCATCAATCCTGATAATGAAACTCAACGAAGTTTTTAGCTACGCGAAACAGAGTTTCGCCGCTAATAGGGTTACCAAACGAAGTTTGGTAACCAGTAGATCAGATTTGAGTTTGGTAACCGGATGATGCAGGCGATGTTGCTAAACTAAATCCAGTCTTATATGCCGAAGGCATTACACAGCAAAACCCGGGGTCACCACCCCGGGTTTCTCAGATAAGGTAGAGCCTGGAGAGAAGATCATCCCAGGCTCTGATAGTGTGTAAATCCCCTAGAAATCCCCACCCAGCGAAATATACCAAATCGGCTTACTGGAACCGGCAAGGTCATACTGCCAGGCCATATCGATCCGCACCAGGAAGTAGAGGAAGAAGATCCGTGCACCAATACCATATCCACTGATCAAATCCTTAAAGGCTCGCTCACCATTCTCGTTAATGTGTGTGCCACGCCACTTCGAGTTGCTATACCAGTTCTCACCGGGATCGAAGGCGGTTCCGATGTCGTAGAAGATCGCTCCACGAATGTTAAAGAAACGAATCGGCGGGAAGCCCAATCCGAGGAACTGAATCAACGGGAAGCGGAATTCCATATTGCTGAGGAGATAACGGCTACCTTCTCCTTCATAATAATAGGCACCACGTAGCGGCGTCACAAAGCTGGAGAAGAAGACATCATCAATGTTGTCGGTACGTAATCTGCCACGGGATTTGTAATTGATCCAGTTGTCGATACCACCGAGGAAGAATCGCTGCGGGTTTTCACCGAAACTGGCCGCACCACTCAAACGGAAGGCAAAACTATACTCGCGATTCAGCTTGATATATTTCCGGTAATCGGCAAAAACGGTGCGGAAATCGAGACCATCGTCGTTGTATTTCGGACTGGCCAGGAAGTTTAAGGCATAGCGGCTACCGTCGATCGGTCCGGTGTAGCCCCACTGTGTGTTGTCATGAACATACGCCACCGAGGGGAGTAGCGTCGAAACTTTTTGATCCGGCACATTAACCGTGAGATTTTCGAGCAGAATGTTGTACCAAACCAGGCTAAATTCCATCCGATTGAATTTACTGAATGGATACTGGGCAAGAAAGTTGAAACCGTAGTTACGATAGCGCTGGAAGTCAAATCCATTCCGGCTAAAGAAATAAGCCTGATGATAGCCACCAAAGCCATAAGTCATTCGCTTCTTTTGATAGAGATACAATAAGCTCAGACCACTATTCTTCAAGTCGGAGAGTAAATTAACATCGAGCAGAATCTTGTGATCACCCAAAAGATCACTAAATAAGAAGCTGGTATATCCGGCAAAGCCGAAGAAGGTATTGTAACCTGCAGAACCGGTAACGATATCAGGGCTAAACTTCAGCTTGTATTTGCGGATTTTGAAATCGCCATTCTCATCGCGGAAATAATTTTCGCTGAGTGCGACGGTCTTCTGTTCATCTTCTTTTTTGCTCCGAAGCCGCTGAGTGCTGAAGACGAAGTTACTGTAGTCGGCTGGAGAATCGCCGGCAAGTTTCTTCTTGTCTTCCATCTCTTTCTTCTCTTTGGCATCCGGTTGCCAGTCGCGGGCATATATCGGTAATTTTTCCTGTAAAGTTTCGTCCCGGAACCGGGTATTCTTTACTTCCTTCGGTTCCATTTCCAGGGGATTGTTGAGTACGAATATATCGAAGCCACCCTGGTTGAGTGCGGAAAAGGTCAGTTTGTTTGCATTACGATCCCAGGTCATATGCACAACGCCGGTAATGATATTGGTAATCGGATAGGACTCGCCAGTATCATGCTGGTAAAGATAGATATTCTTTATACCGCTTTGGTTAGAGATATAAGCGATTCTGCTGCCATCCGGGGAAAAAATCGGATTTTCTTCTTCCCAGGGAGTGTCTGTAATACGCTCAATCTTCCGGGATTCAACATCCATGGTGTAGATATCGCGACCTTCATAATCAAAGGCATGCATTTCGAAATCAGCCGGCACTTTCGAGGGATCGATTTGATCCCGGCGGTCGCTGGTAAATACGAGCGTTTTACCATCTGATGACCAGGAAGGATAGTCATCGGAGAAATAATCGTCGGTCAGGCGGGTCAACTCTTCTGTTTTCAAGTTGAACATGAAGAGGTCACTCTTGCCATGTTTAACGCCGACAAAGGCCACGCGCTCACCATCCGGCGCCCAGGCGACGGTATAAACACCTTCCAGATCCGGAATGAATTGTTCTACATCGCCGGACTTAATATCGACAATACTCAGTGCGTCTTTCGGGCCGCTCTTTGCAGCGAAAATCAGACGTTTACCATCCGGGCTAAAACTCATACCGGGGCGGAGCAGGTGAATCTCTTCCAGATGCTCGGTGCGGTCACCACGAACCAGTGTTTTGATCATCCGGCCGTCTACAGCGGACATCAGGAAAAGGTTGATGTAACCATCCTCATCAGCGATGAAAGCAACTTTATCGCCATTGGGAGAAATTGTCGGGGCATAGTTGTAACTGTTGGTTGCCTGCCGGTGGCGGGTAAGCGCCTTGGCAAACTCAACCGGTTCCTGGCGATCTTCTACATCCGGCCAGTATTCTTTTTTCAGCTGGCGATGCCACTTCTCCGTCAATTCCTGGGAATCTAATCCTAAAGCGGATTTCAACACGCGGTCGAAAACAACCTTGCCGCGGGTTTTATGGAGAATTTCGGTGATCTTTTGGCGGCCGTAAGTCTCGGCAATATATTTGAGCAGGTTACAACCACCCTGATAGGGGAGACGAAAAGCAAGGGTTTGCACATTGGGCATATAGCCGTTCAAGACAGCATCGCGGACAATCATGTCATGATCGGTTTCCCAACCGACGGATTGAAACTCCGCCAAACCTTCCGAAAACCATAGTGGGGGCTGAGTAACTTCCCCGGCAACCAGCGATTGCACCGATCCACCATAAAGCAAATCATTCATTACCGCATGGACCAATTCATGGTGCAGGGTGTGGCGAAATGCCTTGTAATCACCTTCAAATGGTAGGGTAATTCTATTTTTGAATAGTTCCGTAACACCTTTGGTGAATTCACTCAGATAGACATCAATGATGTTTGTTTGCCGCCAGTCATGATGAGAATTATATACAATCCAGGCGATGCGGTCACGAATTTCAAAATTGAAATCACGCTTCAACTGAACATAGGCGGTTTCCGCGACGGCAACGGTAAATTCGGCGATCTCTTCGCCACCATCATAAAAGTAGACGTCAAAATGCTCGGATTGAATGTAACGCCATTTGAAATTTTTATAGCGAACTTTATTCTTGCCAAAACCAAAAAGGTTGCTGCTAGCCGCTAAAATGAGAAAAATGAAAAAAACTGAAAAGTACTTGAACAATTTCATTACTTCCTCCGGGGAATGTTACAATGATTCTGCTCGATCAAGATATCGTTTTAATATATAGGAGAATGTAAGCAAGAAAACAAGTAATGAAATACCCAAAAGGTGGCATAATTCAGTATTTAAAACATTTTGGGCGCTTGGTTTGGGGTAGACCGGGAAAAAATTGTAGGTATATAAAAAGGGCCGCGAAAAACGCCGTTTGAAATTAGCATTTATCGAAAAAAACAGGAATTTCAGGCACTGCTTTGTTTTTAGCGGAAAGATCAATAAAATCTGACACTTTTGCCAATGAGCAAGTGAGTAGATGAGCAAAAACGCAAACTTGTTTAAATTGCTACTATTTGCTCATTTGTAAGTTGTTTGATTTTAACGGGTTGAAGTGTTCCTAACGCATGAGAGTTGGAGTCCTGTATATGAAATGGGTAAAATTTATAATTTCCGCATCAATTACCCTGGCTTTATTCTACCTGCTAAATTTTCCGGTGATAGAAAAGACGCCGTTTGCAATTGGTGATTTCGCCAATCCCTACAGTGGATTTTGGCAGAACGGAGAAATGATCGAAGAACAGTTGGATGATCGGGAGATTCCCGGTTTGCAGGAATCGGTGATTGTTCAATGGGATAATCGCGGGGTACCCCATGTCTTTGCCCGCAATGCGCACGACCTCTATTTTGTGCAGGGATATTTGACTGCCCGGGATCGTCTCTGGCAGATGGATATTATTACCCGCGCCGGGGCCGGACGCGTCGCGGAAGTGATTCCCGAACGGGTAGAATTTGATCGCTATCGCCGCCGCACCGGTATGCTCTATGCCGCGGAAATGGCGGTAAAAGCGGCAATGGCAGATGAAACATCCCGCCTGGCGATGGAAGCATTGAGTGACGGCGTTAATGCCTGGATCGATCAATTGACGCCGGCAAAATATCCGCTGGAATTTAAGGTTTTGAATTATGCGCCGGAGGCATGGTCTCCGTTGAAATCCGCATTATTATTGAAATACATGTCCTGGAATTTGTCTGCACGCAACAATGAAGTGCTTTGGTCGCGCACCCGCACAGCGCTTGGCGATAGCGTAATGAGCGAGCTGTTCTTTCGGAAACCATTAAATATGAAAACAATTATTCCCGCTGATAACGCCTGGGATTTTAAACCGGTGGAAGCCCCGAAAGCACCGGATTCGCTGTTCTCGGCAACCATGCTCGCTTTTGAAAATATGCTCCAGCCGGCACCGGACCTCGGTAGTAACAACTGGGTTGTGGACGGCAGCAAGACCCTTAGCGGCTATCCCATCCTCAGTAATGATCCGCATCTGGGATTAAACCTGCCCTCTATTTGGTACGAAATGCAGTTGGTTTCTCCGGAGATGAACGTTTATGGCGTCACCTTGCCGGGCGCGCCGGGAGTAATTATTGGTTTTAATGAAAATATCGCCTGGGGCGTTACGAATGCCGGGGTGGATGTTATGGATTGGTATCAAATGCATTTTCATCCGGAAGATCCCTGGAAGTATCGTTTTGGCGAGGAATGGCGAGAAGCAACGCCGCGGATTGAAGAAGTGCATGTGCGCGGTGAAGCAACGATCATCGATACCATTGCGATGACGCACCTTGGGCCTGTCGCTTATCGCGCGAACGAAGAGTCTTACACCGATGCGATTCCATCCGGGATGGCTTTGCGCTGGGTTGCTCACGATCCTTCTCTGGAGGTAAAAGCATTCTGGTTACTCAATCGCGCCGTTGGTTATAATGATTTTGTCGAGGCGCTTTCCTTTTACGATTGCCCGGCGCAGAATTTTGTTTTTGCCTCCCGCCATGGCGATATCGCCATGCATCATAATGGCAAGATTCCCCTGCGCTGGAAACACCAGGGCCGCTTTATCAGCGATGGCAGCAACCCGGCTTATGAGTGGCAGGGATATATTCCTAAAGCGCATATTCCATACTCGAAAAATCCCGCCCGCGGTTTTCTGGGATCGGCCAATCAAAATCCGGTAACCGGCAACTATCCTTACCAGATGTATGGTTTCTATGCGACTTTTGAACGGGGGGCACGCATCCATGAACGACTGGAGGAAATGAACAACATTACGCCGGAAGATATGATGGCGCTGCAGAATGACAATCTCAATCTGCATGCCCGCTCCGCCCTTCCGGCCATGCTCGCTTCCTTGCAGGATGAAGAGCTGTCTCTCTTCGAGTATCGGAATCTGGAATTGCTGCAGGGGTGGGATTATGAAAGCCATCGGGATTCCATCGCGCCGATCATATTCAAATACTGGTGGGATAATTTCGAGAAACTTATCTGGGAAGATGAATTCTCTCATCCGGAGTTTGGGCAATTGAAATTTCCCCGAAAAGATGTAACCATCGGTCTGCTGTTGAATGAGCCGGACAGTCGCTACTTCGATAACATTCTTACCGAAGATTATCCGGAAACGCTCGCGGATATACTATTGCTTTCTTTCCAGCGGGCTGATCTGGAACTTTCCGAAGAGCTGGGGCAGTTTAGTGAGGACTGGCGCTGGGGAAAGAGCCGTGGTACTGACATCACTCATCTTGCCCGGATTCCCGGGATGAGTCGCCTGGCGCTGAATACTAACGGCAACCGCGGTATAGTCAACGCAACTGGCAAAACGCAGGGGCCTTCCTGGCGTATGGTCGTTGCACTGGGGCCGGAAGTAAAAGCCTGGGGGATTTATCCCGGCGGACAATCCGGAAATCCCGGCTCATCGAATTACGATGCCTTTATCGATGATTGGGTAGAAGGACAATACTACGAATTGATCTACCTGAAATCCCCCGCGGAAACCCATCCCGACGTTGTTGCCAAAACGATTCTGAAAGGAGGCGGAAAATGATTGTATTGCTCCTGATCGTGTTAATCTTCGCCCTGCAATTCTTTACGCCATACTGGTGGTGGGTTATCGTAGTGCCACTTATCTACGGATTGCTGATCGCCAGGAGCGGCTGGCGGGCATTTGGGGCCGGATTTCTCTCCGGTGGACTGGCCTGGTTATTGATGAGCGTTTATACGGCGAAAAATGGCGGTGTGTTGGTACTTGGCCGGGTAAACAATATGCTCAATCTCCCTCCGGACTCTTTCGTGATGTTTCTGGTTTGTGCCGGTCTCGGTTTGCTTTGCGGCGGGTTTGGGGCATTAACCGGTTATCTCTTAAAGGATTTGTTCCGAAATTCTGATGATGCCAGCGAGGTTTCACTTGGCTGATAAGTTGTTTGTAAAAGTAGC
The DNA here is from genome assembly GCA_028284905.1 of Calditrichia bacterium. GTDB lineage: Bacteria > Calditrichota > Calditrichia > RBG-13-44-9 > J075 > JACKAP01. The sequence continues at coordinate 76,721 of JANQQU010000028.1, forward strand.
AAGTATAAGAAGTTATGTCATAGTTGTACTTATATGCTTTCTAGCCTTTTGCAGTTGTGAATCACCAGATGGCATGCCGCAAAGAATTGCCCTGGATGGCTACTTTGATCCCGATACCCAAAGCTATGCGTTTGTTATACCGAACCTAAAGCCGGTTAGTGGTGTTGCCGGACTAAGTGCAAAAGATTGCGCTGTCTGCCATCAAACTATTTACAAGGAATGGCAAAATACCACCCACGCCAGCGCCTTGCGGGATATTCAGTTTCAGTCGGAAATCACCAAACCGGATTCCCCGAAATGGCTTTGCCTGAATTGCCACACACCACTTCAGAATCAACGAGAGCGCATTATTACTCACCTACAGGATAATGATGTCTTTAAGCCGGTATCTGTTGCAAATCCCCATTACGATCCAGCTTTGGAACAAGAAGCAATTACTTGTGCAACCTGCCATATTCGCATGGATGAGGACAGCGGTGAAAGTTACATCATCGGTCCAAATGGCAGTGGAAATTCGCCGCACCCGGTTCGGCAGGATCGGTCATTTTTGCGAAATATGTGTCAGCGCTGCCATAATCCACAGGGGGAAGGATTAACCCCGAATCTCATCTGTTGGTTTTATACAACTGACGAGTTGGCGGAGGGACAACCGGATTTGAAGGAAAAATTTGGCAGGGAAATGGATTGCGTCGATTGCCATATGCCCGAAAAGCAGCGTCTGGTAGCGGATATCTATACCAATTTGCCGGAGCAGCAAGTGAATCAACATCACTGGACCGGCAGCGGTATTCCGAAATGGTACGAGGGATATGATTCTTTGTTGTCCCGGGGATACAAGTCGGGACTGGATGTCGCTTTTAATTTTACCGAGGCAACGGATGATTCGTTACCCTTAACCGTTTTGCTGACCAACGCGCGGGCTGGTCACTATCTACCTTCCGGTGATCCCGAACGATTTTTACTGGCCGTAGCAAGTTTGCACGATGGTGCCGGTAAATTAATCGCGCAGGATAAATATCGTATCGGTCAGGATTGGGTTTGGAATCCCGCCCGGAAAATGGGCGATAATCGTCTGAAGCAGGGAGAAACCCGGCGCTGGCGTCCAGCTATTCTGGTAGAAAAAGATGATAATAAAACCCTGGAAATAATCGTACTGCATGTACGACTGAACACCAATACGGCCAAATACATTATTGCCGCGAAAAATGTTGACGAAAAATTGTTTGCGAATGGGCAGCATTATGTCTCAAACGCGATCGATTATTATCCATTCGCCAGCTTCATCTACAAGGCAACGATTAACTTAGAATCCCGTCAAACAACCATTGCGAGTTCAGAAGAATTAATAGAACTTTCAAAATTAGAAAAAGGCAAATCTCTGGACGAGAGGCTCTATTAAGTTCAGAGTTAAGAGTTCAGAGTTCGGAGTTGCTCACTTGCCCCTTTGGGGTTTGTTCATCCAAGAAGCGAATGTGTCCACACCGGATCATCCCTGGGATGATCCGGCATCGAAAAACATTCTCTGGAGAATTTATTCGTAACGCAGACTTTCCACCGGATTGATGAAAGCTGCCCGAATGGCGTGGTAACTAACTGTTAATAGTGCAATCGTCAGGGCCAGTAATCCGGCGAGGATAAAGACGCCGGGCCCAATATCAATCCGATAGGCAAATTCCGCTAACCAACGATTGGCCGTAAAATAGGCGATCGGTATGGCAATAACGAAGGCTATGAGAATCAGGCGGGTAAAGTCTTTTGAGATCAGCATCACCAGGTTCGGTGTGGTTGCCCCAAGCACTTTTCTGACGCCAATTTCTTTGGTGCGGCGCTCTGCGGTAAAGGATGCCAATCCGAGTAAACCCAGGCAGGCAATAAAAATCGCCAGCATTGTAAAGTAACGAATGATTTTCCCCAGCTTCTCTTCCTGGGCGTACAGCGTGGCCAAATTCTGATCCATAAACTGGTAGTTTAACGGCCAGTCGGGAACAAAGCGGTTCCAGGTTGCTTCGATATGGGCGAGGGTTTCGCGTACATTACCAGTGGTCATTTTCACGGCGAATTTACCGCCGCCAAAGCGAATGATTAAGGGCTTTAATGGTTCCTGCAAGGGGCGGAAATGGAAATCTTTAACGACGCCAACAACCTGCCCGCTGGTAATTACCGATCCATCTGAATTGACGTGATCGATCTTTTTGCCGATCGCCTTGTCCTCCCATCCGAGCATAGCAACAGCGGTTTCATTAAGGATGAAACTGGAGGTTGAATCTGCAGAGAACTCCGGACTAAATGGCCGTCCGTCGAGCATTTCCAGACCGAGCACTTCAACAAAATCATGATTGACCCGCATGGTGCCGAGCCACTGATGTTGATCGCGGGAGATGCCTTCCACGATGTAGGCATTTTCCACGCTGTTTTCCGAACCGGGCACGCTGCCGCCAACCGCGGTGACGCCGTGAATGGTTGGAGATTTCATAAGCTCATTTTTAAATGGGACGAACTGGTTCCAGATACCGCCATACATATTGAAGAGAACGATTTGTTCCTTGTCGAAACCGAGATCTTTATTCTTCAGGTAATCCAGTTGATTGTAGATAACCCCTATGCAAATCAGTAATGCAATGGAAATAACAAACTGACTGGTGACCAAAATCTCCCGTAAGCGGGAACTGCCGGCGCCACGGCTGAGCGCACCCTTTAACACCTCCACGGGGCGAAATGCCGAAAGGAAAAATGCCGGATAGCTGCCAGACATAATGCCGACCAACAGACCGAGGACAAAAAGTCCTCCTAGCACGAGGGCGTTGTCAAAGTAGTTGACTTGCAGTGCTTTTCCGGTCAGTTGGTTAAACCAGGGCAAGGCGAGTTCGATGAGGATCACCGCGGTTACCATCGAGACAAAACTCAGCAGCAGCGCTTCTCCGAGAAATTGTTTCATCAACGTCCAGCGGTAAGCGCCGAGCACTTTCCGCATGCCAACTTCGCGGGCACGTCCTGCCGATCGCGCCGTGGCGAGATTCATGAAGTTGATGCATGCGATGAGGAGAATCAGTCCGGCAATCGCGGAAAAGACATAGATGTATGCCATGTTGTTATTCGGCTCGAATTCCAGCTCCAGATGAGAATGAAGGTGAATATCTTCCATCGCTTGCAACGAGAGGGAAACACCGCCTTCCTGCAGAGAAGTAGGATAATGACGTTGCACAAATTCCGGTAATTGCGCGGCCAGGCGATCCGCGGTTGCTTTATCCGGGAGCAGTAAATAGCTCCAGGCCGCGACCCAGGCCCAGTTATTGTCGAAGCCCTGCCAGTTGTTCCACATCGCCCGCATCCCTTCGAAGGAAGCGATAAAGTCGAACTTCATATGTGAATTGCTGGGGAGATCACGAATAACACCGGTCACTTCAAAATCAGTGCCATTGTTGTAACGAATGGTCTGTCCCATTGGGAGAACATCCCCAAAATATTTACGGGCGGTGCTTTCGGTGATAATAACATTGTTGGGGCTTTTTAAAGCTGTTTCCGGGTTGCCGAGGAGGAATTCGAAAGTGAAAATATCCAGGATGCTCGCATCGGCAAAGAGGAATTCTTCTTCCAGGTACCGTTGATCTTCATAGCTGATCATGGGCGTGTTGCCCCAGCCATGCGGATTGTAGATTTTTGCCGCAGCAATAATTTCCGGGAAATCTGCCATCAATGCCGGTGTAACCGGCCAGGAAACCGTTGCCGTGCTGGAAACGGAATTTCCCATGTTCAGGTGTCCGTTCAGGCGGTAAATATGTGGGCTGTTTTCATGAAATTTGTCATAACTAAGTTCGTCTTGCACGTAGAGCAGCATGAGCAGGCAGGCCGCAATCCCGATTGCCAATCCGGCGATGTTGATCACAGAATAAAACTTGTGTTTGATGAGATTACGAAAGGCCACTTTGATATAGTTCTTAAACATAGGCCAATTCTCCTTTGGTTATATCCTTTGCTGCTGCTACGGCAAAACTACAAACTTGTTGCTTTTCCCCATGGAGGTAACTGCAATTATTTCTAATCGTTAGAATCTCTGATCTCCTGCCAGTCATATTCCAGTCCCCGTGCCAGATGAGCGGCGCGCTCCCGACTGGTCATGCGTTCCACAACGTGTAGGGCGGCATCCATACCGGCAGAAAGGCCACCGGAAGTAATGATCTTCCCATTGTCGACATAGCGAACATCGCGCACGATAGTGATGTTCGGGGCGGCATTGGCCAGGCCATTAACAAGATGTCGGGTGGTGGTGGCTCGCAGGCCGTTTAGCAGTCCCGCTTTGGCGAGAATGTAGGCGCCATTACAAACGGAAAGCACAATTTGAGCACTCTCGGATTTTTCCTGCAGCCAACGTTGAACGACAGGGTCTTCCTGAGTTGCCAAAACATTTCCGCCGGGGATGAGAAGGATATCAGCAGGGGGATGATTCTCCAGGGTATATTGCGGAACCACCTGCATACCATAAACCGTGCGAAGTTGATCCGTGGTTTTCGCCACAGAAAAGACATCAAAGTGGGCACCACCAAAGACCTCCCAGGGGCCGGTATAATCGATGATTTGTACGCCCTCAAAAACCAGCACAGCAACACGCAACGCTTCCTGTTGTTGCTGCTGCTGTCCGGCTGCTGGTTGATTTTGATCGATTGTTTTTAAATCGACATATTGCATGCCGCATTCGCCACAATAGCCGGGTTCGTCATAAATTGTTTCCAGACAATTATGGCCACAGGGTGGGCAAACGTATTGAATTTTTTCATCCTCCTGGGCGATAAGCGAGGTGGCGGAAAGAATGAGAAACAGGTAAAAAATGATTATATTAATTTTCTGCATGTTGGGCTCCGTTACTAATTATCCGTTATCCGTTTTGTGGGAGGATAATATCGAATCCCTGGCTGAAAATCGTCCGTTTGGCTTCAGTTGGACGCTTTTCTACATAAAATTAATCTGCTTCTTCTTGTCCTTTCAGGGCTGGTTCGAATACGCAAAGGAATTTAGTCTCCTCTTCGATGCGTAAGATGTGCGCGTCGCCGATGCCCATGGAATAGCATGTGCCCGGCACCAGCGGCAGGGTTTTATTCTCGGCAATAATTTCTATTGATGCTTTGCCGGAGATGCAGTAGACAGTTTCGGAGTGATGTTCATAATTAATATGCAATTCCGTGCCAGCAGCGACAGTCGTTTCGTGCACGGAAAAGGGGAGGCCGTCTTCCGCAAGAAAAAATCGCCGGCTTTTCCAGCCATCGCCTGTCGCTTCCCGCTCGCTGCCAATTAATTCGCTGACGTGTTTGTATAACATATTTGCTCCTTTGTAATTCGTCGGGGTTAGATGGATGTTTTGAAATATCCAATGTCCAATAATAAATGTTCAATTTTCAAGGGGAAAATGAAGAAATTGCTTAATTGATGCGGGAGCCGTTCAGGGAAGTGTTATTCAGTGAGAATTGTTTCTTGTATTGATTCGGCGTCATCAACACATGTTTTTTGAAAATTGCGTTGAAAGATGATTTTGAATTGAAGCCGGAATCGTAGGCGATCGCCAGAATGGTCAGATGACGACAGGAGGGGTCGGCCAGTTTTTCCCGGGCGGTATTAACCCGGTATTCGTTGATGAAGTCATAGAAGTTCTTTTTCAAGCCATGATTTAATACAACAGTTAGATCTTTCGGTTTGATATCCAGCCTTTCAGCGAGTTTCCCGAGGGTAAGTTCAGTATCCAGATGCGGCCGTTCGCTTTCCATTAATGTGGTTAACTGGTGGCTGTAGCGAAGAATATCCGGCTCGGAAATATTGCGGGTATACTCTGCCTGCCTGGATTCCCGCTGTGCAGAAATTAAGTTCATTCGTTGGAAATAAAATACTTCAAAACTGAAAGCGTACATAAAAATCGCGATTAGCAGCCAGAGCGGGTAATAGGTGTAGTGAGCCATAGCGAGGTCAAAGAAAATAAGATTGATGGCATGAATAATCACCCAGCCTGCAAAAAACAGGGCCATAAACATGAGAAATTTTTGCGGCCATAATGCGCCACTTAATAATCCCCGGACTGTTATTTCGGTGTTCGACAAAAAATTGCGGTAAGCAGCAAAGATGTAAACGAGAGCGAGAAAAATAGCAATGCTCTGCTCCCAATTATAGACAGCGAGCGTTTCCGGCGCAAGATAGACAGCTTTCTTTTCCGCCGCCGGCATGAGAAACATCGTTGCCTGGTGGATAAAACCTAAAAGAAACGGTAGAAAATGTAAGTATTCTCTGCGTGAAATTTTTCCGGGCGGATTTACTAATGCACGGGTGTAAAAGTAAATCGCCGGACCGAGCAAAAGAATAAAAGAAATAGGGAGAAAAACCAGCGCGGAACTGTCAGTTAAAAAATAGCTGAAGCTGGAGAGGCGATTTTGAAAAGGATATAAGGCTAACGTCAGCACTATTAACCCGAGGAAGACATTCGCAAAGCTCTGGCGGGATTTAAGGAAGAGCAGGAGGGCAAGGAATATTCCCATGAGAAATGCCGGATACATCAGGCGATCATATGCTGTTATATTTTGCTGATTCTGGCGAAAAAAGATCGAAAAAACATTGGCCATTTTTCCGGAAAAGCCCTCTTTAACCGGTATTAACTGCATACTACAGCTGGGGCAATTGCCGGGAGAATCCATTTCATCAAGGTCGCTGCGGCATCCGCAGGGCGGGCAGTAATAGTGCTGATGGTTATCTGCTGTCAGCGAAGATTGCGCCTGATGCGTCGGAATAACCGGGACATTGGCGGTTGTAAATATAAGTAAGAAGATGAAAAAACTCTTCATGAAATTGGTCCGGAAAAATAATTGTTCGCTGGTTCGCTTTTTGAAAGGTATATACAACCGGCACATGCCTACTACAGATTTTCATCGCGCAACACTTTAGTATTACTGAAAAAAATGTATGAGGGTTTCAATAATCGGGGAATTGAGAGAATTAGTTGTTTGCCCGGGCAAGCATTTCCATAAACTGATGCCGTGGAATTTCCCGGCCACCAAAGCTGGACAGCAACGGGGTAAGCATTTGAATATCGATCCAGGATAATCCTTCCCGGCGCATAAAATTGACCGTCTCAATTAGAGCAAACTTTGAGGCGTGGCTTTCCCGGTAATACATGCTTTCTCCGGCAAAAAAATTACCAATACGCACCCCATATAAACCTCCAACGAGCTTACCATCCTGATTATAGGTTTCAAAGCTGTGCGCATAACCGGCCTGATGAAAAGCAATGTACGCCTCGATCATTTCCGGGATAATCCAGGTGCCGTCGTCTTTACGATTTCTTAATTCTGCACATGCCCGAATAACCTCAGGGAAATTTTCATTTACCCGGAATGTGAAGTTCGCTTTTTTCAAATGGCGCAGCAGGCGGCGGGGAATATGAAATTCTTCAAAGGGAAGAATCGCCCGCATTGGCGGTGCAAACCAAAGCAGCTGCCCATTATCCATCGGCCAGGGAAAAATGCCGTTGCGATAGGCTAACAGTAAACTATCTACCTCCAAATCGCCACCAATTGCGAGCAGGCCGCTTTCAGGATCGGCAGATGCCAGGGGAGGAAATTCGACGATCATAATGCCTCGGTTTGACGATTGGAAAAATTAATCTTGTTATAATTGAATGTCCATAATAATACAATTCCGGCATGAATATCAACAGCTATTTCCCGCTTTTCGGTTGGACAAACTAATAACGCTTAGTAGGCGTTTTTCGGCTGCAGATTTTGTTGTTTAATGGATTTTCCTTACTTTCTGCTGGTGGGAATAAACGGAATGATCTTCGGACATGTCAAAACAGGGGTGTTGATTCGGCAAGCGGGGATTCTTCCAGACAAATTACCCATTACAGCTAAAGGAGGCTTTATGGTTACTATTGCTTCATTATGGTTGCCGATTTTGGTATCGGCGATATTGGTTTGGATTGTCAGTGCATTGGTGTGGATGGTAATGCCACATCATAAATCGGATTTCCAGGGATTGCCGGATGAAGAAGGCACCCGAAAAGCACTGGGCAGTCAGAAACTCGCACCGGGACAATACATGCTGCCTTATGCGAAAACCGATGCGGAATTTAAAGACCCGGCGATGCAGAAAAAATATACAGAAGGCCCGGTCGGGATGATTACGATTATGCCCAATCAGGTACCGTCAATGGGGAAAAATGTGGGACTTTCTTTCCTCTTTTACCTGGTCGTGGGAATTTTGGTCGCATATCTTGCCAGCCGTTCCTTGCCGGCAGATGCCTCATATCTCACTGTTTTCCGTTTAACCGGCACCGTTGCCTGGTTGGCATACGGATTCGGGACAATTCCGGATGCGATTTGGTTTGGCCGTCCCTGGAAGTTTATCTGGAAGAACATGGCTGATGCTTTTGTTTATGCTTTGTTGACTGCAGGTACTTTCGGTTGGCTATGGTCCTGATAATGGCTGATTGTTTATAAACACTAAGAATTAAAAAATACAAATGGGCAAATATGCAAAACTGTAAATTTGCCCATTTGCCCATTTGCCCATTTGACTTAAGCCGGAGTAACTATGAGTTGCCGCCAATGTGAAGGAATCGAAAAGGAATTCAGTGAAAAGTATGTCCGGAAAGAATTGAAAAAGTACCGCAAAAAGGGTGTTTCGAAAACAACTCGTATGCTGCTGGATGCTTTGCGCAAGGAAGGCGTGAAAGATTTGACGCTGCTGGATATCGGCGGCGGCATCGGGGGTATACAGCACGCGCTGTTGAAAGATGGCGTTGCATCAGCGGTTAACGTAGATGCCTCCCGGGCATATTCCGAAGCCGCCCGCGAAGAAGCGGAACGGCAGGGGCATGGTAATCGTATCGAATTCTATCATGGGGATTTTCTGGCGGTCGCTAAAGATATTTCAATGCAGGATATTGTTACCCTGGACCGGGTAATTTGCTGCTTTGATGAAGTAGAAAAGCTCGTCGGCCTCTCAGCGGAGCGGGCGGGCAAATATTATGGGGTCATTTATCCGCGCGATGTCTGGTGGATAAAAGGGGGTTTTAACAGCGCTAACTTTTTTCTGAAGCTATTCAAACGGGATTTTCAGGCCTTTATTCATCCCACAAAACTGGTGGAAGGGATTGTCAAAAAAATCGGTCTGGAGCAGCGTATATATTACGCGACCGCCGGTATCTGGCAAGTCGCTATTTTTTCCCGCTAATTGGAAAATTCGCCACCCATTTCCCGGATAAGCGAAACAATTTCCATTTTCTTACCCATCAGGGCCATATCTCCAACGGTAATTTTTTTCCCCTGAAAACGATAACGGCGTTTCAAATCTGTGCCGCCTTCAATAAGCGCGCGGGCTATATCCAGGCGGTTCTTTGCCATGGCATAGGATACCGGTGGGTATTCGTCCTCCGGCGCATCCGGATTCGCATCATTTTCCAACAGCAGCTTTACCATTGCTAAATCGCCATTATTTACTGCAACTTTTAGCGGGGACTTAAGCATTTTGCTTTTAATGTTTACATCAGCACCAGCCTTAATAAGCGCTTCGGCGAGGTCCGGTTGATTTGCTTCCAGGGCCAGCAATAAAGGGTTTTGATTAAATTCATTTGTGGCATGCAAACCATTGCCGCTGGCAATTAATTCTTTCGCTTCCTCAAAACGATCATGTTCTAAAGCAGATAATAAACGACCGCCACTGCCGAAGCGCATCTGGGCGAGATAGGGAGAAAGTCCACCAATTGCGGCAAAAATCAGAACAACACCAAATAAGACTGCACTGCTATAAAAAATTGTTTCTAGTGAGAAAGGGCCAACTTTTGTTTCCCGAAGGATTTGGGTAATCCCTTCCCAAAATTGGTTGAAACTCTCTGCGGTTCCCGGTGCCTGTAGCGCCGGTGAAGCTACTTTCCAAAAAAGTAAAGGGAAGAAAAGAAAGCCCAGGCCGATCAGTAAGATGAGCAGATCTCGCACATAGAGAGCATAAAATCCGTCTATGCGTGCTTCGCCGGAAGGGGAGAGGAGGATGTTAATTGCATCACCGGATTTATAGTATTCAAAGGCATGCACTTTCGGGGAGCGGACCTTGATGATTTTATCATTCTCATCTTTATAGGAGAATTCCGGGTAGGTAGCGACGCTGTAAGACCACATGCTTTGGTCCAGCGAATGGGAAGTCGTCGTATTGCGGGTTTTGTGAACTTCCCGGTGATAGCCTTGAAAAGTGCCCTCCACATTTTTATTCGCATTGCTGAGAAAGCGAAAAGTGCCGGCAAACTCCCAGGCGGCAAAAATAGTAATGGCGCTGCCGGCGAGTATTAGAATCGCAAAAAATATTTTCAGTAAAGTTGGCATATGAATTCCCGGGGTTATTGGAATAAGGCCCGGGAATCTTTCAACTTTTTCGGAAATATTCAAGCGGATTTTTTGAATATTTAGCAGAAAGTTACGAACTTGTACCCAATCTAATGAAAAGCGGATAGATCGAATGGCAAATAAAAATCTGAAACCGGAACAACTCGATCAAACAGAATATATGCCGCCATTGCGGGAAGCAATTCCGCTCGGGATTCAACATGTATTGGCCATGTTTGCCGGAAATGTAACGGTGCCGATCATTATTGCTGCTGCGGCGGGATTAGGAACTGGAGATACGGTATTGCTGATTCAGGCGGCATTATTAGCATCGGGTATCGCAACTTTGATCCAATGTGTGGGATTTGGTCCGGTGGGGGCCCGTTTGCCGGTGGTGCAAGGGACCAGCTTTTCGTTTATACCGGTGATGCTGCCGGTGATACAATTGGCCGGGTTGCCAGCTATTTTCGGTGCGACGGTTGTTAGCGGTATATTCCATTTTACGTTGGGAACGGTTATAGGAAAAGTACGAAAGTTAATTCCGCCATTAGTCAGCGGCATCGTCGTCTTGGCCATTGGTTTGTCGCTATTGCCGGTGGGGATTAAATATGCCGCCGGAGGTGCAAATATGCCTGCGGATTTTGGCAGCCTCCCGCATTGGATGCTGGCCATTTTTGTAATGATTGTTATACTTGGTTTGAAATTTTATGCGCAAGGATTTTTGGCCCGCAGTAGTGTGCTGATTGGATTGATTGTCGGTTATTTGCTGGCGTTACCAATGGGCATGGTGAATCTGGCAATTGTCAGCGAAGCAGGCTGGTTTGCCCTGCCGAGACCATTTCGCTACGGACTGGTTTTTGATACGACAGCAATCATTGGTATGTGTCTAATAGCTGTCGTCAGTGCGATTGAAACAGTGGGCGATATTTCCGGAATTACCCGCGGTGGGGCAGGGAGAGAAGCAACCGATCGGGAAATTACCGGCGGGACTATGGCGGACGGTGTCGGCACTGTTTTCGCCGGATTGCTGGGGGCCATGCCAAATACAACTTACAGCCAGAACGTTGGTCTTGTAGCGCTTACGGGAATTATGAGTCGGCATGTGGTAACAATTGGGGCGGTTTTCCTGATTCTGGCCGGATTGATACCAAAGATAGGCGCTATCGTCTCCTCAATACCGAATGCAGTGTTGGGCGGGGCGACAATTATAATGTTTGGAATGGTAGCCAGTGCCGGATTGAATATTTTAGGGGAAGTGCAGATGGATCGGCGAAACATGGTGATTATCGCCGTTTCGATCGGGGTAGGCTTGGGATTACAGGCGGTGCCGGAAGCAGTGCAATATTTACCGGAAACCGCCCGGATCTTATTAACTTCCGGATTGCTGCCTGCGGCGTTTCTGGCGATTTTTTTAAATCTGGTATTGCCGTTTGAGAAGGATCTTGATTAAGCGTTAAATATCATTTCATCAATGTCTGTTGAATTACTTGCGCCATCTTCCGGGCAATTAACTCATTTCCCACTGGTGTAACATGGCCCCAGGTGTCTATCCAGATAGAGCTGGTTTCATCGTTGAATATATCTCCCAGGTAAAACAATCGATCATATTTTGGAGTGATTGCTGAAATTTTATTGTACGTAGCCCGGGAGAGACGAATGAGCGTTTCATCCATCTTTAATTGTGAATCGAGTTCGAGAAGTAAGCGCTCTTCTTCAGCAGTAAGCGTTTTTTCGCCTTCCAGTATATAGGGTTGCCAGAAAAAATAGTAGTCGAATTGATACTCCTTAGCTAATGTCTTCACGATTCGGTAGATGCCAAGGTAGTTTGTTACTATCTCATCAGCGAGGCGATCTGGATCCGGAATGACTTTATAGCGATTATTTTTAAACCCTTCCACATTAATCGCAGTGCGAATCCGATGAAATAACTTGTAAGTATTCGTAGTCCAAAGTAGAGAAGAAAGAGATGGCTTGCGATTATTAAATCGGCTTGCGATATAAGAAAAATTTTGATGTATCGCCGGGCGACCTGTTTGCCGGGCAGCAAAGAGGTCATTGACACCATCATAAAAAATGACAACCTCCGGGACTTTCCCTGCTTCCAGTAAAAGAAGCAAGCGAATTAACCCTTGCGTAGATACATACGCATTCTCAGCATAGTTTTCTACATTGAGCGGAAAACCGGTTGCTTCCGGGAGCATTTCTTGTAAGTAGGCGGGAATCGTTTCCCAATCCGGCGCACCCCAGCCCCATATGGTAGAACCGCCGAATACAAATACCTGCTTTCTCTCTGCAGTACTGTCTGCCCCGGGAGTTTGCCGTTGGCCTTTCGGGGTAATATTAACTGTTTCGCCGCTAAATGGAGAGCTTCCCCAAACGAGGTAAGGGCGATACTGCTTTTTAAGCGTTGTCCTCATTTCCTGCCAGTATGATTCTGCCCAGGGCTGTTCCGCGTAATAAGAATGCTCATTGTTGTATGCGATCAGGTCGGTTACCTTCTTTTCACCATTATTAAATAGAGAGCTGTCTAATAATGTGAGAGAAACGACGCTAAAAAGTTCTATCAATGCTATTAAAACGATGGTATTAAAGATTACGATGCCTGTTGAATAATAAAATGAGATAAAACGCCTCCCCAATACACGATCAAAATCAACATCGCTCCAGTTAGCGAACAAAGGATCTCGCTACTGTTAAATCCGGGTGAGCTATCGAGGCCGAAGCTTTCTGCAAGTAACCCGGTAAGGAAAAGGATTATTCCAGCAATTGCGAATATGATTTTGAAATGATAGGAATATTTCCCCAAAAAAGTCATTCGATTGTCCATAATCTCATTCAATTATTGAAAAGCGGAGAAGAATTGCTGTAATCAGTTGTTTGCATTTAAATAGCTCGCAATATAATCGGCAATTTTACGGCTTAAATAAGGTCCATAATGAGTGTTATCATAGCCGCGGTCGATTTCGGGTAGTCACACCCGGTAAATACTACACATATCACCGAGGGTTGGCTCAACGCCATCAATTAATAACCCTTTGTAATGACTATCCTGATTATTGCTGATTGAAGGTAAAGATGTTTGCAGTATTATGAACTGTGGTAGCAAGCGCCCGAAAAGTTCTCCATACCTATAGGATGATGGTTTCACAAACAGGCGTAAAGAAAATTCCGAAAGCAGAAATATTATAAATATGCTGCCGAGGAATATCAGCAAATTGCTAATGATTTTTCTGAACATAATTTTAGTGTAGTGTTCTTATCGTAGATGGTGATAGCGGGCGAAAACCTTGAGGTTGCGAATTCATCCCACCTGCTGTATAGCCTGTTTACCCAAGTTCGGTGTGAAATATGTTGGTTATATTTTTGAATTATGTGCTGAAATTCACGGTCATTCGGAATCAAATTTTTGAAAATGCATTTTATAGGAATTGCCGCAAAAAATTATTGGACTTCTCGCAAAGTCTTTATAACAGGTCATTGGAAATGCAAAACAGGAAATGTATAAATATGGTGTTATTGTCAACACGCCCTAAGCAAAACTATCCCAATTTTCTTTCCCGCAAAGCAGCATATAACACCGGAACCACAAAGAGTGTTATAATCGCCAGTAGCATGCCGCCAAATGACGGTATAGCCATTGGCACCATAATATCCGATCCCCGGCCTGTGGAAGTTAATACCGGCAGCAGGGCGAGGATTGTTGTGGCAGCTGTCATTAATGCCGGGCGAACGCGTTTTTCACCGGCAAGAATGGTTGCCTCACGAATTTCCTCAATGGAAGATGGCTGTTTGTTCCGGAAAGTCTGATCAAGATATGTGGCTATAATAACGCCGTTATCCGAGGCGATGCCAAACAATGCTAAAAAACCGACCCAAACTGCCACGCTAAGATTGATTGGATCTACCTGGAATAGCGTTCGCAAATCACTGCCAAATATGGAAAAATTTAAGAACCATTCCTGCCCATAGAGCCAAACCATAATAAAACCACCGGCCCAGGCGACGATTATCCCGGAAAAAACCAATAGCGTGGTAGAGACAGCATTGAACTGAAAATAGAGAATGAGAAAAATAATGAAGAGCGCCAGGGGAAGGATAACAGCCAGCTTCTTTTCCGAACGCACCTGATTCTCATAGCTTCCCGCGAATGTGTAACTGACACCGGCCGGCAATTCAAATTCCCCGTTCTCCATTTTGGCCGAGAGATAAGCCTGCGCCTGTTGAACAACATCTACTTCTGCATAACCTGGGCGTTTATCGAAAACCACGTATCCGGTTAGAAAAGTGTCTTCACTTTTGATGACTTGCGGACCACGTACATAATTGATTGTTGCCAATTGCTTCAGTGGAATCTGCGCACCACCGGGCACCGCAACGTATATTTCTTCCAATGCTTCGATGCTGTTACGTAATTCCCGGGGATAGCGCACCCGCACCGGATAACGCTCCCGGCCTTCCACTGTGCTGGTAATTGTTTTCCCACCAACTGCGACTTCAATGACGTTTTGCACTTGTTGCAGCTTAATGCCATATCGGGCAATGGCATTACGATCGATTTCGATTTCCAGATAGGGCTTCCCAATGATGCGGTCCGCTAATACGGCGGTTGGTTCCACGGACGGCACTTCCTTTAGAAAACGTTCGATTTCTAAACCGGTTTTTTCGATGGTCTCTAAATCCGGCCCTTTAACTTTCACACCCATAGGCGCCCGCATACCGCTTTGCAGCATCACCATCCGGGCAGCGATCGGCTGGAGGCGCGGTGCGGAAGTGCTGCCGGGAATTTTGCCTGCCCGGACAACTTCATCCCAAATGTCATCCGCTTCCTGAATACCCTGCCAGGAGGCACGATCCGGATTGATATCCGGATCCAGTGCGCTTCGCCATAAGCGAAAAGGGGCGCCATTTTCATCCGGGATAAGATGCCCGCTTTCGTTGCGCAGAAATGCACCCTGAATCTTGTATGGTTGGCCATCTGCTGCCGGGAGGGGATCTCCCTGCATATTGCGAAAATAGTCGACAGAATCTGCCCGGAAGCGAAAACGGAGGCGATTCCCCTGATCATCCGTGAGAAACTGCGATTTGTAATTAATGATTGTCTCGATCATGGAAACTGGTGCAGGGTCCAACGGGGAATCGGCACGCCCCAATTTCCCTACGGCGGATTCAACTTCGGGGATATCGTTAAAGGCCATATCCTGCTTTTTTATTACGTCCAGCACTTCCCCGATGGAGGCATGCGGCATTGTTGTTGGCATGTAAAGATAAGCGCCTTCATCCAGCGGCGGCATAAACTCTTTACCCAATCCCGGAAAGGCATGTGCTACACGGGAGACCGGTGCTAAAGTTCGAACCGACTGTGGCAGCCAGCCAAAAAATGCATCAAAACCAAGCCAGATAAAGCCACCAAAGAATGTAATCAGTGCAGTTGCACTTAAGAAGGCGCGTTTGTGAATTAACGTCCAGCGAAGCAGACGTCCGTAGTTTTTTTGAAATAGCCAAAAGACAGTCAGCAAACCACCGATGAGCATTGCTACGAAAAGGAAGTTAAGTAATAAGCCCTGTTCCGGCCCAAGGGGCAGCCAGTGATCGGAGAGTATAATAGCAACTACAAACACCAGTAGATAATTGCTAAGGCGAGGTGCTGCCTGCCGAATTTTTTCCGGGAGATGCTCAGCCAAAAGGTGATACCCGCCGAATAAAATTAAGAGAAAGCCCATCCACCAGGGGAGATAAAAGAATGCGATAATGCCAATTATTACTGAGGCCCAGTGCAATATTCGGCGGCTGTTTTTGCTGATGTTGCGCTCGGCAAAAAGTAACTGCGCCATTGCCGGAATGATCAATATAGCAATTAATACTGCTGCGATAATTGCGAATGTCTTGGTATATGCCAATGGTTTAAACAGCTTTCCTTCCGCTGCCTGCATGGTGAAAACCGGTAAGAAACTAACGACTGTCGTTGCGACCGCCGTTAATACGGCACTGCCAACTTCACGGGTCGCCCGATAGATAATCATCACCCGGTTCTCTGTTTCCGGTGCGCGATTGAGATGCTTGAGAATATTTTCGGTGATGACAATCCCCATATCTACCATTGTGCCGATGGCAATGGCGATACCGGAAAGGGCCACAATATTCGCGTCGACGCCAAATTGCTTCATGGCGATAAAAGTCATTAATACGCCAAGCGGGAGCAAACCGGAGATGAGAATGGCACTGCGTAAATGCATGACCATAAGAATGACGACGATGATGGTGACAAGGATTTCCTCGGCCAAAGCGGTATTGAGGGTTCCGAGAGTTTCATTGATCAGGTGGGTGCGATCATAAAACGGGATAATGGTTACCTGACTGATAGTGCCATCCGCCATTGTCTTTTTCGGCAGGCCGGGCGCTATTTCAGCTATCTTGGCTTTCAGGCTTTTAATCGCTGCCAATGGATTATCGCCATAGCGAACGACGGCAACGCCACCGACAGCTTCGCTACCGCCTTTGTCCAGAGCGCCGCGCCTTAAGGCTGGTCCCAGGGTAACATGGGCAACATTGCGTACGAATACCGGCACATTATCATTCACCTTGATGACAGAGTTTTCGAGATCCTCAAGATTCTTCACAAAGCCAACACCGCGGATAATATATTCCACACTATTGACTTCGATGGTGCGAGCCCCGACATCAAGATTGGACATTTTCACTGCGTGGAATACTTCATCGAGAGAAACGTCATAAGCCCGCATCGCATCCGGATCGACATCTATTTGATATTCCTTCACAAATCCGCCGACGGAAGAGACTTCACTAATACCATCAGCGGAAAGCAGGGAATAGCGCACATACCAGTCCTGGATGGAACGCAACTCGTGTGGATCCCACCCACCGGTAGGATTCCCCTGGGGATCGCGTCCTTCCAGGGTATACCAAAAGACCTGTCCCAATGCGGTGGCATCCGGCCCAAGCATCGGTTTTACACCGGCAGGGAGCGTGCCGGATGGCAAACTGTTCAGTTTTTCCAGAATGCGGGAACGGGACCAGTAAAAATCGACATCTTCCTTAAAAATAACATAGATACTGGAGAAGCCAAACATCGAGAAGCTGCGAACGGTTTTAATGCCGGGAATCCCCAATAGAGAAACTGTCATAGGATAACTGATTTGATCCTCAATATCCTGGGGAGACCTTCCCGGCCATTTAGTGAAAACGATCTGCTGATTTTCGCCAAGATCCGGAATGGCATCTACCGGCACCGGATCACGCGGAATCATCTCTATATCCCAGTCAAACGGAGCAACCATAATTCCCCAGGTAATAACCCCCGCAGTAAAGAGAATGACGACTAGCCGGTTATTCAGGCAAAACCAGATCAGTTTATCTAAAATCGATTTCGGTTCTGTATGCTTTTCCATTTTGATCTCTCACTAGTGATTATGACCGTCGTGATTACTTATCACTTCCGTTTGCTCCCCGCAGCGAAGCATCGAAGCACCAAAGTAAGGATTGGCGAGCAAATCGTTGTTCTGAATCCAGAATGCGCCGGTATTGTCAAAAGCCATCGGGCAGTAGAAACGATAGACGTTCGTTTCCGAATCGATACCAAATTTTCTTAATAATTCGTAAAGCGATTCCGACAGCGGCTGAAATGAGTGCCGGGCAGCATCGATGGTTTCTGCAGCCGCTATTTCAGCCGAAGATTTTTCGAAAGAAGCTTGCAAGGAATGCCAATGAGATTGTGCCTCGCCGGAAAGAGATTGCGCTTCTATTCGATCCAATGATTCCTGAAAACGCTGACCAGCGGAAGCCGCAGCGGAAAGCGCATCTTCACTAAGGCTTTTCTGGATGGCAAAATAGTTTGCGAGCAGGTCCTGCATGGATTGCTTAAATGCTTCAGGAATATCCGTTAACTCTTTAAATTCACTGCCACTGCCAGGATTCATCATGCTTGGTTTGGCACGAATTTGTAAATCGCTATCCAGCTTAAAATTGCCATGTGTAACCACTAATTCATTTTCCTGTAAGCCATCAAACACCACGTAATAATCGCCGCTTCGCGGTCCGAGAGTGATCTCCCGGTATTCAAATACACCTTCGCGATCCCGGGAAGCGACATAAACGACGGCACGTTGGCCGGTGCGCAAAGGTGCTGTTGCCGGAATTACCAATGGCGTGTTCGCAGTTTTTTCGCTGGTTGTGGTGTAACCAAGTGTTTCCGCGCGAACCAGTTTCATGCCGCATACGTCGCAGTCGCCGGGATTATCCTTTACAATCTCCGGATGCATCGGGGAGATCCATTTTCCGGAAAGCTGCGGATCCATTACTTTGCCACTGGCTGTCAGGCGGGATTTTACCACGGCACGAACAAACATTGCCGGTTTTAATTTCCCGGAAGGATTGGTGATGTTTACCCGAACTTTTACGGTGCGGGTCTGCGGATTCAATACCGGATCGATGAAAGAAATTATGCCACTAAATACTTCGCCGGGATATGCTTTCGTGCTGAATTCCACCGACTGTCCGTAGCGCAGCCATTCCAGGTCGGATTCATAGGCATCAAGTAAAATCCACAGTTTCTCCAGATCTGCCAGGGTGTAAATGCGGGTGCCGGTTTGCACATACATGCCTTCGGAAACATTTCGTTTGATGACCACACCGCTGATCGGCGAATAGATGGTCAGGCGATCGGAATGGGCATTGCGGGATTCTATATTGCGGATTTGCTGCTTGGTTAAGCCGAGCAAACGTAGCTTCTCCCGGACAGCGGCCAGGGTATTTTCCGCGCTTTCTCTTATACCAGGGGCAGCGTTTTCCGACAGACCGGATAATGCTTTTTTAGCCTGAAGAAGCTCTTCCTGGGCAGAAATTAACTTGGGACTATAGAGGTCAGCCAGATGATCGCCATTACGAACCGTGGTGCCGGTAAAATCCACATACAACCGGTCGATTCGGCCCGGCACGTAGGCGGCTATATCTCTCAGGCGGGTTTCATCATATGCGACTTTCCCGTTCATGCGGACTTCTGTCGCAACAAATTTTCGCTCTACCGGCGCCACCTGAATCGCAGCAAGCTTAATGGCGGCCGGTGATAGTTTCAATTCTCTTTCCCCAAGATCTCCATCATCTTCGTCGCTGACCGGGATCAAGTCCATTCCACATATTGGGCATTGACCAAATTGCGGTTGTTGAATTTGCGGATGCATGGAGCAAGTCCAGACACTACTCGTAGCGTCGCTTGTATGACCGTGATTATTGGCTGTAGAGCTACTATCGCCGCTAAAGAAATAGCCGCTGGCAAATGCGAGCAGGAGAAGAGCAATTAATATCAGGCGAGTGTCTTTCTGCCATAGTTTTGCAAATGTGCTTTTTAAGTTACTCATGATTTTTCCTCCAGTATTACGCTACCGGCGGTTAACATTTTCAGTTCGGCAAGTCGTTGATTATAATCCGCTTGCGCCCGGGCGAGCATTAGTTCAATTTCCAACAGACTTCTTTGACTGTCGATCAGCTCTAGGAAGTCAATTTCATCCGCTTCAAATGCGGAGCGAGCGACATTCAATGCCTGATTCGCCCGGGGGAGTAGGGCATCATTATAGAGGGTGATTTTTCGGCGCGCTTCCTGAAATTTGAAGAGTACCATCGCCAGGCGGGATTGCAATTGATTTTCCCGGTTTCGCTGCTCATTTTCGGCCAGCTGATTTTGCAGAATTGCTTCCCGGATACGGGCATTGTTCTTTCCACGCCAAAGTGGAATGCTGAGGGAAAGCATTGCTATTACCGGATCTTTACCGTTGTCAATCGCATTGGGAGAAAGGGCATCCCCGGTACTAACATAGTCGATGCCTAATGTGAAATCCGGTAAGCGTTGCTTTTTCGCCAGATCGATATTGGCTTCGCTGCGATCAATTTGATGACGCCCGGCGATAAGATCGGGATTTTTTTCCAGCAGTAAACCATTCCAACTGCTGTCAGCAATTTCCACGGTTGCCAGCAAAATTTTTGCAGGTCGCGGCAATGGGGCAGAAGCATGGCGATTTAATATGGTATTCAACCTGGTCTGCAGCGGAATTTCCATATCCAACAAGTTTTGCCGACGATCATGGAGCTTATCCAATTCCACCTGGATTTTCATCAGGGCTGCATACGATGCATAGCCAGCCCGATATTTCGCGCGGACAACACCTTCCAGAAATGAGAGTAGCTGCGTGTTTTCAGCGAGGATCGCTTTACTGCGCTGCAGATAAGCGTATTCGTAATAGGCATCATCGATACTGAAAAGTAGCTTCTCCCGTTGTGAATGAAATTTGGCTGCCGCCGCTTCTGCTGCCGCGCCGGCGATTTCTCCCTTCAGACGAAGTTTGCCGAACCAGGGGAACATTTGTTTTATACCAAATTTATGCTGCTGCGGACCGACCCGGGTTTCTACCTGTCGAATGAAGTACGCGTAGGAAACCTGGGGATTCGGTAAGGCAGTCGCTTGTGGAATCTTTTCCATTGCCGCCTGCCAGCGATAATAGGCTGCCTTTAGTGCCGGATTATTTAAGGCTGCATAAATTCTTAAATCGGACAGCGTTGCATTGCTATCGATGGCAGTTTGCACAGCATTATCTGTCCCGGAATATGAAGATTGCGGCATGTTGAGTGATGCACCATAATCAATAACCGGCTGCCTGGATGCACATCCTGATATCCAGATAGTTAAAACCGTCAGTGTTAAAACCAGACTGGCTTTCATGGTTTTCTCCAAATGTAATTGCAAATTAATCAGTGTGTTGGAGGTAGCGCTCAACACCAGATTGCTTTGCTGGAATTCTCAAATAATTATTGCGAAAAAATATTTGGAGGAGAGATTCTAGTTTAGAAATACATGGAAGAGCAGATAGCGGGGGGGAGGATTGACCTCGATTTCCTGGCAGGAGAAAGCGGTTGCTAAATATGTATGTTTGTCAATGAATTGTTTGGCAGATGTTTCTAAGAAAGATAAAACCGGTTTAATATCCGTCTGCAAGAAAAGCGGCGTGTTACCATCCAGGTTGTGGCAGTTGCCAGCGCAATCTAGGTCTGTGATTACAGCTGTACTGATATCCGAAAAGTCCGATTCGCAACTATTGCAGTCGGAGGATTTGGTATCAACAGTGATTGCCGGGGAAGTATCACAATGGCTGGCTGATTCGTCAGTTGTTTCAGATTCATGACAACTCATCGCTGTTTCATCGGATGTTGTTGCGGCCGCATCACAGCAACAGTTGCCAGCACTCAGATTTAACTGGGCGGCAGTCAACAAGAGCATCAGAGTGAGGACAAGCGGTAAATTTCGGAATCTGTTCACGTTTTAACCTTTACTATCGAACTACTAAAATATAGATATAACAGATGTTATAAGTAAATGATTAAAAATTATTGATAGACGCACCAGAGATTTCATTCCTGAAAAATTTAATTGAAAATAATCATAACTACTGTCTATAAAAGTATAACCTGCTTAAACAAAACAACGTTTTGGACCTTCTTGTTAGTCTTTGTTTTACATAGAGATAAAACGATGAGCTAAGTTTGGCATAACAGTTGAAAGTTGTCTGTTCAATGAAGGTGTTTAGAACTAAACCCAAGTCAACCTTTCAAGGAGGTAGTTATGAAACATTTAAGATGGTTTTTATGCTGTTTGTTTATCGCGGGCTTTGGATTTCAATCCTGCGAAAAAGACTCGCCTCTCCAAGCGCCGCTAGTTCCGGAAAGTGAATCCTTTTCGTTAGACAAAGTTCGCGGCAAAGCAAAAGTTCGGGTGATGACCCGGAACGTTTATGTCGGTACAGATGTCGATGTTATTCTGGAAGCCGGCGATCCTGCCCAGGTCCCTTTCCTGGTCGCTGAAGCATTCCAGATGCTGCAAAGCACTAATTTCTCGGAGCGAGCGATTGCCCTGGCTAAAGAAATTGCCGAATCGAAGCCGCATCTTGTCGGATTGCAGGAAATTTCCCTGATCCGTATGCAGACGCCGGGTGATTTTGTTTTCGGGGGGACCACACCGGCTGTGGATGTTTATGAAGACTTTCTGCAAATTCTTATGGCAGCAATTGCCGAGCAGGGATTGAACTACCAGGTCGCAGGTAGCGTCGAAAACGCAGATGTGGAAATGCCAATGTTTACAGGAATTGACGGGAACGGCAATCCCACCTTTAGCGATATTCGCCTCACCGACTATGACGTCGTTTTAGTGCGGGGCAATGTTGATTACTATGATGTTGTCGCTACTAATTATCAGGCAACTCTTCCCATCGTCGATCTCGGTATTGAAATTCCCCGTGGTTATGTCGCTTTGACTGCGAAGATCCATAACCGGGAATATCGCTTTGCCAACACTCACCTGGAGCCCGCCGTGGATCAGATAAAAATGGCGCAGGCGCAGGAGCTGATCCAGGCGATGGCGAATGAAACCATGCCAATTATTATGGTGGGAGATTTCAATACCCATGCAACCTATGGAGATGTGTATAATTATATCGTAAATGAAGGCTACGAAGATGTATGGCTGCACAAACAAAACCAGAACGGCGGTAATGGATACACCGCGCCTCATGACAATGATCTGCGGAACGAAATTGTCATGTTGGATCGTCGCATCGATTTGATTTTTGTTGGGAATGTTTCCTTTCCGGAATGCTTACCCTTTGGCAGAGTAAAGGTAAAAGTTGTTGGCGACGAGCTGGAAGATCGTACGCCTTCCGGACTTTGGCCATCTGACCACGCCGGGGTAGTGGCAAAATTACATTTAAAAAAACACCACAGATAGTATTCTCCAATTGTTGGAGGGCGAAGGGGCAGAACCAGCCTTTGGTGCTGCCCCGGAATAATAAGGATTGAGAAACAGGACGATATAAAGGCTAAAAAATAATATCATTTTCCATTCCTGTTGAAAGTTTTCGAGTCTTATTCGTAAAAAAACAATCCACTCTCTTGCCACATCTGAAGTAATCGATCTTCCAGACGTAAATTTATTGTAAGTTTATTTATTTAAACTGCTTTATTTTCTGTCTTTCTAATTCTGTATTTTTAATCACCTTTCCCGCATCTTTGCACACTTTATTTCTATCATTTATCACCCCGGAATCGTTTCTGCAAATATCTGTAGTAACCTGGCGGAGCTCTGTTTAATTCGCAATTTCTGTATGAAAATTATCACGAACAGATGACGATTCTTAGCATGATAAAGGTGGATAAAACAACGTTTGAAACAGCATTAAAGAAAGTAAATTTTTGAAAAATAATTTTATTTATTCTCTGGTTCGTCCCTACCGGTGGTTGGCACTTTTGCTTGTTTTTGTTACTGCTGCAGCATCGCTTTTTGATGGTTTGTCGATTGGGATGATGATCCCATTATTATCAAGCCTGCAGAACATGACTGAAATAGATCAACTGCCCGGCATTCTGGAATACGTTACCGGATTATTCAGTCATTTGCCCCAGGAAGCCCAGATCCAATATACTGGAGGCATATTAATTCTATCCGTTGTGGCAAAAAATTTATTCCTGGGGTTTTCCATGGCCCTGGGCGTTTGGTTATCCACCCGTATGACCGCAAACATTCGCTGTCAAGCGATTGATATGCTGATGAGTGTCGATGTAAAATTTTTTCAGCATACCAAGGTCGGTTACCTTACTGAAACGATTTTAGCCAAGACGATGACTGTGGATAATATCTTTAAGTGGATCATCGATATTGGCGTCAGGTTAATCAACTTCATTGTGTTGACTGTCCTGATATTCATTATTTCCTGGCAACTCACCTTAATAACCTTGCTTTTCAGCGCATTAATCGCCTTAGGAATAAGTTACTACTTAAAAATCGTGAGGAACTTTGGTGGAAAATCCGCCCGCAGTAATCGTAAGTTAAGCGCCGCACTTACCGAGAATATACTTGGCATCCGGGTGATTAAGTATTTTTCCCGGGAAGAAGAACGGGGCGAACGGATGAAGTTGCAGATTAATCACAACCGTCGGGTCCGTTTTCGTTTAAAGTTGGTGAACTCAATGATTCACCTCATCACCGAAGGGGTGGGTATTATAGCCCTGGGAATTATCTTCTTCATTAGCTTACAATCTTATCAGTTCAACAGCAAACTGTTGATTACCCAATTATTACCCTTTATGTATGTGTTGATCCGTCTGATACCGGTCATTCGGGAAATTAATCAATTACGAGGATTTATCGCCGGGAACTGGCCATTTTTAAGTCTTGTCGAGAAATTGATTGATGCTTCCGATAAACCGATTATGAAAGATGGCGATAAAACTTTTACCGGCCTTAACAAAAATATCGAATTCCAAAATGTCGATTTCGCCTATAGTGACGATGAGAAAATTGTCTTGAAAAATGCCAGTTTTAATTTGCCAAGGGGAAAAACCACGGCAATTGTTGGGCAATCCGGTGCTGGTAAGTCGACCATTATTAATCTGTTAATGCGAATGTATGATCCGCAAGCCGGTGAAGTGTTGATTGACGGGACACCGCTAAAAGATTTCAAACGAAGCGCTTTTCGGGAGAATGTCGGAATCGTTAGTCAGGATACTTTTATTTTTAATGATACGGTAAAAAATAATATTGCCTTCGGGGCAATAACGCCTCCAACAGATGATGAAATTGAACAAGCTGCCAAAAATGCCGGTGCTCATGAGTTCATTAAAGAATTGCCACTGGGATATAATACGATTTTGGGAGACCAGGGATTGATCCTTTCCGGCGGACAGCGGCAGCGGATATCAATTGCCCGGGCAATATTAAAAGATCCGGAAATCTTGATCTTGGATGAAGCAACAAGTGCATTGGATAATGTAACGGAAAAACTTGTATATCAGGCGATCGAATCCTTAAGCGAGAACCGAACCGTTGTGGTTATTGCCCATCGGCTTTCTACGATTCAGCATGCGGATCAAATTATCGTTCTGAAAGATGGAGAAGTGGTAGAAATCGGAAAAGAAGACGGCCTGATCGCCCGTAAAGGTGAATATTACCGATTGGCGCAATCGATTTAAATACCTGTCACAACCTGCCTTTGTATATGAACAACCTTTCAAAACCTTTGGTCTCTATTATTGTCCCCTTTCTGGAGGCTGACGACGCTTTGTATAGCTGCCTGAAGGCACTGTCTGAACAGGATTACCCCCGGGAACAATTTGAAGTGCTTCTGATTCATAATGATGCCGAAACGGGCAGTAATTTTCCGGAACCATCCCTCAATGCAAAATTGCCCCTGAAAATATTGCATGAACCGCAATCCGGGGTTGCTTTTGCACGGAATCTGGGATTGGAAAATGCAAATGGAGAAATCATTGCATTTACGGATGCCGATTGTTATCCCCAACAGAATTGGCTGTCGGAAGGCGTTCGGCAACTACAGAATTCTGGTGAATCCGCCATGCTGGCTGGTAAAATTACGATAACAACCAGGAAAGCGGCCCAGCCGAAAATTGCGGAAATGTTTGAGTTATTATTTGCGTTCGATCAGGAAAAATATATCGAACAGTTCAATTTTGGGGTAACGGCTAATTTGTTTAGCAACCGGGAAGTTTTTCGTGTCGTTGGGAATTTTAATACAGAGATGCTCTCCGGTACAGACATGGAGTGGGGGAGAAGGGTATTTGCCGCTGGCTTCAAACAAGTTTACAGTCCGCAAGTTTGCGTTGCTCATCCGGCAAGATATCGGCTAAAGGAATTGCTCAAAAAACAACGACGAGTGGTGGGAGGTGTCCACCAGATGCAACTGAGCAAAGGATATCCCTTTACACTTTTTTTAATCCATTTATTGCTCGATTGGCCGGGGCTGAAGGACCTGTTAAATGTTTTTCAGGATCGGCGTATTAAAGGCATCGCCTGGCGGTTTAAAATTCTGGGTGTATTGCTGCTAATAAAGATGATCCGGCTTACTGAAAGAATTCGTTTGTGGTTCGGGGGAACCGCCAAATGGTGGGATAATACGGTGGTGCAAAATGATTAAGAATGGGGTTATGAATGCAAACCACGTCCTTTATGTAAGTTCTTCCCTGCCAACCCCGGGGATGGGATCTTCCGTCATTGTTTACCGGCATTTAAAACAACTGTTGAATTGGCGTGTTTCCATCCTTGCGCCACACCAACAGTTGAAATCAGCTTATAAGCTCCCTGAAAGCTGGGAGATTTATTCCTTACCTAAATCCGAAGCACATTTGCCGGATGGCTGGGAATTATTCATACCAGGAAAAGCCGAACAGTATTTAAAGCAGGCCGATGCAAAGGAACTTTTCCACAATCAGCTTCCGGATGTTATTTTAAATGTTTTCGGGAAAAACTCGATTCTCGCTTATAAAATAGCCCGAAAGTATAACATCCCTTTAGCTATCATTCTGCATGACCGTTGGGAAATTTGGGTTGGGAAGAAAGTGGTTGAGCGTGCTTTGTTGAAACTGGGATTTAGCAGGAAAATTCTCGAATATGCCAGCGTTGTTTGGCCGGTTTCCCGGGAGCTTGGTGCGTTTTACAATATTCGTAATGCGGAGAAAGTTAAGTTGCTTTATCCGATACCGGAAGGAGTGAAATTTCCTGCGCCAGAATGGAAAGATGGTTACAAAAGTGAGCAAACAATTGTTTATGCCGGATCTTTCCGGCCTTATATGCGCGATTATTTCCAGCGGATTGCTGCCATCCTAAAAAAGTTGAATATCAGATTAGTTATCATCTGCAAAGAGAAGGCAGGGCTTAGCGGGGATTTTAAAAAATTTGATAATGTCACCTTTAAAGATCCTTTTCCATTAAACCAGGATTTGTTGAAATATCTATCCGAAACAGCATCTGCGCTGTTAATTCCGGGCTGTTTTGAATCCAATGGTAAAAAGTCCGAGGAATTAGACTTTAGCTTTCCCAGCAAATTGGTCGAGTTTGCTAGCCTGGGGCTACCACTATTAATTCATGCCCCGGCAAATGCATCTGTTGGAAAATGGGCGGCCAATATTGGCTGGACTGGATTTACAAATTCTACAGATCACGCTGCTTTGACATCGTTTTTTCAAATGCTTATGAATAAAGAAAACTGGATGAAAATGGCCACTGAGTCGGAAAAAATTACCAGAGGGCTTTTTAATGCCAAGTTGATACAGCAACAATTTAGTAAAGAGTTGGCGGTATGTTGCCTCTCCGGGGAAAAGTTCTCAGAAAAATATGTGTATTCGGAAACAAGGGAGAAACCAGCTTGCGACCATGCTCCCTGATAATTTGCACTCGAAATCGATCCGCTTCTTTAAGTGAAACACTGGAAAAGATATCATTGCAAAATTATCCCCATGAAAAACTGGAAGTTCTCATTGTAGACAATGCCTCGGATGATGATACCCGGGAAGTTGTAGAGCATTATCTGGATAATTTCCCTTTTCAAATCAAATATCTTTATGAAGAACAGCTGGGATTATCAACGACACGAAACCGTGGCGTCGCCGAAGCAAATGGTGAAATCGTGGTGTTTCTTGATGATGATGCATTTCCGCGAGATAACGACTGGCTGGAAAATATGGTCAGTGTATTCGACGATCCGGCTGTCTCCGTTGCCGGAGGTGATCTGGAGCCTGTTTGGCCGGAAGGAAATCGCCCGGCATGGATTCACGATTTACTGCTTTACAGCCTGGGCATCACTCAGTTTGGTCTGAACGAGCAAAAACAACTTCGATATCCCCTTTACCCATGGGGGGCCAATATTGCTTTTCGTAAGCAGCGAATAGAAGAGATGAATGGTTTTCCGGAGATGCTCGGCCGGCAGGGAGATCGCCTGCTTTCCGGAGAAGAATCGGCGCTATGCATGTTGCTGGATTTTAACGGCGAAAAGGTGGTCTATGCGCCGGGGGCAGTTGTAAAACACGTCATAGCCTCGGATCGTCTGAAAGAGAGCTGGTTCGTTAATCGAGCGAAGCAACAGGGAATCACCGATGCTATCTTAGAAAAGAACTATCTGCCGCTGATGAATTTCCTGGCCGAGGCAATGCGCCGGGGAGGGGTGTTTCTGATTAGCATGTTTGGCTGGACACTCTCTCGTTTATTTGGCTGGCAGAAAATGCGCCTGTTATTCCACTGCAAATTTGTTCTTTCCAAATTTTATTTTTCTACGCTTTTGGCGCCTGCGAATTCAGATGCTCTTTAATTCTCTTACTTTCTTATATTTTTTCCCGTTGGTGGTTGGGTTTTACTTTCTTTTACCCCACCGTTTTCGTTGGGCGTTACTATTAGCGAGCAGTTATTACTTTTACATGTGCTGGAGAGCCGAATATGTTTTGCTCATCCTTTTCTCGACAATGGTGGATTATTTCACGGCACAAATGATGTATAAAACTGCTGTTCAGGGGGCTCGGCGGTTTTGGTTAAGCATTAGCATCATTACCAACATGGGCATCCTCTTTGGCTTTAAATACTTCAATTTATTTAATGATTCCACCCGGGCCGTTTTTGAATATTACAATATTTTTTATGGAATACCGGAGTTTCAATTATTACTGCCAATTGGAATTTCATTCTATACCCTGCAAACAATGGGATACAGTGTCGATGTATATCGCGGGGAGATAAAGCCGGAAAAGCATTTTGGTATCTTTGCATTATATGTCAGCTTTTTTCCGCAACTGGTCGCCGGACCGATAGAAAGAGCCTCCCGCTTACTGCCGCAGTTTTACAAGCACATTAATTTCGATTTTGAACGGGTACAGAGCGGCCTTCGTTTGATGTTATGGGGATTTTTCAAAAAGTTGGTAATTGCCGACCGGCTGGCTGTTTTTGTTAACTCTGTTTATAATAATTCCGGCGATTTTGAAGGCTTACCAATTATTCTCGCCACTTATTTTTTTGCTGTTCAGGTCTATTGTGATTTCTCCGGCTATTCCGATATCGCCATTGGCGCAGCCCGGGTGTTGGGAATTGATCTGATGAAAAATTTTGACCGCCCGTTTGCGGCAAAATCGATCAGCGACTTGTGGCGCCGCTGGCACATCTCTTTGTCTACCTGGTTTCGCGATTACTTTTATATATCCCTGGGAGGGAATCGGGCCGGCCGCTCACGTTGGTATTTCAACCTGTTTATGGTTTTTCTGATTAGCGGTTTATGGCATGGCGCCGGATGGCACTACCTGGTTTGGGGAGGAATGCATGGGTTTTATTTAATTTTTGGTATTCTCACCCATTCATTTCGGGAAAATCTGGTAAATAAGCTGCGGCTAAAGGCAGTACCGGCGATACATCATTTTATTCAGGTTTTTACCGTTTTTCATCTGTTTGTTTTCTCACTAATTGTATTTCGGGCAAATTCTCTTCCGGAAGCATGGCTGATGATCGGAAAAAGTATAAATTTTTCCGGTCCCCAATTACAGCAATGCCTGACCATTATGAACGGATATGAATTTCTAATTGCATTTTTAGCGATTGCCTTTATGGAAGCTGTTCAGTATTGGCATGCGATATACGGATTAAAAAGTTTCTTCGAGAAATCACCGCTAATCCTCCGCTGGTCAGCTTATTATTCCCTGATTTTCGCCATTTGGATTCTGGGCGAGTTTAATCAAACCGAGTTTTTTTATTTCCAATTTTGATATGCGCAAAAATTTTATAAAGAGCAGCAGTTTTCTGGGAATCGGAATAATACTGTTTTTGCTGTTAACTCAGCTTAAATATACCGTGTCTCCAAGCTATAATAAATGGCAATATAGGGTAGATACAATCCTCTCCCGTGCAGATACTCTTGAATATCTTTCAGTTGGTAATTCGTTAGGCTATGCGATCGATTTTCAGGAAATATCTCCCCGCGGGTACTCAATTTGGCAACCCGGTAATGATATCTTTGAAAGTGAATATCAATTAAAAAGCTTGTTGCCGGAATTGCCAGCGTTAAAAACGGTATCTATCGGCCTGTCGTTTATTTCTTTTTATAGAGACAATTCTCTTTTCCCTCAGGACAGGCTTTTTTTGCCCAGGGAAAATTACCGGCAATTTCTCCGGGAAATACCAACACTCTCCGATGCATTAACGATTACAGACCACGATTATTTTGTCGAAATTGACTTGTCCAATGTTCAACAAAACAAGATTAGTGAACTGGGGGGAATGTTAGCAAAACTGCAGGGGATGGCAGAAGATCGCCTCTATAACCGCCGGAAGTTTTATGACGCATCGCCTGCGTTTAAATGGATTCCCAACGATTTTCACAACTTCTTTCGGGGGAAAATATTGGAACCACTGGCAACTCCGGATCACTTCCGTATATTCCTGGAAACAATGATGTTGCCAAACAGTCAGCCTCTGAATAGAGTGCTCCAACTTGACGCTTATGGCAGAAATAACACGCCTTTTCGCTATCAGCAACTTTCCCGGGATTCACTCAATAAAAAAACGATTGAAATTACGGTGCCGAAGTTTCGAATTACTCAGGATGTGACATTAAATATTGATCCAGCCGTTAGGGAAAGAGCTTTTGCAGCTATGCAAAGAATTGTTGAATTTCTTCAGGGGGAAGATGTGCAAGTTATAATCTACGTTCCTCCGCTTTATGCTACTTACAATGCGCATTTCCCGGAAGCGCTTAGAGATCCGATTCGCAATTTTCTTAATGGCCTCAAACAACAATATCAGTTGGCGTATTACGACTTTTCCCAGGATAGCCTGATCAGTAATAATCATTTGTATTTCAGGGATGGTATTCACTTAAACTACTATGGTGCACAGGCTTTCTCAAAAAGGTATGCCCATATCTTTAATCGTCGCCTTACTGCTCAGAATCACCCGGAAAGCGGGCAGAAGTGATGGTAAAATCCCGGCCGAAAGTAGCTGTCCTTTATCCGGCATTTATGGCCGGCGGCGCGGAAGCGGTTTGTTTATGGATGCTCGAAGCACTGCAAGATGAATATGATCTAACCGTGCTGACGTATACCAGGCCGGACTGGGCTTCTTTAAATGAGTTATATGGGACAGATCTTTCCTTGACGGATATCAAAGTCATTACACTCACCCCGGAAAAGTTAACGCCACTACTGAAATATTTTTGGGGGACTATTTCCCCACTACATCCCTGGCGACAGCATTTCCTGATGCGTTTTTATAAACAAATCCGCAGCGAATATGCTTTAACGGTCAGTGGCTATAATGAAATGGATTTTGGTAAAGCAGGCATCCAATATGTGCATTCGCCCCAATTCGTTCTTGGGCAAAATCGCCATAAATTGATATCTAATTATTCTGATGAGAATATGAAGCGGAATATAACGCTGACCTGCTCGCAATACATTGCCGACAGTTTCCAGGAAATGCATGGGGTCTCCGCGACAGTACTTTATCCACCCGTCGGTTCAACCTTCCCGGAAATCCTCTGGGAAGAAAAAGAGATGAGTTTCATTTGTTACGGGAGAATGGCGCCGGAGAAAAAACTGGATCAGGCCGTGGATATTATCCGCCGGGTGCGAAAGGCCGGATGGCCGGTAAGCCTGAAGATTATTGGCACCGCTACAAATAAGAAATATGTAAGCCTCTTGGAGGCGCAGGTAAAACGACACTCGGATTGGCTCTCGATTCACAAAGATCCCAACCGGGAAAATTACAATCGTTTATTGGCACAATCCCGCTACGCAATTCACCTGCGGGTAGAAGGTTTCGGCATCGCCATTGCGGAGATGATTAAAGCCGGCTGCATACCGCTGGTGCGAGATTTTGGCGGGCAAACGGAAATTGTCGGTGATATTCCCCAATTAAAATTTGGCAGCGATGATGAAGCAGTTGAGAAAATTATTTGCCTACTGGGTGACGAATTGCTTCAGTCTGAGCTGCGAAAAAAATTGGCTACTCGAAAAGCATTATTCTCCCAGGAGAAATTTCAAGAACAGTTCCGGGAAACTGTCGCAGGATTCTTTCGCAAAACAGAAACAGTCGCACAGTAATGCGTTTATTGATGCCATATCGCTTTTTTGCCCGCTCTATGAAAGGGGGCATTGAGCAGTCCTCATTTACGATTCTCCGGGAAATGCTCCCCGCCCTGGAAGCGGCAATTATTATTGCTGAACCGGAACGGTTGGAAATTATCCGGAAACACCTTGAGGATAAATCCAATGCTATTTATCAGGCTTTTCCCCGAAACCCTTATTCAATTTTCCGAGGCCGTTTTCAGAATAAAGGGGAAGAGAAGTATTGGGGATACTTTAATCGCAAACAATTGCCGGCTTTGATCGAGAAATATCAGGCCACCCATTGTCTCTATTATTTTACCCGCTTTCAGTCGCCACCCAAAATAAAGATCCCGCTGTTTGGGATTATTCGTGATTTATGGTGGCATGGCATGCCAGCATCTGCAGAACTAAAATCCCGGGAAGATAAAGCCCTGAAAGAATGGCTGGAGGCTGCACAGCAACTTTTTGCGATTTCCGATAAAACAGTGTCAGAGGTGCGGGCACTTTTTCCGGAAGATGCCGGGAAAATCGTCGCAATTCCCCATGGCACATATATGCCGCAACAATTAGAGAATTTGCCTAACGGGAATGGCAAACCTGACACTACAATATTCTATTACCCTGCGCAATTTAAGGCCAATAAGAATCATATCACTTTATTAAAAGCAGCCCTGCTACTTGCAAAGGATAACCTGGATTTTTCCATCACATTAAGCGGACAGGAAAGCGAACAGCTTGTTGGAGATGCGATACTCGCTGATCATCGTATGGAGGAATGCCGTCAGTTTTATCATCAGAATAAAAACCTCCTCACGAATAGAATTGTTGTCAAAGGATATTGTAGCCGACAGGAAGTTGAAAAGTGCTATAAAAACTGTTCAGCGGTAATATTGCCGACGCTCTACGAAGGATTTGGTTTGCCGCTTACCGAAAGTTTGTCGCGGGGAAAGCATGTCATTTGTAATGATTTGGATGTTTTTCAGGAGCAGACAAAACGGTATGACTGTGCCGAGTTCGTGCACTTCTTTCCCGGAAATAATGTTTCTGCTTTGGCGAAACTGATGCGGGAATTTATTCTGAAGCCTTTCAGCGAAATTCCAGCGCAGGTTCTTCAGGAAAAGCTTTCACGCTGGACCTGGGAACACACCGCAAAAACATATATCGAAAGAATGCAAAGTTAATCTGCAGTAAACTTGCTTTTCCAGGAAAATATGAATCGAAATATCCCATTTATTTCCATTATTGTGCCGGTTTATAATGGTGCGAAAACATTACCGGCTTGCCTGGATTCTTTAATGGCGTTGGACTATCCCCCGGATTGCCGGGAGATTATTGTCGTGGATAATGGTTCCGATGATAATTCAGTTGCAATTGCCCAGAATTACCCGGTTAAGCTGGTAGAAGAACTTGAAGTGAAAAGTTCCTATGCTGCCCGAAATCGTGGCATAGCGGATGCTCGCGGGGAAATCATTGCGTTTACGGACAGTGATTGTGTTGTTAGTGCTTCCTGGCTGAAGGATGCGATAAAAGGATTCAAAAAAGATACAATCGGTGCTGTTGCCGGGGAGATCCTGGGATATCGACAGGAAAATTTTATTGAAAAGTGCCTGATCGAAATGAAGCATATGAGTGCCCGGGCCAGCTTGATATATCCACCGCTACCGAAAATACAAACAGCAAATGCGTTATATCGCCGCGCAGTATTTGATGCGATTGGTTTTTTTGATCCCCAACTGCTTTCCGGAGGAGATGCGGACTTTTCCTGGCGAATGCAGTTGGAATCTAATTACAAAATTCACTATCGCCCTACAGCTATTGTCTATCATCAGCATGTCAATTCTCTCCGCTCGTTCTGCAGACAAAAAGCGTTTCATGGTTCCGGGGAATTAAATCTGCAATCCAAATATGCCGATAGTTTATATCGACCGAAGTTCGGTAAAAAGTTTGAACAATCGGGTGCATATTTGCTTTATCGCGCTACGGGTAAATTCGTGATTCATGCTGCAAAAAGTATTAAAGGAATTGCGCTGTTTAAACCTTATGCCTTTGCGGCAGAATGGTTGAATTTTTTAGGAGATGTAAGCTTGCTTTGGGGCGTTTGGCGGGAGAGAACACTGCTAAAGCAAACACCGGTTGTAAAATAAATACATGCGAATCTCTAATGAAAAAACTCAACTCTAAACGGTTGTATGATAACTATTGAACCGATGGGGGGCTTATGTAATCGTATGCGGACACTTGATGCCGCATTGGCCCTGGGCCGAAGGCTTGATAGAAAGGTGCAGGTCATTTGGTATCAGCATGCCGGGTTGAATTGCCGTTTTGATTATCTGTTTGAAAAAATCCCCGGTATTTCCCGGATCTGGCAAATACCTGTAAAACCGGGTATTTGGCGGCTTCGCAATCTTAGCCATCAATATTTTCAGCGATACTATGATTATTATGCAAATCCGGGGAATATCTGGGATGCGATTCGCCAGGACTATGATTTTAAGAACCTGGGGAATTACCGAAAAATATATATCGCTTCCTGGAGCCGGTTTTATTCGCCACCTGTTCTCTTCCAGGAATTCCGCCCTGTCGCTTCCTTACGGAAAAGGATCGATGAGTATCAAACCATTAGTGAGATGGTCGGAATACATATCCGCCGTACCGATCATAAAAAAGCGATTGCGGAAAGCCCCACAGAAAAATTTCTGGAAATAATGCACCGGGAAATTAGCGAGAACCCATCAGTGAATTTTTTTCTGGCAACGGACGACCCGGCTGAAGAAACACTTCTTAAAGACGCTTTTCCCGGGCGGATCCATACCCACCCGAAAGAGACAGTTGAGCGTAATTCCCCGCAAGGGATTAAGGACGCATTGATCGATCTCTATTGCCTCGCCAGCTGTCGAAAACTGATTGGCTGCCATGCCAGCGCATTTTCCATGACTGCCTGGCAGCTTTCCGGTATTCCGCATCTCATGGTCCGGGCGCAAAACGCAACAACGCCATCTCTGAATGATTAATCGGATTTTACTTTAACCTGAGGATGTTTAAAATCAAGAAACGAATTCTATACTGGACGCAGCTGTTTTATCCTTACGTCGGTGGGGTAGAGGTGCTCGGTACTCGATTTATACCGACATTGGAAAAGCGTGGATTCGAATTTATCGTGGTTACTTCCCATGGAAGCCTGGACCTGCCTGATGAAGACGAACATAATGGTATTAAAATTTTTCGCCTGCCGTTTCAAACTGCCCTTCGAGAGAAAAATTTTGAAGATATGATTATTGCCCGCAGGCGATTACAACAGATCAAGCAAACATTTAAACCGGATATTGTTCATTTTAATTTTACCGATCCTAGTATCTTTTTCCATTGGCAAACGCAGGCAGCACATCCGGCAAAAACCATTGTCTCGATTCGCCTGGCAGTACCTTCTGCACCGGCAAGCGAACAGTCGCTGCTGGGACAAACATTCCGTAATGCGGATTGGATTACCACCAATTCCCGGGCCATGCTGGCCGATGTTCGTCAGGCAGTGCCGGAGACAGTGGATTATTCCTCGACGATTTATAATGGCCTGGAGCAGCCAAAAATTTCCCCCGATCCTGTTTCTTATCAACCGTTGCACTTATTAGCTATCGGAAGAGTGGTGCCGGAAAAAGGGTTCGATGTCGCTCTGGCAGCGATGCCTGAAATTCTCGCAAAACGACCGGATGCCCGTCTGACCATCGCCGGGGATGGGCCGGAAAAAGCACAACTGGAAAAACAGGTAGAAACCCTGGGGGTACAGTCTGCAGTGAATTTTACCGGATGGGTGACGCCGGAGAAAGTGTATGAATTGATCAATGGTGCATCGCTGGTTGTCGTGCCTTCCCGTTGGCGGGAAGCTTTCGGCTTGGTGGCATTACAGGCATCGCAAATGGCCAGGCCAGTCGTGGCCACCGAGGTTGGTGGATTACCGGAAGTGGTTGCAAATGGTCAAACCGGCCTCATTGTCGCAAAAGAAAACCCTACTGAATTGGCAAAAGCGGTGTTGCATTTGGCCGATTCACCGGAACAATCCGCAAAGATGGGTATTGCTGGCCGGGAGCGTGCTAAGGAGATGTTTAACTGGGACAAACACATTGATGAATACGAGCAGCTCTATCAACGCTTGCTCAGATCAGCGGAGGTTGATTAATGGGAAAACCTTTGATTTCCTGCATTATGCCGGTTTATAATGGCGAAAAATATCTGGCCGAAGCATTGGAAAGTATTTTCGCCCAGACGATCGTTCCGGAAGAGATCATCGTTGCAGACGATTGTTCGCAGGATGGCACAGCTGCTGTTCTGGAAAAATACCGGGAAAGAATTACCGTTATTCGGCTGGAAAAGAATCTTGGCCCGCCATCGGCGAGAAATTCAGCCATCCGCGCCTCCCGGGGCGAATTTCTGACTTTTCTCGATGCTGATGATCTCTGGCATCCGGAAAAAACGGAAATTCAGTTAACAAGATTTCGGGAAGTTCCCAGCCTGAGTATGTGCCAATCATATGCTAAAAATTTCTGGAGCCCGGAGCTTACCGAGGATGAAAGGGGATCTCGCCATCCCCGTTTATTGCAGCCCTGGCCGGGAAATATTTTGCAATCGATGATGATCCGGCGCGTTGCTTTCGATAAAGTTGGCTGGTTGGATCCGGCTCTGCTCACCAATGATGATGGTGATTGGTTCCTGCGGGCAAAAGATACCGGCATCGAACGGGAAATGCTTACCGACGTGTTGGTGCATCGGCGCTTGCATTTGCATAACCTTACCCGCATTTATGCAGATGATTCCCGGGAAAGTTTACTGAAAAGGGTAAAAGAATTGGTTGATCGGCAGCGGGATAATAAGCGCTGATAATATCAATAACAATGTGCAATTAGGCGTGGTTGCCCATTTGCCCATTTATAATTTTTGCAAATGGGCAAATGGGCAAATAGTGCGGAGAAATGTCTTCTACATTATGAATTAACAACAATACTAAGGAGTTTTAATCATGACAGGAATGAGTCGTTTTATGGTAAATGAAGCAGAGGTTGCTGCGAAGGTGATGGATGGTGAAGCGATATTGATCGATCTTTCTTCAGGGAAATACTACAGTATGGATCTTGTTGGTGGATTTGTCTGGTCTTTGCTCTCATCACAGCATAGCGTGGAGGAAACCATCGCGGCGGTGACTGCTCACTATGAAGTTGCTGAGGAGCGGGCGGCAACCGATGTGAAAAAATTACTGGATGAATTACAAAAAGAAAAATTGATCGTCGCCTCAAATGCCGAATCAGCTGCTGTGGCAGCACCGGCAGCACCAGCCGAGAAAAGTGAATACACCGAACCGAAGCTTTATACATATGAAGATATGGGAGACCTCCTTGCCCTGGATCCACCGATGCCCGGGTTGACTGAAGTTCCCTGGGAAGGTGCGGATAATAAAACCGAAGAGGGAAAATAGTGTCCTCCTATCAAGCCCTTTTCAATGCAATGAATCAGGCATACTACCGGGCGGAAGCATCTGTCGACGGCCCGGCAATTGTAACTGATTATATATTTGCCGGACATCCGGTGAGGATGTATAATGTTGCCGAATCGCTCAGTGAACGTATGCAACGGGCTTTTTCCTATCTTGAAAAATCAATCCATGATCAATCACCTTCTGGTCTGATCATCAGACAATGGGACGAAGAGGCTACCGGCGTTTCCCTGCCCGAACAAGCAAGAACGCTTAATGAAGGCTGGGCATTCGAATACGAAGATGGCATACTTTGTGGTTCAGCGGACGGAAGGTATGCGATGTTCCGGGAAGCGCAGACTGTGGCTCTCCTGGATCGTGTCGAAAAAGCATTCGTCGCCTGGCATCAATCTGCCCGGCAGATGCCAATCCATCAACAGTCTAAACCGCATAACCAGCTGCTGGCGATGTGGTATGGTGATCGGGGCATTCAGGTATTGCATGGTGGTATGGTCGCAAAGGACGCAGGGGCGGTTTTATTTGCCGGACCGAGCCGCGCCGGAAAGACTACATCCAGCCTGGTTTGCGCCCAGAACGGCTTTTCTTTTCTTGGGGAAGATTTTGTCGGGCTATCCCGGACAAAAACGGAGAGTTTTATCGGTCATAGCCTGTTTCATTCTGTTCGACTAACGCCAGAGCATCTGCGGCGATTTCCCCAAATGGCCAAATATGCACAGCCGGATATTTCCCCGCTCGATGCGAAAAAATTGATCTTTTTTTCGGATGCCTATTCCGGCAAAACAACCCTCTCAGCACCGGTAAAATTAATCCTCTTTCCCCGGGTGACGAACGCAGAGGAGATTTCCTTTGAGCCGATAAGTAAGGGAAAAGCCTTGTTAAGGTTTGCCTACAGCTGTTTACGTATTCCTTCGCGAACGAAAGGGAATGGTATGGATATTTTAGCGGATGTAATTAAAAGCACCCCAACTTTTTGGCTGAATCTGGGCCGTCATCCGGAAGATATTCCCGGTGCTGTAGAAAATATATTATCTGAATTATATCCTCAGCAGGAAAAGCGAAATAAAGTTGGTTAGTCGTAATAAAATGAAAAAGAACATTCTGCAAAATGAGACCTTTCCACCAGCACTGATCAGTTGCATTATTCCGGTCTTCAACTGCGAAAAATACCTGGCAGAAGCATTGGAAAGCGTTTTTGCCCAGACTTATTCTCCGCTGGAGGTGATCGTTGTTGATGATGGCTCAACGGATGATACTTGCGAAATCATTGCTGCTTTTGCCAGTTGGTTAAAATATTTTCGGCAGCAAAATGCCGGCCCAGCCGCCGCCCGTAACAGGGGAATTAAACTGGCGAAAGGGCGCTTTATCGCTTTCCTTGATGCGGATGACTATTGGCATCCGGAAAAATTATCCCGGCAAATGGAAGCTTTTCAGGCAAATCCTGATCTGGAAGTATGTGTATCCCACATCCAAAATTTTCAAAGTGACGAGCTGAAGGGAAACACAGAACATGAATTAGCGTCCCGTCATTTCCGGCCATTTCCCGGGAATGTATGTCCAACGCTGCTGGCTAAAAGAGAAGCGTTCGAGAAAACAGGCCTGTTCGATGAAACGCTGCGGACCGGTGAGGATTTGGATTGGTTTTTAAGAGCCAAAGATGCCGGCATCGTTAAGGAGATGCTTTCCGATGTACTCTTATATCGTCGCCTGCATAAGAATAATTTAACGAAGCGATGTGCAAACGAGACCCGCGACAATTTAATGCGTCATCTAAAAAAATTGGTAGACCGGCATAAGCAGGAGAAAAATTCTTTTGAATAATTTCCGAATAGCCGGTATATCGGGCGGAAGGCCTTAGCATGCCGCTTCAAAAATTAAAAACATTACTCAAGCCGACAACATTATTACCGGCTGGCCGGGGACAAAGCGGCCAATTTAACCGAAAGCTTTCCGGGCCATTGCTAATGCTCTCGGCGAATCCTCCAATCTTTCATCTGATGGATTGGGGAATGCGGGATAAAGTGCCGGCGGTACGGCGATTATTCAGATATTTAAAAAAGCGGCGCGCTTATTTTCTTTACACCTGTTCCTGGTTCAAGGAACGTCCTGAACAAGTCGCCTGGGTAAAGAAAGGTTTTCAGCGTCATACCCGGCAATTTCCTCTGCATCGCTTTATTGTACTTTGTGCAACAGAAAATCAACAGAAAGTGTTTTCTGAAAGCGGTATCGAAGCAATTTATTGCAATCAGAACTGTTTCTCGGATGAAAGCATTTATCATCCGTTGCCGGAGGCAGAGAAAATATATAATGCTGTATACGATGCCCGCATGTCGCCATTTAAACGCCATTGCCTTGCCGGAAAAGTATCACAACTGGCATTGATAACCAACATTCATGATGGCAAAATTGACCCCAATTATGCCCGGGAGACAAAAGCCTGCCTGAAAAACGCCCACTGGTTCAATAATCCGTTTACTGATGAGTTTTACAAATTAAAGCCATCTGAAGTAAACCGGGCAATCAATCAGTGTAAAGTGGGATTATGCTTGTCCGCGGAAGAGGGGGCGATGTATGGCAGTATTCAATATTTGCTGGCAGGGCTGCCGATTGTCTCGACAAAGAGCCGGGGAGGGCGCGATGTCTTTTTCGACGATGACTACGTGCGAATTGTGGAAGACCACCCGGAAGCAGTTGCGGCAGGGGTAGTGGAGATGGCTAAATGCAGGATATCGCCGGTAGAGATTCGCAGGCGTACTTTAACTAAAATGCAAGTCCATCGCCATCGGCTGATCGAGCTGGTAAATTGTATTTATCGGGAAGAAAATGTCCGGAGAGATTTTGCGAGTGAATGGCCGCATGTTGCTTGCAATTACTTTGTCGATTATTCCCAAACGGTGCCGGAAATAATTGCACGGATTGGGAATGCCTAGGGTGTGAATAATGTTTATTCGCCTGACGTCGCCGTTGGCGGTGTCTGGCTAATTTGTGAAATGCCTTCGGCATAGAAGAAAGAATAACGAAAAATGAACAGGTGATTTTATGGAACAACCGCTTATCAGTTGTATTATCCCGACGTTTAATAGCGGAAAATATTTAGCAGCTACCCTTAAAAGTATTCTCGCCCAAACGTATCGGCCTATCGAAATTATTGTTGCGGATGACGGTTCCAGCGATGACACAAAGTCTGTGGCAGAAGCGTTTGGCGATGCGATTCAATTCCATCGTCAGGAAACAAAAGGGCCGGCAGCGACGCGTAATTTTGGCCTTTCCCGGGCAAAGGGAGAATTTGTTGCATTTTTAGATGGCGATGATCTTTGGCATGAAGAAAAATTGACCCGCCAAATGAATCGTTTCCGGGAAAATCCGGATCTGGATATCTCGGTGACGCACGCCAAACTGTTTTGGCCGGAGTCGCTTGCCGGGGAAAAAGCACAGTATGCCGATCATCCTCGGGCAAAAGGAATTCCCGGATACGCAACGACGACCCTGCTTGCCCGGCGAAGCGTTTTCGATGAAATTGGTATTTTCGATACCCAATTCTGGTTTGGAGATGCTACCGATTGGTTTATGCGGGCAAACGAATCCGGATTGACCATGGAGCTGCTGCCGGATGTGCTCACCTATCATCGCATGCACGAAAGCAATCTCACTCGCAGACGTAAAGAAGACAGCCGGGAAGAGTTCCTGAAAATTGTGAAGCAGTCCCTGGATCGTCGCCGGAAAAAAGTAGACTGAGTGCTATGATTGCAAAGATCGCTGCAACTTCATGAAGATCGCCCATTTCATTATCACCCGATTTTGTTACCGTGCCTGGGATACTTTTAGCCATATTAACGGTCCAACATTTAATGATCGATCCGATCCGCTCCGCCCGGAAAACCTCGAATTCCGACTGAAGTTACTGGAAATGATTGCTGCGCCGGCGATTCTCAATCAAACAAATCATAACTTTCGCTGGCTAATCATTGTCGACCGGGAATTACCCAGCCACTACAGAGCTAAATTACAGCGGATAATTCAAGCCAAAGATAGCGCTTTTCTTTATACCTATACAGTCGGAGATCAGTTGGAATGCCTGGACTGGCTGGCGCCATATATCGAGGATAATACAGATGCAGTGGTTACCACCCTTCATGATGATGACGATGCAATTCCACTCGATTTTGTAGAAAAATTACAGGGGCATTTATTGAGCGAAGCAGCGCTGGAACAATCCACAGATTATAAAATCCTCGGTTGTAAGCAGATTGTTCAGTGGGATCTAATCACGTCCAGCGAATACCCGCTCGGTTGGAAATCCGATTGGCACCGCGGCAGCTCTGTTGCATCCTGTGGTTTTTCCATGTATTGTAAATATCCCCAATATAATTTTAGCATTTTGGGAATGCGCCATCCGTATGCGG
Organism: Calditrichia bacterium; assembly: GCA_028284905.1. Classification (GTDB taxonomy): domain Bacteria; phylum Calditrichota; class Calditrichia; order RBG-13-44-9; family J075; genus JACKAP01. The sequence continues at coordinate 118,870 of JANQQU010000028.1, forward strand.
AACATTACTTTAATACTGCAAGCGCGCAGAGCAATGAACACATCGCGCAATACCGGAAAAAATTCTTGAATATAGAAAAACCAGTATCAGAAAAGATAATGGACAACAGGTTCCATGATTTGAGCAGCGAGGTCGGGCCGGTATTAATGTCTAACCATTTCGGAAATGATCAAATTTGGCGATTGATCGAAAATAAATCCGGGAGGGAGCCGGTTAATGAAACAGATACCTTTTCCAGTTTTTCTATTAATTGGGAAATGGCCAGAAAGCAATCTCACTTATTTAGTATTCGCAATACTAAACGGCAATTATTCGGAAGAATATTTTCCGGGTTTGGCATGAGAATTTTTAATCCATCCCATGGTATTTTGCAGCAGCTAAAAGATCTTTTCGGTAAAGTCCGTTGGTTGGTATTCTCCTAATTAATTAAAAGGTTCACTTCAGGTCTAACATATGCAATTCTCTAAAAAAGATAACCCTACATTTGCTTTGTTTTCTCTTTTACTGCCTTCCAATACTGAAACTTTGCTTTTACAGTCCTGCCTGTTGAATGGAGAAGCCTTAACGGTCGCCTGGGAGAAATTTCAGGGAAATTCGAACTTGCCGATAGAGTTTTTCAAACATGAAAAACAGGGACTAAAAAGGCTGCTGCCGCTATTATACAAAAATTTACTGGCACATAACCTGAAATTGGATAAGAAATTCCAGACGGTGCTCCGTACTGCCCGGGTTCGGGAAGAACTTAGAAGCAAAACCTTTTTGGATGTCTTTCGGAAAACTCTGCACTCTTTAAAAAATAGCAATTTTCCGTATACGCTCTTAAAAGGCACCCTTCTGGCGGAAACTGTTTATAGTGATTGGTCGCTACGGCACTGCCATGATGTGGATATACTCGTCGCCCGCTCCCATCTGGTTGCAGCAGAGAGGGCTTTGAAAAAAGCCGGGTTCGAACGGCCGGAAGGAGCAAGGCCAATCAGTAATTATGATGTTACTGTATGCCATCCTTCTAATCTGCCGGTAGAGATTCATAGTGACCTATTCCCGGTTCATTTCTATCAGCCACCAATGCATGATTTATTGGAAAGAAGACAAACTGAGAATATCCTCGGTGTTGAATTACCAGTTTTTACACCAACAGATAACCTCTTCCATGTGATCGGTCATGCTGCTTGTTCGAGAAGCCGGGAGACCCTACGGTGGGTCTGCGATGCTCATATGCTTATAGATAAACATCAGATCGATTGGGATTTGTTTCTGAGTATAATACTGCAAAGCAAGATGTGTATTCCATTTAGTATATTTCTCAATTATCTCAAAGAGGAATTTGCAGCACCAATACCGGAAAAAGTATTAAAACAGGTTGGATTTACTGCAGCTTGTGCCGGCCGAGCGGAGTTGGAAGCAGCATTTACCTGTCTACGCATGGGGAGAAACGGTACTGTGCGAAATTTACTCTACCATACCAGTGATGAAGTATTACGTAAACAACTGATCCAGTGGCTGATGTTCCCATCAATGGAATGCCTCCGCTGGAGTTACGATATCGAAAAGCGTTGGGCAACCCCCTTTTACTATTTTTACCGGCCATTCAAATTTATTAGCGATTCCGTTCCCAAAATGCCCGGATTTAAAGTTTCACATGGATGATAATACCTGGATAATCACCGGCATTCCCCGAAGCGGCACATCATTGCTTGCTTCGCTGATATGCACTGTACCGAACTGTTATTGTGCGAATGAAATCTATTATAATGTCAAGACTTTAAAACGGGACTTAATACGCTTACGCAAACGGCTTGCTCGGGGCAGAGCAGTACCAAATAAATGGCTGGGTGATACTGTGGCGACAGATACAATGACTGCAGGCTTGCAGACAGGGAAACGCAAAGTTGCCGGCGTATTTGATGCTCATTGCCTGGTTGCCAGCAAAGTGAATGTGCCTTACCTGTTTGCTTTGGAAAATTTGCTGATGGAGGGATTTCGGATTGCCGCATTAGTGCGCAATCCGCTTTATACCATTGCTTCCTGGAATTTGCCGACAACGTATGTCCCGGAAGCGCATCCTACCAAAGGGCGATATGTGGGCTGGCACTACCATGGTAGCAATAAATATGAGCAACAGGCCGAACTTTGGAATCGCCTGGCTGCTATTTTACTGAATTACCCGCCAGAAATTTTGTTGCGCTATGAAGATCTGGTAGAAAGGCCGGAAAAATTCCTGACAAAAATCACCCGCCAAAAAACTGAGCTGACAGCATTGTCATCAAAAAATGATGAAGAACGTTACCAGCATATTCCAGCAATTCGGGAAGCGATAGAAAAATACGCGCCCTTACGCCGGGAATTTGGTTATAAATGAGCAAATGAGCAGATGAGCAATTTTATCGCCTGCTCATTTGTATATTTGCCCATTTGCCCATTTGCCCATTTTCAAACTCCCTTCACATGTCCAAAAACCCATCTCCGAAAATATTCTGCATCGGCTTTCATAAAACCGGAACTATGTCGCTGGAAAAAGCCCTGACGATCTTAGGCTACCGGGTAACCGGACCGAATGGCTTCAATGATCCGGAAATAGCCGAAAATGCCCGGAAAATGGTGAACGAATTAGTGCCGCAATATGATGCCTTCCAGGATAATCCCTGGCCGCTCTTTTATAAGGAGATGGATGAGCAATATCCTGGTAGTAAGTTTATCCTGACGCTGCGTCCCACCGATGAATGGCTGGCCAGCGCCGTGCATTTTTTTGGTGCAGAGAGTACCCCAATGCGCGAATGGATCTACGGTGCCGGTTCGCCATTAGGAAATGAATCAACATATACCAAACGCTTTGAAACTCACAATAAAACAGTGCTTCAATACTTTAAGGAACGTCCGGATGATCTATTGATTTTGCGAATTACCGCTGGAGATGGCTGGGAAAAGCTATGCCCGTTTTTAGATAAAGAAATCCCTGAGGTGCCATTTCCGCATATCAATAAAGCAACAAATGTTTCCCGTCGAATTATCGCAGTATCCTTTTTAAAACGAGTATTCGGAATGAAATCTAACAGAAAGGATTCATGATGATATCACTAAAAGAATTACGGGATTTACCCGCCGGGTATTACTTGCTGGGAATTTTCGCCGGAGTTTCGACCATTGTGAGTGCAATCGCAGCACTTTCTACTTCTCAGGATTTTACATCAATCATCTGGATTCCCCTGAAAGCAATGTTGCAGGGAGAAAATATATTTGACATGGCGATTCGGGAGGCGCCGTCTGAAAGTATCCTTGCACTGATGTCCGGCAAGATGGGGGAATTTGTCGCCCATTATTTACCTTCCAGCCAAATATTCCTTTTCCCATTTGGTTACATGTCCCACAACCTGGCGGTTAAGGTCTGGTTGGTTGCCAATCTTTTTGCCACCTTTGTTTTCTTTTGGGCGGTTTACCAGGGCGTTAAGGTGAAAATTTCTCTGCGTCATTATATCCTCCTCGCTTTGATTCTTGTCAGCAGTGGTCCTTTTCGGGCCATGATTGCCAATGGACAAAATTCCATTGTGGCACTGGCTTTTTTAGCGCTGGCAATCCATTTCAATCGCGATAAACGGATTTGGCTGAGCGGTATCTGTCTGGCACTCAGCCTGATGAAATATCACCTGGTCCTGCCATTTATTTTCGTTCATTTTTTACTCAACCGTTCGTGGCGACCAATAATCATCTGCGGCCTGATTCATCTTGCCGGGCATAGTTGGGTGGCTTACTTAATTGACGCTTCACCCTTTGAGATTATTTCCCAGGTGATTACCCTGAGTGGTCGATTGGCCGACAGGCATTTTTGGTTTGATATCTGGTCGGTAAACCGCTGGATTGCCAAACATATTGATTTGGTAACCCTGTTGCAATTCCTGGCGTTGTTTATTTTCCTTTCCGTAACCACCTATCTTGGGTATCTGCGTTGGAAAATACGTGATTATTATGATGAGCTTGCCTGGCTGGGCGTCGCCAGTGTATTTGTGCTGTTCGGCTGGTATCATCGAATTTACGACGCGGTATGCTTGTTTTATTTAATGATCTGGATGGCAACGTTGAAAGGCTATTTAGCGCAGCGGTTGCGCATTACTGTCGGGCTCGGGGTTTTATTCTACCTCTTTCCGCTCTTCCGCTACGAATTGCTGAAGGGCTTATTGCCCAATCAGCTGGTCTGGCTGATTGCCATTCCGTTCTTTTATATGATCCTGTATGATTCACTGCAATTAATCACCCGCAGGACCGAGGAGCTTTACCGGCCCTGACGACCAAAACAGCTCAACCCTTTTCCCCTTAATTTCCAATTCTGTTTCCCGGCGATACAGGGAGACAATCACTTCCGGAAGAAAGTCCCTGTGTGGTGCCTGCAGGGACTTTTTCTGTGAATCATTCTTTACCGCCACATGCCGCAAGCGAAACTCCTCCCCAATACTTTCCTCCAAATATTTCCATAGCGGATACTCACCAGCATTGCCAATCATATAAAGGCCAATCTCTTTAAATTGATTGTTTTTAATGAATTCTGAAGCCGCTTCGTAATGTGGCCGCAGGTCCGGCATATTGCATAAATATTGCTCGATGCGCGGTGTCGTCAAAATGCTATATTTCCCTGAAAGTGGACGAATGGTATTACTGAATACCCAGGGCAGGGAAGCGAAGAGCAGAAACAGTACAGACACATTAGCGAGGCCTTTCCGGCGCAGTTGTCCCAAAACGACCCCGGCAAGGGGAGAAAATAGAACAAACATCGGTAGATGAAGCCGTGGATGCCAGGGTTGCCAGCGGAACATCAAGCAGAAAAAGAGGAACTGACAAACGATGATTAACCAAAATTGAAAAAGCAGGGGAGCGGAATGGCGCCGGCGAATTATTACCAGGGAGATTCCCAAAATTGACAGTAAATGCAGGAAGTTACCAGCATGGTCTTCATGCCGTAGGGACAGCCAAAGATCTTCTGCCCAATAACTGCTTTCGTAGGGCAAAACGCTGGGAATCGCAAAATGAGTATTATCATAGGTAATCGCCGGATGATTGACGGAAATTCCCATCCACTCATGGATTTGTAGAACAGCATTTTCCTGCAGCTTGTTTATCGTTGGAAAAGGCGTAGCACCATGAAGGGCAAGATTTCGGAGAACATTGGACACTAATAACCGGGGGCCGTAATCCCGATTCGGATAGCGCTGAATTTTTCCCAGGGGGAAGCCATTATAATCTATATTGCGAAGATATGCACCGCTATTTAGAGAGAGCACAATCAAAATGCCGAAAAGTAAAGGGCGTCGAACTTGCCATTTCTGCCTTCGATATTCGGCGATAAACAACCAGAGCAACAATGGTGCGACAGCCAGGTAAGCGGTTCCTTTGGTTAACAGGGCCAATCCGCTGGAGGCGGCTATAAAAATCAATCCTTTTTTAGTCAGTTCTGTCTTCAGGGCGAGGATGATGAAATAAGTCAGACAAACTAACCAGAATGCAGTAACAAAGTCGTTTTGTGTACTGGTCGATTGCAGAATGCCCATCGGAATAGTTAAAGAAAAGGCGGCAGCATAAATTTGCCCGCGATAGCCTACGCCAAGCAGGCGGGCAATTAGTGACACACCAAGGGCCGAACCGACCATACTAAACCATTGAACCAGATTAGCGAAGCGATCACTGTTACTTAGTAATTGAAAATGGGAAATGGCAAATTCTGCCCAGGGACCGAGAAACAATTGCCGGGTATTATGGGTAGGATAATTGGCCACGGAATGATTTTGAAGCCAATGCATCACCCTGGGAAGGTGGTAAGTCATGGAATCCCAGGTGTTAGGTGCGGCAATCCAGGCAATCAGGCCACTTATCATAACGATGCCTGACAAAAATGCAAGAACGAACTTCTCAAAAACAGTAAATGGAATTTTATTCCTCATCACCGGATTCTGTCCGCTGACCTTCCTTAGCCAAAATACCAAGGCACCCAAAAAAGCTGCACTCCAAAAAATTTGCAGAAAAGTGTCATTAAAAATCCGAAACAAACTGAGCGTCTCAGTAGAAATTACTACCAAAACACCCCATGCGACCGCCGCCTGTAAAAAGACTTCCCGCCGGCTTGCAATTTGGGGAGATAGGGAGGAGTGAGAGAAACCGCGGAAAAGCAGATAAAAAACCGCGAGCGGTAAAAGTATTGTCATGAAAATCTTTCTTACAATCGGAATTGTGATGTAAACAGTACTGCAGTCAGCGGAAATTGGTTAATTATTTTTGACTGTGGCTATGCAGACGCAATTCGTCCACATAGAAATGCCTCGCTCAAAAATACATTTTAGATGGCCAGAGTTTCGCCGGAAGATCACAAAATCATCGCTTCATTCTAAAATAACTTACAGGAAATGATATGCCCCGGAACATGGTTTGGCGAGCGACGTCAGCTCAGGAACAGCTTTTAAAAGCTGCATTGTTTCGTGGAGAAACAGCCATTCAAGCCTGGGAAAACTGGCAGGAAAATGCAGACTTAAAATCTCTGGATGAGGGTAGTGCTCGCCTGCTGCCTTTGCTTTATAAGAACCTATCACGGCAAGGTGTTCAACATGCCTTAATGACAGAATTTAAGCAATTGTATGATCGCACCTGGATGAAAAATCAATACGCGGTGTATCAACTGGCAAATTTGTTGAAAGCTTTCCAGAGCGCCGGTATCGAAGCGTTGCTACTAAAAGGGATGGCATTAACTTTATTCTACTATCAGGATTTTGGCGTTCGTTCGATGAATGACTATGATTTGGTGGTAAAAGCAAATCAGGTTCCGGAAGCCCTTCAGATTTTGAATGAACAGGGATGGGAGGCTGAAGATGAAAATCCCCTGCAAAAAATGTCTGTGGTTCACGCCAGTGCATTCCGAAATGCAAAGGGGCAACATCTTGATCTCCATTGGCATATTATGCATGAATGCTGCACACCTTCAGCGAATGATCTTTTTTGGCAAAACGCTATCCGAAAAGAAATTCGGGGAGTGCCGGTATGGATTTTAAACCCGGCCCATCAGTTGTTGCATGTCTGCGTCCATGGTGCGAAATGGGATGCTATTCCCCCGATACGCTGGGTGGCAGATGCCATGGCGGTGTTGCAGGTGGCTGACAATGAGCTGAGTTGGAAACAATTGCTGGCTGTTGCAGCGGAATTTCGTCTGGCTTATCCCTTAAGAGAAACCCTGCGGTATCTTTCCGGCACATTCAATGTGCCTGTTCCTGCGGAAGCGCTTGATCAGCTTGATAGCATGCCTGCTTCTGGTACTGAAAAATTCGAGTTTCGCTACCGTAATGAGAATTATCATCAAAAATTGTTTGGTTATTTGCCTGTCATGTGGTTCGACCATCTTCGTCGATCTGTCGGGCAGAATTTAATTGTAAAAAGCCTTGGTTTCATAAAATATATCCGGGAGTATTGGGGGCTTAAGAGCGTCTGGCAAATGCCGCTGAAGGGGCTGGAAATGAGTCGCCGACGATTTCGAAAGTTATTATTCTCCCGAAACTAATTATTCCCAAAAAACACCTATGCAAAAATTTGCCTTAAAATTATCGCTATATCTTACCGGTTTAATTCTACTCTTGTTTTTTTTCCGGGCATTTGTATTTCCCTATCCGGACAAGGTCATTAGTCGAAAATTTTCGATGTTGTCTTTGGAAAAGCAACACATTAACACTCTTTTTTTTGGGCCGAGCACAATAGAAATGCATTATGATCCCCTGCTCTATGATAGCTTGTTAAGTGCGGAGGGGAAATCATCCACGTCATTTAATTTTGGTATCTCAGCCATGGTAACGCCGGAAAACCAATATGTTTTAGAAAAAATACTTTCCCTCGATTTACCTCGCTTAAAGTTTTTGCTTCTCGAGGTTAATGGCCTTAGAACGGTGGACGTCGAAGCGCTTAAAGAAACTGAGACCGTCCGGGAGATTGAGATGACAGATGTAAAGCGAGCGCTTCAGCGCGCGCGATTGTTGAATTTACATTTTGAATCAACAGCAGATCGTTGGGAAGCTGTTAAAACGATATTGAGTAGCATGATTACTCGCTTCTCCGGCTATGGAGCCATTGATAATTATGTTTATGTTTCCCTGGCAAATCAAAGAAGTCGAAAAAATAATTTCAGGATTGAAAACGGTTATATGGTGAGAGGGTTTAAATACTATGAAGTTAATCCTGACTCCGTTCCGCGGTATAAAAAACTGCAGAAGTATTTTACTCAACCGGCTAGTCAGAAAGCATACTTACAGCAGATAAAAGAGCTGGATTTGCAACGAGAACAAGCAGCAATAACACCAGTTGATAAATCCATTGCCGATATCTATGAAGAGATGATCCGGCAGTGTAATAGCAAAGGCATCCGGGTCATTTTGATCGTATCCTCGGTCGCGAACGGAAAAGTAAGTGGATTAGTGAAGGAGCTTCAGCAACGAAAATTAAGTGTTGATATTATTGACTTTATGTCGCCTGAAAAATATCCGGAATTTTATGATGTCCGCAACCGGGCTGATGGTAATCATCTTTCCTATCCGGCTGCTGAATTAGCTACCCGGGAATTGGCAAAAGAAGTATTGAAAATTCTAAACCGGGATTAGAAATAGAGAAATATCCCGAATTCTTTCGGCTGTTATTATACATTTTTCCTGTTCACTTGTCGAGTTAAACAATCTTTTGAAATTAAATATTCACTGAAAAACCGATATGCTCTTTAATTCCCTTCATTTTCTAATCTTTTTCCCAATCGTTATTGGATTATATTTTAGCCTGCCTTATCGCTATCGTTGGGGATTTCTGCTGGCGGCCAGCTATTATTTTTATGCTTGCTGGGAAGTTTCATATCTGCTGCTGATAATATTCAGCACCATTGTAGATTATTGGGCAGCGTTGCAAATGGGGAAAAAAGACAGCAGAAAGAAACGGCGCCCCTTTCTGGTTTTAAGCTTGGGAGCGAATCTCGGGCTGTTGCTTTTCTTTAAGTACTTTAATTTCTTTAATGATTCCCTCCGTTTTGTTTTTCAGGAATTCAATTTGTTCTACGATGTGCCTGCTCTGGATCTTTTATTGCCGGTAGGTATTTCTTTTTACACTTTCCAAACTCTGGCATATACCATAGATGTCTACCGCGGTATTCAACATCCGGAGAAGCATATAGGGAAATTTGCCCTTTATGTCAGTTTCTTCCCGCAATTGGTCGCCGGGCCGATCGAACGTTCTACCCGAATGCTGCCGCAGTACCGGAAAAATTATGATTTTGATTACGATCGGGTCGTCGATGGCCTGAAACAAATGGCCTGGGGCTTTTTTAAAAAGCTGGTTATTGCAGACCGCCTCGATGTTTATGTCAGCGAAGTATACAGTCATCCGGATATAACATTCGGCTGGCCGGTAATTATCGCTGCCTATATGTTTACAATACAGGTTTATTGTGATTTTTCTGCTTATTCTGATATTGGTATTGGTGCAGCAAGAGTAATGGGATACGATTTAATGCGAAATTTCCGACAGCCTTTTTTCGGCAAGTCCATGGCGGAGTTCTGGCAGCGCTGGCACATTTCGCTGACGACCTGGTTCAAAGATTATCTGTATATTCCTTTGGGAGGGAACCGGGTAAGTAAGAAGCGTTGGATTTCCAATCTTTTCATTGTCTTTCTGGTTAGCGGTTTATGGCATGGTGCGGCCTGGACGTTTGTTATCTTTGGATTTTTGCATGGTATGTATTTGTCCATTGGCGCGCTAACGATGACTTTTCGCAATAAACTCTGGCAACAATTGATTGATCGGACACATCCAAAACTTGCCATTCTGCGGGATGGCGTAAAATTGTTTGGCACCTTTCATTTATTCATGGTGTCACTTTTTATTTTCCGCGCACCGTCGCTGGATGTGACCATCACCCTCCTGAAAAACGCTTTAATTTTCAGACCAAATACCGATTTAATTATCGGGTTTACCGAACTTGATATGCTCATTGCCATCTTAGCCACATGTTTTCTTTTCTATGGCGATTGGGTTGAGGAATGTAAGGGAAGTATGCGGAAAGCATTAACTGAACGCTCCACAGCTGTTCGCTGGGTATTCTATTTTGCAATGGGGCTAACCATCGTTTTGACCGGCCATTTTTCTGAACGGGAATTTATTTATTTTCAATTTTAGCAATTTTGTATGATATCCGGATATGTATCATTTATACTACTGCCAACTAACTCCCTGGGAATTAGCGACTGAAATATTGACGCTACCAGCGAGCTCATTCCAAAAATATAAAAACTACGAATAAATTACAGAACACAGGTATTCCTGAAAATTAACGTCAAATAACTATCTAGGGGTTTTGGGGATTGGTGTCCCTTAAAGATTAGCCAAAGAGCACTTGGAGCAAGTTCCGAAGATAATGCTGGTGCATTAATGTTTTCTTACAGACCTCTCCTCAACAAAAAAACCTGACTGACAGCGTACCACCAGAGCGCTTCAGTCAGGTTTTTGTTTTTAACCAATATTTGGTTTTACCAGAACAGTGTGTAAATCACAACCAGCAGAATGAGAACGGCATAGGCACTGACATTAAATACATTGTCCGTCTCGAACATCTTGGCTGTCAGGGAAATGCCCTTGGGGTCATCATCATGCTCGGCGGTATTCAGCGTAACGCCGACAATAATAACCATGGTAATGATCATGGTATAGAACATTTGATCGAGGAAGGGCAGATCGACAATCGATGCTTTTAATAGCCAGGCAACGATAATAGAAGCGAGCACGCCAATGATTGCAGCCTGGTTGGTTGTTTTCTTCCAGAATAATCCCATCAGAAATACTGCCAATATACCGGGGCTTACCAGACCGGTGTATTCCTGAATATACTGAAACATTTGCGGGAAATTCTCCATTACCGGTGCGATAAATACGGCAATAACCAATGCGACAGCAGCAGTAATCCGGCCAACGGTTACCAATTGCCCTTCCGATGCTTTCGGAGCAAAATAAGGCTTGTAGATATCCATCGTGAAAATTGTGGAGGTCGAATTAAGCATGGATGCGAGAGAAGAGACGATTGCCGCGGTCAATGCAGCTAACACTAGCCCCTTCAAACCCACTGGAACAAAGACGCTGATCAGCCAGGGATAGGCTTTGTCATAATTAATGCCACCATCTGCCTTGGTAAAAGCATCCTGCACACCAGCGATTGCAGCGGTGCCTTCCGGCTGCGCATACATCACATAAGCAACGATACCGGGAATAACCACGATTAAGGGAATAATCATTTTTAGAAAAGCGGCGAAAGCGATACCGCGCTGCGCCTCTTTCAGGGATTTGGCCGCTAATGTGCGCTGAATGATATACTGATTAAATCCCCAGTAATAAAGATTGGCAACCCACATACCACCGATTAAAACGGCGATACCGGGCAGGTTATAAAACTCCGGATTATCCTTGGTGAGAATCATTTGAAATTTGTCACCGGCCTGATTGTAGATGTGGGCCAATCCGTTAAAAACACCACCTTCCGGGGTAACGTGATCCAGGGCGATGATGGAGGTGATCAAGCCACCGATGATTAGCAAGGCAACTTGTAAAACATCCGTCCAGGCGACAGCAGAAAGACCGCCGTAAAGCGAATATGCTGCAGCAATAAAAGCAATTCCGAGGATCGCATATAAAATCATACCTCCATCGCCGGTGCCAATAATAGTGTCAATTGCCTTGCCACCAAGGAAGAGGACCGAAGTCAGATTGACAAAAATGAATAGCGCCACCCAGAATACTGCCAGAATCGTCTTCAGATTGGTACTGAAGCGTTGCTCAATAAATTCCGGAATGGTATAAAGTTCCTTCTCAATGAAGATCGGCAGGAAAAACTTTCCCACGATAATCAGGGTGATCGCTGCCATCCATTCGTAGGTAGCAATAGCAAGGCCGATTGCAAAACCTGAACCGGACATGCCAATAAACTGTTCCGCGGAAATATTCGCCGCGATCAGCGAGGCCCCGATTGCCCACCAGGGGAGCGCCTTACTGGCAAGGAAATAATCCTTCGAATCTTTTTCATGGCCCTTCTTATCCCGGGATACCCACAGCCCAAGGGAAATGATCACTAGGATATAGGCAAAAAAGACTGCATAATCAATTGTTGAAAATTCCATCTACTTCTCCTGTGCATAGCATGTAACTTATATTGTAATTCCTCTGCATTTTCATATTCTGGCGTATTCTGGATTCACAGATAATCCGTTGCTAAAACTCCCCTCGTTGCTTTCCCTTAAGAGGAAGTTCAGAGATTATCGAAAGATTGGGAATTATTCAAATCTTTTTCTGAGGAAATTAACCATCCGCTTTTAGCTCTCCTTACGAAATAGCCAGAAGCCACCGCCCAATAAAACTATTCCCAATACCAGGTAATAAAGAAATTTCTCCGCTGGCTCGGTAAAGGGGAGAGATATAAGATTAAATGCACCAATCAGCATTAGAAAAACGCCGCCGATTTTATAAATTTTGCTATTGCCTGATGAATCTTTCTGTTCACTCATAACTTCTCCTCAAAGATTAGATTGTAAAAATTATACCACCGGATTTACTATTCCAGCGGCAGATCACTGTTACTTACAAATGCGATCCGTTTGCTATCCGGGGACCAGGATGGAACGTTTATCGTACCTTGTCCGCCAAAGAGATATGCTATAACCTTTGCTGAGTCTCCGGATATGGGCATCAGTCGAAGATAGACATGTTTATAAAAGGGATGATCTCCCGGGGCAACATCCTGATTGTAGGAGAGAAAAACAATCCACTGGCCATCCGGGGATATATGTGGAAACCAATTGTTTAAGCCGTCATCCGTTACCTGCTCCTGATTGCTGCCATCCGCCTTCATTCGCCAAATCTGCATAGTACCGCTTCGCACCGAATTGAAGTAGATGTATTTACCATCGGGAGTGTATTCCGAGCCGTCATCGAGGCCTTTCATGTTTGTCAGGCGAATTTCTTCACCGCCATCCGAAGGAATAATGTAGATATCATAATCACCATCGCGGCGGGCGGTATAGGTAAGATATTTGCCATCCGGAGACCAACCGTGCAGATAGGACGGCCCCTGCGGTGTAATTAGCTTAGGGACGCCGCCTTTCGCTGGCAGCGTGTAAATGATCGATTCACCATCATGGTCTGCAGAATGATGGCTGATGCCCAGCATATTGCCATCGAAAGAGAGCACATGATCGTTGTTATTCCGATTGGCAAAATCTGTATTCAATTCGCTCGGGGTATTTGTTGCCAGATTGAAATTGTAGAGCAGGCCGTTATGATTATAGATCAGGTGTTTGCCATCAAGCGTCCAGTTGGGTGCCTGAAGCGATTCCGGAGACCGATACAAAATTTTTCGATGCCCGCTATGGACATCCATGATTTCCAAATTGCTGCCAAGATAATCCTGATAAGGCGTATGGTCCGGACCGGGAGGGATTACAATGCGTACGTTTCGAAATACTGCCGTTTCGGAAACATCGGGATTATGCGCACAGACAAATAATCCGACATAAACGGAATCCCCTAAATCCAATTCTATTTCCTCAGATGCAAAAAGATCTCCGAAGCGGGCAACGGACATTCGGTAGATGTCACCTTCCCGGCTCAGTTGGAGAACGTCCGGCGCCGTTATTGTGGAACGAACTTCCCGAGTGCTATCCCCTTTACTGCGCCGGTATTGTAATGCTGTAAGTCCATCTCCATGAACAGCGACATCCGCATAGGCGTCATCGCCGGCCAGGCCGGAGCGGACGATTAAACCGAATTTGCGATGTGGATCGACCCCTTCGCTGGTAAAGTGCACATCTGCCCGAATAGTAAAATCCCCGGAAATTTTCCGCCAGGTCATAAAAAACTCATCCTTCTCGAACCACATATTCGTACCACTGCCGCTAAGGGTATAAGTCTGTTCCCCGGAATTGTATATGCTGTTTCCGGTGATCTTAACAGCCCCAATATCACCTTTACCAGTAAAAAGATTTGGTAATGACTGACCATATAGCGAAAGCGTAGTGCAAAGAAAAAATGCCGGCATGAGAAACCTTCGAATTATATCCATCGCAGTGCCCCGGGCAGGTAAGTGATGTTGATTTGAAACATCAACGTTGAAAACGTGAAAGCTGAATTTCCTAATCTTCAGATTTTTTTACCGAATCCCTTTCGACCAACTTTACCGGAATTATCGGTGTGAAAGAGACTGGGGTTTCAGTATGAATAAGCGTTCTTAGCTGGCGAACAGCAACGGATCCCATCTGTTCCTTGTAAACCCGAACGGTGGTTAACGCCGGGATGGCCATTTTCGCCAGATCAATATCATCAAACCCGACAACGCTAATATCTTCCGGAATGCGCATCCCGGCATCGTTAATTGCCCGGTATGCATGCAGCGCGCTAATATCATAAGCTGCCACGATTGCCGATGGCCGTTTCGAAAGCTTCAACAACTGTTGAGTTTGCGTATATCCCTCCTCAAATCCACCAGTTTTTACCAGCCGCCTGGAATAGGGAATGTTATGAAATGCGAGCGCTTTTTTATAGCCATTCAATCTTTCTGCAAAGCTGGGAACTGCTAAATCTCCGCCGATGAAACCGACTTTCCGGTGGCCATTACGAATCAGGTAATCCGTTGCCAAAAAGGTGCCGTTTTCATTGTCGATAACTACTTGGGGACAATCCGGGAAATAGTCGCGGGGATCAATGAGGATAAAAGGCGTGCCGGCTTGTTGAAGCTGCTCGATAAAGGCTTTGTTGCGGACGCCAATAAGCACGATGCCATCCACCTGCCTTTCCCGAATCATTTTCGGAATCGTTGTTTCTTCATGATTCGGAATCAGTTGCAATACCAGGTTGTAATGATTGAATGCGATTTCCGATTCAATGCCTTCCAGTATTCGTGAAAAGAACGGATTGCGCAAGGGGTAATCTTCCCGGCAAAAAACAACCCCGATGTTGTTCGTGAAGCGGTTCTTTAGTGCTTTCCCGGCAGCATCCGGAACAAAATTATGCGCTTTGGCGATGCTGATAATATGCTGACGGGTGCGGGCGCTGATTCCCGGTCGATTGTTCAATGCTTTGGAAACTGTTGATTGAGCGACATTTGCCAATTTGGCAATGTCTTTGATTGTTACTGGAGATTTCATTACTACCTGTCGAAAATCAGGTGTTCTGTCTGTTATACCATTTATAAAACTGACTATAAAGAAAACGATTTCTATTATTTAAAACAAATTTGATTCGAAAATTAATCTCTTTTTTATAAATAAATTTTATTTATGCCAATAGAAAGTCAGTTATAATAGGCTCTTCGAGACTTAAGATTCTTGTTGCATATTTATTCCGGGAACCGTATTTTGGAAAACGTTTTCCAAAATTTCGATACATTTAAATCCTTTCCAGGAGCAGAGGGACTTCCCATGGGGCGAATTTCAGGGGAATGTATTGATTTTGGGAAATATCTGTTTAAAGACTACTCAAACAACATGATGGTTCGTGAGAATCATCTGCGTCTTTCTAAACTTAACATTATTGGGGCTAATGTGAAAAAATTTCCAAATGATTTTGTGTGGGGTACTGCGACGTCCAGTTATCAAATTGAAGGCGCCTCGCAGGTTGGAGGAAGAGGTGAATCGATCTGGGATGCATTTACGCATATTCCCGGAAAAGTTGTCAACAATGATCATGGCGATATTGCCTGCGATCATTTTCACAAATTTAAAGAAGATATCCAGTTTATGGCCGATATGGGATTACAGGCATATCGTTTTTCCGTTGCCTGGCCGCGGATACAGCCCGATGGAAAAGGGAAAGCAAATCCGGATGGGATTCGTTTTTATTCAGAATTAATCGATACCCTGCTTGCGCATAATATAACCCCCTGGGTAACGCTTTACCACTGGGATTTGCCATTGTCCTTACAGCTTTGTCATGATGGATGGATGAATCCGCAAATTGCCGAAGATTTCGCCAAATATGCCAGCATCTGTTTCGATGCTTTTGGTGATCGGGTCAGCAATTGGCTAACTTTAAACGAACCCTGGTGTAGTGCTGTTTTGGGGCATGGATTAGGCGTGCATGCCCCGGGACGAGTTTCTCCGGACGAGCCTTACATCGTTGGCCATAATTTACTGCGTGCCCATGCGCTGGCTGTTCATGAATATCGAAGCCGCTTCCAAAGCAGGCAAAAAGGACAAATCGCGCTGAGTAATAATTGTGACTGGCGGGAGCCACTGACTGATTCTCCGGAAGACCGGGCAGCAGCACAAAGAGCACTGGAATTTTTTCTCGGGTGGTTTGCGGACCCGGTTTACAAAGGCGATTACCCGGAGGTGATGCGCGAACGACTCGGCGACAGACTTCCCCAATTCACCGAAGAAGAGCGGGCAATGTTGCTGGGATCTGCCGATTATTTTGGTCTCAATCATTATACGACTATGTATGCAGCAAACGGGCAACACAGCAATGGTGAAGTCTCAGCTTTTGGTAACGGAGGCATGTCTGCAGATCAGGATGTTTGGTTAAGTGCGGATCCGGAATGGCATCAAACCGATATGAAGTGGAATATCGTCCCCTGGGGATTTCGCAAGCTTTTGCAATGGATCGACGACCGTTACAATAGTCCGGATATCTACGTAATGGAAAACGGTTGTGCGTTCAATGACCAGCCGCAAAATGGCCGGGTGGCAGACAAGCGCCGGATTGAATTTGTGCAGAGTTATCTTTCTGCTGCCCATGAGGCGATCGAGGCGAATGTAAAATTAAAAGGATATTTCCTTTGGTCATTTATGGACAATTTTGAATGGGCGCTGGGATACACCAAGCGTTTTGGCATTCATCACGTCGACTATCGCGATGGCACGCGTATACCGAAAGATTCCGCGAAATGGTACCGGCATGTAATCGAACAAAATGGTGTTTTATAAAAATCTTCAAACGCAACTCTGAAATTTTCAGAGTTGCGTTTTCTTTATACGCTAACGGTCTGTTAATGGCCTGATGGGATCCACATATCCGCGCTGGAAAGACCGCAGACGTCAATCATCTCCAGGCAATATTCCATTCTTCCCAAATCGTCTCCGCCACCATTATTGGTTCCGAATGTAAATTTTACTCCGGCTGCTTTTGCCCGTTTAATAAATGCCGCACTGGGAATCTTTCGGCGATCATTGATTTCCATCGCAATATTATTCGTTACCAGGGCGTTGATTACCCGATCCATTCGTTCCGGCGTCCAGAGCGCATCGTAGCGATCATTGAGCTCATCGGGGATATAGGTCGCATTAACGTAAATATCGATCGGCTCTCCGGAAAGTATCTGCTCAATTCTATCGACCAGCTGATCCATGAAGTTTTCCGGGTCGCCGATCTCGGTTTCTTCCGATAGCCAGAGTCGCATCCGTTTGCCATTGTCATTGGTCCAGGTCATCGCATCAGTGAAAACATAATCGAATTTGGCGATTGTCGAATCTTCGAATAGATCCAGCCATTCCCGGCCTTCAGCCTGCATTGCCAGATAGGTATGCGCCGGCTGCTGATAATTCCGCAAATATTCTTCCAGCGCATCATTGGTTTCAAATCCCATCTTTAGTCCACAGTTTACCGCCATGCCGTAGCTAAAGCCATATTTACGGGCATTCGCCAGCGCCGGCGCCATTTCCAGCCCGTTCTTAAGATGAACGTGTAAATCCATCAATGGGAAATTGTCATTAGATAGCTGGATAATTTTCTGTTCAAAATTATCGTTCGGGTTTGCAATGCCGATTGCGGGAAGATCATCAGGTAATGGTTTTACTTTTAGCTCCTTAAAATAAACCGTGCTGCCGGGGTCATGCCCTTGTAAAGCAAAAGTGCCGGAGGAAATAAGCCGGTCTCTTTTGTCATCAGGGCGGAAGGGATTTTCCGGCTCTGTATACTCGGTAATTAGTGCTTCATCGATGTAGACTTGTATCGTCTTTCCAATAACCACAATGCGATAGTCAAACCACTCATGGTCCTTTGCCGGTGCTTTCCAGGTATTTCTAATCGCATAGATGCTCCCGGTTAGTTTCCGCTCGACGTAAGCACCGGGATCACTCGGCGGTGGCGAATTGAGTACCTGGCATTCATATCCCTTCGATGGCCAGCCGCTTTCCTGCAATTCGGTATGGAAATAGATACCGGAATTAGAACCTGGCAATGTTTTAACTTTCGCAACAAATTCGAAATTCCGGAAATCATGGTTCATTACATCCCCGCTGTAAAAGAGATGAGACCGTTCTCCACGGCAGACCAATGCGCCATCTTCAACCGACCAGGTACCTGGGTTTTCAACAGCCGTCCAGCCATTCAGACTTTTACCATCAAAAAGGCTCTGCCATTCTGAGGTCGTTTCCGGAGTCGAGGTCTGGCAGGCAAATAACATTAAAGAAACTATGATTATAAAGCAGTAGCGAAAGCGGCGATAGTGGGGAAGGGGCATCATGTATGTTCTCCTTTGGAACGGGTGTGATCTCAGTGTTGATCTTAGCAAATTTTAGCAATATATCTGCTTACCGGAATATATCAAAACAACCGGGGCAGTAAATTTTTCAAAATCAATCAGGCAGAGGCTAATTGAACATTAAGTATGTAATGAGACAAAAATATTTAGGTGATAACCAGACAGCCTATATCTCTTCGGGGCATTAGCCCATTTGTAGATTTGCAAATTTGCAAATGGGCAACAATGCCGGATTGGGCGGTGTTATTAATCTTTTTTTAGTTCACTTCTTTATCAAAAATATTTTTGTCCGCTTACTTAACGGAAAGATATTTTCCTGTAAATTAAAATTATCGCTGATTATATTCGATTTGATATGTGAAAAAGAGAACAAGTCCTGAGTCCGAAAGTAAAGGTGGTATATGACTGATTTTCTCGCAGCACGATTGCAAATGGCTTTCTCTTTGGGGTTTCATATTATTTTTGCTTGTATTGGTATGGTAATGCCGTTTTTTATGGCGGCTGCACATTTGCGCTGGTTACGGAAAGGGGACCCTATCGATCTGGATTTAACAAAAACCTGGTCGAAAGGGGTAGCCATCTTTTTTGCGACCGGTGCTGTATCGGGAACAATGCTTTCATTTGAACTGGGAATGCTTTGGCCGGAATTTATGAAGCATGCCGGACCAATTATCGGTATGCCTTTTTCCCTGGAAGGTGCGGCATTCTTTATTGAAGCGATCGCACTCGGCTTGTTTCTTTATGGCTGGAACATATTAAATCGCTGGGTGCATTTTTCCGCCGGTGTTGTTGTCGGTATTTCCGGAGTAATGTCTGGTATCCTTGTCGTTGCGGCAAATGCCTGGATGAACAGCCCCACCGGTTTTGACTGGGTAAATGGTCAGGCCGTAAATATCGATCCGGTAGCGGCAATGCTTAACGACGCCTGGTTTACCCAGGCGCTGCACATGACGCTTGCTGCCTTTGTCGCCACCGGGTTTGCCGTTGCCGGTATTCATGCGCTGCAACTGTTGCGGAATCCCGAACATCCGGTTCACCGGCGGGCGTTGAAAATTGCCCTGTTTTTCGGAGGAATCGCGGCTTTTCTGCAGCCAATCAGTGGCGACATTTCTGCGAAAGATATTGCCGTTCGTCAACCACTGAAACTGGCTGCTATGGAGGCACATTTTCATACTGAATCCGGTGCGGATCTCCTGGTCGGCGGCATTCCTGATGTTGAAAATAAGACCGTCAATTACGGAATATATTTACCCAATTTCCTCAGCTTTCTTGCTTTTAACGATTTTCAGGCGGAAGTAAAAGGGCTTGATGCATTCCCGGAGGAAAACTGGCCGCCGGTTCTCATCACACATCTCGCATTTCAGGTAATGGTTGGCATCGGCGTATTTTTGATGCTGATTGCCTTGATGTACTTTTTCTTCCGCTGGAAACGTCGGGAATATTTATGGCAGCGTGGTTTTCTGCGCTTGCTGGTTTTTGCCGCTCCCCTGGGATTTATCGCCGTTGAAGCGGGTTGGATTGTTACCGAGGTAGGGAGGCAGCCCTGGATTGTATATGGGGTTATGCAAACAGTTGATGCATTAACCCCCATGCCCGGTATTGTTTATATGTTTGCTACTACAATGATTCTCTACTTAATGTTGGGTGCTATTGTTTGCTGGCTGATGGTTCGCCAGGTGCAGGTGCTCAATGCCCGATATTCGGCAATTCAATCCAATGCAGTCGCGGGGGTGGAAAATGTATGAGTGGATCGTTTTTGTGCTGGCTGTTTCCCTGGTGTTGTACCTGATATTTGCCGGGGCAGACTTTGGCGCCGGTATTTTAGAGATGTTCAGCAATCGCGAAGAACGGAATTCCGTTGAAGCGCTGACCTACCAGGCGATAGGTCCGGTTTGGGAGGCGAATCATATCTGGCTGATTCTGGTCATTGTTATCCTGTTCAATTGCTTCCCGGAAGTTTATTCCCTGATCTCAACTTATTTACATATTCCTATTATGCTGATGTTGATTGGGATTGTTTTTCGGGGCACTGCATTTGCCTTTCGCCATTATGATGCCATCAAAGATCGCTCTCAGCGTATTTATGCCCGGACCTTTGCTGCCGCCAGTTTCCTGACGCCGCTTTTTCTCGGCACCGTCGCCGGTGCAACTATTTTAGGGAGAATTACCCTTAACCCTGGCAGTTTCCCAGAAGGGTTTCTCTGGCCCTGGTTAAATATGTTCTCTATTTCAGTTGGATTGCTGACGGTGGCAATTTGTGCTTTTCTGGCCGCTACTTTTTTGATTGGAGAGTCCAGTGATACGCCGGCGTTACAGGAAAAATTTATCCGCCAATCGGCAATTTCCCTGGGTATAACCGTGCTGATGGGAGCCGTTGTTTTTGCCGCCGGTGAATGGCAAGGAATTTCCCTGTTGACGATGTTTCTGGCCCAGCCACTAAGCCTTTTCGGCATTGGTTTCGCAACTGCCGGTTTGCTGTTATACTGGCATCTGCTCCTGAACCAGCACTGGCAGGCAATTCGTCTGGTTGCGGCTGCGCAGGCGGGGTTAATCCTGCTTTCCTGGTTAATTGCGCAGTATCCAGTGGCAATCCAACTACACAATGCATCTCCTATTACCTTTCATGGCAGCCAGGCGCCGGAGCAGGTATTAACTGTTATTGGCTATACGCTTATCTTCGGCGTGCTGATGATTTTTCCCGCGTTAATTTACCTGATTAAAACCTTTAAATTTCGGGAAGAATAATACCGATTTGCGAAAACTCTCCAGAGCGTTCTTTTTTACAACTCATCGCACGCTTTTATAACAGCACTGTTCATTAACGGACATTCCGGCCAGTATATTTCGAAAGGTCTAGTGCCTGAAATATTGTGAAAGCATTGGTTGAGTCGTTCTTCTTAAATAACTGTTTATAAATATAATAGATCATCACTTCGAAGCAGTGCATTTCTATTCGCTTTTATGATTCCAGTATTGCGCTACATTCTTCTCGTGAAATGGCATAAGGATTGTTTATTTTAAGTTCCAGATAAGATTATCTATGGATTTATTTACTTTCTGTACCATTTTGCTGAAGCTATGATCTGGAGACGTCATGCTGAAAAATTACTTTATCACCACCATACGCACACTGCAGCGAAATAAAATCTATTCCTTCATAAATATTTTCGGATTAGCGCTGGGCATTGCCTGCTGTATCATGATTACACTGATCATCGCCCGGGAAATTACTTACGATCGCTTTCACCCGTCATCAGAAAATCTTTATCGGGTAGTGCAGGATGTTAGCTGGGGAGGCGGTTCAACCTGGACTTCCTGCGGGGCCCCGATGGGACCGGCGTTGAAAAAGGATTTTCCGGAAGTGGCAGAAATGGCCCGCATCTTCCGAACCGCCCGACTGGTGAGCCGGGAGTCTAATAATCTGCGGGTTCAGGAAGATAATTTTATTTATGCAGATCCGTCATTCTTCACATTATTTAATTTCCCGCTTATTAGTGGTGATCCCGAAACGGCGCTGAATGAGCCATATTCGATCCTGATAACTGAAAACATCGCCCGTAAATACTTTGGTGACGAGAACCCGGTCGGGCAGTTATTGCGTATCGAGAACGATTATGATATCCGTATCACCGGCGTACTGGCTGACCCACCGGAAAATACCCATATCGATTTTGACTTTGTCGCTTCTTTTAAAACCCTTAATCAGGAATATCAGCAGCCGGTGTTTACCAACTGGTGGGGACCAACGGTTCGAACCTACGTCCGCCTGCGCCCGGATGCCGATGTCGCCGCGTTTAATGAAAACCGCCTGGCTGAATTTGTCAAAAACTATCGCGAACCGCAGTATGCCTCCGCAATTATTCCACGATTTCAGGCAGTCACTGATATCCATTTGTATGGAAATCCCGGCCCGGGAAGCATTCAGTTCGTTTATATTTTTTCCCTGATTGGCCTCTTTGTTTTGATAATCGCCTGTGCGAACTATATGAATCTGGCGACCGCCCGCGCTGCCGGGAGAGCACGGGAAGTTGGCGTGCGGAAAGCAATTGGTGCCGGGCGCGGGCAGATTATCCGGCAATTCTTCAGTGAATCCTTCTGTGTAACGATTTTTGCCTTACTGATTGGCCTGGTGTTAACCGAGTTGTTAACGCCCTTTTTTAGCGAAATTTCCGGCCGCTCGCTGGCAATGCCCTGGACGGAAGGGTGGTTATGGTTGGGACTGCTTACCATTTTGTTTGTAGTTGGCCTGGTTTCCGGCAGCTATCCGGCCCTGGCACTTTCCCGTTTCTCTATCGTCCAGGTATTACATAAATCTGCTGATAATACAGCAGGTGGGGCCAAACTCCGAAAAGGATTGGTCGTACTGCAATTCAGTATCTCCATTGCCTTGATCATTGCAACTTTTGTGGTTTTTAGTCAACTATCATATATGCGGGGAAAATCCCTCGGTTTTGATACGGAGCAAGTCGCTGTGCTTTTAACCTGGGGAGATCGTGGCGTACAAAAAGGATATGATGCCTTCAAGAATGAATTGGAAACGTATCCGGGCATTTCCAGCGTCGCAGCATCCAACTGGTTTCCGGGGATGGGTGGTTTTTCGCAATGGGGTTTTAGTATTGAAGGGATGACAGCCGGTAGAGAAGCGGCATCACCATTGATCATCTACGGCTCGCAGGATTTTATGAGAACAGTTGGACTGGATGTTCGTCAGGGAAGAGGATTTACTGAAGAGTTTTCCGGGGATATTAATAATGCATTTCTTTTAAATGAGACAGCCTTATCTGTATATGGCATATCCGAACCGATTGGGAATAGCATTCGTTTATTTGGCGAATCCCGTGGGGAATTGGTTTACGAAAAGAAGGGGCAGATCGTCGGTGTTGTGGAAGATTTTCATATTACAGCGTTACGCGATCCAATTGTTCCGACCACGATTACATTGGCAGAAAATAGCGAATATTACAATTACTTTTTAGTGCGCTTCTCCAGCGGCGATTATCGCGCATCCGTCGCCCAGGTAACGGAAACCTGGCAAACCCATTTCCCGGATCGTGCCTTCCACCTGCTGTTTGTAGATGAGCAAATTCAGGAAGCCTATGGCGAAGAGGCGCGCTTTGGGCAGGTAATCGGTGCCTTTGCCCTCTTTGCCATTCTCATCGCTTGCCTGGGGCTTTTTGGGCTCGCTGCCTTCACTGCCGAACGCCGCACCAAGGAAATCGGCATTCGCAAAGTACTCGGCGCATCCCTGGCCAGTATCGTTATACTAATTTCCCGGGAGTTTGCATTGCTTATTGGGCTGGGTCTATTACTGGCGACGCCGTTTGCTTACTTCGGAATGGAATGGTGGCTAACCGATTTTGCCTACCGGGTAGATGTAACGCCGGCAATATTCCTCTGGGCAGGACTATTAGCCTTTGTCATCGGTTTGCTAACCGTCGGCTACCAGGCCTTGCGAGCAGCACTATCCGATCCAATTAAAGCATTGCGATACGAATAAACTAGGGTTCAGAGTTCAGCGTTCAAAGTTTAGAGTTGCTCACATGTTAAATTCCGAATTCCGAATTCCGAATTCCGAATTCCGAATCAATAGTGTGCGAAAGTTTTCATTATCTTCGCAAGAATGAATTAAAATTAGACTTCAGCCTCTCAATATTGTCCTGGTGTTCTAAATAATCCAGGC
>JANQQU010000035.1 GCA_028284905.1 Calditrichia bacterium
GTCTATTATTCGAAAGAAAGGAGTGCTGTAATTCTCAGCCATTTGGCGCAGGCTGAAACGATTACTGCGAAGCAGACTGTAGAGCACTAATTTGAACATGCTGGCCGTCTTCAACTTCGAAACCCACTTATCTGACTTGTAGGTTTCTGTTAGTTCAGTTAATAAAGTATCTGGTATTAATGAAAGTAACTCATTTATGTTAACATGAGCTTGGCGAATGGCTTTTTTCTTCGGCATAATATCCTCTGAACATTGTGGTGATTTTATGAATATTATTGATTTCGAAGAAAAATTCAAACTTTCGCACAGCATTGATTGATAAAGTAAAATTTAGGAGGTGGGATTTTGTTCGTTTCGGTATTTTCCCCGCGGGTGTGCTCTCCTTACTGTGCAGGCGGCAGGCAGAAAGAAGATCGACCCATGCGATAAGATCAACAAGGCCCCGATCCCGACGTTTCGGGGCAGGGCGTGAGTTGTTACATCTTTATCTCTTAACTTTTTCTAATAGCAGTGTTACTGAAGCAGCAGCAGTTTTTTGGTCTGGCTAAACCCTTTTGTTTCGAGCCGGTAAAAATAGACCCCGCTGGGCAGTCCGCTAGCGTTCCAGTTGTACTTATAGCTGCCGGCGCTTAAATTCTCTCCAACCAATTCAGCCACTGCCTGGCCCAGAACATTGTATATTTTCAAGGCTACCCATCCGCCCTTCGCGATGGTAAATTCGATGTTGGTAGCAGGGTTAAAAGGGTTCGGATAATTTTGAAAAAGCTGGAAGTCTGCCGGTATATTTCCAGATGAAGCTGGTATCTCTTCGATGTCCATTACCAGCGGGTTACTACCCTGACCGCCATAGGCGCCCATATCGTTAAATATCAGGCCCTTTGCTGGCCAGAGCGCAAATCCGGGGTTTACAGGATCTTCCGGATCATTATAAACCAAATCCGGGTCACCGGTATCAATACATTGTGAGTTCTCCGACAAATAATAGTATGTGGTATCCGCAAATTGTGGATCAGTATCAATGTTGGTTGCACTCCCATAGCCCCCTTCTATGTTTGAATACCGAAGATCAATAGAGCCGGAAACCTGCGGCGCACTCGGCGCCGTATTTTCCCAGACGATGAAATTCCTGGCACTGGGTATCATAGATCCGATAATGCCTATTCCACCACCACGGATGTCAGCTGAATTACCAACGACGGTGTTGTTTGATAAACTGATGAGGTCTGTTATACTTATTTTATGAGCAATTTTCTCTGTCGATGTTGTGGGGCCTCTCCCTTGCATAACTGTTGGGTTTGTCGTTGGTGTATTAAATTCAACTATAATGCCGCCACCGGTAGGCGCAGAATTACCAATAATGAGGTTGTTTTGTAACACCGGTATTCGATTGAAAATATCAACACCGCCGCCTGCACCAACCTGGGTCGCATTGATGGAGTTTCCTTTAATAATATTATTCATTATTATAAAATTGGCATCCCGGGCATTAGCGGGTTCTATGCCACCGCCATAGGCAATCGGGGCTGTTATTGTGTTGTTTATAACTCTATTATTCGAAATTCGAACTGTTTCATCCCCATTTGCCCATATGTATATCCCCCCACCCAGACAAAACTCAGTTACATCGGTAGAAGTGAGACTGTTATTCCGAATCAGATTGTGCGCAATAATCAAATCCTGATTTTGAAGAAAGCCGGCGTAAATCCCCCCACCAAAGTTATCTGCCGGGTGATTAATCTCGTTAAACTCTATATTATTATTCTTAATATAAGCAGTACTATTTTCAATATATATTCCCCCTCCAAGCCTGTTATTATTACCGACGACAGTGCCCGTGCCGCCGGTAATAGTAAATCCACTGAGCACCGAGGTAGTATCTTCCCCTGAATTGGCAGTCACTACCGATCCGCTATCCGGGTTATTCGGCTGGCTGCCGTCGATAATAGTTGCGGAGATGTGCGAGGTATCGCGGTCAAGAATGAAATGACTGGCGACAGTAATGGCTTTTCCACGGAAATTGATGTTCTCTATGTAAGTGCCATCGGCTACCAGAACGGTATCGCCATCCGCAGCGGCATTGATGCCTGCCTGGATATCGGGTTGGTCGGCGGGGATGTTGATGATATCCGCCCATAGTGGGGCGCTGAAAAGTAGACAGAGTAATACTGTAGCGAAAAATTTCATATAGCACTCTCCCGTTTTGGTTGAACAAGTATCTTTAAACCAGCAACGCTGATGCTGCCATCGCTCCATAAGTTATTGGAGCAGGAGCATTTTGCGGCTTTTAATACTGTTTGCTGTTTCTAGCCGGTAAAAATAGACCCCGCTGGCCAGCCCGCTGGCGTTCCAGTTGTATTTGTAACTGCCGGCGCTTAAGTGTGCTGCGGCCAGTTCCGCAACTTCCTCGCCCAGCACATTGTAAACTTTCAAGGTTATCCAACCGGCCTTCGCTATCGTGAATTCGATGGTGGTGGAGGGATTGAAGGGATTGGGATAGTTTTGTTGGAGCGCGAAATCAGCAGGCAGCGATCCGGAAATATCTTTAATGCCGGTTATTGGGGCATAAGCATATGCGATCATACCTTTAACTTCATTGGCCAGAAAGACCGTGCCGTCGGATCCCACCGCTACGTCAAGGGCAACACCGCTATCATCAATGTGAGCAGCAGTGTTGGTGAAGGCGCTGCCGTTATAGCTGTAGGCGCGAAGACCGTCATTCCCATTAGCCAGAAAGATCGTACCGTCGGAACTCACTGCTACGCCCCTGGCCCAACCGCCGCCATCGATCTGGGCGGTGTTGGTGAAGGAATTCCCGTCGTAACTGTAGGCGCGCAAACTGCTATCCCTATAAGTCGTGAATACGGTGCCGTCCGGTCCCACTGCGACTTTCCAGGCCTCACCTCCGTCATTGATATGGGCAGTGTTGGTGAAGGCGCTGCCGTTATAGTTGTAGGCGCGTAAACCGTCCTCTCCATTGGCGAGGAAGATGGTGCCGTCCGGGTCCACTGCTACACCGACGGCCTCGCCGTCGTCATAAATATGGGCAGTGTTACTGAAGGTGCTGCCGTCATAGCTGTAGGCCCACAAACTGTCACTGGCCAGGAAGATTGTACCGGCGGAATCCACCGCCACGTCTCCGGTTACATTATAGATATGTGCGGTGTTGGTAAAGGCGCTGCCGTCATAAGTATAAGCCCGCAAGCCGTCATGATCCATCGGTATTGTGCGACTAAATGTTTGATTAAGCAGAAAAACTGTCTCATCCATACCCACCGCCACACCGACACTATTGCCATTACTGGAGGCATGTGCAGTGTTGGTTAAAGTGCTGCCGTCATAGTTATAGGCGCGCAAACCGCCACCCCCATTAGCCAGAAAGATCGTGCCGCCGGAACTCACTGCTACGCCAAAAGCTTCCCCGACGTGACGAATGTGTGCAGTGTTGGTTAAAGTGCTGTCGTCATAGTTATAGGCGCGCAAACCGTCACCCCCATTAGCCAGAAAGATCGTGCCATCGGAACTTACTACTGCCCCCCTGGCCCAACCGCCGCCATCGATCTGGGCGGTGTTGGTGAAGGAATTACCGTCATAACTGTAGGCGCGTAAACTGTCATCCCCATAAGTCGTGAATACGGTGCCGTCCGGCCCAATCGCCACTTTCCAGGCCTCTTCTCCGACATCGATATGGGCAGTGTTGGTAAAGGCGCTGCCGTCATAGCTGTAGGCGCGCAAACCGTCCTCTCTATTGGCGAGGAAGATCGTGCCGTCCGATCTCACCACCACGCTCTCAGCCTTACCTCCCTCATCAATCTGGGCGGTGTTGCTGAAAGTACTGCCGTCATAGTTATAGGCGCGCAAGCCGTCATCCCCATTAGCCAGGAAAACCGTGCTATCCGGTCCCACCGCCACGTCAATGACATCCACGCTGTCATCCAGCTGGGCGGTGTTGTTAAAAGAACTGCCGTCATAAGTGTAGGCGCGCAAACCATTATCGTCATTAACCAGGAAGATCGTGCCGTCCGGGCCCACTGCTACAGCGAAACCCTCCCCTCCGTCATTGATCTGCGCGGTGTTGCTGAAGGCACTACCGTTATAAGTGTAGGCGCGCAAGCCATCTTCTTCATTGGCCAGGAAGATTGTACCATCCGGGCCCACTGCCACGCCCAGGGCTTCCTGATCGACATCAGCATGGGCGGTGTTGCTGAAGGTGTTGCCGTCATAGCTGTAGGCCCGCACCCCTCCCATTCCATTAGCGAGAAAAACCGTGCCATCGGGGTCTACTGCTACATCCAAAGCATATCCAAAATGCGTGTTGCGCGCGGTTTGGGTAAAGGTATGGGTGTATTGAGCCTGTAAAGGGGAAAGCGCTATAAAGAATGAACCTGCTATAAATATAAAGAAATCAGAGAGTTTCATTTTTCCTCCTTTTCGATCATTGTCGGAGAAAGCCCTGCGATAGAATAATCACAGGGCTTTGCATTTTCAATGATACCTGAGGTTATTGGATCAAGAGCATTTTGCGGCTCATAATGTTTTTAGTTGTTTCCAGCCGGTAAAAATACACGCCACTGGCCAGCCCGCTGGCGTTCCAGTTGTATTTGTAACTGCCGGCGCTTAAGTTCTCTGCAACCAATTCCGCAACCTCCTCGCCGAGCACATTGTAGACTTTCAAGGTTATCCAACCGGTCTTCGCTATCGTGAATTCGATAGTAGTGGTAGGGTTGAAAGGATTGGGATAGTTTTGAAAAAGCTGGAAGTCTGCTGGTAGATTTCCAGATGAAATGGATATCTCTTCGATGCCGACCATGAGACTGTCGCTACCCTGACCGCCATAGGCGCCCATATCATTGCGCAATGTACCCATCGCTGGCGGGATACCGAATCCGGGATTGAGCGGATCCTGCGGATCATTATAAACCAGGTCCGGATCACCGGCATCAATACAGGGTGAGTTGCTTGATAAGTAGTAGGAAAAATGATCCACGAAGAGTGGATCGGCATCAATGTTCGCTGTGCCGTTATAGCCACCCTCGATATCTGAATATTGAAGATCAATAAAGCCGGAAATCTGCGCATCGTGTGGCGCCGTATTGCCCCAGACGATGAAATTCCTGGCACTGGGGATTGTCGGTCCAATAATACCTATGCCGCCACCTAAATCCGTGGCTGAATTACCAACGACGGTGTTATTTGATACATTGAGGAGGTCTGTTATGGTTGTTTTTAGCGCAACGTTTGCCGCTGGTTTTCCGAAGCCTCTTCCGGACATTCCGGTAGTATTTTCACTTGAAGTGGTAAATTCAAACAGAATGCCGCCGCCGGTAGGCGCAGAATTACCAACGATCAGGTTGTTTTGGAGCACCGGTATTTGATTGTAAACATCAAGGCCACCGCTGCCGCCTTGCGGCGCATTGACAGTATTTCCTTTGATAATATTATGCGTTATGATATAAGTGGAATTTCCACCATAACCAGGCGCGATACCACCGCCGTATGCAACCGGCGCAGTAATTGTGTTATCATAAATGCGATTATTCGTTATGCGAACCGTTTCAATCTCTTCAGAATAAGTGTGTATACCTCCACCCAGACAAAACTCAGTCACATTGGTAGAAGTGAGGCTGTTATTCCGAATCAGATTGTGCTCAATAATCATATCCCGGTTCTGGAAAAGGCCGGCGTAAATTCCCCCGCCAAAGTTATCTGCCGGGTGATTAATCGCGTTAAACTCTATAATGTTATTTCTAATGAAAGCGCTACTATTAATAATATGTATTCCTCCACCGAATCTGTTGCCATTTCCGAGTACAGTACCCGTGCCGCCGGTAATGGTAAATCCGGCGAGCACCGAGGTCGTATCTTCCCCGGAATTGAGCGTCACTACCGATCCGAGGTTCGGGTGATTCGGCTGGCTGCCGTCGATGATCGTTGCGGAAATGTGCGAGGTATCGCCGTCCATAATAAAATGGCTGGCGACCGTGATCGCTTTTCCCTGAAAATTAATGTTCTCGATATAAAGGCCGTCGGCGACCAGAATGGTGTCGCCTTCCGAAGCGGCATGGATCCCGGCCTGGATGTTGGGCTGATCGCCCGGGATGTTGATAATATCCGCCCAAAGCGGGCTGCTGAAAATTAGACAGAATAATACTGTAGCGAAAGATTTCATTTTGCACTCTCCTGTTTTTGGTTAGCTTTTTATCTTGTATAGCTGATATTACTCGATAATGAGAAAAATGTCCGTTTTTTGCAGCGATCATCGGCCGCCCGGGATGAATCCCTGGCTCATTATCATATACCCGATAAATCGGGTAAGTCCTTGCGTCACCTGTGACGCTTGATTATGAGCCCGGCCCCAAAGGGATTCCTTCGGAAGGATTCATCCCGGGGAGGATGGTTTTTATGATCAGCGCGTTACATCAGTTATCATTACCAGCAAGCTGCCTCGGATAAATGTTGGCCAACAGATAAATCGCGTGTAAAAGCAGTCCCCCAATCCAAACCCCTCTCGGGCAGGAAAGGGGGATGCGCTATCTAAAACCCTCAATCATGAACATCGCCGGAGGTGCGCGATGATCATGACTGAAAAATTTCCGGAAATCTTAAAGGAAAGCTAAAGAATGTAAAGAAGGTTGTCTAGCGGTGGTGTTGCAAATGCTATTCGTGTTGTTGCATTTTCGGTGGAATGCCTTCCCAAACCAGGTCGATATTATCTTTAATGATATTGTCGCGTAGTTCTACCTTGCTGAGATAGTTGTGAAAAGCACTGCCGACCATGGCGCGGTTACCAACAATCATATTTCCGCTGATGAGGATGCGGCTTTGATTACTGCCATAGGTAATATCGATGCCGCCGCCCCGGGAGAGAGAATTGTTTTTGCGCGCTGCCCAATTGTAGGTTATGCGGTTATCCACGATATCAATATTTCCATCAGCATAGTTCACACAAATGCCGCCGCCCAGGCTATTCCTTTCGGAGCTCACCTGGTTAAAGGAAATGTCATTACCGGCAATGCGGGCATGTATGCTCAAGCCAACATTCACACCACCACCGTTGACGCCTTCACGGGCGTAAACGACATTATGCCGGATGCGATTGTTCTTTAACAGGAGGCGGTACTGGTATATATACGACCAGCTCGAGATAGCTGCGCCAGCTAAATGTCCGGAATTGCTGGCATTGTAGGTAACGAGGTTATTGTTCACCGAAGCATTTCCAAGCAGGCAGAGCGCAGCGCCCCAGGCATTCTCTTTTCCGATTAAGGTATTTTTGCTAATTCGATTGTTGATTAGCACTATGTGGAGCAGACTGTCCTGAGCATCGAAGTAAACACCGCCCCCATCAACTTCTTTGGCATCGCTGACATGATTATCGACAATCCAATTGTATGATATATATGGCCCGGCCCGGGAACAAAAAATGCCCCCGCCCGCCCGGATATCGAACCACTCATTTGCTAATTGCATTTTTGACAGCGTCCCCCCGCCGCCTGTGAGGGTAAAGCCGCACAAAACGCTAGTGGTATCTTCTCCGGAGACAAAGGAAACGACCGAGGCGCTGTCCGGTTGCGCCGGGCGGCTGCCATTGATGATAGTGCCGGCGATATGGGCAGTATCCCCACTGATGAGGAAACGACTGGCAACGGTAATCGCTTTCCCCCGGAAGTTGATGTTCTCATAATAAGTGCCTTCCGCGACCAGCACGGTATCTCCCGCCTGGGCAGCGTTAATGCCGGTCTGGATGGTTGTCTGCATGCCGGGAACGTGGATGATCTTTCCCAGGAGCGGGGTGGTTAGCAGGAGAAAGACGAAAAGATAATCGCCAAACTTCATTCCTGATTCTCCTTTCCTTTGAATTGGGCTGCATAAGCGGAGGGCGGTTTTCCAAACATCTCCCGGAACGCCCGGGTAAAGTGCGAGGGACTATTGAACCCGACCTGGTAGGCGATCTCCGAAACATTCCCGCTGTGATTTTCCAGTAGTTGCGCCGCCCGCTGCAGGCGCAGGGTGCGAATGAACTCGTGCGTAGACTGGCCGGTCAATGCGGACAACTTGCGGTGCAGTTGACTGCGGCTTAGTCCGATTTCTTTCCCGAACGCTTCGGTAGAAAAATCCGGATCATCGATATGCGTTTCAATTATCGCAATTGCCCGTTGTAAAAAGCGGGCATCGAGGGAAGATAGCACGCTGTCGTCCGTTACAAAAGTACCTCTCTGGCGGAATTTCTGCCACAGCTTGCGCCGCAGCTCAATGAGATTTTTTACCCGCACCAGTAACTCCCGGGCATTGAAGGGCTTGGCGAGATAATCATCCGCGCCGGTTTCCAGACCGGTAATTTTACTCTCGGCATCTGCCTTGGCAGTCAGTAGAATGACCGGTATATGGCTGGTACGTTCATCATTCTTCAACTGCTGGCACATTTCATAACCGCCCATCTTTGGCATCATCACGTCACTGATAATTAAATCCGGTGTTGCCTGCGCAGCCTTTTTTAAACCCTGTTTACCATCCTCTGCTTCCAGGATCTGGTAGCGGCCTTTTAAACTCTCCTTCAGGTATGAGCGCATATCGGGATTATCTTCCACGATTAAAACGATTTCGGAATGCGGAATGCGGCCTGCCCCTTCGGGAAATGCGGAATTTTCAGATTGAGAGGCCGAGTCGATGCTTGCCGCTTCTGAAGATGCTAAAATGTCATCACGTCTTAATAATTCCGAATTCCCAATTCCCAACTCCGCATTCGATCTAATTTCTTCTGCTTTCAAATGAGACTTCCCTAATGGCAGAAATACCTTAAAGGTGCTACCCCCACCCGGTGTGCTTTCCACGGTAATTTCGCCATAATGCAGCTCAACGAGCTCTTTGGTTAACGCCAGCCCAATACCACTGCCTTCTTGATCACGTGTCTGGGAATCATCCACCTGGTAGAAGCGGTCAAAAATATGCGGCAAGCGCTCCGCATCAATGCCAATCCCACTATCTTTTACAGTTATCAGTAAACAGTTATCAGCTGTCAGTTTTCCATCCCCAGAACGATCATTATTAATTGATAGCTGATCACTGACAACTGTTAACTGATAACTGTTAACTGATAACTGATAACTGTCCACTGATAACTGAACAACAATTTCCCCTCCTACTTCCGTAAACTTGCAAGCATTCGAGAGCAGGTTATTCATAATCTTTTCCAGCTTGTCATGGTCAACATAGGCCTTATATGAGTTCTCCGGGGCGGTAAAGGAAAGATCGATATCTTTTTGTGCAGCGAGTGATTCGAAGGCAGAAACTACTTTTTGCAGAAAGGGGACGAGCTCGGTTTCGCACGCCTGCAGTTTCAGGCGACCCGCTTCCAGTCGGGAAATATCCAATAATTGATTGATCAGGCGCAGCAGCCGGTTGCCGTTGCGGAGAATCATGCGATATTGTTCTGAGATATTGCCTTTAAATTGCCCGGAAAGCATCTGCTCGACCGGGCCGGTAATCAAGGTCAGTGGCGTACGAAATTCGTGGGAAATATTGGCAAAAAATCGTGACTTCAGGCGATCGATTTCCCGGAGTTTTTCCGTTTCCACCTGTGCCAGTTCACGTTGTTGGCGCTGTCTTTCCCGATTGAGCTGATAGCGCAGGGTGCCATAGATCAGTCCGGCGGCGAAAAGTAGGTAAGCGAGATAGGCCCAGCTGGTTTTCCACCAGGGAGGGGTGATAATAATTTTAATCGACGTGCCAGTTTCGTTCCACGCCCCGGTCGGGTCGGCTCCCTTCACTCTGAAAGTATACTCTCCCGGGCTGAGATTGGTGTAACTTGCTTTGTTGCGGTTACCGCTGTAAATCCAATCATTCTCGAACCCCTCGAGTTTGTAGGCAAACTGATTTTTACGGATGTTCGTGTAGTTCAGGGTCGCAAAGCCAATGGAAAACACCTTATCCTGTTGAGAAATAGACAGCTGCTTTTTGTAGGCCAGAGTGGTATCCAACGGCACTTCCTCATCCAATATGCTAAGTGAGGTCAGGGCAATTTCGGGGATACGTGATGCGCCCGAAATACTGTCCGGGTGAATATATGTAACCCCATTGACGCCGCCAAAATACATCCCGCCCTCTCGATTTTGATGGTAAGCACTGAAATTAAAAACATAGTCATGCAGTCCGTCGACATGATGGAAATTCCGAAAAACACTGCTGGCGGTCGAGAAACGGGACAATCCGTTTAAGGTCCCCAGCCAGAGATTGTTCTGGTTGTCAGACATCATTGAAACTACACTGTTGTTGGCCAGACCATTGTCTTCCGTATAATTCACAGTCAGTTCATTTGTCGGGTCGAAAAGTATGATACCTTCCAGCGTTGCCAGCCACAGTTGGCTTTTGGCGGTTGTGTCTCTAACGGAGGTATCCGGGATAGTTTCGGCAATAGCGATAATGTTGTTATTGCTAAGACCAGCAGCGACCTCCCGGTTCACCAGAAAGCGGGTGAAGGATTGACTGGCGCGATCATAGCGGTTCAAACCACCGGCAGTGCCAACCCAGATATTCCCGGAATGATCTTCAAAAACAGCGTTGATATCTTTATTGCTGAGCGTATTCGGATTATTCACATCAGATAAATGATACTGCACAATCCCGGAATACGGCTGGTATTCTATTAATCCCTGGGTGGTGCCGACCCAAATTGTTTCCGAGCGATCCTCATAAATGAACTTGAAATGGATTGACTGTATCAATCTGCTGGCGAAAGAGAGTTGCCCGGCAGATTTGTTGAGAATATTGAGCCTCCATTCAGTGCCAATCCAGAGCCGCCCGCCCCGGTCTTCATAAATGGCGGTAATACTTCTCTCGCCCATCTTCAGAATGTTAGATGAGCGAAAACGAGAATATAAGGCTGGATCATAGTGGATTACTTCGCCGGTTTTCTTGTCATACTTATGGAGTCCATCGGGATTGCCCATCCAGAGATCGCCGTCCCGGTCTTCATAAATCGCCTGGCAATTCGGGAGACTGATAAAGGAACTGGCAATCTTTTTACGCTCAGGGCTATATTTATTGATACCGCTCCCGGTAGTGCCCACCCAAAGTACGCCGTCCCGGTCTTCATAAGCCGCGGTAATCTCGTGAAGGCTTAAGGTTTCGCGCAACCAGTTCTTGCTCAACTGATCTTTTGGGTTGGTGAACCGCTGAATATTACCACGATGATAGGCGCCGGGTAATTCCGGATTGAGCAGAATAAAATCGCCAACGGCTCGGTCAAACATAAAGAGATTTTTCCAGTCGGTGCTGACCCAAAGGTCTCCGTGAGGATCTTCAAATACGAATGAAATGTGGTTGGTCATAAAATAGAGTACCCGGTTCGGATCATACTTAAAAATAGTAAACTGACATTTTTCCGGATCGAAAAAGGACAAGGGGGTATCTAAATGGGGGAGAACCAATTTGTTTACCCCGCCCCCTATGGTACCGATCCAGAATGCGCCATAAGAATCCTGCAATATGCAAGTTACCTGGTTGTCGCTCAAACTATTGGGATTGGCGGGATCGTGACGGAAACGCAAAAACGATGTCCGTTCATTGTTCAGAACGCTAATCCCGTTATTGGTGGCAATCCAGAGGCATCCGGCATTATCTTCAATAAGATGATTAATCTCATCGCTGCTCAGGCTGGCCTCATTTGTGGCATCATGCTGAAAACGGGTAAAGTTATCCTGCTCGCGGTTATAGCGATTCAGACCGTTCGTTTTAGTGGCAAACCATAAGGTACCGCTATGATCTTCCAGAATCAGGGTGACGTCATCGCCACTGATGCTGTGGGGATCGGCCGGATCATGCCGGTAGCGGATAAAGCGATCCTGCACCCGGTCATAGCGATTCACTCCTTCTCCGGCACTAACGAACCACAGTGTGGCGCTGCGGTCCTCAAACACTTGCGTAATTTCGTTACTACTCAGGCTGTTGATGTTGTCCGGTGCGTGCTGATAATGTTTAAACCGCCCGGTCACGCGATTTAAGCGGTCCAGACCTTTTCCGCCAATGATTACCCAGAGGATGTTCTCCTTGTCTTCATAAACCTCTTGAATCGTCCCGGCATTCAGACTACGGGAATCGCTCGAATCATGGCTGTATAATTTGAAATCATAACCATCAAAGCGGCTCAGCCCCTTTTCGGAAACAAACCACATGAAGCCTTGCTGATCCTGAAAAATGTATGTAACGGTGCTTTCCGAGAGATTGGTTTCCGCTGGTGTATGCGCTCTTTCCAGCTTCTGAACCTGGGCATTGACGAAAACGGAAGTCGCCAATAAAAGAATAAGACTGAAAGATCGACGCTTTGGAAAAAACAGCATGCGCTTATTCCTCCACCAATTAGAATTATCCCGAAAAAGTAAATGATGTTTCTGTCGCGTGGTCATTCTTTATGAGAAAGTTCTCCAGGAATAAAACCCGCTGGCCGGTAGTAAAGTTTCAGAATATTTGCTGTCAAATGATATCATTAGAATAAACCAATGGCGGGAAAAACTCAAACCGTTTTTGATAATGGTGGCAATTGGTCGATTCTTCTATCGCCCCGTTGGGGCTAAAAACAATTATAATATTTATCAATCTATAAACATATCGCCCCGCCGGGACGACAGGTCGAGTTAGTAACGTATATTGACGAAAAGCTCCGCTAGGAGCGAAATATTTATAGACCTGATAAATCAACCAAGATAACAAAGCACCAGCGGTGCGAAATGTAGAGTGTCGTGTAGCATCAGTTAATGGTAGAGACCGACAGTTTGGGGAAATGGTCCAGTATCTATTGATCAATCGTCGCAATCACCTTCAACTCAATGGCAATCGGGGTGGGGAGGGCGGTAATCTCCACCGTAGTGCGGCAGGGTTGGTTCTCTTTAAAATATTCGGCATAGATGCGATTGTAGGTGGCAAAATCGGCCTTCATATTGGTGAGAAAGACGGTGACGTCAACGATCTGCTCCCAGGAAGAACCGGCATCTTCGAGAATATAGCGGACATTGTTGAATACTGAGTGGCACTGCGCTTCGATGTCATAATTGCTGATGTTGCCATTGGCATCAAGGGTTACGCCGGGAATGTCCTTGCTGCCCCGTGCCCGCGGACCAACGCCGGAGAGAAAGAGGAGATTACCGACCCTCCGGGCATGAGGATAAAGGCCAACCGGTTCCGGTGCCCGGGATGAATTCATTTTTTCTTTACTCATGGCTATTTCCTGGAAATTTCATTTTGCGCGCTATAATTATAATTGATACTGTCATTGCGAGCGGGCGCCTTTTGCCCTGCGAAGCAATCTCTTAACGATATGCTTAAGATTGCTTCGTCGCTGCACTCCTCGCAATGACATAATAGCATCTATTGATCGATTGTCAGCATTAGATCAAAACTTGATGCAAACATTCTTTGGCTCAGTAAAAAATCGTAGCGCTTCCCAGCCGCCTTCCCGGCCAACACCGGAGTTTTTCACCCCACCAAAGGGCGTGCGTAAATCCCGCAACATCCAGCAATTCACCCAAACGATTCCGCTCTTCAACTGCCCGGCAATACGATGGGCACGGGGCAGATTTTCCGTCCAGAGAATTGATGCCAGTCCATAGGGCGTGCCATTGGCGTATGATAGCACTTCTGCTTCATCGTCAAATGGAGTGAGAGTAACCACCGGGCCAAAGATTTCTTCCTGATTGGTGCGACAGGAGGGGGAAAGACCTTCGATGACGGTTGGGGCAACAAACCAGCCGTTTTTGCAGCGGCCCGCCGGAGTTACTGCTTCGCCCCCGGAAAGAATGGTGCCCCCTTCTTCCCGGGCCAAAGCGATATAGGAGAGAATCTTCTCCTGATGCGCTTCCGAAACTACCGCGCCGAGGCGGGATGAATCCTCTAACGGATCGCCGACAGTTAATTTCTGAACGGCAGCGAGGAAGTCGGGCTTAAAACGTTCGTATAGCGACCGCTCTATATAAATCCGCGAGCCGCAGAGGCAGATTTGTCCCTGGTTGCTAAAGGATGAGCGCAGAGTAGTGGTCAGCATCTCTTCGTAGTTGCAATCGGCAAAGATGATATTTGGATTCTTGCCACCCAATTCCAGGGAGAGCTTCTTGAACATCGGTGCCGCAACCCGGGCGATTTCCGCGCCGGTACGAGTGCCCCCGGTAAACGAAATAAGTGGAATATCCGGATGGGTGCTAATTGCCGCGCCGACTTTTTGGCCATAGCCATGGACGATATTCAAGACACCGGGAGGGAGGCCAGCTTCGATGCAGAGTTCAGACAATAACGCTGCCGTCATCGGGGTAATTTCCGACGGCTTTGCGACTACGCAATTACCGGCGGCCAGCGCCGGGGCGATTTTCCAGGTAAAGAGGTAAAGGGGGAGATTCCAGGGAGAGATACAGCCGGCCACGCCAATTGGATTGCGCAGGGTGTAATTGATCGCCTGATCGCTCATCGGATGCGCCTCGCTGGCAAAGTGCTGAATCGCAGTGGCAAAAAACTGAAAGTTACTGGCGGCGCGGGGAATATCGACGCTTTTCGCCAACCAGAGCGGTTTGCCATTGTCGATGCTTTCTGCCAGGGCAAGGCGATCGAGATTGGCAAGAATTTTCTCAGAAACGGCCAGCAGGTGCGCGGCACGCTCGTTGATTGCCAGCCGGGACCACGCCGGAAATGCCTTTTGCGCAGCAATAACCGCCTGATCGATGTCCCGACTATCGCTGTCCGGAATCAGCGAATAAACTTCTCCAACCGCCGGGTTGTAATTGTCGATATAATCGCCGGAGGCAGGTGCAATCAGATTGCCGTCGATGTAATTGCGGATTTTTTCCATGGGGATTCGTTGTTCGTTGATCGTTGTTCGTTGATCGTTGTTTCCCAATCGAACAACG
Organism: Calditrichia bacterium; assembly: GCA_028284905.1. Taxonomy (GTDB): domain Bacteria; phylum Calditrichota; class Calditrichia; order RBG-13-44-9; family J075; genus JACKAP01. The sequence goes on from JANQQU010000035.1 coordinate 14,880, forward strand.
ATCAACGAACAACGTTATTTATCGATTTCGTCAACAATGCCAATCACAATCGACCGTAACGGCGCGGATTTATCATCGATAATCTGCCTTGCAGAATTGCCTTCGTCGATTACCAGCACAGTTTCGTCATAACCGGCGCCGACGCTATCAATTGCGATCAGGTAATCACCGCTCGGCTTGCCATCGATGGTTAGTTTATCAATGATGAGCAGACGTTTATGGTCGTAAAAAGGATGATTGATAGTGGAGTAGATTTGGCCGCAAACTTTTCCGAGAATCATGATCCCTCCAGCAGATTGACGCCGTCCACAATACCGATAATGGTGTGATCGACCGGCACGAACCAGGGATCGAGTGCCATGGCGGCTTCCCGGCCACCTTCGTAGTAAATCAAATCATCGGGACCGGCCTGGCGGGTCGCATCGGCAGCAACCAGCGGTTTGCCGTCAGGCTTCTGCTGTTTATCGAGCGGCTGCACCAGTAGAAAAGGAACGCCTTCCAATCCTTCATACTTGATGGTCGCAGTAACGGTGCCAATGACTTTACCCAGTAACATCTTTTTCTCCGTCCGGTAATTCCAGGTTCTTCGAGTTATGGAATCGCAGAGAGCCATTCAGCTGCTCGGCCAGGGCTTCATGCATCATCGGAATAATGCTGGTTTCCGCCGGGCAATTTCGCTGGCCGGCAACTTCCGAAACAATATCAATTGCCTGCTGAATATCTTCGATTTCTCCATTGAAGAGCACATATCCTTTACCACCATAATTGTCCCCGAGGCGCATTTCCAGGATGTCCACCGCGGCGCCCTTGATGGCCTTATCGGCAGCGGCGATTGTTGTTGCGATTGATCGGGTTTCCAGAGTGCCCAAAGATACAGATTGAACTGCAGCCTCTGCGCCGAGCATCGTCGTATAAACCCGGGGATGCACATCGGGGAGAAAGAGGTTGTCAATGCAAGCCCCGGCAGCGATCTGCATCCCTTTCTGATAAGCTTCATCAACGGAAGCAACACTTCCTGCGACGAGAATGAGATATTTTCCCCGGCTGATGGTGCCGGTTTTCAATAGCGCGATCGGTGACTGCTTTAGCATTGCATCAGCGGTTTTCAGGCCGAGGGCAATATTATCAATTTCCAGAAGTGCAATAGCGGGAAAAGGTTTCATCAATGGTTACTTCTCAAGTTCAAATTCATGGTTATACAATCCGAAAATAATCCACCAAAGTACAGCGGCGGATGCGGGTAAAGCTGATGGGGCCTGTGAGTCCCTCGCCGGTTGGGCTGGCGATGGAAAAGGAGCAGAAGCCTTCTCCGCCGTAGCCGAGTCCCGCCGCGTTCGGGCCGTTTTTCACAAAAATACTGCAGTTCATCGCCCGGGCCATTTTACTCAATTTCTCGATATTGCGGGAGTGCATACTGGCGGTATGACGAAAGCCGTGTTCTGCCTTAACGGAAAGATCGATGCCTTCATCGGCAGACCGAACCCGGGCCACCGGCAGCACCGGCATCATTTGCTCCGTCCATACCAATGGATGATCGACATCTACTTCCGCGACAACCAACGGCACGCTATCATCGACTTTTACACCGATTTCCGCGAGGATTTTGCTGGCATTTTGCCCGATAAAATTTCGGTTGATGACTCCCGGCTTGCGCGGACCGCGCATTTCCTTAAAGATGACATTCTCGATTTGCTTTAATTGCTGCTGATTGAGGAGAAACGCTTTATTGGCTTGCATGTTGCGCAGCAGCTCATCGGCGACGGAATCTACCACGAAAACCTCTTTCTCGTCGGTGCAAATCATATTGTTATCCAGTGAAGCGCCAAAGACGATATCCGCCGCTGCTTTCTGGATGTTCGCCGTTTCGTCCACTACACAGGGAGGATTACCGGGGCCGGCGCAAATCGCCCGTTTCCCGCTGGCCATCGCAGCTTTTACCACGCCGGGACCACCGGTAACCACCAGCAACCGTACGCCGCGGTGGCTCATTAAAGCCTGGGCGGATTCGATGGTTGGATTCGCGATACCGGTAACCAGGTTCGGCGGACCGCCCGCTTTCATGATCGCTTGATTAAGCAGCTGGATATTCAGACAGGAGACATTCTTAGCATTGGGATGAACATTGAAAACCACCGCATTCCCGGCCGCGACCATCCCGATAGTGTTGCAAATAATTGTTGATGTGGGATTGGTCGTTGGCGTAATGGCAGCAATAACGCCATAAGGGGCACGCTCCACTAAAGTAAGACCGTTGTCACCACTCCAGGCGATCGATTTCAAATCTTCCGTACCGGGCGTTTTGTCTGTGACCAGCTTGTTCTTTACAATCTTGCTCTCCAGGCGTCCCAGGCCGGTTTCCCGATGGGCTTCCCGGGCGAGAAATTCCCCGTGTTCGGTCATGCTCGCCCGGATGCTGGCAATAATCGCATCGCGTCGTTCCAGGGGCATTGTGGAAAATTGCTGAAATGCCATTTCCGCCGCGGCAACCGCCTCATCAATCGTATTAAATATGCCTTCCCTTGCCGGTGCACTGGCAGCCTGTGGCGCTGCAGAAGGACTGGCCGGCAGCGATTGCCCGAGATTGGCAGCCACTTTTTGGGCAATAATCTGAATTTGTTCGTCGGTTAATTTCATAGGACCATCTTAATCCTGAGTTTATAGACTGAGTGATGTGTGATGCAATTCTTCTAAAGCCACAGATCAAACACGGATTTTCACGGATAAAATTCAATAAAACGGGATCATTTTCTTCGAAAGTTGACCAAATTGTGAAGCCTTTAATATTTAAGGCATTTTAATTTGAAATAATCCGTGCAAATCAGTGCCATCCGAGGCTCAAGCAAATTCTATTTCTGATATTTATATTTTCCGCCGACTTCCCAATTATCGACGATCGCCATAATGACGGCATCGCAGGGGCGATTCTCGGTCATCTTGGTTTGCCGGGCAGAGCTTCCGCTGGCATACATTACCATTTCACCGACACCGCAGCCAACTGCATCCACCGCAACAACGAACCCGCCGCTCTCTTTGCCATCGGTATCCACCTGGCGGAGTAAGAGAAATTTCAGGCCGTCCATGCTGGCTTCCTTGCGGGTGGCGACAACGGTGCCGATCACTTTCGCTAAAACCATAATTGACTCCATCTGATTACAGAATAAAACAATGCGACGCTGGCAACGCATCGAATTGCCTGAAAAGCAGACACTCGAATGCCTGCTTTAAAGATTTGGATATTATTTCTTTTTAGCGCTGCCTCTACCCAAGGGCAGGACTTCATCCACATTGGCGTGCGGACGGGCAATAATATGAACGGCAACCAGTTCGCCGACCCGGGTGGCGCTGGTTTGTCCGGCTTCACAAGCTGCGCGCACTGCTGCCACATCGCCGCGAATCACCGCAGTCACATAACCACCGCCGGTATTTTGATAGCCGACCAGCTCTACTTTTGCTGCTTTTACCATTGCATCTGCAGCTTCCACCATCGCCGGAAAACTGCGGGTTTCGATCATACCCAATGCTTCTGCCATTTGTCAATCTCCTTCATCATGAGTCTAATGAGTTAAATAAGTAGGACAGAGTCGTTTTTCCTGCTGCTTGCCACTGCCCACTGATGCTTGTTTTTTACACTTCTTTTCCACTGATGCTCTTAATCGCGTTCTCCGCTGCCGGGCGGGCCACATCGATATCCCGCTCTTCGCCACCGAGATATACACGCCCAAAGCTACCGAATGCCCGCACTTCCAAAATGTTGATGTCTGCAGCTTTCTCTGCTTCATTAGCAACTAATGCGGCATAAGCTGCCGGCTGAACTTCCATCACATAAAGTGTCTCTCCGGGAATTATCATATTCCCATGTCGCATCCGGTTAATCAATTGCGTTTGATAATCATCGATGCGGCGAATCGTCTGGCTGGAGAGAATCTTTGGCTTGTGGCGATCTTCTTCCTTGATTTCCAGTGCTTCGAGAATCGCCGCCCCGGCCTGGCGCACGTCTGCCTGCGATTCGGAATGCACTTCCAGCAATCCATAGAGGCGTTCGACGATCTGCATCCCCGGCGTCACATTCGTGGATTTTAAGGCGATATCGGTGATGCGGTTAATTTCGATCCCCGGCGATATTTCCACCCAGAGAGAGGCCATCCCTTTGATCGGTAAAAATCCCCGGGCGATAGTGCCGAGGAAAGCGGCGTGCTGCGGCTGTAAATTATCTAGAATAACGTATGAACGTAGATCGACCACGACGATTCTCCTTTTAAAATTCTCAATCCCGGCGACCGGGACAAGTTATCCAATATTCAATTTCCAAGGATTATACAATAAACTGGGTGTCCGCCAATGTCATTTAACTTCGACATTGAAAATTGAGTATTGGAAATTGGATATTAATTTCTTTGTTAATACGATTCCGTAATATTCCCCTCGCCCTGCACTATTTGCACACTGGCGCTGGCACCGATGCGCGTGGCCCCGGCCTTAATCATCTCCAGAGCATCCTCCTGACTACGAATGCCGCCGGATGCTTTCACACCCATACCGCTTGCCCGAACCACCTGGGACATTAAAGCAACATCATGGGTCGTTGCCCCACCGCTGGAAAAGCCGGTCGATGTTTTTACATAGTTCGCCCGGGCGCGCTTCGCGGTTTCGCAGGCGATGACAATTTCTTCATCATTCAGCAAGGCTGTTTCGATAATCACTTTGCTCAAAGCACTGCCATCGTTGCAGGCCTCTACGACTGAACGAATATCGCGGTAAAGCAGATTGATATCGCCGCTTTTCAATGCGCCGATGTTGATGACCATATCAATTTCTTTTGCACCCTCGCGGATCGCCTGGCGGGTTTCCAGTGCTTTCACCTGCGGGGTGTGGGTGCCCAGCGGAAAGCCGACGACGGTGCAAACTTTTACTTCGCTGCCGCGCAGTTTGGATGAGGCCAGACTGACATAGGAAGGATTGACGCAAACCGAGGCAAAACTGTATTCCAATGCGTCATCGCAAAGTTTTCGTACGCTGTCTGCGGTTGCTTCCGGCTTTAAAAGGGTATGATCGATAAATCCGGCGAGGTCCTGCGGAACGTTTTGCTGGCCACCGGCCCGGTAAGAAATACGGCTGGCACCCATATTGATGATTTCCCGCACGGCGTCCGAGGCTTTTTCGGCGCAATGGCCCCCGCAGCTTCCGCCGCAACAGGAACAATTACACATTGCACCTGCGGTATTAATGCCCTGGCTTTGTAAAATCTGGGTGATTTGCCGGGCAATTTGTTCCAAGTCTGTGTCGGAAAACTGACTCACATCTTCTCCTGAAAAATTGTCTGCTAGTGTCTCTTTGATTTTTTGCGGATCGGTAAAATCCCGTTCGATTTGCAGTATCTGGTCCGCACGGCGTACGTGGCGATCTTCTTTGCAATCGGTGCTGAGCCAAACGTCGAGGATCTCTTTAATGAGCGGAAATCCCAGGAGCGGCGCGCCGAGGGATAGCACATTGGCATTGTTATGCTCCCGGCTGTTGATCGCCGTTTTGACGTCGTAAACCATGGCGGCGCGTACGCCCGGCACCTTGTTCGCTGCCATGCAGGAACCAATACCGGCACCATCAAAAACAATTGCCCGCTGACAACTGCCGTTCGCTACCAGGCGGGCTGCTTTGTAGGCAAAAAGCGGATAATCGACGGACATCTTTTTGTGGGTGCCAACATCCTCTACGACGTATCCCTTGCTGGCCAGGTATTCCTTCACTTGCGCCTTCATATCAAAACCACCATGGTCGGAACCAAGGGCGATCTTTTTTACGTCTGCCGAAGGAGCTGTTCGCATAAGCCGGATTACCGTTTCTAAAAATTAGTTTAAATAACGATTACAAGTTAATGCGCTATTTCTTTCAATATTGAATCTCCAATCCAGAATGTCCAATTTCGAAGGAAAAGACGGAAAGATTACCAATGTGGAGGCAAGGATTTACTTCGACATTGAAAATTGGGCGTTGGATGTTGGATATTCCACATTTCTATGTTCAACTTGTAATTCGCGATTTCAGGTGATAAGTCGTTTAAGGGTAAACAGTTGCCCACCTACTGTTCGTGTTGGCTTCCCTGATAATACGACACACTGACCTGAAAAGCAAGAAAATCTATTCAGTGGAAATTGGCAAAGGAATGCGTTTGCTCCGGAGAGCAATGAAAAAGAAATCGTTAATACCTTTATTCGTAGACATCGTTGATCGTTGTTCGAAATTCCGATGAGCGAACAACGATGAACGAACAACGATCAACATTACTCCTAAAGAATATCAATTTCCCCCGCGCTGGGAAAGATATGATTCGGCTGGTAAGGGAATTTTTTCAAATCGCCCATCTGGCTGGTACCGGTAAGGACCAGAATCGTTTCCAGTCCGGCCTGAATGCCGGCGAGAATATCGGTGCGCATGTTGTCTCCGATAATCACCGTGTCTTCGGAGTGGGCATCCATATAGTTCAGGGCTGCGCGAATCACCCAGGAACTGGGTTTGCCCATGTAGAGCGGTTTTTTACCGGTAATTCGCTCGATGGGGGCGCAAAGTGCGCCACAGGCCGGATAGCCTTTTGGGCCGGCAACATCCGGGTTAGTGGCGATAAAGCGTGCGCCTTCCATAATAAAATAACTGGCCTTCTGAATCATTTCCCAGTTATAAGAGCGCGTTTCCCCGACAATTACGTAATCCGGATTAATATCGGTAATCGTAAACCCGATTTTGTAAAGCTCGTGGGTCAGCGCGCCTTCACCAATGACAAACGCCTTGCGGCCTTCCTGTCTTTCCAGGAACGCAGCCGTCGCCATTGCCGACGTATAAAAATGTTCCTCCGGCACTTCGATACCGGCAGCGCCCAGGCGGTTTTGCAAGTCCTGCGCAGTTTGAGAAGGGTAATTGGTTAGTATCGTCAATGGATTACCTTGTTTGATAATCCGGGCAATGAACTTGTCCGCATCGCCAATCAAATCGTTGTTGTGTAGCAATACACCATCAATATCACAGATAACACTTTTCATTCGTTTGGTAACTCCTGTATCATTTTTTCAATATTCCCAGCCAATGTTACAGAAATATAACTGCTGTTTTACAAAGGCAAAATTTAATTATTTCATTTTAATTTTTGATCTGAACCTCAAATTTTTCCATTTGCTCTGCCGATATTCTCTCAGATTTTAGGAAAGCAGACCATTCAAAGGATTGAATCATATACATTATTATAGTGTATTTGCTGAGGCAATACACAGAAATCGCCTGGAGAACCGAATGAAGTTTCTAACCAGTCAACTGGGGGAGATAGAGCTTAGCGAGGAGGTTGTGGTTCAGTTCGAGAGTGGCATTATCGGCTTCGATTACTGTAATAGCTTTGCCATTGTTCACAAAAAGGAATTCGATCCATTCCGCTGGATGGTATCCACCGAGTTTAGCGATATCGGATTTCCAATTCTAAATCCGCTCGAAATTTCTACGGAAATTAGCAACGAGCTGCCCCGTAATCTTCTCAAACAGATTTTTGAAGGAGATGGTAACGTGGATCTCTACTGTATTGCCAATCTTAATGGTGAAGGTGGCAATATTACTATCAATCTGAAAAGCCCGGTTATTATCAATTATGAAACTTTGACTGGCCGGCAGATTGTGTTACCATCGGAAAAATTATCTGTCAACTACGCTGTCTCATAAACAGGTGAGTTGTTGATCGTCTTTGCTGACGTTGACTGCCTGGATAAACATAACTCCGAAATTGCTTCCTGAAAATGTGACGGCGGACACTTTTAGGGCCGATTTCCCGCAGCGATTAAAAAAAATGCTAAAGTAGGCCGGGAAAAACACGATAGTTAGTAAGCAGAGCAACCCTGTTACAGGCATATCGCCTTGAAAGAATCTTCAATAGATATGCCGCGGGGAGAATAGACGAAAGTTTATCCGAAGCGCAATAAAAGATATTCACCACTAAATAATCTAATATTTAATTTTTTAGCGCAGATAGGGCAGCAATGATCAAAAACGATGAGCGAGACGAACGTAATTTCGATAAGGAGCGATCGAAATTGTCCGGGAAAGCGGCGGTTCTGGCTCAGGCGAAGTCGACACTAAGCGCAGAGAGAATCGCGCTGATCCGTCGTCGCATCGCTGAAAAATACTACGATCAGGAAGACGTTTTGGAGGAAGTCGCTACAAGGATGAGCGGCGAAAAAGAACTGCAAATTTTCATGGCAAATGTTTCTTATCGAAGCAATTTGTAATTCGGGCCGAAATGGTCGAAAAAGTTTCACAACTTAATAGTTAATCGTAATTACGGCAATTGACTAACTGCCGGCAGACTGTTCTTTGATCTTGCGTTTTTTCGGTTTGGCATGTTTGTCAGATTGTTATTTAGGCGAAGGGTAATGTGCGAAATTTACTTAACTGCAGAAATGAAAAAAAATCCACCGCAGCTCGTACGAAAGTAGCTGAAAAGGCGGTATTATGCGGTTTTATCAATCTTTTCGCTTGACATTATACCGAATATTATAGATATTCATGCGCCTACTAATTAATTACCTAATACTAACAGGAGGTTTAACATGAACCGTAAGGAATTAGTTGATGCAATCGCAGACAAAACAGGTGCAACCAAAAAAGACGTAGACGATATTCTTTCCGGCTTTATTGATGCCGTCAAGGACGAACTGAAAAGCGGTGGATCGGTAAGCTTGGTTGGATTCGGCACTTTCAAGGTTAATGCGCGCGCTGCTAGAGAGGGACGTAATCCGCAGACCGGCGAATCTATTAAAATTGCTGCACGTAAAGTACCTGCTTTCAAAGCTGGCAAAGATTTGAAGGATTCGGTTAACTAATTAACTAATCCGGTTTTTTCTATTTTGCTGGTCCGATATTTTATCGGACCAGCTTTTTTTTGCCCATTCACTCTTTTTCTCTCCCCATTCTATTTCCCATTTCGAAAATTGGTAATGATAAATAGTTAATGCTGCCAGTAACGTCATTGCGATCCCGGCTGCCGGGAGAAGCAATCTCTAAAGTGAGCATTTACAAAGAGATCGCTTCGTCGCTCCACTCCTCGCGATGACAGCGAAAAGAATAATCAGCATTAACGATATAATACTATCCCAAAATTTTTTCTCAATAAACATTTAAAATGGCTGTACTGCATTCTTGATCACTTCTCATTTTTAAACCTGCTGTAATTTATCTTTCACGATAAACTGGATGATGATTTTGTTGGCCTGTTTATGGTATTCACCGCACGGATTTTGAGAAAAAAATTAAAAAGAAAACTTCATATTAATAATGAAGTATCTGGAAATATGTATTTTAAGGAGTTGAAGACAACTATTGGTCTGAGTGAGTGTTATGCAAAATCTGGAAAGTTTAGTAGAAAGTTTTCTGAATGACCTGGTGAATACCAATGGCAAACTGGTTGCCGAGGGAGATGCTTCCCGGAAAAGCCTTGATGCAAAGTTGCTGGAATTCCGCATGCTGTTATCAATGTTGAGCGCGGAGGCAAAATATCTGCAAAATAAGTTCGATAATGATCCGGCCCTGAATTCCAACGATAACGGTATTCGCCTGAAAACCCTGATCGTCTACAGCAAAGCCACGCTGAAGCTGCTGAAAGATCATGTCATCCACCCGCGTAGTATGCTGATTCCCGCCCCGGACTTTTCCCGTCTGACGGAATCATTTCCCGGCTTAAATGCCAGTATTACCAATCGCTGGAAAGAAGCGCAAATTTGTCAGCAAAACGGCGCCTATCTATCCACAATCATTATGATTGGTAGTATTCTGGAAGGATTACTGCTCGCACGGGCGACACTTTCCACAGCGGATGTCCTGCGCACCAAACTGGCCCCGGATGGTAAAGATGGCCAGAAAAAACCATTGCAGGAGTGGACGTTATACGAGTTGATCGGGGTAGCAATTGAAATTGGCTGGCTGCGAATGGATTATCGGGACTTCGAAAACGCGTTGTTGAAATTCCATTTCCTCATTCATCCCTGGGGAGAAGTTTCCGCTCGCCTGGATGTTACCCAGGAAACCTGCAATATCTGCTGGAAAATTCTCGACAAAAGCATCGATCACCTGCTCAAATCAATCTAGCTGATTTAATTCTCCTGAGCGCAGCGCCCGGAAAACCTGAATATCATCTACCGGCGCTTTCTTCTTGCCATTAAAACGCTGCAAAAAGCGCTGCCAGAGGGAAATGCGTTTCGGATGATACTTTTCCTGAATAAAATCTTCTATCCGCCCGATCGATAATAAACCGGCGGTGTATCCTTCCGTATACATCGCGGCCTGCTGTGCTTCATCGTCCGGCGAAATCGCCTTGAGGTTGGGGACGATGAGGACGTCGGTATCCTTTAGCGTAGCGAGCGTGCTGGTATCGATGGCAATCTCATACGCATTTAGCAGGATGTTGACAATCCCTTTCGGTTCGCGGTATTGGCGTAGCATACTCAGGCAAATACTAATGATCACATCCGCGCCCATCTCCCTTAGTGGAGACACCGGGACATTTTCCACTAAAAAGCCATCAACCAGTGTTAGTCCCTCGAATTTTATCGGGGTAAATACCCCGGGAATACAGGTGCTGGCCATAATTGCCCGGGCGAGATTGCCTTTACGAATGGTTACTTTTTCTCCGGTGGCGATGTCCGTAGCGATAATTGCCAATGGAATTGGTGAATCTTCTATGTGGACGTTACCGAGGTATTTTTCGACAATATCGCCGATAATTCGATTGGAAAGTAAGCCGTTCTTTGGGATAGTAAGGCTGGAGATGCTTAACCAGCTCATCTCTTCTGCCTGGCGACGGATGGTGTCAATGGGAATACCAAAAGCATAGAATGCACCTATCAATGCGCCAATGCTGGTGCCGGAAATATAATCAATGCGAATGTTGTTCTCGATAAGCGCCTTCAGGGCACCAATGTGGGCGATACCACGAGTGGCGCCTCCGCTTAATGCCAGTCCGATCCGGCAATGATCCGGGATAGATATAATCGGCGTCGCTTGATGTTTAGTATGATCTGCCATTTTTCTGCACAATTTGTCTTTATTAATTGGAGGGAGCTAACTCGATAAAAATCTCATCCGACTGGACGACAGTCGTAAAACCTTTCAGTTTTGCGCCTTTTTCGCTAAGGCAGCGACGGGTTTTCAGGTCGAATTTCCAGCCGTGCCAGATGCAGGTAAGCACATCCTTTTGCAGGAAGCCGTCGTCCAGGCGCGCCCCGGCATGCGGGCAGCGATTGACGATGGCATGATAGCCACTATCAGTCTGAAACAATACAATATGCTGTCCATCCGGTAAAACAAACCGTTTTGGATGCTTCGGGCGAATATCTGTTGTTCGGCAAAGAAAATGAAGGTTATCCATTAGAGATACAAGTAAACCAGGTCCATAAGTTGTGTGGAATATCGATCGAGATAATTCCGAAAATAATATATGAATACCAGCACAAAGGCGATTAAAAGCACTGCGAGCGCGGAACTGACCAGAAAATACAAACGGAGCTTTTCCAGCATTCCCATTAATTGATCGGTATTTTCCCAGCTTTCCGCCCGTTCAGCTTTTCCGGCGGCCTGCAGTAAAATCAAACCAATCCATAGCGGTATCCAGGCGAACAATACGCCGATCAAGGTAAAAATAAGCCCGACACCGCAAAGCAGGAAAAAAGTGCCGAGCAGGCGCATCCAGATACTCATCTTGCCGGCAAGTTGATGTACTTGTGGCAGCTTACTTTCTGGTGTGTGGGAAAATTGTGAATCGTAAGTTTGACTCATTTGCACTCCAGTTCAACCGGCGAAAATTTTTGCCGGAAATTATCAATCCGGCATCGAATATTACCATGTGGTGGTGGAAAAGTTTCCAGCGAAAACTACCTGTTCATAATATAGTCAGTCAGCGCTTTAAAATATAGGGATATTCCATATTGAGAATTTACTTTTATTTGTGAAAAAAATTTTTTATTGTAACTCACTCGACGCATTTCAGTATCCCTTTTAATGATTAAAACTGCAGGACAGTCGAATGCAACGCGGTTATTCTGAGTGTTTTTACACACCATCAAACTACCGCAAACCGCAGCAAATCCACCAACAATTTTTATTCTCCAACTTATCTGCATTCACTCATTCATATATTAGTTATCGATACGTTTCAGTTTTGGGAAATTGCAAACAATTAAATGTTCATTCTGTTTATTCATAATACAAACACGCGAGGAGAACTGATGTATTATCGATCTATACTCTTAATGTTGCTGACAACGTTCATTGTCACTACTGCCTGGAGTCAGGAGGAAACGCGCCTGCTGCGTTTTCCCACGACTAACGGCGAGCAAATCGTTTTTTCCTATGCTTTTGATCTTTACACCGTGCCGGTAAGCGGAGGGGTGGCACGGAAAATGACCAGCCATACCGGTGATGAAATGTTTCCCCGTTTCTCACCCGATGGCAGTCAGATTGCATTCACCGGGCAGTACGATGGTAATACCGAAGTCTACCTGATGCCGGCCAACGGCGGTGTGCCTAAGCGATTGACCTATACCGCAACACTTGGCCGTGATGATGTCTCCGACCGCATGGGGCCGAACAACCTGGTAATGACCTGGAAAAACCAGTCCCCGGAAGTTGTCTTCCGCTCCCGGAAAACTTCCTTCAACTCTTTTGTCGGATATCTCTATTCGGTTTCCACTGATGGTGAATTACCGGCGCAGGTTGCGGTACCGCGCGGTGGTTTTTGCTCTTTTTCACCGGATGACAGTAAAATGGCTTACAACCGGGTTTTCCGGGAATTCCGCACCTGGAAACGCTATCGCGGTGGCATGGCCGACGATATCTGGGTCTATGATTTCAACAGCAAGCAGGTTGAAAACATTACCGACAATCCCGCACAGGATATTATTCCCATGTGGGCCGGAAACAAGATTTATTTCCTTTCCGATCGCGACAAGCGAATGAATCTCTATTCCTATGATGTAAGTAGCAAGGCAGTCGCGCAGCACACCAACTTCACCGACTTTGATATCAAATTCCCGTCCCTCGGGAAAGGCGCCATCGTTTTCGAAAATGGCGGCTACATCTACTATTTCGATCTCGCTACTGAACAACACCGGAAAGTCTCAATTACATTACAGGAAGATTTTACCACTGGCCGTGGTGGCATTCGTGAAGCTGGCACCAGCGTCTCCAACTATGAAATTTCTCCCGATGGCAAGCGTGCCTTGATGGGCGCTCGCGGGGACGTCTTCACGCTTCCTGCTGAACATGGCCCGACCCGCAACCTCACCAATTCTTCCAACGTCCACGAAAGAAACTCCAAGTGGTCCCCGGATGGTAAGTGGATTGCTTACATCTCGGACGAAAGCGGCGAAAACGAGATTTACGTCGTCGCACAAGATGGCAAAAGCAAGCCCCGCCAGGTCACCAAGGGTGCGGACACTTACTATTATCAAATGTATTGGTCGCCGGACAGCAAAAAGCTGCTCTGGGGCGATAAGAAGCTGCGCTTGCGCTATGTCGATGTGGCCAGCGGAAAAGTGACCGAAGTTGCACAAGCGACCGCCTGGGAAATTCGCCAGTATGTCTGGTCCCCGGATAGCCGCTGGATTGCCTATGCAACTCCGGAAGAAGAACTTATGACCACAATTCAATTGTATTCTGTGGATCAGAAGAAAACTTACCCGGTAACCCGCGGCTGGTATAGTGCTGGCTCCCCGGCGTTCAGCAGCGACGGTAAGTATCTCTTCTTCACCTCCAGCCGGGATTTTAGTCCGATTTATAGCTGGACAGAGTGGAACCACGCTTATCAGGATATGCAGCGCATCTATTTTGTTACTTTGGCGAAATCGACCAAATCACCGTTCGAGCCGAAGAGTGATGAAGTTTCTGTGAAGGCAGAGGCGAAAAAAGATAAGGATGGCGATAAGAAAGACAAGAAGAAAGACAAGGATGGCGACAAGAAAGATAGCGGCGTTACCGTTAAAGTGGATGTTGATGGTTTGCAGGATCGGGTAATCGGTTTGCCGGTATCTCCCTCTTCCTACTTCAATGTTAGTTGTGTTGGAAATTCCGTTTATTATCAGCGCAATGGTAGCAGCGACGAGCGCACCAAGCTGTTTTTATACGATCTGAAAAAGCAAAAAGAGACCGAACTTGGCCAAATTAATGGTTACGAGATTTCCGCGGATAATAAGAAGATGCTCGTTTCCCAGCGGCGGAAATACGCCATTGTGGATTTACCAAAAGGAAAAGTAAAGCTGGACAAATCCCTCAGCCTTTCCGATATGGAAATGACCCTTGATCGCCATGCCGAGTGGCGGCAGATTTTCTACGAGTGCTGGCGCCAGATGCGCGATTTTCTCTATGCCCCGAACATGCATGGCGTGGACTGGGAAGGGATGAGAGACCGCTATGCCGCGCTCTTACCGTATGTTAATCACCGTAAAGACCTTACTTACATCATTGGTGAAATGATCGGCGAGTTGAATGTCGGTCATGCCTACGTCGGTGGTGGTGATGTGCCCCGTGCCGATCGGGTGCAAATGGGCTTGCTCGGTGCTGTTTTAGAGCATGATGCATCCTCATCTTATTACCGCGTTAAGAAAATTCTCAAGGGCGAAAACTGGGGTAATGCCCGGAAATCTCCGCTGCGCGAAGTTGGCGTCAATGTCAACGAAGGCGATTACATTCTGGCGGTAAATGGTCAGCCGACCAATCAGATGACCAATATTTACGAGGCACTGGTTAATACCGCTGGCAAGCAGGTTACCCTGACGGTGAACAGCAGCGCATCCACCGCTGGCAGCCGTACTGAAACAGTGGTGCCGATTCGCGATGAATCCAGCCTTTACTATTATAACTGGGTGCAGGAAAATATCGACAAGGTCTCCCAGGCAACTGGCGGCAAGGTCGGTTACCTGCATGTGCCGGATATGGGCGTAAACGGCCTGAATGAATTCGTGAAGCATTTCTATCCGCAGCTGCGCAAGAAGGCATTGATTATCGATGTGCGCGGTAACGGCGGCGGTAACGTTTCCCCGATGCTCATCGATCGCCTGCGTCGGGAAATCGCTATGATCGATATGAGCCGTAATAACAGTAACCGCCCGGATCCCGGTGCAACTTTCCTCGGACCGATGGTTTGTTTGTTAAATGAATTCTCCGCTTCCGATGGTGATCTTTTCCCTTATCGTTTCAAGAAGCATGGCTTAGGAAAATTGATCGGTAAGCGCAGCTGGGGCGGCGTTGTTGGTATCCGTGGCTCCCTGCCGCTGGTAGATGGTGGCACACTCCACAAGCCGGAATTTGCCCCCTACGATACTGAAGGTAAAAACTGGATTATCGAAGGCTACGGCGTCGACCCGGATATCTATGTCGATAATGAGCCCGGGAAAGAATTCGCCGGTGAAGACCAGCAGCTGAATAAGGCTATCGAGGTAATTCTCGAAGAGCTGAAAACGAAAGAACATAAGCTGCCGGAAATTCCCGCTTATCCTGACAGACGATAATTTTTTAACAGCAGTATAAAGAAAGTGGCAGTAGCAATCCCATTTGGGATGTTGCTGCCACTTTTGTTTGTAGGATCTTGAGAAGCATGTGGGTTATTTTGAGATACGGATGTTTTCTATCCTTCGTTTACCCGCCCCGGACTTCGTCCTGGGCTATTCCGGGACGCCCTGCCGGGCTGGTGTTTTTATTGCCAAGGTCCGTAGGACCGTGCCTTGTTAACCCGTGCGTAGCTCTGGGTTAGTCGATAATAATATCAAATGCACCAGCCTTCATCTCCCGGACCGGGCTGATTTCGATGGCATAACGGAAGCGGAACTGGAGAATCGTTTCGATGTATTTCAGAGCGTTCTTCACCTTCGGGGGCAGCTTTTTGTTGCGGCGGAGCCGCTGGACGCTGCCAAGATGGGCAGGAGTACTTCTGAGAAACGCTTCGCTGAGCAGCATGGGAATATCGAGATTGCGGATATCCCAGAAGGTCATGGAGGCATCGCTGTTGCCCAAGGCCATAAAGGCGCCATCAGGGGAAATGTGTAGCGCATTTAATTGCTGGCCGTTTATAGTGATGCGCCCAAGATCAAGATTGTTCTTCCATAATTTGAAGGCAACTTCCCCATTCGCCGCGGCACTCAGAACAACGCCATTGCGATGGATGCTCCGTATGCGCTGCAAACCACTTCGGTGCCGCTGAAACGAACCCGAGGTAGCAGCCACCCCATATTGACCGATGCGAATCATTTGCACTTTCCAATTGGATTTTCCAGTGATAATTGCTTGCCCATCCGGGGAAAAGTCGCCACAGCGAAAAATCGGTTCCTTTGCCGGTTCTATTATTTCATCGACGAGTTCCAGGGAAGGAAGCTCCAGCAGAGCAAGGTTTTTGTAGAGAAGCGCAGCATAATGCCCATCACGAGAAACGCAAGCAGCGCGTGGCCAAAAACTGAACTGACGCTGGTTCAATTGCTGCCGGCTGGCCGCATCCCACAAAACAACCATGCCATCCCGCCCGGTGGTAAAAAAGCGATTCTCCGGTAAAGGCAGAATGTCGGTAATCGATCCAGTGTGATGTCCGACTTGCTGAACATTTTCTCCCTCAGCAACATAAAGTGAGCAGATACTCGTCGATTTATTGGTTCGTTCCACACAGGCAAGCAGCCCGCCGGAAGTGTAGGTAACCCGCCCGATAGAGCGTTGAAATCCTCGCAGGACGTTAGTGAGCTCCCCGCGCTCATAGTTCCAGATCGCTACTTTCCGGGTGGCAGTGCCGATAGCAATTTCCGGTGCCTGCGGAGAAAATGCGATGTCGTTGATTCGACCGGGGACATTTATCTGCGCTTTCTGAACTGCTGGTTTTAAGATCTCTTTAATTTCTGTCGCGCTGACAACCATCGGTTGATATGCCAGTTCACTTAAGCGCTGAAAGAATTGCTGTGCATCTGCTGCCGCAGGCCGCCAGGACCCCTTGCTGAGGATATCTATGATGTTAATGCTCCAAAAAAACGGCACTTCAAAAACCAATTGCCAGAGGCGTTCCCATTCCGCCTGATCGGCAAGCACCCTTACAAACACTTTGAACTCTTCATCGTTCATCTTGTCCAGGCGGGTGCGAAAGTCCCTGCCGGCAAGAATGCTGAGGAAGCGCGCTTTCCCGGCTTTGCGGATTTTAGCGGTAATCTTTTGCCGCATTGTTGGACTGGCGGCATCGAACATAGTGCGAAGCAGGCGACCATCGAAATCCAACGCTTCATACTTTTCCCAACGCTCCGTCAGGAAAAAAAACAACGCTTGTTGATAACTGTCTTTCGGCAGGAAACCGGCTTCGATAACCAGCTCAACTGCCTGGGGATGGTCGCCGCTAATGGCAAGACTATAAAGCTTCTGCCGAGCGTCTTCCCGGATAAGTTTTAATAATACAGCCTTTGCCTGGTCGGCAAACTGGGGATCATTTTTTTCATAGAGATTCAGCAAGTTAAGGACGATCCGTTCCCCGGCACGATTGAGATTGCTCCCTTTCCCCTGTAATAAAGTTAGCAATGGATAAAGGCGATTATCATCTTTTAGCGTCCAGCCCTTCATCTTAATAATCTCAGCCAGGCCATCATGACGGGTATCCGCCCAGGTATCGCAGATAAACCAGATGCGATTTCTATAATTGATCGCCTGGTGATTAGATAAATAATAGGGATCCTCTTTAGGGGTTTTAAGGAATAGTTTCCGAAGATAATTTTGCACCCAGGGATCCGGGTGGGAAGTAAAAATTTCTGCGAGTGTCTTCCAGGCGTTGAAGTAACGAAAAAGACGCAGGCGCCAAAATAAAAGTCTGTAGCGAATTTGAGAAATTACCGGAATGTCGCATGGTCGATTTATTGCGGCGATAGTCCGATCAATGGCTTCTCTATGGCTGCCAAAACTCATCGATCTTTATCGGTCTTGGAGGAATGGAGTTGCAGGGGGACAAATTTTTTCGCTGCTTCCTTCACTTCCGCAAAAGAGGCGGATTGTGCCCGCCCTTCCTGCAGCCAGTTCCGCAGAGCATTGACAATCTCTTTTTGGGAAACGGAAAGAGGCACCTGCTTTTTGATTGCCCGGAGAATATCCTGGGTGGTTATCTCCCGCTGTTCGTTGAAGCCAATATACATTGCATCGATAATCGCCTGCTCGATTTCTGCACCAACGTAGCCTTCCGCCGCCTTCGCTAAACGATCGATTTGATAATCCTGAACAAGGCGATTGCGTTTATTCAGATGCACGGAAAAAATCGCCTGTCGTTCTTCCTGTGTCGGTAGATCGAGGAAAAATACCTCATCGAAGCGCCCTTTGCGGAGGAGTTCCGGCGGGATGCTGGCGATATTATTTGCAGTCGCGACGACAAAGCAGGGCGCGGTCTTTTCCTGCATCCAGGTAAGCAATGTGGCAAAAACCCGACTGCTGGTGCCGCTGTCCAGCCCGCCCTGGGCCAGCCCTTTTTCGATTTCATCGATCCAAAGCACGCAGGGGGCAACCGCTTCTGCCAATCGCAGTGCCTGACGGGCCCGCGCTTCCGATTCACCCACCAGACTACCAAACAATGCCCCGATATCCAACCGCAGCAGGGGAATACGCCAGAGGCCACCGATCATTTTCGCCGTCAGGCTTTTCCCGGTGCCGGGAATACCGATCAGGGCAATCCCGCGGGGTACCGGCAGGCCATAGTTGCGAGCATCGCTGCCGAAAGCGCGCTCCCGTAATTGCAACCAATTTTTCAGCACATCGAGGCCACCGACATTATCCGGAGATTCAGTCACCGAATAATACTCCAGTGCCGGATTGTTGCGAATGATCTGCTGCTTTTCCCGGCTCACCAGTTCAATGTCGCGATCATCCAGGCGACCGTCGATAACAACCGCTTTGGCAAAAACCCGCTGTGCCTGGGCGACGGTCAATCCCACCGCTGCGCGGATGAGCTTTTCCCGGCCAAGCGGCGTCAACTGCATTTTTATTGCGCTGTTTCTGGTAAGATCGTCCAGCACTGTTTCCAGCTCTTTTGGGCCAGGCAGGGGGATTTCCAGAGAAACACTGTTGTTCTCCAGTTCCAGCGGAATTTCTTTGTGGGGAGAAATGACGATGATCGATTTACTGGTGTAGCGCAGTTTTTGGGCGACTGTACGCAGCTTCCGGCGTACCTGGGTATTGTCCCAGCAATCATGAAAATCTTTTAGAACAAATACGCTTTGCGAAGTGGCGCGGTCGATCTGCTCCAGTGCCGTTAACGGATCGCGTGCAGAAGGGACTTCCACCGAACCGGAGGTCATTACCTGGAAGCCATCGGCAACATCCCAGGAAAGCGAGTTGCGGCCGTCAGCTTCACAGATTTCCCTGATGATTGCCAGCATGCGCTCTTCTTCCACGGTGACCAAAACGAGGAGCGTTACCCGGGCGCGGAGTGAGATTTCGATTTGGGATTTGATGTTCATTTGGGGATGGCCTTGGTGATTTAGTGTTATTTACAGGAAAATTTAACTTCGAATTTCAGACTATATGAGAAACATGGCTCCGTTCACTGATGGCTCCGCTCCTTTCAGTCGCTGATGGTTCCGTTCACTGCGTTCACTAATGGTTACTAACTTTGTGTTTTAGTGTTGTTTCCGGAAATATTTAATTTCGAGTTTCAGATAAGGTCTGAGTGGTATGGTTCCGCTTCGCTAATTGCTCCGTTCACTGCGTTCACTAATGGTTCCGCTCCCTTTGGTCGCTGATGGTTGTTGGTTTGGAGAGCTCAGTCTTTTAACCATTAGCGACCAAAGGGAGCGGAGCCTGCCACTCGAAAGCAAATACGATCTCTAATGTTCTGATAGTCTCCCACTAAGCGTCCGCCAAAAAGATTTCCCCCAACAATTAGCGACCAAAGGGAGCGGAGCCACTAGAATCTTTCACTCCTCAGCATCCCCTTCTTCGCCTTCTTCTTCCTGCTTCTCCGCCTCCAGCTTCTTCAACAACATCTCCACCGGCGTCAGGTATTTCTTGTCCGTGTTACAGTCTTTACAGCAGGGAACGACATTGCCTTTGCTGCTTTTTCCACCGCGGGAAATTGGTACGACATGATCCATCGTTAATTCATCCGGAGGAAAGCTTTTCCCGCAATAATGGCAGATGCCTTCGGCAATTCGTGCCTTCCACCATTGGGTTTTGCGCAGCTCCCGGGCCTTCTGTTTTTCCCGGGCGGCATGGCGGGGATCCTTATTCATTTCCAGCCAGTCGGACAAATCAAACCTCTTTTAATCTTCTTCGGCAATGATTATAATTAAAGTTCAAAGTTCAGCGTTTAGAGTTCAAAGTTAATTTTTTTGGCGAACGAGAACTTTGAACTCTGAACTCTGAACTTTTTTAAAAATAAGCAAGAATGTTGCGCTAGAAAAAGACTTTTATTTCGAAGGAAAATTATGGTAAAGATTCTCGATTTAAACTTTCAGGGCAAAAGTCATGCGATTGCCTCATTTTTAATTGAAACCGGCGAAGGGCCGGTAATTATCGAAACCGGTCCGCATTCAACCCTGCCATTTCTGGAAAAGGGGCTGGGGGATGCCGGATACAAACTGAGCGACGTCCGCCACGTTTTTCTTTCCCATATTCACCTCGATCATGCCGGCGCTGCCTGGGCACTGGCAGAAGCAGGGGCAACTGTTTATGTGCATCCGATTGGCGCGCCACACATGATTGATCCTTCCCGTTTAATGAAATCTGCGAAAATGATTTACCAGGAACAGATGGATAGCCTTTGGGGAGAGATGCGCCCGATAGCCACGTCGCAAATCCGGGAAGTTGCGCATGGAGAAATTTTCCGAATCGGCGATGTTGCTTTTACTGCGCATCACACGCCGGGACATGCTATTCACCACATCGCCTGGCAAATGGGGGATGCCGTTTTTACCGGGGATGTCGCCGGTGTAAAAATTGGTGAGAACGGTCTGGTTGTCGCGCCCTGCCCGCCGCCGGATATCAATATTGAGCAGTGGAAAGACTCTATTGCCCTTGTCCGCCGATTGAATCCGAACAAACTTTACCTGACTCACTTTGGCGAAATCAGCGCGATCGATCAACATTTTAATGACCTGATTCATTGTCTGGAATCCTGGGCGAACTGGATAAAGCCGCACTGGGAAAATGGCGAAACACCGGAAGCCGTGACCCCGGCGTTCGAAGCGTTTGCCCGGCAACAATTGCTCGATGCCGGCCTGCCCGCCGATGATGTCGCTCGCTACGATGCCGCCAATCCTGCCTGGATGAGTGTCGCCGGACTGATGCGTTATTGGCGGAAGCGGAGTGAAAAATAGCGACAGCGGAAGAAAATATCCAATGTCGAATCTTCAATGTTCAATGTAAAAGTGAATGTCGAACTTGAGAATTGGAAATTGAGTATTGGATATTGGACATTTCACTTTTTTTTATAACTTTCTCGGTTTGATAGCCGTATCTAAAAAACGGTCAGTGCGAGGCTGATTTACCGTTTGGAGATGAGCGCAGAAGTGATTAAATTTGTTGGCGACGACAATACTAAACAGGAGCTGCTGGCTTGAAAGACTTTCATTTTACGGACGAAGACATAAAAACGATCAGCAAAGTTTTTGGTGTTGACCCGATTAAGCGTAAAGATAATTTTCGTTTCGTCATAGATAACCAGAAAGAAGGCCGTAAGCTTTCTCTGGAGATTTTCCCCGATATGCCAATTGGTGATGCAACTGGCAATCTCATTTCCGTTTATACCATGAATACCCATATTCAGCTGCATCTCTGTAATGGATATGTGCCCAGCGAATCCCTGGGGGAAGTGATTTTTATTAGCGAAAATCAGGGCCGGGTGTCCGGACTGATTGTGGAAAAAGGCGCCGGTTGTTCGCTTTACGCCAATGTCGAAAGCGAGATCCTCTCCGGAGATTTTACCAAACTGGCCCCGGAAGTGATGATGTCCGGCATTGCCCTTTCTGTAGCGGAACACTTGATTCCGGACGACGAATAAGTTTTTAGCCTGTCGCAAAATTGCAGACAGGCTTTTTTTTGCATACCCCATCCAAACTTATGGTTTAAATGACCTGGGAAACCCTGCTGGAAAGATTCTATGATTATCTCGCCCTGGAGAAAAGCATGGCGGATAACACCCTATTTTCCTACCGACTGGATTTAAAACGATATGGCGAATATATGCAAGAGCGGGAGATCGTCCCTAAGGATACGATACCGGCCACTATTATTCAAGATTATACCGAGCTGCTCGGCGATCTGGGACTTTCTGCCAATAGTATCGCCCGTAATTTCTCATCGATTCGTGCACTTCACAAATTCATGATTCTTGATAACATTACCGATAAAAATCCGACTGAGTTACTGGAGACGCCGCGCATTCGCCGCAAATTGCCGGAAGCGCTCTCGATTGAAGAAGTAATACAGATTATCGAAGCGCCGGATATCGATACACCGAATGGCGCCCGGGATCGGGCCATGCTAGAAATTATCTACGGCGCTGGTTTGCGGGTGTCGGAATTGATTAACCTGCGTCTCGACCAGGTTTTTTTCGATGAAGGATTGCTGCGCATCTACGGGAAAGGAAACAAGGAACGCCTGGTGCCGATCGGTGAAGAAGCATTGCAGGCCTTGAAAATGTATATCGGTCGCGCCCGGCCATTGGTCGCAAAAACCGGGAAATCCCAGGGATGCATTTTCCTCAATCGTTTCGGGAAACCATTCTCCCGCATGGGAATATTGAATATCGTCAAGCATCACGCCTTTGAAGCCGGGGTGCATAAGCGGGTGTATCCGCATATCTTTCGGCATTCATTTGCTACGCATTTACTGGAAAATGGCGCCGACTTACGGGCAGTGCAGGAAATGCTCGGTCATTCCGATATTTCCACTACGCAAATCTACACGCACGTTAGTCGGGAATACCTGAAAACGGAATACAAAAGCTATCATCCCCGTGGTTGAGAGAAGTGATTTAAAAAAGATGACTTATATCAATGAAAATTGTATGAAAATATACGTTTTTTGTATGTTTATCGAAAACTGCGAAGAATGAACATTATTTGACTCAAATGGTAATATTTTGTAGATTAAACCGTTCAATTTGCACTGGGAGTCATCATGTTCACGAAATTAAAAAGACATCGTCAGTATCAGTATACGCCGCGGGTGTACGATCCGGAAAAAGAAAAACGGGACAACCGCGTTCAAGGCCGACGGGAGTTTCGTTTTCAGCGCGGCGGCGCGAAAGCCAGTCCGCGTTCCCTGATCTTTGTGATTGCAGCGATGGGACTTATTCTCTACCTGATTTACATGCTGTCCCAAGTGGGCGCCAATTAACCTGGAGGATCTCCGAATATGTTTCAAATTAGTGAAGTGCTGAGAAAAGTACCTTTTTTCCAAACCCTCGGAAAAGATGGTATCGATTTTATCGTGGAGCGTTTGAAGTTTAAGCCGTTTGAAGCAAATGCACTGATTTGTAAAGCGGGCGACCCGGGCGACAAAATGTATATCATCATCAATGGTGAAGTTAAAGTGGTGGTGACATCCGAGGGAGGCGATGAAAACCTGATCGCCAAGCTGACTACCGGTGACTATTTTGGAGAGATGGCCCTGCTTACCGGCGAACCCCGTTCCGCTTCGGTGATTACCACCGAAGGCGCAGAGATGTTTATCCTCAATCAATCCGACTTCGACGTTATTATCGAACGTTTTCCTTCCATTACCCTCAGCATGGGTAAAATTATGAGCCAGCGTCTGCGGGAAACTTTGAAGAAGGCCGCAGCGAAACCATCCAGTGGAGGCATTACTACTGTGCGTGGCAATCTGCAGGAACGCAAATTGGTGGATGTGCTGAAATTCTGTGACAATAACTCCCTCAATGGAAAAGTTGTTGTAAAAAGTGGCAGCGAGGTTGGGGAATTTCATTACGAAAAAGGCGAGTTGAAGATGGTTAAGCTCGGCGACCTGCCGGAAGATAGAGCGTTAGACACCATGCTGAATTGGCCGGAAGGCGAATTCGTGATCGAGCCACGTCCGATGCAAATGGAAGGCCTGCAGGAAAAAGCCGCGGCAAAACCGAAAGAAAAATTTGTCATCGTCATTGTCAACAACAGTATGATTGTTCAGAAGCTGTTGCAGCGGGCGTTCGACAGTATGGGATATGAAGTATATGCCGTGGAAACTGCCGCGAAAGCAAAAAATATGGTCAAATCGATGAATCCTCACCTGGTGATTGCCGATACCAAACTGCCGGATGCTGCCGGCAGCGCTTTTATCAGCGAGCTGCGTGAAAGTAGTGCCCTGCCGGTAGTTATGCTCACGGAAACCAGCAATCGCAGTCAGTATGAAGCCGAGACCAGTCAGTATCAAAACGTTCATTTCACCAATTCTCACGAAGTCGGCGAGGTCGTGAAGGTTGTGGAAGGCGTCTTAAGCTAGCCTGCATTTACGTTAATGACCATTTAGCAGATGAGCAAATGAGCATTTTTGCCCATTTGCCTATTTGCCCATTGTCTCTCCCAAAGAACTTACGTTCAGTTTGCAAATCCCTTCAGAAAAGCTTATTTTCCCATTCAAAAATTTTACAATCTACAATTGAAACGCCGCACTGATAATAAGGATTAGCGCATGTTAGACTTGAAACAGATTCGGGAAAATCCGGATACCTTTAAAATCGGCCTGAAAAATAAAAAGGGCAACCCCGACGATATCGATAAAGTATTGGCTTTAGATAAAGATCGCCGGCAGATCATCCAGGAAGTGGAAAAGCTGAAACAGGAACGCAATCAAGCTTCCCAGCAGGTTGGGCAGCTGAAAAAAAGCGGTGGCGATGCCAGCGAAGTTATTGCCAGAACCCGCACCATCGGACAGGAAATTAAAGCGATGGACGAACGCCTGAAGGGGATAGAAGAAGAAATGAACGGCATTATGGTTCGCATGCCCAACATTCCCCACGAAAGTGCGCCGGTTGGTAAAGATGAAAATGAAAATGTTGTTGTGAAAGCCTGGGGGAAAATTCCCGAATATAATTTTGATATTTCCGATCATCTGGAGATTGGCGAACGGCTCGATATCCTCGATTTTCCGCGGGGCAGCAAAGTTAGCGGCCGCGGCTTTCCGGTATTGAAAGGCGCCGGTGCGAAACTGGAGCGCGCACTCATTCAATTTATGCTCGATCTTCATACCGAAGAACACGGCTTTCGGGAAGTGAATCCTCCTTTCGTGGTAAATCGGGAGAGTATGTATGGCACCGGCCAAATTCCCAAATTAGAAGAAGACATGTATCACTGTACCGAGGATGATCTTTTCCTGATTCCCACCGCGGAAGTGCCGGTAACCAATTTATTGCGGGACGAAATGCTCAATGCCAATGAGCTGCCGATCAAGTATTGCGCTTACAGTCCTTGTTTTCGTCGCGAGGCAGGGTCCTGGGGGAAAGACACCCGTGGGATGCTCCGCCTGCATCAATTTAACAAAGTGGAAATGGTAAAATTTGTTCACCCGGAGGAGTCCGATGCTGCGCTGGAAACGCTGTTAGGATTTGCCTGCACCGTACTGGAACGCCTGGGATTGCCCTATCGCGTGCTGGAGCTTTGCACTGGTGACCTCAGTTTTGCTGCCGCTAAATGTTATGATGTGGAACTTTGGTCTCCGGCAGAAAAGAAATGGCTGGAAGTGTCCAGTTGTAGTAATTTCGTGGATTTTCAGGCGCGTCGAATGAACATCCGATTCCGTCCGGCAGCCAATGCCCGTCCGGAATTGATTCATACATTGAACGGATCCGGTGTTGCAACGCCCCGTTTGCTCGTAGCATTGCTGGAGGTGTATCAACAGGAAGACGGCTCTGTATTGATCCCGGAAAATCTACGTAAGTATACCGGATTTAATGTGCTGAAAAGAGACGTCTAAACATTAGATATGTCATTGCGAGGCGAGTTTTGCCGAAGCAATCTAATTGGTAGTTATAACAAAGAGATCGCTTCGTCGTTGTACTCCTCGCGATGACAGCTGTGATCCGTTTTGCAGGGAATGATTAAGCAGATGTCTTTCTGAAACTGAAAAAAACAATATGATTAGAGCAATAATATTTGCCATAGCTTTAGTAGTACTAACCAGCGTGATGGGATCTGTGATAATCCTGATTGGTTTCTTTCAATCGTACTCAAAGTTTAGTTATCATCAAATTCTCCGCCGTTGGGCGCGTATGCTGATTTGGATATCGGGGTCGCGGGTACGGCTTTCCGGTGTGGAAAATCTGGATCCGCAACGCTGCTATGTACTGGTCAGTAATCATCAAAGTCATGTTGATATTCCCGCATTAGTTGGTTACTTGCCGATTCATATGACGATTATTGCCAAAAAGGAGCTGTTCAAGATTCCCATATTTGCTCAGGCAATGCGGGCACTGGGTATTCTGGAAATCGATCGTAGTAATCGAGCTAAATCATTTGCTACTTTAAAGCGGGCTGCGGAAGTTATGAGAGAAAAAAAACTGTCAGTGCTGGCGTTTCCGGAAGGGACGCGCAGTGAAGACGGGAAAATGAAGGCGTTTAAGAAAGGTCCGTTTGTACTAGGTATTCAGTCGGAGATGGCTATTCTTCCCATTACTATCGACGGCACCTATCCAATGTTGCCGAAAGGAAAGCTGGGGATTCGCCCTGGAGATATTAGGATTCAGATTCATCCG
Organism: Calditrichia bacterium; assembly: GCA_028284905.1. Classification (GTDB taxonomy): domain Bacteria; phylum Calditrichota; class Calditrichia; order RBG-13-44-9; family J075; genus JACKAP01. Next base: position 41,584 of record JANQQU010000035.1, read on the forward strand.
GCAATCGAAACCACCGATTTCTCATTTGAGAAAAGAAACGAATTAATTGATCAGGTTCATCACACTATAGCGTCAGGACTTGCAGATCATGAAGAATTCATTGAAAAATTTGACTACCCTGAATCATCCGCTGGTTGAAGATAAACTGGCCCGGATGCGGGACGAAAACACCCCCCACGCCGATTTCCAGCGCTTGCTGGAAGACATCAGCATCTTTCTATTTTATGAAGGGACGAAATCCCTGGCAACTGTCGACAGTGAAGTAAAGACACCGCTGGAAACGACCACGGTTAGACGGGTGAAAAATGATATTCTGCTGGTGCCGGTATTACGGGCCGGGCTGGGAATGTCTAATGGCATCGTAAAATCCTGTAAACATGCCCTTACCGGGATGATCGGGATGTATCGCGATCACGATACCCTGCAGCCGATTGATTATTACCTGAGATTACCGGATGATATTTCTGAGATGGATATCTTCTTGCTGGATCCAATGCTGGCCACCGGCGGCAGCGCGAATGAATCGCTGCACAAACTGAAACGCCACGGAGCGAAAAATCTTTCCATGCTCTGCCTGTTGGCGGCACCGGAAGGTGTAGAGCTACTGGGAAAAGAACATCCTGATGTGAAAGTTTACACCGCCGCTCTGGATCGCCAACTTAACAGTATCGGCTATATTCTGCCTGGTCTTGGCGATGCCGGTGATCGTTATTTCGGTGTGTAAGTATTATTGTAAAGATAACGTGCAGCTCCCGGATGATGGCAGCTGCATGTTATCTTAGAAACACCACTTCCTGAAAATTAATAAATCCGTTCATTTACAGACACCTTTTGGGTTTTCACGTATCTAATAAATCATTATTAAACGATACCTTGTGAATATGTTACCTCGCTGTCCTGGCTCTTTTTTAACGGGTGCTTTGTCAGTGGAAATAATCGGCCTAGTCTTACGCTGAAAGGAAAAATAACATGGATAAAGTCGTGCTTGTTACCGGTGGGAATCGCGGCATTGGTTTGGAAATTTGCCGCCAGCTGGCAGAAAAAGGCGCTACTGTCGTCTTAACTGCCCGCGATGAAAGTAAGGGGGCAGCTGCCCGGGATACATTGGCTAAATCCGGTTTTACGGTGGCATTCCAAGCGCTGGATGTTGCTGACTCAGCCAGTATCAAAGCGTTGAAAACGCAGTTGGAAAATGAGTATGGCCGTTTGGATGTCCTGATCAATAATGCTGGTATTGGGGTCGGAAACAAAAAGGCGATGGATGCCGACTTTTCCGAAGTTAAAGAAATTATGGCGACTAATTTTTATGGCCCCTGGGAATTAACGATCGCGCTGCTCCCTTTATTACGAAAGAGCAACGATGCCCGAATCATCAATATGTCCAGCGGGATGGGCGCATTGGATAGTCTCCCGGCCGGCAGCTACGCAGGTTACCGTTTGTCGAAAACCTCCCTGAACGGATTGTCGATGATGCTGGCGGGAGAGTTGGAAAATGAGAATATTGCCGTCAATGCGATGTGCCCCGGCTGGGTAAGAACCGACATGGGCGGGCAAGGCGCGCCGCGCTCCGTGCAGCAAGGTGCGGATACCGCCGTCTGGCTGGCGCTGGAAGCAAGCAGCAGCATCAGCGGCAAGTTTTACCGGGACCGCAAGGAAATTCCCTGGTGATGTAAAAGGTATAGTTTTTTCGGCCACGGATTTACACAGATATTCACTGATGAAATAATTTTTAATGAAATAGATGAGAGCTGGAAGTCTAACAGAAATATCCAACGCCCAATTTTCAATTTAGAATGTCGAAGTATAATATTGTTGATGTCCCAGGATTGTAAGGCTTTTCCTTCTACATTGGATATTTTAAATTGAGCATTGGACATTGAACTGTAATTCATTAAAAAGATGTCATTCTGGATTCTTATCTATACATACACAAATAATTAAAGGAGTAATTATGTCGAAGAAAATACTCATCACCGGCGCTAGTGGAGGTTTTGGAAAACTGATCAGCCACACTTTGTTGAAGGGCGGACATACCGTTATTGCCTCAATGCGTGGTATCGATGGAAAAAACAAGGCCAATGCCGAAGAGCTGAAAGCAGCCGGTGCCCATATCGTCGAAATTGATGTTACCGACGATGCCAGCGTGGACAGTGGTGTTGCGAAAGCCCGTGAAGCGGCCGGCGGGTTGGATGTAGTCATTAATAATGCCGGCGTTGGCGTTTTGGGTCTGCAGGAAAATTTTACCATCGCAGACTGGCAGCGCCTGTTCGATATTAATGTTTTTGGCATTCAACGGGTAAATCGCGCTGCTTTGCCGCAGATGCGTGCCGATAATAATGGCTTGATCATCTTTGTCTCCAGCATATTGGGAAGAATGACCATTCCCTTCTACGGCCCTTATAACGCTTCGAAATGGGCGGTTGAGGCAATGGCGGAAAACTACCGCACGGAGCTCTCCGGCTTTGGTGTCGATGTTTGTATCGTAGAGCCGGGCGGCTATCCTACTTCGTTTATGCATGCCCTCATCCAACCTGGCGATAAAAGCCGTGATGAAAGTTATGGCCCGCTGGCAGGTGCACCGAAAATGATGTTCGAGAATTTTGAGGCAGCCCTGGCAGCCAATGAAGCACAGGATCCGCAAAATGTTGCTGATGCAATTCTTAACTTGGTCGATACGCCGGCTGGTTCCCGGGAATTCCGCACCGTTGTGGACAAAATGGGAATGGGTGATCCGATTGAAGGATACAACAAACAGTTAGCGGGTATCACCGAAGCAGTTTATGGTAACTTTGGTATTGGTGATATGTTGAAATTGAAGGTATAAGTATAAAACAAAATAGCCAATCTGCAATTCGCAGATTGGCTATTTTTCTCCACCCGAAAGAAACTGCATCAATAGATGCTTTCTCCCGTCCTTAACGTCTATTCAAAAATAAATATTTGCTGCTCTTTAAAGCCTTCTTCATCCGTGGCGTATATCTGCATACGGGAATAAATTAACTGTCCAACTTCCCGGGAGAGATAGATTTCATACTCCGCGGTATTCTCATCGATATTGCGGACAAAGGTCATTTCCTGCGGTACCCAGCGCCATAAATTGGATCCATAAACGACGGCGAGATACCAACCCCAGCAGTAAACGGAATCGATGTTTTCTACACCCTGGTAATCCCGAATAATCGCCCGGCTGTAGTGGGTCACGGAGTCCAGGGTGGCTTCCAGGACAATCGGCGCGCCATAAACCATCTTCTCATTAATCTCAGTGCCTTCCGGATAAATGATGACCTCTGTTTCCAGCGGATAATACTTGTCGGCCGTGATTGTTACATCGACCGGACGGCTCAGTCCTTCATCGACACCGGTAAAATAATTCAGGGAAAACAGGCCGTTATCGTTTGTGACTGCTGCCTGGCCTTCCAGGGTAACCAACGCTTCGCTGACGGGTTCATTGGTAAAAATATTCTGAATATTTCCGTTAACGGTAACGCTTTGAGCGACTGCTTCCGCTTCATAATTGTAATTGAGGAATTTTTCATTGTTACAGCTACTGAAAAGCATCAGGGTAAGAACTGACAGGAACAACAATAGAATCTTTTTTCTCATATAAATCACCCCTCCAGGCGTTAATTGTTATTCATCAATTTACGCAAAATTGTGGGCGCTTTAAATCCCCCGAATGGGGCAATTACAGCATCTTTTGGTGGTGATTATTTACGCCAAATATGCCATGCGATTTGGAGCAGGGAGATACCGATGAACAAATATCCGCCAAAGAGGAGCAGAAAAGCATTGGCGATTGATGAGAGCTGTGGCCAAAGTCCGTAACCAAACAAAATGCCTTCTGTGAGTAGAAACCCGAGGAGATAACATATAGCGGCAATACCAAAACCGGCTTGGGTGACAATTTGCGGGAAAAGCGTAAGGATAAGATAGGGCGTCAGTATCCCCAGCATAATGAGGTGAATGTAACCAATAATTGTGAAGATTTTCGAAGCAAACACCCAGGTGGCAATTTCCGGGAAGCCGGATAATAGCTGGGTAACCAGCTTTAGAAATACCAGGACAAGTACAAAGCAGCTAATCCATTTTGCCCAGGCATTAAGGCTTAGAAAGTGTGCGCGTACATCTTTTGGGATGAGCAGCCAGCGCACTGCCAGCCAAATCTGGATGACCGCGCCAACAATGCCAGCGGCATACCAAATCCAGGATGGATTAATCCACAACACCGAAAGCCCAAACGTTAACCAGGTAGAAGCAACCAATAGCCAGATCGTTTTCTGATCAAGCGGTAATGCTTTCCCCTGCGCTTCCCAGCGGCGCAACGCCCAGGCTGCCAATCCCCACATAAAAAAGCCATTGTAGAGAAAATGCAGATAGAAATAAACCGCATTATTATACCAATGTGTTGCTTGCAGACCGTTTGCCCGCAAATAGCCAAGGAGATAGGCCCCCAGGCTGCTAATCACTAAAAAGAACAGCCCATGTCGTAAAAATGAACTGGAGATGCTTTTAACGGTTTTTAAGTCGCGATAAAACCAAACGGATAAGATGTAGGTGGTAACCACAAATAGCGTGGAAAAAGAAATGGAAATAGCGGCATATCCCTGGAATGGAAAACTGAAGAGCATCCCCAGCAGGGAAAGTTGCATCCACCAGAACAACTGATAATAGCGTTTTCGTGCTTCCGCAGGAATAAATTCAATCACCAGCAATAAATACAAGCCGACAAATACCCAGCCGAGCAGGGCGATATGAGAATGGGTGTGCAGCATGAATTTATAATTGATGCCCGGCATCGGAGAAACAAAGAACCAGCGCAGCAGCAGGCCAAGGGCAAACGCTACCAGCAGCCATCCGAAAGTAATTTTCCGCAGCAGATTTTCCTGATACATTTTACCTGTCCTTAACGGGCGAATGCGACGTAATCGGTAACGGCAGGAGTGCTGCCATTTTCTCGTAACAGCGAAGCGATTTGGCCCCGATGATAGCCACCGTGAATAATAACATGGCTGAGTATATCCGCCGCAACGGTTTGATAGCTTTTGCCGGCAGTGTTTTTATAATGAACGACGCGCTCAAGGCTTTCCGGGCTGGCTGAATTCAAAAAGCCTTCCCAGCCGAAAAAAAGTTCTTCCAGCAAAGCGGGGCATTCGGAAAGGGTAAAATCCGGCCAAACCGGATACAGCGTCCAGTCTTCATCGTTTATTCTCGCCAGCCAAATCTGTTGGGCAGCAATGATATGGGTAAATAATGATCTGCCCTTTTCCAGGGAAACTGCTGCATTCTGCAAAGATGTCAGCGCTCTTTGATTTGCCCAAAGATCATACTGATATTGTTTCAGAAAATAGGATGGATGCATGAGATTCCTTCTCTTGTAAAATTTGTCGACAAAAAATAAATATCTGGAAAAATGGCTGCCGAAATAAAGGGATATCTGAAAAGATGCTTTTGGCTGATATGGTTTATAGCTTCAGTGATTCGTCCAGCGCTTTATGGCTGACACTGCCGGAAGCTTTTCTTTTGGATATCTTTACCACGACAATCGTCATATCATCGTGCTGCTGGGCCCGCCCGGCAAATTGCTTGACATCTTTAAAAATTCCCTGCATCACACCATCGGCGGAGCTGCCGGCATTTCTTTCAATCGCCTGTTCAAAGCGGGTTTCTCCGTATTCCTGCCGGTTTTTATCCATGGCTTCCGTAAATCCATCGGTATAAAAAACAAAGAGGTCGTCCGGGCGCAGCGGAATGGTTACTTCCTGGATCATATGACCAAACTGCTCCCCTTTTTCCATGCCGAGGGCCAGCCCACGGGGATTAATCATATCCATCTTCTTTTCCTGGGAACGATGCATGACGACCGGATTATGCCCGGCGCGGGCCATGGTCAGTGTGCCCTTCTCCATATCGAAAATGCCATATACCATACTGATAAATACCCCGCGCTTCACGTTGTCATAAAACAACTTATTGAGCTGGGTCAGAACGTTTGCCGGGGAGGCATCTGCGTCTGCCAGCGCGCGCCAGAAGCCTTTCGTGAGGGTCATATAGAATGCAGCCTGCGTGCCTTTGCCGGAAACATCCCCGACGACAATGCCGAGGCGCTTATCATCAAGTTCCACAAAGTCGTAATAATCTCCCCCAACTTCCAGCGCGGGAATACACTGAGCAGCGATATCCAGGTCGATAAAGTCCGGGTTCTTCGCTGGCAGGAAACTCATTTGCACTCGATGAGCAATTTCCAGCTCCCGCTGCAAGCGTTGCCGCTCACTGATATTTTTTGCAAATGCCGGAATAATCCGCCGAAAATCGGAGATGCGGTCCCGGGTCAGTAATGTCGCACTGCCATAGGCAATTGCCGCCAGCCAAAAAGCAACGGTTAAAATGCCACTCACCAGTGCGCCACTATTGCCCATGACGAATAGAGAGCCAACCGGTTCGACAGACATTGCGGTAAACATTGCCCAAAAAGCGGTGAGAATATCAAAACGGTAGAATGCCCAGACACTAAACATCATCGTCAGGGTATTTACGGTAAGCCCCAGCCAAATCGGTTCTATGGCATTGTCGTAAAGAATAACCAGGGCAAAGGCCGGAATAATTAAGAGAATAAATCGGAAATTGATACGCTTCCGTAAAACCGAGAGTAACAGCACCATAAAAGTGGCAACAGAGAAAAGGGAGGAAAAGCCGTGTAATCCCAGGAAGTGCCCGAAGGTGCTAAAGGAATTAATGTACTCCAGCGCCCGCTGGTCTTCCGGAATATTGATTAATGGAATGTACTGATTGATCAGGTAGAGAACCGTGCCATTAACCGCCACTGCGAGAATCCCAATTCCGATCCCGCGAATAATGCCTTTACCAATCCGGGAATGCAGCCAATAACCATTGCGGATGAGATCGAGGGTGATAAACTTCCTGGGCCAAACTTCCCGGCCGATCGATTCTCCCACTGCCCAGATAAAGATAAATATTCCCCCGTTAATCAACGGCGCGAGAATCATCGGGATCAGGATAATCAACCCCATATTTTGATCCCATAAGGTCTGGTAAAAGTAGAGAATGAAGAGAATCGTAACAATCGTGCCGATTGAGAGCGCTAATTGGAAGCTCACTTCGTAAGAGCGCCAGCGCTGAAAGGCCATTACGATGGTAATGATGCCAAGCAGAATGTACATCAGCGCGCCGAGAATTTGAATAATCGTGTTTTGCCGGCCGTCGCTCTCAAAGGTTTTCGGGATGATATACTTGGATTCAAAGGCGGAAATTTCATCACCGGCGACGGTAACGCTAATGTCTATGCTATCGCCACTGCTGGCATCAAAAGTGCGCCAGAAGAATTCGTAGTCGGTACGATCGGAGCGAGTGACTTGCCGGCCATCCCGGTAACTCCAGCCAGCACCGGGACTGTAATGAAGTGTAATGTTGTTATCTTCTTCTTTGCCCTCTGAAATTTCTTCAGTGATTTCTTCAGTGGGACCGAGATTCAATTCGCGCAGCGGTGTTGTTTGGATGCTGTTATAGGGGGTATAGGTTCTGAGAAATTCACCCGCGACTTCCCGGGCAGTTGCTAATGCGAGGCGTTGTGTGTTGAGAGAATCCCCAACCGGCCAGCTGAATTTCAGGAGGTTGCCACGGATGTCCATATCCCAGCGTGGAGGTTTTGTGTCGCCAAGTGCGTGGCGGCGATTCGGTGGATTATTCGGAACATTGTCCGGAGGCACTTCCGCGTCGTCCCGATGCCAGCTCAGTTGCCAATAGTAGCCCGGTACATCTTCGCGCAGGGCTTGATTGCTGGCGGGTAATCCCTTTTCTGATTGTAATTGCCGGATAAGGGAACGATTGCGGCGCATGCGGGCGGTAGCATACATGTTCTCGATATCGAGATTGAATTTGTCTGCCAATTCGTAGGCGCGATCCACTATTTCCGAGCGATCGAGCTTAAGATTTACCGCCGCCATTGGCTGCATATCATTGTAAAAATAGCGGATGGTGACAACACTGAGGAAAATAATACCAGCGTAAAAAAGAAGAAACTTGCCATGTCTCATACTGGATGCCTCTGAATTTTGCGCAAACTTTCAATCCATACATTTCCCGAAACAATTATAATACGATGCCCGGCAATTTATCGCAATACAGAAAACCAGGAATTAAAATTCCGCATTCCGAATTCCGAATTCCGCATTCCGAATTCCGCATTCGAAACTCCGCATTCCAATAAACTACCCGTTTACGGCGGAAATATTCACGATCTTATTCATCACGGCGATTTTGCTGCAGCTCGGCAACCGCTTCCCGCAGTGCTTTCAATTCCTGTTGAATATCCTGCCAGGCCTGCACCTGTTCCTGGGTCATCGCCTGATGAAGCTGGGTGACCTTGTCGTTTAGTTCTGCCACCATGCTTTCCACTTTGTAAGTATTGTCTGCAGTCATTTCATCAACAAAAATAGCATTGGCAAGGGATAAACCAAGGATCCCCCCGATGAGTACTGCAGCAATAAAGTAGAGGCGAATCAGCACAACGGTAGAGCTCGGGAAACCCCGTTCTGCAAATTGATCGGGAATTTCGAACCAGCCTTCCAGGGTAAACACTTTGAAAAGTGTGTAAGAGGAAATCAGGGGGTTGCCGAAATATTCCGGTGCTGCTTTCCCGAATAACATTGTGGCACCGGCAGCAAAAGCGAGGATGAGGATAAAAAGAATAACGAAAATACCAATCGATGCTTTCAGGGCGCGAATGAGGCCGGCATAGATATGCTCGGTATTCGGAATGAAGCGGAGGATGCGGAAAAAGCGCACCAGTCTTCCCAGCCGTAAAAGGAGGAAAACTGTGAATGCCCGGGATTCAAAGAATGGAACCATCAATGATGGCAGGCTGAGAATGATAATGACAAAGTCGATTTGATTCCAGCGGCTTTGCCAGAAGGTGCGGAAATTTGTTGTGAAAATTTTTAGGCCGACTTCAATAATGAAGTAAATGATGCAGACGAAATCTATCCAGAAAAGTGCACCACGGGTATAGCTGTGAATCGTTGGGAACTCATCCAGAATTAATACCAAAGTGCTGATGAAAATTAGCACAATAACTGTAATTTCATTAATCCAGAAACGGACCAGGGCGTTTTCGCCCAGCCGTGTGCGAAATGTAGACTGCTCGGACATAGGGACCAGGTATTTTGGAATTGAATCGAATTTTTCAGATTTTCTGCCCTTATAATAGAACAAAAAGCCTGAAAATTGTTATATAGAAAGATTATACATTCGTTTTCCCTTTTTTTCAACTTTATATTTCTAAACGTTTTATTCGAAGAATCAAGAGAACAATGGTAGATTGCCAATGCCGGAAAACACCCCAGATATCCCAACGATTACTTTTGCCGCCGATTTGCCCGAATATATTCCCGGCTTAAGTTTTTTCTACAAAATGAGCCGGGTAGAGCGGTTTGCCATCGCGGACGATTTGCGATTTTATGGCAAAGGTACCCTCAACCGGGCGCGTATAAAAGCAGCCGATGGTTTGCAATGGCTCACGGTGCCGCTGATGCGGAAAGGGAAAGGGCCGCAGTTCATTAAAGATTTACGAATCGACAACACCCGCCAATGGGGGCAAAAACACTGGAAAACGCTGCGGGTTAATTACAGCTACAGTCCTTACTTCGAGTATTACATCGATTATTTTGAAAAAATATACCAGAAAGAATGGATTTTTTTACTCGACCTGAATATGGTGATCATCGATCTGGTTCGGAAAGCATTGGGGATCGAATACCCATTGTTTTTTACATCTGCGGAAGAACTGCGGGAAGGGGCGACGGAGAAGATTGTTGATTTGGCCTTAAAAACCGATGCCGGGCGCTATATGGCAGACCCGGCACATCGGCAATTTCTAAATGAAAAAATGTTTATCGATAATAAAATCGAACTACTCTTTTCCGATTTTCAAGCGCGAACCTATCGCCAGCAATTTGGTCGCTTTGCAGCAGACCTCAGTATCATCGATTTACTCTTTAACGAAGGTCCTGAGGCCAAATGGATACTGCTGGCGCAGCAGAAAAGCGCTGCCGGCTCGGGCGAAGATTAGTCGCTCATGGTATTTCTTAACACGATCAGGCGAATCAAGTGGGTTAAAGCAACACCGGCGGCAGCGACGTAAGTTAATGCGGCGGCATCGAGCACTTTTTTCGCTTCACGTACTTCCTGTTCCGGTAAAAGGCCGTTGTCGGTCAGCTGTGCCATCGCCCGGCTGCTCGCGTTGAATTCCACTGGCAAAGTAACCACCTGGAAAAGTACCGCTGCGGTAAATACGATAATACCGAGGGTAACCAGTCCGGGGAAGTTAAAGATGAATCCGCCGATTGCCAGCGGGAAGGCCAGGGTCGAGCCGATGTTGCTCACCGGCAGGATCGCATGGCGGATTTGCAAAGGCCCGTAACCGTGCGCATGCTGCAATACGTGGCCCACTTCATGAGCGGCAACGCTGACGGCCGCGAGGGAAGCGCCGTGGTAATTGTCCGTCGACAGGCGTACCGCCTTCGCACGTGGATCGTAGTGATCGCTTAAAGTGCCCTGCACTTCCTCAATAGTAACATCAGTAATACCATTGATGCGCATAATCTCCCGCGCTGCTTCGTAGCCGGTCATCCGCCGCGAATTAGGCATTTGCTGATAACGGGCATAAGTGCTGCGAATTTTGCGCTGTGCATACATTGCAAAAAGAAAGGCCGGAATTAAAAGCACCATCGTCCAGTCAAAAAAGAACATAAAGGAACTCCATAAATTATATTAAACTATTTATTTTCAAAGTATTAAGGCAGTTTGTTAAGCCTGCCGTTACAATTTCTATTATTTAGACCTAGATCAACACTAAAAAGTTACTTATTTCGTATGCTGTTGTTCCAATTTTTTCCATAACATCGTTAAATCAGGCGGTTCGAATATAGTAATGAATTCAGAAAAAGCGTAGATTCTTTTCGTACTTTCCCGCCGGAAAATATCTTCTCAGCGAAAAGTTGAATAAATGTTGATATTCCTGTTTTTAAACGGTTTTTTCTTGTAATTTTTCTTGTAAAAAATAGCAGATGTCGTTAATTTAGAAAGTTTGAATTTTCACATCGACTTGCGGAGGAAACATGAGATTCTCTATCCAAAGAAACGAAATTTATGAGGCGCTTCAGAAGGTTGTCAGTGTTATTCCTTCCCGTTCGACCATAGCCATGACCCAGAACGTGCTTTTTCGGGCTGAAGGCGGTCAAATAGAACTGATGACGACCGACCTGGAAATAACTATTATATCGACAGTTAAGGCGGCTATCCAGGAAGAAGGCGCTATTGCAATTCCCGGCAAGTTGATTCATGATATTATCCGCGAACTTCCCAATGTTTCCCTCAGTTTTTCCTCCGACAGTAATTTCCGGGCAACGCTAAGTTCGGAGTTTGGTGAGTATAAATTGGGGGGTGAAAATCCCGCGGAATTTCCTCAAAAACCGCAGCTGGCAAACGGCACCGAAATTGTGCTGCCGAATGACGTTTTAAAGCGCCTGGTGGAGAAAACAATCTTTGCCGCATCGACGGACGAATTACGACCCGCATTGACCGGTGTTTTCTTCGAATTGGGGAATCAGAAAATTCGTACCGTGGCAACAGATGGCCATCGCCTTTCCACCATTACCTATGAAGATGAAGCGCTGCCGGAAGATGGATTCAACGCAATCATTTCTACCAAGGCCTTAAACTTTATGCTCCGCGGACTGGAATCGGAAGGATTGACCGCCACCTTGTTTAGCGACCGCTATGCCCGCTTCCACATGGAAAACACCATCCTCTTTGCCCGTTTGATCGAGGAAGATTATGTCGATTATAACCGGGTTATCCCTACTGAAACCAACTTCGAATTAACGATTAGCGCCGGCGATTTTCTTTCCTCGGTAAAAAGGGTTTCGCTTTTTGCCAATCCGATTACCGCCCAGGTGATTTTGAAAATTGTCAGCGAATCCATGCAAATACAGGCAGAAGATATCGATTATGGCGGCGAGGCCAAGGAAGAGATTCCCTGCCAGTTCTCCGGTGATGAGTTTATTATCGGCTTCAATTCCCGCTACCTACAAAATGTGCTTCGCCATATTAACGCCGAGCAGGCACTGGTCGATTTAACCCGGCCGGATTCCGCGATTCTTCTGCGTCCGGATACTACGCCGGAAAATGAAACACAGCTGATGTTGCTGATGCCAATCCGTTTGGAGAATATCTAGTATCTGCGCTAACGGAAAACAGCAGGGAATGCGACTTCTGGCTAACCAGCGATGCCTATGCAGTTAGAGCGTTTACGGCTACTAAATTTTCGAAATTATCCTGAAGCTGATATACCCTTTTCCAATGGGGTGCATATCATCCACGGTGAAAATGGCGCCGGCAAAACCAGCATTCTGGAAGCGATATATTACCTGGCATTAACCAAAAGCTTTCGCACTTCTACAGACAAGCACCTGATACTGAATCAGGAAAAAATGTTCAGCGTTCAAGGAGATTTTATTACCAGTCAGGGACAGGCGTTACATGTCGTACTCGGCTATTCCAAAGAGAGCGGCAAGCGATTGACGACCAATGGTCAGAAGGCCCAAAAATTCTCCGAGTTTATCGGGGAAGTGCCCATCGTATTACTTCATCCTGCCGATTTGAATTTATCCCAGGGCGGCCCGCAGCAGCGGCGTCGTTTTTTAGATATTCTCCTTTCTCAATCCAGCAAGGTTTATCTGCATCATCTCATCCAGTATAATCGTTCCCTGAAGCAACGAAATCAATTGCTGGCCAGCGGTATGGCCGATGAAGCATTGTTTGCATCCTGGGAAGAAAATTTGTCCACCCATGGCGCTATGATCGTGCAGAAACGACGGGAAACGATTGAGCGTCTCAGTGATATGGTGAAGAATGGCTACTGCGAATTGAGCAACCGGGATGAGAAAGTAAAAATTGTTTACCAAAGCAATATTCCCGAAGAAACCGAAGGGGGCGATCTACTGGCGGAATACCGGGCATTATTCGCGAAAAAGCGCTCCCGGGAAATTGAATATGGAACGACGATGGTTGGTCCCCATCGAGATGACCTGCTCTTTCTGATCAACGGAAAGCCAACCCGGGCGTATGCCAGTCAGGGCGAGCATAAAACTTTCGTTATTGCGCTCAAGCTGGCGGAGTATCATTTTCTGCGCGAGCAGCAGTCGCATACCCCGATTTTGCTCTTCGACGACATCTTCGGAGAACTCGATGCCCAACGGATTCGTCAAATGCTCGAACAGCTGAGCGACATCGGTCAGGTCTTCGTAACGACGACTTCGCAGAGCTTTTTTGAGAAGGTGCAAAACTTTTCGGCACCGACGCATTATTATCGGGTAAAAGCGGGAAAAATCACCCCGGAAATGCCGGAAAAAAATTAATAAAAATAAGTAGAAAAAAGCTTGATTTTCGCGGTGAACCTTTGTATACTGAAATTCGTCTAGGTCTAAACTGGGCGCTCTAAAGCCGTGTTGCTATTAAATTACCGGGCATTTTCCGGCAAAAATCAGTCACTGTAACAACATGGTTTTTGAGATCGAATTGGGGTAAAGATTTATTTCCATTTTCAGTTGAAAAAAATACAGTTTTAAAACCATCAAATCAGAAAAAAAGCGCAGCACTGAAACGCCGTCCTCATGAAAAAATACAAAAAAGCGACACATGTTCGGGATGCAATTCTTTCCTTCCTGAAAGCGGCCGGATTAAAAGACCGTTTTGAGGAAAATCTGGCTATTGCTTTTTGGGATGCCAGTGTCGGAAAAGACGTTGCCCAGCACACTTCCCCGCAAAAAGTAGTGCAGGGAACCATGTTCGTGAAAGTGGATGAGGATGTCTGGCGGCATGAACTCGCATTTTATAAGCATCAAATTATACAGGATATAAACGAGAAGATAGGCAAGAAAGCAATTACGGAGATTAAATTTTACTAAGGGATCTTAGCTTATGGCAGAAAAAAAACAAGTGAAAGCCGGCGAATATTCCGCGTCGAATATTCAGATTCTAAAAGGGCTCGAAGCAGTCCGGAAGCGGCCGGCGATGTATATCGGGGATATTACCACCCGCGGTCTGCATCACCTGGTTTACGAGATCGTCGATAACAGCATTGACGAAGCAATGGCAGGTCATGCCTCGGACGTTATCGTTTCGATTAATAAGGATGAAAGTATTACCGTCGAAGATAATGGCCGTGGTATTCCGGTAGATATTCACAAAGAGACTAAAAAATCCGCGCTAGAAGTCATTATGACCGTTCTGCACGCCGGTGGTAAGTTCGATAAAGATACTTACAAGGTTTCCGGTGGTTTGCACGGAGTGGGCGCATCGGTTGTGAACGCGCTTTCCGAATGGTGTACCGTGGAAGTATACCGTAATGGCCAAACCTGGATTCAGGAATATGACCGTGGCGTGCCGCGCGCCCAGGTGAAAGCAACCGGAAAAACCAAGCAAACCGGTACTAAAACCGTTTTTATGGCGGATGACCAAATTTTCCGCAAGATCAAATATACCTTCGATACCCTCGCCAACCGTTTGCGCGATCTCGCGTTTCTGAACCGTGGTCTGAAGATTATTTTGCAAGACTTACGGCCGGGCGAGGAGCGGGAAGAAACCTTCCACTACAAAGGTGGTTTGAGCGAATTCGTGAAGTATATCGATCAGAATCGCATCGCCCTGCACAAGCCAATTTATTATGAAGACGACCGGGATGGTGTTCAGGTGGAAATTGCGCTTGAATACAACAACTCCTTCAGCGATAACGTATTTACCTATTGTAACAATGTAAATACGATTGAAGGTGGTACCCATCTTAGTGGTTTTAAATCGGCATTAACCCGTTCATTAAACAATTATGGCACCAAGAATAATTTGTTAAAAAAAGTGAACATTCAGGGGGAAGATACCCGTGAAGGACTTTCCGCAGTTATTAGTGTGAAGGTCAGTGAACCACAGTTTGAAGGTCAGACGAAAACCAAGCTCGGAAACAGTGAAGTTCGAGGAATCGTCGAATCGATCACCAATGAAAAACTGTCCGAATTTCTGGAGCAAAATCCTTCTATCGGCCGGAAAATTATCGACAAGTGTATTTCTTCCGCCCGCTCGCGGGAAGCAGCAAAGAAAGCCCGCGAACTCACTCGCCGGAAAAGCGCCCTGGAAAGCAATGCCCTGCCGGGCAAATTGGCTGATTGTTCCATCAGTGATCCGTCGCAGTGCGAAATCTACCTGGTGGAGGGTGACTCTGCGGGCGGCTCTGCAAAACAGGGACGCGATCGCCGCTTCCAGGCAATTCTTCCGTTGAAGGGTAAAATTTTGAATGTGGAGAAAGCGCGTCTGCACAAAATTCTCTCCAACGACGAAATCAAGACAATTATTACCGCGCTTGGTACTGGTATTGGGGAAGGCGATTTCTCCCACGAAAAACTGCGTTATCATAAAATCATAATCATGACTGACGCCGACGTGGACGGCTCCCACATTCGTACTTTGCTGCTCACTTTCTTCTTCCGCTATATGCGGGAACTGGTGGAATTCGGCAATGTTTACATCGCCCAGCCACCGCTCTACAAGGTGAAGTCCGGGAAGAAAGAGAACTATGCCTACGATGAAGATGAGAAAGATGATATCATCAAGCGGATGGGCAAGAATGGCAATGGCAAACCGGAAACAGCACCGAAAGTGACGATCCAGCGCTATAAAGGATTGGGCGAAATGAATCCCGATCAGCTCTGGGAAACCACTATGGACCCGGAAAAGCGCACGCTGTTGCAGGTAACGCTGGAGAACGCCGCGGAAGCCGATCATATCTTCAGCACCTTGATGGGCGACCAGGTGGAACCGCGCCGTCGCTTTATTGAAAAGAATGCAAAATATGTCCGTAATCTGGACGTATAAAGTTGTTGCCGGATACCGTTTTTCCGGTTGGTGAGAGATTGAAAACGGATAATCAATAGATTGCTGGTAAACTAAGGGGCGGCAAGCAGCCGCCCGAACAAAAAGGAAACAGGAAGAATGGAATTACAAAGACAACGTATTATTCCGCTCGATATCGAAGAGGAAATGCGCAATTCTTACCTGGACTACTCCATGTCGGTAATCGTTGCACGTGCCTTGCCGGATGTGCGGGATGGGCTGAAGCCTGTCCATCGGCGAGTGTTGTTCGGTATGTCCGAACTAGGCATCTACTTTAATCGCGCCTATAAAAAAAGTGCACGTATTGTTGGAGAAGTTTTGGGTAAGTATCACCCGCATGGTGATTCTGCCGTATATGATTCGATGGTGCGGATGGTGCAGGATTTCTCGCTCCGCTACCCTTTGGTAGACGGGCAGGGAAACTTTGGATCAATTGACGGTGATTCTGCCGCGGCTATGCGTTACACCGAGGTACGCCTGGCAAGAATTTCCAACGAAATTTTACGCGATCTCGATAAGGACACAGTTGACTTTCGTCCGAACTTTGACGAAACCTTGAAGGAACCAGTCGTATTACCGACAGTCTTCCCTGCGCTGTTATGTAATGGCGCCTCTGGTATTGCTGTTGGTATGGCAACCAATATTCCGCCGCACAACTTGCGGGAGGTGGTCGATGCGCTGGTAGCCCAGGTAGATAATCCGGACATTACAACGCCGGAATTAAATCAGTTTATCAAAGGCCCGGACTTCCCGACTGCTGGTATTATTTTTGGAAGTGCAGGGATCAAAGAAGCTTATGAGACCGGCCGCGGTAAAGTAATTGTTCGTGCCCGGGCCAGCATCGAACGTGCGCGTGGCAACCGTGATCGTATTATTGTGACAGAATTACCTTACCAGGTAAACAAGGCATCTTTGTTGACGAAAATTGCCGATCTGGTACGCAGCAAAAGCATTGATGGTATTTCCGACCTGAATGATGAATCCGATAGAGACGGTATGCGGATGGTGATCGAGTTGAAGCGTGATGCGCAGCCGGAAATCGTACTCAACCATCTTTACAAGCATACCCAGATGCAGAATACTTTTGGTATCATTAATCTCGCACTGGTGAACGGCCAGCCGAAGATTATGCCGCTGAAAGAAATTCTCGGCCATTTTATCGATCACCGACTGGTCGTGATTCAGCGCCGGACGCGCTTCCTGCTGGATAAAGCGGAAAAGCGCGCGCATATTCTCGAAGGTTTGAAAATTGCGCTTGATAATATCGATGAAATCATCGCGATTATCAAAAAGTCCCGCAATCCGGAAACTGCGAAAAGCAATTTAATGAAGACATTCGGTTTGTCCGAAATTCAGTCGAAAGCAATTCTTGATATGCGTCTGCAGCGCCTCACCGGCCTGGAGCGTAAGAAGATTGAAGATGAATACAAAGAAGTGATGAAAACGATTAAAGAACTACGCGCGATTCTCGCCAGTGAGAAGCTGCAGCGCAAAATCGTTAAAGAAGAATTGATGGAAATCCACGAGCGTTATGGTGATGACCGTCGCACCGAGATAATTAAGAACTATGAAGAATTCTCGATCGAGGACATGATTGCCGAAGAAGATATGGTAATCACAATCACCCGCGATGGATACATCAAGCGATTCCCGGTTAGTGGCTATCGCCGTCAGAACCGCAATACCCGCGGTAGCACCGGCGCCCAAACCAAGGGACAGGATTTTGTGGAGCATCTCTTCATTGCGTCGACGCACCACTACATCATGTTCTTTACCGATAAAGGGAAGTGTTACTGGTTGAAGGTGCACGAGATTCCCCAGGTTGGTAAAGCCGGTAAGGGCCGCGCGATCGTCAATATGATCCAGATCGATAAAAAAGATACCGTTCGGACATTTGTAAACGTGAAGGAATTTTCCGACAAGTTCTACATCACCATGGCGACCCGTAAGGGACTGGTGAAAAAGACGAACCTGAATGCCTTCAGTAACCCGCGCCGCGATGGTATCTATGCAATCAAGATCAACGATGATGATGAATTGCTCGAAGCGCGTCTAACTGACGGTGAAAATGATCTTTTCCTTGCGACGACGATGGGAATGGCAATCCGTTTCAGCGAAAAAGAAGTGCGCGAAATGGGGCGTGTTGCTGCCGGTGTTCGCGGTATTAATCTTTCCAAGGATGATATCGTGATCGGTATGGTCGTTGTGAAGCGTGAAGGTACATTGCTGACAGTTTCCGAAAAAGGCTTCGGAAAACGTACTGATATTCGCGAATATCGAACCGCTCATCGTGCTGGAAAAGGAATTAAAACCTTTAAAGTTAGCGAGAAAACCGGTAAACTGATATCGATCATGGAAGTTGTTGATGATGATGATCTGATGCTGATTACTGATAACTCGATTATTTTACGGGTGCATGTTGGTAACATCAGCACTATTGGCCGTAACACCATGGGTGTGCGGATCATGCGTGTGGATGCTGGCGCCGTGGTAAGTGATGTTGCCCGGGTCGCTAAAACCGAAGCTGAAGATGACGAAAATGGTGAAGCCGCAGCGGAAAACGGCAGCGCAGAATAGAAAATGATGATCAGCGGACATGTGGCATCGTGTCCGCTGATTCATAAATACGGCATGTTGTATTGGACAGGATATTGAAATGAAAAAGATCTCAGAATCGACCATCCGGAGGCTATCTAAATACTATCGGTCGCTGGAACAGTTAATTGAAAGAAACACTGACACCGTATCTTCGGACCAGCTGGCAGAAATGGATGGCATTACCTCTGCCCAGGTTCGAAAAGACCTTTCATTCTTTGGCACTTTTGGAAAGCGTGGTTTAGGCTACAATACCAAGGCGCTGAAAGAACAGCTGGGAGAAATCCTTGGGCTGGACAAAAGATGGCGAGTGGCTATTGTTGGTGCCGGTAATATTGGACGGGCGTTGGTTAACTACGGAGAGTTCAAAAAACAAGGGTTTAATGTTTGCCTGATTATGGATTCCGATCATAGTAAGGTGGGAGAGAAAATTCTTGATCTGGAAGTTAAATCAACAGATGATCTCTCTGAACTGGTGCAGGCGGAAAACATTGATATCGCTATTATCGCAATTCCCAGTGATGCCGCCCAAAGAGTTTCCGATGAGCTGATGGACGCCGGTATTCGCGCGATCCTTAACTTTGCCCCGATTAGCATTAAATCGCGGCCAAATGTGATGGTGAAAAACGAAAATACCGCAATTGAAATCGAGGCTTTATCGTATTTTCTGTCTAAAAGATAACATCTTAAAAGCATTTCCAAATAAAAAAGCCGGACAGCAATGCTGCCCGGCTTTTTTATTTAAATATCTTTGATTAAAAGACTTATTCGCCTTTCAATTCTTTCGATTTTTTGAATGCTTCGTCCGCCTTGTCAGACATTCCTTTTTGACCATAAGTGATCGCCAGGAATTCCCACAAGTCGCCATTGTCCGGGAATTTCTCTACAGCACCTTCCAGGAAAGGATGTGCTTCGTCATACATTTCACCGGCAACATAGCAACGGCCAAGAATTTCGTATACGGCAACATCTTCCGGATCAGCTGCTAAAGTTTTCTCAAAGAAAGGAGCAGCTTCTTTCAACTGGCCGCGGTTGTAATAACTTACAGCGATGTTGAAAGCGAGATCTTTGTTGTCTGGATCCAGCTCAATTGCTTTACCGAAATATTCGTTTGCTTTATCCCAGTCTTTTTCTTGAGAAGCAATATTTCCAAGACGCTGATAAACCATGCCGTTTTCGGCGTTGATCGAGAGAACTTTCTCGAGTAATTCCTTGGCGCGATCATTTTTACCGCTCAGCGAATAAATTTCACCGGCAGATACCAGCAGATCTTCATTCTCAGGATTACCAGCCAGGCCTTTTTCAAGTGCGCTTTCTGCACCAGTGGTATCACCTGCGAAAAGGTAGGTCAATGCCAGAGGGCGATAAGGTTCGAAACGCTCCGGGCTTGCCATTGTGGCGAGTTCCAGCTTTTCGCGGGCTTCCATAAGCTTCTTCGTTTTTGCTTCACCTTCCAGCTCTTGGGCCTGGGGAATAATTTTAATTGCAGAATTAAAATTCTCGGTGAACATATTGCCGCGATAGTCCTGAATAGCGGTTTTAATATCAATCTTGCCGCCTTTGTACTGTACTTTCATTGCAGGATCCAATTCCAGCGCTTTTGCGAAAGAGCTGTTCATGGTATCATAATCTTTTTCCTGCTCAGCACTTAACCATCCCAGGTAAAACCAGCCTTCGGCCACATCGGGATATTTGGCGACAGCCTCTTTGGCTTGTGCCAGTGCGTCACTATACTGTTCTTTTTGAATATAGAGAACAGTACCTTCCAGCTCCGGAGGACGACAGCCTGAAAGAATCAGGATACCGGCGACGAAGACTAACAGCATTTTGATTGCACTTCTATACATAGCATCTCCTTGGTAAATGAACATGAAGTTATGAGTTAAATGTCTTTTTTATATTCTCCCGGTAAGGGGCGGTGATAATACCTTTTTCGGTAATAATGCCGGCGATAAGCTCCGGCGGTGTGACGTCAAACGCCGGATTCCAGCAATCAACATCGGGAACGGAAATACGGGTTTTGTCGAATACCTTCCGGATTTCATCGTTCGGTCGTTCTTCGATCGGAATATTTTTCCCTTCGGAAATAGCCATATCGAAGGTCGATAGCGGGGCAGCGACGTAAAAAGGGATATTGTGAAAATTGGCCAACACGGCAAGATTATAAGTGCCGATTTTATTGGCAGCGGATCCATCTGCGGCGATGCGGTCTGCGCCAACAATAATTAAATCGACGCCTTCCTTCTGCATCAATGCCGCAGCCATACTGTCACAAATTAATTTCACGGGAATATTGGCGGATGCCAGCTCATAAACCGTTAAGCGGGCGCCCTGCAATACCGGGCGGGTTTCATCAGCATATACCAGGACATTTTTGCCATTTTGATGTGCCCGGTAAATAACCCCGAGGGCAGTACCGATACCGCCGGTCGCTAGCGCGCCGGTATTGCAATGTGTTAAAATCTTCGCATTTTCCGGAATGACTGCCTGGCCATGGTCAGCCATATCGTCGCAGCGTTGGCGATCATCACTATGTAAATCTATCGCCAGTTTTAACAAGAGTGATTTTAAATTTTCTACGGAAGTTTCCTGGGAGTTAAGCAAGGAAGTTTTTAGTGCTTCCAGGGCCCAGAAGAGGTTAACTGCTGTCGGACGGGCTTCGGACAGATAGGCGATGTGTTTATCGAGCTGCTGAAAAAATTCCCGGTTATCTCCGGAAAAGTTCCGCATGGCAATATATAACCCATAAGCTGCGGTAATGCCGATTGCCGGCGCACCTCTTACCCGCAACTTTCGTATTGCCTCGAATACCGCTTCAACTGTGTCCAGCTGAATATATGTCGTTTCTTCTGGCAAAAGCGTCTGATCGATAAGCGTTAATTGATTTTCTTGCCAGGATACTGCTGATAACATATGCTTCGTCCCCTAAAGGCTTAAACAACCGGAAAATTTATGGTCTGTGCGCTAATTATTCAAGACCTTTATATTTTTCAATGCTTTTCTGTTAAGCAATAGAGCGGCCTCCATCCACTTTTATATTAATGCCAGTGATGAAATCGCTGCCTTCAATTAAGAATAAAACCGCATTTGCAATGTCTTCCGGTTGGCCGATTCGTTTCAGTGGGGTGCCGTCAGTTAGCTTTTTGAGACTGGCAGGATCGTCCTCAATGCCCTCGAGAACGGTGCCGGGAGAAACGGCATTGACACTAACGTGCGGCGCTAAAGTTTTTGCCAGGCCACGGGTGAGTGCCAATACACCGGATTTCGAAACACAATAAGGGATATAGCTGGGCCAAATCGTTTCTCCGGAAATATCGGCAATATTGATGATTTTGCCGGACTGTTGCTTAACCATGATTTCTCCGAAGATGCGGCTGCCGAGATAAACACTTTTTAGATTCACATTCATAAAATTATCCCATTGTTCTTCCGTGGAAGATAGGAAGGGCGTTTTATAAATGATCGCAGCATTATTGACCAGAACATCGATTCGGCCATAGTGCTTTATTATTTCATCGCGCATCCGCAGCCAATCCGCTTCCCGGGATATATCCCCGAAAGTCATAATCGCATCAGATCCGAGTGCTTTAGCCTCGCTAACAGTCTCTTCCGCTTTTTCAGGTTTGCTACGGTATTGAATCACAACATTGGCGCCTTTGGCGGCAAGCGTAAGCGCGATAGATTTACCGACACGTTCAGCGCTGCCGGTTACAAATACAACACAATTTTTTAGGGTCATAGGCGGGTTGGATGGGTGTTAAAGAGGAATTTCACATTACTCTCGAAGAACTCATTCATTAATAATTGTCGGGGAAATATAAATACTGCATAACGTTTCACCAACAGTTTTTCCAGCATTCTTAAAATCTTTATAAAAGAGTATTATAGGCGAAAGCCCCATAAAATAAATAAACCGGCAAAAACCTCACTGAATAATTGTGGTTTTTGCCGGCAATCGGATAAGGAATGAAAAAATATATTATTGGAAAACGATAACTTCTGTGCACTTGAAACGAGCGGGTTTGCCCAGATAAGTTGCCGGTTGATAGCGATAATCGCGAATGGTTTCCATAGCGAGCTGATTGAGCACTTCATACTCGGAGCGCTCAGCCAGTTTGATGTACTCAACAGTGCCGTCAATGCCAATAATGCACTTGGCCCGTATGCTTTCCACTTCCGCTAATCTTAAGCTATCCGGCGTGGAGGGCAAGGTGCGGTAAACATATTCCCGCTTACCACCGCCGTCAATCAATGCCTCAATTACCAGCTGGGCTTCCGCTGCAATCGTTCGGGAAGTCTCCTGCTGCGTTTGCTGATTGCTCTCGACAATGCTGGTACTATCAGCCGAAGAAGATTCTTTCGACTCCTCGGATGATAAGGTGGTTTGTTGCTGCGCTTTCTCTACTACTTTTTCTGTAGAATTAGTTGCATTACCCTGCTTTTCTGACAACTGCTTACTGCCACTATCCGCCGTCGATTTCTCAGATAAAACATCCTGAATTTGCGATAATTGGTTGAGGGCAAAAACATTGTTGGGACGAATCTTCAGGATATTCTGGTATGCCTTAATCGCTGCCGGGTAATTGCGTTGATCGGTCGAAAGCATCGCTTCAGCGAGAAATTTGTCAGCGATTTGATCCAGCATCGCAACTGCAGAACGGTTTTCCGGATCCAACACCAGTAGCTGCTGAAGGTAGAAGAAAGCGTCTGACTCATCTTCACCAACATATTCCTGGCGATGAAAAGCTGCCGTCGCCTGGGTAAATAAAGCATTTATCTGGCTTTCCCGGGTCATGATCTTCTTCTTTACCAGGTCGATCTTCTGATCAATCGATTGAATCGAAGGATCGTTTGGATATTGCTGCTTATAGGAGGTAAATAAAGCCAGGGATTCGAGATATTTGCCGGATATGTAGAGCGTTTCCGCCTGCGAATACAGATCCGATCGGGTATCGTTATCACCCAGAATAAATGCATGCAGCTGTTGCCAGTTTAAAGCAACACTACCAGCGATTAAAAGGATAATCGTTAAGGCATAGAAAAATGAACCGGGGCCGGATTTCTGATTGGATATCTCCGGCTCCGGGATGTGCTCTTCCTGGTCGAATGGTGTTTCGGGGAAAGGCGCCTGAGAGAAAGGTTGTGCCGGTCCTCTGGCCTGCGAATGCGGAATATCGTTTTTTGGCGATTCTTCAAGACGCGCCTGTGTTTCCGGTATTTCCGGTGAAACCACTGGTGCCCCATTTCTCGTCGGTGCGGATAGTTGTGGATTCTTGCCGCCCGGAAGAACACGCCCACCATTGAGCGGTGGTGTAATAGCGGATCGTTCTGTAGAAACCTGGTTTTCGTACATTGAATGAGAAGAAAGGTCCGAGACCAAAATCCCCTTGGTTTGATGCAGGGGACATATCGGGGTTTGCATAATGTCTGCACACATTTCACAGTAATATGCTGAAAAATCCGGATAACTGTTGGCCTGGTAGTTTCCTGTATTTCTAAATTTTGAAGTATCCAGCGCATGGCCGCACGTGGGACAATTCGTTCTTTTATTGCTAACATAGGTTGAACAATGGTCACAAAACATTGCCGCTCTCCTGAGTATCTAATTACTGAAACATGTTTTTATCCAGCCCATATAGAACAAAAACTGTACCGAAAAATAAATGTTTGCTGTGGTGAGAGATAATTCAGGAGTGTGTGTTTATAGTGAGAAAAAATAACGGATTTTGTATGTTTTTAATCAGCGGTCTTTAGCGGCTACATAAGCCAGGAACAGAGTGTGCAAAATCGGCACAAAAACGCGGGGTAAGGATGATGAGAAAGTTAGCGCCAAATGTCCAATACCTGGGAAAGCGCCAGCAATACCAGGGAATGACGCATCTCTCCATTTTTGATTGCTGTGCGTAATTCCTTCATTGAACAGGTTTGTACTACCAGATCTTCTCCGGCGTCAAGCGAAAGCTCGTCTGTTAACTGAACATCTTCCGCCAACCATTGATGACAGTAATTGTTGCGGATTGCCGGGTTCGGCTCCACATAACCAAGGTAAGTCCATTTATTACTCGTGTAGCCAGTCTCTTCCCGTAATTCCCGAATCGCAGCAGCGCGATGCGCCTCACCAGGATCAACTAAACCGCCGGGAATCTCCAGGGTCATTTTTCCAGTGCCGAAACGGAATTGCTTAACCGTGACGATCTCTTTATCCGGCGTTAGCGCCACAACATTGACCCAATCGGCAGATTCCAGAATTACACAGTCCAGCTGCTGGCCGTTGCGGGGATTCTCCCGTTGGTCATAACGAACTTTACAAATGCGTAAATCCGGCCCGGACCAGGAATCCAGCAACGGCCAGGGCTTTGGGGAAAGATCATCACTCATCGCTTATTTCTCCCAGGTGTTGTAAGGATTCTGGATTAAATTGACGTTCAGATAACGAGGATCTTCCGTAACTTCATCCCCAACCCAATCGGGTAATTCAACCGTTTGCGATTCGTGGGAGAGTTCGACTTCTGCCACAAAAAGACCGGCATTTTCACCCAAAAATTCGTCCAGTTCCCAAACCATCCCAGCGAACGGGATTTTGTAGCGATATTTTTCGATAATCGGGCGATCGCAAAGTTTGTCGAGTAATTCGTTCGCGTCTGCCAGGGGGATTTCATATTCATACTCCAGGCGAACCAGTAACTTTTCCTGCCTGCCTTTGATCGTTAAAAATCCTTTTTCCCCGATGACCCGGACGCGAACAGCACGATTTTCATCCGTCGAGATATAGCCCTGGCGGTATAGCGTACCTTCTGCTAACCCACGCCATTGCTCATTTTTCAAGAGAAATTTACGTTCAATTTCTTTGCCCATAATTCGTCCTATTGATAAAAGATGAGAATTGCGGATGGTATGGTTTAAGGTCAGGAAATATAACGAACTAAAACCGTAAATATTTCCCAACGGAAAAATAGCTGCCGATTAATCCCAGAAAAATACCGGTGATAATCAGGAAGATGTAATAGAACCAGGGAACGGCAAAAGTTGTTGCGAATAATGCCGCCAACAAGCCACTGATTAACCATAATCCCAGACAGGCGATTAAACTGCCGATTAATCCTTGCAGCACGCCTTCGAAAATAAATGGCGCTTTAATAAACGATTGCGTCGCCCCAACCAGGCGCATAATTTCGATAACGGATTTTCGGGAGTGAATCGTCAGTCGAATCGTATTGAAGATCAGTATTGCCGAAATCAAAAATATTGTTGCCCCGAAAGCAATTGCGGTTACTGTGCCGGCGAAGAAATATTCATTAACCAAGCGCACCAACTGTTCCTGGTAGACAATTTCATCTACGGAGGAAATCGCTTCAATCTTCTGCTTGACCTGCTGAATTTTCTCCACATCGGCATAGTCGCTTTTCAGGGTTACCCGGAAAGATGGCTGGAGTGGGTTTTCGCCGTCCAGCACTTCAACCATATCCTCTCCAAAGCTGGACTTAAAGGATTGCAGCGCTTCTGTCGGAGAAATATAGCGAACGGCCTCAACAGCATCCATGCTGCTTATTTGGGTTTGCAGGTCGGTTATTTGGCTGGCGGTAGCGGTGGGGTCGACATACACTTCCAGGTTAATGCGGCTAAACGTTTTTTTGAACCCATCGGATAAATGATAAACGACAAGACCAAAAAGACCTATCAGGGTAAGGGAGAGGCTGATTGTCAGGATTGTAATGAGTGTCGCCAGGCGAGCCCGCCGAAACCCTAAAAAGCCTTCTTTTATCAGAAATAATAGCTTCATTCTTCTCAACCCGAAAAGGTGAATTAATCAAGATCTTCCGGGGGGATTTCCCGGGATAAACGGCCATTCTCCAAAACCAAAGTGCGATGCGGATACTGGCGGATGAGATCATAATTATGTGTTGCCATCAGGATCGCAGTGCCACTGCGATTAATGCTTTCCAATAAGGCCAGGATGTCTTTGGCGACTTGCGGATCAAGATTCCCGGTTGGCTCGTCTGCTAAAAGAATAAAAGGTTTATTGATCAGTGCCCGGGCAATCGCAACCCGCTGTTTTTCGCCCCCGGAGAGACGTTGCGGCATTTGATAGCGTTTGTGGTGTAATCCCACGCGGGTCAGCACCGATAATGTGCGGGCTTTGATTGTTTTTTGGGGAGCGCCGATAACTTGCATTGCGAAGGCTACATTCTCGAAAACATTCCTGTCTGGCAACAGCTTAAAATCCTGAAAAATAACCCCGACTTTTCGTCGCAAAAAGGGGACATGCCGCTGGCGGATAGTCGAAGAACTGTAACTATCGATAATGACATTACCCCGATCCGGAAAAACATCCATGTAAATCAAGCGCAGCAAGGTAGTTTTCCCAGTGCCGGTTTTGCCGATCAGATACACAAACTCACCCTTGTTGATCTGCAGGCTCACCTGGTCCAATACACCTCTGTGTCCCAGTTTTACGGATACATTAAAGAGTTCGATCATGCCGGCTTATCATCTTTTTTTAGGATAAAGTGAATGCGACCACTCTTGGGGGTTGCCGGGTCGTCAGAAAAATCTTCAAACGCTTCGACCTGAAATGCCGTATTCTCGCGAATCATATTTAGGATTTCATCATAAGAATAGATGCGTTGCTGGTGCTCTTCTTCGATAATATGATCGCCTTTGTAAATCCGCACCCAATTGTACTGAACCTGTTCGCCGGCATCATAGTAGCTTTCCCGGGAATAGGCAAGCTCATTTGAGATGACCTCGCTGTCGGAATAGTTCTGAAAAAACTGCCGGCAGTGTGTTTCGCTAACGACATCAAAAATAAAAATACCCGGGGTGGTTAAAACATCGTAGGCTCTTTGCAAAGAGCGAATGAAGTCCTCCTGGGTCATGATGTAATTCATGCTGTCATACAAGCAGGTTAACACCGCATAAAATTGACTTTCAACGTTTTTTAAGCGGGGGAAGCCATCGAGAAAAATGCGATTGTTGCCAAGGCGTTTTTGGGCAACAGTCAACATGCCCTCTGCTGGTTCACAACCGTCGCCATGCCAGCGCAGGCGGTTCATTTCCTCAAGAAATCGGCCAGTGCCGCAGCCAATATCCAGCAACGGATCAACCTTCTCAAAACCACGCAGTTGCAGCAATCCGGAAATGTATTTGGCCCATTTCGGATAATTTACATGCATCATCATACGGTCGTAAATTTCGGCCATATGAGTGTATGGAGGCGCTGGCTGGGGTGTATCATCTTTCGAGAGGAGATGCTTCATTTGGTTGTTACTTTCGTTGATTGAATGCCGTTGAAATAAAGCGGACGACGGCAGCACAATAAAGTTTCCAGCCCGGGGGTAAATTCCGGGCTGGATGAGATATTCAAGATTAGAAATTGTCGATGATTGCCTTGCCAAACTCGGAAGTCTTCAATGGCTTTACATTGCCATCCATTTGTCTGGCCAGGTCGTAAGTAACACGCTTCTGCAGAATCGCTTTTTCCAGAGCGGTTTCGATAATTTCACCAACTTCAGCCCAACCCATGTACTGAAACATCAACACACCGGAAAGAATCACTGAAGAAGGATTCACTTTGTCCTGACCGGCATATTTCGGTGCTGTACCGTGTGTCGCTTCAAAAACGCCAAGCTCATCACCAACGTTGGCACCCGGTGCAAGACCAAGGCCGCCAACCTGCGCGGCACAGGCATCACTGATGTAGTCGCCATTGAGGTTCGGAGTTGCAATGATGTCATACTCGTCGGTTCTGGTCAGGATTTGCTGCAGCATATTATCTGCGATACGATCCTTGATCACCCGCTTGCCAGCCGGAACCTTGCCGTCAAAGTTACTCCACAGATCATCTTCGCTGATCAGTTCATCGGCATATTCCTCACGGGCCAACTCATAACCCCAATCCTTAAAGGCGCCTTCGGTGAACTTCATGATGTTACCTTTGTGCATCAGGGTAATATTGTCACGGCCCTGGGCAATAAGGTAATCGATTGCTTTGCGAACCAGGCGTTTGGTACCGGTAATACTAATCGGTTTGATGCCAATACCGGAATCAGGAAGAATATCTACGCCAAGCTCTTGCTTCAGGAAGGCGATTAATTTGGCCTGCTCGTCGGTACCCTGGCGGAATTCTACGCCGGAATAAACATCTTCAGTATTCTCGCGGAATACAACCACGTTCATACGCTCGGGGTTTCTGACCGGACTGGGAACACCCTTGTAGTATTTTACCGGACGAATACATGCATAAAGATTGAGAATTTGACGAATAGCTACATTTAAACTACGGAAACCACCGCCAACTGGTGTCGTCAAAGGTCCTTTGATGGCGATATAGTGCTCGCGAATAGCGTCGAGAGATTCCGCCGGCAGCCACTCGTTGTAGAGCGCCTGTGCCTTTTCGCCGGCATAAATTTCCGCCCAGGCCACTTTACGCTCGCCGCCATATGCTTTTTCCACGGCTGCATCGAAAACCATCTGCGAAGCATACCAAATATCCGGTCCAATACCGTCACCCTCGATAAAAGGAATGATCGGTTTGTTCGGCACCACATATTGTCCGTTTTCCATCGTTATTTTTGCACCCCATTCCGGCACCTTGATATGCTTGTACATTGTTTCCTCCTAGATTCATTGGTTAAAGCGGATTAAAGTTGTCGTTGATTAGGCAGTCACTTAGGACTTGCTGGAAGTATCGGTTTTCTTTTTGCTCTCGGGCTTCTTCGTTTCCTTTTTCGGTTCAGAAGAATTTTGAGTTGCGCTGCTGCTTGCTGTTGTTGTTTTGCTGGAAGAGTTATCTGAGCTATTCTTGTTGTCCTTATAGTCGGTGATGTAAAAGCCGGAACCTTTAAAAATCAGGCCGGTGCCACCGCTGATCAGGCGGTAAACTTCGCCTTTGCATTGCGGACATTCTTTTAATGGATCATCGCTCATTCTTTGAAAAGCTTCAAACTGATGATTGCAGGCTTTACATTTATAATCATATGTCGGCATTGTTCGCTCCTTGTTGATTGCGAATTTTTTGCCAGTTATTGGGAAATAACAAATGTGGCAAAAAAATAAAATGTCTGCAGGGAAAGCCCCGGGGCCTCCCTGAGAGATGTAAATTTAGCAGCCTAATGTAACTAATTTTTATTCTCAAACAATATAGAATCTATTTAAATCGGTTGGGAGCAGTTATCAACCGAGAATGCGTACATTTACTGCCCGGTCACCACGTTGCTCTCGCTTAAAATCAAACCCGACTTTTAAACCCTCTCTCAGTGTCGCATTGCGAAACTTGGGTTGAATGTCTGATTCGGAAAAATACAATTCGTCATCATCCTCGGAAACGATGAAGCCAAATTTTTTGTAGGGATCATACATTTTAATATAGCCACGTGTCATAAATTTACTCCTGATTAGTTTTGATAAATTTATAACATGGCAATGCAATTTTGCAATACCCAGTTGAATTCTAAATATGTGCGATATGATTTCTCTTAATTGGGAAATTGTCCAGAGCCGCATTTCTGCCAGCACAATGTATATTTGGAAATTTACTTTTACTTAAGTGTCTGTTTTCGTGGCGTTTAATCTTCTTCTGTCGAAAAGTCTTTTCAATGAAGTGATTGAAAATCTTAACGATCTTCAAGGAAATGAAAACACAGTGCATCGTTCCATGGCAAAGAAAAGTAATAATTTTTTTTTTTTTGTTGTTTTCGCAAAATCGTGTTTTAAATTTGGTGGCTGTTTCTGAATGCTGATGTAGCTCAATTGGTAGAGCAGCTGATTTGTAATCAGCCGGTTGGGGGTTCGATTCCCTTCATCAGCTCACCCTGAATGGGGAGGTAGCGAAGTGGTTAAACGCAGCAGACTGTAAATCTGCCCTCTAATGAGTTCGATGGTTCGAATCCGTCCCTCCCCACAAGATAGCTTAGCTCGGCTAAAATGAGTTACGGGCAAGGAGTTGGAAAGAGGAAAAATTACATAGGCGGGAGTAACTCAGTTGGTAGAGTCACAGCCTTCCAAGCTGTTGGTCGCGAGTTCGAGTCTCGTCTCCCGCTCAGATAAGGAGGTTCTTCGGATGTAGAAGGATCGTCCTTTCTTGTTTTATGAAGCCCACGTAGCTCAGTCGGTAGAGCACATCCTTGGTAAGGATGAGGTCACCAGTTCAATCCTGGTCGTGGGCTCTTTTTTATGTACTGGGTTTGGTAAAAGAAAATTGTGGTTCGGTTGTAAACGTTAAAAAAAGAAACCCTGCTTAATAATTAAATCGCTTGGAGGATTTTCCTAATGGCAAAAGAAAAATTTGACAGATCTAAACCCCACGTGAATGTGGGAACAATTGGCCACGTGGATCATGGCAAAACAACATTAACTGCTGCGATTACTCAGCATCTGGCGAATGTTACCGGTGGTGAGGCGCGTTCCTTTGATAGTATCGATAACGCACCGGAAGAGCGTGAGCGTGGTATTACTATCGCAACTGCACACGTAGAGTATGAGTCTGCTGAACGTCACTATGCACACGTTGACTGTCCTGGTCACGCTGACTACATCAAGAATATGATTACTGGTGCTGCTCAGATGGACGGCGCTATTCTTGTAGTAAGTGCTGCTGACGGCCCGATGCCGCAGACGCGTGAGCACATTCTTCTGGCTCGCCAGGTAAACGTTCCTTATATCGTAGTATTTATGAATAAGGTTGACCAGGTAGATGACGAAGAGCTGCTCGAGTTGGTAGAGCTGGAAATTCGCGAACTGCTGAGCAGTTATGATTTCCCGGGTGACGACTTGCCGGTTGTTAAGGGTAGTGCACTGAACGCCCTGAGTAACCCTGGCGATGAGGCTGCCAATGCATGTATTCAGGAGCTGGTTGATGCAATTGATAGTTACATCCCGACACCGAAAAGAGATGTTGAGAAAGACTTCTTGATGCCGGTTGAGGATGTTTTCAGTATTACAGGTCGTGGAACTGTTGCTACCGGTCGTGTTGAAAGTGGTATCGTTAAGGTCGGCGAAGAAGTAGAGTTGGTCGGTATGGGCAGAGATCGTAAAACGACGGTTACCGGCGTTGAGATGTTCCGTAAGTTGCTTGATGAAGGTCAGGCTGGTGACAACTGTGGCCTCTTGCTCCGTGGTGTTAATAAAGACGAGATTGAGCGCGGTATGGTTATTGTTAAGCCCGGCTCAATTAAGCCGCAT
The DNA here is from genome assembly GCA_028284905.1 of Calditrichia bacterium. Classification (GTDB taxonomy): domain Bacteria; phylum Calditrichota; class Calditrichia; order RBG-13-44-9; family J075; genus JACKAP01. The sequence goes on from JANQQU010000035.1 coordinate 73,315, forward strand.
ACGAAGTTCAAGGCGGAAGTATATGTATTGAAAAAAGAAGAAGGTGGTCGTCATACCCCGTTCTTTGCTAACTATCGTCCGCAGTTCTATTTCCGTACAACTGACGTTACCGGAAGTATCGAACTTGATGCCGGCGTAGAAATGATCATGCCTGGTGATAACACTCAGATTTTTGTAGAGCTCGGCAAGCCGGTCGCAATGGATAAAGAGTTGCGTTTCGCGATTCGTGAAGGTGGCCGTACTGTTGGTGCTGGTGTTGTTACCGAGATCGTAGAATAAGTTAACTATAATTGACCTCAGGGGGTTGATATGCGCGATAAAATAATCCTAGAATGTACTAAATGCAAAATGAGAAACTACAATACAACTAAGAATAAACGCTTGCACCCCCAGCGAGTTGAATATAAGAAGTATTGCAGTAAGTGCAACAAGCACGAAGTTCACAAAGAAACAAGATAAGTTTTTTGTGTGGCACAGGCCCATAGCACAATTGGCTAGTGCGTCGGTCTCCAAAACCGAAGGTTGGGGGTTCGAGTCCCTCTGGGCCTGCTAATTCTAAAAGGGCAGGGTACATAAACCTAATAAGAGTGCAAAATGATCGGCAAGTTGATAGACAAGATTAAGAGTTTTGTTGATGATGTGGTCCGGGAGATGAAGAAGGTTTCTTGGCCTGAAAGAGAGCAGTTGGTGAGTTCTACTTTCGTAGTTTTTGTTATTTCCGTCCTGTTTACAGTGTTTATCTGGCTGGCGGATTTATTACTCTCCAATCTTGTCAATTTATTGTATGTAAACTAGGAAACACTATTTTGGAAAAAAAGTGGTATACATTGAGAGTTTATTCCGGTCAAGAGGCGAAAGTTAAAGCCCATCTTGACAATGCGATTCTCTTTAAAAACATGGAAGAAGAATTTGGGCGAATCGTTGTGCCCTCCGAGCCTGTGCTGGAGATGCGTAATGGTAAAAAACGCCTGAAGAACAAGGTGTTTTTTCCGGGATACATTCTAATTGAAATGGCATACAATACAAGAACTGCACACCTCGTGCAGGAAACACCCGGTGTTTTGGGATTTATTGGCCCGAAGAACAAGCCGGAGGCGGTTCGCCCGGAAGAAGTTGAGCATGTGCTTCGAAAGGTTGAGCGCCAGGAGGGAGAAGTCGAGAAGGTCGAAGTGCCGTTCCAGATTGGGGATGTCATTCGGGTTGTCGATGGACCTTTCGCAGACTTTACCGGTGTGGTAGAAGAGATAAACGAAGAAAAGAAAAAAGTGAAAGTGTCTGTAAGTATTTTTGGTCGACCGACCCCGGTTGAGTTGGATTTCTTGCAGATACATCTGGAATCATAAAACTGCAGGGTTTGACATGGCTAAGAAAATCTCTGGTTTTATAAAACTTCAAATCCCCGCTGGACAAGCGAATCCGTCCCCACCGGTCGGTCCTGCACTGGGTCAGCATGGCGTTAATATTATGGAGTTTTGTAAGGCGTTTAATGCGCGAACTCAGGATAAAATGGGATACATTATTCCAGTTGTTATTACTGTGTATGCGGATCGTTCCTTTAGCTTTATCACCAAAACACCACCGGCCTCGACACTGTTGCTGAAGGCTGTGGGTATCGAGAAAGGCTCATCTGTGCCGAACGTCGATAAGGTTGCGAAAGTTACTCGGGAACAATTGGAAGAAATTGCGAAAACAAAAATGCCGGATCTGAACGCGATGGATATTGATGCTGCCGTAAATATTATTGCAGGTACTGCTCGCAGCATGGGAATCGACGTTGTAGACTAAGTGGGTGAGGAAATCCATGAAAAAAAGAAGTAGAAGATATCGTGAAGTTGCAAAGCTGCTGGAAGGGAAAGAGTATTCCCTGGATGAAGCAGTTGAGCTTGTGAAGAAGACTGCCTCGGCTAAATTTGACGAAACTGTAGAGGTTTCCATACGTCTGGGCGTGGATCCGCGTCATGCTGATCAAGTAGTTCGTGGCACAGTGTCCTTGCCGCATGGTCTTGGTAAGGAAGTTCGGGTGCTGGTGATCGCTAAAGGCGAAAAAGCATCCGAGGCTGAAGCTGCCGGTGCAGATCATGCCGGTTATGAAGAATATATTGAAAAAATTCAGCAGGGCTGGCTGGAATTCGATGTTATCGTTGCGACTCCGGATGCGATGCGCGATCTGGGTAAATTGGGACGTGTATTGGGACCGCGCGGTTTAATGCCGAATCCTAAAAGTGGCACTGTAACAATGGATATTGGTCCGACGGTTAAGGAAATTAAAGCTGGTAAAATCGATTTTCGTGTAGATAAAACTGGTATCGTTCATACGAGTGTTGGTAAAGCTTCTTTTGAAGAAGGCAAGCTGAAGGACAATATTAAAACCCTGATGCAAACAATTATTCGTTTGAAGCCTGCTGCTGCAAAAGGTACCTATCTGAGAAGCATTAGTGTGTCCAATACAATGGGGCCTTGCATTCGTATCGTGCCAAGTTCAGGTGAGTTTCAAGACTAATTATTGATGAGTTTAAAGTTTCAGATGTTATGAAAGGTGTTGTGATATGCCTACACCACAAAAAGAAGCAGTTGTTCAGGAAATGACCGAAAAGTTTTCCAACGCATCCAGTATCTTTGTTACCGATTTTACCGGTATCGATGTGAACAGTGTATCCGATTTGCGCAGAAGCTTCCGGGAAGCGAATGTTGAATATCGCGTCGTGAAAAACACCCTGGCCAGAATGTCTTTGGATAATGCCGGAATTAGTGGTATGCAGGAAAAGCTTGTTGGCGTCAACTCCTATGCAATCAGCTACGAAGATCCTACAGCACCGATTAAAGTGCTTGAGAAATTTAAAAAAGATACCAAGATCGAAATCCCGATTAAGCTTGCTTATTTCGAAGGCGATATTGTTGATAGCGACAATATCGCTGCGTTGGCGAAACTGCCGAGCAAAGATGAACTTTTAGGACAGTTTGTTGGCATGATTCAGTCACCGCTCACGAAATTTGCTGGTGCATTAAGTAATAGTATGCAAAAAGTTGCCGGCGTATTGAAATCTTTGGAAGAATCAAAGCAGTAAATAATTGTATTATATAGATTTTAACTTGATACCCAAATAAATAGACCATTAATGGAGGTATTTCTAAAATGGCTGATATTACTCGTGCGGACGTTCTTAGCTATCTCGAAAAAGCAACAATGCTGGAGATCTCTGAACTTGTTAAAGAGGTAGAAGAAAAATTTGGTGTAACCGCTGCTGCGCCGATGGCTATGCCGGTTGGTGCTGTTGCAGGTGCCCCTGCTGAAGCCGCAGAAGAGCAGACAGAATTTGATGTAGTGCTGAAAGAAGTCGGCTCCCAGAAAATTCAGGTTATTAAAGTAGTGCGTGCTATCACAGGTCTTGGATTAAAAGAGGCTAAAGAGGTAGTGGAAGGCGCCCCGAAAGCAGTAAAAGAGGGTGTTGCCAAAGCAGAAGCTGATGACCTCGTGAAGCAGCTGGAAGAAGTCGGCGCTACTGCAGAAGTAAAATAACTAATTTTTTTTTCACCCGATTATTAAGTTCAGTTTTACCTGACGGGCTTATACTCGTGTGCTTGACACATATTCATCAAACAATGAAGAGGTGCTTCTTTGAAAAACGAAAGCTTGTTAAAGCGTCAAACTTTTTCAAAGATTCCCACGACTGTTCAATATCCTAATTTGCTGGATGTTCAATGTCGTTCTTTTGCGGAATTTTTACAGGAAGAAAAAGCACCCGATCAGCGAAAGAATAAAGGCTTACAAGCTGTTTTTAACAGCATATTTCCCGTCATCGACAGTCGAGAAAATTTCATTCTCGACTTTGTTGAATATTACATAGATAAGCCTAAATACTCTGTCAAAGAGTGCCGTGAAAGAGGTTTAACTTACGCGGCACCTTTGAAAGCCAAGCTTCGTTTGTCTATCAAAGATCCTTCCGGGGATACTGATGACTATACGGATACCATTGAACAGGATGTTTATCTTGGTAATATGCCGTACATGACGAACCGCGGTACCTTTATTATCAATGGCGCTGAACGGGTTATTGTTAACCAATTACACCGTGCCCCTGGTGTTTTCTTCGATGAAAGCATCCATCCCAATGGCACTAAAATCTATTCTGCCCGCATTATCCCCTTTCGGGGTAGCTGGGTAGAGTTTATGACTGATGTAAACGACTGTTTGCATGTTTACATTGATCGTAAGAAAAAATTCTATGTGACATCTTTCCTGCGGGCGATCGGTTTCATGAGTGATCATGATCTCCTGCAGTTATTCGAATTAGCCGATGAAGTCGACTTGAAAAAGGTCGACGTTTTGTCGTTGGTCGGCCGCAAGGTCGTTGGTGATATCGTCAGCGAAAAAACCGGTGAAGTATTAGTAGAATCCGGTGCTGTGCTGGACGAAGACCTGATTGATGCACTGAAGAAGTCCAAAGTGAAAAAACTTCAGATGCAAAAAGCCAATGATCCGACAATGCCGAACGTCGTTTTGAATACACTTCAAAAAGACCCGGCAAAAACGGAAGAAGCTTCCCTGCGGCTCATTTATGAATTGCTTCGTTCCGGAGAGCCGCCCGATCTGGATACAGCACGGGATCTCCTGAAGAAGATGTTTTTTAATCCCAAGCGTTATGAGCTTGGTGATGTTGGTCGTTATCGCCTGAATAAGAAATTGGGGCTGGATATCGACTACGAAACAACTGTTCTTACCCAGCAGGATTTTGTTGAGATCGTTAAATATCTCATCGACTTGCGGGAAGGTAAGCGCAGCACGGACGACATTGACCATCTGGGCAATCGCCGGGTTAAGACGGTTGGGGAGCAGCTTGCTGCTCAGTTCAATCTCGGTTTAACCCGTATGGCACGTACCATCAAAGAGCGTATGAATCTTGGTGATGCCGAAACGATTACGCCGCAGGAATTGGTGAATGCCCGTGCGATTACTTCCGTGATTAACACTTTCTTCGGCACTTCACAGCTCTCTCAGTTTATGGATCAAACCAATCCACTCTCTGAGTTGACTCACAAGCGCCGTATGAGTGCATTAGGACCCGGTGGTTTGACCCGTGAGCGCGCCGGCTTTGAGGTGCGTGATATTCACTATACTCATTATGGTCGCCTCTGTCCGATTGAAACGCCGGAAGGTCCTAACATCGGACTGATCTCTTCTTTAAGTGTTTTGGCGAAAGTGAATGACTTCGGTTTTATCGAAACACCTTACCGTATGGTTAAAAAAGGCGTTGTTAGCAAAGATCTCGAATATCTTTCCGCGGATGATGAAGAGCGCGCTGTTATCGCACAATTCAATGCGCCGATTGATGTGGACTCTAATAAGTTCACAAATGAATTGGTGAAAGTGCGTAAGCGTGGCGACTTCTTGGTAACACCGCCGGAAGAGGTTCAATATATTGATATCGCATCAAATCAGATCCTTTCCGCATCTGCATCGCTGATTCCTTTCGTTGAACATGATGATGCAAACCGTGCGCTAATGGGATCGAACATGCAGCGTCAGGCGGTGCCGTTGATTGCACCGGAAACCCCGATCGTCGGTACTGGTATTGAAGGCAAAATTGCCGAAGATTCCGGCGCGCTGATCGTTAGTGATGTTAATGGCGTTGTTGAAGAAGTAGATTCGAATCGAATCGTAATTCGGGTAGATCCGGGTGATGTGGATGATCCACGTCAGGTATTAACCGGTGAAGCTCAGCGTGTTGAATATGAACTGATGAAATTTGTTCGTACCAATCAGAATACCTGTATCAACCAAATGCCGGTTGTGCGGGAAGGTATGCATGTCGAAAAAGGACAGGTGCTGGCAGATGGTCCTTCTACGGATCGTGGACAGCTGGCGCTTGGCCGTAATGTGCTGGTGGCATTTATGCCCTGGAACGGATACAATTTCGAGGATGCAATTGTTATTTCCGAGCGATTGGTTCAGGACGATTATTATACATCGATTCATATCGAAGAGCACGAAATTCAGGTTCGTGATACAAAGCGCGGGGAAGAAGAATTGACCCGCGAGATTCCCAACGTTAGTGAAGATGCAACCAAAAATCTCGACGAAAACGGTATCATTCGCACCGGTGCAGAAGTGAAAGCCGGCGATATTCTGGTTGGTAAAGTAACCCCGAAAGGGGAGACGGAGCCGACACCGGAAGAGAAGCTGTTGAAAGCGATCTTTGGTAATAAGGCTGGTGATGTGAAAGATGCATCGCTGAAGATGCCGGCCGGTACTCAGGGAATCGTTATTGATACGAAACTCTTCTCCCGGAAGAAGAAAGACCCGAAAACCAAAAAAGAAGACAAGAAGAAGCTTGAACTTCTTGAGAAGGAAAGCGATGAGCAAACGGAAAAAATCCGTTATCGCCTGGCTGCTTTTCTTCATGAGCGGTTTGGTTCTACAGCAGTAAGTAATCCGGTTGAAACCCGTTCTGGTAAGGTCTTGCTGAAAGCCGGCGAGAAAATCAGTAAAACAACCTTCGACAAAATTGAGCTGGATTTGGTGGATTATAATACGCCCTGGTTCAAGAAGGACAAAGACAATGAAACGGTGAAGCAGTTGTTTGAGAAATTTCGCAGTTTGCTGCGGGAAATAGATAACGACTTGAGAACCGAGAAGCATAAGATCATGATTGGCGATGAATTGCCTCCGGGTATTGTTCAGCTGGCAAAAGTTTATGTTGCCCAAAAGCGTAAGCTGAAAGTTGGTGACAAGATGGCTGGACGTCACGGAAACAAAGGTGTCATCGCGAAAATCGTTCCGCTCGAAGACATGCCCTTCCTGCCGGATGGCCAGCCTGTGGATATCGTTTTGAATCCGCTTGGTGTACCTTCCCGTATGAACCTGGGGCAGATTTTTGAGACAACCCTCGGCTGGGCGGGCCGAATTCTGGACAAATACTATGCGACACCAGTGTTCGATGGTGCTACTTTTGAAGAAGTGCTCAGCGAGCTGGAAATGGCAAACTTGCCGACGAGCGGTAAAATGTCATTGTTTGATGGACGCAGCGGTGAGAAGTTTGCCCAGAAGGTGACTGTTGGATACATCTACATGATGAAATTATCTCACATGGTAGATGATAAGATCCACGCCCGTTCAATCGGACCTTACTCGTTAATCACTCAACAGCCGTTGGGCGGTAAAGCGCAATTTGGTGGACAGCGTTTTGGTGAAATGGAAGTGTGGGCACTGGAAGCATATGGTGCTGCGCATACTCTCCAGGAAGTGCTGACCTATAAGAGCGATGATGTACATGGCCGCACAAAGGTTTACGAATCCATTGTTAAAGGTGATAACCTGCCGGATGCAGGTCGCCCGGAATCGTTTAATGTATTGGTGAAAGAGTTGCAAGGTTTGGGGCTTGATATAAAACTGGATTAAAGATTCATGCTGGAATCTCGACCAGGGATTCCAGCGTTGTTTTTTACTGGCTCCCATTGAACCATCAAATATAAACTCTGAAGGAGTGAGTAATTTGGATAATTTTCAATTGAAAGGCCAAATTTCCCGAATTTCAATTGGTTTAGCATCTCCAAATGCTATCCTGGAAAGAAGTTTTGGAGAGGTCACTAAACCTGAAACGATCAACTATCGTTCTTTTAAACCCGAAAAAGACGGTCTGTTTTGCGAAAAGATTTTCGGACCGGTGAAAGACTGGGAATGTCATTGCGGGAAATATAAAAGAATACGTTATAAAGGTATTATCTGTGATCGTTGCGGCGTAGAGGTTACTACCAAGAGCGTTCGCCGTGAACGGATGGGACATATTAGTCTGGCTGTGCCGATTGTGCACATCTGGTATTTCAGATCAACCCCGACCAAAATCGGGTATTTGCTGAATATTGCCCCGAAAAACCTTGAAAAAATTATTTATTACGAAGCATATGTGGTTATCCAGCCTGGGAACACCGGATACAAGTCCGGCGATCTGTTGCTGGAAGACGATTATATGAAGACATTAGATGGCCTCAGTCAGGACGAGCTGGAGCTGCCGGACGATCATCCCGATAAGTTTATCGCGATGATGGGGGGTGAAGGTATTCGCGAGATGATGCGCCATATCGATGTTGAAACACTTGCTGATGAATTGCGGACCACCCTGAAAACCGAAAAGTCCCAGCAGAAAAAGCAGGACGCATTGAAACGGTTGAAGGTTGTGGAAGCTTTCCGTACTCGCGAAAATGGCGAATACAAAAACAAGCCGGAGTGGATGGTGCTGGATGTAATTCCGGTAATTCCCCCGGAGCTGCGTCCGTTGGTGCCGCTGGAAGGTGGCCGTTTTGCAACGAGTGACCTGAACGATCTCTATCGCCGGGTAATTATTCGTAATAACCGTCTGAAAAAACTGATGGACATCAAGGCGCCGGAAGTGATTCTGCGTAATGAAAAACGCATGCTTCAGGAGGCTGTCGATGCCTTATTTGATAACACCAAGCGCACCACCGCTGTAAGAAGCGATGGTAACCGTCCGCTGAAATCTCTCTCAGATATGTTGAGAGGTAAGCAGGGACGTTTCCGCCTGAACTTGCTTGGTAAACGTGTGGATTATTCCGGCCGTTCGGTTGTTGTTGTCGGTCCAAAGCTGCGTCTCTACGAATGCGGTTTGCCGAAAGAAATGGCTGTGGAGCTGTTTAAGCCGTTTATTATCAGAAAGTTACAAGATCGCAAGATCGTTAAGACTGTGAAAAGCGCCAAGCGCTTTGTCGATAAGCGTGATGCTGTTGTTTTCGAAATCCTTGAGGATATCGTCAACGATCATCCGGTAATGCTCAACCGTGCACCAACATTGCACCGCCTCGGTATCCAGGCATTCCAACCGGTGTTGATCGAAGGAAAAGCGCTGGAAATTCATCCGCTGGTCTGTTCCGCGTTTAATGCAGACTTTGACGGTGACCAGATGGCTGTGCACGTGCCGCTGAGTTTCGAAGCGCAGATGGAAGCACGTCTGCTGATGCTGGCATCTCACAACATTCTTTCTCCGGCAAGTGGTCGCCCGTTGGCGATTCCTTCCCAGGATATGATTTTGGGATGTTATTACATTACGAAAGAGTCGATCGACAAAGAAGGTGAAATACCGATCTACTCTTCTACTGAAGAAGTAAATATTGCATATAACGATAATAGAAGTCATTTGCACACCAGAATTAAGGTGCGCTTCAACGACGAGTTGATTGAAACTACTGTTGGCCGGGTATTATTCAATAATATTATCCCGGACGAAATGGGGTTTGTTAACGAGTTGATGACCAAGAAGACGCTGGAGCGTTTGATTGGCCGTATTATGTTGAAAATTGGTAATTTGCGCACTGTTGAATTCCTTGACAATCTGAAAAAGGTTGGCTTTGGATTCGCAACAGTTGCCGGTGCCAGTATTGGTTTGGATGATGTTGTCGTCCCGGATAAGAAGCCGGACTTCGTCGCTAAAGCATATGATGAAGTTAGATTGCTGGAAGACCAGTATCGGATGGGTTTTATTACCGACGGTGAGCGTTACAACAAGGTTATCGATATTTGGACACGTGTAACGGATCAGGTGTCTGCGGAATTGTTTACGATTCTTCAGGACCACCGTGAAGGTTTTAACTCCCTTTACATGATGTCCAATTCCGGTGCGCGTGGTAGTAAAGAGCAGATTCGCCAGTTGGCCGGTATGCGTGGATTGATGGCGAAGCCGCAAAAAACGTTGACAGGTCAAACCGGTGAGATTATCGAAAACCCGATTACCGCAAACTTCTTCGAAGGATTGTCGGTTCAGGAATACTTTATTTCTACCCACGGTGCTCGTAAAGGTTTGGCGGATACTGCGCTGAAGACAGCGGATGCTGGTTATCTGACGCGTCGTCTGGTTGATGTTGCCCAGGATGTTATGATTAATGAATATGATTGCGGTACTATCCTTGGCATCGAAACCGGACCGATCAAAGAAGGCGAGAAAATTATCGAGCCGCTCTCTGATCGTATCGTTGGTCGTGTATCTTCTGATGATGTATACGATCCGATTGGTGGTGAATTGCTGGTGAAAGCCGGGCAAATCATCGATGAAGACGTTGCCGGAGCAATTGATAATTCCGCAGTAGAAACGATTAAGATTCGTTCGGTGCTGACTTGCGAAACTGCGCGCGGTGTTTGTGCACTGTGTTATGGTCGTAATCTTGCGACTGGACGCTTAGTCGACCTTGGTGAAGCAACTGGTGTAATGGCTGCACAGAGTATCGGTGAACCGGGAACCCAGCTGACGCTGCGAACCTTCCACATCGGTGGTACTGCCGGCCGTATTGCTGCACAGTCTGAAGTCGTATCCCGCTTTAAGGGCACGATTAAGTATGAAGAATTACGTTCGATTAAAACAACAATGATTGAAGATGATGTTGTGCAGGAAGTGGATATCTGCGTTGGTCGTAATGGTGTAATTCATGTCAATGATAGTAAAGGACGTTCCCTCAATAATTATAATGTGCCTTATGGCGCCAAACTGTTGGTTCAGGATGGTGAGTCCATTGAAAAAGGCAAGATATTATTCGAGTGGGATCCCTACTCCTCTGTGATTCTGACGGAAAAACCGGGCCGTATTAAGTTTGTTGACCTGGTTGATAACGTAACGACCCATGAAGAGCTTGATGAGCAAACGCTTCAGAAACAACGCGTCGTAATTGAATCGCGGAATAAAAATCTCAGTCCGCATATTTCTGTTGTGGATGAAAATGAGCAGGAAATCGCTAACTACATTCTCCCTGTAAAGGCCCATATCTTGGTGCCGGATAAGGAAGAAGTCGGCGCTGGCCGGATTCTCGCCAAGATTCCCCGCGAAATCGGGAAAACCCGTGACATTACCGGTGGTTTGCCCCGTGTTGCGGAATTGTTTGAGGCGCGGAAGCCAAAAGAGCAGGCAGTGGTTAGTGAAATCGACGGTGTTATCCAGTTCGGAACCATTAAACGTGGTATCCGGGAAATTATTGTGGAAGGCGCCCTGGAGAAAAAGAAATACATGGTTCCCTACAGTAAGCACGTTTTAGTGCACAGTGGTGACTATGTTAAAGCCGGTGAGATGTTAACCGATGGCGCTATTTCTCCGCAGGACATTCTGCAGATTCTCGGTCCCGGTAAAGTTCAGGAATACCTTGTGAACGAAATTCAGGAAGTATATCGTCTGCAAGGGGTAAGTATCAATGATAAGCATATCGAAATCATCGTTCGTCAAATGATGCAACGTGTGAAGGTAATTGATACTGGTGATACCAGATTCCTTGAAGGTGATACCGTTAATAAATTTGTCTTTAAAGATGAAAACGAGAAGATTCGTAATAAAGTGATCATTACTGAAACGGGCGGATCCCGTTTCAAGGCAGGTCAGCTGGTTGATCGCGCTAAGTTTGAAATTACGAATCGTCAACTTGCCAAGAATGAAAAGCCGTTGGCAGAGAGTCGTCCCGCAGAAGGGGCAACAGCCGAGCCGATTCTGCTTGGTATTACCCAGGCAGCCCTGACAACTGACAGCTTCATTTCGGCCGCTTCCTTCCAGGAAACGACCCGGGTATTGACGGATGCTGCAATTGCAGGTAAGGTCGATCATCTCTATGGCTTGAAAGAGAATGTAATTGTTGGAAATCTGATACCGGCAGGTACCGGATTAACCAAGTACAAACAGTTGCAAGTTGATTATAAAGAAGAAAGTGGACCGGTTGAGGAAGTTACGGAAGAAGAGACCGTAAAGAACTAAGCTGATTCTGAAATCTTCGCTTGTTTTTATAAGCAATCTTTAAGCTGGCCGGCTTCATGTCTGTTTTTGCATGAAGCCGGTTTAAGCGTACAAAGCAGTGAATGTAAAACACGTGATCATTTGTGCGCTAATTAAGAAATTGGAAAGTTTTTTTTAAAATGTTATTGACAAAACAGCACCGGTTTAATAACTTGGGAGTCTGTGACTTTTTTACAATCTTAGGAGGAAGTTGTGCCGACAGTTAATCAATTAATAAGAACCGGGCGCAAGAAAATAGTTAAGAAAACCAAATCCCGCGCCTTGGGAAGTTGTCCCCAAAAACGTGGGGTATGTACAAGGGTTTATACAACAACCCCGAAAAAGCCGAACTCAGCGCTCCGTAAAGTTGCTCGTGTGCGTTTGACGAATGGCATAGAAGTAACTGCTTATATTCCTGGTGAAGGGCATAATTTGCAGGAACACTCGATTGTTATGATTCGTGGAGGTCGTGTTAAAGATCTTCCGGGTGTTCGTTATCATATTATTCGTGGTACGCTGGATACTAGTGGTGTAGCGGATAGAAGACAAGGGCGCTCGAAGTATGGCGCGAAAATGCCTAAGAAATAAACAGCAATTGAGGTTGAGAAATGAGACGTAGAAAAGCACCGGAAAGAAAAGTTTTGCCAGACCCCAAGTATCATAGTGAATTGGTGAGCAAGTTCATTAATGGCTTGATGCTTGATGGAAAAAGAAGTAAGGCAGAAAAAATCTTTTATGATGCAATGGATGTTATAGAAGGAAAGTTAAAGAAGGATCCCCTTGAGGTCTTTCGTAAATCAATGGATAATGTAGCTCCGTTATTGGAAGTTCGTTCCCGTCGTGTGGGTGGTGCCACTTATCAGGTGCCGGTAGAAGTGCGCGAAAAGCGCCGCCGTTCTCTGGCTATCCGCTGGCTGGTTGGATACTCCCGGAAGCGCTCCGAGCCGACGATGGCTGAACGATTGGCTGGCGAATTTATGGCAGCTTTTAAAGGAGAAGGTGCTTCTGTTAAGAAAAGAGAAGATACCCATAAGATGGCAGAAGCAAACAAAGCCTTTGCTCACTTTCGATGGTAACGCGCGAGCGGAGATTTTGATATAAGGTAATTGACATGGCAACGAAGAAATACGCATTAGATAAAACGAGAAATATTGGCATCATGGCACATATTGATGCTGGTAAGACGACTACAACTGAGAGAATTCTTTATTATACTGGTGTATTGCACCGTATGGGTGAGGTTCACGAAGGTTCTGCAACCATGGATTGGATGGAGCAGGAAAAAGAGCGTGGCATCACTATTACTTCTGCAGCAACGACCTGTTTCTGGCAAGACCACCGCATTAATATTATTGATACCCCCGGACACGTAGATTTTACCGCTGAAGTAGAGCGCTCCCTGAGAGTGCTGGACGGCGCTGTTGCGTTGTTTTGCGCAGTGGGTGGCGTTGAGCCGCAGTCCGAGACTGTCTGGCGTCAGGCGGATAAATACGGTGTGCCGCGAATCGCTTTTGTAAACAAGATGGATCGCGTTGGTGCAGACTTTTATAATGTATTGGAGATGATGCATCTGCGCCTTGGGGCTCACCCGGTCGCGATTCAACTCCCGATTGGCGACGGTGAAATGTTTACCGGTCTCATCGATCTTATTAAAATGAAAGCAGTTATTTTTGACGAAACATCCCTGGGCATGAAGGTTTATGAAGAAGATATCCCCAGGGATTTGCATGATAAGGCTGAAGAGTTCCGGACAAAGCTGATTGAAACCGCTGCCGAATACGATGACGAGTTAATGGAAAAGTATCTCGAAGGCGAAGAGGTTGCCGAAGATAGTATTATTGAGGCGATTCGCGCCGCAACGCTTCAAAACAATATTGTTCCGGTGTTTGTAGGTTCTGCATTCAAGAATAAAGGTGTGCAGCGTCTGCTGGATGGTATTATTGAATTCCTGCCTTCCCCGAAAGATGTTCCCCCGATTGAAGGTGAAGATCCGCGTAGTGGCAACACTGTAGAAAGAACTGCCTCTGATGATGAGCCGTTCACTGCGCTGGCTTTCAAGATTATGACCGACCCTTATGTTGGTAAGCTGACATATTTCCGTGTATATAGTGGTAGTGCAAAGTCTGGTAGTTACATCCACAACGTAAGTTCTGACAAGAAAGAGCGTTTGGGGCGTTTGCTGCGAATGCATGCAAATACTCGTGAGGATGTTGAAGAGGTATTTGCCGGTGATATCGTTGCTGCCGTTGGTTTGAAAAATACCCGTACCGGACATTCGCTTTCTGCGCCGGACAAGCCGGTAATGTTAGAGTCCATGAAATTCCCCGAGCCGGTAATTTCTGTCTCTATCGAGCCCAAAACGAAGGCTGATGCAGATAAGTTGAGTCAATCTCTGATGAAGCTTAGCGACGAAGATCCTACTTTTCGCGTGTCTACTGAAGAAGAGACCGGACAGACGCTGATTAGCGGTATGGGCGAGTTGCATCTTGAAATTATTGTTGATCGTTTGTTGCGGGAATTTCGTGTGGATGCACGGGTTGGTAAGCCGCAGGTAGCCTACAAGGAAACGATTTCCAAGGAAGTTCGCGTGGAAGGAAAGTTTGTGCGCCAGAGTGGTGGCCGCGGACAGTATGGCCATGTTTGGCTGGAAGTCGAGCCGAATGAAAAAGGTAAAGGCTTTGAGTTTGAAGATAAAATTGTCGGGGGTGTTGTTCCCCGGGAATATATAAATTCTGTTAAAAGCGGTGTGGAAGATGCCTTGAAAAATGGTGTCTTGGCCGGTTATCCGGTGGTTGACGTTCGGGTAAAACTGGTTGACGGTTCTTATCATGATGTCGACTCGAATGAGATGGCATTCCGCATTGCTGGTTCTATGGGAACCAAAGAAGGCTTAAGTAAAGCGAAGTCTATTTTGCTGGAACCGATGATGGATGTTGAAGTCGTCGTTCCGGAAGAGTATCTGGGTGATGTGATTGGGGATTTAAATTCCCGCAGAGGCAAGGTTAGCGGTATTCTGCCTCGCAAGGATGCGCAAGTAGTAGAAGCTTTTGTACCACTTGCTGAGATGTTTGGCTATGCCACATCTTTACGTTCCGTAACACAGGGTCGTGCGGTATACAGTATGCAGTTTGATCACTACCAGCCGTTGCCGCAGAGTGTTGCGAGCGAATTAATCGATAAACTAAAAGGTGCAAGTTAAGCAAAGGGGACACAACCGTGCCAGGTCAAAGTATACGTATTAAGCTGAAAGCTTACGATCATCATCTGATCGACAAATCGTCTGAAAAAATTATTACCACTGCCAAAACAACCGGTGCATTAATTTCCGGTCCGATACCTTTACCAACTAAGCGTAGTGTATTTACGGTGCTCAGATCACCGCATATTGATAAGAAGTCTCGCGAGCAGTTTGAAGTTCGCATTCATAAGCGCCTGATCGATATTCATAATGCGACAAACAAGACTATCGATCAATTGATGAAGCTGGAATTACCGGCTGGCGTTGATATTGAGATTAAAACCTGATTATATCATTAGAAACGATTTTGGAGAAAATAATGAGCGGTTTACTGGGAAAAAAAATTGGTATGACTCAAATCTTCGATGAAGAAGGTAATGTTATACCGGTTACCGTGTTGAAGGTCGGTCCCTGTTATGTGACTCAGATAAAAACGGCTGAAAACGACGGCTATGAAGCGATTCAGTTGGGCTTCGACGTCAAAAAAGAGAAAAATACCACCAAGCCAGTGCTTGGGCATTTGAACAAGGCTAAGGCGCCAGCGCTTCGCATGTTGAAAGAATTTTCGAAAGATCATGATGCTGAAGTTGCACTCGGTGATGTGGTTAAAGTGGATATTTTTCAGCCTGGTGAAGTTGTTAAGATTTCCGGTTGGTCCAAAGGACGTGGTTTCGCTGGTGTTGTAAAGCGTTACAACTTTGGCGGTGGCCGGAAGACGCACGGACAGTCAGACCGTTATCGTCACCCTGGTTCTATTGGCCAGAGTTCTTATCCCTCAAAAGTATTCAAAGGGATTAAGATGGGTGGCCGGATGGGTGGAAAATACCTCTCCGTAAAAGGGATTACCGTTGTGAAGGTTGATGAAGAAAACGATCTTCTCTTTGTTAAAGGTGCGGTTCCCGGCGCCAGAAATAGTTATGTAGAAGTTTATAAACAATCGTAAAGCGGCTAACGAGCGAGTATAGTTATGAAATTAGATATTTATAAAACCGATGGCTCTAAGACCGGAAAAAAAGCCACACTTAGTAAAGACGTTTTCGGAATTGAGCCTAACGATCATGTTTTGTATTTAGCTGTTAAAGCCTATCTGGCAAATCAGCGTCAAGGTACCCATAGTACAAAAAACCGTTCTGCCGTCGCTGGTGGTGGCCGCAAGCCTTTTCGTCAGAAAGGTACCGGTCGTGCCCGTCAAGGAACGATTCGTGCACCGCACATGGTTGGTGGTGGCCGGGCTTTTGGTCCGCAGCCGCGTGACTATCGCCAGGATTTGCCCAAGAAGGTAAATCGTTTGGCGAGAAGATCTGCACTGTCGTATAAAGCAAAAGATAAAAAGATTGTGGTTGTAGAAGACTTTCAGTTTGAAGGTCCGAAAACCAGCCAATTCATGGATTTGCTTGCCAATTTAAAGGTCGATGATCGTAAAGTGTTGGTTTTGACTGCTGAATATGATCAGAACCTGTATAAGTCTGCACGGAATGTGCCTTATAAATCTGTGTTAAAAGCGCCGCAGTTCTCAGCCTATGATGTGCTGAATGCAAATGTAGTGATTGTTCAAAAGGGCGCGGTTGAAATTCTTAACGAGGTATTAGGGTAATGAAAGATCCGAGAGAAATAATCATACAACCCTTGTTGTCTGAAAAAGCACTCCGCTTGAACGAGGAATCCAACCAGTATATTTTCAAGGTGGACCCGAGTGCAAACAAGATTGAAATCAAGAAAGCAATTGAGAAGCGCTTTTCTGTTAAAGTTAAGGGCGTTCGGGTTGTAAATGTTAAAGGTAAGCCCAAGCAGCGTTTTGTGCGCCGGGGGCGGGTAAGCGGATTTACTGCTGGATACAAGAAGGCTTTTATTACACTTGCTGAAGGCGATAGTTTCGATTTTCTCGACAATATTTAACCGATAGTTTTTGGAGATATAAGTTATGGCGCTCAAAAAATATAAACCTACTACACCGGATTTACGCTTTCGCGTAGACGTATCCCGCGAGAACCTTTCCAAGGATCAGCCGGAGCGCTCGTTGACTGCGCCCTTAACCAGAAGCGGTGGTCGCAATAACAATGGCCGGGTAACGGCATGGCACCGTGGTGGCGGGCATAAGCGCAAATACCGTATTATAGATTTTAAAAGAGATAAAAGAGATATTCCGGCAGTCGTAAAGAAGCTTGAATATGATCCCAACCGTACTGCAAATATTGCATTGCTTGCATATGCAGACGGGGAAAAACGATATATTCTTGCTCCGGAAGGTGTGAATGTCGGTGATAAATTGATGGCCGGTGCATCCGCAGAAGTACGCCCCGGCAACGCATTGCCCCTGGAAAATATTCCGCTGGGTATGACGGTACACAATATTGAAATGGTTCCCGGTAAGGGTGGACAGATTGCTCGTAGCGCTGGTGCCGGTGTACAGTTAATGGCAAAAGAGGGCGATTTCGCCTTGTTGAAAATGCCTTCCGGCGAAATTCGCAAAGTTCGTGTCGGTTGCTATGCAACACTGGGCACTGTCGGTAATGCTGAACATCTGAACATCTCTCTGGGTAAAGCCGGCCGGACTCGCTGGCGCGGTAAGCGTCCCCACGTTCGTGGTGTGGCAATGAACCCGGTTGATCACCCGATGGGTGGTGGCGAAGGCCGCTCTTCCGGAGGTCGCCATCCTTGTTCCCCGTGGGGGCAGTTGGCAAAAGGGTTAAAAACCCGTAAGAAACGTAAATCTTCTGATAAACTGATTGTTAAACGTCGTAAATAAAGGAAATAAGCATGTCCAGATCGCTCAAAAAAGGGCCTTTCATCGATGCCAAGCTGTTCAAAAAAGTGGAAACTTTAAACGATAACGGACAGAAAAAGGTGATCAAAACCTGGGCAAGAAGAAGCACGATTCCGCCGGAGTTTATTGGTCATACCATCGCTGTTCATAATGGGATCAAATTTATTCCGGTATACGTCACCGAAAATATGGTTGGCCACAAATTAGGTGAGTTTGCAATGACTCGCACCTATCGTGGACATGCCGGGAAATTGGTGGAAAGAGGATCGAGAATCAGATAACTAAGTAACCCGGGGAATTGATAATGGAAGCTGTTGCAAAACAAAAATATATTCGTATGTCGCCTTTGAAAGTACGCCAGGTTGCCGGCTTGATTCGTGAGCGCAACGTGGAAGAAGCATTGAATGTATTGCATTATACCCAGAAAAGAGCGGCAAAAATCCTGGAAAAGGGTTTACGGTCGGCGGTAGCTAACTTCTATTTAAATGAAGAAGCCAGTCAAATCGCTACAGATGAGATTTTTGTGAAAAGTGTGCGGATTGACGAAGGACCGACATTGCGTAGATTCCGTCCGATGTCGATGGGACGCGTTGGACGCATCCGTCGCCGGACCAGTCATATTACGATTATTATTGAAGATAGAAACTAAAAGAATAGTATAGAGCTTGGAGGACTAGCTTTGGGTCAGAAATCTAATCCCGTCGGTTATCGGCTTGGTGTCATCAAAACCTGGAATTCCCAGTGGTTTGATGAAAAAGATTTTTCCAAAAAATTGAATGAAGACCTGCTGATCCGGCGTTACATCCGCAACCGGATGTCTGATGGCGCAATTTCAAAGATCGGTATTGAGCGTACTGCACGCCGGATCCTGATTACTATCCACACTGCAAGACCGGGTGTTGTGATTGGTAAAAAAGGCGCCGAGGTCGACAAGCTTAAGGAAGAATTGAAGACGCTGGTAAAGAAAGAAATTCAAATTAATATCAACGAAGTAAAACACCCGGAACTGGATGCTTTCCTGGTTGGGCAGAACATTGCCCGGCAGCTTGAAGGTAAAGTGTCTTTCCGTCGCGCAATGAAGCGGGCAATCACCTCTTCGATGCGTTTGGGCGCGGAAGGTATTAAGATTCAGTGCTCGGGTCGTCTGGGTGGTGCGGAAATGGCCAGAACTGAAAGTTATAAGGACGGTCGAATTCCCCTGCACACTTTACGCGCCGATATCGACTATGCAACGACAACAGCCCATACAACTTATGGCTGCATCGGTGTGAAAGTATGGATTTACCACGGCGAAGTAATCGGATCTAAATCTTAAGGAGATACTAACCATGTTAATGCCGAAAAGGATTAAATATCGCAAAGTGCAAAAGGGTCGCAAGCGTGGCATGGCCTTGCGTGGTAATAGTGTGTCTTTTGGAGAGTATGGTCTGAAAGCTATGGAAGCACATTGGATTACCAGTCGCCAGATTGAAGCTGCTCGTGTTGCGATGACACGTTACATCAAAAGGGGCGGGAAAGTATGGATTCGCATTTTCCCGGACAAGCCTATTACCAAGAAGCCGGCGGAAACCCGGATGGGTAAAGGTAAAGGCTCTCCTGAATATTGGGTAGCGGTTGTAAAGCCGGGCCGGATTATGTTTGAACTGGCTGGTGTACCGGAAGATGTTGCCAAGGAAGCAATGCGCTTGGCCGCCCATAAATTACCATTAAAAACAAAGTTTGTTACCCGCAAAGAAGTTGGAGAATAAGATACAATGAAAACTGCGGAATTGAGAACATTGTCTGTAGAAGACTTGAAACAAAAGCTGGAAGATTTGGCGGATGAATTAGCAAATCTGCGAATTCAGAAAGCAACGCATCAGCTAACTAATCCCAATCGTATCGGGGAAGTTCGTAAAGACATCGCCCGCCATAAAACGCTGTTGAGCGAATACGAGAAGGGTATTTCACAGCCAAAAAGTGAATCATAATATCAGGTGATAGAGCGTTATGGATAGAGGTATCAGAAAAACCCGTGTAGGTATTGTCGTTAGCGACAAAATGGACAAAACGGTTGTTGTTGCGGTAGAGCGACAGGTAAAGCATCCGTTGTACAAAAAATATATCAAGCAGACCTCCAAGTTTAAGGCACATGATGATCAGAATCAGTGCGACATCGGTGATAAGGTGCGGATTATGGAAACCCGTCCTTTAAGCCGGACCAAGCGGTGGCGGATTGTAGAAATAATCGAAAAAGTAAAATAATTACGCTAAATAAAGCAGAGGTTTGGTGTCATGGTTCAAGAACAAACCCGTCTGAGCGTTGCAGATAATTCTGGCGCAAAGAATGTAATGTGTATCAGGGTTCTTGGGGGCTCTGGAAAAAAGTATGGCTCCATCGGTGATATTATCGTTGTAGCAGTAAAGAGTGCGATTCCCAACGCGCCGGTTAAAAAAGGGGATGTTTCCCGAGCGGTTATCGTTCGTACCAAGAAAGAGATTCGCAGAAAAGACGGTTCTTATATCCGTTTTGATGAAAATGCGGCGGTACTGCTGGATGCGCAGGGAGAGCCGAGAGGGACCCGTATTTTTGGCCCGGTCGCACGTGAATTAAGAGATAAAGATTTTATGAAAATTGTCTCCCTAGCACCCGAAGTTTTATAAGAGAAGGTAGAGTGAAATGAAAAAGGTTAAAAAAGGCGATAAAGTTTTGATCATTTCCGGAAATAACCGTGGTCGTGAAGGTAAAGTGTTAAAAGTATTGCCTGACGCAGATAAGGTTATTGTGGAAGGCGTAAATATGCGCAAACGCCATACCCGGCCGACTCAGAAGTTACCACAGGGCGGTATCCTGGAAATTGAAGCGCCGATTCATATCTCCAATGTAAAAGTGATAGCGCCCAAAAGTAATGTGGCTACCAGAATCGGTGTCAAAGTTCTCAAGGATGGCAGTAAAGTAAGATATGGTAAGCACAAGGACTGTAACGGCGAAGAGATTGTATAGCTTATAATAAGGAATCAGGATCATGAGTACGTATGTTCCTCAAATGAAAGAAAAGTTTCAGGCAGAAATAGCACCGGCGTTGAGCAAACGCTTTGGCTACAAAAATGGTATGCAAGTGCCGAAACTGGAAAAAATTTGCTTGAATATGGGCGTTGGTGAAGCGATTCAGGATGCAAAATTGCTGGAAAATGCAGTTGCTGATCTGACAACCATCAGCGGTCAAAAGCCGGAAATCACCAAAGCAAAGAAGTCTATCTCGAATTTTAAACTTCGTGATAATATGAAGATCGGTTGCCGGGTAACGCTGCGCGGAGTTCGTATGTATGAATTCCTGGATCGTTTTATTAATCTTGCAGTGCCGCGGATTCGTGACTTCCGGGGATTGCCGACAAACTCCTTTGACGGCAGAGGCAATTATTCCGTTGGTGCGAAAGAGCAGATCATTTTCCCGGAAATTAATGTTGATAAAATCGATAAGATTCGTGGTTTGAACATTACCTTTGTGACATCAGCCAGCACCGATGAGGAAGCATTTGAGCTGTTAAAAGGTTTTGGAATGCCATTCAAAAAATAAGTAAGGGAGAATGCTTTGGCTAAGAAAGCGTTGATTGCGAAAGCAAAGAAGAAACAAAAGTTTAAGGTAAGAGAATATAACCGTTGCGAGCGTTGTGGGCGCCCCAGAGCTTATTATCGTAAGTTTGGTCTTTGCCGGATTTGTTTTCGGGAACTGGCAAACAGAGGTGAGATTCCCGGCGTAACGAAAGCAAGCTGGTAAAATTTCGGGAGATACATTGTTATGTCTATGACAGATCCTATTGCTGATTTCTTAACGCGCATCAGAAATGCGCTGCAAGCAAAACACACTACCGTCGATATCCCCGCTTCCAATATGAAGAAGCGGATGGCGCATATCTTATATGAGCACAAGTTTATTCGCAATTACATTGTGATTGATGACGGTAAGCAGGGCACTATTCGGGTGTTCCTGAAATATATTAAAGGCAGTGCTGGTGTACCGGTCATTCATGAATTGAAACGTATTAGCAAGCCGGGCCGTCGTCATTATGTTGACGTAGATAACTTGCCGCGCGTAAAAAATAATATGGGTATTGCGATTTTAAGTACTTCAAAGGGCGTAATTACAGAGCGTGAAGCCCGTCGTGAGAATGTTGGCGGCGAAGTTCTCTGCTACGTCTGGTAATATAAACGAAAAGAGGTGACCAGGTGTCTCGAATTGGAAAGTTGCCGATAGAGCTTCCCTCTGGTGTGGAAGTAAAAATGAGTAACGGGTTAGTAAATGTGAAGGGCCCGAAGGGGCAATTGGAACAGCAGATGGATCCAAGCCTCAATCTGGAGCTAAAAGATGGTGTAATTACCGTCAGCCGTCCTTCTGATGAGCGCGATGTCCGTGCCAAGCATGGTTTGACCCGCACTTTGATTAATAATATGGTAGTTGGTGTTTCCGAAGGCTTTAGCAAAACCTTGTTAATCGAAGGTGTTGGTTACAAGGCTGAAGCAAAAGGAAAAGGCGCTGTATTTTCTTTGGGATTTTCCCATATCATCTACTTTGTGCCGCCAACATCAGTGAAAGTGGAAATTCCCGCACCGACCAGAGTTGTTGTTTCCGGCATCGACAAGGTTTTAGTTGGGCAAGTTGCCGCAAAGATCCGTTCCTTCCGGCCGCCGGAGCCTTACAAAGGTAAAGGCGTTCGCTACGAAAACGAATATGTTCGCCGGAAAGCCGGGAAAACAGCGAAATAATTAACTTGGAAATAGGTGATTAGAGCCATGAAAAAAGTTGTTCGTCGTAAAAAAAGAATTTTTGGGAGCTCAGACAAACCTCGTCTGGTGGTTTCAAGAAGCCTGAAATACGTTTATGCACAGATTATCGACGATGATAGTCAGCAGACACTGTTAGGGGCATCCGAAAAAAGCAAAGAGCTGGCTGATAAACTGAAAGATGTAGAGTCTCGGGTTGAAGCCAGCAAGCTTGTTGGAGAATACCTGGCGAAAAAAGCCCTGGAAAAAGACATTAAAAAAGTTGTCTTTGATCGTAATGGTTACAAATATCACGGCCGCGTTAAAGCATTGGCCGAGGGCGCTCGCGAGGGTGGATTAGAATTTTAAAAAAATTGAGAGGATGTTGTGACAGATCGAATCAATCCACACGAATTAGACTTGAAAGAAAAAGTCGTTTATATCAACCGCGTCGCCAAAGTGGTAAAGGGTGGTCGCCGGTTTAGTTTTAGTGCAATTGTTGTTGTCGGTGATGGCAATGGCCATGTTGGTGTTGGCCTTGGGAAAGCAAATGAAGTTGTGAATGCTATCTCGAAAGCAACAGAGCGGGCTAAAAAAGAAGTTCGCCGGATCGACATCTTGAATGGCACAATTCCTTACCAGGTTTATGGTAAATACGGCGCCGGAAAAGTGGTTCTGAAACCAGCCTCTCCGGGAACAGGTGTCATTGCCGGTGGTGCTGTCCGTGCGATCTGCGAAATGGTCGGTATTCGTGATATCCTGACCAAGACGATCGGTTCCACGAACCCGCACAGTGTTGTAAAAGCGACGATGGTTGCTTTGGAGAACCTGGAAGATGCGATGACGATCGCTCGGAATCGTGGCCTTTCTATAAAAGAACTCTATACGCTTTAAATATTGAGAGAACATCATGGCTAAGAAAAAGAAAAGCGCAATGCTTAAGATTACTCAGGTTCGCAGCGTCATCGGTTACAAAAAAGATCAGAAGCGGACCATCGAAGCACTCGGTTTGCGACGTATTCGTCACTCCGTAGTTCATAAAGATACCCCGCAAATCCGGGGAATGGTTCAAAAAGTCGTGCATTTAGTCACGGTCGAAGAAGTAGCGTAAAACGACTGAGGAATATAAAATGGATATAGGATCTTTAAAAAAAGCAGCGGGATCTACCCGAAAGACAAAAAGAATTGGCCGTGGTGAAGGATCCGGCACAGGATGTACTGCCGGCCGTGGGCACAAAGGGCAGCGGTCTCGCTCCGGTTCCAAGCGTCGCGCATGGTTTGAAGGTGGGCAGATGCCTATCCAGCGTAGATTACCGAAGTTCGGCTTTCATCAGTATAGCCGGAACGTATACCAGGTGGTTAATTTAAAAGACCTCGAAGGGCTTGAGGAGACGGAAATCAATCCGGAAGTTTTGGCGAAGCATGGCCTGGTTAAAAAAGCAGATGAACCGGTTAAGGTGCTGGGAACAGGTGATATCAAGAAAAAGGTCACTATTCAAGTGCATGCAGTTAGTAAAACTGCCCAGGAGAAGATTGAAAAATCAGGAGGCGGTGTTACGCTATTATGATTGAGACTTTTCGCAATATTTTCAAGATCAGTGACCTTCGGAAGAAAATTGGTTTCACAGTGTTTATCCTGGCAATCGCCAGAGTTGGTACTCACATTGTTACCCCGGGGGTAGACACCGATAGCCTGCAGGCTATCTGGGCGAATTCTGAGAACACGGTTTTTGGTCTATATGACCTTTTTGCCGGCGGCGCTTTTAGTAAAGCCGCTGTCTTTGGTTTGGGGATTATGCCATATATTAGTGCATCGATTATCTTCCAGTTGCTGGGTGCTGTTTGGCCGACGATACAACGCCTTCAGCAGTCTGGCGAAGAAGGCCGGAAGAAAATTACCCAGTATACCCGTTACTCCACCCTGGTACTTTCTGCGATGCAGGCGTTTGCTGTTGCAGTTTGGCTGGAAAGCCAGAATGTCGCATTTTCACCGGGATTTACCTTTAAAATGGTAACCATGATTTCAATGGCTTCCGGAACAATGTTGTTGATGTGGCTTGGGGAACAAATTGATGAGCGAGGTATCGGAAATGGTATTTCGTTGCTTATTATGGTTGGTATTATTGCATCATTTCCTACCGCACTTTCGCAAGAGTGGCTGGAAT
Organism: Calditrichia bacterium; assembly: GCA_028284905.1. Classification (GTDB taxonomy): domain Bacteria; phylum Calditrichota; class Calditrichia; order RBG-13-44-9; family J075; genus JACKAP01. Next base: position 97,973 of record JANQQU010000035.1, read on the forward strand.
TCACCAATAATAACCGTACACTCCTGACAGAAGTATTACTGATTTTCATTGCATTTGGTATCATCGCGTTCGTTGTTGCCCTTACCCAGGGACAAAGAAAGATTCCGGTGCAATATGCAAAACGAGTCGTGGGCAGGAAAGTCTACGGTGGTGTAAATACACACTTCCCGTTGCGAGTGAATGCTTCCGGCGTTATGCCGATCATCTTCGCCCAGGCGATTATGTTCATTCCGAACACCTTATTTTCTCTGTTTCCGGATAGCGAAACGGTTAACTGGATTGCCCAGTATTTTCAATTCGATTCCTTTTTCTATTGGTTTGTTTACGGTGTGATCATCATTTTCTTTACTTACTTCTATACTGCGATTATTCTTAATCCGATTGAAGTAGCAGACAACCTGAAGAAGCAAGGCGGGTTTATTCCCGGTGTTCGTCCCGGCAAAAAAACGGCTGAATATCTTGATAATATTCTGACCCGTGTAACGTTACCGGGCGCTATCGCACTCGCTTTTGTTGCGATTATTCCTTACATCCTTATCAAAGGATTCAACATCAACTTCGGTTATGCTTCATTTTTCGGAGGCACCGGATTGTTGATTATCGTTGGTGTGGCACTGGATTTTATTCAGCAAATCGAATCGCATCTCTACATGCGTCACTATGAAGGTTTTAGTGGTGGTCGCGGTGGCCGCATCAGAGGCAGAAGGTAATACTGTAATGGCGATTTCGATTAAATCGAATAAAGAGCTTGATTTGATGCGAGCCAGTTCCCGTCTCGTTGCGGAAACGTTTCAACATATCGCACCACATATCAAGCCTGGCGTTACGACAAAAGAGATTGATAAGAAAGTAGAAAAATACATAACCGATAGAGGCGCTTACCCTGCATTTAAGGGATTATATGGTTTTCCGGCGAGTGCTTGCATCTCGGTAAATGAAGAAGTTGTTCACGGTATTCCTTCTAAAAAGCGTTATCTCGAAGAAGGTGACATTGTCAGTATAGACATTGGCGTGCTGCAGGACGGTTACTATGGAGATGCAGCATTTACCTTTTCAGTCGGTAAAGTAGCAGAAGAAAAAAAAAGGTTGATGAAAGTCACCTGGGATTCATTACATTTAGGGATTGATCAGGCCCGGGATGGCAATCGTCTGCAGGATATTTCTGCAAAGATTCAGCAGCATGCGGAATCTCATGGGTATTCGGTCGTTCGGATTTTAGTAGGACATGGTATTGGAAAAGAGCTCCACGAAGATCCGCAAATACCTAATTATGGCAAAGCAGGAAAAGGGCCGTTACTACGGTCCGGCTTTACGTTTGCCATTGAACCGATGATCAACATGGGCACTAAAAATGTCCATACACTCCAGGACGACTGGACGATCGTCACTGACGATCTGAGACCGTCCGCTCACTATGAGCATACAATTTTAATACAGGACGGGGAGCCGGAGATTTTAACGAAACATGAATTAAGTCCATAAGAAGGTGTATATTGGCAAAAGAACAACCCATAGCAGTTGATGGTATTATTAAGGAAACATTACCGAACGCAACATTTCGGGTCGAGCTTGAAAACGGACATATCGTCCTGGCGCATGTTTCCGGCAAAATGAGAATGCATTTTATCAAGATTTTACCGGGCGATAAAGTGAAGATGGAGCTTTCTCCATATGACCTGACCCGGGGAAGAATCACATATCGATATAAGTAATAAGGGATTTCGAGATGAAAGTACAGGCTTCCGTAAAAAAGCGTTGTGAGCACTGCAAGATTATCCGCCGGAAAGGCGTTGTGCGGGTAATTTGTAAGAAGAACCCCCGTCATAAGCAGCGGCAGGGTTGATAGTAACATGCAAATAAGCGTAGAGATAATATAATAAAGTTTTTAGGAGGTACGTGTGGCGCGTATTACAGGCGTTGATTTACCTAAGAATAAACCGGTCAGTATTGGGCTAACTTACATCTTCGGCATTGGCCGCACAACGGCGATGAAGATTTGCGAAGTAACAAAAGTTGATCCTACTACCCGTGTGCATGCGTTAACAGACGATCAAATTAAAATGATTCGGGAAACAATTCTACAGAATTATAAAGTAGAAGGTGCCTTGAAGTCTGAAATCAATATGAACATCAAACGGCTTATCGACATCGGTTGCTATCGTGGACTTCGTCATAAGATGGGACTGCCGGTACATGGGCAAAGAACTTCGACAAATGCCCGCACCAGAAAAGGTCGTCGCCGCGCGATTACCAAGAAGAAAAAATAAGCAAGTCCATTTGGGCTGATCCTTTCGGTATAGATCCGGAAGTGCATATAAATCAAGCTAGTATAAGGAGGATAGCGCATTGGCTAGAAGAGGTCGCGTTGTTCGCAAGAAAAAAGAGCAAGTAGATGCACATGGTGTTGCTCATATTAAATCTACCTTTAACAATACAAACGTTACCCTGACGGATCAAAAAGGGAACGTTATTTCCTGGGCAACTGCCGGCAAAGTCGGTTTCAAAGGGTCCAGAAAAAATACCCCTTATGCAGCGCAGCAGGCAGCAGAAAATGCCGCCAAAGAAGCAATGGATGTTGGTCTGCGCAAAGTAGATGTAGAAGTAAAAGGCCCAGGGGGTGGCCGTGAAGCGGCAATTCGTTCCTTACAGGCGGCCGGACTGGAGATTTTGTCGATTAAAGACGTTACGCCAATCCCGCATAATGGCTGTCGTCCGCCGAAGAAACGCCGTGTTTAATACAAGAACAATTTGAATGGAGAGAAATACGAATGGCACGATATACAGGACCTGTCTGTAAACTGTGTAGACGAGAAGGAACAAAACTATTTTTGAAAGGCACGCGTTGTTTTTCTGCTAAATGCGCTTTCGAAAAGCGGTCTTATATCCCCGGGCAGCATGGCCAGGGACGCAGATCCAAGCTTTCCGAATACGGTATTCAGCTACGTGAAAAGCAAAAAGTTAAACGGATGTACGGCGTGCTGGAATCCCAGTTTAGAAATTATTATGAAAGAGCTAGTCGCCAGAAAGGCGTTACAGGTGAAAACCTGCTGAGCATTCTGGAAAGCCGTCTGGACAATGTAATCTACCGTCTGGGGTTTGCCCCATCACGGAATTCGGCCCGTCAGCTCGTTCTGCACCGTCACTTCACGGTAAACGGCCGGCGTGTAAATGTGCCGTCGTATCGCGTAAAACCGGGTGATATCATTTCCGTGCAAGACAAAAGCCGGAAATTAACCGTCGTTCATGATTCCATGCGGAAAATGAAGGACGAGAGCCTGGTACCCTGGCTTCGTGTTGATAAAGCGAAGCTGGAAGGTGAATTCCTGGAAAGACCTGCTCGCCAGGATATGCCGATTGACGTTCAGGAAAATCTGATCGTCGAGCTTTACTCTAAGTAATGACGAGTTAAAAAACGAAACTTCGTTAGGAGTTTTCTATGAACTGGGTAAATTTATTAATGCCGGAAAAGGTTGAACTGGATGAATCAACTTATTCCACTAATTTCGGACGCTTTGTCGTCCAACCCCTCGAAAGAGGTTTCGGGGTAACCTTAGGAAATATTTTTAGAAGAGTACTTCTTTCATCGATTCAGGGTGCGGCAATCACCGCTATTCGTATCGATGGTGTGCAGCACGAATTTGCGACCATTGATGGTGTGAAGGAAGATCTGACCAATATTATCCTGAACCTGAAGCAAGTTCGGATCAAATTATTGAACAAGCGTCCGGACAAAGTGAATTTGCATTTGGAAGGCCCTGCAGATTTTAAAGCTGGTGACCTGGAAAAATATACCACTGATTTTGAAGTTCTTAATCCTGATCTGCATCTTGCGACTCTGAATGAGTCCGCTCAAATTGATATGGAAATTCGGGTTGGCAAAGGTCGTGGTTATGTGCCTGCGGATGAAAATAAGCCGCTGGAAGCATCTATCGGCCTGATTCCGATCGACTCTATCTTCTCCCCGGTGCTGAACGTTCGTTTTGATGTTGAGAACGTACGTGTCGGTCAGCGGACAGATTATGAGAAGTTAGTTTTGGAAATCAAAACAGATGGTAGCCTTACTCCGGACGATGCACTGACATTCGCCGGAAAGATTATTAAAGATCATGTGCAACTCTTCATTAACTTCGACTTCGAGCCGGAAGAAGAAGAGACTCAGGAAATTGATGAAGAAGTTCTACGCATTAAGAAGCTTATGAAAATGAATGTTGATGAGTTGGAACTGTCCGTTCGTTCTCACAACTGTTTGAAAAATGCGAATATCAAAACTATCGGAGATCTGGTTCGTTTAGACGAGGCGGAACTGTTGAAATTCCGTAACTTCGGTAGAAAATCGTTGCAGGAAATTCAAGAGATTCTGGAAAGAAAAGGTTTATACTTCGGAATGGATGTGGATAAATATCTCAAAGGCGACGATTAATCTCTAAATTTAACGGAGTAGAAGAATAATGCGACATCGTAATAAAGTCAAAAAGCTGGGTAAAAATGCCAGCCACCGCAAGGCGATGCTGAAGAATATGGCATCGGCATTAATTGAACATCACCAGATTAAAACGACGCTGACGAAAGCGAAAGCTGCACAGAGCTATATCGAAAAGTTAATTACTTTCGGGAAAAACGACACGGTTCATTCCCGGCGTCAGGCATTTCGTTTTCTGCAAAATCGTACTCTGGTAAAGGTCCTGTTTGACGACATCGCCTCGACTTACGAAGATCGCAAAGGCGGTTATACCCGGGTGATCAAGCTCGGTAAGCGTCGTGGAGATGGTGCAGAAATGGCCATTCTCCAACTGGTTGGTTTTGAAAAGCTGGTTGTTGATGAAGCACCTCAGAAAAAGAAAAGAAAAACCACCAAGGCAGCGGCCCCGGCTGCAGCCGATCAAGACAAAAAAGAAGAAACAGTAGAAGAGAGCGCCCCGGAAGCAGCGGCAGAAGTAGTAGAAGAAGCGGCAGCGAAAACGGAAGCGGCAGCAGAAGCAGCGACGGAAGCGGTAGAAGAAGCAGCGGCGGAGACGAAAGCAGCAGCGAAGAAAGCAACTGAGACGAAAAAACCTGCGGAAAAGAAAGCGAAGCCGAAGGCGAAGGCAGCAGCGAAGAAAGAAGAAGATGGCGAAAAGCCGAAGAAAAAGGCAGCGCCGAAAAAAAAGGATGATGCGGACGCAGAAGACAAATAAAGAAGACAAGAAGGTCTTTTCCCAGTAGTTGCGTTTCTCTTTTTTAGTTTCGATTCTGATAACAGAAATAGCGGTGTTCGGACCTTCCGAATTCCGCTTTTTCGTTTTAAGGGCAGGATGACCGTGCAACAACGAATGGCTTTTCGGATACAAATCTTTCTATTTTTAATTATACTCACAGTTTGCAGCAACGCCCAGCCGCTTAAGGATATGCGGGGAATCTGGATTGTCCGTCACAACATGAAAAGTGCAGCGGATATCGAAAGATTTCTGAAAATTGCCGCTGATAACCGGTTTACTGACCTTTTTGTTCAGGTGCGGGGGCGTGGAGATGCTTATTATCAGAGTAACTATGAACCGATGGCGGAGGGAGTAGACCCGGACTTTGACCCATTGTCATATTTGCTCGCAAGAAATAAGCATTTTAATTTCCGCATCCATGCCTGGGTGAATGTTTTTTATTTCTGGAGCAGCGAGAAACAGCCTCTCGCCAAAAATCACTTACTCTATCAAAAACCGGAATGGATTGTCTACCCGGTCGATTACGATTCCCTGAATAGCGATGACCCACTTTATATGGATCGGCGGAATGCGGAAGGACTCTATCACTCTCCCTTGCTGGCGGAGGTAAGAGAGCATCTGCTGAATGTCATTGGGGATATTGTTAATAATTATAGGGTAGATGGCATCCATCTCGATTATATCCGCTTCCCGGGAAGAGAATACGATTACAATCCGGAAATTCGTCAACGCTTCAAAGAGAAATATTATCTTGACCCGATTGACTTTCAAAAGGATACAGACAAATTTGTAGAAAGATTCGGCAGAACCGGCTACTCGTTATTTTATGAACGCTGGGCAGATTTTCTGCGGGACGGGCTTTCCGAATGTGTGGCAGCGATTGGTAATCAAATACACTATGATCATCCAAGAGTGATTGTGTCCGCGGCGGTTAAGCCGGATTTGGAGATGGCACATTGGGAGTACTATCAGGAATGGGATCGTTGGTTGCGAGAAGGATGGCTAGACTGGGCGATTCCCATGAATTATACACCGGATTTATCTCGTTTCACCCGAAGAATGGAAACGATTGCCCAGCATTGCGATACTTCCCGGGTTTTAATGGGAATAGCTGCATACAATCAACCGGCAGCAGCTGTGGTCGAAAAAATTTTAACGGTGGAAAATCATCCCTACGTTGGTTACGTTTTATTTTCCTATGATCAGCTATTGAAAGATAAGCAATTACAGAAACTGTATTTTAAACATCTATCAAAAACGGAGGCCGGCAAATGACACGGGTAATTCGCGCACCAAGAGGAACAAGCTTGTCCTGCAAGGGATGGCATCAGGAAGCAGCATTGCGAATGTTGATGAATAATCTCGATCCTGAAGTCGCTGAAGTGCCTGCCGATTTGGTCGTATACGGAGGATCGGGCAAAGCCGCGCGTAATTGGGCCGCTTTTGATGCGATTGTTGCAGCTATTAAAGATCTTGAAAACGATGAGACTTTGTTAGTACAAAGCGGCAAGCCGGTTGGCATTTTTCGCACCCATGAATATTCTCCACGGGTGATTATTGCCAACTCCAACCTGGTTGGCCGCTGGTCGAACTGGGAATATTTCCGGGAGTTGGAAGCAAAGGGATTAATGATGTATGGGCAAATGACTGCCGGTAGCTGGATTTATATCGGTACCCAGGGAATTTTGCAGGGAACCTACGAGACATTTGCGGAAATTGCCCGAAAACGATTTAACGGAGATTTGGCCGGCACACTGACACTAACCGCCGGGCTTGGTGGTATGGGCGGCGCACAACCGCTGGCTGTTACAATGAACAACGGTGTTGTTATCGCTGTCGATGTCGAAGAACATCGTATCCAGCGGCGCCTGGAAACTCGCTATCTGGACGAGATGTCCGTAACGCTGGATGATGCATTAGAGAAAGCTCAAATAGCAATGGCAGCAAAAACACCATTGTCGATTGGCTTATTGGGAAATGCCGCAGATATTTTTCCGGAATTCGTGCAGCGGGGCATTGTCCCGGATATTGTAACCGACCAAACATCCGCCCATGATGAACTGAATGGATACGTTCCCAATGGTATGTCCTACGAAACAGCGCTAAAATTGCGTAACGCCGATCCGGATAAATACATCAAACTATCGATGCGTGCGATGGCTACTCATTGCCAGGCCATGCTGGATCTTCAGAAACTTGGTGCGGAAACGTTCGATTACGGCAACAACCTGCGCGGCCAGGCACTGGAAGAAGGCGTGGAAAATGCCTTTGACTATCCGGGATTTGTGCCGGCCTATATTCGCCCGCTTTTTTGCGTTGGCAAGGGACCGTTTCGCTGGGCGGCATTATCTGGCGATCCGGAAGATATATATCGTACCGATGAACTGGTGAAAGAGATGTTCCCGGAAGATGCAGCATTGATGCGCTGGATAGACATGGCCCGGGAAAAAATCGCTTTCCAGGGATTACCCTCGCGGATTTGCTGGTTAGGCTACGGCGAACGTGCGAAACTGGGACTGGCGATGAATGAGTTAGTGAAGAATGGTGAAGTGAAGGCACCGATCGTGATTGGTCGCGATCACCTGGATTGTGGATCGGTGGCATCGCCAAACCGGGAAACGGAAGCAATGAAAGACGGCAGTGATGCCGTTGCGGACTGGCCATTGTTAAATGGCATGTTAAATGTTGCTTCCGGTGCTTCCTGGGTTTCCATGCATCATGGCGGTGGGGTTGGTATCGGATATTCCCAGCATTCCGGTGTAGTGATGGTAGCTGATGGCAGCGATGATACTGCGAAACGAATTGAGCGAGTGCTTACTAACGATCCCGGCACCGGCGTGATGCGCCATGTGGATGCCGGCTACGAAGAAGCGATCGCCTGCGCGAAGGAGCGCGGTGTGCGCATCCCGATGATGAAATAAAACTTTATGAGAAACGGTTAAAGTACGAATCATGAAAATCGCAATGTTACTTTCCGGCGGGGTAGATAGTTCGGTGGCTTTACGTCTTTTGAAAGATGAAGGTCATGATCTAACTGCGTTTTATTTGAAAATTTGGCTACAGGAAGAATTTTCCTTTCTGGGAGACTGTCCCTGGGAAAAAGATTTGGAATATGTCCGGGCAGTTTGTGAGCAGGCGGATGTGCCGCTGGAAGTGGTGCCAATGCAAACCGAATACTGGGATTCGGTAATCAAATATACCATTGAAGAAATTGAAGCCGGCAGAACGCCGAATCCCGATATGCTTTGTAATAACTGGGTTAAATTCGGGCAATTTGTTGATAAAATTGATCCTTCGTTTGAGAAAGTCGCCTCTGGTCATTATGCCAGTGTGCGGGAAGCAAACGGGGAATTTTTCCTGGAGCGTGCACCGGATCCGGTGAAAGATCAGACCTATTTTCTCGCACGGCTTTCCCAGCAGCAGCTCTCCCGGGCGCTTTATCCATTGGGGCCTTATATGAAGACGCAAGTGCGGGATTTGGCGAAGCTCTATAATCTTCCCACCCAAAATCGCCGGGATAGCCAGGGACTTTGTTTCCTCGGGCAAATTAAATTCTCCGATTTCGTGAAAGAACATCTCGGTATTCGCAAAGGGGATATCATCAATATCGACAGTGGAGAAAAGCTTGGCGAGCATAATGGCTACTATTACTACACGATTGGTCAGCGGCAAGGTTTGGGTCTGTCCGGCGGTCCCTGGTATGTGGTGGAAAAAGATATTCCGGCGAACCAAATCTACATTTCCCAACGAATGGATATGGAAAATAAACATCGGGATACTTTTCTGGCCGGGGATTTTCGCTGGATATCCGGTGAACGTCCTGAGAAAACAAGTTTGCAGGTGAAAATCCGCCATGGGGCTTTAATTTACGATTGTGAAGTAAAATTTGGGGAAAACGATCAGGCTGAAGTAACTCTGGACCGTCCGGATCGCGCCGGTATAGCCGCCGGACAATTCGCGGTCTTTTATGATGATATTCGCTGCCTCGGTAGCGCAGTAATTTTGAAATAAAAAATTAACCCGAAAACCATAGCTCATCGCTTAACACCGGAGACAGATATGATCGAATTGATTTGCGCGAAAACATGAAGCACTTGCAAGAAGGCGGTCGCCTTATTGGATGAAAAAAATATCGCTTATCAATACCGGGAATATTTTCAACAACCACTCTCCCGGGAAGAGATACGAGTTATGCTGAAAAAGCTGGATCTCTCCGCACAAGATATCCTTCGAAAGCGGGATAAAGCGTATAAAGAAAATAACCTGGATGCAGTAACCGACGAAGAAAAGTTAATCGGTTATATGAGCGAAAACCCCGGTCTCATCCAGCGCCCGATCGGAATCACTGATGGAAAAGCAGTGGTCGGCAGGCCGGTAGAAAATTTGTTGGACTTATAATGCCATCAAAAGAAAAACCTGAGCAGAAATGATGCTCAGGTTTTTTTAGTTTAAGACTGTTTTTAGAAAACACTTCGCTAACGAATATAACGGAAATCATGCCCTTCCGGTAATTGAAGCAGGAATTCATACATTAATTTAATGACATTCTCGATATCATCGCGATGCGCGGTTTCCACGGTGGTGTGCATATACTTCAAAGGGAGTGATATCAAGGCTGAAGCGACCCCTTCTCCGGAATATGCAAAAGAATCGGTATCCGTCCCAGTCGAGCGGGAAGTCGCTTCCCGCTGGATCGGTATTTTTTGCTCTTTCGCTACATTGATGATCATCTTGAGAAGATTATTCTGCACCGCCGGCCCGTAGGTAACCGCCGGCCCTTTACCACAGGAAACATCCCCGCTTTTAATTTTATCATACATGGGCGATTGGGTATCATGGGTAACATCGGTGATAATTGCGACATCCGGTTTGATGCGCCGGGAAATCATCTCCGCACCACGCAGACCGATCTCTTCCTGAACAGCATTAACGATGTAAAGGGAATAGGGCAGATCAATCTTGTTCTTTTTGATTTGCCGGGCCACTTCCGCAATCATAAAACCACCGATGCGATTGTCCAGCGCTCTGCCGACAAAATAACGGCTGTTTAATTCCATCAATTCATCTTCAAAAGTAACCACGCTACCGACATGAATTCCCAATGCTTCCACTTCCTCACGGGACTGGCAGCCGCAGTCGATAAAGATATTTTTCAATGAAGGGGCGGTTTCATTGGATTTATCCCGGACATGAATTGCCGGCCAGCCAAACACCCCTTTAACAATCCCCTCATCAGTATGAATGTTCACACGCTTGGATGGGGCAATCATATAATCGGAACCACCGTTGCGGATGACGTAGAGGTAGCCGCTTTCGGTAATGTAATTAACAAACCAGGAGATTTCATCGGCATGGGCTTCGATGACAACTTTATAGTCTTTACCGGGATTGATAACGCCGGCAACGCTGCCATATACATCTGTCATATAATCGTCAATGTATGGCTTTAGGTAGTCCAGCCAAAGTTGCTGTCCGGAGGATTCAAATCCTGTAGGAGAGGGGTTGTTGAGGTATTCGAAAAGAAACTTTTTACTTTTACTTCGCATGGTAACTCCTTTATCGGTCTAAAAAGAGGATGTGGTGGATAATAAATTCTTGCGTTATTGTCTGCCGGATTGAAGATGTAAACGACTCAAATCCCGATCAAGGTTTATCAGCAACTCCAGCATCACTTCCGATGCTTCCAGGAAAAAAGGTTGATTGATATTTTCGAAAGTATCAGTGGGCTTATGGTAATGGGCTTTGTCTTCAACTCCCAAGTATAAGAAAGGGATGCCATGGTAATAGAACGGGGCATGGTCGGAAGAATAGGTCCAGTCTTCCAGATCATCGAGGCTGTTATGCCCCTGGACAACTTTCAAAAATGAAGCCCGGGAAACTGCTGAAACATATTTGCTCAATTGGGGAAAATGGTCGGTGCCGGAAATGTAGAGAAGACTGTCAGCCGCCGGGGAAATCATGTCCATGTTAATGTTAAGAGCGATTTTCTCTAACGGAAATGGAGGATTTCGGACAAAGGCCCGGGCGCCATTCAGTCCGGTTTCTTCCGCGTCCAAAGCCGCAAAAATGATCGTATGATCGGGCAACTGGTTTGAGAAGTAGCCGGCTGCAGCGAGCATTGCGGAAACGCCGCTGCCGTTATCGTTTGCACCATTGTAAATTTCCCCGCCGCGAATGCCCTCATGGTCATAATGAGCGGTGATCAGTATCGCTAATTCGCTATTGCGCTGCCCGGGGAGATACCCAATAATATTGATACCGGTATGCGATTGTTGACCGTTTCCTGATCCATAGTTGCGATGAGAGCGGGGAACGAACTGAAATGATTGCGCAAAACCGCCGTTAAATGATTGCAAACCAAACGCTGAAAATTGCCGTACAAGAAATTGCTGAGCCCGCAGATTGCCCCTGCTGCCGGTCTTTCTACCTTCCAGGCTATCGGCAGATAGAACGGCCAGTGAGGTTATCAATTGGATTGAACTCAAACGTTGCCAGGTAGTGTTTGCACTGGGAAGTTTCAGATTTTCGAAGATGGTGCCCTGGCGTTCCACCTGGCCCCATAATGCCCCGCTGATACAGGTAAGAAAAAGAATGAATAATATATTTTGCAGTGATTTCGCTCGTTGTCGGTGATGTTGCAACTGTGTGATTTCCTTCCCGGAAGATGAGTTTCTCAATGACTGTTTCCAGCTTTTATTCGCTTCACTTTTCTACTGACTTTAGACCATCTTTCGCCTATAAATGTTACATATTACTGTTCAAAATATAGTGACTTATTATACGCATCCCATCGCCAGATATTTCCCGGTGTCAGATGAACACCGCCGATCCAGCGATCGATTTCATGGCATTTCAGCCAATCCTTTTCATGCGCTAAAACCTCTCGGCCAGCATCTGTCAGGAAAAGTGTCTGTTGCTTAAAATCGTCCAGAGAAATACCGGAAGCAGGCACTTGAAAAGGCGAACCGTTTCCCGTTTTTAGCAAGGGGTATTCTCCACTGAGCAAAATTTGAATATATGACCAAAAAGACCAGTCACCAAGATAAGGTGCGGATTCCAACCGTCCCGCTGCCTGGAAAATTTCGACGGGCTGTTCTAAACCATCAGCGATCAATTGAAGAATCTGCTGTTCATTACGGGAAAGGCCATTGTTGCGGGAGGAATATTCCTCTAAAAGGCGATTGATGCAAGCGATCATAAAGGGCAATGGATTTTCGCCGGCTTGAAAAAGACGCAACAATTTTTCCGGAGATTCTGCAGTAAATGCCAACCAGGCCTGTCGGGCAGCTATTAATTGCGATTGAGTCACCGCTTGCCGTCCGGCAAATTCTTCCGGGAGCTCCGCCGCCGGGATTTCCGAAACAAAGCGATCTTTGCAAATAATGGTCAGATTACAGTTCTCTAACTGCTGTCCGGAGAACCAGCTGAGGAGTTGCCAAAGCTGCAATTGATCGTAGAGATCATGCTCGAACCAAAGAACGACTTCCTGATAGGAAAGTGCTGACTGAAGAAGATTGTCTCGTGAGATAAACTGATCATGCACTTCCTGAAAATCGCCCCAGCCAGAGCGGGCGATAAAACCTGCGCGTATCTCCGACAATGCCTCCAGTGTCTCGCAATGCGGTACCGGTCCATCATGCAGTACATCCCGCCAGGGCAGAATATCTGCTTCGATATTAGCCTGTTTTATGGTCGCTGCGGCACTATCGCCATTAGTGATAATCAGACGCATTTCAGAATCCCATACTGGTTAAACTAATGAGAGAGGTTCGTGCTGGAAACGGGTTAAATCAATCGGTCATTTCCATGCTGCGCAAGGCATATTCAGCCGTTTCCTTGATGATTGGCTCCCGGCTGTTTACCATGCTGCCGATAGCGTTGAGAAATGTATCCGCTTTTAATTCGGCGATGAGGAAAAGGGTGCATGCTTTTAGCCAGTCATCATGATTTTTTAGCAGTCGCTTGATACATTCTTTTTCGTTCGGCACATCGATATCAAACTCGCCCTTGCCTATTTCGACCAGAGTTTCCACCGAACCGGATTCGATGATGGGAATAATCAGGCGCTTCAGGTTTGTATCGAGAATGTTGTCAAGAAACTCGACTGCATTGGCGCGGACATCCTGCTTCCGGCTGACAATTCCCAGGTAAGCATTGAACATATCACGGGCAGTATATTTTAAGCCAAGCAGACGGAAGATGCGCTCAAGGTTTTTATCGAGTTTTTCTTCCAGGGCCTTAATCAGCAGTTTCCGGGCGTCTTGCACTTTCGTGCCGCGTGGCTGCTCGCTAGTAACCGGTTTTCCGTTTTCAACCGCTTTTTGCTGGGCGTATAGAACGGTGAGGATCTCCATGTAATTCCGGGATTCATCAAGGATTTGCCGCTCAATCGTTTGTTCTTCAAAATTGAGCATTGGATAATTTTTACGCAGTCGATTTAAGGCTTTCAATACCTGAAAGCGGATGAGCAGGTCGTCTTGTTTCAGATTACGAATGAGGGTATCAACCGATTTTTGAGTACCGATTTTATCAATCACCCGGGGAATGTTAAGGCGCAACTGGCGCGGCTCCCGCAAATCGTGCAGGTAAGCATCCAATGCTTCCAGTACTGGTTCACCGAAATTCGCTAAAGCTTCGCGGGCAAACATACGGGCTTTTTTATCGTTCAGCAGGGAAATTAATACCGGCACAAATTCCATCGCGCGGGTTTGTCCAGCACTGGTTGCCGCTTGCTGGCGAACCAGCGCGTCCGGATCATTCAATAAAATATGCAAATATGGATAGAGCTCCGGCAGCCTCGCTTCGCCAATGGTTTTCGCCAGGTTCACCCGGGTGAAACGGCGCTGCGGACCTTCCTGCGGCAATTCACGAATGGACTTGAGTATCGATTCGATCCGCTCCCGCAGGTTAAATACTTTCCTCAATTCCGGAATCTCGGCGCTGATGCGGGCGGTGCATAACAGGGCGGCAGCGCGGACCCGGTAATCGTCATGATCGAGATAGCCTTGCAGTATGGTACGGCGCTGCTCGGAATTCTTCGCTTTCTGGAGCAGGTAGTAAATTGCTTCGATCTGGACGTCCTGATTCTTATCGGCAACCAATGATTCCACCTGTTCGGAAAGATTCGCACTGCGGTTGCGTGTCGCCATTTTTAAGGCCTGGCGACGAATATCTGCGGAATTGTGGCCCATCAGTCGTTCCAGGTAGGGAATAAATCGGTCGCTTTCCACATTCTCCAGTAAATTGAGAATGTAAAGAATCTGGCGTTCATTATTACCGTCGAGCACTTTCAGGCAGCTTTCAAAAACCGAGGCATCCTGCGGGGTAACGACCTGGTCTTCCAGGTCTATCGTGCGTTTTTCAATTGCGGTGCGGAAAGCCTGCACATATTCGCGGCGAATGTTTATAATCAAAATAATCCAGATTGCAATAAAACCGAACACCAGGTAGCTGATCGTTCCGATGCCAATATTAAAAACGGTGGTCATGACAATCAGCAGCACGCCGCCAATACCGGTGGCAAAGCTATCGACAAATACATCAATAAACGATTTTACCTGGGGTTTGATGCTCGAGGGAATTGGCAATGCCAGTAATTCAATTCCGGATTTATTCACCGACTGCTTCAAGCTGCCATCAGCGACTTTGACAAAAATTGCTGCCCACAATTCCGGATAAACCAGAATCGATATGGCCCCGAATAGAATGCCGATGGGTAATAAAAACAAAGAGGGACCAACACCGAAGGAGCGCATTAAGCGGCCGGTAACAAATAGCTGTATCACCAAAGAAACAATGCTAAGATTCGATAACCAGAAGCCAAAAAATGCCGTCCGCTCATCTTTATCAGTAATCAATTCTTTAACCATTGCCTTGTATTGATAATCGACCAGATTAGCAACAATAACACTGACGCATACGATGCCGGCGAGATAAAGCAGGTGGCGGGAGCTTTTTAATAATTTAAACGGGTTGCTGGATGTTTCCCCGGATTGGCTTTGCCGTTTGCGCTGCCGGGCATCACTGCTTTCCCCGTGTTCCCGCATTTTCCAGACAGCTTGCAGGATAATCAGGCAAACGACCATCAGTCCGATACAAATCAGCAGCAGATTTTCTGTGCCGTAAATTTTAGCGAGGTTGGCGAGGTAACCACCAAATATTCCCCCGGAAATTGCCCCGGCACCAACGACGCCCAACAGCCGTTTTGCCTGCCGTGCATTGAATACGTAATTGGTTAAAATCCAGAATTGCGAGGTAGCGATGACACCATAAATCGCGACCCAGGTATAAAATCCGTATAAAAACCAGCGGCCCTGCACAGAGATGTTGAAAGTAAGCAATAACCAGAAAATTATCAGGCTGATGATGATTAAAATAACCGTGCTGCGCATCAGGATATTTAGCGATACTTTCCGGGAAAATCGGGAGTAGACCGTAGTAACGACCGCCGCAGTGAGGGCGACCAGAATAAAAACGATGGGAAGTTCGTTGACTGCCAGGCTGGCGAGAAAGAGGGATTCGCGTACCGATTTTAACATCACCAAACAGAAAATGACCGCGAAGATGTAAAAGAACATCAAAAGGGTGCGGGTTGCTTCTCCTTCGCGGATATCAAACAATTTTTGCAGCAGGTTTTTCATATGCTTTCTATTGTGATAATGTCTGCATAACATAAGGGTATGGGACCTTTTTTGCAATAACTATTAGGCATAAAGGGCTTATGAAAAACGCTTCGGATGAAGATGAAAAAAACTTCTGAATTATGGAAAAATGTTGAATAAATGGATATTTACTGGGTAATATAATTAGAAGATGAAAACGATAACGCACCAGGAAACCGACAAGGACTTGATCGAAGCCTGTCAGAGCGGCAGCAAAGACGCCTTCGAACAGCTGACGCACCGCTACTACGAGAAAGCATTTGGGATTGCCATGGTTCATTTGGGAAACCGCGATGTTGCACTGGATATCTCTCAGGAAGCGTTCGTGCGGATTTATCGCAATATCGCTAAGCTGGATGCGGAGCGCCCTTTTGGTGCCTGGTTGTATACAATCACTCGTAACCTCTGCCGGAATTATGTCGAACGCCAACGGAAGCGGCGCACTGTATTCAGTGATTTCTTTGCCGGGAACCAGCAAAAACTGGTGGAGATTCCCCAGGAAAGCAGCGATGATCTTGAACAACTGGAGCGGAAGCGGCAATTGTGGGATGGGCTTAATCAACTCTCTGAGGCGGACCGGGAAATTATCGTTCTGAAAGATTTTGAAGATTTTAGCTACAAAGAGATCGCAGAGATTCTGGGAATACCCAATGGATCGGTAATGTCCCGATTGTATTATGCCCGGAAAAGATTGGCAAAGGCGGTTCTGCAAGCAGTGGGAAGTGAATAGGAATAAATCATTGGCAAATGGGCAAAAAAAAATTGATGATCAGGATGTTATTTATATGTTTTGCCTTACTACGGTAAGTTCTAAATGATAAAAAGTTGTAACCATAAAATGATAAACACAACTGAGATACATGACGCAGATTGAAGAAAAAATTAAGCAATTAATGATGAAACACCTCGATGGCGAAAGCACGCCGGCAGAGGAAAAGGAACTCGCTGATTTGCTGGAGAAATATCCGGCCTATCGCGACGAACTGAATATGTTTCAACAGTTAAAGAAGGAGACTGGTGAAATGAAAAATGATATGTTACCCGAACTGGTCTGGGAAGATTACTGGCAAAAATTATATAACAAGATGGAGCGTGGTGTCAGTTGGCTGCTAATTTCCCTTGGCACAGTAATATTGGTAAGCTTTGGCCTCTATCAAATGTTGCTCGGTATTGTCAGAGCGACGAATGCTCCCTTTCTAATCAAATTTGGTTTATTAGCGTTAATTGTTGGTGGTGTTATTCTGCTGGTATCGGTGATACGTGAGAAATTATTACTGCGGAAGCATGATAAATATAAGGAGGTTCGGCGATGATTGTGACGTCAACGGAGTTTGTGCCGGAAAAGAAAATCATAAAATCATTCGGAGTTGCCCGTGGGAATAGCATCCGCGCCCGCCATTTGGGAAAAGATATCGTCGCAGCTTTAAAAACTTTGGTCGGCGGGGAAATTGAAGAGTATACCAAATTAATTGCGGAATCCCGGGAACAGGCACTGGAACGCATGATGGAAGAGGCCCGTAAGATGGGCGCGAATGCGGTGATCAATGTGCGCTTTACGACCTCGGCAGTAATGGCTAACGCCGCAGAAATCCTTGCTTATGGCACAGCTGTTTTAGTGGAAGATTAGCCCGGGAAGGATACAGCTGCGTGCCTTGAGTGCTAAAATTAACCTCTGTTGAAATCGCTATAAATACCTTTTAAGTTAAACGAGCAACCAAAACAGATGGAGGGTAATAGCATGAACTCATTGGCGACCTCAGCAACTTTTTTCGGCTGGTGCACTGTTATCAATGTAGGCATTTTATTATTTAGCCTGTTGATGATCAGTCTCTTGAAGCATTGGATCGGAACGATCAGTGCACGTTTATTTGGCATTACTGAAGCAGAGGGAAAGGCCACTTTTTTCCGGGTGTTCCAGCAATATCGATTCTCGATTGTTTTGTTCAACCTCGTACCTTATATCGCTTTAAAAATTATGGCTGGATAACCAGGATAGCTTCTAATTTCACATTTGAGAAAAAAATAGCCTGATGATTAATCATCAGGCTATTTTTTTAAATCGATAGGTAAATTGAGTTAATTATTCAAACGAATAATATGGCCGAGGTTCAGTCTCAGCACGGTCAGCTCCCGGTTTACCCGCGGCGCATCTTGTTTAAAACGGATATTGGCCAATACACCTTCGTAAAGGCGGGCGTTCTCTAACCTGTCCCGCAAAGCCTCCGGCGATATTCCCCGGGAATAATTGGATAGCAGCCACTTCATGATATCATAGCCGAGCAAATGAAATTGCTGCGGCGTTTCACGCATCTCGGTTCGGAACCGATTCATAAATGCCTGATAATTGGGAGAATCGGGATCGTAATAGCCAGCAGTTGTATATACCAACCCTTCCAGATGCTGGCGATTTTTTCTCAGCATCAGCGGATCATTCCAGCCCTCGTTGCCAATAAGTGTCGTACGGATATTGCTGAACGCGAGCTGCTTGGCGAAAAACTGGATGAAATCCGGATTTCTAATAACGATCAATAAGCCATCAATACCAGTGGAAGGAAGGTCGGTAGAATCGATGCGGGTGCCGGTGCGGCTAGGCTTAAAAATATCATTAAGATAAGTGCGATACTTCCGGCGAATAAGATCTTCACCAACAGTGGAGTCACTTTGCACAACGGAATCCCGGTAGGCCAGGTAGAATCCTTCCCGCCAGATTGCCCGGAATTGCCGGGTAAAATCCTGCGCGGTTTCGTAATACCATTGAGTGGTAATTACCTCACTGCCATTCTCTTCTGCGGTTTTCTGGAAACTTTCGACAAAATCCTGACCATAATTATTGACCGGCGCGATAATCGCCAGACGTTTTACCGCCAATTCTTTTGCAGCATATTCTCCGAGGAATCGCCCCTTGGTTTTTGTATCGGGATTAATCTGAAAAGTGTAAGGACTAAGATTCGCCAGGCCATGCTGGGAGCTAAGCGGAACAACATACGGTTGCTTTTCATAACGGGAAACCAGCGCCAGACTGGCATTTTGATCGGTATTGAGAGGACCGATAACACAGAGCGGTTGACCCGCTTCAATCTCTCGTTCAACGGTATTCAGAGCGTTAACAACTGTCGGTTCCACATCAGTAGTGGTTAATTCCAGCTTGCTGCCGGGGTTGCGCCGTTTGTATTCTTTCAGCGCATATTCCATTCCCGCGACCATCGCTTCGGAGGTCTTTTGCACTTGCGGCTCAAGAGATTTCAGGAAAAGGAAACGGTTGCCGCTGCGGGTAAGCGTGCTGCCAGTGTCGTCGCCACCAAGCATGCGCCGTGCTTCCTCGGTAAAGATATGATCCGGCTGCTCCCGCAGAAAGGCGCGTAGCAAACGCCGGGCTTCATTATTCTGTCCGGATTGGGCCAGCTTTCTTGCCCGGGCCAATTTGACGAGACCATCCAGCAAAGGGTTGGCATGGCGCATCTGGAATGCTTCCAGATCACCTTCGGCCACATAATTTGCCATGGTTTCGTAAATATAACCGGCGCTGATTTTACGTAAGCGTGGATCGCGGGTGGTTTTAATTACCGTAATCCATTCTTCCACGGCTTCGTTATACTTGCGCAATTTAAAAAGGGTATTGCCGAGTAAATGATGAACATCGTCGGTATAGGCACTTTCCGGGTGCTTGGTGAAAAAATATTTACAGACGACTTCAGCGTTGGTATAATTGCTCAGTTTATAGTAGGATTTTGCCAGCATCAAACGGACCCCGGTAATGTATTGCCCATTGGGATACTGCTGAAGCATTTCCAGAAATGTATTTTGCGCGGACTGAAAACTGCCACTTTTATACGCATCCAAACCGGCATCAAACTTGGTCTTTTCCGCGGAAGTTTGCGCGAATGCCAGTGAGAAAAATGTGAGAACCAGGAAGAGCGACATGCATCTTTTCAAGGGAGTCTCCTCTGGGATTTGGAATTTATAGGTTTTTATTGCCATATGTTTTTAACTGGATGATTTAATGTGGTGGAATGTCGATAGTATTCTGTAATTGTCTAAAATTTATAAAAAAACGTAAAGACTTGAAAATATAAGGCGTTCGCGGAAGAATGTCAATTTGAGATGTGTTTTTCTTGTAGTTATCCATGGCTTGATTCTCGATTTCGAACCCTGTATATTCAACAGACTAAAAATAGAGAGTAATAGATTTGTAGCACAAGGTTAAACATCACTCCGAGCCAAAACGTCTAAGTATTCACCTGAATATAAGATGTCCGGCCGATAGGGTGATACCGGAAACGGGATCGCCTTCCGTGTTTGAAAAGGAGCGAAATTATGAAGCGCCGTAATACTATAGACGGTCTTCAACAGGCAATATCCCCCCAGGAAGTCAATTCCCCGAATACGCTGATAGATAATTGGGGCCGCCGGATCGACTACGTCCGCTTGGCTGTTACCGATCGCTGTAATTTACGCTGTATTTACTGCATGCCGGAAAAGATGCGTTTTTTGCCTCGTAAGGAAATTCTGACTTTCGAGGAAATGGAGCGAACCCTGCGCATATTGGCCGGAATGGGCATTCAAAAAGTGCGGATTACCGGTGGCGAACCATTTGTGCGAAGAGGACTGAGCGAATTTTTGGAACGCATTAATAATATTTCCGGAATCGAACGCATCCATATTACCAGTAATGGCGTGTTGTTGCCGCCCTATCTGGACGATTTGAAGCGGTTGGGTATTGCCGGTGTGAATCTTAGCCTGGACAGCCTGGACCGGGAGCGTTTTTATAAGATGACCCGCCGGGACGATCTGCCGGATGTGATGACCGCTATGGAAGGGATGATTGCCCGGGAAATTCCGCTGAAGATCAATGTTGTTTTGATGGAAGGGAAAAATATCGAGGATGTTATTCCGATGGCAGCACTGACCAGAAAATATCCGGTGGATGTCCGCTTTATCGAGGAAATGCCCTTTAACGGCACCGACAATGGTAAACAGCGTTTGCGCTGGGATTATAAACGGATTCTGGAAAAGCTCAAGGAATCCTATCCGGATATTTACAAACTGGAAGACCCACCGGCATCCACGGCAATGAATTATGCAATTCCCGGTCACCTTGGTAACGTGGGCATTATTGCCGGATTTAGCCGAACATTTTGCGGCACCTGTAATCGTATCCGGATTAATGCCCGGGGAATGCTGCAGACCTGCCTCTATGGCGATGGGGTGCTGGATGTAAGGGAGTTGCTCCGTAACGGGTCCAGCGATGAGGAAGTCGCAGACTTCTTCCGCTTGCATATCGGGCAGCGCGCTAAAGATGGCTGGGCTGCAGAGAAACAACGCTTGAAAGTGCGGGAAGTAAGCACATCGATGTCCACCATTGGTGGATAAATGGAATAGAAAATCTGCAATGGGGAGTCCCTGAAAGTTTGCAGATAATGAGTTTATACAGAGAAGGAGTTTATGATGATTGATGTTAGTCCCAAGTTTAAAACATTACGGTATGCGATGGCAAAAGGTACTTTGATCACCAGCCCGGAAACAGTGAACCGGGTATTGGATCGCACTGTGCCGAAAGGCGATGTGCTGGAAGTGGCCCGTGCCGGCGGGATAAATGCTGCCAAGCGCTGTTCGGATTGGATGATATTCTGTCACAATATGCCCCTCGATTGGGTGGATCTGAAATTTGAATTTGAGGAAGATCGTATCAAGGTGTTTGCGGAGACCCGGGCGATCTGGAAAACCGGCGTGGAAATGGAAGCGATTGCGGCAGTAACTGGGGCGATGCTCAATATGTACGATATGTTGAAACCGCTTGATGATAATCTGACGATCAGTTCGGTTAAGTTGGTTAAGAAAAAAGGCGGAAAAGGGGATTACCGCGATGGCTTTGAGAAGAATTTAAAAACTGCTGTTCTGGTAATTTCGGATTCGACATTTGCCGGCGAACGGGAAGACAAATCCGGGAAAATCATTCAGAAGTTTCTTGAGAACCAGCCGATCGATGTAACGAACTACGAAGTGTTGCCGGACGAAAAGGATCAAATCAGTGAACGACTGCGGCAGCTGGCCGATGATGAAGGCATCGATCTTATTTTCACCACTGGAGGTACTGGCCCCGGACCGCGGGATGTAACCCCGGAAGCTACGGCAGCGGTTATTGTGAAACCATTACCCGGCGTTGCGGAAGCAATTCGCAAGCATGGTAAGGATCGCACACCCTACGCGATGCTTTCCCGCGAGGCCTGCGGTATGCGTAATGATACCATCATTATAAATCTTCCCGGAAGTTCCAAGGGAGCACTGGAAAGTGTGCAGGCGATATTTCCCGGAATTCTACACGCCTTTCCGATGATGCGGGGATTTGGTCATTAATCTGAAACGATCGCTGCTGTAAAAACTTACCTGTTAGTTAACGCTTCCAGGTGAGTACGAATGCCGGAGGCAGGTTGCGAAAAACCACCCGGCTGCGATGATGATTACCAAATATTTCGTCCATTTGCCGGCGAAACTTGACCGCAGGGGGCAGGCGGTAGGCATGGACATATTGAAATGTGCGAAAGATACAGCCCGGTGGCATCAGGCGCTGCAGTGTTTGCAGGATGCCCCGGCGGGTTTTTTCATTCAACACGGCGAAGGGGATGCCGGAAATAATCGCTTTCGCGGGGTCAAAACCGGAGCGTTGATAGAGCTCATTGGCATTTTCTGCCCGCCCGGCAATAAAGCAAAGCTCGGGAAAACGAGCCTGCAAATGCTGAACGAATTTTGGCTCCAGCTCGATGCCAACATATGCTCGCTTATCGGGAAGAATTTGCTGAATGTGGCGGGTAAATGCGCCGGTGCCAGGACCCAATTCGAGAATCGTCTCTCCCGGACCGATTTTAATATCTTGCACCATTGCTTTTGCCAATTCCGAAGAACTGGGCGTAATTGCGCCTATTTTCGTTGGATTTTTTAAAAACTGCTTAAAAAAATCCAGACGAACGGTTGCTTGCTTCTCCATCATTTGTCCCCATGGTAAATGCCGGTAAAGATAAAAAGGAAATCTCAAGCGGAGGGTTCAGATAACCTCCATGTTTCCGGAATACTAATTAAGATACAAAAAATGCCCGTATCCTCAAAATAATCCACCCGGATATTTTATCCAAGAAAAATCAAGAATCACATAATGCCGTTACTTTCTCTGACAGCTTAAATGCTTGTTTTGTTGCAGTATATCTATTGTTAGTAGAAAATTGTTTCGGATGGGTTTTGCTTTGTCAGCAGCATATTCTTCTTACTGGCAGCTGTTTTAATGCGAACCAAATTGCGTTGCTCCTCAAAGAGTTCAAAAAAGGAAAGATGGGAGACAGTTATTTCTTTTAATTCCTCCAGGGAGATATTGTCAAAAACGCAGGTTGTGCGGGTTTTCCCAATCGATATTTCTTTCTGCAAAGAATCCAGCACCAGCGGTGTGAGATTTAATTTGATCGAGAATTGTTCCTTTAAATAGTCAAAAACTTCTTTATCTGCGGATTCAATTTGTTCCTCACGGCCGAGGTAAAGCGCTTGCCCCTTCTTTTGCTGAATAGCCATCTCCAGATCTTCAGTAAAAAGCATCAAGGTAATTTTAACTGAAGCTGCGTCCTCAGAATAGGATATATCGCAAAGACTGACATAGAGTGGATGCGCGATTAGCGTGTTCGCCGCAGACAATACCAGCAAGAAAAAAACGATTTGTAACCTTAAGTTGCGAAATGAGAATTGCTTCATTTTTTAATCAACCAGTTGGTTAATTGCTGCCGCTAATTTGAAATCGAGTGTGGAAATGCCGCCGACATCATGCGTATCGAGATCAATTGTTACCTGGTTATATACATTAAATAAAGCCGGGTGGTGATTCATCTTTTCTGCGATAACAGCAAGTTGCGAAATAAAGCCGAACGCTTCCACAAAGTCCGCGAATCGTAATTCCCGGTGCAATTTATCGTTTTGCAGGGACCAGCCCGCTAGATCGGCCAATCTTTCGTTTATTTCCGCTGTAGTTAATTTTTGACGCTGACTCATACGTGTTCTCCGCTGATGTTATTTTCTATTGTCGTTCAAAGTAAACCGGGAGTTTAACGATTTCAAGTTGTTTTGGGTTTCATCTAAGCACCTTCTTAATTTTTTCCAGATCTCCCGGGCGGTTCACATTGGCAATCCAGTGGGGATTATAGTTGGCAAATTCTGCTGGCAGATCAATAATATCGGCGTTTAAATCCGTGACAATTTTTCGCAGGGAATATGTTCCGCGCAATATAAACCCTTCGAGAGCGTCTGCCAGTGCTGCTGGCCAAATGGAAACGAGCGGCTCCAACCCCAGGTGAGATTGGGCGACAACTGGCACAGCGCCAGAAGAGTGAATCCGGAGCCGGGCATAAATTGTGGATGCCAACAAAGGCATATCGCAGGGGAGAATTGCTACCAGTGGCGTTTTTACCGTTTTAAGTATGGTATATACGCCACCCAACGGACCGCAATCGGGGTAGAGATCTTTACATTGTAAAACTTCACCGGTCATATTTTCTGCTGGTTGATTGATGCTAAGCATAACTGTCGGGGATATTTCCCGGGCAAGATTTAGCGCATGCTCTAAGAGGGAAATACCCTGAAAACCGGCTTTGGTTTTCGGCGAGCCAAAGCGGGTGCTTCGGCCACCTGCTATAATTGCTGCACTTAGTTTCTCCTGCATGTCTAACCCCATAATCGATATCTGGAAATTTAAATAGCTTCCTACTCCAAAGTCGAGAAGTAATTATCGCCGCTCACTGCGGACTTCATCTTTAAGAAAGTAAAGATTTTCGGAAACAAAAAATGGTTTGTGCTGTATGATAATCATATCTACTATAAATATAGTAATAATACTAAAGGGGTAGGATTGTGTCTATTCAGAAAATTATTCTCGCAATTAGTTGCATAGTGTTATTCAGTATTGCACTGTTCGGGCAAGATGAAATGTCCGAACCGGCCGTGTTTGTCGAAGGTATTATATCGACGGATTCTGTCGAGTATTACCCGGCGTTTATGCCCGATGGTAAAACCGTTTATTTTGGGCGAACCGCTGGATTTACGACGGGCGCCCGTCGTTCGATTTTTGTGTCTCATCGGAAAAACGGGGAATGGGGCATACCAGTAGTTGCGCCCTTTTCCGGAAAATATTCCGATAATTCACCGTTCATCACCGGAGATGGAAAGCAACTCTTTTTCACTTCGAAGCGTCCGGTAGATGGCAAACCGAAAGAGGATTCCGATATTTGGATGATGGAAAAAAACGGAGATGCCTGGGGGCCACCGGTTCATCTGGGAAGCCTGGTAAACTCGGATGAAAGTGAATATGCCCCATCAGTGACGCTTGATGGCACCTTGTATTTTGGTTCTACCCGCGAAGGGGGCATCGGTTGGGGGGATGTTTATCGCTCCCGAAAAGTGAATGGTGTTTATCAGGCACCGGAAAATCTCGGCACGGCAATTAATACCAGTGATGGGGAATGGGGCAGTATTATCGCGCCGGATGAAAGCTTCCTGATTTTTGAAGCTTCCGGCCGCCGGGAAAACCTTTCCGAGTCTGGCGATCTTTACATCAGTTTTAATAAAAAGGGGCAATGGTCTCCGGCGAAACATCTGGGAGAAATGATGAACAGCAGCGGCAGCGATTTGGCGCCGCGTCTTTCCCAGGATGGAAAGACGCTTTTCTATTCGCGTAGCGATGTGTATTATAAAGATGTCGATATTCTGTACATAGATTTGGAGACGGTACTGAAAATTGGCCGGGCTTCAAATCCGTGATTGCGAAAAGAGCAGAGGAAATTTACATGTATAAGTGGATCGTCTTATGGTTGTTGTTCAGTTCATTCTTGGCCGCTCAACAGGTGGCTGATACCGCCTGGATTCCGGAAATTATTCAACCGGCCTATTCATCCGGAAAAGGCCCGGTTGTCAAGATCGATGAAGCACATAATAACTTCCATAAAGCCGGCGAGCGCTACTGGGTGTTTGCAGAACTATTGCGGCGCGATGGGTATCAGGTTGCACCGTTTCAGGAAAATTTTAGTGCAAGCAGCCTGGAAGGAACGGACATATTAGTAATTTCCAATGCATTAAATGCGGTCAATCTCGGGAACTGGTCTTTACCAAATCCTTCCGCTTTTAGCCGGGATGAGATTGCTGCCATTCGTGACTGGGTCTATGCAGGTGGTGCATTGTTTCTGATTGCCGATCATATGCCATTTCCCGGCGCAGCTGCAGATCTGGCAATGGCGTTCGGTGTTCAGTTTAGCAACGGATTTGCGATGGATACCACCAAGCGTCGACCGCCAGACATCTTCCGGCGGGATGATGGACTTCTAAAGGAACATCCGATTACAAAGGGCCGCTCATCGGAAGAACGTATTACATCTGTCGCAACATTTACCGGCCAGGCATTTCTCGGTGGTAGTAAGCTGCAACCGATACTCGAACTGAGTGATAACTTCCTGAATCTAATGCCGGAAACTGCCTGGCGCTTCGAGGAAGCAACAACGAAAACTGCTCCCGCCGCTGGCTGGACGCAATTAGGGGCAATGCAATTTGGAAAAGGAAAAATTGTCTTTTCCGGAGAGGCAGCGATGTTCAGCGCCCAGCTGGCCGGTCCGCAAAAATTTACGATGGGAATGAACCATCCCGATGCCAAAGAAAACGCCCGTTTTCTCCTTAATATTTTGCATTGGCTCTCCGGTTTGCTCCCATAATTGGCATCGAAAAATATGCTGGATTTCATAATAGGAATTCCCGGATGATGTCCAGCACCCAACTTGTTTCTCCTATCATTAGCAGCAGCGCTTCCTGCCTGTATCCTGAAAATTTAAATATCACCCACCGAAAACCTGTTTCTTTTACAATGAAAGTTGCTTAATCTGGTAATCATCCTTACAGCAAAATTCGAAATAAATTGATAAATCTATGGTTTACTACCCGTCAATAGAAAGGAAGAATATGAGGAAAAAAGTAGCGATCTATGACTGGCAAAAACTCGTCGATCGCCAGCCGGCTTATGCCCTGGTGCTGGATACCGATCTGGTAATCGTCCGTTACGATGAAGATGTTTCTGTGCTCTTCGGGCGTTGTCTGCACCGTGGGGCTTTAATGGCTGATGGCCATGTCGATGGTGATAATCTTATTTGTGGTGTGCATCATTGGGATTATCGTATCGATACGGGCATCAGTGAGTATAACAATGCAGAAGTGCTGCATAAATTTACCGCGATAGTCGAGGATGATCAGGTCTGGGTCGATGAGGAGGAGGTGCGGGAATTTCAGGAGAAAAACCCATTGCTGATTCCCCGTCAGGAATATTTAGGCGCATACGAAGCCACTCATCCCGCAGAAGAAGAGCCGAAAACCGCGGAAATCCATCGCCTGGCGAAATACGGATTGGAAAAAGACGGTCACCATGGCCCGGTGGGATCGATGGGCGTGGGCTCCCAACATTTACCCAGGTGGGATAATATTCAGATCTTGCCGGCCCAACTAGCACGACTCCCACTGATGGAAGATGAAGCCGTCGGTACTGAACTGGTTATCGGACCAAACGCCCGGAAACCACTGACGATGAAAATTCCGATCTTTGTTTCTGACATGAGTTTCGGAGCGTTGTCCGAAGAATCAAAAATTGCCCTGGCTCGCGGTGCAGAAATGGCTGGTTCCGGTATCTGTTCAGGAGAGGGGGGCATGTTGCCGGAAGAGCAGGAAGAGAATTCCTATTATCTCTATGAACTGGCTTCGGCAAAATTTGGCTTCGAAATGGAGTTGATGAAAAAAGTACAGGCCTTCCATTTTAAAGGCGGGCAAGGAGCAAAAACCGGCACCGGCGGGCATCTACCCGGCCATAAAAACAAAGGGAAAATTAGCCAGGTGCGTAAGATACCGGAAGGCACTTCGGCGATTTCGCCACCCCGTTTTGCTGATTTTAACTGCGAAGATGATTTTCGCCATTTTGCTGATGCAGTCCGTAAGGAAACCGGGGGCATTCCGATTGGTTTTAAACTGTCTGCCAATCATATCGAAGAAGATATCGATGCGGCGATTCGGGTCGGCGTAGACTATATCATTCTCGATGGCCGCGGTGGTGGCACTGGCGCCGCGCCTTTAATTTTCCGCGATCATATTTCCGTACCAACGATCCCCGCACTGGCCCGCGCCCGCAAGCATCTGGACAAGCGTGGCCGGAATGACATTACATTGATCATTACTGGTGGTCTTAGAACGCCGTCAGATTTCATTAAGGCGATGGCGCTGGGAGCGGATGGTATTGCTGTTTCCAATGCGGCGATCCAGGCAATCGGTTGTCAGGCAATGCGTGCCTGCCACACCAATAACTGCCCGGTGGGAATTGCCACCCAGAAAGATCACTTACGGAAACGACTGGATATCCAACTATCAGCTTTACGACTGAAGCGCTTCTTCGAGGCGTCCGTGGAACTGATGCAAGTGATGGCCAGGGCCTGCGGACATACTCATCTCGATCAATTCTGCCAGGATGATCTAACGACATTTGATCGCGATATGGCTTACCTGACTGGCATTCGCTATGGTGGTATTAGTGGATTATAAAATAAGCGTAGGCAAAAAAAAAGCCGCATACTGGGAAGTATGCGGCTTTGGACGATTTATTGTCTGCACTAGAAATCGGAAGAAGTCTGAACAGGAGCTACATCCTGAGCCTGCGGTCCTTTTTTACCTTCGCCTAAGGTAAATTCTACTTCCTGACCTTCTTCCAACGAACGGAAACCGCCGGTGTCACGGATCGAGGTGTAGTGAACAAATACATCCTGACCTTGGTCAGTTGAAATAAACCCAAAACCTTTGGTAGCGTTAAACCATTTAACAGTACCATTCATACGTTCTGCCATTACTGCTCCTTTAAAAATAAAAAATAAAAATAAAAAATTTACTCAGGTAATTCTAGACCGATATTTTAAATATACAGACTCGAACTCCTATAACGTCAACAAATTAAGTTGCCCGAATGGTATTGTCAAGACAAAAAATAAAGCTTTAGGGCCTTTAAGCGCAGTTTTTTCCTGAATTTGGGGACTTTTTGCTTTTTGTGAAAAATTTGCAAGGGTAAGAATATATAATCACAGCAAATACATGCAGTAAATTGGAATGTATTCGAAAATCAAACCAAATTGTTTTTCAAGGCCTTGGCGATCGCTTCGGTCTGCGAATGAACGTGGAGGGTTTGGTAAATTTTTTTGATATGAGTTTTTACTGTGTTAGTGCTGATGCACAATTCGTCGCTGATCATTTTATGACTTTTCCCCTCGATGAGTTTGGCGAGCACTTCTTTTTGCCGCAAAGTTAAAGAGGGCGCGACATTCGCTTGCCGGAAAGAGGCAACAACCATGCGGGCGATTCGGGTGCTCATTGGCGCACCACCCTCGTACACTTCCCGAATATTGAGAAGTAATTCGCGGGCCGGGGTGTTCTTGAGGAGATAGCCGCAGGCGCCGGCTTTTAATGATTTAAAAATTAGATCATTTTCACCGTGGACCGTCAACATAATAATGTCTACTTCGGAAAGCAGGTTTTTAAAGCGGGGAACTCCTTCGATGCCGGACATTCCCGGCAAAGCAATATCCATGAGGATCACATCCGGGCAGGCTGACTCGATTTCTTTCAATGCTGCCTCGCAACTACGATATGCTCCGACACACCGATAGCCTTCTGAGCCATCGATAATAATTTTCAAACTTTCCCGAATGTCGTCTTCATCTTCAATAATTGCGACGTAAATGTCCTGCATTGCCATGGAAATACCTGCTGTTATTGTTCGATTGTATGTTCAAGCGTAATCGTTGTACCTTTACCAGGCGCTGATTTTATCTGAATATTACCATTAATCGTTTTCGCCCGCTCCTGCATATTTTTGATGCCCCGGCCATTACCGGCGGGATCGTACTGAAAACCAAGTCCGTCATCACAGAGAAGAATTCGATATTTATTTCCCTGTTGCTCTATTTTCAGAGAAACATTGCTGCAATGGGTACGATTATGTTTAAGTATGTTATTCATTCCCTCCTTAAAAATGAAAATTAAATTCCGGCGTACCTCCATGTTCAGGGGAATTTTCTGAAGATCTTTGGAAATACCATTTACCCGAAAGGCAATACCGGTGCGTTCAAAAAACTTGTCGCCGAAGTCTTTCAGTTTAACCGCAGTATCATAGAGCGTGTCTTCATCCGGGTGCAAAGACCAGATAAAGTCAGTCATATCACTATGTAAATCAGCGGACGCTTCCATAATTTTATCCAGATAAATATGATCATCTTCGGAGAGATTACCATTGGCCTGACTCTTCATTACTTCGCAGAAGAGGGAGATCTTTGTCAGGCGATGGCCGGACTGATCATGAAAATCCGCCGCAATTTTTTTCCGAACCCGTTGTCGCTCACTCTTGGTGGCATGTTCAATAGCCTGGTATTTTTTGATCTGCTCGTCTGCCTTCACCCGTTCAATTTCCCGAATACGCTGTTTTTCCCAGCTGAGTCTGGTTTTATGAATTGCCAGCAATATGCCGCTAAACGCTGCAGCAACCAGAAAGAAAAACCACCAGGATTGCCAAAAGGGCGGTGCAATGCTAATATTGACTGAAACGGCGTTCTCATTCCAGATGCCATCGTGGTTTGCAGCCTTTACCCGGAAAGTATATTCACCGGGAGGGACGTTAGTAAAATTGGCGTAGCGGCGATTGCCATTGGGCACCCAATTTGCATTAAAGCCATCGAGCTTATACATGTAGCTGTTTTTTTCCGGATTGGTATAAGTTAGGGCGGCAAATTCAAATGAGAAAAAGTTTTCGCGGTAACTAAGGGGAATCGTCATTTCTGAAAGGGTGGATTGGTCCAGTGATACTGCCTGGTCAAATTTTTTGAAGCTGGTAATAACAACCGGGGGAATGCGCGGATTCTCCCGAATGCTGTCGGGATGAAAGCTGTTAAATCCGTTTACGCCACCGAAATACATCCGGCCATCATTGGCCCGGTAAGCGGCACCGAGATTGAATTCTTTACTTTGCAGGCCATCGTCAGTATCGTAGTTGCGAAATGCGCGAAGGGGATTTTCCCGGTATTGATCATAATCGAAGCAGCTTAATCCCTGGTTGGTGCTAATCCATAATTTACCGGAGTCATCGCTAAGCACTGCATAAACTGTATTGTTTGGCAGGCCATTTGTCTCGGAAAAAGAAACGGTCTTGTGGATCAATGGCTTCCGCGTTTCTGCTGCCCGGGTGAGAAACACCTGAATCAGTCCACTGCCCATGGTGCCGAGCCACAGCACCCGTTTCTGATCAAACAGTGCCTGCCCGGATCTGGCATCTTCTCTAACCGATGTGATCCAGTTGTTGCCCTGCCAGGTATTTTCTGTCAGACGAAAAGACTCACCACTGGTTCGCTCGAAATAATACAAGCCATTATTCGTTCCCAGCCAGATGTTTCCGCCGAGCGAATCAGCTTCCAGATAGAGAGAAAAAACTGTTAAGGTATATTCTCCCTGGGCAGGATTTTTAGTATAGAGATAACGGGAAATTGCTTCAGTTTGCGGATCAAAGCTAAGCAAGCCATTACCGGTGCCCATCCAGATAAGCCCATCCGGTGTCTGCAAGATTGAGCGAACACCACCCCGTCCCCGGAAAGTAGGATCGGGCCCTTCCGGATAATAATTCCGAAAAACCGGGCGAGGTTTCTCCAGGCCGGTAATACGGGACAAACCGTTGCCGGTGCCTACCCAAAGTGTGTTATCCTGATCGAATAAAATAGATCTTACGGCGTTGTCAGTCAGGGAATTGCTGCTCCCTGGCCGGCGATTGAAGTGATGGATCAATTTACCGGCGGTATCATATCCATACAGGCCATTATTGACGCTGCCTGCCCAGATCAGCGGGTTCTCGCCTTGGCCACTTTCGTGCAATGCGTAAATCATTCGTGCCTTGGCTGTATTGCCGTCTCGTCCGGTTAAGGTATGATGATCGAATTTATATTTATTGTGATCGTAAACCGCAATACCGCTGCCGGGCGTACCAATCCAGATAATACCACTGCGGTCCTGGTAAATCGCCGATACAAATTCGCTTGCGAAGCGTTCATCGTTTTCAAAAGTGGTTACATATTGTTGCCGGGGTTTCAACAACTGGAGCCTGTTTCGGGTATCAATCAGCCAGATATTACCACTGTTATCCGGATGAATACGCCGAATGCTCGCCGGATATAATTTCCCCGCTACATCTTTTGTCGAAATTCGTTTGGTGGAAAAACTGCCGGACACTGGTCGGGATATTTTGATGAGGCCGCTTTCTTCTCCACCCACCCAAAAACTTTTCCCGTGCGCTTTTCGATTTTCACCGATGCAGAATATCGGCAAATCTGAATTCGGTAATGGATCGATATGGGTAAAGTGTTTGCTGGCGGGATCAAAAAAGCTGACCATGCCGTTTCGGTATCCGAGCAAAATTGTGCCGTCACTGCTGGCGTTAATGACAAAAATGTGATTGTCTGCAGGCTGCTTATCCAGTGGCAGACGACTGTCTTTCATAAAACGGGTGAACTTCCCCGTGTCACGATTAAAACGATTGAGACCGGCATCTTCCGTGGCAATCCAGATATCTCCGGCGGCATCTTCACGGATACCGGTAATCTGATTGCTGCTCAGGCTGCCGGCATCTTCCGGATTGTAAGCAAAATGGGAGAATGTTTCTGTTTCGGGGATGAAGCGGTCAATGCCACCGCCCTGGGTGATAATCCACATATGCCCGAGCTTATCCTGGAATATGGCATCGGCGCGTAAAATGCTGTTGTGGCTGATGGTATTACTGTCGCTGAATTCGTTTCTGCGGAAGAGCTTATATTCACCGTTATACTTATTAAGGCGGGTTAAACCGCCGGTTGGGGAGCCCAGCCAGATATATCCGTCGCGATCTTCAAAAATGCAGTTGATGAGGTTACTGCCGATTGCGGAAGCAGAAAGCGCATCCTGTTTAAATATCTTAAATTCATAGCCATCAAAGCGATTGACGCTTTCCTGGGTGCCAAACCACATGTAGCCATCTTTATCCTGTAGAATGGCGGTGATGCTGCTTTGTGATAAACCATCTTCAATAGAGATGTGATCGAAGCGGACGTCTCCATCAGCAGAAAGCCAGGCGGGAAAAAACATGACCCAGCCAGCGATAAACAGCTGGAAAAATATATGAAAAAAACGTTGAGCGGTCATGAACTCTTCCCTTTATTACGGCTATAAATGAAATACGTAAGTTATTGCGCTAAAGGCAATGATAAATTACGTATTTTCCTACAGCAATAACATTACCCGAAAAGGTGAAAACGCACCCAAATGAAGCTTCCCGAGTTAAATTTACCCCAATATGACTTTCGTTTTGATGAAAACGGGAAGCATGAGCAAATTTTCGATCCGGTGCGAAAGAAATACGTTGCTCTTACCCCGGAAGAATGGGTTCGGCAAAACTTTATCCAATACATGATTCAGGGATTGGGATATCCGAAGGGATTAATGCAGGTAGAAGCAACAGTGCATATCTATAATCTGACCCGGCGCTGCGATATTGTCCTTTTTACCCGAACCGCCGAACCGCAGGTGATTGTCGAATGTAAAGCACCTTCTGTTCCAATTAGCGAAGAAACTTTTGAGCAAATTGCTGTTTATAATGGGGTTTTAAAAGCGCAGTATCTTTTCGTAACCAACGGGCTTGCCCACTATTGCTGCCGCATAAACTACGACGCACAAACCTATGACTTTCTCTCTTCCGTACCCACTTTTCAGGAACTCTAAGCCGCGCTCCCCGGGCGGTTATGTGAGAGAAATCGGTTGTAATACAAAGAATAAGATTAGCCATAACGCCAGTGTAAGGCAGGAAACGAAAAAGAGTTCGGGCATGGACACGGACTTCTTCAGCCGTGGTGCATCTTGCCCGGAGGTGCTAATTTTTTTTGATTGATTCGCAGAATGGCGGTCGTATTTACTATCAAAGATGATTTCGTCTGTCGCGATCGAAGCCGTTGTATTTTCGTGAATGGAAGTTTGGGTAAATAACTGTTCCATTTTTTACTCCTGAAAATTAAATGACTTAATTGCAAATTCCGAATTTACTTTTAACCGGAAAACTATCCGGATCGAACTTCATTTAAACACTTACCTGTTAAAAGCTTATTTACAATAAGTTAAAATTTACAATAAGTTTCAATAACCCGAATGAAGGATTTTTCGCGGTTAAAAAGAGCAGAAATCCCGGGAAAGTACTACGAAAGGGGTAGAGTACAAAAAAAACAGGGGACGCGAGCGTCCCCTGCGGAGTTGGGAGGGAGGTTTTGACCTTGGAAGGTCAGCTAGAATATAATCGCATACGGTTGCTTTGTCAAGCGGAAAATTGATAAAAAAATCGCATCTTACCGGCTCAGGATCGAATATCTGGCTTGCGGTAATCGGGAAAAAACTTTAAGTTTGGTACTATGGAAAATAGAAGTTATTACTTGCAATATTCAATGAATCCCCGCTTATCTGACCGTTATCCCCTGGACTGGCAAACATATTTTCCGAAACCGGCAACGCTGGCAGTAGAGATCGGTTTTGGCAATGGGGGCTTTTTAGTTGATTGGGCAAAAAGATATCCTGATTGGCAGTTTGTTGGCTTTGAGTTGTCGATGGAGTCGATGGAACGGGCGCAACGGAAATTGTTTCGTGAGGATGTTAAAAATGCCTGCGTCATTCATGAAGATGCACGCCTGGGACTTCGGGAGTTTTTCCCGGAAAATTCCCTTACCCATGTGATGATGAATTTTCCCGATCCCTGGCCGAAAGATAAGCACCGGAAAAGACGTTTACTGGATGAGGACTTTAGCGAAATTTTGGGGAATGTACTTCGTGAAAATCATTGTTATGAGCTGGTGACTGATCAGCAATGGTACGCGGAACATGCCTTTGAATTATTTTCCGCCAGTAAATATTTTTCAGTAGATAGTGTTGAATTGAACCCACCCCGACCGGTGATTACCAAGTATGAGCAGAAATGGCGGGAAATGGGCAGAGAAACTTATCGGGTACTGGCAGAAAAAAAAGCCATAGCACCTGTAGCGCGTTTGTTGGAGGACAGTGAAATGCCCCATGCATTTATTGAGGAAGCCGTCGATGCTGCAACCGTAAAAGCATTGGAAGGATTTACCGGAAATACAGATGATCAATTGTTCGTCGTAAAATCCGTTTATGAGAAAATTGACCGGGAGGGTTTCCTGCTGCAGGTAATCGCTAAAGATGCCGGTTATAAGCAGGATTTTTATGTCGTTATCAATCACAATAGCAGTGGACGTTGGCTGGTTAAACTTGATACTACTCAACCACCGTATCGTACCCCGGCAGTAAAAATGGCTGTTTGGGAAATTGGGAAAGAGATGAATCGCCGTAGTGGTAGCAAGTAGGGCGATGATCCGCTGATGAATGAAACGCTTACCAGAAAAACACCAGCGGAAAATGTGGGATAAATGCCGGTAATTATTGCCATAAAAATAAGTTACCAAAAAATAGCGCTTGCGATCCCAGTGGCAAACAGTTAACATGATTTTCACTAAAAATCTGAAAAAATGAAGATAAAATATAGAGTTTTGATAAAATGAAAAATATAAGGAAAAGGTGGTGTATGAATGAAATCAAGATGGGTGATTGATCATGAATTTGATGATGAAGCAGTCGATCACCTAGCAAAAGAATTAGCAGTGCCACCCGTCTTATCACGGATTCTTCTCAAAAGAGGAATCGATTCTTTCGATAAGGCACGTACATATTTCCGCCCCGATCTGGAGCGCCTTCATGATCCTTTCCTGATGAAAGGTATGGATGTCGCGGTAGATCGTCTCCACCAGGCCTTAAGCAATGGCGAAAAGATCCTCGTCTTCGGGGATTACGATGTGGATGGTGTATGCGGATCCTCCTTATTGTACCTGGCGCTTTCCCGGCTGGTCGGTTCGAAAGTAACCTATTATATTCCCGACCGGATGAAGGAAGGGTATGGTTTATCCAATGGGCCAATTAAGGAATATGCCGATAAAGGTGTAACGTTAATTCTGACGATCGACTGTGGCGTTACAGCAGTGGAAGAAGTAAAATATGCCAACTCTCTCGGTGTCGATGTGGTTATTTGTGATCATCACGAACCGGGAGAGGAATTACCACCGGCAGTTTCCATACTGGACCCAAAACAAAAGGACTGTCCGTATCCGTTCAAAGAACTGGCCGGTGTTGGCGTTGGTTTTAAATACATGCAGGGCCTTTTTAGCCGGTTGGGATTGCCTGCCTCAGATCTCGAACAGCTAATGGATATTGTCGCTATCGGCAGCTGCGCGGATATCGTCCCGCTGGTCGATGAAAATCGCATACTGGTTCGCCATGGCCTGGATCTGATAAATTATAATCCTCGCTTTGGCATAAAGGCATTGCTGGAATCTTCCGGAGTAGACCGCAAGGAGATTACGGCTGGGCTAATCGTCTTTGTCGTTGCGCCACGAATTAATGCTGTGGGTCGTATGGGTGATGCTCGCCGGGCAGTTAGCCTGGTAACAGCTGAAAGCCTGCAGCGAGCCCGGATCTTAGCAAAAGAGTTGGAGAAAGCCAACCAGGTTCGACGCAACGTCGATGAAAACACCTTTAAAGAAGCGCTGGAAATTGCCGAAAATCGTTTGGATCCGGAGAATGCCCGTTCGCTGGTACTCTACAAGCGGGGTTGGCATCCCGGAGTAATCGGCATTGTCGCTTCTCGTATCGTGGAAAGATTTTATCGCCCCACTATTATGATTTCCGTTGTCGATGGCATGGGCAAAGCATCTGCACGTAGTGTTTCTAATTTCAATATTTATGAAGCGATTAAAGCGTGTTCGGAATTCCTGAGCGCATTTGGCGGACATAAATATGCCGCTGGCCTGACTATTGAAGAGGAAAAAATTCCGGCATTTATTGAAAAATTTACCCGTATCGCGGATGAACAATTGGTTCCCGAAGATTTAGTTCCGACCGTTAAGTTGGACTGTGAAGTGGAATTAAAGGATTTCGACGACCGCTTGATTCGTTTGTTGAAGTTGATGGGCCCCTTCGGACCACTGAATCTGCGGCCGGTCTTTATGTCCCGCAATCTGAAAGTCGTTGGCGATCCGGCAATTGTTGGGAATAATCACCTGAAGATGTCGCTGGAACAGAATGGCACTCGTATGAGCGCGATCGGTTTCAATATGGGAGACAAGATCGATATCGTTCAGGAAAACAATGGACGCATCGATTGTGCTTACGTTGTAGAAGAGAATTACTGGAATGGACGCAAAGAACTGCAAATACGCTTGAAAGATTTTAGATAGGTACTTGCTGTGAAAGAATTCTTCGAAAGCCTGAAAGAAAAGCGCCAGGAAAAAAACATCTCCCTGGAGGATATTCACCAGAAAAGCCGCTTGCCGCTGGAATATCTGGAGGCAATTGAATCTGGCAATGTGAATGTTTTACCGCCCGGGTACGAGCGCATCTATCTTCGCCGTTACGCCAAAGAAGCGGGATTGGACGTCGAGGAAGTGCTGAATGATTTCGATGTTTTTACCGGTAATCGCTCCCCGAAGGAAAGTAAACCTGTTGTGGAAAAACCGCAGCAGGGTGAAAAACCGCCGTCGACGACGCCCAAGAAAAATGTAAATCTGAATAATTATACCGAGAATCTCAATCTCGACCGGATTCATAAAGTTTTTTGGATTGCATTAGCGGTAATTATCGTTTTTGGTGCTGGCTATTTTACTTATCAACAATATGTATCGAATAAATCCAACCCGGAGCTTCAGGTTCGGGAAATTCCCACCTCACAGTTAATACGCGAGAAAAACCAGGAAGACTCCCTGGCGACTGCATCCGTGATCGCCGCCAGCCAAACAGAAACGCAAATTCCCTCATTGAATATTGAATTAAGAGGTCTGGCAGAGAAAACCTGGGTGGGCGAAATCCGGGACGAGCAAGATACTACCGATTATTTCATCTCGCAGGGAATCATCCATCGATTACAGGCTTATGACCGGGTAGAGTTTCGGCTTGGCAAAGCCAATGGCATCGAAATTTGGCTGAATGGGAAAAATCTCGGCGTTTATGCGGACCATGAAAGGGTCGCTAACTTTTTTGTGACTCGGGAAGGAATTGTACGAAACTAGCGGAATAAAGGGGAAGGAATGTTAATACGATCTCTACTGTTAATGTTTGTATTCATTGGATTTATAGGGTGTATGAAAGCGACTTACAAACCGACCGGCACATTGACTACGATTAATGATGAAGATATGTTATTGGGAGAAATAACATATGACGATATTCTATATTATTTCCCGCGTTGGAAAGCTCAGGATGCTGAAGTGTCTGTCGATGCCGCGCATGTTTCCCAGCTGAAGGAGATTACCCGCCAGCTAAATATTCTCTGCTATCTCGGGACCTGGTGTGGCGATTCCCGCGATGGTGTGCCGCCGTTTGTCCAGGCGTTAGTTACCGCGGAAAATCCCAATCTCAAAATAGAGTTGTTGGGCGTAAACAGAGATAAAGAGGATCCTGAACTCACAGCGATGCTTAATGATATCCAGCGGGTGCCGACTTTTATTATTCTCGAGAATGATGTTGAAATCGGCCGCCTGATTGAATTCCCGCAAAAAAATGATTTTGTTGAAGATTTTTTAGATGTTGTTAATGCTGAGTAGCTATTTGAATGATTTCTGATGGATGAAACAGCAGGCCGCTGACAGCGTAGAAAGTTGCAATATAAAATTTAGAGATAGGAAGATGGAAGTGAAAAACGAGTCGGAAATTCAGGAAAGGCCACCGTCAATGATTGAAATGTATTACCAACGCATTACCAGAATCGCCGAATACTATATATTTTTATGTTTCATAATTATTACGATTGTTCCGCTTTTTGAATACAGCTGGGTACCTCCTTTTATTCGTTTCATCTATTTTACCGGGTTTCCATTACTAATCCTGTTGCTCCTGGTTAGCATCGTAAAAGATGCATTGCTCGATATGCTGAAAAACCGTTTTGAGAATAATGGAGAAGAAGCAAAATCAACCGGAGGGCAGTAACTCGATGGTAGATTTGAGTCTGGACAGACTAAAGTCGATCATTGAAAATGGCAGCCAGAAACAGATTTTGGTTGTTGGGGATTTAATGCTTGATCGATATCTGTGGGGAAGCGTTTCCCGCATTTCTCCGGAGGCGCCGGTACCGATTATCAATATTTCTGATGATGAAGTTCGCTTTGGCGGCGCCGCTAATGTCGCTAATAACCTGATTGCCCTGAATGCCCGCCCCATTCTGGTCGGCACTGTTGGAGAGGACAGCTGGGGGGCGACTTTCCGGGAAATGCTCCGGGAAAAGGATTTACCGGCAGAAGGATTAATTACCGATTCTACCCGTCCCACCAGTTTGAAAACCCGCATCATCGGAAATAACCAGCATATTGCCCGCGTCGATCACGAGAAAACCGATGTTACCAAAAGTGCTATCCGGGAGAAAATGTTTCGCTACATCGAGCGAATAATGCCGGAAGTCGATGCGGTAATTTTGCAGGATTATAACAAAGGCGTGCTAACACCGGCCCTGGTTGATGATGTTGTTAAGCTGGCAAATGCCCAGAAAAAAGTGGTAACTGTAGATCCAAAGTTTGATAATTTCCTTGCTTTTCGTGATGTGACTGTTTTTAAACCGAACCGGAAGGAAACCGAGGAAGCGCTGGCGATCCGCCTGGATAGTGAGGCAAATCTTCGGAAAGCTGGTCTGAAACTACTGGAAAAATTAAATGCGGAATCGGTGCTGATCACCCTGGGTGAAAAGGGGATGGCATTATTTAACCGAGACGGTGAGTTAACCCTGGAAGGCACCCGCGCCCGGAAGGTTGCTGATGTCTCCGGTGCAGGAGATACGGTCATCGCAACACTCACTTTTGCCCTGAGTGGCGGCGCAAGCCTGAAGGAAGCGGTAGCGATCGCTAACCACGCCGCCGGGGTTGTTTGTGAAGAAGTCGGTGCAGTGCCAATTCATATTGCCCCATTGATCGAAGCCATCCGTACCAGCCGGGAGCGCAATCTATGAAATGTCCTGCCTGCCAAAAACCTCCAATGAAGTTCGGCCAGTTTGCCCTGGCCAATGGTCCCGTAAAGCTGCGTTGTCAGGAATGTAATGCAGACCTTAAAGGGGACACAGTCGTTAAAGCCTCTTACTATCTAACCTTGCTTATCGCAATGCTCTTCAGCATCCAGCTGCTTGGCTTTCAACAGCAGGGGCAACTTTCCTGGCTGGAAATGGTCAGCGGTATTATTCTCTTTGTGACGGTGACGCTGATTCTGAAAGGCGCGCTTACCTGGTATTTTGGCAGCTATATACGGGATTGGGATGCGAAGTAAAGACTGATTGGCGAGTGATTCTGGAAAATGTTATTGAGAGGATTTTCGCCGGGGTTTCTGCGTGCGGTTGATGCGATATTCGTATGCTGCAGATTTTAAGCTCTCATAAATCATCAGGTAATTTTCGTAGCGCTCCGGAAAAATCTCTTCCGATTCTACCGCCATTTTTACCGCACAGCCCGGTTCGTTTATATGGCTGCAATCGGCAAATTGGCATTCTTCGGCATAGCGGCGAAAGTCGACAAAAAATTCCTGTAAATCCTTTTTGTAAACGCCCCAAAATCCCAACTCACGAATCCCCGGTGTATCGATCACAAAACTATCTTTGTCCAGCGGAAAGAGCTGTGCGGCAGTCGTGGTATGGCGACCGCGTTGCGTGTGTTCGCTAATGTCGCCGATTTTGATATCCAGCCC
Source organism: Calditrichia bacterium (assembly GCA_028284905.1). Lineage (GTDB taxonomy): Bacteria > Calditrichota > Calditrichia > RBG-13-44-9 > J075 > JACKAP01. The sequence continues at coordinate 138,693 of JANQQU010000035.1, forward strand.
GGGGCGAATCGCTTTAATCAGAGAACTTTTCCCGACCCCGGAATAACCGACCAGGGCAGTCGTTGCATTGTTGAATAATGCTGCCAGTGCATCAACCCCTTCGCCGGTTTTTGCCGAAGTGAAAATGACCGGGTAATCAAGCTTTTCGTAATAATCTTTATATATCTGAAAATGTTCTGCGCCGACCAGGTCGATTTTGTTGATGCAAATTAATGGACGGATTTGATTCTTTTCTGCGATCACCAAATAGCGATCGAGCAGGCCGGATTTGAACGTGGGGTTCTTGGTTGAGAGTAAAATCAGAAGTTGGGTGATGTTAACGGCAATTATATGTTCCTGATAGGCGCGGCTTTCGATAGTGCGGGAAAGCTTCGATGTGCGGGGGAGGATGCTGTCTATCGTACCGCCTTCCTGCTCGGAAACGTAGGTGATGGTAACATTATCACCGACGCGGACAGCGTCGTAATCATCATCACCCACGGCAAGTTTCCCCCGCATGGTGCAGGGAACAATCGTCTGGTCCGCCAGGACGACGTCATACGTTTTTCTACCGGCTTTTAACACTTTGCCGGGTATGTCGCTACCGCTCTTCATCTACTTAAAAAGCGGACTGATCGCTAAATTGCCGTCTGCCGAATCCCGGGTGGAGGTGGCAGGATTCCGTCGGGTGATTATTGACTTTAAAGACTTCCCGTTTGATAACGTTCGGGCAAAAGTTTGTGGCAATTTCTCCGCTATCGTCGCAAATGTCCATCCGGGCAACATCCTGTGGTTGCTGGAATTTATCCTGGGGAATTTCCACATTCTCGTATAAGCGTTTCATAAATTCCGCCCAAAAAGGTAAAGCAGTGTCGGAGCCGGTGCCCTGGCGGCCAAGCTTCAAGGCTTGATCATCCAGGCCTACCCAAACACCAGCGGTAACATGCGGGGTAAATCCCATGAACCAGGCGTCGGTGTAGTCGTTGGTCGTACCGGTTTTGCCGGCTGCCGGTGCATGGAATTTATATTTCCAGCGGGCGGAACCGCCAGTGCCGTGGTTGATTGCCGTTTCCAGCATATCGGTAATAATGAAAGCGGTGCCGCGATTTAAAGCTTCCGTGCGGCGGGATTTACTTTCGTGAATGATGTTACCATAGCGATCCTCGATGCGGGTGATGGAAACCGGTTCCACCCGGATACCACCATTCGCAAGTGTACCAAATGCGCTGACCATCTCCAGCGGAATAACATCGGAACTGCCCATCGCTAAACTGTAGTACGGGCGAATGTCGGAAGAGATGCCCATTCGCTTGGCGTACTCTACGACGGTACGCGGGCCAATTTCGTCGATCAGGTTTGCTGCAACCAGGTTCAGTGATTTCTTCAGGCCTTCCCTAAGGGTAGTGCGGCCACCGAGGGATCTGTCAAAGTTTTCCGGGGACCAGCGGGTACCATCGGGGTTATAAAGTACGATCGGCTGGTTCCAGACTTTATAGGCCGGAGTGTAGCCATTGTCGATAGCAGCCGAATAAAGGAATGGTTTAAAGGTTGAGCCTGGTTGACGCTTCGCCTGCGTTGCCCGGTTAAATTTATATTTTTCAAAATCACGTCCCCCAACCATGCCGAGGACATGTCCGTTGGTATGATCCAGCGCGACGATGGCTATTTGAACCAGGGACTTCTCTTCGAATACCGAATCCGCAACTTCATTGCGCTCCCGCCATTTTGCCAGACTTTTCCGTACCCGCGACTGTATGCCAGGCATTTGGACAGCAATAGCGCTATCGATAGCGTCCTGGTAGCGAGTATCCAACGTAGTATAGACGTTCAAACCGTCTTCGTATACATTGACGTTCAAAGTCTTTTGCAATTTGTTCAGCTGCTGACGCACATGTTCGGTAAAGTATGGCGCGGTGCCGGACTTCGGGTTCCAGGTCTCAGATTCCAGCGGGAGATGCTTTAAGCTGTCATATTCTGTGCGTTCGAGATAATCACAGATAAACATGTTGTGCATTACCACATTACGGCGAAGGATGGCATTGTCATAATGCCTTTCCGGCGTATAGTTACTTGGTCCTTTCAGAATGCCGACAAGATAGGCGCCCTCTTCGAGGGTTAAATCGCCAACATCTTTATTGTAATACTTTTGAGCAGCGCTTTGAATGCCATAAGCGCCCCGCCCGAACCAGGAAACATTCAGATACATTTCCATAATTTCTTTTTTCGAGTAGGTACGTTCGATCTGTAAAGCAGTAACAATCTCTTTCAGCTTTCGGGTAATGCTTTTCCGAAATCCAATCCGTTTCTGATAAAGGTTTCTTGCAACCTGCATGGTAATAGTGCTAAAGCCTTCCTGGTAACTCATCGTCAACAGGTTTACGACGATTGGTTTAATCACACGGGAAGTATTGATCCCCCAATGATTATGAAAATCGCGATCTTCCGTCGCCAATGTCGCTTTAATAACATGATCGGGAATTTGGTCATATGTTACCCAAATACGGCTTTGGGTAAATAATTCGTGGATAATCTTGTTATCTACGGAATAAATACGCGTCGCCTGCACCGGGCGAACATTTTCCAGTTCGGTTAAATCGGGAAGGTCGCTGATCAGGTAAATTCCGAAGGCAAGAAAGCCAAGAAATGCCAATATTGAAGCTATCATTAAAATTTGTTTTTTGCGGGAATATTCTTTCGGCCGTGCCGGAGAAGATGGCCGGGGAGCGCGTTTTTTCTGCGAATCCCGGTTCAGATGTTGTTCAGACATATAACCTCAATTTCTACTAGTTAGCATTTTACAAAAAATTATCGCAAAAGCCCCATTAAATCAAGTCTATTTTCAGATGTTACAATATATTCGCGGTTTCTATAATTTTTTTCCTTGTAATGCCATAGTTCGATGGATATTTTTAGTTTTCTTGATTTTAAGGACAATAATTTCATATGAAATTAAGCTATCTCGGCATATTTTTTTTCGCTATCCTGTTATCTGCCTGCAGCCTCACTCGTCCCGCTAATCGTGTCGATTCGCAATATACCCAAGAAGCAACCCGGAAAGCGAAAGATCATTATCTCAGCGGCGCCCTGCTGGATTTTCAGGATCAGTACAGCGCGGCTATTTTCGAATACCGGAAAGCACTGAGTTATGATTCCTCTTCAGCACAAATTCTGAAGGCGATCGGGCGCAATTTTTATCGCACCGGTCAATACCAGCGAAGCGTGGAATACCTTTCCAAATCCTACCACCGTAAGAACGAAGACCGGGAAACCCTATATTTTCTGGCGGAAGCGCATAATCAGCAACGGAATTATGAGGACGCTGCTTTCTATTACGGCAAACTGAATGAAATTGATCCCCTGAATCCGACAGTACATTCAAGCCTGATTTATTTGTACACCAAGCTGGGCAAGGTGGAAGAACTGATCGCCCTGCGCGAACGGTTGGTGGAACTGTTGGATGGCGAGTCGGAATTTGTCCACCAGTTGCTCACACTCTATCTGCAGTTGAACCGGATGGAAAAAGCGAACAACCTGGTGCAGGATTTATTGCTGCGCGAGCCGGACTCTCCGGATAACTGGCTGCTCTATGGCAATGTTTTGGAAATGGAAGGCGATACGTTGAGCGCAATAACCGCTTATAAAAAAGCGCTCAAGCTGGAAAAGGATAATGAAAAGGCAATGAATCAGCTCTATATCCTTTACCGGGATCTGGCAAACTGGGAAGAGATGATCTACACTTTTAGCGATATTGTCAGTGCGGATCCCGATATGCACCGCGCCCGCTTGTTTCTCGGGGAAGGATATTACTACCTCGATAAATATGATGAAGCCCGCGAGGTGCTGCAGCCGGTGCTGGATAATCCTGCCCTGAAAGATCGCGCCTACCTGTTAATGGGACGAATTGCCATTAATCAGAATCTCTATGATGAAGCCAAAAACCATTTTGAAGAGCTGACTACGCTGGAGCCCTGGAACGGAAGAGCCTGGGAGTTCCTGGCGGTTTTATTATACGAGCAGGAAGCCTACGATAAATGTGCGGAAGTACTCAGCCGGGCGATTGAATCGGTGCCGGATAATCCCGCGCTGCTCTCGCTTTTTGGGAATTCTCTGCTGCAATTGAATCGCTTGCCGGAAGCGGTTGTGCCGCTGGAGAAAGCCTATCGGCTCGACAGTGGTAACCTGAATACGATTACAACGCTCGGCAGTATATACAACGATTTACGTATGTTTACCGAGTTGGATTCTCTCTACGAATCGGCATTGATACAATATCCCGACAATGATCTTATCCTGAACAATTATAGCTATTCGCTGAGCGTGCGTGGCGTGCGTTTGGATGATGCCCAGGAGATGGCTGCCCGGGCAATCTCCAAAAATCCCCTCAACGCTGCCTATCTGGATACAATGGGCTGGATCTATTATCAGAAGGGGGAATATGTCCATGCGCTCGAATATGTGCAGAAAGCTGCGGAGATGGCTGGTGGCCATCCGGAAATACTTGAGCATCTGGGCGATATTTATCTTAAATTAAACCAGGTAGAACAAGCGAAGAACTTCTGGCAGCAGGCGCTGGATAAATCGCCGGACAATGAATCTTTAAGAATAAAACTGGGCCGTTAACTATTTAACCCTTTGGGAAGGGCAACATATGAGTTGGCAAATTAAACATTTTCTTTCGAAATGGTGGCAAGGGTTTCTCCTCTGCGCTGTTGCGCTCTTTTTGGCCGGATGCGCCGGCGGGGTTGCACAAAGTGGCAATGCCAGGCCGATCAAGCCATTTCTGGAAGCGCTGGAAGTTTGGCCGGATGCGTATCGCCAAAACTTTGAGCGGATTCAGAGCTTTTATGGCAAGGCGAAACTTTCCGTAGAATCGGAAAGCTTTAACGGCAACGCTTCCTTGCAGACCCACTGGCAGCGCCCGGAAAAGCTCTTTATGAAAGTGGAAGGCCCCCTGGGATTGGATGTTGGGGAAATTTTTGTCGGCCCCTCTCGCTTTATCTGGTATAATCAGCATGAAAATCATTTCCTTTCCGGCAGCGTAGACGATCCCTATTTGAATCGTTTTATGCAGACCACCATCACCTTTAAGGACCTGAAGTTCGCCGCCCTGGGATACGCCGGGAACTGGGAAGAGCCATTACAGCTTCAGGACGGACTGCACGGTATTTTTACCACTATGATAGACGATATCGAATATCGCTACATCGTAAACCCGGAAACCGGTTTGCTGGAAAGCGTTGAGGCCTTGCGCGATGGCCGGGCGTTTGTTCGTCAGGATTTCAAAAATTATCGAATTATTGATGGTGTTTATGTGCCGATGATTGTCCAGTTTACCATGTTGGATCAAAAAGAACGTATTACTATATTTTATAGAGAAATCGCGCTTAATCAGCCTGTCGATCTGCAACAATTAACCATCCAGATTAGCAGTAAAGTCGAACAGCTCAATGTGAATGAATAGTGCTTATGGATCTGTCTCTGGTTATACCAGCTTATAATGAAAATGAATCGATTCCGGAATTATTGAAACAAATTACTGCTGCCACCGAGCCCCTGGATCTGGACTTTGAAATCGTCATCGTTGATGATGGCAGCAACGACGGGATGTTTGAAACGATCAAATCCCTCAAGCCTGAATACCCGAATCTGGTAGCGGTCCGCTTTCGCCGAAATTATGGAAAAAGCCCTGCTTTAGCAGTTGGTTTTAATAAGGCGCAGGGAAAATTTATTATCACCATGGATGCCGATCTGCAGGATGATCCGCAGGAGATTCCCCATCTGCTGAAAAAGCTGGAGGAGGGATTTGATATGGTCTCCGGCTGGAAAAAAGAACGGCATGACCCCATTACGAAAACGCTGCCCTCGAAAATCTATAATTACGTTACCTCCAAATTAACCGGCATTCGTCTGCACGATTTTAATTGTGGGCTAAAAGCTTATCGCCGTGAGGTGGTAGAATCTTTCCTGGTTTATGGCGAGTTGCATCGGTTTTTACCGGTGTTGGCGCACTGGCAGGGATTTCGAGTCGGGGAAATTGTCGTAAAGCATCATGCCCGCAAATACGGCAAGAGCAAGTACGGCATCCGGCGATTTTTCAACGGATTTTTTGATTTGATAACCGTGCTGTTTCTCACGCGCTTCCGTACCTCTCCGCTGCATATTTTCGGTATTATCGGATTTCTGACATTTATGGTCGGTGTCTGTATCGAAGTATATCTGACGGTTCTCTGGTTTCAGGGAGTCGGTATCGGCAAACGACCGCTCTTTTTTATGGGGAATATCCTGATAATTGTTGGTATCCAATTTATCGGATTTGGCCTGGTCGCAGAAATGATCAGCGCCGGATTAGCGGAAAATGAGAATTATTCTATTCGAGAAACGCTGGAATGAAACGATATGAGTTCTTTTCTGTAATAGTTCCCTCCTATAATCGTGAAGATGAAATTCGGGCATTACTGGACTCCTTTAGCAAGCTGAACTTTCCCCGGGAAAGATACGAGTTGATCATCGCTGATGATGGTTCTAGCGACGGCACCGCGAGTTATGTAAAATCCTTCCAGGCAGATGCGCCGTTCGAATTACATTTTTATCCACAGGAAAACCAGGGCCCTGGTGCCGCCCGCAATATGGGAATGACGAAAGCGCGGGGCGATTTTTTTATCTTTATCGATTCCGATTGCACCGTCGATCCCGGCTGGTTAAAAGCGATAGACGACGACTTGCAGGCGGAAGCTGCCGATGCCTTTGGCGGGCCGGATTCCTACCGGAAAGATTTTCCTCCACTCTTAAAAGCAATTAACTATTCGATGACTTCTTTTATTACCACTGGCGGCATTAGGGGGCATAAAAAGAAGCGGCTGGGGAAGTATTATCCGCGTAGCTTTAACATGGGTTTATCCCGGTCTGTTTACGAAAAAATTGGCGGCTTCGGGAAGTTGCGCCATGGGCAGGATATTGAGTTCAGCTATCGCATTATTGAAAGCGGGGCAAAAGTAGTGTTAATCGAAGATGCGATTGTCTTTCACAAACGCCGCACCTCTATCCGAAAGTTTTACCGGCAGGTTTTTAATTGGGGCATTGCGCGCATTAACCTCTATAAAATTGATGAAAAGATGCTGGAGTTGGTGCATGCCTTACCGGCACTGGCGACATTGGCCTTGCTGCTACTCGTTTTGGTGAGTGTTTTGTTTCCGGTTATATGGGGAATTTCGAAGTGGCTGTTTGTTGCTGGTATTGCCGTGCTGCTGCTGTCCGGTATTCATGCCATGATGCAATACGGTAATATTCAAATGCTCTACCTGGTGCCGCTGGTAATGCCGATTCAGATTATTGGATATGGGCTGGGGTTTATCACTGCATATGTTTCCCGGGTGATTTTTGGGCGGGGAGAGTTTACCGGATTTACGAAACGCTATTATAAGTGATGCAATAAAATTTGCTGGTGAAAATAATGGTTCACCAGCAGTGATGTTTTCAAAAAAAATATATTCTCATCTTTCTAACAAGAATTGGAAACGGATTTAAAAATTAAACTTTCCGTTATCGTTCTTCGCTTCCGAATCCGGGAGAATTTTCTCAATCACATCCCAGTGCTCAACAATTTTACTATTCTCAATTCTGAAAATATCGTAGAACGCTACTTTCTCTTTCATGAAAATGCCTTCGGATACAGAGAGGACAAAACTACCTTCTCCCAGAATGATATGATTTTTTTCATAGACCATCGGCATACCAGCTTCCGCCAATGCCGCGAGCGCTTCGCCAAGTGCGGCCAGACCGTCCTTTACGCCCGGGTTATGCTGATGATATTTTTCGGTCGAGATGTAGTCGGTAATTTTATTCGGGTTCGCGCCCATTAAAATGTCATCAACAAAATTTTTGATAAACGTTTTGTTCGCGTCCGTTTTATCCAGGTCTGTTGCTTCGGTAGGGCCATCGATCTGACTGCGACCGGATGCTGTTTCAGTCACTTTTTCCTGCAAATTGTCCCAATGCTCAACAATGCGGCCATCTTCGAAACGAAAAATATCAATGCCGATTTTCGGGCCGAAAAAGTCGTAGTCCGTATGGGCAAAAACATAATCCCCATCTGCAAAAACCCGCACGGTATTGACCTTCGCGCCGCCCTGCGGAAGCTGTTGTAAGAGAGCGCCAAAGCCGGCCAGGCCATCACCCACTGCTTGATTGTGCTGAATATATTTATCCGGATTAATGTATGCTACCGGCTCGCTGGCACCGGTTTCGATGCTTTTTAAAAGTGCCACCACTTTTTGTTTATTAGATGTTTCCATTTCAGTGCCTTTCTCTGTTTGCAATTCACTATTTCCTTGTTGGCCGCAGGCGTTTAAAAATATTGCGAGCAGCAGGATTACGATTAATTTTTTCATAGCATCTCCTTCCATAAAAAGTTGTGCTATTAAATTAATCCGCGAAAAGGCGTTGGAAAGGTAACTTTGCGCCTTTGTATGATACATTTACGCAAATGACAGTTGGGCGCTAATATTGTGCCCGGAATTCAGCCGGAGTGGTATCGGTATGTTTGCGAAAATATTTTATGAAGTTGGTGGGCTCTTCGTAACCAAGTTCGTAGGCAATTTCTTTCACTGACTGATTACTATGCACTAACAATCGTTTAGCTTCCAGCAAAATGCGTTCATCAATTATTTGTTTGGGCGTTTTCCCCAATAAGGTTGTCGTCGCCTTGTGTAGCTGCTTTTCAGAAATAGCCAGGTCCGTAGCATATTTATTAACCGACTTTTCTGTCCGAAAGTTTTGCGAAAGCAAGGCTTTAAATGAGAGAAGATTATCGAGATGCACACTTGGTTTCAGTTCCTGGAAACCTTGTTTACGCAATTCACGTTCAGCCTGTAACAAAAAGATATGCAGCATATTGTGGAGTATATGATATTGAGCGGTATCCGGATGCCGCTGGTATTCCGTTTCCATAGCATTCAGTATTATGCTTAAATCGGAAGTCTGCGGATCAATGTTGATTGTGGCAGTCTTATATAAATCACTGAATAACATACTGGCGTGCAAAAACTGCGAATCCTGATCATTTTTGCAAAAAAAGCTGTTGGTAAATAAAACCGCCTTCCCATGGTAGCGGCCATTTTTATCGAAGAGATTTACTGAATTATGCGGTATTAGAATAATCGAATTATCTTTTACTTCCATCGGTTCAAAGTCGACAAAATGAGTGCCTTTGCCTTGTTCAATCCAGATAATGTGGTAGAATTGCGCTCTATGAGGAACAGTCATTAAGCCTTTGGAAGAATCAAAAATCTCTGCTAAATCCAAAATTTCAAATTCCAGTTTAAGACCATCTTTAAAATGATACTTCTTTATAATCTCTGTCATTTTAAACTTGAAGTTCTCTACCACTTTATCAAATTTTTAAAAGTGGCATCAAAAGAGTGGTTGGCGGTAAAAAATTTGTGCTGTTATTCGTTCGGTATCGGCAAATTATGCATCCTTAAAAAGGAAAGCTTATCCCAGTAACCTCTCTGGAAAACAATTTTCCCATTGATGACATGAAAAAAGCCACATCCTCTGAGGCCTAAAGGATCTTTCCATTCGAGAATCGCCCATTCCCCATCCTCAAAAACATTCTCTATTATACAGGTCATCTCTGCTTGCGAAAATTCAGTTGCGAACATTTTCCTGATCGCTTCTTTACCTTCCACCGGCGCGTTGGCAACTTGATGATTGATTGCATTTTCGGCATAGAAATCGGCAATTAGATTCGCATCCCCTTTATTAAATGCATCTACCCATTCAAAGATTAACGCTTTTGGATTCATAGTTAATACCTCCTGAAATGTCTGACAAGGGAAGTAAAAAGATGAGATCAATTCATTTCGTTACACTCTTTGCAAACACCTTCTGCTTCCAGTGAAATTCGGTTTAGAAGGTAGCCGGAGGGCAGTTCCAGTGTGGGCATATTCATGATATTCAGGCAGAAGATATTTCCGCACTGCTCACATGTGAAATGCAGGTGTTCGTCATGATGCTCCTGAGAGGTGCAAGAGGTGTCCGCGCATACCGCATATTTATTGATGTTGCTGTTATCCGGTACTTTATGGATCAGCCCCTGTTGCTCAAAACGTTCCAGGGTGCGATAGATGGTTACCCGGTCGCACTGATTGTCGAGCAGCTTTTCGATGTCGGCATGGGAAAGGGCATAGCCCGATGAAATAAAAAGGTCCAGGATCGTCTTCCGGATAGCCGTCGGGCGAATGCTGTGATTGCGTAATTTTTCGTCGGTCATAGTCGTTGTCATACAAAAGTCACATTGTTTAATTCGAATGCATAATACAATGCCTGCCGGGGTAAATCAAGTTACCAGAAATTTTTTGCAACCTGGTTGCATTTCATTTGTGCATACCATATATTTGCAACTGAATTGCAAGGATGATATAAAAAGTCTTTAATTTTAGTAAGGAATTGATTGTGAAAAACCTGAGTTACTTTGCCGAAAAATTTAATCTTGATAAATTTGGTATTTCCGCTTCTCTCTTATGTGCCATCCATTGTGCTTTTATGCCGCTTCTGTTACCCCTGGCGGCCATGCTGGGATTAGGCTTTCTTTGGGAGCCAGCATTTGAGATTGCGATGATTCTCCTCGCTTTGGCTGTTGGCGCTATTTCGATTACCAGCGGCTACCTGAATGTTCACCGCAATATTTATCCCTACATCTTTCTGGTAAGCGGCATTGCTATGATTATTGCTACCAAATTATTTTTCGATCATCATTTCGAGCCGGTGTTGTTACCGATTGGCGCACTGTTAATTGTCGCCTCACACTGGTTTAACTATCGCTTACATCAGCAATATGCCGTAAAGAGCTGCGCTGCTCATTAATCTCGGTAGTAAACGAACATTTCTTAAAATCTTCGCCGCCTTCGGATGATTACACCGAAGGCTTTCCGCATACAATGCATTTGCAATAGTTAGGGCAAATGCTTATCTTCATTCCTTCCAATGGTATAACAACAATACATCAGATTCGCAGAAGGTTTTTCGGAGCAGCATGGTATGAGATTTGAAAAACTGATGGCTTTATTGCTGGAAGCTTTCACATCGACTTTCAGTCAATTGGCCGGTATTTTAGGTATCTTTTTTATTTTCGGATCCATCCTCTATTTGCTGGAACGAATGACGACAATCTCTTTTATAAAAAGCATAGGCTGGCGGGGTATCTTATTCACTGCCTGGCTGGGGACGCCAATCCATGAATTTGGTCACGCTTTATTTTGTTACCTCTTTGGCCATAAGGTAACCGAAATTCAGTTCTACAAACCGGATAAATACACCGGCATTTTGGGGTATGTCAGCCATGTGTATAATAAGAACAACATCATTCACCAGATCGGCAATTTTTTTATCGGGGCAGCGCCGTTGATTATTGGCAGCATTGTTATGTACCTGGCATTATACCTGTTGGTGCCCAATGCGGAGCGCGTCATCGGAGAAGCGATCCGCCGCTCTCATCATTTTTCTGTCACGAAAAACGTGTTGACCCAGTTTGAAGTATTCTTTAGCACCGGCATTGAAACATTGCGACTATTATTTACCCGGGCAAATCTCGATCGCTGGCAATTCTGGTTGTTCATATACATCTCCCTGTGTATCGCGTCTCATATTGCGCCCAGTCCGGCGGATATGAAGCGGGTGTGGGCCGGTTTGCTGGCAATTATCGGGGTAATGCTGGTGATAAATTTTGTCGCCCTTCTCTCCGGGGTGAACATCACTAATACTGTCCTTTCCATTAACTATTACCTCGGTATTGGCGTGGCATTGTTTATTTTTGCGACGATCATTTCATTTGCGAATTTCCTGGCCTGGTATCTGCTGCTTTCTATTTATGCCCGCCTGTTTCGCGGTACCTGGATAAATCCCTTTACGATCTGATTCACTGCTTGCTGACTATTCCCGGAGTGAAGAGGAGAACAATTTGCTAAAACGGTCTTTCCCATATCGCTTTTCCTGCTGCTTTCCCGGCGCACTTTGCCTGTTAGTGCTGTTGCTCCAGGGAAGCATCCAGGCCGGTGTGGCGGATACGGCGGCTGCCAATGAGATTTATCAACGGGGATTAAGCGCGCGAAGCAATGGCGATTATGAGAAATCCGCTGCCGATTTATTGCAGGCCGGCAATATCTATGCTGCATTTTTGAAGGATGGCGATGATGTAAAAATTAGGGAAAGATATCTGCATAGCCAAAACTTACTGGGCAGCAATTGGCGCATTCTCGGGGAAATAAAACGGTCGGAGCGGATACTGCAGGATGCCCTGCGCTACGGGCAAACTCATTTTTCCGCGGAACATCCAGGGATTGCCCGCAGTCATCACCAGCTAGGCAGCCTCTACTATGTCTGGGGAGATGAAGCCCGCTCCCTGCATCACTACAATAAGGCGTTGGAAATCCGGCGAAAAACACTGGGGGAAAATCATCCCCATGTGGGGGCGGTATACCATAATATCGGTTTGATATACGATGAACAGGGAGACTATAACCGGGCACTTTCCTATTACACCCAATCCCTGAATATCGATCGGCAGGCAAAAGGGGAAACACATAGCGATATTGCTGCAAGTTATCATAATATTGGTAGCGTGTATCAGCAGAAAAAACAATATGATACTGCGCTGGAATATTATCAGAAAGCCATCCGGATATGGGAAGCAGTGCTGCCGGCCGAACATCCGCATATTGCCATGAGTTACCACAACATCGGTGTCGCCTATCAGGTGAAAGGGGATGTGCATGCTGCACTGCAATACCATGAAAAAGCATTGGGGCTGCTGCAGGTCAATCTGGGGGAAATGCATCTGGAAACCGCGAATGTCTATGGCAGCCTTGGTGATGATTACATGGCACTGGATGACCCGCCCAGGGCGATGAACTATTACCGAAAAGCGCTGGGAATTTACCAGTCCATACTCGGTGCCAATCACCCCTCCGTTGCATTAACCTACGAAAAGATCGGAGAAATTCATGCGGCCCTTCAGCAACAGATGGCCGCGCTGGGATATTATCAAAAAGCGTTGGTCATTCTGGTGGACGGCTTTGATGATAACACCATCAGCAGTAATCCATCGCTGGAGGAAATCAAGAACGATTACAGTGTTGTTCGGGCATTAACATTAAAAGCGCGGGCATTACGGGAGCAAGCGTTTCAGACAACCGCTGCGGATGGCAAAAGCTGGTTAAACCAGTCACTCGAAACCTATCGTTTACTTTCCGGACTGATCGACCGGATTCGGACCGGTTACAAGGAAAAGGACTCCAAGCTTTTTCTGACGAATGAAAGTGCGGAGATCTACGAAGAAGCAGTGCTTACCGCCTTCTATCTGCATGGCATTAGCGGCAATAGAGATTATTTGACTGCCGGATTTGAATTTGCGGAAAAGAATCGGGCTGCCGTTCTGCTCGCTGCCATGCAGGAAGTACGGGCCCGGCAGTTTTCCGGTATCCCGGACTCTTTGCTGGTTCAGGAAAAATCACTGAAAAATGCCTTAAGCTTTTACGATCGGCAGATTGCTGAAGGAACGGATAGCACTCGCCTGGCGGATTGGCAGCAGGAAATGTTTCGGCTGAACGAAGAGTATCGCAGTTTTATTGGCGCGTTGGAGAGAAATTATCCGGACTATCATCGCCTGAAATATGGTATAAATAACGCCAGTATCGCCGACGTTCAGGAACGCCTCGGTGCAGATGAAATGCTCTTGGAGTATGTCGTCAGCGATGAAGATATTTTCATCTTTATAATTTCAGCAACAGATGTCGATTGGATCAAGTTGGAAAAGCCAGCGCTCTTGACGCAGCGCGTGCGGCAAATGCAATTTGGGCTGACGACCAACGACTATTTCATCTATACCCGTTATGCCCGCCAGTTGTATGAGGTCTTGCTGGCACCGATCGCCGGGCAGATTGCCGGAAAATCTCTGATCATCGTGCCGGATAACATTCTCTACCTGATTCCTTTCGAGGCGCTGCTGAGTGAAGATATTTCCCGGGAACAGCGTGATTTTGCCAACCTATCTTATCTTGACCGGACGCATCAGATTCGCTACAGTTATTCGGCAACAATTTTCAGCAAGCCTTCCTGGCAGGCGCCCGCAGAAACAAAATTTATTGGATATGCACCGTTTGCCCGCGATATGGGTAATCCTCTAATTACCAGCGAAGATCTGTTTGCCGGTATTGCCCCGGCCCGAAAATCGATGTCTCCATTGCCCGACAGCAAACGGGAGATTCAGCAGATCCAGGAGTTATTCAATGCCAATCAATTCTCCGCCGATATTCTTTTTGAAAAAGCGGCCAATGAATTGCATTTGAAAAATGAACAGCTGGCGAATTACCGCTATGTCCACCTGGCGACGCATGCGACTGTCGATGCTGCTTCTCCCCAACTTTCCGCCATCTATCTCGCCGGGGAAGATAGCGGAGAAGAAGATGGCGCACTGTACGCAGGCGAAATTTATCAGCTGCATTTAAATGCGGACCTGGTGGTGTTGAGTGCCTGCGAAACCGGCAGCGGGCAATTGTTGCGCGGAGAAGGAATTGTCGGGATGACCCGGGGATTTTTTTATGCCGGTGCAAAGAATGTTTTGGTTTCCCTCTGGCCGGTGAATGACCGATCGACCGCTTATTTGATGATCGAATTTTACCGGGAAATGCTTGCCGGCAAGCCGAAAGCAACTGCCTTACAACAAGCAAAAAAGAATTTGCGAGAAAATAAGCGCTTTTCGTCTCCCTTTTATTGGTCACCGTTCGTGTTAATCGGACGGTAACTTTAGCAATGATCATAGTTTATCAGACAGGAGTCGACGACATGAAAGGACTTATTCGGATTATCACAAGTGTTTCAGTTTTACTGGTATTCCTGAGCACAGCTGTTTGGGGAAAGGACGTTGCAGTCTTCACTGTTTTGAAAGGGGAAGTTACTGTAACGGATAGCGGTGGGAAAGCTGTTCCGGCGACGATCAAGCATAAGCTTTTCCCGGGTGATGTTATCAAAACCGGCGTAAACAGCAGTGCGCAAATTCTTTATTACAGCGGAGAAGAAACAGCGGTCAGCGCTGAAAAGGAATATGAAGTTGCGGCCGAGGGCGCGGCAGATGGTTTTTGGGAAAATTTACGCCTGACGGTTTCCAATTTCCTGTGGGGGAGCGAACGCTCCGGCACAATGGCCGGCGCAACCCGTAGTAGTGAATCGACCGGTAGCGCTGTCCAACAAACGATCTATCCTCAAAATACGAAAGTGCTGAATGACCGCCCGCAGTTTCGCTGGAAAAATGACGGCGCCCGCGGTGTGGTACGCATGATCGTTATTGAAAGCGATATCCATAATGAATCTCATACGATCGATATTAGCGCATCTGATTATGCCATCTATCCTGATGATCTGCCGGCGCTATCAGCGGATATTCCCTATCGCTGGGAGTTGCAGGATAGTAGCGGTAAAGCATTATCACAACCGGCTCGCTTTGTGGTGATTCACCCCGATGATCACACATCTCTCAAGAAAGAGTTGCAAGTTGTTGAAAAACAATCTGGGGAAGATGAAGCGCGTCAGTTGCTGTTGAGTGCAGCGCTATATTGGGAGTATCGTTTGATGAAACCGGCGGAAGAAAACCTGAAAAAGCTGGCAGCATTAAGACCTGATTGGGTACAACCCAGGCGCTTACTGGCGCAGGTGTATCGCCATACCAATCGGCCGGCAGCAGCGCAGGCCGAGGAAATTGCTGTGGAAGACTTGCTGAGGAAAGCGAACTAGGGAAAGCCAGCGGCTATAATTACTCGGCTGTTTCCGGCAATGGCCGATAGAGTAACATGGTGTTTCCGAGAATCTGCACTAAATCGGATGATGTTTCCTGGGAAAGGATTTCCGCCACTTCTTTTTTGTCCGTGGGGCAGCTATCCTGTAACTTCACTTTAACCAGTTCTTTGGTGTTAAAGGCATTCTGCAAGGCGTGGATGGTACCTTCGGACACGCCTTCTTTTCCGACCCATAATTCTGCTTTCAGTTGGTTGCCCTGGGCGCGCAGTGCTCTTTTTTCTTTACCTGTTAACATAATATTACCTTTCTGCTTTTGCGGCGGCCAATATAGGCAGACAGGCAAAGGGAAAGCAAGCGGCTTGGAAATCTTTTCCTGAATTAGGCCGGTTTAGGTAATTGCTGAAAAGCGAGGTCGATGCCAAAATATTCCTGAAATCTCTTTTGCAATACCGCATCGGAAGTAATTTCGACTTTCCGCTTGCCCCGGGTATCCGTCAGCGTAAATCCGCCATCGGAGTAAGTGACGCGCCCTTCCGCGGTCGCGATGGTGCAAATGTCACCATGGGTAAAATGAGATTCCGACGATGTCTGTTGATAGACGCAGGCCTCGCTAAAATCTTCCCACAATCGCGGCTGTATTGAAAAGCGATAAGATTGCTGCCATCCCGCTTCATCGGCTTTTTGCAGCAATAACGGCTGTTCCGGATAATCGAATGGCACGATGCGATAACGACCGCTAACATCTTCGCGTATTTCCCCGGTCAGCGGCAGCGGTTGGCGAATGGAATCGCCAAACCCAACATCTACCAGGTAAACCTGATCAAGTGTTACTAATAATGCCAGATGATCGAGCGGACGCCCGAATCGCTGTTTATCCTTACTGTAAACACTGGCGGAAATAAAATCTACTTCATAACCGAGACTGCGTAACAGCGTGCCGAACAGGCCGTTGAGTTCATAACAAAAACCGCCTCGCTTCCGGGAGATCAGTTTCTCGAATACGCCGGATTCCTTCAGGCGAATGGGTGTTTTCCGGGCAATATCGAGGTTTTCAAAGGGAATGTTGAGAAAATGCTGCCATTGCAGGTGTTTCAGGAATGCCAGGTCTGGCGCAGCGCGTTCCGCCACATTTAGTCTCTCCAGATACTGCTTTATTTGAAAGTTATCCATGTCAAGCTCCTTAATTGACGAAAATCAAGTAAATTCACTTTAAAAAATATTTTTCAACGGATGATACGAATATCAGAATACTGCTGGAAGAAAACAAATTCGCCTCTTCTTTTCTTTGGCCACTGATGAACACCAAACCACACAGATTCTAAGTAATGGGTATTGCTTCGCATGCTGTATCCGTGTCAATCAGTGTCATCCGTGGCTAAAGAAAACAAAAATTATCATGGTAAAATCAAATGCAAATCTCCGAATTCGTGCCAGAGATACTGCCGTTCCAGTGCTTCCCGATAAGTCTTTTCCAGATGCTCGCTACCACTCAGCGCAGTAAGCATCGCCAGGTGCGAGGCACGCGGTGCATGCAGGCCGGTCAGCATACCATCGACGATACGGAGTGGGGCTTTCCCGTCAATAATTTTGCGGGTCCAGCCTTCCCCGGCATGGACAGTCCCGCTTTTATCAGTAACGGTTTCCAATGCGCGAACAACGGTGGTACCAACGGCAATGATCCGCTTGCGTTCCGTTTTCCGCTGGTTGATGGTTCGGGCGGTGTTCTCCGGAATCCGGTAAAATTCCTCATAAGGGGTTTCATCTCCCTCCAGGCTGGCGACGCCGGTATGAAGCACTAATGGCAAAACGGTGACACCTTTGGCAACCAATTGGGTAATCAGTTCCGGGGTAAAGGCCCGCCCGGCAGAGGGCATTTCCGAACTACCCGGTTCATTGGCAAATACGGTTTGATAGTATGATGCTGGCCAGGAGGACTTTACATAACTGTAGCGGATCGGGGCACCGTACTTAGCGAGATATTGTTGCAAAGAAAGTGGGATATCAAGCGTGGCAATCCACAGGCGCTTCGATGCCTGAAGCTGTTGACCGCCGGTGGGAAGCAGATATGGTGCCTTCAGCGTCACGCTTCCTTTTCCCGGCAGTTGATACGTGCGGCCCGCTTCACCATCGGGAAAAGGAAGGGTGGCATTCTCTGCCAGCTGACGTAACTCTACAATCCATAATCCACCGGGTAAATGGCCGGAAAGGTGAAGTGCCAGTTTCGCATCTTCCCCGGATAGAAGCGGCAGGGCAGCATTGAGCGTGCCGCTGGTATTGATCACCAAAATATCTCCACTATCGAGAAAAGCCGATAAATTTTGGAAACGAGTATGGTAGATTTGATCATCACTCATGTAAGAGACCATCAGGCGAACCCGATCGCGGGTAAGTCCCCGTGCTTCCGGGGGCTCACCGGCCTCCAGTGCGGCCGGCAAGTCGAAGTCCCAGGAGTGAATAGTGTCATTTATATCAAGATGTTTTCTGTCGGAAAATGTCGTCGCATTCATGTCTTCGCCTCACTTTTGTAAGAGGTGGTCGGTTGTTACAGTTGCCGGCGTCAGGTCTTTGGCGCGATAACGGCCGGATGCAAGTTCGCCGTTGAGCAAGGTAAGCAGTCCGGGCACGCTGGCTTCCGGAAGCGGGCGATCGCTAATGTCTTCTCCCGGGAAAGCATCCTGATGCATTTGGGTGCGCATATCACCCGGATCAACATGGTACACCCGCCAGTGGCTATTTTCCACGGCGAGCACTGCGGAAAGATGCTCCAGTGCGGCTTTGCTGGCGCCATATCCGCCCCAACCGGGATACGCTTCCATCGCGGCATCGCTGCTGATGTTGATGATAACTGAATTTTTCTGCAGATATGGCTGCAGCGTTTGTAAAACGGCCAATGGGGCCAGGGTATTCAACTGAAAAACAATTGTCAGTTGATCCAGCGGATAATCCAGTAAATTTGGTAATGGGCTGGGGCCGAGAATCCCGGCATTATTGATCACTGCATCGAGCTTGCCAAGATATGCTGCCGCTTCTGCCAGTTCCTGACGATGACCGGCATCGCCAACATCCCCGGCGATTGCCAGAACGGTGGTATGTTGCGCCAATTCCTTCCGAACATTTTCCAGGGCATCGTTACTACGGGCGTCGATAATGAGATGCCAGCCTGCTTTCGCGAGACTTCTTGCCAGAGATAATCCGAGGCCACGGGAGGCGCCGGTAATTAGTGCGACTTTATGCTGAGGGGTTTTCATTTCAGGCTCCTTTCAAGTGTTGCCTTTTTCAAAGGCTTGAGTATTTTTTAAGCACAAAGGCAATCTAGCTAATTTGAAAGGAGGAAAAATCAGGCAGGAGAACGGATTTTATGCTGGTATTATGGACAGGAGAAAACCTGTCCTTTTGGACAGGTCGCGGCAAGCGTGATTTGATAATCACCCTTTATATTTTCCTGGGGAAATGAAAATCAGAGTTTGTTGCAAAAATGGTAAAAACGTTGTTCGTTGCTCGTTCTTCGAACAACGGATAACGAACAACGAACAACGATTCTTTCTTCACTTAATCCACATAAAAATAACGATCGCCATCCCGACCAGTGTTTTCAAAAATATGGGGATAGAAGCGCTGTAGCTCTTCGATGAACTTCTCCCGGGGCACATCAGGAAAATGGCCGTAGTCTTGCAAATATTCCATGAAGCGCCCGCCCTCGGCATCAAATTCCTGAAAAATCGAATCAGTGCTACCATCAAAAGGCAGCGGCTTGACATCCAGTTTTTTACAAAGTTCGATGTTAAACGCCGGCGTTGCCTTTACCCATTTACCTGAGAGGAAAAGTTCAGTATAACCGTGAAAAACGAGCACGTCGGTTTTTAGCATCTTTTCCAGCGCTTCGGTGCCGATGTGGTTGCGAACATTGGCAAATCCCAGTCTGCTGGGAATACCGGCCACTCGTGCACAAGCAGCAAGCAGGGAGGCCTTTTCGATGCAGTAGCCATGATTTCGCTGCAGCAGGGCGCTGGCTTTCAATGCTTCCGGACGGAGATCAATTTTGTAAGGATTATACTGAAATTGATCGCGGATGGTATAATAGAGAGCGACTGCTTGTGCTGTTGCGCCGCCGATATCCTTGATAATATTATTCGCATATTCAATTACTGCCGGATGATCGCTATCGATGTAGCGGCCGGGTTGAAGATATTGCTGATAACCAGAGGTGTGCATACTTTTTCTTCAGAATTATTATTGGACTATTCTTGCTTTTACTGTTTAAAGAAGCGCATCGTTTCCCGGGTTACTTTGGCAGCATGCCCGGATAACGATGTGGACTCCCAGGGATGTTTGCCGCCAAAGACATGGTCGCCGCCTTCAATCGTCAGCAGTTCCGCATTGCCATGCCAGGATTGTAAATCGAGTGCCGATTGATGGGGCACGGTCGGATCTGCAGTGCCATGGACAACCAGCAGGGGAATGTCAATATTTTCCGCCGCCTTGCGAATATCAAGACGGGCAGTATTGGCCTGATAGTTTTCCCAGAGCTGCCAGTAGAGCGGCATTTCCTGCCCGGTACGGGCGTTGGGGATATGAATGACGCCATTCTTTTGCCAGGCGGCGATGGTTGCTTCAGTATAATAAATGCCATAATCGCTGACCGATGCCCAGGTGGCAAGTTTTTTTACCCGGGGATCTTCATTCGCCTTCAGAATCACAATGCCGCCGCCACGGCTGTGCCCGATCAGGGAAAGCTGATCGACATCCATCTCTTCCGGCGGCACCATACTGGCTTTCCCCAGCACGAAATCGATGACGCGGCCGAGATCATCCAGCTCAATCGAGAAGTTGTTATTGCCGAAAGCTTCCAGGTCGGCGAAGTTCTCCGGATCACTCGGTGTGGTGCCATTATGAGAAAAGTTGAATTTGACAAACACAAATCCGTTGCGGGCAAATTCCTCGGCGATCAAATCCCAATGTCCCCAATCTTTAAAGCCTTTAAAGCCATGGGCAAAGATGACGATCGGTTTCGGTGTATCGTTGGCGAGATAATAAAAATCGATGAGCAGAGGGCGACCATGCGGGCCGGGAATCTGAATGTTGCTGGTAATGCGCATGAAAGAGTCCTCATGATTATTTTAGAATGTTCAATATCCAATATCCAATGTAAAATGTCCAATGTCGAAGGGAAAAGCTAAAAAACGGTTTTCATTAGCATTGCACTTTTACATTGGGAATTGAGTATTGGAAATTGGATATTTCTTCATTGAGCATTTTTGATTGCGCGTATCGCTTTTTCGGCAGCGGAATGTACGGCAGAGTTAAATATCCAATGATCAATCTAAAATGTCCAATGCAAAAGTAAAAACTAAAAAACGGTTTTCATTGGCATTGCACTTTTACATTGGGAATTGAGTATTGGAAATTGGACATTTCTTCATTGCGCATTTTTAATGGCGCGTATCGCTTTTTCGGCAGCGGAATGTACGGCAGAGTTATTAGAGTTGCGAATGATTTCCTCCAAGGCGGGCAAGGCACTGCCGGCAGCATTGCCGATTCTTCCCAGGCCAACCGCTGATTTATACTGCACGGCACCCCAGCGGCTTTGTAATCCTTCGATAAGGTAAGGCACTGCCGGTGCAGCAATCGTGACTAAAGCATCAAGGGCTTTATCGGGAACGAAATTGTGCGTGCTGCGCAGGGAGGCCATTAACAACTTCAGGGATTCGGGCTTATTAGTGCGAATATTGCCAAGTACGGTAACACCACTCTGGTGGATGCGGTTGGTTGTGGCAGGATTGGCCAAATCTTCACCGGCGAGAGTTTTCAGGATGGCCATTTCCGCCGGCGCCGCTTTGCTGCCCATCCGTTCCAGCAATTCCATTGCTCGTAACTGCTCACTGCCATCCGGGGAAGAGAGCATGGAAATACAGGCATCGACATCGGGAATAACATCCGGGCAAGGGATCGATTGCTCCAGGCAGAAATCGGTACGGTCTTCAATTTGGCTGCGATATTCGGTTAGCTTGAGTGCATCGCAAAAAAGGGAGCGGCACTGTTCGAGCAGCAGTGGTAAATGTTCGGGAGGAAATTCCTTTAACTTCTCGGGATTTCGCTTTTTATAGCTGGTTACTTTAAAATTATTGGCAAAAGCATAAAGGTCGCTGGCGAAGTCTTTGTCCTGCGGGCGATTCTGAAAAAGCTCACATATAAGATCCAAAATCTCTTTTTTTTCTGCCAGAGAAGCTTCCCGGGCATACATCGTTTTCAGAGTGCCATAAAGTCTTTTCGCGAATTTGCCTTCCAGGGTGAGGCGCTGGCGATAATTATCAAAAACATAGCGCAGGGAACGATTCTCCTTCGCATAGATATTGCCGAATGCTTCCAGCGATTCGTGAAAACCGTCATTGAAACTAATCGCTACCGGCAGGCCGATACTTCCTTTTTCCACTAATGAAAAATATTGATCGATCCGTTCAAAAGTCAGTGGAAAATCTTTCTCGGGAGAACGGCCCAGCAGCAGATAGGAAAGATAGGAGGAGATGTGATGACGCCGGGAACGGCGGAGCATATTGATGCCAGTATCCCACTCATCATTATCGATCATTCCATCTGCGGCGAAGAAGGAGAGGATGGTGCGCGCGCGCTCGTCATTGGAAGGATATTCTATGCCGGCAAGGGTGTTCAGAAGAAAATTTTGATAGGCGGGATGATTTTTCCCGTAGCGCTTAAAAGCCCCGATCACCCGGTAATGCACATCACCACATGTTTCGTCGAAGGGAATTTGGATCGCGTCCCGGGCAATTGCTGCAACACGTTCCGGTGTGGAAAGATTATTGAGCATCGCCTGGATCGTTTCCCCATCGCGAATGCAGGGTGGCGTTGCCGGTGGTTGATTCTCCGGCGTTCGGGGAGATCCGGAAAAAAGTTGTTGAAGATGTTTATCCAGTTTTATTCGTCCAAAAAAGGTCAGGAGAATTTCCCCGCTTACCACGTCAATCAGGCGACTGTTTAGATCAATATGGTTGTTGAATTTTGTATATGTGCCGGAAAGGATAACGTCTAGCGGCACCAGTTCTCCGAGACGCTGTGCCTGATCGGCTTCGATCAATCCGCTTAAATTAAGGGAATGTTCCTCGAGAATGACATCCAGGCGCTGCCGCTCAAACAGGCGGAAGCGATCATTCTCTCTGGAAATGGCCGAGGTAAGGCGTTCGGCAAAATAGCTGCTAAATTCATCCTGCACGGATGGCGCAGTTGTCGCAAAATCCGCAACTGCCAGGCGTTGCACACGCTGTTGCTGCGAACTCTGCTTCAATGCATTTAGCAGATTAGCGATGGTTTTATCAAGCGACTCCGGCGCCGTTTGGGCGAACAGGAAAAACGGTGATATCCACAGCAGGAAAAAAATAGTTTTGAACCGGGGCATATTTTTCAGCTCCAGAGTTTGATGAAATTCTTTACTGACTAATGTCCAATTTCCAATACTCAACTCCCAATGTAGAAGTCGATTCCTATATTAAAGGAGAAGTATTTTTGTTTTTTACCTTCGAAATTGGATATTGAATATTGGAAATTGAACATTCATTACTGATCAATCCCACCAAGGCAGAGGAATTTAATCTCCAGGTAATCATCCAATCCATAATGAGAGCCTTCCCGGCCGAGGCCGGAAGCTTTAACGCCGCCAAAGGGCGCTACGGCAGTGGAAATCATTCCGGTGTTAGCACCGACCATGCCGTATTCCAGGGCCTCTCCGACACGCCAAATTCTTCCGATATCGCGGGAGAAGAAATAAGCGGCCAGCCCGTATTCAGTATTATTTGCCTGGTAAATCGCTTCCGCTTCATCCTGAAAGCGATAGACCGGTGCGACCGGTCCGAAAATTTCTTCTCGGGCGCAAGCGGCAGTAAAAGGCACGTCGCTGAGCACTGTCGGCTGAAAAAATGTGCCTCCCTCAGCATGGCGATTACCACCAATGATTACTTTTGCGCCATTATCGCGGGCATCAGCAACCAGACGCTCGACTTTCTCAATCGCAGCGGTATTGATCAACGGACCGACCACCACTGCCGGATCCAGGCCGTTGCCGGCCTGCAGCTTTTCTACAGCTTCGGCAAACTTTCTGGTGAAAGTATCATAGATGTTATCCTGGACAAGAATGCGATTGGCGCAAACGCAGGTTTGCCCGGCATTGCGAAACTTGCTGGCGATTGCGCCGGTGACAGCGGCATCAACATCCGCATCATCAAAGACGATAAAAGGGGCATTGCCACCCAGTTCCATCGAGACTTTCTTCACCGTCGCGGCGCTCTGCTGCATCAGCAACTTTCCAACATTGGTAGAACCTGTAAAGGAAATTTTTCGGACGATGTCGTTGCTGCACATCTCCCCACCGACCGGGGCAGCATTGCTGGTAGTAATTACATTAAAAACGCCATCTGGCAATCCGGCCCGTTGTCCCAGCGCTGCCAGTGCGAGGCCGGAGAGCGGGGTATCTTCCGCCGGTTTCCAAACCATGGTACAACCTGCTGCGAGTGCTGCCGGTAATTTTTTCCCGACCATCGCAACCGGGAAATTCCAGGGAGTTATCGCTGCAACAACGCCTACCGGCTGTTTAATAACCAGATTTCTCAGGCCAGCGGCATGCGTCGGAATAACGTCGCCGTAAATCCGTTTTCCCTCTTCGGCAAACCATTCGAAAAAAGCAATAGTATAGTTGATTTCCCCCCGGGCTTCTGCGAGCGGTTTACCCTGTTCTGTCGTCATCAATATTGCCAGGTCTTCCAGATGCTCCTTTAGTAAATCCCGCCAGCGCAGTAAAATTGCTGCTCTTTCCCCGGCAGTTTTTGCCCGCCATGCCGGTAAGGCGGCATTTGCTGCGTTAATAGCCCGCCGGGTTTCAGAAGCGCCCATATCCGGCACATCACCGATATGGCTGCCATCAAAAGGGTTGCTCACTGAAAAAGTTTTGCCACTATCTGCTGCCTGCCATTTTCCATCAATTAGCGTCTGATTACGCAATAAGCTTTGATCTTTAAGCATAGTGGGATCTCCGGTTTGTCGGGTAGAATATTCTTGTAAAGTTAAAGAATATACGTACGGATTAAATGGGATGGAATATTTTTTATTTTGAATAAATTGCACGATCCTGTAAACTTATGCGTGGTTAGTGGGTATTTATGATGTATCGGGCTTACTTATGAGGAGGGCTTATGGCTTTATTTGGACCCCCGAATGTTGTAGAATTACAAAAGAATAAGAACGTCAAAGGACTGATCAAGGCGCTGCAGTACAAAAAGGATTGGGAGATCCGCGAATATGCGGCCAGAGCACTCGGAGAGTTGGGAGACTCCCAGGCGATAGCGCCACTGATTGAATCGTTGAGTGATTTTCCTTACGCGATCCGGGAGGCAGCCGCAGAAGGACTGTCGGCGTTTGGAGAAGTGGCTATCGAACCATTGGTCGATGCACTGATTGAGTGGGAAGCACGCAAGTATGCCGCCCAGGCGTTAGTGAAAATCGGACCGGCGGTAATACCATCCCTGAAGGAAATCCTTGAAAAAGGTTTGTTCAAAAACATCCGCCGGGTCGCGGCGTGGATTGTCGGAGAAATTGGTGGTAAAGAAGCTGCCGAAGCACTAACGAAGGCACTTTTTGATGAAGACCCTGATGTGCGCAGATCTGTTGCCAGAGCGTTGGCTGCGATTGGCGAGCCGGCAAAAGAAAAGTTAAGTGCGGCATTGCAGAATCAGAAAGATTCCTCCAATGAGGATATCGAGTGGGTTCAGGAATTTCTTGCTACGCCGGCAGAAGAAACTTTTCAGCACGAGTATCCGGTTGAGGTATAGTTAAGTTTTTATTAAAACTTGTAGTTCAACTATTTTGTTTTTATTATTGCGCAGTTCAGGATAAAAACACAGGGATTTCTACGCCAAAAATTTATCTGCCAGCCACCACACCTCATCCGAAAATTTAAGTTTTATGAACACCTGCACATACTTTACGGTGGCAGGACAAAGCGATAATTAATAAACTGATGATTTAATAAAGGAGAAATATGATGAATAAGCGACAATTGTTAACTGCAGCACTGGCAGCGCTCCTAATATTGTTTTCGCAGTCCCTGACTGCTCAGGAAGCAGCTGAAGAAGGACCTAAGTATGGCTGGCAAAATGAATTGTTGGGCGGCCTTAATTTTACCCAAACCAGTTTTAGTAATCCGCTGCAGGGTGGCGAAGATAGCTGGAACTGGCAGCTGAATATTAACGGCAAATTTGTTGATGATCAGGAAAAATTTAACTGGGCAAATACTGCCAATATCACTTATGGGCGTACCAAAGTTGGCGACGATGATGATAAAAAATCTTCCGACGAAATTCGCCTGGAATCGGTCTTTACTTACAAAATGGGCGTTTATGTAAATCCTTACGTCAGTGCGACTGCGCAAACTCAGTTCACTGCCGGATACAATTTTGCCACCGATCCGAAGACGGAAATTTCCAATATCTTTGATCCGGCCTATTTCACCGAAAGTGTTGGCCTGGGATACGAGCCATTCAAGAATTTTAAGACTCGCCTCGGCGCTGCGCTCAAACAAACGATTGCCGATGAGTTTGCAGCAGCTTATTCCGATGATGTTGAAACACTTGATGAAATTGAAACGCTGCGTTCCGAGGTCGGTGTGGAATCCGTAACTGATTTCAGTGACAAGATTAGCGAAAATATTGTTTACACCACCAAGCTGAGCATGTTTTCGAATGTAAAGGGCGTTAATGAAATCGACGTGCGTTGGGATAATCTGGTATCTGCGCAGGTATCAAAGTATTTGGCAGTCAGCTTCACTATGAAGCTTTTCTATGATCGGGATATTAGCCTGAAGCGGGAAATTCAGCAAGTCCTCGCTGCTGGTTTGACCTATTCCTTCCTGTAAAAAATTATCGGGCTGGATCGAATAAATTTCGTGAAAGCCCGTTTTCTTTAGTAGCGGTAGCACTCGCAGAAAAAAACATATTTTGCCACTGCCGACTGTACACCCCTTCGGGGCCACTGCTATCTCAAAATCTTTTGTAGCCATTTCGGTGACTTAAACTTTCTTCCAATTCCCAGCAAGAAAATCCCTTCCTGTATCCGCTCACTGGTAAAAATAATGTTGTAATCTCCGCTAATAAATAAATGCCAGCTAGCACTGAATTGCCAATCCAGGCGTCCCTGCAAACCCAGACTTAGCTCACTTTCGGCAACCTCGCCGAGGCCGCGGTAAAACTCATTTTCCTCAAAGCGTAACAAAGTGCTTCCCGCATATCCGCCTCCCAAGAGCGAAATACCAGCTGGTAGATGCCAGTATTTTCCCCAATGAAGTGAGAAAAGTGTAGATCGGAAGTCGGGCAGATCCTCCAGTTCGCTTTGAAAATCATTACTACGAACACCGGCATAGACAACCCCATAATAAAAGGGCAATTCCAGGTAAAAAGCTGTGCCGGTTTGTCCTTCCCATTGTGGCGAAAGCGTGTGATAAAACGCAGTGGGGAAAATTGCAAACGTCGGTTTTATATAAGAAAATGATGAATCCGCCGGTTGCCCCTGCAGGGGAAGAACGGCCAGAGAGAAAAATACTGCAACAAAAGCCATCACCCGGCGAATAAATGGAAGAAACAAATTTTTCTGAATGCTGGAAAGTCTCATTTCTATATTATATTCCTGATCTGCACGGCTGATAATTTCGATTAGCGAATTTATTCTCAGTCAGCGGACTGCTTCTGGAATTGAAAGCGCGACCGATTTCTAAACCATTTTAAATAACCGGAAAATCTTATGAAAGTACAAACGTGGAAAAATTTCTCTCCCAATTTCATCCTCTCTCTGATGATTTTATTGACCTTTAACATAATTGCTCAAACTGAAGATCGTCCCAGTTCGTTAACAGCAGTGAAGGTGGCCAATGGATCAATAAAACTGGATGGACAATTATCAGAAAGTTTTTGGGAGGAGGTTATCCCGGCGGATAATTTTCTGACCACCCGCCCCGATGAAGGCTTACCGGCCAGCCGCGCCACGGAAATCCGTTTTGCATATGATGACAATGCCCTCTACATCGGGGGGAAAATGTTCTGTGAAGATCCCTCCCGGATTTTAGCCCGGGTGAGCCGCCGCGATGCCGCCAGCAATTCCGAACGGCTGATTATTTCCCTGGATACATTTCGTGATCGCCGCACTGCTTACAGTTTTGGGATTACCGCCTCCGGTGTGCGGGTTGATTATTACCACCCCAGCGATGAAGAACGCAGCCGAGACTATAACTACGATCCGGTTTGGTCGGCGAAGTCGCGAATTGATGCCGAAGGCTGGACGACGGAGATTCGCATTCCTTTTTCGCAACTGCGGTTTAATAATGTTGATAAGCAAATCTGGGGAGTGAATATTAATCGTTGGGCACCGGATATCAATGAAGATTCTTACTGGATTTTTGTGCCAAGTTACGAAAATGGCTGGTCTTCAAAGTTTGGTGTTTTGGAAGGTATTGAAGGCGTGCAGCCTTCGCGCGGGGTGGAGTTTCTGCCATATACTGCCGCAGAACTCACTTTTGATAACAGCATCGATGATGATAATCCTTTCCTGGACAAAACGGACCTCGATCAACGCGCCGGGGTAGATTTTAAGATTGGCCTCGGACCCAATTTAACCCTCGATGCGACAGTTAATCCGGATTTCGGACAGGTGGAAGCGGACCCGGCGGAGGTGAATCTCAGCGCATTCGAAACCTTCTTTGATGAGCGTCGCCCCTTCTTTACCGAAGGCGATCAATTGCTGCAAGGATTCGGTCCGAACTACTATTACTCCCGGCGAATCGGTGCGAACCCACATTTAAATGATGAAGACGACCTGGAAGAGCTTTATGAAGTTAATCCGGCCTACAGTAGCTTTCAGGGAAACACCACGATTCTCGGCGCATCGAAGTTAACCGGCCGCCTGAATTCCGGTTTGTCGATTGGTGCCGTTGCTGCACTGACCGCCCGGGAATATGCCCGAATAGAAACAGTATCGGGTGAGGAAGAAAGTTTTGAGATCGAGCCGGCAACCGGTTTTGGAGTACTGCGCCTGCAGCAGGAATTTGGCAAAGATGCATCTGCAGTAGGATTAACCATCACCGGTGTGGAAAGGGATGTGACCAGCGGAGCTGCGCTGGCAGAAATTGTTACAAAGAGTGCTTATTCCGGTGGGGTAGACTGGAGTTTGCGTTTCTCAGACAATACATATTCCCTTACCGGGCATGCCGGATTTAGTCATGTCCGCGGGGAGGCAGCGGCCCTGCTCGATATTCAGCAATCCAGTGCGCATTATTTTCAGCGGCCGGATGCAGATTATTTGGAGTTGGACTCTACCCGTACCAGCCTCGGCGGATACACCGCTTCTATGCGTTTTCGGAAGAACAGCGGAAGACACTGGTTATATCGTGCAAGCTTTTGGGTTGATTCTCCCGGACTGGAATTGAATGATATCGGCCGCCTTCGCAGCGCGGATGGTATTAATACCAATGGCCGGTTAATCTATCGGGAAACAGTGCCTGGCAAACTGTTCCGTCGCTATACGATTGAATTTGGCAGTGCCAATCGCTGGGATTTTGGCGGCGAGCGTCAACGTAGTCAGTCGGAAATTGAATTGACCGGGGTTTTCCCGAATTTCTGGCGTGGAGGTATCGAGATCGGTTATAGTCCCCGGAGTCAAAGTAACCGGCTGACCCGCGGCGGCCCATACATGCAAACCGGCAATGCCTGGTCGGTAGAGCTGGAATTGGGCAGTAATTTTGCCTCATCAACCCGCTGGGAAACAGAGATCGAATTTGAAGGAAGTGAGCTGGGCCATTGGGAATACTCCGCGGGCCTGGAGTATTCCATGCACTTTGGTAATCGCCTGGAATTTTCCATGACGCCATATTTTGAGCGCGAGATTAATGTTCGTCAGTATATCGATGAGGTTGCTGGTGGAGGAGAAGCGACCTTCGGCAATCGCTATATTTTCGGTACTATCGACCAGCGAACAATCGCGACCCAGTTCCGCCTGAATTATGCCTTTACCCCATCTTTTACATTGGAATTATATGCCGAACCTTTTGCGGCTAAAGGTAACTTTTACAACTTCGGCGAATTGGAGGCCGCCCGCAGCCGCTTCCTGAGAATGTATGGCACCGATGGCTCTACGCTCAGTCTTGATGCGGAAAATGACCTTTACCAGGTAACTGACGGAAGCAGCAACTTTAGTTTTGAACGCCCGGATTTTAACGTGTTATCTTTCCGCAGTAACCTGGTTTTGCGCTGGGAATGGCTGCCCGGTAGCTCTTTCTTTTTAGTTTGGCAGCAGGATCGCGGGAGCGAGGAAATGCTCGGGAAAAACATCGGCGCCGGTTCTCTCCTGGATGCCTTCGGCAGTGAAGGGAATAACTTCTTTGCCCTGAAGCTGAATTACTGGTTACCGGTGAAGTAAATGGGCAAATGGGCAAATATACAAATATGCAAATGAGCAGATGAGCAGATGAGCAGTTTCGTAGTTTTGCCCATTTGCCCATTTGCATATTTGCCCATTTGTATGTTTAAGGGCAGCAACGGTTATCTAAGGGGCTTGGATAATCGGTTTTCAATCTTTATATTATCTGCTATGCGTAGAAGTAGCGACTTTTTTAGATGCGAAATGTGTTTGATCAACTTTGAGAGGAGTTCTTTGTAATGATAGAACAAGCAGTTTTAGAAAAGTATCAACAAATGCTCAATGCCAACGGGGACGTGGATGCCCAGGAAACCTCGGAATGGCTGGAGGCGCTGGAAGAGATTATTCGCTACCAGGGCCGGGAGCGTGCGACATATATTCTTCAGCAATTAATGCAAGCCGGTTATGGAAAAGGCATCAAATTACCTTTCTTCTCCAATACACCTTACATCAATACTATTGACGTTAATGATGAACCGGAATATCCCGGTGATCGTCAGATCGAGCGACGGATTAAAAGTATCATTCGCTGGAACGCGATGGCAATGGTCGTAAATGCCAATAAAAAATTCGATGGTATTGGTGGACACATTTCGACTTTCGCATCTTCCGCGACCCTTTATGATGTTGGTTTTAACCACTTCTTCCGCGGTAAAGGTGATGGTTTCGATGGCGATATGATTTACATGCAGGGCCATGGTTCCCCGGGAATCTATGCGCGTGCTTATGTTGAAGGCCGCCTCAATGACGAGCATCTGGAAGCGTTTCGCCGGGAGCTGGTTTCTACCGGTGGTTTATCTTCTTATCCGCATCCCTGGTTAATGCCGGATTTCTGGGAATTCCCCACGGTTTCTATGGGACTGGGTCCGATCAGTGCTATCTACCAGGCACGTTTTGCTGAATACATGAAAGATCGCGGGATTAAAGATACAGCCAATCAGCATGTTTGGGCATTTCTCGGTGATGGTGAAACCGACGAACCGGAATCCCTCGGGGCGATTACCCTTGCTTCCCGGGAAAAGCTGGACAACTTGATTTTTGTCATTAACTGTAACCTGCAGCGCCTGGACGGCCCGGTGCGTGGTAATGGCCGGATTATTCAGGAACTGGAAACAGTATTCCGTGGCGCTGGCTGGAACGTTCTGAAAGTAATTTGGGGCAGCGATTGGGATCCGCTCTTCGCAAACGATCATGGCGGCCATTTGATCAAAGGTTTTGATGAAACCGTTGACGGTCACTTCCAGAAGTTTGTTGTAGAACCCGGCTCCTATCTCCGCGAGTCTTTCTTCGGAAAATATCCGGAACTGCTCAAGCTGGTTGAACATCTGTCCGATGATCAACTGAAAAAACTGCGTCTCGGCGGTCATGATCCGGTGAAGGTTTACACTGCCTATAAACAAGCGATTGAACACACCGGTTCTCCGACAGTTATTCTGGCCCGGACCATCAAGGGATACGGTATGGGTGAAGCCGGTGAAGGTAAAAATATTACCCACCAGCAGAAAAAATTGAACCAGGCGGAAATGCGTCACTTCCGCGATCGCTTTGACATCCCGGTGAGCGACGAGAAAATTTCCGAATATCCGTTCTATCGTCCGGATGACAAGAGTCCGGAAATCCAATACCTGAAAGATCAGCGTAGCAAACTGAACGGTTTCGTACCGCAGCGCAAGGTGCTCACCGAAGCGCTGGACGTACCGGATCTGCACTATTTCAACGACTTTGTCGGCGGCAGCGATCGTGAAGTTTCCACAACTATGGCATTTGTGCGGATGCTATCCCAGATTATCAAACATCCGAAAATTGGTAAGCGAGTGGTGCCGATTGTTCCGGACGAAGCCCGTACCTTTGGTATGGAGTTCCTCTTCCGCCAGGTTGGTATTTACGCGCATACCGGTCAGCTCTACGAGCCGGTTGATGCCGATTCATTACTCTATTACCGCGAAGCAGCGAACGGTCAGATTCTCGAAGAAGGAATTACCGAAGCGGGTGGTATGTCCTCATTCACCGCCGCCGGTACCGCCCATGCCAACTATGGCGTGGATATGATTCCATTTTTCATCTATTACTCCATGTTCGGTTTCCAGCGAATTGGCGATTTGGCCTGGGCGTTTGGCGACCAGCGTGGCCGTGGTTTCCTTGTCGGTGGTACTGCCGGTAGAACAACCCTGAACGGAGAAGGTTTGCAACATCAGGATGGTCACAGCCATGTATTGGCGAGCACCATTCCGAACTGTATTACCTACGATCCTGCCTGGGCATACGAAATTGCCGTAATTCTGCAGGACGGTATGCGCCGGATGTATCATGAACGTGAAGACATTTTCTACTACATTACCGTTTGTAATGAAAATTATACCATGCCGGCAATGCCGAAAGGTGCTGAAGAAGGCATCCTGAGAGGACTCTACAAGTTCTCCGAAATGCCCAAGAAAGAAAAAGGCAAGCGGAAAGAGCGCCTGAAGGCACATATTCTCGGTAGCGGTACTATTTTACGGGAAGCACTGCGGGCGCAGGAAATCCTCGCGGAAAAATATGATATTGCTGCGGATGTATGGAGCGCGACCAGCTTTAACGAAGTCTATCGCGATGCGATGGATGCAGAGCGCTGGAATATGCTCCATCCCACCAAGAAAGCGAAGAAGCCGTATATCACTGAGCTGATGGAAAAGGAAGAAGGCCCGGTCATCGCAGTTTCTGATTACATGAAGACCATGTCCGACCGTCTTTCCCGCTGGGTACCGGGCGGCATCTATTCGCTGGGTACTGATGGCTTCGGCCGCAGTGAAACCCGCGAGGCACTACGCCGCTTCTTCGAGGTAGATGCAGAGTCCACAGTTGTTGCGGTACTCTATCAACTTTCTCAACAAGGCAAACTGGATCGCAAAGTGGTTGCAAAAGCGATTAAAGATCTCGGTGTCGATCCGGAGAAATTAAACCCGATGATTTCGTAAATTATCATTCGGTTTTTATAAAAACTCAGGTGCCGGCAGTTCATACTGTCGGCACCTTTTTTATTTGAGACCAGTAAGACTTTACTCGTTTCCCTCGTTTACTCGTTCCCATCCCGGAAGGCCGGGTTGGGAACGCAGTTATCGGCGAAACTCAGTTTCGCGAAAACAATCTCAAGGAAATAGCCTTAACAAAGAGGAAAAGAACATGTGGCAGATGGGAGCAAATTTACCGGTACAGCTGGCAGTAATTGAGATGAAAGGCTTGACTGTGGTCAGAAACAATGCTGCGTACGAAAAGCTGGTGGCCTGCGCGGCAGAGTATCGGGAACGCTACGAATATACTGCTGTATCCAAGGTCGAAGGTGTACAGGCAGCGCGTAAATTTTTCCGGGCCATCGGTATCGAGCCGACCCGCCGTCGCCCCTCTTCGGAAGCATTATTACAGCGGGCCTTGAAGAAAAAGGATTTATACATCATTAATACCTTGGTGGATGTGAGTAATTGGTGTTCGTTGGATTTTCTCTTACCGATCTGTGTGTACGATGCAGAGAAAATTAATGGAGATGTGACCATTCGGATCGGGGAGGCTGGTGATGGCTATCTGGCGCTCAATAACCGGGAAATCAATCTGGAAAATCGTTATCTGCTTGCAGATGATAACGGCGCTTTCGGTTCCCCGATGACCGATTCTCAGCGAACAGCTATCAGTACGAAAACCAAACACGCCTTTTTAGGTATCTTCGCTCCACTGGATTATGATCAAGGGCGTTTGAATATGCAAAGTAACATTTATGCCGAGAGAGTGATCGAGTTTTGCGGAGGTGAGGTGGTTGATATTCAGATTTATCGCCCGGCATAATTGTAGTGGCAGTTGTCAGTTAACAGTAATCAGTGATCAGTTGTCAGTAATCAGTTATCAGTTATCAAATTTGTTTTTTATTGTCACTGCCACTGCTACTATCACTAAATCTTTTACTCCACGCCGGCCAATTCTTCTTCCAGTAATTGCTTTTGATGAATCCAGGCGTAAAGGCCATCCTGCTTAACCAGCACTTTATGTGTGCCTTTTTGGGTGATTCGCCCTTCTTCCAAAACAATAATCTGATCGGCATTCTGCAAAGTCGATACCCGGTGAGATACCAGGATTACTGTGCGGTCCGGGAGGAACTCCTGTAAATTGCCCAGTATGCGGGATTCCGTTTGAGTGTCCAGCGCGGAGAAGGCATCGTCAAGTAAAAAGATTGCCGGTTTGCATAAAATTGCCCTGGCAATCGATACCCGCTGTTTCTGCCCGCCACTAAGGTTGATCCCTTTCTCGCCAAGGATGGTATCATACTGAAAAGGAAAATCGATAATTTGATCATGGATATCAGCCATTTTTGCGGCCCACTGTATTTCCTCGTCAGTGGCATCCGGTTTCCCGTAAGCGATATTCTCCTTGATGGTTGCTGAGAAAAGAAAGGTCTCCTGCGGCACATAGCCGATGTGTTTCCGCAGTGATTTCAAAGAAAGTTGATTGACGTCGATGCCATCGACAGTGAGCATTTTTTCGCCGACCGGATAAAAATGAGGGATCAGCTTTATCAAGGTACTTTTCCCGGAACCGGTGGGACCGATAATACCGACAGTCTGTCGGGGTTGGATGTGCAAATTGATATCTTCCAGGACAGGAATTTCATTCTCATAGCTAAAATTGAGTGCTTGGAATTGAATATCACCGCGAATTTTTTTCGGCGTTTGCGCATCGGGAGGATCGAGAATTTCCGGGATCGCATCATAGATAGTCTGCATCCGTTCCATCGAAGCAGTACCCTGCTGCAGCAATCCGATGACCCAGCCAAGGGCGATAAATGGCCAGATTAAAATATTGGCATAGAGAATAAACGCGGTAAATTCTCCCAGCGAGATTGTGCCGGCAATAACCTGCTGCCCACCGATCAAGATGACTAATGCAACCGCAACACCAACGGTTAAGACCATGGAAGGATGGAAGGCCGCCTGCACTTTTGCGTGGTCAACATTTCGTTTTAGATACTCCTGACTGGCCTGATTAAACTGTTCGATTTCATGAGATTCCCGCACATACCACTTTACCATGGTATTCCCGGAAAGATTTTCCTGGGCAATCGTGCTGAGAATGGAAAACTGCGATTGAATCCGCTCAAATCGTTTGTAGATGGCTTTCCCGAATCGATTCACCAGAATAGCGATCACTGGAAAAGGGATTAAAGTGTACATCGTTAAACGCGGACTGATCAGTATCATCATCGGAATGACAAACAGAAAAGCAAAAACCGTATTGGTGGAATATGCGATACCCGGACCGACCAGCATGCGCACGGCGGAGAGGTCGTTGGTGGCGCGGGACATGATATCCCCGGTGGAAATACTTTGATAATAGCCGGGTGACATTTCCGTGAGCTTCCGGAAGAAATCATTGCGCATATCGTTTTCGATTTCCCGCGATGCGACGATCATACTACGGCGCATCATAAAAGAAAAAGTGCCTTCACAAATTGCTATTAGCACCAGCAGCGAGGCATAAAACGCGAGGTCGGTCAAATTGAAGGTGTCTTTCAAATAATCGATCGCATTTTGGATAACCTTCGGATTGGAAATACGAAATAAATTGGTCATCAGGACGAAAAAGACGCCGGCAATATATTTTTTTTTATAGCGGGCTATGTAGGGTAACAGGTATTTCAGAGATTTAAACATGTTGCTCCTGAATTATTAAGCAAATATATCGGCGGCCGGCTATTCTGCCGTGTAAAACAAACTTTAATATAATTCCGGGGAAGGTAGGGAAACAGGATTTTTTTGAAATCGGTATAAAGATCTAATGAAAATCAGCCACGGATGCTCGCTGATCTCCACAGATAAAAAACAAAATATATCATTATCTATCTGTGAATATCAGTGAGCATCCGTGGCTAACAGAATAAACTATATCGTTTTTATTTTTGATGCACGATTTTTCCGTCGATCAATACTGCTTCGACATGGGTGACGTATTCGAAGGGGTCGCCGTCGAATAAAACCACGTCAGCGTCTTTGCCCTTTTCCAGGGAACCAGTGCGTTGATCGATGCCAAGAATTTTTGCCGAGTTGATGGTCAGGGCCGCCAGCGCGTCATTAAAAGCGAGGCCATTGGCTGCGGCGATTGCTGCTTCATAATTGACCACGCGAGTCTTCGGCACATAGCTTTCATAGCCGCTTTGAAAGGCGAAGAGAATACCGGCTTCCTGAAGTTGCGCCGCGGTTTCGTAGCTGGCATTCTTAGTGTCGCCATAATTACGAACCATTGTCGGATGCACGATCACCGGCACGCCGGCAGCTTTAATTTCATCCAGCACCAGATAGGCTTCAGCAGCGCCGTCGAGAACCAGTTTGAAACCAAACTCTTTTGCAAGGCGCAGCGCAGTCATTAT
The DNA here is from genome assembly GCA_028284905.1 of Calditrichia bacterium. Taxonomy (GTDB): domain Bacteria; phylum Calditrichota; class Calditrichia; order RBG-13-44-9; family J075; genus JACKAP01. The sequence continues at coordinate 175,303 of JANQQU010000035.1, forward strand.
TTCCACTGAACGCTGGGCAGTGATTAATAGCGGCACTTCACCAGCCAGTACCTGGGCCATGGCTTCTGCCTTTAAATCCCGGCCGGGGCGTTTGTCGGTATCTTTATTCGCTGCTTTTTTTGCGTAGCGTTGCGCCTTCAATAAAGCGGCGCGCAGCATTGCGACGCTTTTCGCGCGAGTGCCGGGGGATTTGTAATTTCGCGATACGGATGCTCCTAAAGTGGCGGTGAGCATCTGGGGGGCGGCAACCAGCGCTTCATCGACGGTCTCCCCGGCTGTTTTTACCAGCACGGATTGACCACTAATCACTGCGCCGGGTGCTTGTCCGGTATGTAATGTGGTGACGCCATGTTCACGTAACCAGGTGACCAGTGCTTCCCGGGGATTATAAGCATCCAGGGCGCGTAGTTGCGGCTGGATCGCCTTGGATTTATCCAGCTGATCCTGATCGTGGGGCTGATTGAAATAGCCGGCCAGGCCGACGACAGAGTGGGCATCGATAAAACCCGGGGTGACAACCTTCGCGGAGAGCTGCTGATAGTCGTCGCCAACAGAAATATCCGCAGCCGATCCAACTTTTTCAATCTTGCCATCTTTAATCAAAACAACACCATTGCTGATCGGATCACCAGCAGCAGTATAAACCATTTCTCCACTAACCGCAATTTTCTGGGCGAACAGCGCGGAAAAGCCAAGAATAATCCAGCAAATAAGAAATGTATAAGTAAAAGGTTGATTCAGTCTATTCTGAAAAATTTTCATAAATATTCCCTGTTTTCAATTCTTCTCATAATTTCTAAAGCCTAAAGCCTAAAGCCTAAAGCCTAAAGCCTAAAGCCTAAAGCCTAAAGCCTAAAGCCTAAAGCCTAAAGCCTAAAGCCTAAAGCCTA